>JBBAVH010000005.1:0-238704 GCA_040397825.1 Opitutaceae bacterium
GGTACACGTGATTTCCAATCACGCACATTCGACCACTCTGTCACCTCTCCGGGTGTGCCTTCCGGGGACTTCGGAAGCCCCCTTCAGCTGGACGAAGGGCCAAGGAAGGTCGCCGGTCTCGCGACGGTCAACCGCAAATCCGAGCGGCGGCGGTGACATCAGACGTGCGCGCGGTATGGACTGTCCGGAGCCGCACTCCGTTGTCGCGACCCGCGCGTGGCGACCTACTCTCGCACCATGCGAACCGCCCCCCTGCCCCGCCTGCTGCCGCTGCTGCTCGCACTCGCCGTACCGGCGTCCGCCGCGGCGCCGTCGCCCTGGCCCGAGGTCACGCGCGAGAACAAGCCGTGGACGCGCTGGTGGTGGCCGGGCAGCGCGGTGGACCGCGCGAGCCTCACGGCCCAGTTGGAAAAGCTCGCCGCGGCGGGAATCGGCGGCGTGGAGATCACGCCCATCTACGGGGCCAAGGGGGCAGAGCCGCGCTACCTGCGGTTCCTGTCGCCCGAATGGATGGCGATGCTGGAGCACACCGGCCGCGAGGCGCGGCGCCTCGGGCTCGGCGTGGACATGGCTACGGGGACGGGCTGGCCCTTCGGCGGACCGTGGATCGACGAGGCCCACGCGCTGCAGCGCGCGGTGCTCCGCGACGGCAGGCTGACGGGCGAGCCCGGCCGGATGATGGTGAAGCGCGCGGCCCCGGGCGGCGAAGGGCTCGTGGTGGACCCGTTTTCGACCGAGGCGCTGACGCGTTACCTGGAGCCGTTTGAACGGGCCTTCGCCGGGTTTCCGCGCGACCTGGTGCGCGGTCAGTTCCACGACTCCTTCGAGTACTTCAACGCGAGCTGGACCTCCCGACTGCCGGAGGCGTTCCGCGCGATGCACGGCTACGACCTCCAGCGGTTCGCGGCCGAGCTCGCCGCCCGCCACCCGGCCGAAGTCACGACGATCGACCGGGACACGCTCGCGCGCGTGAAGGCGGATTACCGCGAGACGCTCGGTCGTCTGCATCTCGATTACCTGCGCGCGTGGGTCGCGTGGTCCCGCCGCCAGGGCTGGATCGTGCGCAACCAGTCGCACGGCGCGCCGGCCAACCTGCTCGACCTGTACGGCGCGGTCGACGTTCCCGAGACCGAGATCTTCGGCTCGACGCCCTTTCCGCTCCCCGGGCTCCGCCGCGAAGCCGACGAGGTGCGCCACGATCAGGACCTGCCGGAACCACTCGTGGTGCGCATGGCCTCGTCGGCCGCCCACGTGATGGGCCGGCCACTTGCCTCGAGCGAGAGCGCCACCTGGCTGCGCGAGCACTGGAAGGAATCGCTCGCCTACGTGAAGCCCGAGCTCGACCGCATCCTCGCCGAAGGCATCAACCACATCTTCTACCACGGGACGGTGTTCTCGCCGCAGGACGCGCCCTGGCCCGGCTGGCTGTTCTACGCCTCGACGCAGTTCAACCCGAACAACACCTGGTGGCGGGACTTCACGGAGCTGAACCGCTACGTCGCCCGCGTGCAGTCGGTCCTGCAGGGCGGCCGGCCCGATAACGACGTCCTTCTCTACTGGCCGGCGGCGGACGTCTGGGATAACGCCGACGGACTCGCGCGCATGCTCACCGTGCACCACGTCGGCTGGCTCACCGAGGAACCGGTCGGTCGGCTGGCGCGGAAGCTCGGCGCGCGCGGCCACGCCTTCGACTACATCTCCGACGACCAGCTGGCAGCGACGCGCGTGGAGAACGGCGTGCTCGTGACGCCCGGCTCGCGGCATGCGGTTTTGGTGGTACCCGCGGCCCGCCGGATGCCGGTGGCGACGCTGCAAAGGATCGCGGAACTCGCGAAGGCAGGCGCCCGGGTGATCTTCGAGCAGTTGCCCGAGGATGTGCCCGGCTACGGCCGCCTCGCGGAACGCCGCGCGCAGTTTCAGGCCGCGCTGGCGGCCGCGAAATCGGCCGGTGTCACCGTGGCGGCCGAAGTGACCGCCGCGCTCGCACCGCACGCGCGCCGCGAAATGTTCGCCGACGCCGGCTTGAACTTCGTCCGCCGCGCAACGGCGGAAGGCCACGATTACTTCTTGGTCAACCTCACTGCGCGCCCGCACCGCGGCTGGACGCCGATCGCGGACGCCGGGAGCCTGCGCGTGATGAACCCCCTCGACGGCAGGACGGGCCTTGCGCCCGCCCGGGGCGCGGCGGGCGGCAGTCGGGAGTTCCTGCTGCACCTCGAGCCGGGTGAGTCGCTGATCCTGCGCGCCACGCGGGTCGCCGCGCCGGAGGAAAAACCATGGCTCGTGTATGATCCGGCGGGCCCGGCGCTGGCGCTGAACGGCACGTGGAAGGTGGAGTTCGCGGAAGGCGGACCTGAGCTGCCGGCCGCCTTCACGACGAACGAGCTGAAGCCGTGGACCACGTTGGGCGGCGAAGCGGCGCAACGTTTCGGCGGCACGGCGCGTTACACGCTGGAGTTCGAGGCACCCGCGCTCGCGGCCGACGACTGGCGGCTGGACCTGGGCGACGTGCGCGAAAGCGCGCGCGTGAGCCTGAACGGCCGGCCGGCAGGCACGGCTTGGAGCGTGCCCTTCCGCCTGCCGGTCGGCGCGCTGCTGCGCCCCGGCCGCAACCGCCTTGAGATCGAGGTGACGAACCTCGCCGCCAACCGCATCCGCGACCTCGACCGTCGGAAGGTGGACTGGAAGGTGATGCGCGAGATCAATTTCGTGAACATCAACTACAAGCCCTTCGACGCGGCGGGCTGGCCGCTCGCGCCCTCAGGCCTGCTCGGACCCGTGAAGATCACTCCCCTCCGCGCGACCCGCCCGTAGCCGACGCGAAGAGGGGAAGAACTCCCGAGCAGCCGCTTTACACGCGGCGGGAAGGGCGCGAGTTTGCCCCATCATGGCCACGCCACCGTTCAACTATCAGGATCCGTTCCCGCTGGGGCCCGACGCGACCGAGTACCGGCTGCTCTCCAAGGAAGGCATAGGCACAACGACCTTCGAGGGCCGCGAAATCCTCAAGATCGCCCCCGAGGCCCTCGCCTTCCTCGCGCAGCATGCGTTCCACGATATCTCGTTCTACCTGCGCCCCGAACACCTGCGGCAGGTCGCCGCCATCCTCGACGACCCCGAGGCCTCGGCCAACGACCGCTACGTCGCCCTCACCCTGCTGAAGAACGCCGAGATCGCGGCCGAGGGCATCCTGCCCATGTGCCAGGACACCGGCACCGCCGCCATCGTGGCCAAGAAGGGCCAGGAGGTATGGACCGGCGCCAACGACGCCGAGTGGCTTTCGCGCGGCGTGCACGAATGCTACACGCGGGAGAACCTCCGCTACTCGCAGACCGCGCCGCTCGACATGTGGCGCGAGGTGAACACCGGCACCAACCTGCCCGCTCAGATTGACCTCCACGCGGCCGAGGGCGCGAAGTACGAGTTTCTCTTCGTCGCCAAGGGCGGCGGCTCCGCGAACAAGATGTACCTGTTCCAGGAGACCAAGGCCCTGCTCAACCCGAAGAGCTTCGAGAAGTTCGTCTCCGACAAACTCCCGCTCCTCGGCACCTCGGCCTGCCCACCCTACCATCTCGTGTTCGTCGTCGGCGGCACCAGCGCCGAGTCCTGCATGAAGGTCCTCAAGCTCGCCTCCGCCCGCTACCTCGACGCCCTCCCCGTCACGGGCAACGAGCACGGCCGCGCGTTCCGCGACCTCGCGATGGAGGAGAAGGTCCTACAGATCGCGCGCGCCACCGGCATCGGGGCGCAGTTCGGCGGCAAGTACTTCGCCCTCGACGTCCGCGTCGTGCGTCTCCCCCGCCACGGCGCCAGCTGCCCCGTCGCCATGGGCGTATCCTGCAGCGCCGACCGCAACGCCCGCGCCAAGATCACGCGCGACGGCATCTTCCTCGAAAAACTCGAGACCAGCCCGGGCCGCTTCATCCCCGCCGCCAGTCGGCTGTGGAAGGACGACTCCATCGTGCGCATCGACCTCAATCGCCCGATGCGCGAGATCCTCGCCGAACTTTCCCGGCATCCGGTCACCACCCGCGTCTCCCTCACCGGACCGCTCATCGTCGCCCGCGACATTGCCCACGCGAAACTCAAGGAGCGCCTCGACGCCGGCCAAGGTCTCCCGCAGTACCTGAAGGACCATCCGGTCTACTACGCGGGCCCCGCCAAGACGCCCACCGGGTACGCTTCGGGATCCTTCGGCCCCACGACCGCGGGCCGCATGGACAGCTACGTCGACCTTTTCCAGGCGAATGGCGGCTCCCTCGTGATGCTCGCCAAGGGTAACCGCGGCCCCGCGGTCACGCAGGCCTGCAAGAAGCACGGCGGCTTCTACCTGGGCAGCATCGGCGGCCCCGCCGCCATCCTCGCCAAGGAAAACATCCGCAAGGTCGAGCTACTCGAATACCCCGAGCTCGGCATGGAGGCCGTCTGGCGCATCGAGGTGGAGGACTTCCCCGCATTCATCCTCGTCGACGACAAGGGCAACGACTTCTTCGTGAACGGCTGCGGCGCCTGCCTTCCGGCGAAGGCCTGACGAAGGAACGCGCGACGGCCCGCGCCCTCCAGCCGTCAGGCTCCCATCACCGTCACCACGACCTCGCGCGCATGCGGGGCGTGGCGGTGTTCCCACAGGAAGATGCCCTGCCACGTGCCAAGCAACAGACGCCCGCCACCGACCGGCACCGTCTCTGCCGTGCGCGTCAGGGCCATCTTGACGTGCGAAGGCATGTCGTCGGGGCCCTCAGCCGTGTGGGTGAAATCGGGGTCATCCGCGGGCACCAGCCGGTCCAGCCAGCGCTCAAGATCTCGCCGCGCCGACGGGTCGGCGTTCTCCATGATCACCAGTGAGCAACTGGTGTGACGGCAGAACACGCTCGCGAGCCCGGTCCTTACTCCGCTGCGCGCCACTTCGGCCGCCACTGGTTCCGTGATCTCAAGAAGCCCGGCGCCACGCGTCGGCACGCGAAGGATCGCCTGATGGATGGCCATTGCGCGGGACCGCCGGGAGCGGGATCGGCCGGGCGGCCGCTCAGAACTTCACGTTCACCGCGGCGCCAACGGCGCCCACGCGACGAATCTGCTCGTAGAGCTGTTCCTCGGAAAGGCGGGTCGCCGCGCGCTCGGTGGTGCGCATCGCGTTCTCGACGGAAGCCATGGAAACCATCGCCGTCAGAATGCGCGATCCGCGGCGATCGGCCGGCGGCGTCATCTGCCGCAACGGCTCTACGGCAACCCGCGAGGCGGGAGCACGCGCTTCGAGTCTGGTGGCTCCCCCCAGCAAAGCACCGGAGGACAGCGGCTCGGACTGCGCCATCAGCAGCGATGACTGCGCCTCGAGGGAGAGCGGTACGGACGAAACGAACAACAGCCGGTCGGCCTCTCGCTCGGCCGACGCGAAGGTGGCGGCAGAGGCGCTCGGGTCAGGCGCGGTTTCCGCGGACTCGGCCGGGGCGCCCGCCACCGGAGCGGCGGGGATCGCCGCGACGAACGATGGCGCCGAAGCTGACAACGGGGCGTCGACCTGGGCTACGGACGGAGTCTCGGGACCGACCACCGACGACTGGGCCATCTGCGCGACCACGGCGGATGAAGGGACGTCGGCCGGCGCGGAAACGCGATCAGAGCCCGACCGGAGCCCGAGATAGGCGACGCCCAAGGCGACGGCCGCGCCGAGCGGAAGAGGGTGGCGACGAAGCCCCGCCACGATGCTGCCAAGAGACCAGCCCTGCCACCACGGCCGCTTTTCCACGAGCGCCGCGAGCTGCTTTGCACGGAGTTGACGGTCGAAGTCGGCCCAGAAGACCTCGGGCGGCCGCTCCGCGCGCTTGAGGCGCAGCAGGTCCTCGAGGGAGACCGGGCGTTTGCCGTCGCGGTTCATCGGCGGATGTACGGCTGCAATTCCGCCTGCAGCTGCTGCTTCGCGTAGTGGAGCCGGGAACGCACGGTGCCCACCGAACATTCCATGATGTCGGCGATCTCCTGGTGGCTGAGGCCCTCAATTTCGAACAAAGTCACCACGGTACGATGCTTGATAGACAGTTTTTGCAGCGCATCGTTCAATTTTTCCTGAAGTTCACGGACGAACGATTCGCGATCGGCTCCCGTCGTATCCGTAAGCGCATCAATGATTTCCTTTGAAACCGGCTCGTCGGAATCGATCCGCTCCAGACTGAAGAACGACCGAAGGCGCGCCTTCCGGAGGTGGCTGAGGGTGGAATTGACCGCGATCCGGTAGAGCCACGTGAAGAACGAGGACTGGCCCTGGAAGCGTTGGATGGACTGAAACGCCTTGATGAACGTGTCCTGCGTGAGGTCAGCGGCGTCCTCGCGATTGGAACAGAGGTTGTAGACGATGCCGAACACGCGCTCGCGGTAGCGCAGGATCAATTGGTCAAAGGCCGCGACGTCACCGGCGTGGACGCGCCGCACGATCGCCATGTCGGCATCGGCCTCCTGGAGGCGCTCCGGCGTCGCCACCAGCGCCTTTCCCATGACTTTGGCCGCGTCAGTCACATCGATAACGAACGTCGCGCCCCACGACGGCGCAAACGGAAAAACCACTCGCGCACGCAAAGGGGTCAGGGCGTTCGATGCTTCCAAGCCGGTCCCAAACCAGGATTGTCACAACGAACGCCCCGACCCCATTGGGGCGGGTCGACGGGCGGGGGCTCAGCGCCGGAGCGAAGCCACTTGCGCGCGCAGCACGTCGCCGAGTTCGGCCAAGCGAGCGGCGCCCGGCACGGCCGACCAGGGTCGCAACGCTGCATCCGCCTGCGCCAGTTCAGTCTCGATCTCCTTGGCCACCGCCGTGAAGACGTCCATTTCCGACATCTGCTTCAACCGGAGCTCCAGCCGAGCCGGCGCGCGGCCGCCGATTTCCTCACCCAAGGCAAGGGCTTCGGTCGCGGGCAGGCGCTCCATCAGCTGGAGCAAAGGAAGCGTGAGCTTCCCGCTCGCGAGGTCGGTGCCGAGGGTCTTGCCGATCCTGCCCTCCTCACCGAAGAAATCCGCCAGGTCGTCGTAGATCTGGTACGCGATTCCAAGGTGACGGCCGAAACGCGCGGCCGCCTCCACGTAACCATCGGCGAACCCCGCGAGCCGCGCGCCGAGGTGGCAGGAGACGCGGAAAAGCTCCGCCGTCTTCAGGTCGATGATCCGTTGGTAGTCGGCGCGCGTCACCGCCAGTGAGCCGCGGCGCAGGGTCTGCACGATCTCGCCGGCGCACACACGCCGGATCGCCTCGGACACCGCCCCGCAGACCTCGGTGGTCGGGTATTGGGTCGCGAGATGCAGCGCGTGGGCAAACAACGCGTCTCCGAGCAGCACCGCCGCCGCCGGCCCGTACTCGCGCATCGCGGTCGGGCGGTTCCGTCGAAGGTCGGCGGAATCCATGATGTCGTCGTGCACGAGGCTCGCCAAATGGACCAACTCCACGACCGCCGCGGCCCGCACGAGGTCAGCCGGCGCCGCCGCCCCGTCGCGCCAGCCGCTCAGGAAGACGAGGGCCGGCCGGATGCGCTTACCCGAGGTATCGACGCAATACTCCACCATCGGCCGGATTTCCGGCTCGAACTGTTCCAACTGCGCACGCAGCAGCCGGTCGAGCTCCGCCATCGAAGGCCCGAGCAACCTGAAGACTCCCGCGAAGGCGTGCGACCGCGTAGGGGCGATGGAGGGCGCGGCAACGGACTCTGGTCGGAAGCTGCACATGGAGAACTAGGAAGGTAAGCGACTGAAATAAAATGACCAATCAGAACCGAACTTCCGCGAAATCACGGATTATTCGCCTCCGATGCCCCCCGACCTTCGGTTACCCAGTTCCTTCGTTCCGTCAGGGAACCTCGTACACCTCGACGAGCGCGATGCCCGTCGTCGTACCGGGGCCCGTCACCTGCGCGCTGTAAGTTCCGGGCGGCAGGTTCAGGAGAAGCGCGGCGTCGCGGCTGCCGGCCGTGAGCGGGAAGGCCCCCACCCTCACGGCGGCGTCTGCCACCAGCGCGGCGTCGTTACCGCTCTCCCAATTGTCGTTCTCGCGCACCACGGTGTCGGCGCCGCGCACGAGCCGCAGCTGTGGATCGGCCAGCGTGCCGGCCACGTTGAACGGCGCGCGGCCGAGCGTCGGCCCGACGGCGCGCACCAGCACCTTCTTGGCGGTGTTGCCGCTCACCACGAAGCCGGCGATCAGCTGGCCTTGTCCGGCGCCGACCAATCCGCGCGTCGCCACGTTCACCAGCTTCTGCGGGGTGAAGGGCTGCGCGGCATCCACGTCGTAAAGTTCCACCAAGGCGACGCCGGTGCCACCGCCCGCGCCGGAAACCTGCGCGGTGTAGGCACCCGGGGGGAGCGTAGCGACGACCGCCGCATCCCGCGAAGCCGCGTCAAAGGCAAAGGCCCCCACCTGCCCCGCCGCCGTGATCAGCGGCACCGTGCCACCCCAATTGTCGTTCTCGGCGACGAGCGAACCGCCCCCGAAAATCTGCAACTGGGGATCGGTCAACACGCCGGTCACGCCGAACGCCGACAAGGAGGGCCCGGCCGCCCGCACAAGGACGCGCTTGGGCGTGTCGCCCGCCACGACAAAGCCGGCGATCAGGACGTTCGCCCCGGTGCCGACCTGTCCGCGCGTCGAGAGGTTGCGCAGCGCACCGTCGCTGAAGGCCGCGCCTGAGCACAGGGCCGCCGAAACTGACCCGCCCGGCCCGCCCGTCAGCGTGCCCGTGAGGAATCCCGTGGCCGGGTCGATGCGGCCGACGAGCCGCGTGCCCGCCGCCGTGGCGACCGTGAACGAACCGCGCGCGTCGACGGTCGTCGCCCCGGCGTCGCGGAATGTACCGTCGGCCACATAGGCCGCCACCAAACCGTCCGCGCCCACGATGACCGCGAGCACGCTGTCGGGCCGTCCACTGATGCCGCCGGTGTAGAGGCCGGCCGGCACGACCGGAGTCGAGCCGATCGCGGCCGCACCAATGAACGTGAGCCGCCCGGCGTCGAGCGTACCCGTGGCGCCGGTGTCGGAAAGCGAGCCGTTGACCAGCAATCGCCCGGCGGCGTCGGTGAGCGCAAAACCGCCGGCTGAGTCGATCGGCACACCTGATTGGAAGTACACGCGACCCGTCGGCGCGCTGGAGTAGGCGATGATCGTGGCGTGCGTGCCGCGCGCGGAGATCGCCGCAAAGCGTCCACTCTCGGCGCCGCCGGCGTAGCTGCCGGCGTAGACGGTATCGGCGCCCTTCGCCCCCGGCGCCACCGCCAGCACGTAGGTCTCCATCGAAAGCGCACTCGCGCCGGAATTATCGAGGACGAGCGCCGTGATGCGGTAAACGCCTTCGGCCGCCGGGGTCCACGCGGCGGCGTAGGGCGCCGTCGTGTCCGCCGCGCCCAGCGCGACGCCGTTCGCGAAGAACTGCACGCTCGCCACGGTGCCGTCGGCGTCGGACGCCGTCGCGGTGAGATTGGTGACCGTGCCGACACGGGCGACCGAACCCGTGCCCGGGGCGGTCACGGCCACGGTCGGAACTCGGTTCGCGATCACCGTCACCGTCATTGGCGTGGAAAGCGTCACGTTGCCGGAATTATCGGTCGCCTGCGCGGCCACCACGTAGGAACCGGCGGCGCCGGGCACCCAAGCGACTGCGAAAGGCGCGGTGGTCGCGGTACCCACCACGTTGCCGTTGGCTAGGTAGGAAACCGTCGCCACGGTGCCGTCGGGATCCGAGGCCACCGCGGACAGGTTGACCGTCGCCCCGCTGTTCACGCTGGCACCCGCCGGCGGGCTCGAAAGCGCGACGGTGGGCGGCCGGTTACCGTCGACCCTCACGGTCAGAGTGGCCGCGGTGGAAGAGGAAAGGCCCGCGCTGTCGGTCGCGACCGCGAGCAGGCTGTAGGTGCCCGCCGCGAGGGGCGTCCAGGTCGCCGCGTACGGCGAGGCGGTGTCGGGCGCGCCAAGGCTGGCGCCGTTCACGAAGAATTGGACCTGCGCGATCGGGCCGTTGCCGCCGGCAGGCGAAGCCGTGAACGCGACGGGGTTGCCCGCGACGAAGACCGCCCCCGCGGCCGGATTGGTGATCGTCACGGCGGGAGCGGCGACGGCCGAGACCGCGATCGCGACAGAGGAAGTGACGGCCACGTTGCCCGCGTCGTCGGTGGCCTGCGCGGTGATCGCGTAATTGCCGGCCAGCGGCGGGCGCCAGGTCACGGTGTAAGGGGCCGCGGCGGCGGAACCGATCGAGAGGCCGTTGGCGAAGAACTGCACCGCTGTGACCTTGCCGTCGGCGTCGTTGGCCGCGGCACCGACGAGGACGGTGTTGCCCAACGCGTAGGCGCCGGCGACCGGACTCGTGAGGGCGACGGTCGGAGCGGCGTTGGCGCCGATCGTCACGTTGACCGCGGCGCCGGTGGTGATGTTGCCATTGTTGTCGGTCGCCTGCGCGGTGATCGCGAAGGCGCCGGCGGCAACGGGTGTCCACGGAGCCGAATAAGGCGCGGCGACATCGGGCGCGCCGAGCGGCAGACCGTTCACCAGGAACTGCACGGCGGTGACGGTGCCGTCGACGTCGGCGGCATCGGCCGTGAGCGTGAGCGCGGTGCCGACGACGAAGGCGCTGCCGTTGGCGGGGTTGGAGACCGCGACCGTGGGCGCGGCCGAGGATGCGACGGTCAGCGCGACGACGCCGGAATCGGTGACGTTCCCGAGGTTGTCGGTCGCGCGTGCGCTGAGGACGTACCCGCCGGTCGCGGCGGGCGTCCACGTGGCCGTGTACGGAAAGGCGGTATCGGTCGCGAGCGCGACGCCGTTCACGAAGAACTGCACGCCGGTGATGAAACCGCTGGTGGAGGTGGCGGTGGCGCGGAGCGTGACGGGCGCGTTGACGCCCACGGTCGCGTTGTTCGCCGGGGCGTCGAGGGCGACGCTCGGCGCGGTGCCCCCGCTCACGATGACGGAAAGCGGGGCGCTGGTGGAGACGTTGCCGCCGTTGTCGGTCGCCCGCGCGGTGAGCACGTAAGTACCGGTCGCGCTGGGAGTGAAAGAGACGGAGTACGGATACGTGGCGTCGACCCCGAGCGAAGCGCCGTTGGCGAGGAACTCGACTTGAGCGACCGTGCCGTCGGCGTCGGTGGCGGCGGCGTTGACCTGGACGGGGACCCCGACGGGCAACGAGGCTCCGGCGGCGGGACTGGTGAGAGATACGGCGGGCGACCCGGCGCTGACGGCGGCGATCGTCACGCTCACCGCCGGACTCGGCGTGCGGTTACCCTGCGAGTCGGTGGCGACCGCGGTGAGCACCACGGTGCCGACGCCGGCGGGGGTCCAGGAGAAGCTGTACGGGAAACTCGCGTCGGAGCCGACGGAGACCCCGTTGGCGAAGAGTTCGACCGAAGCGATCGTGCCGGTGTTGGCCGAGGCGCTCACGACGACGGTCTGGGCGGCGCCCGCCGAAACCGTGGCGCCGTTGGTCGGAGTCGCGATCCCGACGCCGGGGGCGGTGCCCGCCGAGACGGTAACGACGTTGGCGACCGAAGTGGCCGAGGCGCCGTTGCTGCCCGTCGCTGTGGCGGTGAGCGAGTAGCTCCCGGGCGAGGTCGGCTTCCATTCGACGGTGAAGGGATAAACGCCGGCGGTGCCGACCGCGGTGCCGTTCGCCTGATAAGACACACTGGTGATCGAACCGCCGGCCAGGCTGGCGTTCGGCACAAGCGTCTGAGCCACGTTCACGGACAAGGTGGAACCGTTGGCCGGGGAAACGAGGGTCACCACGGGCAACGTCGGCCCGCCCCCGCCACCACCGCCGCCGGGGGCGGTCACGGTCACGGAAACCGAGGCCGAAGTCGCCTGTGTGCCGACGCTGTCGGTGGCGACCGCGGTGAGCGTGAAGTTACCCGCGGCCGGCGGCGTCCAAGCCACGGAGTAAGGCGCGGTGGTGTCGGCCGCGCCCTGCGCCGCGCCGTTCACGTAGAACTGCACGTTCGCGATGGTCGCGCCCGGATTCGAGGCCGAGGCGCTGGCGGTGATCGTGGTGGCGACGCCGGACGTGAGGGCCGAGGAGGCCGTGGGGCTGGTGATCCCGACCGACGGCGCCGCGTTGATCGTGACGCGCACGTTGGAGGAGACCCCGATGTTGCCGAAGCTGTCGGTGACGAGCGCGCTCAACGTGTAGGAGCCGACCGCGGTGGGCGTCCATACCGCCGAGTACGGGAAGACCGTGCTCGTGCCGAGGCTGGCGCCGTTGACGAAGAATTGGACGCTCGAGACCACACCGAGCGTCGTGGTGGCGCTGGCGGAGACGCGGATGGCGGTGTTGACCAGCAGCGCGGACCCATCGCCCGGGCTGGTGATGCTGACGGAAGGCGGCGTCGCGGGCGTGACCGAGGCGCTGATGCGGCGATCGAAAAGGAAGACGTCGCGCACACCGTTGGAATCGAGCGGCAGGAGGTTCGTCGCGCCGTAGGCGAAACCGCCGGTATTCTCGGCATCGGACGGGAACGCGACGAAGCGGCCGTTGGCGCTGATGACCGGGTAGATGTTGGAGGCGGCCGTGCTCGGCGCGCCCAGGATGCCGTTGGTCTGGTAGCCAAAGGGGTTCACGCTGACCATCTGGGTTGCGACGTTCCCCGGGACGTCGAACGCACCCGCCCCACTCGCCTGCCGGTCGCGCACGAAGACATCCAGAGCGTTGTTGGAATCCTGCGCCTGACCCTGCCCGTTGGTGTCGCCCGCGGTGAGGTTGTTGGCGAGCGAAGCAAAGGCGACGTAGCGGCCGTCGGCGCTGATCGTGGGGTTAATGCTGCCGAGCTGGGCGGCGGGAACATTCGGGTCGGAGGCCTGCGCCCCCGCCGAGGAAACGCTCACCCGCGTGACCACCGGCGCGGCGACGGCCGCGGCGCCGTCGTAGACGAAGATGTCCGAGACATTATTCGAGTCACCCAGAACGAGGTTGCTCGCGACCGAGGCGAAGACGATCCAGCGGCCGTCGGCGCTCAGCGCGGGCGTCTGGCTCGCGCCGTTGGCCTGCGCACCCGTGCCGTTGACTACGCTGACGAGGCGCGTCGTGCCGAGCCCGGCACCCGTGCGCGGGCGGAGAAAAACGTCGCGTTGCCCGTTGGCATCGCCGGCGACAAGGTTCGTGGCGTCCGAGGTCCAGGCGATCGTGGAGCCGTCGGCGCTCAGCGCGGCTTGGATCGAGTGATTGTCGCCCTCGGCGCCCGCGGGCGTCGTGTCGACCAGCACGGTCGACGTGTTGCCCGGGGTGTCGAAGGTGCCGCTGCCGGAAACGTCGCGGTCGTGCAGGTAGATGTGGCTGCGGCCGGCCGCGGTGGTGGTCGCGGTGAGGTTGGTCGCGGTGGACTCGAACGCGATGAAGCGGCCGGTCTGGCTGATGGCCGGGCGGAAGCTCGGGTTGTTGGCCTGCCCTCCGGTCGCGTTGGCGCCGCTGATGCGGGTGAGGACGCCCGTGAGGGTGTCGGCCACGAAGATGTCGCTGAAGCCGTTGGTGTCGCCGATGACGAGGTTCGGAGCCTCGGAGGCGAAGGCGACGTGGCGGCCGTCGGCGGCACTGATGACCGGGTTGCCCGAGGCGCCGGTCGCCTGCGTGCCCTGGAGCGAGACGCTGAGGCGCCGGACGAGATTCGTCTGGGCGTCGTACAGGAAAACGTCGCGCACGCCATTGGTGTCGCCGGTGACGAGGTTGGTGGCGTCGGACGCGAACGCGACGTAACGCCCGTCGGCGGTCATGGACGGGTTGTCGCTGTAACCGTTGGCCGTGGTGGCGGCGCCGGAAGCGCGGCTGGCGGTGTAGACCGTCGGGAAGTTGGACGGCAGCAGGTTGATGAGCGTGGCCGTGGGATTGAGCGACGTGTCGCCAGCCCAGATGTTGTTACCGTTAACCGTCAGCGCCGGCGGATCGTTCTCATCGACGCCGTTGAGCGAATCGATCTTGGCGAGGACGTAGTAGGAGCCGGAGAAATTGCCCGGGAGGATCTGGGTCCAGGTTATAGTCCGGTCGGAATCGTCAGCGTTCAGGAATTGGCTGCCTGCGTTGCCGGTCATCGGAACCAACGAAGCCGCTGAGATATCAGTGAGCGTTAGCCGGAAGTCGTCACCGTCGCCGAAAGTCGGATTGGCGGATAGGACAACCTCGATGCGGGCGAAGGCGGCGGAGCCCGTGAAGCCCGGCGTGAAAGGCACGTTGTAGGTGCCGTTGGTACGATTCTGGTTGGTGAACCGCAGCGTCATGCCGATCTGGTCGCCGCCGCGATACGAAGTGCTCGCCGCATAGGAGAGCCCTGTGATCCGGAGGTCGGGCTTTCCCGTGACGGTGAGTACACTGTTGGAGGAGGTTGAGGTAGACGAGAAAGTGATTCCTCCAGGGACCGTTAGACCGGAGACCGCGGCATTATATTGCCCCGCCTGAATGGATCCGTTGAACGGAATGGTTACCGAGCGGGTGAAGGAGCCCACCGCCCCTGCGGCAGCCACGGCGCTCGAGGTCGTGAAGTCACCGCTGACGCTAAAGGAAAACGAAGTGACGCGATGGGTGAACGTGACGGTTCCGTTGACCGCGGTTCCCGCGGGCACCGCTAGCGTCGGGTGGCTATTGGCGATCAATAATGTGATTACGGCCGAGTCGCCCGGCGCCGCGGTGGACGGCGTCACGGCGAGTCCGGAGGGCGAGAGGGTCTGCGCGGCCAGCGGGCCAGCCAGGGACAGAACCGCCGCCGCGGCGAGGATGCGGAGCCAAGTTTTCATGGGGGCCTCGTGGGTTGCGGGGCTTTACTTGGCGGCGGGGGCCTTCGGGGCGGGGTCCTTGACGAAGGGATCGGAGCCATCGCGGTGTCCGGGCAGATCCTCGCGACGGAGGTTGAGTCCGCGCACGCGTTCGGAGTCGAAGACCTTTTCGACCGGGGCGCCGTCGGCGCTGAGGGTCTTGGCGGTGATGAAAATGATGAGGTTGGTCATCTCCTGCCGCTTGTTGTCGCTGCGGAAGAGTCGTCCGAGGCCCGGAATGGCGCCGAGGACGGGCACGCGGTTTCCGCCGTTGGAGGAGGACGACGTGAGCAGGCCACCGATGCCCATCGTGTAGCCGTCGGCGAGCGACACCGTGGTGGAGGTCTTCCGGGTGTCGATGATGGGGATCTGGTTGCCGTTGAAGACGACGTTGTTGATCGACTGGCTCACCTCCGGGGAGACGGCGAGCTTGATGCGGCCGGCGGCGTTGACCTGCGGGGTGACCTTGAGGATGACGCCGATCGGCTTGAAGTCGAAGCCGTTGACCTCGAGGTTGCCGGTCTGCTGGTTGTACTGGTAGCGCGGGATCGGGCGCTCCTGGCCGACGTTGATGACGGCCTCGGAGTTGTTGAGGGTGACGACGGTGGGGTTGGAGACGATCTTGACCTGCGTCTGCGACTGCAGGGCGCTGAGGACGAGGCGGAACTCGCTGGCGGAGAAGACGGCGTTGAGCGTGCGGGCGGTGCCGTCGTTGTTCACCAAGGAGGCAAGCGAGTTGAAGGCGGTGTTGGCGGTGTTGGTGAGGACGTTGTTGACGTCGTCGGTGACGGAATTGGAGGAGCCCGACGTGCTGGTGGCGGAGCCGGTGGTGCCGAGCGTGCCGGTGGAACCGGTGGTGGAAGTCGGGGTGACGACGCCGCCGGTGGAGGTGACGGAGCTCGAGTTGTTGGAGCCGGACGACTGGGTGGAGCCGCTGGTATTGGAGGACTCGTTGGTCGTGCCGGCGGTGGAGGCGCGGGTGGTGCCGCGGGTGTCGTTGACGGTGTTGCTGGAGTTACGGTCGGAGCCACCTCTGCCCACCTGGTCGCGGTTGCGCTGGAAGGTCCCGCCAAGGTTGCCGGCGGCGATCTCGTAGTTGGCGAGGGAGGACCAGTTCACGCCGAGGTTCTTCACGTCGCTGTCGGTGACCTCGATGAACTTGGTCTCGATCATCACCTGGTCGGTGGCGCGATCGAGCTGCTGGATGATCGCGCGGATGCGGTTCATGCGCGACGGCCGCTCGGTGACGACGAGGCTGTTGCTGCGGGCGTCGACGACGATCTTGCCGCCGGCGGCGGCGTCGACGAGCGAGGTGACGGTCGCCATGATGTCGGCGGCGCGGGCGTCGTTGATGACGAAGACCTCGGTGGAGACCGGCTCCTGGGCGAGGGTCTCATTGCTGAGGATCTTGATGATGTTGCCCTCCTCCTTGTAGGTGTAGCCGACGGGCTGGAGGATGTTCTCGAAGATCTGGCGCCAGGTGACGTCGCGGAGCTTGACGGTGGCCTTGCCCTTGAGGGCCTCGGGCATGACCAGGTTGAGCTCGAAGAGGTCGGCGACGTTGCGGAGGATGTTGCGAATGTCCTCGTCGGGGAAGTCGACCGAAAGCGTGTCGCGCCCGGAGTCGCGGGACTTGGCGAGGGCATCGCCCGCGGGAGCAGCGGAGGCTTTGATCTCGACGGCGGGGGCGGCCGCGGCCGGGGGCGCGGACGGGGCGGTAGCGGCGGCTGGGACCGGAGCCGGCTGCTGGGCGAGGAGGCGACCGGCGGCAAGGGCGAGCAGGAGGAGCCGGGACGCCGGCAGGGGCGATCGTTTCATGTCAGCGGGCGGGTTTGATGGGCCGGGTGACGTCCTCGCCGCGGTAGCGCAGCGTGAACGTGGTGCGGTCGATGGCGACGAGCTCGAGCTCGAAGTCCTCGTTGTTGTAGGTGGCGGTGAAGCGGGTGCCGACCTCGAAGGGCCGGCCGGCGATGAAGAGGCGGGGCTTGCCGCGGACGATCATGGTGCCGGAAGGGGCGATCTGGGCGGCGATGGCCTCGAGCGTCTCGCGGGGAGTCGCGGGCGCGGCGGCGGCCGGGGCGGCAGCAGCTGAAGCCGCGGGGGCAGCCGCGGCGGCCGGCGCGGCGGCGGGATCCGGCCGGTCGAAGCCGGGCGGGTTGTAGGGCGAAGCCAGGTCGGCGGGCAGCGGCTCGGGGTCGGGCCGCCGCGCGAGACCCTGGGCGAGGTCGAGGGTCGCCTGGCGCCTCTGGGGAGGCTGGACGTCGGAGAGGACGCGCGAAGCGGCGAACAGGCCGGGGACTGCCGCGGCGGCGAACGCGACGACGGTAAGGACGGCGGGGCGAAGACGCGGGATCATGGCAGACCGAGCAGTTCGACGCTGAGCGAAAGGGTGAGCGGGCTGCGACGGTCAGAGAGGGAACCGCTGAGCGAGGCGGAGACGATGCGCGCGTAGCGCGGGCCCGACTCGATGCGCCGCAGGAGATTGAGGAGTTGGACGTAGGAGCCGTCGGCCGAAAGGGAGAAGCCGACGGGCACGAACGGGGACTTGGCGCCCTTGGCCGGGGGCGCGACCGCGGCGGGCCGCAGATCCTTGAGCTTCACGCCGGTCTCGCTCTCGAGCTGATAGAAGAACTGCATGTTGGCGCCGACCTGGCCGGCGCGCACGACGCGGGCGTCGATCTGCTTCGCGGCGGCCTGCAGGGCGTCGAGCTGCTCCTTCAGCTGGGCCGAATATTTGACGTTGTTCTCCAGCCGCACGGCATCGGCCTGCCGGCGCTTCAGCTCCTCCTCGAGGGCGGGGCCGGCGTCGGAGCGGTAATAGGTCCAACCCCCGAGGACGAGGGCGAGGACGAAGCACACCACCCCGACCGGATTGCGGCGGATGAACTGCAGGGCCTCCTCGTTGGTCATCACTTCTTCCCTCCGGAGGCCGGCTTGTAGCGCAGGCGGAACTGCACGGAGATCCGGCCCGAGACCGGGTTACGCTCCGGCGCCTGCGCGAAGATGAACTCCCCGAACGCACCGAGCTGAGGGTCGGCCTTCAACTGCTCGAGGTAGGCCGTCGCCCGCCCGCTGGCCGCGACGGCCTCGCCGCGCAGCGAGAGCCGGAGCACCAGCCCGTCGGCGCCAAACTCCAGCGCATCGACCGCAACATCCGGCGGCAGCGTCTCCCCGATGCGACGGATGACCGCCGAGACCGGCGGACGGGACCTTACGAAACCGTCCACCTCCTGCACCACCGCCTCATCGGACTGGAACTTCTTGAACGCGGCGACCGCCTGATCGCTGCCCTTCTTCGCGCGGTCGATCTTCGCCTGCTCCTCGGCGAGCTGCGTGTCGAGCGCTCGCAGGTGTATCTCCTCGGAGGCGACGTAGACCGCGAGGGCGAGCACGGCGAAGACCGCGCCGCCGTTCACGAAGAAGGCCGTGCGCACGACCTTGACGTCGGGCAGGAGCCCGCGGTCGCGGAAGTCGGGATGCCAAGCCGGCGTCACCGCCGCGGCCGCCTCCTCACTTTTTTTCCGGAACAGGGACGGCATCGGCGGCGTTGGTTTGGACCATCAAGGAAAACAGCCCGAACCAGCGCGGATCTCGCGCGGTCGCGGCCAAGGCATCGGGCACGGTGACCTGCCGGCTGGCGAGCCACGGGAGCGGGTCGGGTCGGAAGGCGGGCAGGCCGAGGGCTGAAGCGAGAGCCCCGTCGAGCCAAGCGAGCGGTCCAGGCAGCTGGGTCGTGAGAATCTGGCCCACCGACTGCCCGGTCTGCACCTCATAGAAGCCGGTCGAGGACTGCAGGTCGGCGACGAGGCGCTTCAGCAGCACGGGGCCGAGGCCGGTGAAGTCGAAGGTGTTCGCGAAAAACAGCTTCCTCGCCGCCTCCTCATCCTTCAACCCGAGCTCCTTCTGCACGAGCGGGACCATCGCGGCGTGCCCGTGGGCGATGGGCCGCGATACCTCGACCCCCGAGGCGGTGACGATGAACGTGTGCGTGACGTCGGCTCCCACCTCGACCACGAGCACAGGCGTCTTCGAACGCGAATGTGCGAGGCAATCGGCCACGCCGCCGAGCAACGCCACCGTGCCCAGTTCAAGACGGCGGGGATAGACCCCGGAGCCGAGCAACTCCTCCTGCAGCACGGCGACGTCGTCCGAGGGCAGGCCGCAGAAGAGCATGTCCTTCTGCACGGTGCCCGCGGGATCAAATTCGGAGCCGTCGGCCGCGTTGACGACCGCGATGGCGTACCTGTCGAAATCGATGCGGAACTGCTGCGTGCACACCTCGGCGAGGTACCCCGTTTCCTTGGCACGCTTGGGGTCTATCGTGTGACGCCGCACAAGCCGCCGCGCCGGATGCGCGCCGACGACGGCCTGCAGGTAACTGCCGGCGGAGCGGCCGCCCTTGATCTGCCGGAGCATTTCGCCCCGCAACGCGGCATCACCGGCCGGGCACTCCCGCAGGTCCTCCACCACGAAGGGAGCCGAAGGAGCCGAGGTCCGCGCGGCCTGCATGCCCTGATCGCTCAGGGAGACGAAGTGGCCCAGGGGCTTCCGGGAGAAAAGCATGCGGGACTGAAGGGACGGATGGCGGGTAAAAAGGGCGCGGCACGGAGCGTCCGGTTGCCCGACTCCCCGTCGCCGACTGCGCCGCAGATTTCGGCCCGCGGCAGCAGCTTACAAGTTCAAATCCCCCGCCAAACCCCGATCCGCGGACCGGGGTGCGGAGGCGACGCCGGTCGGGGAAAAGCCACCGCGGCCACCGCGGAAAAACAAAAACCCGCCGGAAAGGGCGGGTTTGCGGAGGCGGAAGGCCGGAAAAGCGGCCTTACTTCTGCCAGGTACGCTTCTTGTGCCGGTTGGCCTTCAAGCGCTTGCGGCGCTTGTGCTTGTTCATCTTCAGCCGGCGTTTCTTCTTCAGGTTGCCCATGGTGTTCGGAGTTCCGACCGCGGCACCGTGCGGCGCGCGATCAGGGGTGTAAAGTGGATTTCTCCCGGGGGGATCAGGCGACGGTGAACGCCTTCGCGGCGTGCGCCTTGGCGCGGGAAGCAGCGTTGCGGTGGACGACGCCCGACTTCACCGCACGGTCCATCGCCGAGGAATAGGCTGCTGCGGCGGACTTGGCGCCGGCGGCGTCCTTCTTGGCCAGGAGTTCATCGAGCCGCTTGCGCAGGGTCTTGATCCGGGTCTTTACGCCCCGGTTCCGGTCGGTGAGGCGACGCGCCTTGCGGGCGGCTTTGATGGCGGATTTCGTGTTGGCCATGATCGTTCGTCAGGAAATAAGCCGGCCAAGAACCCAGACGCCCCGAGGAGAGTCAACGGTTTTTTCGGAAGACGCGGGTCGGCGGAGCGTCGGCCGAGACGCCGGCATCAGAGACGGGTGTTCACGCTGAGGCTCAAGGTGGTCGGCTCGGCGTAGCGGTAGATGTAGTTCGGCCGGCGGGCGGCGGCGTTGAACGACGTGGCGCCGGTGACGCGGTAGGGACTATCGCCGTTCAGCAGGTCATACGCGTTCTGCACTCCGAGACGGAAGCTCATCTGGCGGCCGAGCAGGCGGCGGTCGTACATGGCGTAGCCGCCGAACTGCGCGGCCTTGCCGCCCTTGTAGACCACACCTTCGAAGATCGCGATGTTGTAGTCGGGTGTGAGGGTGCCATTGACGCCCACGCGGAGGCCGCGCACCCACGGCACCTGGTAGTCGGCCACGAGGCTGGCGGACCACGGCGTGCTGCGGCGGCCGGCGACCTGGTTCGTAAGGGTGCTGGCGCCGAGGATGGTGCGTGCGTTCGCGAGGTAGGTGGGGTTCTCGGCCATCGCGGGGTCGCCGCCTGGCGCCGCGGCCGCGGCGGTGCGCTTCACGGCTTCGTCGAGGTACGCGATGAACTGCGAGAAGTCGGGCTGGGATCGCACGCGGTTGGAGGAAAACGTCAGCCGCGTCTGCAGGCCGCGCCAACGCTGGCCCTGCAGGGTGGCCTCGACGCCGCGCGACTGCTCGTTGGAGTTCACGGTGCGGCGCTCGTTGTTGAGGCCGTTCACGACCGGAACGTACTTCGGGTCGGCGGGTAGGACGTTGTTCGGATTGATGAGGTCCTCGAGCTGCGTGGCGTTGAGGATGTCGGGCAGCCACGCATACTGCGCGTTGACGCGCTTCACCTCGAAGAATCCCAGGGTATAGAAGATCTTCCGTCCGAAGAGATCACCCTTGAGACCGAACTCCTTAGTCTTGCCCCGCACGGGTCCGATGTCGGGCCCCCAGAAAACCTGGCGCGACTGCCAGCTGAAGGACTCGGAGTTGACGCCGTAGACGTTGACGGTGGCGACCTCGCGGCGCCACAGGGCAAACGAGAGACCGGCGACCTTGCTCGTCGCGGCGAGGTTGAAACGCGGGTCGTACTCGTAGGCACCGGGGTTGTCCCAAGGCATGCCGGGATGGCGGAAGTATCCCCGGGCATCGGTCGCGTAGGCGGCCTCGGTCGGGATCTTGCGGTGGAGGCGGTTCCAGCTGGCACCGACGAGGGAGTTAAGGCGCCCCCCGAAGTATTCGCCGGAGAGCGAGGCGGTCTGGGTGTCGGAGTAGCGGATGTCGGCGAAAGGCCCGGTGATCGTGACGTTCTCGTAGATGACGGGCTTGAACGTCGGGGTGGTGACGAGGTTGGGCAGGAGGAAACGGTCCCAGAAGCGCGTGCTGCCGAAGTCGGGATCGTCGAGGTAGGCGCGGAAGCGCACGCCGTTGTTGGCGATGAGCCCGGCGCCGAGCTCGTTGGCTAGACCCATGCGGCGGGAGTCCTTGGCGTCGCGCTGGCGCAGGGCGGTGAGCACCACGAACTGCTTGCCGAAGCGGCCGAAGTCGAACGGGTACGCGGCGGAGACGCGCCCGGCCTTGGCGATGTTGCCGAAGATCTTGTAGGCGGCGCCGCCGATCGAGGCGTCGACGTAGGGACGGCCGGCGCCGTCGACGTTCAGGATGGGCGGCGTCTGGCTTGTGCCGAAGGAGTTGTCGTTGCGGTCCTCGTGCTGGAACTGCTGGTTGAACGCCACCTCGAGCGCGAGCTTCCCGACCATCTGCTCGATCGTGACGTTGGCGACGTTGAAGATGCGGTTGTTGTAGTCACCGGTTCCGAGCATGTTGGTGTACTGGTCGAAGCCGGAGAAGACCTTCGAGGTGCCATTCGGCAGCCGCACCGCGGCCTGCTGGCCCGCGAGCAGGGAGACCGCGTTGCCCGAGGGCCCGCTGCGGTCGATCGCCAGCGGCGGGAAGGTCGTCGTGCGGTACAGGATCTCGCCCTCCGAGGTGTAGTACCAGACGTTGTTGGTGGAAAAGCCGCGGCCGGCGGCGGCCACATCGTTGATCGCGAGCGCGCTGTCGGCGCGCAGGCGGTGCGTCTCCCCCCGCTCGACCTCGAGCCTTACCGTGGTGGTCCGGAACGGCTGGTATGTGAACGTGAGGTGACCCGCGCGGAAGACGTCGTTGGTGCCGCGGACGTAGGTCGCGTTGCGGCGGTTGGCGGCGTTGAAGCGGACGGCGAGCGTGTCGGTGAGGCGGCGGTTCACGTCGAGCTGGAAGCGGTACACCCCGAAGGTCCCGTAGCTGGCGAAGACCTCCTCGAAGTTCCGCGGGCGGGCCCGCTTGGTGTAGACCGTCGCGCCGCCGCCCGGGGGCGACTCGCCGAACATCATCGAGTTGGAGCCCTTGTTGAAGTCGAAGCGCTCCACGTTGTAGGCGTCGGACGGCACGAACCACGTGAAGAAGTTGCGCGAGCTGCTGTTGCCGCTGAGCCCGCGGTAGTTGATGCGGTCGTCGTTGCGCGACTCGAGGCGCGGGGTGACGTTGAGGCCCGCGACGTACTGCGCGGCGTCCTCCATGTTGAAGGCGCCGATGTCGCGCATGAAATCGGCCGTGATGACGTCGACGGTGGCCGGCAGCCGGGCGAGTTCCTGGTTCGTGCGGCTCCCGATCAGCGTGGTGGTGGCGAACCACGACTTGTCGTTGTCCTCGCGCACGGTGAAGGGCGAAAGGGCGACAACCTCCTGCTCGGAGGGGACGGCGGAGCGAAGCGCGGTGCAGAGGACGGAGAGCGCCAGGGCGGCGCGCCGCAAGGTGGGGGCATTCATGGCGGAGGAAGTGGGTGAAGGGGCGGACGCAGGCGGGGGCGAATCGTTCCGCGCGGAAACCAGCCCGCGCGGCTGAAAGCACGACGCCCGCCGGGCTTTGGCCGGGCGGGCGTCGGAAACGGAAGCGATCAGGCGTCGATCGGCCAACCGTCGCGGTACTTGCGGCCGAGGTACTGGTTGGCGCCGGCGTCGTCGGTGAGGCCGGTCTTGCCGTCGTACTTCAGCTTCTTGCCCGCGCGGTAGGCGACGAGTCCGAGCGCCATCTGCTCGGTCATGAGGCCGTTGTAGTCGAAGTTGCAGGAGGTCTTGGTGACGTCGCCCTTGCAGGCGTTGATCCACTGCTCCTGGAAGTCGCCGATCTCGGGCAGCTGCGCCTCCTTAGGGCGGATCTTGTAGTCGGTGAGGTCGGCCTTGGCGTCGGGGAGCAGCATGCGCGAATTGAAGTCCGCGAGCAGCACGCCCTTGTTGCCCTTGAACATCGCGCCGTGACCGAGGCCGTCGAGGTCGATGTACTTCTTGGGCGAGGTCGGGAAAACCTTGCCCTGGTACCAGCTCACGCGGATCGGCCCGCGCCAGTCGTTGGCCGGATGCTCGAAGTGCGCCTCGAGCTTCACGGGGGTGACGTCGGGGTTGAAGGCATCCCCCTTCGCCTCGACGGCCGTCGGGTAAGTGGCGTCGATCGCGTTCCAAGCGAGGTCCATCGTGTGCGCACCCATGTCACCGACCTGGCCGGTGCCGAAGTCCCAGAACATGTTCCACTGAAGGCAATTCGCGCCGGGGCCGCCGGAGAAGTAGCCGGGGTTGTAGGGATGGGCCGGAGAGGGCCCGAGCCAGAGGTCGTAGTGCAGGGTCTTCGGCGGGGAGCCCTCGGCGGGCAGATAGCCGGGGCGCGGCAGTTGGCGGTTACCCCAGGCGAAGACGCCCTGCAGGTTGCCGACGGCGCCGTCGCGGACCATTTCCTTCACGCGGTTGAAGTTCGGGAGCGCGTGCCGCTGGGTGCCGGCCTGCGTGGCGAGCTTCGTGCGCTTCTTCAGGTAAGCCGCGCGCACCATGCGAGCTTCCTCGACCGTCAGCGCGATCGGCTTCTCCATGTAGACGTGCTTGTCGCGGTTCATCGCCCACATCGCGATGTGCGCGTGGTGGTGGTCCGGGGTGCAGCAGACGACGGCGTCGATGTTCTTCTGCTCCTTGTCGAGCAGCTGGCGCCAGTCGGTGTAGGTCTTGGCGCCGGGGAAGGCCTTGAGCGCGTCGGGGAAGCGCAGTTCGTTCACGTCGCACAGCGCGACGACGTTCTCCTTGCGCAGCGTGTTGTAGTGGGCGAGCCCGCGGCCCCAGACGCCGATCAGGGCGACGTTGAGCTTGTTGCTCGGGCGGCTCTGACCGAAGAGCGTGCCCGTGGGAAGGATGAGGAGGCCGGCGCCGGAGGCGGAGGCCGACTTGAGGAAGTGGCGGCGATTGAGGGGTTTCATCGCCGGCGACCGTGACGCCCCGGTGCGGCGCGGTCAACGCCGGGGAGCCGCGGCGGGCTGCCGCGACGCAACGTCACGCAGCGGCTAGCGCCCGACCCACGTCGCTTGGCTTGGCACCCATGGCCAGCATGGCTCGGACGAGCAGGTCGAGCGAAACATCCGGCTCGGCCGCCTCCATCTTCGCCACGCGGGACTGGCTGGAGCCCAGCTTCCGGGCGAGTGCGACCTGGGAGAGGCCGAGTTTCAGCCTACGATCCCTGAGGCGACCGGCCAACGCTACGCGGATGCTCACCAGGGCTGCCTCCTCGGAGTCGAGGCCGAGAAAATCCTCCGCCGATCCCAGTTTCCACCCCGCGGATTCGAGTCGATTTCGTTTTCCAGTCTTCATTTTGATTTTCCTGTTCAGGCGCTGTGAAATCGGCGCAGCCGGTCACGGCAGTTGGCGATCACCCCGGCGGGGGTGGTCCGGGTCTTCTTGGCCGTGACTTCCGCGATCACGATGGCATCCGGGGTGATCTGGTAAAAAATTCGCCACGTCGTAGTCCGGTCGGGAATCCGAAGTTCATGAACGCGCGGCCCGATGGAGGGCATCGGCCTGGAGTGCGGCAGACCGAGCGTTTCACCCCGTTGCAGCCTCCGGAGCAGAACCCCGGCCTCGATCCTGGCCTAACACGAAAAAGGCGGGGTCCTTATCTCGCCATGCAGCCAGGCCAAGGGCTTCTCGAGCGGCTCCATGTACTAAAGGTTCACGACCGTCTTTATATGTCAATTTCGACATACATGACCGAAATCGCTCTCGGACCAAAGTCGCGGGGCCCCGGGCGGAATCTTCAACCGAAACGAATCCATTCACCCACGAGGGCATGAGCGCACGCCCCCAATGCTGAACGGCAGACGTGATCCGGACCTCGGACCCGGCTCCTCTGAAATTCGTGCGTCTCCGTGTCCCTTCGTGGTTCCCGGCTCAGGCCAGGATGTCCTTGACCACGTGTCCGTGGACGTCGGTGAGCCGGTGGTCGCGCCCCTGGAAGCGCACGGTGAGGCGCTCGTGGTCGAAGCCGAGGAGGTGCAGGATCGTGGCCTGCAGGTCGTGGACGTGGACCTTGTTCTCCGTGACGCTGAAGCCCAGCTCGTCGGTCTCGCCGTACGAGAACCCGCGCTTCACGCCGCCACCGGCGAGGAAGACCGCGAAGGCATCGGGGAAGTGATCGCGGCCGAGGACCTCGCCCTTGGCGGTGCGGCCCTCGCGGAAGGGCGTGCGACCGAACTCGCCGCCCCAGACCACCAGGGTGTCGTCAAGGAGCCCGCGGGAGCGCAGGTCGCGGATGAACGCAGCGACGGGCTTGTCGGTCTGGGCCATCTTACGCGTGAGGCCGCCACGGATGTCCTCGGCTGCGCGGGTGCCGTGGAAGTCCCAGCCCCAGTCGAAGAGCTGCACGAAACGCACGCCCTTCTCGAGCAGGCGGCGAGCAAGGAGGCAGTTGTTGGCGAAGCTGGCTTCACCGGGCGCGGCGCCGTAGGCCTCGAGCACGGAGGCGGGCTCGCGCGAGATGTCCATCACCTCGGGCACGCTCGCCTGCATGCGGAACGCGAGTTCGTACTGGGCGATGCGGGTGACAGTCTCGGGATGCCCTAGATCGGCCGCCTGCCGTTCATTGAGAGCGCGAAGGGCGTCGAGGGTCTGCCGGCGCAGGGCGCGGTTCATGCCGGGCGGGTCACTCACGTAGAGCACGGGGTCGCCCTTGGAGCGGCATTGCACGCCCTGGAAGACGGACGGCAGGAAGCCGGTGCCCCACGCGCTCTGGCCGGCGCTCGGCTGGGTACCGCTGCTGATCAGCACGACGAAGCCGGGCAGGTTGTCGTTCTCGGAGCCAAGCCCGTAGGTGACCCACGAACCCATCGAAGGGCGGCCGCCGCGCGGCGAGCCGGTGAAGAGCAGGAGCTCGGCCGGCGTGTGGTTGAACTGGTCGGTGTGCATCGACTTCACGAGGCACATCTCGTCGGCGATGCCGTGGAAATGCGGCGCGGCGTCGGACATCCAGATGCCGCCCGCGCCATATCGGGCGAAGGTGCGCGGCGAGCCCATGAGCGTGGGCGTGCCGGTGGTGAACGCGAAGCGCCGTCCCTTGATGAAGTCGTCAGGCGCGGGCTGGCCGTCGCGCTTCACGAGCTCGGGCTTGTAGTCGAAAAGGTCGAGATGCGGTGGCCCGCCCGACATGTGGAGGTAGACGACCCGCTTCACCTTGGGAGCGAAGTGCGGCGGGCGCACCGCCATGGGGTTGACCATGGCAGGCGCGGCCTCCGCCCGCGATCCGAGCGCGCGCAGGGCGATCGCGCCGAGGCTGAATTGGCCGGCTCCGCGCAGGAACTGGCGGCGGGTCTGGTGCAGCAGCTGCTCTTGGACCAGGCTCATGGCTTCATCAGGAACTCATCGAGATTGAGGAGCACGTTGGCGACGGCCGTCCACGCCGCCAGCTCCGCTGGCGCAAAAGTCGCGGGCGGCGGATTGGCGGGGTCGGCGATCATCGCGGCGGCGAGCTCGGGCTCGCGCGTGTACACGGCGAGCGACGAACGGAAGAGCGCGACCAACGGCGCCACCTCCGTCGCCGAAACGGGACGGAGCAACACGCGGCGCAGCCCCTCCCCCACCTTCTCCTCCACGGACGCGGGGCCGTGCCCGATGAGACGAGCCAACGCCTGAGCGGCCTCGACGTAGACGGGATCGTTGAGCGTCACGAGCGCCTGCAGGGGCGTGTTGGTGCGGTTGCGGCGCAGCGTGCACACCTCACGGTTGGGAGCGTCAAACGTCACCATCGAGGGATACGGGCTGCTGCGGCGCCACTCGGTGTACAGCCCGCGGCGGTGCCGGTCCTCCCCTTCGCTCGTCTTCCAATCGAGCGCGCCGCCGAACGCCGCCTTGAGGTCGAAGGCCGGCTGGTAAGGCCGCGCCGGCGGACCGTGCAGCTTGGGACTGAGCAGACCGCTCGCCGCCAAGGCCTGGTCCCGCACGACCTCCGCCGCCGCGCGGTGGCGAGGACCGCGCGACAACAGGCGGTTGTCGGGGTCCGCCGCGAGCGCCTCGGGCGTCACCCGCGAGCTCTGCCGGTAGGCCGCGGAGGTGACGAGCAGGCGCAGGAAACGCTTCTGGTCCCAGCCGCCCGCGACCATTTCGGTCGCCAGCCAATCAAGAAGCTCCGGGTGCGAGGGAAGCTCACCCTGCGAGCCGAACTCCTCACTGGTGCGGACGAGCCCGGTGCCGAAGACCGACTCCCAGAGCCGGTTCACGAGCACGCGGGCGGTGAGCGGGTTGGCCGGATCGGTGAGCCAGCGCGCGAGCGCCAGCCGGTCAGGCGCGACGCCGGACGGAAGCGGAGGAAAGGCTGAGGGAACGCCCGGCCCCACCTCGTCGCCGAGCGACAGGTGGTTGCCGCGCAGCTGCAGGTGGGTCTTGCGCCGCTGGTCAGCCGCCAGTTCCCGCATGATGGGCGTGGCGGTAAACGACTGGTCGGCGATCTGCCGCCGCAGGTCGGCAAGCCGGCGACGTTCCGCCGCGAGCTCGGGTGCGACCTCACGGACATAGTGATCGAGCAGCCGCGCGTTCTCCTCCGCCGTGCGCTCGGCCAAGGAACGGCCGAGCAGCGCAAGCTCGGCCGCGGGCGTGCGCACCACCTCGCCGATCCGCGGCTCTCGGGTGAGGCCGACGCGGAAATGATTCAGGGTCGCCTTCGCCACCGCAGATTGCTGCTCGATCGTCACGACCAACCGCTCGCCCGGCGCGAGGGTGAAGGCCTCCCGCGGCTGAACAATGAGCGCGTGCGCGGCCTGCTTCGCGCCGCCGACCGCCCATCCCTTGCGCAGTGGCGCCTTGGCTCCCTTCGCGGGGCGCTTGGGCTCGGCATCGGAAACCACCAGCGAGGCATCGTAGCCCGACTGCACAAAGTCGGCCGCGGCGGCGAGGAGCGGCAGTTCCCGCGGAGCACCGAGGTCAACCGTCAGGCTTGGGCGCGGGGCCTCACGCGGGGCAACCTCGTGCACGACCTTCCGCGCCGCATCGAGGGCGGTGACGCGCAGCCCGCCCGGCGTCGCCTCCTCCCCAAGTCGCGCCCAGAGCACGACCCTCTCGACGGGAAGATCAGCCCCAAGGTCCAGCTCCCACCACGGGTCGTCGCCAATCTCGGTCTGCACCAGCGTGGCGGCGGAGGGATTTCCCTCCTTGCGGCCGTCGATCGCGCGGGAGGGACCGGCGTCACCGGCAACCGAGGCCTGCGTGGGCACACCCTCCGACGCGATGTTGCGACCTCCCGAAATGACTTCGACCTCCGCCAACGAGAGCACGCGCGCCTTGCCGGGCAGTTCCACGCGGATGAAACGCGCGTTACGGTGCGGTTCCGGCGGCCGGACTGCGGCGCGTACGCGCGTGACGACAAAGTTGCCCGCCGCGCCACCCGCCCCGCCACCCGGAAGAGTGGCGTCCGGGAGCGACTCGATGCGGAACGCGGTGAAGGCCTCTCCCACCGGCGCGGCGATCTCCACCGAGGTCGTGTCCTTGGCCTGCCCCGGCGCGACCTTCACACGACCGTCGTCCTCGATCGTCACCGCCGCTTCGGCCGCGCTCCGCGCCAACGCCGGCCGCGGCGAGACCCAGGACGGACGAGCCGGAAAGTATTCCGCCCAGGCACGCGCCGCCGCCGCATGGATGTCACGTACCGCCGCGAACCGCGCGTCGAGCCGGGCCGCCTCAGACTCCCAGTCGTCGCGTTGCCGCTGCTGCGAGGGGGTGAGGAACTCCAGCACGGGGGATTCGTCGTTCCGGTCGGCGTCCTCGGTCTGGTTGAAAAAGGCGTACATCCGGAAGTAATCGTGCAGCGAGATCGGGTCGTACTTGTGGGTGTGGCACTGCGCGCAGGCCATCGAGGTTCCCATCCAGACGGCCATCGTCGTGTTGACGCGGTCGACCACCGCCACGGTACGGAACTCCTCGTCGTCGGTGCCGCCCTCCGTGTTGTTCATGGTGTTCCGGTGGAAGCCGGTGGCGATGAGCTGGTCGCGTGTAGGCTCCGGCAGCAGGTCACCCGCAATCTGCTCCAGCGTGAACCGGTCGAAGGGCAGGTTGGCGTTGAACGCGTTGATCACCCAGTCGCGATAGGGCCAGATGCTGCGCGGTTGGTCGTCGGCGTAGCCCTTGGAATCGGCGTAGCGCGCGAGGTCGAGCCAACCGCGTGCCCAATGCTCGCCGTAAGCAGGCTTCGCGAGCTGCCGGTCGACGAAACGCTCGTAGGCGCCGGGCGCGGCGTCGGCGACGAACGCCTCCACTTCCTCCGGCGTCGGCGGGAGTCCGGTCAGGTCAAGCGACACGCGGCGGGCCAGCACATGCCGGCCGGCCTCCGGCTGCGGGTGCAACCCCGCGCGCTCGAGGTGCGACAGGATGAAGCGGTCGACCGGACCGCGCGGCCACGCAGCGTTGACCACCACCGGCGGCTCCGGGCGCACCGGCGGCTCGTACGACCAATGGCGCGCGTAGGGCGCGCCGCCGGCGATCCAGCGGCGCAGCACGTCGATTTCGGAAGCCGTGAGGCTTTTACCCGACTTGGCCGGAGGCATCAGCTCCTCGGCATCCGTCGTCACGAGGCGCTTCAGCAGTTCACTCTGTTCAGGCTGCCCCGGGACGATCGCGAAGGCCCCGCCCCCGAGGTCCTCCAGCGCGCCCTCGCGGGTGTCGAGCCGCAGACCCTTCTGCCCGCCCTTGCGGCCCTCCTCGTCGGGACCGTGGCAAAGGAAGCAATTGTTGGAAAGGATCGGCCGCACCTCGCGATTGAAGTCGGGGACCTCGGCCGCATGGACCGGAGCGGCGGCGGCGACCAGGAGTAGCGCGACGAGGTGGGACCGCATGACGAAGACAAATTGGGCGACGCGACCCGCGCCGCGTCAACACGGACCCGAAGTTCCCGGCCCGTTGACATCGCCCGGCCCCGCCGCACGGTCGCGCGCATCATGGTCCGCCCCACCCTGCCCCGCCTCCGCCGCGCCGCGTGTGCGATCGGTCTGCTCGTCGCCACCGCCGGACTCCTCACCGCCGCCGATCCGAGGCCCAACGTGATCCTGTTCATCGCCGACGACGTGAGCTGGAACGACCTCGGCTGCACCGGCAACCCGACCGCCCGCACGCCGCACCTCGACGCGCTCGCGGCGAAGGGCCGCCGCTTCGACGCGGCCTTCCTCACGGCGAGCAGCTGCAGCCCGAGCCGCAGCAGCGTCGTGACGGGCCGCTACCCGCACAATAACGGCCGCGCCTCGGAGCTGCACGAGCCGATCGCGGCCCACCTGCCATGGTTTCCCCGGATGCTGCGCGAAGCGGGCTATCACACGGTCCTCAGCGGCAAGAACCACATGACCTCGGCGCCGCCGGCCGCGGGCGAGGCGCCGCAGCCCACGGCGTTCGACGTCATCGACGCCGGCAAGGCTGAGGGTAACGGCGGAGGTCACGCCAACTGGGTTCGCCTCCTGCGCGAACGCCCGCGGGACCGGCCGTTCTTCGGATGGTACGCCGCGCTCGACGCCCATCGCCAATGGGACGCCGACGCGGAATGGCGGGAGGCGGACTACGGGCCGAAGCACGACCCCGCGAAGGTGCGGGTGCCGCCTTATCTGCGCGACGACGAGGTCACGCGCGCCGACCTCGCCTCGCACGCGAACGAGATCACGCGCTTCGACCACTTCATCGGTCTCGTCGTCGCCGAACTCGCACGGCAGGGGCAACTCGAGAACACGCTCATCCTCGTGATGGCCGACAACGGACGGCCGTTTCCGCGCGCCAAGACGCGCCTGCACGACTCCGGCATGAAGACTTACCTGATCGCGCACTGGCCGGCGGGGATCGCGCAACCCGGCCGGCCGGCGCCCGGACTCGTGAGTGCCATCGACATCGCGCCGACGATCCTCGATGCGGCCGGGGTAGCGGCGGCCCCGACCATGCAGGGCGTGAGTTTCCGGCCAATCCTCCGCGACCCCGCGGCCACAGTGCGCCGTGCAGCGTTTTCGGAGCATAACTGGCACGACTACGAGGCCCACGGCCGGGCCGTGCGGTCGGAGGGTTACCTTTACATCCGCAACCACCGCCCCGCCCTGCCCTGGCAGGGACCGGCGGACTCGGTGCGTTCGCCCTCGCATCAGGCCCTGCGGGCAGCGCGCGACAAAGGGCAGCTCACGCCGGGGCAAGCCGACGTGTTCCTTGCTCCACGGCCGCCCGAGGAGCTGTATTTTACCGATGGCGATCCCGACCAGCTGACCAACCTTGCTGCCGATCCGAAGCACGCAGGCGCCAAGGCAAGGCTGGCGAAACTCCTCGCCGACTGGACCGCGGCGACCGGTGATACGGTACCGCCGCGGTTGACGCCGGATCTCTTCGACCGCGAGACGGGGGCAGCATTGGCCAAAAGCAAGGGAGGCCGCGCCAACTCCCGCGGCACCCCGGCGGGAGCCGAGCGGCAGGCCGACCGGATCAACGCACCGGGGCCGCGCTGAAATACGGGAACCCGTTTGGCCGGGAAGTCGTGCCGGAAGGCCGGAGGCACCGCGGGAATTTTCCGCGGCTACAGCCGCAGCCACACCGGCGGCGCCACCCCGCCCGCTTCCCCATTTTCAAATCTTCTCCGTTTCCCTCGTTTCACTCCTCCGCCGTGAACGAGGCAGGATCCCTCGTCCACCCGCGACCCGACCATCAGAAGCGCACACCACGAAGCCATCCTCCGTCGCGGACGAGGTATCTTGCCTCGTCTCCGCGGCCGCGGCCGTAGGACCGGCGCGCCCGAGCCGCCTCGTCCACGGCGGCGGGATCAGTTCTTCAGCGGGTGTTCCTTCAGGACCTCCTCGACGGTGTAGAAGTTCATCCGGTCCTTGGTCGCCTCGCGCACCTTGCGGACCTGTTCGGACGAGATCATCGAGCCGTTGTTGCCGAATGAGAGACGCACGTAGCTGAGCACGGCGGCCATCTCGTTATCGTTGAGCATGCCGCCGAAGCCGGTCATCGGCGGCACTCCCTTGCTGGGATCGTAGGTCTGACCGTTCACCTCCATCGGGCCCCAGATGCCCTTCAACACGATCTTGATGAAGCGTTCGTCGTCATCGATCCACGAAGACTTCTCAAGCGGCGGGTAAACTCCCGCGAGGCCCTTGCCGTTCGCTTGGTGGCAGGTGGCACAATGCGCGTCTCGCAGGTAGACCTCCTTGCCGATGCGGTAGACACGGTTGTCCTCGCCCTCCAACGGCCGCGTGGGCCCGAAGCTCTGGTCAGCCTCGGATTTCGGGGCCTTCGGGAAATCAAAGGTGCCGGCAAAATAGGAGGCGGCAGCCGTGTTCGCCGCGAGGTCGATGCCTCCGGCGACCTTCAGCGCCTCGGCATCGTCCTTCAACGTGTGCTCGAGAATCTGCTTCGTGACGGGACCCGACCAGGCGTCGAGCGGCAGCTGAAGCGCTTCGAGGGCGATCCGGGCTCCGTCGGCGTTGTCGAGCCAGGAGGCCGCGATCGTGGCCTCGAGCCGCACGCGCGGGTGAGGGTCGCGCGCGGCGCGGAGGAGGAGCTCGGTTGAGCCGGGCACCTTGTGATGCGCGAAGCGCAGCACGCTGGCGGCGGCGGCACGCGCCTCGTGGCGCTGGGCGCCGAGCAGCCGCGTGATGAGGGCGGCATCGGGCTGGTTCTGCGCCCAAGTGGCCCACATCGCCTCGCAGAGGTGGTGCTCAAATTCGGGATCGGCGGGGTCGAGCTTGGCCACCCATGCGCGGATGGCGGGCAGCACCTCGGCCGCCGGCCGGCCGCGGAGTTCGCGGCGCGTGCGGTAGCGCGTGCGGTACTCGGGCAGCTTCAGGTTCTCCAGCAGTTCCGGGATGGAGGCGCCGGCGACCTTGGCGGGCTTCACGAGCGGACGCCCCGGATAGGTGATGCGGTAGATGCGGCCGTGGTCGTGGTCGCGGTTGGGATCGCGCGCGTTGTGCTGCATGTGGCCGATCAGCGCGCTGTGCCAGTCCACGAAGTAGAGCGATCCATCGGGCGCGAACTCGAGGTCGACCGGGCGGTAGTTCGGGTTGTTGCCGGACACGAGGTCACCGGCAAGCGAGCCCAGGAAGCCGGCGCCGTCCTCCTTCACGGAGGAAAAGCCGATGCCGAGGAACCCGATGCTGTTGCAGATCATGAACTGTCCCTGCAGGTGGTCCGGGAAGTGGCGCGAGGAGACGAACTCGGAGCCCGAGGTCGGCCGCGAGCGCTTTGGCACGAAGGTGCGGGTCTTCGCGATCTCGACGCCGTACGGCATCTTGGCCGAAAGCGGCAGGCCCCACCAATTGAGGCCGTCGGAGGCATCGGAGATGAAGCACTGCTCCCAGTGGTCGAAAGCCACTCCCCATGGATTGTTGTAGTCGGCCTGGCTGTAGCGCTCGAGGCGGAAGTTCTTCGGGTCGAAGCGCCACACGCCGCCGTCGTTGCAACGGCGCGGGCCGTAGGGCGTCTCCACCTGTGAGTGCAGGAAGCGGCCCTCGCAGAGGTAGAAGGCACCCGAAGCGTCGGCGGAGAACGCCGAGATCGCGTGGTGCGTGTCGTGGGTGTCGAAGCCGTGGAGGAGCAGTTCCATCCGGTCCGCGCGGTCGTCGCCGTTGTCGTCGACGAGGAGGACGAGGTTGGGCTCCTGCGCGACATACACGCCCTCGGGAGCGAACTCGAAGCCGATGGGCAGGTGGAGGCCGTCAGCGAAGATCTTCTGCTTATCGGCGCGGCCGTCGCCATCGGTGTCCTCGAGGATCAGGAGCTTATCGTTGGGCCGCGGGTCACCCGGGCGCCAGTGCGGGTAACTCGGCATCACCGCGACCCAGAGGCGGCCGCGGTTGTCGAACGACATCTGCACGGGGTTCGCGAGATCCGGGAATTCCTTCTCCGACGCGAAGAGCTCCAGTTTGAAGCCGTCCATCATCTTCAGGTCGGCGATCACCTCGCGTCCGTCGCGGTACTCGATCGTGCCCATGGCGCCGCCGGGCTTAAAGTTGGTCGGCACCGGGGGCAGCGCGTGGGTACGACCGTCGTCGACGGCGAGGTCGCGCTTCCGACCCGAGGCGACGTCGTGGATCAAGGTGTCGCGCAGCGCCATCATCTCACGCGTCTTCTTCACCTCGTCGGGGTAGTTCTGCGGACCGTAGGGCTGGTAGCGCTGGCCGTGGGTGTGGACGCCGTTGACCAGGTTGTAGTCGTTGTTCCACAGCCAGTCCTTCTCCTTCACAGCGGCGTGGACGAGCGCGGCGTCGGCTTCGGAGCGTCCGCCGGCAGCCTGGCCGTAAATTCCGTCGGCCAGAAGCTTGGCGAGCTCCTTGTAGCCGGCGTCGGTGGGCGCGAAACCGTTCAGGGTCAGGGACCGGCCGGGTTGTCCGTAACGCGCCTTGGTCGGCGCGAACAAATCGATGAACGTGAGCGAGTGGCGGCGGGCAACGCGGCCGATCGCCTCCGCGTAGAGGGCGAGATTGGCGTTCTCGCGGCGTCCGTCGGGCAGGTCGCGGGTGGCCGACAGGTCCTCGAACGCGATCGGCGAAACGAGGATTATGCGCGGGGCCGACCGACCGTTGTAGGCTTGGGCGAGCGTGTGCCGCACCCAGGCGTCCATCTCGGCCTCGAAATTGCCCACCCGCTCCGGTCCGTCGAATGACTCATTAAAACCGAAGAACGCCACGAGGGTGTCGGCCCGCAGGTGCGTGAGCCACTGGTCAGGCGTCGGGAAGAATCCCTTGCCGTTGTGCGACGCGAATTCCGGGCGGAACTTCTCCGCGCCCGGGAAAGCCCACTGGGAAACGCGGGCGGGATGCGGGCGGAAGGCGGGCGTATCGCCCGGACGCCCCATGTTGCGCACGACGAGCTTCTTCCCGGGAAACCGCAGGTGCAGCTCGGTCTCGATGCGCCCGTAGTAGACATCGCGTTCGGCGAGGCCGTTGCCGAGCAGCACGACCCGCTCTCCCTCGGCGGGCTCTGCCACGCCCTGTGGGCGCGCGGAGGTCGCGGCGACCGGCAGCGGAAAATCCGCATGCGGGCCCACGACGGGCTTCGCGGGCGCGGCCTGCTTTGCGGCGGCCTTGCCGCCCTTGCCCTTGCGTTTCGCAGCGTCGGTTTGCTGCGCGGCGGGCGCAGGTGTCGCGGCCGGCGAGGGCGCGGGGCTCTCGGCCGCGAAGGCGAGGACCGAGGAGAGAAAGAATGCGGGGAGCAGACGCGCGGAGCGAATCATGGGGAGACGAACGGAAAGGGGTTAACCGGAACGTGAACGGCCTAGCGCGCGCCGCGTCGCGAGTCGAGGCCGCCGGACGCCGACGGCCCTCGCTAGAAGAACTTCTTCGCCTTCTCGAAGAAGGACCGCGACGTGGGCTCGGCGGCGTCGCCGCTCACCTGCGCGAACTCCTCCAGGAGGCGTCGCTGCTCGGACGAAAGGGCCGAGGGCACTTCCACCTGGACGCGTACGAGCTGATCGCCCTGAGCCCCACCCCGCAAACTGGGCATGCCGCGGCCGCGCAGGCGGAACGTCGTGCCGCTCTGGGTGCCGTGCGGGATCTTGAGCGCGGCCTTGCCGGAAAGCGTCGGGACCTCGATCGCGCCGCCGAGGGCGGCGAGCGTGAACTTGATCGGGATCTCGCAGAAGAGGTCGTCGCCCTGACGCTCGAACAGCTCGTGCTCCTTCACCGTGAGCACGATGTAGAGATCGCCCGGCTGCCCGCCCGAGAGGCCCGCCTCACCATTGCCCTGCGAACGCAGCCGCGAACCGGTGTCGACGCCGGGCGGGATGCGGACGTTGAGCTTGGTGTTGCGCGCGACGCGGCCTTCACCGCGGCACGCCGTGCAGGGCTTTTCGATCCGGGAACCGGCGCCGCCGCACGACGGGCAGGTCTGCGTGAACGTGATGATTCCGCCCGACCGCCGCACCTGGCCGGCGCCGCGGCAGGTCGGGCAGGTGACGCGCTTCGAGCCCGGCTCCGCGCCGGTGCCGTCGCACCGCTCGCAACTCATCTGTTTCCGGAACGAGATCTCCTTCTCGACCCCGCGGGCGGCGTCCTCGAGCGAGATTTCAAGGTCGTAGCGCAGGTCCGCACCGTCGCGACCCCCGCCTCCTCCTCCGCCGCCGAACATTTCCTCGAAAATTCCGCCGCCGCGTCCGCCCTGCTGGCCGAAGACCTCGCGAAAGATGTCGAAAGGATCGTGGAACCCGCCGCCGCCCATGCCGCCGCCGCGCGGACCGGCCGCGCCGCCTCCGCCACCCTCAAAGGCCGCTGGACCGTAGCGGTCATAGGCCGCCCGCTTCTCGGCGTCGCTCAGCACCTCATAGGCGTGCGACACCTTCTTGAACATCTCCTCCGCGGCCTTGTCGCCGGGGTTCTTGTCCGGGTGGTACTGCACCGCCTTCTTGCGGTACGCCTTCTTCATCTCCTCGGCAGAAGCCGTCTTCTCCACCCCGAGCAGCTCGTAATAATCTTCCTTCGCCATGACGGTGTCCGCGTCCGCGGTTTACTGGGAAGCCGCGGCCTCCTTGGCCGGGCCGCTGGAGACGATGACGGAGGCGGGACGCAGCAGGCGGCCGTTGAGCGAGTAACCCACGCGCACGACCTGCAGCACGTGTTCCTCCTTCACCGATGAGGAAGCCTGATGGGAGATCGCCTGATGCTGGTGAGGGTCGAACGCCTGCGCGGCCGGATTGATCTCCTTGAGACCATGGTTCGCCAGGGCAGACTTCATCTGGGCGAGCACCATGTCGACGCCGTCGGCCACGCCCTTGAGCTCGGCCCCGGGCTGGCGGGCGGCGGCCGCCGCCATCGCGAGCGTGTCGAGCACCGGGAAAATATCCTCGAGGACGCGGCCCGTCGCCGCGGTGCGCAGTTCGTCCTTCTCGCGGAGCATGCGCCGGCGGAAATTCTCGAGGTCCGCGGCGGTCCGCAGGAACCGGTCGTAATGGGCGGCGGACTCGGCCTTGGCGGCGGCCAGCTGGGCGGCGAGGTCGACACCGGGCTCGGCGGCGGCGGGTTTCACGTCCGGCGGCACGGTGCCGGTGGACGCGGCGTTCTCCTTATTCTCGGGCTCAGGCATGGGTGAAAGGGACGAGGTAACGACGCGCCGCGCCAATCTTCAAGCCGCGCCTTTGCCGAAGCAGGCGGGGAAATGGCGAAGGCGGAAAGTCAGACCCGAAGGATGCCCCGTTCCCTCGCCCGCCAGGAAAGCTGCGCGCTTGTTTCCGGCGGAAGGCGGGGAAAGGCTGGCGCATGGCCCGAACCGATTCTCCCGCGCGCGTCGCGCTCCTGGCCGCCGGCCTCCTCGGGTGCACCGGCGTCGCGCTTGGTGCGCTCGGCGCCCATGCCCTGAAGGGCGCCCTGCGCGAGCGCGGGATGGCGGAAGCTTGGGACACGGCGGCCGAGTACCACCTCCTGCACGCCGCGGCCCTGCTCGCGTGGGCGGCCCTCGGGCGTGACCTGCCGGACGGCGGCGCGCGACGGTACTCGTGGGTCACGCGCCTCTGGGTCGTCGGGGTGATCCTGTTCTCCGGCTCGCTTTACGGACTCGCGACCGGAGGGCCGCGCTGGCTGGGGCCCATCACACCCCTCGGAGGAGTCGCGTTTATCGCCGGCTGGGCGCTGGCGGCAGTCCACGCCCTCCGGCGGGACGGCAAAGGATGAACCGGGAACTGCCGCTGCCCGCGGACCTTCGAGCGATGCTCGAGGCGGTGCGCCGCCACGGCCGGCCGAGGATCGTCGGCGGCGGCGTGCGCGACTGGCTGCTCGGCCTGCCGCCGAAGGACCTCGACGTCGAGGTCGGCGGCGTGGACTTCGAGACGCTGCACCGCGCGCTGGAGCCGTTCGGAGCGACCGACGTGGTGGGCCGCAGTTTCGGCGTCATCAAGGTGCGGAGCCGCGCGAGCGGCGAGGAGTATGACTTTTCGCTGCCGCGCAGGGAGTCGAAGACCGGGGCCGGACACCGCGGGTTCGCGGTCGCACCTGACCCGTCGCTGGACGACGCGGCAGCGGCCGCCCGGCGAGACTTCACGCTCAACGCGATCGCGGTCGACCCGTTCACGGGGGCGGTGATCGACCCCCATGGCGGGCAGGCCGACCTGCGGGCGCGGACGCTGCGCCACACCAGCGCCGCCTTCGCCGAGGACCCGCTGCGCGTGTTGCGCGCCTTCCAGCTGGCGGCGCGCTTCGACCTCACCCTCGCGCCGGAGACCGCCGCGCTCTGCCGCACGATCTCCTCCTCCTGCGGCGAGCTCCCGGTGGAACGGGTCTGGGGTGAATGGGAAAAGTGGGCGGTGAAGTCCGTTCGGCCCTCGCGCGGCCTCCAGGTGTTGGAGGAGACCGGCTGGCTGGCTCACTTCCCGGAGGTCGCCGCGCTGCGCGGCACGCGGCAGGATCCGGAGTGGCACCCGGAAGGCGACGTGTTCACCCACACCGCGCATTGCCTCGACGCGCTGGTGGCGCTCCCGGCTTGGCGTGACGACGAAGCCGCGCGCCGCGAGCGACTGATGTTCGCCGTGCTCGCGCACGACTTCGGCAAGCCCGCGACGACGGTGCTCGCCGAAAAGAAGGGCCGGCTGCGGTGGACCAGCCCCGGCCACGAGCCGGCGGGCGGCGATCCGGCGGTGGCGTTTCTCCGGAGGATCGGGGCACCGCTGCGGTTGGACGCGCCCGTGCGCGCGCTCGTCGTCAACCACCTTGTGCATTTCAGCGGGCAGGAGGGCTTCTCGGCCTCGGCCGTGCGTCGCCTCGCGCGCCGGTTGGAACCCGCGACGATCGAGGAACTCGCCGCGGTGATGCGCGCCGACGCCGACGGCCGCCCTCCCCTCGCGGCGACCGACGTTCACCGGCGCATCGACGCCCTGATCGCCCGAGCGAAGGCCTTGGAACTGGAACGAATCGCGCCCCGCCCGATCCTGCTAGGACGTCACCTGATCGAGCTCGGCATGAAGCCCGGACCGGGAATGAAACCGATCCTCGACGCTGCGTTCGAGGCGCAGCTTGACGGGGTGTTCGCCAACGAGTCGGACGCGATCGCCTGGGTGGAGAAAGTCCTCCGGGGCAACCGCAGGGATTGAGGCGGTCGTCGGGAAGCGGACCGGACGTGGTACGGCCGGGATCCGATTCGCAGACCAAGGGGTGGAAGACCCGAAGGTGGCAGGAAATCCCGGGAACAGGCGGCTCAAGGCCGCGGCCCCAGGCCACACCGCCGCGCTCCTTGACTCGCGACACGGCTCGGCCAGCAAGCGGTCATGGAGACCTCCTCTGCTCCCCGCTCCTTCGCCACCGCGCTGTTCGCGTGCTTTGCCGCGGCCACATTGCCGGCGTTGGCCGCGGCGGCAGAGGCGCCCTTGCCTGCAGGCGTCGAAATGCGGCGGGACGTGCCGTATGCGGCGAACACGAATCCGCGCCAGACGCTTGACCTCTACCTGCCGAAGACACGAGCGGCCGACGCCCGCCTGCCGGTGATCGTGTTCATCCACGGCGGCGGCTGGGTCGGCGGCAACAAGTCGGCGGGGCGCGCCGCGCTGCAGGAATTCGTGGCAGGCGGGAACTACGCCGCGGTCTCGGTCGCTTACCGGCTCGCCGGCGAGGCGCGCTGGCCCGCTCAGATCCACGATGCCAAGGCGGCCATCCGCTGGATCCGCGCGAATGCGGCCTCCCTCGGCCTCGACTCCGACCGGATCGGCGTGATCGGAACCTCGGCCGGCGGGACGTTGGCGGTCCTGCTCGGCGCGAGCCGCGGCGTGAACGACCTCGAGGGTGAAGTCGGACCGCACCTCGGCATCAGCAGCCGCGTGACGTGCGTGGTGAACCGGTTCGGCCGGCTCGACTTCGACGCGGAACCGGAATCGGCCCGCGCCGCGCCGTCTCAGGCCAAGGCCCTGGAAGGCCGGCTCACGACGATGTTCGGGGCGCCCTTCTCCGAACGCCGCGCGGCGGCGCGGAACGGTTCGCCGATCACACACGTCTCACCCGAGGATCCGCCGGTGCTCACGTTGCATGGGACCCGCGACGAGCTCGTACCGATCACGCAGGCTGAATCCTTCGATGCCGCCGCCCGCCGGGCCGGTGCGCGGCACCTGTTGATCCGCGTGGTGAACGGCGGCCACGGCTTCGAACACCCCGAGGCGAAGCGGCGCGAACGGCAATTCCTCGACCTCCACCTGCGCGGAGTGCCGGCGACGATTTCCGCCGAGCCGATCGAGCTGGCTCCGAAAGCGCGCAAATAGCGCGCGACGCCGCCAGGGTCGCCCCAGGCAGACGCGCGGCGCCTCGCCGCGGATTGCCAACCGAAAGTCACAAGGCCACTACGGTCGAAGCCCCAACCCCACTCCAAGTGAACCCCGTCATTCGCCGCACCCTCGTCAGCCGCATCCTGACGACACTCCTGTCCGCGCTGCTCACCGCCGTCACCCTCCCCGCGCAATCCGCCACGGGGAGCGTGCAGGGGCGCGTCTTCAACCCCGTCTCCCGCGAGTACGTCGGCAACGCCGAGGTGCGCCTCGCCGGCACCGACCGCGTCGTGTTCACCGAGAGCGACGGCACCTTCTCCTTTCCCGGCGTCGCCGCCGGATCCGCCGCGATCACCGTTACATTCTCGGGCTACGCACCCGCCACGGAGTCCTTCACCGTCGTCGCCGGACAGGCCGCGGTGCGCGAGATCAACCTCACCAGCGCCGGCGCGGCCGCGCCCCCGTCGAAGGACGGCAAGGTGCAGTTGCAGGCCTTCACCGTCTCGTCGGAACGCGAAGGCAACGCCAAGGCCGTGCAGGCCCAGCGGCGCAACATGGACATCACAACCTCGGTCTCTTCGGACGTGTTCGGCGACATCACCGACGGCAACATGGGCGAGTTCCTGAAGTACCTCCCCGGTGTCGACATCGACTACGTCGAGTCCGAGGCCCGCGGCCCGCGGCTGGGCGGCATGGACGGCCAGTACGTGGGCGTGACGATCGACGGCATGCGCTCGGCAAGCGCCGACTCCAACCGCGGCGGCGGCGACGCCTCCCGCGCCACCAGCTTCGAGAGCATCCTTATCACGGGCATCGAATCGATCGAGATCAGCCGCACCACCAGCGCGGAATCCGACGCCGACTCGCCCTCCGGCACCATCAACATGAAGACGCGGCGCGCCTTCGACCGCCGCGGCCGCGTGCTCGGCTACAACTTCAGCCTCAACTTCAACGCCGAGGAGTTCACGCTCCGCAAGACCCTCGGACCCGCGGAGCGCGAGCGCTACAAGTGGCGCCCCAACGCCCAGCTCGAGTACTCCGACACGTTCTTGGACCGCCGGCTCGGCGTCATCCTCACCACCAGCCGCGCCAACTCCTACACGGAGCAGTATTCCTTCACCCAGGACTACAACCGCACGCCGACCACCGCCGACCCGCGGCCGCTCGTCATCCGCCAGCTCGATTTCAAGGACGGCCCGAAGATGATCCTGAAGGACGCCTTCTCGCTCGCCTCCGACTTCAAGGCCACGCCGCGGCTCGTGCTCTCGCTCAGCGCGATCTACACCTACGTCGAGGGAGAGTTCTGGAACCGCAACTTCACCTTCGTCGCCGCCAACTCCAACGCGAACGTCAACAACGGCCGCGGCACCGTCGGCGGCGATGGCATGCTCTCGCTCTCCACCCGTCGCACCACGGCGAACACCATCCCCGCGATCAACAACGGCGGCGGCACCGCGGCGGCCGAGAACTACACCCGCACCGTCTCGCCCAAGTTCGAGTACAAGCTCGACTCCCTCACCGTGGACGGCGCCTTCAACTACTCCCGCGCCGTCAATAGCTACGTCTCCCTCGAGCGCGGCATCTCCCAGTCGGAGACGCTCTCGATCCCGGTCGACTGGACGGCCACGCGCCCCCGCGCCGATTCGCATGAATGGACGATCCGGCAGACCTCCGGTCCGGACCCGTTCGAACTGCGGAACTGGACCGGCGGCACCCGCGTGCAGAGCGCCAACAGCCGCTGGATCACGGAGATTCACCTCGCCGCGGCCAATGCGAAGTGGACCTTTCCCCTCTTCGGTCGTGTTCCCGCGGTGCTGAAGTTCGGGGGCAAGTGGACCGAGGAGTCGCGCAAGAACAACAACTACGCGCCCTGGGAGCTCTGGCGCTACATCGGCCCGGGCGGGGACACGTTCAACGGGATCACGGCGGCCACCGGCATACCCAACGTCACCGCCACCGGCAGTTGGGCCAACCTCGGCTACATCGCCCTCCATCCCTTCGAGACCGGCACCACCAACGCCCTCACCTTCACGAGCCTCGCCGGCCTGACCGGCAACCTGCCGCGCGCCGACCGCAAGCGCATCGGGGAGCTTTTCCAGTCGAGGCCGCAGGATTTCATCCGCGTCGCCACGGTCGATAATTTCTACACCGCCTTCATCGGCAACCGCCGCAACTTCCGCCAGACGGTGAACGCCGGCTACGCCCAGCTCGACGTGAGCCCGATCCCGCGCTGGACGGTCCGCGGCGGCCTGCGGTTCGAGCAAACGCAGAACCGCTTCCTCGAGTACGATCCGCGCCTGCGCCGCGAGATCATCGCCGCCGGCTTCCCGGTCAGCGCCGCTGGCCGCGCCACCACAATCCCCGGGCTCGAGTACCAGTTCTTCAGCCAGCCGCGCGTCGCCCGGACGAGCGAGTACCTGAACGCGTTCCCCTCGGTTCTGACGAAGTACCGCTTCACGCCGAACCTCGAGTTCCAGGCCGGCTTCAACCAGGCCATCTCGCGCCCGCCGATCGACTCCCTCACCGGCGTTTACAACGTGGTCGAGGACGCGCAGCGGGTCGACGCGCCCAACGCGGAGCTCCAGCCCGAATACTCCAAAAATTACCAAGCGCGGCTCGCCTATTACTTCGGCCATCGCGCCCCCGGCCAGCTCACCCTGCAAGTCTCGCAGAACAACATCCGCAACCTGCGCGAGACGTTTGATTTCACCGCCTCGGAGTTCGGCGAGGAGGACCCCGACCTGCAGAACTACCTCTTCCGCACCACCCGCAACAGCGCCGAGCGCAGGCGGTTCCGGAACCTCGAGCTCTCGTACCAGCAGACGCTCGGCTTCCTTCCCGACCTCCTTCGCGGCACGAGCGTGAACCTCTCGTACTCGCGCACGACGGCGAACCAGCGCCGCAATGGGCTCGCGCCACACCGGGTGTCCGGCCGGCTCGGATACGCCTACCGGCGTTTCAACGGCTCCATCGGCGGCGTCTTCACCGACGAACGCCCCGACGGTGTCTACGGACGTTTCCGCGAGGCGGTCGCCCAATTCGACACTTCGCTCAATTGGCGACTCACGACGAGCACCTCCCTCTACGTCCAGGGCCGTAACATCACCAGGCAACCCCTCCGCTGGTTCGACACTCCTCCGGGCGTGGCGGAACGCCGCCAGCGAGTCCTCCGGCTTTATCAGGAATACGGCGCCAACTGGAACTTCGGCATCAAGGGCACGTTCTGAGCGCGGGGAGCCGCGCGGCTTCCGCTTGGAAGCACCCGGCGGAGGGCCGCGGACACCCCGCGAATGCCCGCCGGAGCTCACGGCCTCCTCCGCCCCGCAAAGCTTTGCGTCGGCGCGAGCCGCCCTCCTACGGTCCGCGCCATGGAGATCGTGACACTCGCGCTGGTCGTCGTGGCGGTAGTGATGCTGGTGATGCTGCTGCGGCGCGGTCCGGGCGACGCCGGCGGCGCGGCCCTCGCGCCCAAGCTCGAGGTCATCGAACGGCTGCAGGAGCGCGGCGAGCGCACGCTCAAGGAGGAGTTCGGACTCAGCCGTCAGGCGGCCGACGAACAGTCCCGCGGCCTGCGCGCCGAACTCGGCGCCTCGCTCGCCCAGACGCGGGAGGCCGTGGAACGCCGGCTTACCGACAACGCCGCCCAGCTCCAGCAGCAACTCGACACTTTCGGCCGACGGCTCGCGGAATTCGGCGCCTCGGAAGCCGATCAGGCGCTGAAGACGCGTACGGAGCTCGCCGCCGCCTTTCGCGAACTGCGCGAATCGCTGCAAAAGCAGGCGACCGAGGCCGCCGAGCTCCAACGTCGGCAACTCGAGACTGCCGGCACGCAGGCCGCGGCCCTTTCCGACCGCCTCGACCGCAAATTCGAGGAGCTGCGGCTCGCGGTGGAGACGAAGCTCGGCCAACTGCAGGCCGACAACACCGCGAAGCTCGAGGAGATGCGCCGCACCGTCGACGAGAAGCTGCAGGGCACGTTGGAAAAGCGCCTCGGCGAATCCTTCAAGCTGGTGAGCGAGCGCCTTGAACAGGTGCACAAGGGTCTCGGCGAGATGCAGAGCCTCGCCACCGGCGTCGGCGACCTGCGGCGGATGCTCACCAACGTGAAGACCCGCGGCACCTGGGGCGAGGTCCAGCTCGCGGCGCTGCTCGAGCAGATGCTCAACCCCTCGCAATACGAGGCCAACGTCGCCCCCGTGCCCGGATCCGCCGACCGCGTCGAGTTCGCCATCCGCCTCCCCGGCCGGCAGGCCGGCGCCCCGCAGGTCTGGCTTCCGATCGATGCCAAGTTCCCCACCGAGGACTACGACCGCCTCGCCGCCGCCGCCGAGCGCGCCGACGCGGAGCAGATGGCCGTCGCCGCCAAGGCCCTCGCGACCCGCGTGAAGGACCAGGCGCGCACCATCGCCGCCAAGTACCTCGCCCCGCCGCACACGACGGACTTCGGCGTGCTCTTCCTGACCACCGAGGGCCTCTACGCCGAGGTCCTGCGCCAGCCCGGCCTTGCCGAGGCGATCCAACGCGAACACCGCGTCATCGTCGCCGGCCCCACCACCCTCGCGGCGCTCCTCAACAGCCTGCAGGTCGGCTTCCGCACCCTCGCCATCGAGCAGCGCGCCAGCGAGGTCTGGCAGGTGCTCGGCGCGGTGAAGACCGAGTTCGGCCGGTTCGGCGACACCCTCGACAGCGTGCAGCGCAAGCTCGACGCCGCCACGAAGGAAATCGAGAAGACCGGCGTCCGCTCCCGCGCCATCGAACGCAAGCTGCGCGACGTCGAGGCGCTCCCCGCGGCCGAGGCCCAGCGCGTCCTGCCGGAAGCGGAGACTCCGCCGTCCGCGGCCGAAGGCGAACGCCCCGCCAGCTGACCCCGCCTACTCCGGCGCGAAGAGCCCGGCATGCCCGGGGCGGTAGAGCCGGAGCCCGGTCAACTCCGCCACGCGTGTGAAATGCGCGTCCAGCGTGTAGAGTCGCACGTCGTCGTGCAGCGCGAGCGCCGCTACGAGCACATCCATCCACGGCACCGTGAGTCCGGCATCACGCAGCCGCCAAGCGAGGGCGACGGCGCGCTCCCAATCGGGCTCGGTCAACAACCGATATGGGATCGAGGCGAAGTGCAGGCCAAGACGCCGCCGCTCGTCGGGTCTCGCGCCGCCCAGCACCTCCAGGCGCACCGGCGTCGACCATTGCGCCTCGTAAACCTCGAGCAGCCCCTCGAGCGCGAGCTTCACCTCAAGCTTTCCGTGCCGCCGCAGGGCCTCGATCCAAACCGAGGAATCAACCGCGACCACGACGCTCAGCGGGGAGGATTGAGCGGGGGAACCGGGTTCGGGTCCTCGGCCACGTGCGGCTCCGGATAATCGAAAGCCCCTTCCCGGATCAGGCGGCCGAACTCGCGCGCCTTGGCCCGCAGCACGAACTGCTCCACCGCCTTCGCCACCGCCGGGCTCTTGTTCTTCTCACCGGTCAATTCCATGACCTGCCCCAGCAGGGTATCGTCGATTTCAACGCTGATTCTCATCAAGGCATGAAAGCCGCATAATGATGCTTTTCCATACTTTTCTAGCATCATTTTTACTCATAAAATCTGAGTCCGTAACTTTCTAACCAGCAAATCACAGGCAGGTATGGTTTTACGGAAGCGTAAACGGCCCGCCACGGACGGCGGGTCCTACCTTGGAATGCGCTTAAACTAACTCTGGAGGCCTCGGACCACGCGTAAACCTACGCCAGCTCCCAGCCCTTGCGGTAGGCGCGGCGGATCAACGGCGCGGCCTCAGGCGCATTCTTCGCCACGAGCTTCTTGGAGTCCCAGACGATGCGTTTGCCCGCGCGGAGCGCGACGTTGCCGAGAAGGACAGTTTCACTGAACGGCCCTGATTGCGCGAAGTTCGAGAGCGCCGGCACGCCGGTACGGATCGCCTCGATCCACTCGGAATACGGACCGCCTCCGCGGTCGAGTGCGCCCTCGGCGGATTCGCCGCTGCCGGCGACGCGCGGGATCGTCTTCGGTGGTTGCGGGAAGTTCGCCGCGAGGTTGTCCGGCTTGAAGATCCAGTCCTGCCGGGAGCGTCCGAAGAACATGCGGCCCTTCTCGCCGACGAGCAGCAGATCGAAACGGCGGAAGCAGTGGTCGGCCGTGGGGAAGTCGGCCTTCCAGAGCGCCTCGGGCGGCGGGTTGCGATAGACGCCCTCCTTCGGGGAAACACCGTCGTACCAGACGAACTTCACCGGGCCGCCGAGGACGCTGGTCGGGAATTGGTAGGTGACCTTGGACCAGACCGGTGCGGCGATCGCGGTACCGCCCTCGTGCACGGCCTCGACGGTGTCCGGCGAAGTGAGCCCGAGCGCCCAGTAAGGCATATCCATGATGTGGCATCCCATGTCGCCGAGCGCGCCGGCGCCGAAATCCCACCAACCGCGCCACTTGAAGGGGGCGATCTCCGGGCTGTACTCGCGGAATGGCGCGGGCCCGATCCATTGCTCCCAGTCGAGCCCCTTCGGCACGGGCTCCCCTTTGGGCCATTCCGTCATGCCCTGCGGCCAGATCGGGCGGTTCGTCCACGCGTGGACCTCGGTGACGCGACCGAGGATGCCGGCGCGCAGCAGTTCGACGGCGCGGCGGATCGGTTCGCCGGCATGGGCCTGGTTGCCCATCTGGGTCTGGACCTTGTACTGCGCGGCGGCCCCGGCGAGACGGCGCGCCTCCCAGACGGAGTGCGCGATCGGCTTCTGACAGAAGACGTGCTTGCCCCGCTGCATCGCGAGCATCGAGGCATGGAAGTGATGGTGGTCGGGGGTCGAAACCGTCACGGCGTCGATGCCGGGCATGGAAGCGAGCATCTCGCGGTAATCGGTGAAGAACCGCGCCTCGGGGAACTGGTCGACGATGGTTTCGCCCGCCTTGGACTTCTTCTTGTTGCGGACGAGGCTGGTGCCCTTCGGGTTGGCGACGTCGCACAGCGCGACGACCACGCCGCCTGCCGCGGCGGTGGCGAGCGTGTCGGTATTACCCTTCCCGGTGACGCCGATGCAGGCGACCTGGATGCGGCTGTTGGCCCCGCGCGCGGACGCGGGCAGGAGGTTGAAGGAGAACGCGGCGGCGGCCGCGCCCTGGAGGAAATCGCGCCGGTTCAGGCGGGAGACGGGGTTCATCGACTCTTTCGTCCCAAGCCCGCCGGGCGTTGTCACCACGATTCACGAACGCGGCACCCTTCCGCACTTTTCGTTTCCTTCGCCGGGGCCGGCACGTCATTCCCTCCCTCGCCCCACCCCTTCATGAAGACCACGAACTCCCGCCTCGTCCTCGCGAGCCTGCTCGCCCTCGCCTCCGTGCTCACCGCGCGCGCCGCCGACGGCGCGGCCGCGCCGCGCTGGAACATCCTCTTCCTGTTCGCCGACGACTGGGGCCGCTACGCGAGCGTCTACGCCGGCATCGACGGCAGGCCCTCGCTCAACGACGTGATCACGACGCCGAACGTCGACCGGCTCGCGCGTGAGGGCGTCGCGTTCCGACGGGCGTTCGTCAATGCCCCGTCCTGCACGCCGTGCCGCAGCTCGCTGCTCTCGGGCCGCTACTTCTTCAACACCGGCCGCGGCGCGATCCTGCGCGGGGCGGTGTGGGACTCCGCGATCCCGACCTACCCGCTGATGCTGCGCGATTCCGGCTACCACATCGGCAAGAGCTACAAGGTCTGGAGCCCGGGCACGCCGGCCGACGCGCCGTTCGGCGGCCAGGCGCACGCCTATGAGAAGGCCGGCCGCGCGCCGAACAACTTCTCCGAGGAAGTCACGGCGCGGGTGGGCCGCGGCATGGCGCTCACCGCCGCCCGCGATGAAGTGCTGGCCCAGGTGCGCGGCAACTTCGACGCGTTCCTCGCCGACCGGAAGCCGGGCCAGCCGTGGCATTTCTTCTTCGGCGTGACCACCACGCACCGGAAGTGGATCAAGGGCTCGGGCAAGGCGCTCTGGGGCATCGAGCCCGAGTTGCTGAAAGGGCGCATGCCGGCGTTCCTGCCCGACGTGCCGGAAATACGGGAGGACGTGGCTGATTACCTCGGCGAATGCCAGGCGGTCGACGCGTACATCGGCGTGCTGCGCGAGCGGCTCGAGGCGGCCGGCGAACTGGAGCGCACGCTGATCATCATGAGCGGCGACCACGGCATGCCCGGCGTGCCTTCCGGCAAGTGCAACCTCTACGATCACGGCATCGCGGTGTCGCTCGTCGCCCGCGTGCCTGGCGCGAAAGGCGGTCGCGTCGTGGATGACTTCGTCTGTTTGCCGGACCTCACCCCGACCTTCCTCGAGATCGGCGGCGTGAAGCCGCCGGCGGGACTCTACGGACGCTCGCTGCTCAACGTGCTCCGCTCCGACCGCTCGGGCCAGGTCGACCCGGCCCGCACGTGGGTCATCACCGGCCGGGAACGCCACGTGGAGAGCGCCCGCGAGGGATTCGTGGGGTATCCCATGCGCGCGCTGCGGACGGCCGACTTTGTCTACATCCGGAACTTCCGCCCCGAGCGCATGCCGATGGGCGACGTGAAGACGGCGTTCGACCCGAAGGTCCTCGCCGGCAACACGCTGACGGAGGAAACGCGGGTGGGCTTTGCAGATATGGACAGCAGCCCGACCAAGGAATGGCTGGTGCGCCATCGCGATGACCCGCAGTGGAAACGGCACTTCGAGATCGCGTTCGGCCGCCGGCCGGCGGAGGAGCTCTACGATCTGCGAAAGGACCCGGATCAGGTGAAAAACGTCGCCGCCGACCCCGCCTACGCGAAGGCCCGGAACGAGATGGCCGAGACCCTGATGAAGCGGCTCACCGAAGCGGGCGATCCCCGCGTGACGGGCGACGGACTGACCTTCGAGCGCCCGCCGTTCGCCGGACCGGTGGTCGATGAAGGCAGCGAGGACGGCTCCTCCAAGAAGGCCGGCCGCAAGGCGAAGAAGTAACGGCGACGTCCGAGGCTAACCGACAAAAAAGCCCGGCGACCTGCGTCGCCGGGCTTTTGCTTGGGAGCGAAGGACGTTCCGCTCAGGCCTTGATCACCGGGATGGCGAAGGCGCCGCGACCCGCGCGCTTGAGGAGCGGGTTCTTGTTCGCCGCGGCCACGATCGCCTTGTCGGAACCGGTGAAGGTCTCGCTGGCGCCGTCGATCTGGAGCAAGGGGCCGACGACCGACTTGACCGCGCCCGTGTCGACGTTGTTGGCCTTGAGGTGGTCCATCGTGCGGGAGAGGGAATCCTGCGTGTTCTTATCGGCCTTCACGGCCTCCGCGAGGTCCTTGTTGGAAGTCTCCTTGCCGAGCATGAAGGACACGTTGCCCAAATGGCAGAGGGCCGACGAATAGTGGCACTCCTCGACGAGACCGTGCACGACCTTGCGGGACTTGACCGCCTTCACGAAGTTGGCGCGGTGCTGGCCGAGGGTGTTCTTGGCGAACTTCTGGATGATCTTCTTGTCGTTGCCGTAGACCAGCGCGCCGCCGTTGGAGCCGATGGTGACGTAGCCGTTCTCGCACTGCACGACGACGCCGACATCGGTGCCGAGGTACTTGTCCATGGCGCGCATGCCAGCCTTCATCGGGAGACCGCGCACCTCGAAGATCAACGGGGCGCTCTTGTAGCCGAAGACGGAGACGAGGGTGTTGGGCGTCTCGGCGTCGTCCTGGTAGCCGAAGCGGCCGCCGAAGCTCATCACGGAAGGCGGCAGGCCCTTCTCACCCAAGAACCAGCGGGCGACGTCCATCTGGTGGATGCCCTGGTTGGTGATGTCGCCACCGCCGTAGTTCCAGAACCAGTGCCAGTCGTAGTGCACGGTACCGTTGGCGGGCGAGTTACGGCGCGGCGGGGTGAGGTCGGCCGGGCCGGACCACTGATCGTAGTCGAGGGTGTCGGGCACCTTCTGGGCGCCGGTGGTACGACCGATGCTGTCGCGCATCTTGTAGCAGAGACCGCGGGCCCAGAGGATGCGGCCGATCTTGCCGGACTTCACGAACTCGATGGCGTCGACGATGTCCTCGGAGGAACGGTTCTGCGTGCCGGCCTGGACGATGTTCTTGGAATACTTCTTCGCGGCCTCGACGGCCTGCCGGCCCTCCCAGACGTTGTGGGAAAGGGGCTTCTCGACGTAGATGTCCTTACCCGCCTGCAGGCCCCAGATCGTCTGGAGCGAATGCTGGTGGTTGGGCGAGGCCAGCACCACGGCGTCGACTTCCTTGCTCTCAAGGAGCTTCCGGTAATCGGAGTACGTGGCGGGCTTGACGCCGACCTTCTCGCAATCGGCCTTGCGGGCCGCGAGCACCGCGGAGTCGACGTCACAGATGGCCACGAGCCGCGAGCCGGGGAGCTTCGTGGCGTGGTCGAGCATGTGGCCCTTGCCCTGGGCACGGAGGCCGACGACGGCGACGCGGATGTCGCCGTTGGCGCTGCCCTTGGCGGGCGCGGTCTGACCGTAGACGCGGGAGCCGGCGAGCATCGCGGCGCCGCCGCCGACGGCGGTGGTCTGGAGGAACTGTTTGCGAGTCCAGTTTTTCATGAGGCCTAGTTGGGTTTTGAGGTGAAGTGGATAGGGTAACGCGAGGAACTTTCGACGCGAGGGCGGGCAGGTCAACCTTCGCCTTGGAGAGACGGCCGGGACACCGGAACGGATGCGCGAAAACCAGCTGGACCTCAGAGTCGAACCTTGGCGAAAGCGGGGTCAGCCAGCAGGAGTTCCAAACGTCGACCCGCGATGAAGTCCTTCGCCTCGCGGTTGCCCTCGAGGCGCCGCCCCGCCTTTTCGAGCAACGTGCGAGCTTCCTTCTCGCGCCCGAGCAGGGCGAGCACGTGCACCTGCCGCAGCCACGGCTCCGCGGGCGCACCGGACTTTTCGGAGGCTGCGGCGGCATAGAGCGATAGCGCCTTCTCGTAGGCGGAACGGGCCTGCGCCTTCTCACCGCGCAGGACGCGCGCCGCCCCGAGACTGATCCAGATCTCCCCGTCGTCGGGCGCGAGTTCCGCGGCCTTGAGCAGCAGGCCCTCGGCGCGCGTCCACTCGCGCAAGCTCACGGCGAAGTCGGCCTCGGCCATGAGGTGGTCGGCCTGCTTGCGCCGCAATTCGACGGTCCTGGCGTCCTCGCGGCCGCAGCCGGACGAAGCCACCGCGAAAGCGAGGAGCGGGACGGCGGCGAGGAGGAAGATGGGCGGGCGAGGCATCGGAAAAACAGCGGCCGGCCGGTGCGGGCTCAATTGAGCTCCGGATCGTCGGGTTCGCCCGCGAGCAGGCGCCAGCGGTCGCCCTCGCGCCCGAGCACCGAGCGCCAGAGGGAAGCATCCTGGGGCTGTGAAAGCAGGTCGACCGGCACGTCGGCAACGATCCACGTGTTCGCCTTCATCTCGCCCTCGAGTTGCCCGGCGGACCAGCCGGAGTAGCCGAGGAACGCACGGACGTGCGTGCCCTCCTCCGCCAGCAACTCGGTCGCCTGTGAAGGCTCGACCCCGAAGTGCAGGCGGAATCCCTCGGGCCGGCTCTGCCACGCGGCCAGCACCAGTTGCGCCGGCTGGACGGGACCGCCGAGGAACACCGGCACCTTTGCCAGCGGCGTGAGCGCAAACTCCCCGCTCAGCTCCGCCAGGGCCTTGCCCGCGGGGCGGTTGAGGACGACCCCCATGGCGCCCTCGGCGTTGTGCAGGGACATAAGCACGACGCTGCGGCGGAAGTTGGGATCGCGCAGGGACGGGTGCGCCAGCAGCAGCGAGCCGGCGGTGGTCTCCTTCACGGACTGGCGCGGGGAACGCATGGCCGGCTCAGAGGCGCAGGATCTTCACGCCCGACTCGGCCAGCAGCGGCGCCACCAGCGGGTCGTTGTTATAATCGTGCCGGTACTTGATGCGCTCGATGCCGGCCGAGGCGAGGATCTTGGCGCAGTTGATGCACGGGTAATGGGTGACGTAAGCCACGCAGCCCTCCACCGGACTACCGCGCCGCGCCGCGTCGGCCACGGCGTTCTGCTCGGCGTGCACCGTCGCCTGCTCGTGCCCGTCGCGGATCAGCGAGACGTGCGGCGTGCCCGGCAGGAATCCGTTGTAGCCCGCGGCCACGATGCGGTTCTTGCGCTCGCCACCGGTGACGATCACGCAGCCCACATGCAGCCGCTCGCAATTCGAACGGGAGGCCATGAGCACGGCGGTCGCCATGAAGTACTCGTCCCACGAAGGCCGGTGCGGAAATTGTGCGGCCGCGGCATCGATCAGGTCGACGGGCGAGACTCCGGTCGGAACGGGAGAGGCGGCGGAACTCATCGGTGACGCACCTTGGCGGGCGCGCCCGCGGCGGTCAATCCACCGGCCCGCGGGTTGACCGCCGCCCAGCGCCACGCGTAATTGCCTCATGGCCCGCCTTCAGGAACTTGTCGCGTACTGCGACGCCCGCACCCGCCGAACCGCGTTCAAGGACGCCCCCGGGGCGTGGAACGGCCTGCAGGTGGCCAACGACGGCCGCGTGACCCGCATCGGCGCGGCGGTCGACGCCGGCGCCGAGCCCTTCCGCCTCGCGGTCGCGGCGGGGGTGGACTTCCTGATCGTGCACCACGGGCTCTACTGGGACATGCCGCGGCCCGTCACCGGCCCGGTGTACGACCGGCTCGCGACCGTGATCCGCGGCAATTGCGCGGTCTACTCGAGCCACCTGCCGCTCGATGGGCATCCGGAGATCGGGAACAACGCGCTGCTGGCCGGGCAACTCGGCCTCAAGCGGCGCCGGCCGTTCCTGGTGCGCGACGGTGAGCCGATCGGCTGCGTGGCGGCGGCCCGCACCACCCGCGCCCGCCTCCGGGCGAAGCTGGAGTCGCTCTACCCGCGCGTGACCGCGATCGAGTTCGGCGCGGAGAGGATCGACGGCGTGGCCTTCTGCAGCGGCGCGGGCAACAGCGCGGTGCCGGAAATGGCGGCGGCGGGGGTCGACACCCTCGTGACCGGCGAACTGCGCGAGGAATGGTTCAACCGCGCGCAGGAGGAGCGGCTCAACCTGTACTGCTGCGGACATTACGCGACGGAGGTCCACGCCGTGCAGGCGCTGGCGGCGGAGCTCGCCCGGAAGTTCCGCCTGCCCTGGAGCTTCATCGCCACGGGCAACCCGCTCTGACGGCAACGGCGAGCTTCCCGCTTGCCGCGGAACCCGCCCCACCCTGACGCTGACAGCATGAAGAAGATCGCCATCCTCAACGGCCCGAACCTGGACCGGCTGGGCAAGCGCGAACCCGAGATCTACGGCCGCGCGACGCTCGCCGACCTTGAGCAGGCGCTGCGCGCGGAATTCGGCGGGCAGGCGCAGCTGGAGTTCTTCCAGTCCAACCACGAGGGCGCCCTCATCGACAAGATCGCATCCCTGGCCGACGCGCGCTGCGACGGGCTCGTGCTCAATGGCGGCGCGTTCACGCACACCAGCGTGGCCCTGCGCGACGCGCTGATGGGCTCGCACCTCGCGACGGTCGAGGTGCACATCTCCAACCTCTACAAGCGGGAGGAGTTCCGCCACACCTCGCTCACGGCGCCCGCGTGCCTCGCGGTGATCAGCGGCCTGGGCCTCGAGGGCTACCACGCGGCCGTCCGCTTCCTCCTCAAGCGCTGATGCCGGAGCCGACCGATCTCCTCTGGCTCGTCTGCCACACCAAGCCGCGCTGCGAGAAGAAGTTCGCGGCGCTGATGCAGGCCGAGAAGCTCGAGCACTACCTCGCCCTCACGCAGAGCGTGCGGCGCTACGGCACGCAGACGAAGCGGTTCACGAAACCGCTGTTCCCCGGCTACGTGTTCGCGCAGGTCCCCGCCGAGCGGAAGGCCCGGATCTACCAGCAGGACCTGCTGGCCCGGGCCATCACCGTGGAAGACGTACCGAAATTCCTCCGTCAATTGGAGGACGTGAAGGCCATCGTGGCCTCGGGCTTCGAGCTGAGTCTGATCCCGCTGCTCACGAAGGGCCGACGCGCGAAGATCGTGGGCGGCCCGCTGCACGGGCTGGAGGGCGTGGTCGACGACCCCGAGAACCCGAAGGGCATCGTGCTTTCCGTCGACGTGCTGCAGCAGGGACTGCTCGTGAAGGTCCCCGCCGCCAACCTGCGCCCGCTGCCCTGAGCGGCCGCCGCGGGAATTTCCGCGGCGGCCCGGTGCGTCAGGCCCGACCGGAGGAGGCTTGGTCGGTCTTGGACGGGTTGCGGAAGAAGATCACGAAGATCACCAGCACGGCGAGCGCTCCCCAGGCCGGAGTGAGCCAGATGGCCTTCCAATCGTGGGCGAGGCCGGCGGCGGTGGGCTTGGCGAGCGCGTGCTTCGCGAGGACCTGCCCCGCCAGCAGCGTGCCGACGAACGAGCCGACGCCCCACAGGATGAACGCAATGAAACCCTGCGCCGCGCCGCGGGTGCGCTCGTTCGCCTCCTCGTCGACGTAGAGCTGGCCCGCGATGAACAGGAAGTCGTAGCAGGCGCCGTGCAGCAGGATCGCGGTGAAGATCAGCGCGGTCTGCATCGCGCCGCCGTCGGCGCTGAACCCGAGGGCGAAGTAGCGGGCGACCCAGCAGGCGATGCCCATGAAGATGGTCACCTTGTAACCGAAGCGGCGCAGGAAGAAGGGCAGCAGGAGGAAGAAGACGACGTCGGAGACCTGCGCGAGGGAGGTCTTCTCCAGCATGTTGGTCCACTTCAGCTCCGAGAGGTACACGCCGAGGTTCACGAAGTAGAAGTACAGCGGGATGCAGATCAGGAACATGCACAGGATGAAGATCGCGAACGACGGCTTCTTGAGCAGCGCGAGCGCGTCGAGCCCGAGGATCTCGCCGAGGCTGACGTTGGCGCCCGTCTTCTTCGGCGGGGTGTGCGGCAGCGAGAGCGAGAAGAGCCCGAAGACGATCGAGGCCCCGCCGGCCAGGTAGAACTGCACCGGCGACTCCGCGCTCGCGATGAAGCCGAGCCCGAAAAGACCCGCGATCCAGCCGACCGCCGAAAGCATCTTCACCCGCGGGAAATCAACCTTCGGGTTGGTGAGGTGGGTGAGCGACAGCGAATTGCCCAGCGCGAGCGTCGGCACGTACAGCGCGCAGTAGAGGATCAGCATCGGATAGAACGACGCGAACGTCGTGCACCGCGGAATGAGGCAGAGCACCACGCCGCCCAGCAGGCCGAAGACGGCCAGGATCTTTTCCGAGGCGAAGAAGCGGTCGGCGATCAGGCCGACCAGGAACGGCGAGATCATCGCGCCGATGGCGAAGGCGCCGTAGGCGAGGCCGATCTGGGCACCCTCGAACTTGAGGGTGACCGCGAGGTAGGGTCCCATGCTCACGTACCACGCCCCCCAGATGAAGTACTGGAGGAACATGAAGATGCTGAGCCGGGTCTTCAGGGAGGACGATTCACTCATGGGTTTCGGGGACTTGGGGTTGAACGGGAAGGGATTTGAACGCGCTCCTCAGTGCATCTCGACCTGGCAGCTGCCGAGGCCGCCGCGGTAGAAGTTGAACTGCACGTTCGGGTGGTCGGCGAGGAGCGACATCGGCACCGCGCTGTCGGCGATGCCCTTTGAGATCATCAGGGTCGTGAGACGCTGGCCGAGCGCGTTATCGTGCATGCCGGCCTGCCAGATGGAGACCTTCTCGGCCTTCCACGTCTCCACCGGACCGACCGTGATGGCCTGCGTGGGCACGAGGGAGATGTTGCCGCCGCCCGAGGTGCGGGCGTTCTGCGCGAGCGTCACGGGATGGAGCTCCACCACGCGCGTCCCGAGACGACGGTACTCCGCGGGCGACGGGGGCGTATGGCGATACTTGCCGGCGCGGCGCACCGGGTCGTTGAAGGCCCAATGCTTGATGTCACCCTGCCCGCCCTGCATGACCGCGCAGCGCACGCCGTCCCAGCTGCGCCGGTAGGCTTCGAGCTTCGCCTTCGGGAAGTGCAGGTTGGCCTCGGGCATCGCGAGCTCGCGGCGGATGCGGTTGAAGCACAGCTCGCGATCCGCGCGCTCGAACGACAGCGGATGCGTGATCGGAACCTCGGCGCCGTCGGCGTACCATTCGTCCATGCCCCAGAAGTGCGCGTGCTTCAGGGAGAGCCCGAGCTCGTTCACCAGGCGCGCCACCAGCGGCAATTGCTCCGTCGGCCCGATCGGGCCGCAGATGCCGACCGGATTATCGGCCGTGGCCTGCCGCCAGGCGGTGATGTACTCGAGCGCCTCGGCGAGGTAGAAGTCCTCCAGCGTGTCGTAGAAGACGACGCGGAATCCGTCGCGCGACAGCCGCGCCATCTGGGCGGGCGTGAGGCGCGCGGCCTCCTCGATCAAATCGGTGTCCAACGTGGTGTAATCCCACCAGTCGGGGGCAATGGTGCTGAGCTTGCGGGGCATGGTGTAAAAAGCGGGTAAGAATTGCTCAGCCGCGCGCGAGAGAGCGGGCGTAGGCGGCGTTGACACGGTATTTCTTTCCCAGGGCCTCGCGCAGCGGGTCGGCTCCGGGCGGACCGAAGCCCATGTGCGCGTGCTGCCGCCAGCCCTCGGCGTGGCGGAAGCGGCCGGAGCGCCGGCCCATCTCGAGCGACATGCGCTCCATCTCGTGCAGGTAGGAATTCATGCCCTGCGAGGCCTGCAGCCAGCCGTGCTGGCTCTCATGGCAGCCGAGCGCCGCGAGCTTCGTCGGGTGCACCGCGGTGGTGTCGACGTAGGCGCCCGCCTCCACCCGGCGGCCGAGAGGGTCGCAAAGGCCGTGTGGCATCGCATGGTAAACCGCGGTCTCGCCGCCCCAGGCCGCGCGGCGCGGGGTCGTGGTGAAGTTCGGCAAACCCCGCGCGAAGGTCGCGGTCACGGCCAACCGGCAGGTCTCGGTGTGGTCCTCCATGTAATCCTGCGGCGCATGCGTGAGCACGATCGCGGGCTTCACTTTGCGGATCACCGCCGCCACGCGGCGCAGCAACGGGAGCGAGTAGATGATCTCGAGGTCGTCGGCATGGCTCGGGTGAAACACCGCGCCGAGCGTCGCGGCGGCGCGCCGGGCTTCCGTCGCGCGGATCCGGCGCAGGCGCGCCGATCCGTGCACGAGGCTGCCGCAATTGCCGCTCGAGAGGTTGAGGTAGTGCGTCCGCCACCCCGCCTCGCGCAGGAGGCGGAGCGTACCGGCCATCATGAACTCGATGTCGTCCGGATGCGCCGCGATCGCGATGGCGGCGCGCTCAGCCATTCCAGGAGGCGAGCGCGATCGTGCGGTTCTCGCGGGCGGAGGCGTCGGCCGCGAGGCAGGCGCGGTGCGAGGCCATGGCGTCGGCCAGCGCGGTGAGCGGCATCTCGCGACCGGCGTCGAGCGCGTCGAAGAAGGCCTGGAACTGCGTCTGGTACGGGTGGTCCGAGACGTCCCCGGAATCGAGCATCTTCATCGAGAGCTCGCTCCACTTGTGCTTGTTGGTCGCGAGCCGAACGGAGTGGAACTTGTTGTCGAGCAGGCTGCCCTCGCTGCCCACGAGATGCGTGTGGAAGTAGTACGGCTGCAGGCAGTCGATCACCGAGGCCACCTTGCCCACCGCGCCGTTGCGGAAGCGCAGCAGCGTGACGCTCGTCGTGTCATACTCGTAGGGCGCGAAGGTCGGGCTGGCCGACTTCACCGAGGTGCTCGTCACGCTTTCAACCTCCGAGCCCATGCAGAGCAGAAGCGCGTCCATTGCGTGGCAGCCCGCCGAGAGCAGGCTGGTGCCGCCGCCGTCGCGGCGCACATTCCAGCGGAACTGGCCGTACCACGGGCCGATGCCGTGGTAATAGTCCACCTCGCCGTAGTGGAGTTTGCCGAGAAGGCCTTGGTCGATCACCGCCTTGGTCGAGAGGAACTGGCTCGAGAAACGGCACTCGAAGCACACGCACACCTTCACGCCCGCGGCCTTCACCGCGGCCGCCACCGCGTTGGCGTCGGCCAGGGTGAGGCTGATCGGTTTCTCGAGGATGATGTCCTTGCCCGCCTTGGCCGCCGCGATCGCATGGGCGGCGTGCTGGTTGGGAAAGCTGCAGATCGAAACCGCGTGGATGTCCTTCCGCGCCAGCATCGCGCCGAGGTCGGTGAAGGCCTCGATCTTCCCGCCGTGACGCGCGCTCAGCTCCGCGGAATTCTGCGGACGCGAGGAGTAGACCGCCGTGACCTGGGCCTGGGCGGTGGCATTGATCGCGGGGATGTGGGCGGTGGCCACCCAGCCGTAGCCGATGACACCGACGTTGTATTTCTTCATGGGGAAAGGGGAAATGCGAGGACTCGGAAACGTCGCGCGGTCTTCGTGCCCGTTCAACCCCCGCCCCCTCGGCGAGTCAATGCACGATCCCGCCCGCGATCCCTTGCCGAGTTAGGCGAGCGCCGCGCACCCTCCGCCATGCGCATGAAGATCCTGTTCCGTCCCTGGCTGGCCCTACTCGCGACCGCCCTGCAACTCACGGCCCGCGTGGACCCGCTGCTGCTCCCGCCGCCCGACGACGCACCGCCTTCCGTCCGACCGGTCCTCACCCTGCACTTGAACAACCCGACGGAGTTCGACGCGGCCTTCCGCTTCGAACCGGAGATCGAGGCGGAGTACGCGGATGACGCCGGCCACCGCCGCATCCATCTCGTCCTCGTCGACGAATCGCAGCGCTACGTGCCGGTCCCGCGTCGCACGCGGGTGGCCGTGCACCTGCTCCCCGAGAAGGATCTCCGGGCCGGTAGCGGCTTCGTCTCCCTGCGGCTGCTCTCGCCGTTGACCAACGCGGTGATGTTCGCCGCCCCGACGACGCCACCTGCCGGCGCGAAGCCAACGCCCGTCGCCACCCGCGGACTCCGGCGGCCGAACATCGACCTGACCACCGACGTGGAGGAGATGCGGCGCCACATCTCGGGCCACGAACCCATCTACTTTGCGGTCGGCGGCCGCGACCGGCTCAACGCCCGCTTCCAATTCAGCTTCAGGTACCGCGTCTTCGACCCAGGGCCCGATGAATCGGACCTCGGACCGGTGGCCGATGCGCTGGGGATGCTCTACTTCGCCTATACGCAGACCTCGATCTGGGACCTCGAGGGGTTCTCCAAGCCTTTCTATGATTCCAGTTACAAACCGGCGCTGTTCCTGCAGCACAACCTGCCGCGGATCCCGGGCTCGGACTGGACCTTCGCGCTGCGCGGCGGCGCGCAGCACGAATCAAACGGCAAGGGCGGCGGCACCCTCTCGCCGCCAAGCGTTTCCGGTCTTGTCGCGACGAACCGGCTCCGCCCGCGCGCGGAGTCCCGCAGCCTAGATACCCTCTTCGCCTCGGCGACGGCGCGTTGGGAGGACGCCTCCGCGCGCTTCCTCGAGGCGTCGCTGCAGGCTCAAGCCTATTTCCATGCCGACGAGAATCCCGACATCGCCACCTACCGCGGCCATGCGGAACTGCGGCTGCGTGGCGGCTACACGCGCGGGCTGCAGCTCTCGCTGCATCTGAGGGGACGCGTCTCCGGCCATGGGTCCGCCGAATTCAACCTCACGTGGCCGACCAGCGAGTCGCCGCTCCTCCGGGCGATTCCCCTGATCGGCAGCCTCGGCGGTTACGCGCAGATCCAGTATTTCAACGGCTACGGCGAGAGCCTGCTCGACTATGACGTGCGCCGTCGCGACCAGCTGCGACTTGGCTTGATGATCGTGCGGTGAAGCTCCGGCAGGATCCGCGGGTCACCCGCGGACACCTTGAAGACGCTTCCTTCAGCCGGGCCGAATCACGACGAACCGGCCTCCGAACTCTCGAGCGCGCGCCGCACAACGGTTCGTCTTCGGCTCAGAGATCGAACGTCGCGGTGAGGATGAACTGCCGCGGGTCCACGATGCGGTAGGCGAACGGCGCGCCGTCGGGATTGACCGCCACCGCCTGCAGCCGCCCACCTTCGAGTGCGTTGCGCACGTTGAGCTGCAGGCGCGTGCGCACCTTGTCCGAGAACAGCCTCAACCCATAGCCGGCACTCAGGTCGACGTAGAAACGGGAGCCATCGAACACCGGGCGGTTGCGGTCGAGGGTGCGCACGATGCCGTCGGCATCGGGCGCGGCGCCGAGGAAGCCGATCGATGCCTTGTCCTCCCAGCGCACGCCGCCGCCGAGGCTGAGTCCCTTCACGCGTCCCTCGGAGAACGTGTAATTGACGAGCGAGTTGAAGCGCCACTCGCGCACCTGCGAACGTGGCTTGCCCTGGTTGGCGATCGCCAGCTTCAGCGGCGCCGAAACGCTGCCCGTGTAGAAATCGCGCGGCACGCCGCCGCTGCCGAGGCGCGTGGTCCACCACTCGGCGCCGGCGTCATCCTTCGCCGCCGTCCAATAGGGCATGCGCAGGTTGAGATACTCCTGCACTCGGGGCGAGATGTTGGAATCGATCGACTTCTGCTGGGCACCGGCGAGCTTGAAGCGCCAGTTGCGGTTCGGGTTGTAGTTCAGCTCCAACTCAAGCCCGCGGGCCGCGATGTCGGAGGTCTCCGTGATGCTCTTGCCCACGAGCGTGTCGAGGAAGCCTTCCGGCAGCCCCATGATCTTCGCGACCGCGGCCGACGTCTGCGCCGCCGTGGGCACGACGCCCTGCGCGGTGAAGCGGGCATTGGCGAGCTGCGTCGCCCAGGTTTCGAAGTTGAAGGAGTCGTTGCCGTTGCCGCTGCGGCCGGTGTCGAGGCGGATCGCGCGGGTCGCCACGATGCCGGCGTCGCCATTGCGCGCGTTCACCTGGAAATTCTCGTAGCGGTTCACCCGCAGGAAGAGACGGTTGTCGAGGAATGCGAGCGACACGCCGAAGTCCTTGCCGCGGCCCGTCGGGTTCGGCAGCGCCTCACCCAGCAGGTTGTACTGGGTGACGGCGGGCTGGAAGCTGTCGGACTTGTTGTAATGCACCGAGGCGCCACGCAGCGCCTGCGCGGCGAACCGCGTTACGCCGACCCCGCCGTCCGCCGCACGCCGGACGAACCCGACGTCTCGGAACGGCCGCACGACGGCCCCGCCGGTCTTGGTGCGTCCCGACTTCTCGAGCCAGGGCCCCCAGACGCCCAGCGGCGTGTAATCGAGGAGCCCGGTCCGGGCGTCGACGACGGCGCCGTTCGAGTCGCGGCTCCGGTTCTTGTCGGTGCGCAGGCCAAAGGTCGTGACGATCGCGCCGTCGAGGAAGAAGTTCTGCGTGGTGGCAGACTGCGTGCGGATCTCGCGGCGCGTGCGGTTCGAAGGCGTGACGCCCGCCTCGCCGATGGTGGCCGGCTCGTTGACCCACTGGTTGGTGAGGGCGTTGAACCACGTGAGGTTGTAGCGGCCGCTCAGGCCGTAGACGGCGGCGGGTGCGTTATCGACGTTCTGTCCCTGCGCGTCGCCGACGTAGTACTTGTAGTAGGCGCGGGCAGCGGTGACCCCGGTGCGGTTCTGCAGGTTGATCCAGGTATGGTCGGAAAGCACGGCATCACGGTAACGCAGTGTACTGGTGCCGAGGCGGCGCGTCTCGCCGTGCGCGGCGAAGCGCTGCTGGCCGACCCAGCCGAGCCAACGCGGCCGGTTGGACGGCGTGAACTGGTACGCGAGGTCGAACGCCTGGGTTTCATTCAGCGACGGACGCTGGAACAGCGTCGGCTCGGAGGCGGCGATGTAGGGGCGCTTGAAGAAGGGGTTGGTGCGGCCGTCGAGGAGCTTCTCGTTGGGATCGACATAGAGCACGGCGTTCGTGCCGCCGATGAAGTTCCGGCTGTAGTTGTCGTAATCCTCCTTGAACCAGCCGCCGCGCACGGCGAGCAGGTGGTTCGGCGTCTGCAGGATGAAGTGCTCGACCTCGACCTGGTAGATGTCGGCCTTGTCGTGGTTGTAGTTCGGCGCGACGAAGTTGACCGACGTCCAGTCGTAGAGGGAGCGGTCCGTCACGCTGGCCATCACGTAGAGCGGGAAGAGCGAACCGCGGAGGCGCTGGAGATCGGTGCCGCTCTCGAGGAAGCGCAGGTTGGTGTTGGGATTGTCCGGGGTCGCGATGCCCGCGAAGGTGCCGGTGGTCGGCACGGTCCCGGTGCGGTTCACGCTCCAGAACTGGATGCCACCGTTGTCCACGTAGATGCTCGGACGGTTGTAAAACCCCGTGCCCTGCGCGAAGAGCCCGATGGGAAGGTTGGCGTCGAGCGACTGCGCGTAGGGGCCGAACTTGGCGCCGTTGGCGTACGTCACGATCTGCGTGACAGGATCCCACGAAGGGCTTCCGACCGCCTTCCAATAGGTGACGGCATCGCGCGGCGTGACGGCGTTCGGCCGGCGCGCGTAGTTGTGGTAGGATTCGTAGCTCGCCCGCACGGTCGTGTTGGGGAGCGGGCGATACGTCACGGCGAGCTGGCCGCGGCGGCTGATGTCGGCCGACGGCTTGCGCTCGTAACCCTTGGACTCGTAGGCGCCGGAGACGCGGGCGGCGAGGGTCTTGCCGAACAGGGGCCGGTTGACGTCGAAGGTCGTGCGGTAACCGCCGTAGGAGTCGGCGCGGACCGAGGCTGAGGCGAAGGCCCGCGTGAGGTTGGCCTGCGAGCGGATGAGGTTCACCGTGCCGGAGGTGTTGCCGAGGCCGAAGATGTTGGAATTGGGCCCGCGGCTGATCTCGACGGCGTCGACGTTGTAGGTGTCGACCGGGATGGCGCTCGTGCTCGCGAAGTTGCCGACGGCCATGTTGGCGGAATCAATGCCGCGGATGCGGTTCGCGGTCTGCGGGCTGGCCTGGACGCTATCGTTGACGCCGCCGTTGCGGTCGACCGTGAACGAAGTGAAGGTCGCGGTGCCCTCCGTGTTGGCCTCGTAGAGGAAGATGTCGTTCAGATCGACGGCCGCGGTGTCGAGCAGCTGCTGCTTCGTCACCACCGTGATCGAGGCGCCGAGGTCCTCGATCTTGGAGTTCAGCCGCGTGCCGGAGAGGGTATTGGCGGCGAGGTAGCCGCGGTCGGCGGCGGCGGACACCTGGAACGGCGATAGCTCCACGACCTCGCCCGGCCCGGCGCGGGTGACGGGCGCCTTGGCGGCGCGGGCCTCGTCGGCCTGCAACCCGGCGAGTTCGTCGGGATCTAGGCGCCCGTTGCCATTGCGGTCGTAGCGCGCGAGCTGGGCGGCGGTCGGCGCGACCGGAGCGATCGACTGCGCGGAGGCGACCGTTGCCGAGGCGGCCAGCAGGGACAGAACGAGAATACGGGGGTTCATGGCGGAGTCAGGGTTGAACGACACCGCAGGGACGCGACGCGTGTACTCCAAGCAACGGCATGTCGCCCGCACCGCAAATCACGCCCTCACCTGACAGTTGGAAACGGCCGGCACGGCTGGACCCAGCCAAGGAGCCATATCGAGATTCGTGACAATCCAAGGCCGAAAGGCCGCGCCGCCTTCCTGTACAGCCAAAGCTGTCTCGAATCTCGATATGACCCCTAGGAATCGCCCGGCCGACGCGCGCGCGGCGGTGCAGGCCCACCACCGGCTGTTGCACGTTTCAGCCTGACCCCCTCTGGCTGTCGCCGCTCCTTCCTCGCGCGTTGCCGCGGTCCAAATCCTCGGATCCAACCACCACGAATCACGCGGACATCGCGAACGACTCCTTCAAGGCTTTCTCCCGGCGCCCCCCTGCGGCGTCAGCGGTTGAACGGCCGCTCGCTGATCCAGTGAAACCCGCGGTTGATCAGCAGCAGCTTGCTCTCGTCCGCACGCCTTAGCTCCACGGTGAGGGCCACGCCGTCGAGTTGCCCGGAGAGCACGAGTCGGTCCGGCGCGGGCTGCTGAAACCGGAATGCCTGCCGCGGCGCCTCCGGTAGACCCGCCGGCCGCAGCCACAGCCGGTCCGGATTCGCGCTGAGCCGCCCCTGGAAGCGCAGGCGCCGTTCATCCATCAGGATCACGGTCGTGAAAAGCCGACTTTCAATTAGCACCCGCCGCCAGCGCCGACCGTCCGAAAGCAGCGGCGGCAGTTCCACGCCCTCGCGTGTGAAGCGCTCGACTTCGTAAAGGCCGTAGATCTCGGGGCGCGCGGGGGGAGGCGTGGTCAGCCACTGCCATGTGCGCTCGCCGGCGGAATCCCACACGATGTTGATGACGATGAGGGCTTTGATGACGGAAACGTAGGGCCGAAGTCGCCCCGCGGGCCACGGACGCATGTGTTCGTCGCGCGGCAGTGGCGCGGGGTTGCGGTGCCAAACCAGCAGTTCGACCAGCCTCGGTAGCGCGGGCGCCGCCAATACGATCGAAACCGACAGCATCAGCCCTGAGTACAGTTTCACGGGAATGTCGAAACACAGGTTCATCGCGAACACGTTCGCCATCACGGCGACGAGCAGCAGCGCGCCGAGCGCAGTCGTGCGCCGGAAAAACAGCAGCAGACCGCCCACGAATTCGAGACCGCCGGCAAACGCGCTGTAGGGCCACGACAACCCCATGAATGTCCAAGCGAGCCCCATCGGCGACGACTCGCCGTAGGTTTCGATCAACCGCGCAAGTTGGGGCCCCGACATCTGTAGATGAAGCAGCTTGAGGATGCCGTAGCTGAGCATCGAGGACGCGAGGGTGTAGCGCAGGGCGATTCGAAGGAAGTCGCGGACCCAGCCGTCCGCCCGGCGGCCGTGGTCAAACCCGCTCCAGGCCAACGCCGCCACCGCCGCGAGTCCCAGCATCAGTGCGGCGCCCACCCAGTCGGAAAGTTTGTCGCCACTGCCCCCAGCCGAGAAATCCATCGGCTGGTCCATGCGCAGCACCACACGGCCGAACCACGACACCAGCACGCGCCTCACCGCGTCGTCCGCGCGCGACACCCAGCTGAAGCCGGGCACTTCGCTTAACGCGCCTGTCGCCGCGTAGAGCAGGTAAAACGAGGCGAAGAATCGAAAGGCCACGCGCCGCCCCCAGCCTCCGGGCGCCGGCGGGAATAAGGGCGCAGATTCGACGGACGGCGCGTTCACTGGGTTGGTCGGGGAATACCGGAAGGAAATCCGATCTTCAGCGGGTCGGGTCGGGAGGGGTTAAGGGGAGGGGCGGAGCCAAAACCAAGGATTCCCCTTGGTAACCCACGCCGAAAAAGGACGGTTGGCGGAAGAGCGGCAATACACGACCAAGGAAAATCAGCCGGATTGCAGGTCGCAATGGGCACCGGGAGCGGTTGGCGCGCGAATCTCACGATGAGCTCAGGCAAGGCTCCGGCTTGCAGCGGTCAAGGGTCCAGCCTTTTTCCGCTCACTTTGGCGTGTCTGCTTGAGCGCTGCCCGCCGACAGATTGGTTTGAAAGCCATCGCTGGCCGCAAAGTCCTGGCCGTCCGCTGGTAGAATATCCGATCTCCAGTGGGGTCAGGTCGGAAGAGGGGGGCTGGTGCGTGCTCGGCCGGAAGGCGAGGCCCTGCGTTTTGCTGTGCCCGTGGGCGTAGATACGAGCGAGCCGGCGGTTGGGCCCCGTTCACTCGGGTTCAGTCGCCGCCGGAACCTCCAGCGGCAGCTGGTCCGCTGAAGGTTGCATTTCAGTCCCACGATCGGCGTGACCAGGCCGGCATTCCGTTGGCGTGGGCGCCGAGGAGCCTCAGGCGGTCCATGCTGCGTACCGCTCGCGGCGCATCGCCTCCGGATCGAATCACCCGGCCTCGGCCAAGATCAACCATCAGCGGACTGACCCCGTGGGATTGGCTTCGGTGTTCATCCGTGGTTTTAACCAAACCCACGAGGCAGGATGCCTTGTCCACGTCGGAGAATGCGCGAATGTAGGTCGTGAATTCTCCGCGGCTGCAGCCGCGGCCACATCGGCCGAAGGCACATCGACCGAGCGACCCGTCCTTCTGAATCCCAACTCCTGAATTCCAAATTCTCCCCCCCAGCCCTGCCCTCCGGCGCGACACCGCCCGGTCAGCGCCGGCCGCGGGACGGAGTCTCAGGCGGCGGCACCTCCGTCGGCAGCTGGTCGGCGCAGAGTTCGAGGATCTCGATGGCGCTCAGACCCGACTGCGCGGCACCGTTAGTCGACAGTCGCGGAGCCTCGTCGATCGGACGGATCGAAAGCGGACCCTCGACCCGAGTGGTGGTGATCGGTCCGCCGCCGAAGCGCAGGAGGGAAGAGACGGCCGCCTTCGCGTAGATCGGGTTGCGCGTTTTCCAAAAAGCGTACGCCGCAAGTCGTGGCGTACCTTGGCTTTGCCGGCCCTGTTCGCCGAGGAAACGCCCCTCGGGATCCTCGGCGCCCGTCTGCTGGTCGCGACGCAGTACCTCCGCGGGGGCACTGCCAAGCCGGCAATACTGAAGCCACATCCGCTGCCAGCCCGCATGATCCAGAATCTCGTTCAACTCGAACACGACCTGGGAACCGGCCTGGATCGTCGCGAGGTTGTAGGAACCCACCTCGTCCGAAACCTGGAAGAGTTTCCCCGTCGCGGGGTCGTAACCGAAGACGAGGTTCTTCCCCGACTTCAGCCAGTACGGCATCGCCTGCAGGGACTCGACGCCCGCGAGGATCTTGTCGCGCCAACGCACGTCGCCCGTGCGTTCCCACTCAGTCATCCAATTGCTCACATAGGCGAACCAGTCGGGTCCGGCACGCACTCGCGCCGGGTGACGCTTCTCCGCCTCGGTGATCGGCTGCGCGATCCGCATCGGGTCGAGGGTGAGCGAAGTCTGGTCCGCGTTCGCCACTTCGCGCATGAGATCGCCGATGCGCTCGTCGGTCGTGAGGTAGTAGTATGGTCGCTTCAGGCCGGCCATGCTGATGCGCACTTCCTTCGCGCCGCAGCCCCAGTGCCGGACGTTGTGCCGCGAACCGAGCCCGGCCAGCGACCCGAGATGATAACAATCCACCTCGCTCGTGTGGCGGGTCATCGCCTCCGCCATCCGGAAAAGGTCAGCGCGGCCCGTTCGCAGGAAGCTCAACCACAGCCAGAGATCGGTCCCGAGCTCGGTGTTATCCCAGGCCATCCCCCCGAGGTCGTAGTTCCAGACACGACGCTCGCGGTCGTACGAGTGCATCACGTCACCGAAATCCCAGAATCCATACCAGCGGTGCTGCTCGATCTGGCGCTGGTAGAAGGCGAGCGTCGACTCGAGCTGCTCCTCGACCGCGCGGCGGAACGGGGTGCTCCGGTCCGGCAGGCTCCAGATTCCGAGGGCCCGAACCGCATGCAGGTGCCGAGGTGTCGCCACCAGCAGCGGCAAAGCCGACCCCACCTTGGCCTGCGCGACCGTCTCCTCGCGCGAAGGCACTCCGGCCCCGGGGAGAAGCGTGAGCTCGCTCGTCCGCGCGACTCCCACCGGGGTGCTCAATCCAGGCTGCACGTCCTCATACGCAGCCTCCAGTCCGTGCGCCCGCGTGTCATAGTGCCGCATGTCCATCGCCGGGGCCTCCGGTGACCAGAGCCAGACCCGCAGCGCGGCCTCGCCGCTCGTCGCGCCCGACACCTCGAGCGAACCGGGAAAGGACTGCCAGAAGTTCTTCACGCTCACGCCGAGCCCACCGCTCACGTCGCCCACGAACACCAGCCCGCCGGCGCGGCGACCGGCTCCGCAGGGGATCCACGCGCTCTGCGGATTGGTGCGCTTCACCACCGTGAAACCATCGGCTGAGGCCTGCGTGAGCTTGAAGGCGTCCCACGTGGCCCAGTCGGCCAGCAGACCTTGGCCCTGCGCCGAATACTCCGTGCGGTTCGGCACCCGTTTCCCCTGCAGTTGCGCGGGGTAGACATTTCCGCCGCCGCCGGGGTGGTTCACCACGCGGCCGCCGCGGCCGACCATCGGCTGCACAGGTTCGGCCCAGAGTCCGCCATCCTCGCCGGCGAAGCGCACATGCCGATTCTGCACCTCCTCCCGCAGCGGCACCGCGAACTCGATGCCCAGGCCGCGCACGAAGTCCCGCTGCTCATCACCGTCGTAAACGATCGTGTGCACCAGCCGCACCGTTTCCCGACCGGCGTAAAGGTAGAGCCGCACCACGAAGGGCAGCCAATCTCGCGAGCCTTCCGCCGCCCGATGCACGCCCTCAACCTTCAACACGGCCCGCACTGGGCCTTCCTGTTCAACCGTGACCCGCGTCGTCCGGCCCAGGAATTTCTCCCGCGGCGGCGCATCCTCGGCCGCCCCATCAGGTCCGCGCTGCAGCACGCACACGAGGCGACCCCGCCGCGCGACCTCGCGGCCGCCCACCGCGAGCGAATCGATGAGGTCACCGCCCCAGTTCGTGAGGCGCAGCCGCAAGACTCCGGTGTCGACCTCTACGCCCGTATCGCTCCTCCGCACGCGCAACGCGTTGCCCGCGTCCGATGCGGCCGCATCCGGAGCGATCGTGAAGGGACCCTTGGCGTTCGGGCCGGCCACCGTGGCGAGCCCGACCCACTTGAGCGAGCCGTCCGGCCAATAGGCCAACGGCCAGCTTTGCGAAGGCAGGAGTTCGCCGGCGGCGCCGCGCAACGCGAAGCTGACGCCCGGCTTCACCGCACCGCGCGGCCACGGCACGCCCCAGCTCACCCCGGTCGGCGCGGCGGGTGGCTCGCCGCCCAGCCAGTCCAGCACCACCGGCTCCGCGGCGGCCATGCCGGCGGCAAGGAACGGCATAACGAGGAGGCGCACAAAGCTGGGGATGAGTTTCATGGTGGTAGAATCAGCGCGGAGGGAGCGGAACCACGTCGGCACGATGGAGCCAGACGAAGCACCCCGGCCGCCGGTAGCGCAACGCCGGTCCTGGCGGCGGACTTTCCCGCACGGACAGTCAACGCACCGCCAAGGCTCCGCCCGACGATCGCGCTTAAGCCGAAAGCGGGTGAAATTGCGCCTTCCCCTCCGCGGCGCTCCGCACCTTTAATCGCAGTCCCTTTCCTCCCGCGATGCCCTCGAAGCAGACCTCCGCCCCCACCACTCCCGCTCCCGCCATCCGGAACTTCCGCAAGCTCATGGCCGCCAACCGCGGTGAGATCGCGGTGCGCATCTTCCGCGCCGGCACCGAGCTCAACCTCCGCACCGTCGCCGTCTTCGCGCAGGAGGACCGGCTCTGCATCCACCGCTACAAGGCCGATGAAGCCTATCAGGTCGGCGCCGGCAAGGGACCGGTGGCCGCGTACCTCGACATCGACAGCATCGTCGCGGTCGCGAAGGACAAGGGCGTCGACGCCATCCACCCGGGCTACGGCTTCCTTTCCGAGAACGCCGAGTTCGCCCGCGCTTGCGCCCGCGCCGGCATCACGTTCGTCGGACCGCGCCCGGAACTACTCGACATGATGGGGGACAAGACCGCGGCGCGCGCCCTGGCGCAACGGATCAACGTGCCCACCCTGCCCGGCACCGAGAACCCCATCACTGACCGCGACGAGGCCCTGCGCACCGCGAAGACCATCGGTTTCCCCCTCATCATCAAGGCGGCGTTTGGCGGCGGCGGCCGCGGCATGCGCGTCGTCCACCGGGCCGCCGACCTCGCCAACCTGCTCGACGAGGCCCAGGCCGAGGCCGGCCGAGCCTTCGGCAACCCCGCCGTCTTCCTCGAGAAATACATCCCGCGCGCCAAGCACATCGAGGTGCAGGTGCTTGGCGACCAGCACGGCAACGTCATCCACCTCCACGAGCGCGACTGCTCCGTCCAGCGCCGCCACCAGAAAGTGGTCGAAGTCGCGCCCTCCTTCGGGTTGCCCGAGAAGGTAGTGAACGAACTCTGCGACGCCGCCGCGCGCATCGCGCGCGAGATCCGCTACGACAACGCGGGCACGGTGGAATTCCTCTACGACCTCGACCGGCACGAGTGGTTCTTCATCGAGATGAACCCGCGCATCCAGGTGGAGCACACCGTGACCGAGGTCATCACCGGCCTCGACCTCGTCCGCGCCCAGATCCTCATCGCGCAGGGCCACTCGCTCCACTCTCCCGAGGTCGGCATGCCCCGCCAGGCCGACATCCCGCGCAACGGCTACGCGATCCAGTGCCGCATCACGACCGAGGACCCGGAGAACAAGTTCATGCCCGACTACGGGCGCATCATCGCGTACCGCTCCCCGGGCGGCTTCGGCGTGCGACTCGACGGCGGCATGGGCTACGCCGGCGCCGTCATCACCCCGTTCTACGACTCGATGCTCGTGAAGAGCATCACCAGCGGACAGACCTACGACATCGCCCTGCGCCGCGCGCTACGCACCCTCAGCGAGTTCCGCATCCGCGGGGTGAAGACCAACATTCCGTTCCTCGAGAACGTCATCGCCCACCCGCAATTCCGCTCGGGGCAGGCCACCACGACGCTGATCGACACGACGCCGGAGTTGTTCGCCTTCAAGCCCCGCCGCGACCGCGCCACCAAGCTCCTCAACTTCCTCGGCAACGTCATCGTCAACGGCAACCCGCACGCGAAGGGCTACCGGCCCGACAAACCGCTCCCCGCGGCTCCCGTGCCCCCGGCTGATCCCCGCGTCGCTCCGGCCCCCGGCACCCGGCAGCTCCTGCTGGAGCTCGGCGCGCGCGGATTCGCCCAGTGGACGGCGCGCCAGAAACGGCTCCTCGTCACCGACACGACTTGGCGCGACGCCCACCAGTCGCTCATGGCCACCCGCGTCCGCGGCTTCGACATGCTCGCCGTGGCCGACTCGCTCGCCCGCCGCTCGCCCAATCTTTATTCCCTCGAAATGTGGGGCGGCGCCACGTTCGACACCTCGATGCGCTTCCTCAACGAGGACCCGTGGGAGCGCCTCCGCCAGCTCCGCGCCCGCGTTCCCAACATCTGCTTCCAGATGCTCTTCCGAGGAGCCAACGCTGTCGGCTACACGAACTACCCCGACAACGTCGTCGCGGGATTCGTGAAGCACGCCGCCGCCAGCGGCATGGATATCTTCCGCGTCTTCGACTCGCTCAACTACCTGCCGAACCTGCGCGTCGCGATGGAGGCCGTGAACGACACCCACGGGGTCTGCGAAGCCGCGATCTGCTACACCGGCGACATCCTCGATGACCGCCGGGACAAATTCTCGCTCAAGTACTACGTGCGCCTCGCCCGGGAACTGGAGCGGATGGGCGCCCACGTACTCGCGATCAAGGACATGGCCGGCCTCTGCCGCCCCTACGCCGCCCAGAAGCTCGTGAAGGCCCTCAAGGAGGCGGTCGACCTGCCGATTCACTTCCACACCCACGATACCAGCGGTATCGCCGCCGCCAGCGTGCTGCGGGCGGCCGACGCCGGCGTCGACGTCGTCGACCTCGCCCTCGCCGCCATGAGCGGCAGCACCTCCCAGCCCAACCTCAATTCCGTCGTCGCGGCCCTGCGCCACACTCCGCGCGATACCCAGCTCGACCTCGAGGCCCTCAACGAATTCTCCGATTATTGGGAAGTCGTCCGCGATTACTACCGCCCGTTCGACACCGCTCCACGCAGCGGCTCTGCCGAGGTCTATCTGCACGAGATGCCGGGCGGCCAGTACACCAACCTCAAGGAACAGGCCGCCTCGATGGGCGTCGCCCACCGCTGGCCCGAGATCGCCCGCACCTACGCTGAAGTGAATCAGCTGCTGGGCGACATCGTGAAGGTCACGCCGAGTTCCAAGGTCGTGGGCGACATGGCGCTGTTCCTCTTCAGCCGCGGCATCAAGCCCGCCGACGTCGTCAACCTCGAGCCGGGATCAGTCCCGTTCCCCGAGAGCGTGATCGACATGATGCAGGGCGGCCTCGGCTGGCCCGAAGGCGGCTGGCCGGAAAGCGTCTCCCTCGTCGTCCTCGGCGAGAAGCGCCACCGCGAGGCCCGCGCCAAGTACGAGGCCTCGCGAAAGAAGGGCTCCCGCGGCCGCGCAACCGAACTCGACCTGTCCAAGACGCGCGCCGAGCTCACCGAGAAGCTGCGGCGGCCCGCGAACGACGACGACGTCTACTCGCACCTGATGTACCCGCAGGTCTTCGCCGACTTCGCGAAGCACGCGGCGGCCTACGGCGACGTCTCCGTGCTGCCCACGCCGGCGTTCTTCTACGGACTCCGGCCGGGCGAGGAAATCTCCGTCAGCATCGAGGAGGGCAAGGTCCTGATCATCCGCCTGATCTCGGTCGGCCAGCCCGACAAGGACGGCCGCCGCGCCATCAGCTACGAGCTGAACGGCATCGCCCGCGAGACCTACATCGTCGACAAGTCGATCTCACCGAAGTCCAAGGCCCGGCCCAAGGCCGACCTAGCGGATCCTCGCCAGGTCGCGGCCCCCATCCCGGGTCTGATCGCACAGCTCTCCGTTTCCGTGGGCAGCAAGGTGGCGAAGGGCGACAAGCTCCTCATGATGGAGGCGATGAAGATGCAGAACACGGTTTACGCGCCGGTCGACGGCGTGGTCGCCGAACTGCACGTCGCGCTGGGCGACACGGTCGAGTCGAAGGACCTCCTGCTGGTCGTGAAGCCCGCTTCGTGAGCGCAGGAACCGGGGCGGGCGCTTGAGTTCACCCGCCGGCCGCCCAACGTTCCGTTCGGCATGACCCTCGACCGGTCCAGGTTGCACGGCGACTACCCACGGGAAGGAACCCCGGCGATGGTGTGGATGGTCTGCGCGCTTGCCGGAGCCTTCGTCATCCAATTCGCCCTCGAACTCGCCTCGCCGGGCGGGACCGGCGGCTTGGAGACCGCGATGGGACTCTCCGGTCGGGCACTGCAGGAGGGCCGTTGGTGGACGCCCCTCTCATTCTGGCTTCTCCACAGCACCAGCAACCTGTTCCATCTGGGCATCGTGGTGGCGGGGCTTCTGCTGCTCGGCCGAGAACTGGGCCCGCGGCTCGGGGCGAAGACCGTCTTCGTCGTCTTTGCGGCGGGGTTGTTCGCCGGCGCGACATGGTGGCTGGCCGCCAACTGGGGCAACTCCGCGGAACTCATCGGGGCGACGGCCGGTGCGTACGCGCTGCTCGCCCTGGCCGCGGGCGTTCTTCCCGACCGTCGCTTCGATGTGCTGCTGTTTTTCCTCTTTCCCGTTTCGTTCCGACTGCGGCACCTCGCGTGGATCCTGCTCGCCGTCGACGGTCTGGCCTTTGTCCTGAAAGACATCCTGGGGCGCCCCCTGCCCTTTGAGTACGCGGCATCGTCGCACCTCGGTGGAATGGCGGCGGGGTGGATTGCGTGGCGCTTCCTGCGGACCCGTGCAGCGCCCGCACAAGGCCAGTCTTCTCGTCCCGCCACGCCGCCTCCGGAAAACGCGTCGATGGAACGGACCCCCGCCCAGCTGCGCGCCGAAGTGGACCGCGTGCTGGACAAGATCAGCGCCCGCGGGTTGGGTGCCCTCACACCGGATGAACGCCGCACTCTCGACGAGGCCAAGCATCTCCTGAACGGTCGGTGAAACCCGCCGTCGACCGCCACCCACGCCGCGAATCCCTGTCCCAGCTCCCATGATCCTCCGCCCGCACCTAGGCCGCCTCGCGGCCGTCCTGCTCTTCCTGTCGGCCGCGAGCGTCTTTGGAGCCGCGACCGACAGCCGCAAGTTCAGCACCTCCCCCACCCTCGCGGCCGAGGCCAACGCCCTGATCAAGCTCCTCGCCGAGCTCCACTATAACCGCGACGCGGTGAACAACGCCGACTTCGCCCAGGTCATCCCCGACTACATGGGCGAACTCGACGGTCAACGGCTGTTCTTCCTGGCGACGGACCGGCAGCGATTCGAGGCGGAGTTCGGGAAGAACGTGTTCTACAACGCGGCCTTCCTCGGCAACATCAACGCCGCCTACGAGATCTTCTATGTCTACGAGGAACGCGTGCGCACACGGCTCGCCCGGATCCTGGCAGCGCTCGACCAGGACCTCGACCTCACCGCGCGCGAAGCCTACGGGATCGACCGCCAGCGGGAAAAGGTGCCGTGGCCGGCGGATGCCGCGGCCGCCGACGACCTGTGGAACCGGCGCCTCAAGTTCGAGGTCGTCCAGGAGATCCTCAACAAGAAGACGCCCGAGGAGGCCCGCTCGCAGGTGCGCAAGCGGTACGAGCGCATGCTCAAGAACCTCGGTGAGATCGAGGGCAACGACCTCGCCGAGATGTTCCTCTCGTGCGTGGCCCGGCTTTACGATCCCCACTCGACCTACTTTTCCGCCGCGACCTACGAGGACTTCGGGATCCAGATGAAGCTCCAACTCGTGGGCATCGGCGCCTTGCTCGGCGTGGAGGACGATGTCTGCGTCGTGAAGGAGATCATCCCCGGCGGCCCTGCCGACCTCGGCCGCGAGCTGAAGCCCAACGACAAGATCATCGCCGTGGCGGAGAAGGACGGGGAACCCGTCGAGGTCTACGGGATGAAGATCCGCAAGATCGTCGACAAGATCCGCGGCAAGAAGGACACCCAGGTCGTTCTCACCGTCCAACCGGCCGACGCGTCCGACAGCTCGGTGCGCAAGCAGATCACGATCACCCGCGACAAGGTTAAGCTCAACTCCGCCCGCGCCCGCGGCGCGGTCTTCGACCTGCCCGATGCCGAAGGCACGGTGCAACCCTACGGAGTGATCACCCTGCCCGCCTTCTACGGTCCGGCCGACGACGGCGACACCGACGCGGAGAAGACCACGGCCTCGCGCGACGTCGCCCGCCTCGTGGCGCAGCTCACCGGCCAAGGCGTGAAGGGCATCGTGCTCGACCTGCGCCGCAACGGTGGCGGCTTCCTGACCGAGGCCATCGAGCTCGCGGGGCTTTTCATCAACCGCGGGCCCGTCGTGCAGGTGAAGAATTACAACGGGGAGATCCAGGTGGATAGCGATCGCGACAGCCGGATCATCTACACGGGCCCCTTGGCGGTGCTCGTGGACCGCTTCAGCGCCTCCGCCTCCGAGATCGTGGCCGGCGCCCTCCAGAACTACGGTCGCGCCGTGATCATCGGCGACAGCTCAACCCACGGGAAGGGCTCCGTGCAGCAGGTGATCGAGATGAAGCAGGTCTCCCGGGCGCTTTCGCGCGCCCCGAAGACCGGCGCCGCCAAGCTCACGATCCAGAAATACTATCTGCCCAGCGGAGCCTCGACGCAATTGAAGGGAGTCGTCCCAGACATCGTCCTTCCGTCCATTGAGGACTACCTTCCGATCGGCGAAGCCGACCTCCCCCGCGCGCTGGTGTGGGACCGGATTCCGGGCAGCTTCTTCGAGGGCGAACCTCTGAGCCAGAAGGTTACCGGTCCGCTCTTGGAGAAGAGTCGCGCCCGTCAGGCGAGCCTCGAGGAGTTCGCCTACCTGCGGCGGGTCGTCGAGCGGTTCAAGCAACGGCAGGAGCAGAAGCAGATCTCGGTAAACCTGGAGGAACGGCGCCAGCAGAAGGCCGAGGAGGATGCCTTCCGGAAGGAATCCAAGGCTGAGAAGGAAAAGGTGGCTAAGGGCGACTACGCCTTCCGGCCCTTCTACCTCGGCCCGCCGCCCCAGCCGCGCATCAAGGCCCCGAAGAAGGACGAGGAGGACGACGAACTGGCCGAAGCCGAGGAAGAGAACGAGACCTACGTCCGCGCCGACGTCCATCTCCGGGAGGCGCTCCGCGTCGTACGCGACGCCGTGGAACTGGCCAAGGACCGCGGCACGTGGGTCAGCGACCGGCCTCCGCTCACCGCGGCCAGCGCCGCCACGCCGGAAGCTACCAAACCGCGAGGATGAACCGGTCGCGACCAGTGAGGTCGCGCCTCGACTCGAAGCGGGTATAACCCGCCTCCGCGGCCGCCGCCAGCAGCGCGGCGTGCTGGGTCGGCCCCGTCTCCAGCGCCAGCAGCCCGCCTCGCCGCAGGTGCCGACCGGCGCCGGCGATGATGCCGCGCAGGTCACCCAAGCCTTCCTCGGCCGCCACCAGCGCCGAGCGCGGCTCAAACTCGCGCACCTCCGGCGCCGCCTCCGCCAGGTCCGACTCCGAGAGGTAAGGTGGGTTCGAGACGATCACGTCGAAGGGACCACCCGCCAAGGCCGCGAACCAGTCCGACTGAACGAATTCGACCCGCGGTCCAGCCGGATGGGAAGCCGCGTTCTCCCGCGCCAGCGCCAATGCCGCGTCTTCGCGATCCACCGCGACCACCGCGACCTCCGTGAGGCGGGAGGCCAGACTTAGGGCGATCGCACCGCTGCCCGTGCCAAGGTCCGCGACGCGCTCCACCGGCGGATTTTCCGCGGCCCAGCCAGCGACGATCTCCACCAGGAGTTCCGTTTCCGGTCTTGGAACCAAAGCCCGCCGATCGACCTTCAGCTTCACACCGGCGAAATCCACCTCGCCGAGGATGTGCTGCAGCGGCTCGCGCTGCGACCGGCGCTTCACCAAAGGACGGATGCGCCCGAGCTCGGCCTCGGTGAGGGGCCGCTCGAACTCGAGATAGAGGCGCATGCGGTTCAACCCGAGCGCGTGCCCCACCAGGTGCTCGGCCGAGAGCCGGGGTGACTCAACGCCCTTGCCAGCCAGGAACTCCGTCGACCGCCGGATGATCTCGAGGACGGTCAGCATCTCATTCGTCGTCGGCCGGCCCCCGCGCCGGCGCATAGGTGGCGCCGGTCAACGCCGCCATGCGCTCATCAAAGTCAGCCTGCTGGAGGGCCGAGATGATGGAGCCGATGTTGCCCTCCATCACCTGGGGCAGGTTGTACAGGGTGAGCCCGATCCGATGGTCGGTGAGGCGGTTCTGCGGGAAGTTGTAGGTGCGGATGCGCTCGCTGCGGTCGCCCGACCCGATCTGGCTGCGCCGGGCGGCCGCGTACTTCGCCTTCTCCTCCTCCTCGCGCCGCTTGAGCAGCCGGGAACGCAGCACGGTCATCGCCTTGGCCTTGTTCTTCAGCTGCGAACGCTCGTCCGCGCACGAGACGATCAGCCCGGTCGGCCGGTGCAGGATCTGCACCGCCGAGTCGGTCGTGTTCACTCCCTGGCCGCCGGGCCCGCTGGCGCGGCTCACGGTGATCTCGAGGTCCTGCGGATCGATCTGCACGTCCACCTCCTCGGCCTCCGGCAGCACGGCGACCGTCACGGTCGAGGTGTGGATGCGGCCGTTGGCCTCGGTGACGGGCACACGCTGCACCCGGTGCACGCCGCTCTCGAACTTAAGCTGCCGGTACACATCGGTCCCGGTGATGAGGAAGATCACCTCCTTGAAGCCGCCGCGCTCCGAGACGCTGCTGCTCATCGGCTGCATCCGCCAGCCCTGGCCGTCGGCAAATTTCGAATACATGCGGAAAAGCTCCGCCGCGAACAGGCCCGCCTCGTCGCCGCCCGTCCCGGCACGTATCTCCATCACCGTGTTGCGCGAGTCGGTCGGATCCGGCGGGATCATCGCCAGCAGCACGGTTCGCCGCAGCGCGGCCTCACGCTGCCCGAGGGCGGGAAGTTCCTGGGCCGCCAGTTCCCGCAGGTCGGGATCGGCTGCCGGATCCCGCTGCAAGGCGCCCGCCTCGGCCATCTCCCTCCGGGTGCGGACGTGCGCCTCATGATCCGCGCAGAGCTGGGCCAGCCGCTGCTGCTCCCGGGTGACCTCGGCCGCGCGCCGCGGGTTCGAATAAAACGAAGCCTCCGCCATCTGGGCGGAAAGTTCGTCCAGTCGACGGCGGAAGGGCAGGATGTCGGGCAATTCCTCCATGGGCGTTACCGTGGCGTGACGATTTGCCAGTTGCGCGCCCCACCCCGGAGGAATGTAGATTCCCCGGGTCGAAGCGCCTGGCGGACCCGCCTAGCGCGGACCGTACGTCATGCCCACGTCGCTTTTCACGCAGAACACCATCGCCCTCATCTGGGACTTCGACAAGACTCTAATCCCCGAGTACATGCAGACGCCGCTGTTCCGGCGCTATGGGGTCGAGGAGGCGCTTTTCTGGCAGGAGACGAACAGGTTGGCCGAGCATTACCGGCAACGAGGGTATAACCTTTCGCCTGAGATAGCCTACCTCAACCACCTGCTCACCTACGTTCGCAGCGGGCACATGGCGGGCCTGAATAATCGGCTCCTCGCCGACTGCGGGCGCGAGATCCAGTTCTACCCCGGCCTGCCCGGCCTCTTCGACGCCGCCCGCGGCTGGGTCGCCGAGCGCCCGGAGTTTTCCAAGCACGAGATCACCCTGGAGCACTACGTCGTCAGCACCGGTCTCGCTCCCATGATCCGAGGCAGCGCCATTGCGGGGAAGATCGACGGCGTCTGGGCCTGCGAGTTCATCGAGAATCCCCTGCAACCCGGCTTCCTTCGCCAAAAGGAGCTGCCGATCGAGGCCACGGCGGAAATCGCCCAGATCGGGATGGTCATCGACAACACGACCAAGACACGCGCCATTTTCGAGATCAACAAGGGCACGAACAAGAACGCGGCGATCGACGTGAACTCGAAGCTGGCCCCCGAGGACCGCCGCATCCCGGTGCAGAACATGATCTACATCGCCGACGGTCCCAGCGATGTGCCCAGCTTCTCCGTGGTGAAAAGCGGCGGCGGCCGGGCCTACGCGGTCTACAATCCGGACAAGCCGGCCGAGTTTGAACAGAACGACCGCCTGCTGCAGTCGGGCCGCATCCACGGTTACGGTCCCGCCGATTATCGGACCGGCTCCAGCACCTTCCAGTGGCTCCGCATGCACGTACACCAGATCTGCGAGCGGATTGTCGCGGATCGGGAGTTGGCGGTCGCGAGCAAGGCCTCAAAGCCTCCCCGCCACCTCAACGCAACCCCTGAGGAAATCGCCGCCAAGAAACAGGCCAAGGCCCCGCGTCAGGCCACCTTCCTAGAGTAAAAGAAAAACGCCGGCCAAGCGGCCGGCGTTTCGAGAGGGAGCCTAGGAATTGGATCAGCTCGACCGGCTTACGTTCACGCTCGGGTCAACGGTCGGCGTGGTGGGCGTGGTCGGGGGAGCAGAAGGGGTGGAAGTAACGGGGGGCACGGTGGCCGCGACATTCGATGCTGTCGAGGCAGCCGAGGAGGCCGTGGAAGCCGAGGATGATGCCGTGGAGGCCGCCGTGGAGGCGGTAGAGGACGCCGCGGACGCCGACTGAGTGGCGGCTTGGACAGTGGCCACCGCGACGCTAGCCGAAGCAGCTGTAACCGCCGCAGCGGTTTGATTCGTTGCAGTGGCGACCGCATTGGTCACCGCGGCCGCCTGAGAGGGCGCCGCCGCGCGGACTGCCGCAACCACCGTAGCAGCCTGAGCGGGGGCAGCAGTGGCGACCGCAGTGGCCACTGAAGCCGCCTGAGTGGGGGCTGCCTGAGCAACCGCCGTAACCACCGCAGCAGATTGAGAGGGGGCAGCTGTGGCGACCGCGGTGGCCACTGAAGCAGTCTGGGCCGGGGCGGATTGCGCAACAGCTGAAACAACCGCGGCAGCCTGAGTCGGGGCGGCGGTGGTAGCCGCTGTGGCGACAGTGGCGGCTTGGGCAGGGGCTGCGGACGCAACCGTGGCTACGATCGCCGCGGCTTGGGCAGGAGCAGCAGACACGACCGCCGTCGTCACCGCGGCAGCGGCGGTCGGAACGGCGACAACGACCGCCGCGGTGACCGAGGCCGTGGCCGCAGGAACGGCAGCGGAAACGGAAACCGCCACCGCGGAGGCGGCGGAGGGGACCACGGAGGCAACGGCGGCTGCCATGGTGGCGGCGGAGCCTTGGTTGGCTTGCGCGGCTACTCGGGCCACGGTCGCCGCGGCAGCGGGATTTTGCTGCGCGATCTGGGCGACCGCGGTCGCGTTGCCACTCTGCGCGGCCTGTTGGACCTGGAGCAGCAACTCCGCCGAAATTTCGGCGTTCTGCGCGTAAGAAAACGCGGGCAACAGGCTGAGCAACGAAGCGATCAATAAGCGACGAATTTTCATATGCATGTTTAAGACGTTTGATCTCGAAGGTCATTGGAGAAAACGCATCCCGACTGGCGCTTGCAAACCGAATCTTCAGAGGTGTCACTTTCGTCAGCATCCCAATCGCAAGGGGGCCATCCAAGCGGCGGGCCCAACCCACGAAAATCTGGGGTGTATCCTAACGGACAGACCTGGAAACCCTTATTGCCCCCATGCCCCTCAAGCAACTCTCTGACGAACAGATTCGATCCTGGAGCCGTTTGGAAAAAGATCGCTGGTGGCTCGCCAACGTCTTCCGCGGTGACCTCCCGCAACTCACATTCCGCTCCGCCCTCACCGGCTTCATCCTCGGCGGGATCCTCTCCGCCACCGCCCTCTACATCGGGGCCAAGACCGGCATTTCAATCGGGGTGGGACTCACCTCGGTCATTCTCGCCTTCGCCATTTTCCGCGTCCTCGCCCGCAGCGGGATCATTTCGGATTTCACGATCCTTGAGAATAACTGCACCCAGTCGATCGCCACCGCCGCCGGGTACATGATCACCCCGCTGATCTCCAGCCTCGCGGCCTACATGCTCGTGACGGGGAAGATCGTGCCGTGGTGGCAGATGATCATCTGGAACGTCGTCATCTCCATCCTCGGCGTGCTCGTCGCCTTCCCGATGAAGCGGCGCTTCATCAACGAGGACCAGCTGCCTTTCCCCGAGGGACGCGCCTGCGGCGTCGTCCTCGACGCCCTATACACCGGCCAGGCGGACACCGGCATGTTCAAGGCCCGCCTGCTCGCAATCACGGCCGTCTGTACCGGCGCCTACCAGACGATCACGAGCGACGGCTGGATGAAGCTCATCCAGTTTAAGCTGCTCCGGCTCGACCAATGGGCCGGGCTCAAGGAGCCGTGGCACCTCAACGAACGGCTCGACACCTACTACTACACCCTGGCCGCCAAGCTTCACCTCTGGACGCCGAAGATCCTCGGCACCGACATCCGGCAGCTAGGCCTGCGACTCACACTCGACGCCGCCATGCTCGGCGTCGGCGGCCTCATGGGGATCCGCGTCGCCACCAGCTGCGTGCTCGGTGCGTTCATCAACTTCGCCGTCCTCGCGCCGATCATGATCCAGCGCGGCGACATCAAGTCCTACACCTCCCCCAGCGGAGCCATCGTCAACATCTCCCGCGCCGAGATCGTGAACCAATGGTCCCTCTGGTGGGGTGTGACGATGATGGTAGTCGGCTCCCTCGTGAGCCTCGCGGCCAAGCCCGACCTCTTCACCAATGCCTTCCGCTCCCTCCGCGCGCGGAGATCGGCGGCCGTGGAGACTGAGGATCCGCTGCGCTCGATCGAGCTGCCGCTCTGGATGTCCTACATCGGCGTTCCGATCTTCAGCATCCTCGGTGCCTGGATCACCCATGAGTTCTTCGGCGTTCCGTGGCTGCTAGCCCTCCTCTCGCTGCCGCTGATCTTCGTACTCACGGTGATTTGCACCAACTCGATGGCGCTCACCTCGTGGACTCCAACCGGTTCGCTTTCGAAGATCACGCAGTTCACCATGGGCGCGGTCGACCGCTCCAATCCTGCGAGTAACCTCATCCCCGCGGGTATGACCGCAGAGATCGCCTCCAACGCCGCCAACCTCCTCTCCGACATCAAGCCTGGCTACATGCTCGGCGCCAAACCGCGCCAGCAGGCGATCGGACACGTCATCGGCATCATCGCCGGCGCCGTTGCCTCCACGCCGCTGTTTTACTTGCTGTTCCTGCCGCCCGATAAAAACGGCGTCCGCTCCGTCTCCACGATCGTGTCCGAACAATTCGCCATGCCGGCGGCGCTGCAGTGGAAGGGCGTGGCCGACTTGATCGCGCGCGGCTTCAACAACCTGCCCGCCTCCGCACTCCTCTCGATGGCGATCGCCGCTGTCGCCGCCATCGTTTTCGAACTGCTCCGCCTCCGCACGAAGGGCCGGTTCCCGATCTCCGCCGTGTCGGTCGGGCTGGGCGTCGTGCTGCCGCCGGAGTCGTGCTTCGCGATGTGGGTAGGCGCCCTCATCTTCTGGTGGCACGGGCGGAAGAACCCGGCGCCCGGTTCGAAGGAGCACGCCTTCTGGGTCGAGGGCTGCGAGCCGATCTGCGCGGGCCTGATCTCCGGTGCCGCCCTCGTCGGCATCGGCAACGCGCTCGTCAACGTCCTGCTCGGCTGAGCCGGAGCCGGCGCTGCCAGCTCAGGGCAACTTCGCCTGCACCAGCTTGCTGGCGGCCCCGAAGTCGATGAGGCCGGCGTCGGGGTGCTTCTTCAGCGCCCCGATCACCTTGCCCATTTCCTTCTTCGACTGCGAGCCGGTCTCCGCGATGGCCGCGGTGATCAGGGCCTCAAGCCGCGCGCCGTCGATACCCTTCGGTAGGTACTTCTCCAGCACGCGGATCTCTGCGTCGTTGGCGGACACCAGGTCGGCCCGGCCGCCCTTCTCGAACTCCGCGCGCGCGTCGGCGAGATTCTTCACCCCCTTGCGCAGCGTCGCGATCACCAGCGCCTCATCGATGTCCTTGTTCGCATCCATGGCGGCCCGCTTGATCGCGGCGTCGGCCGTGCGGAGGGCGGTGGTCGTAGCGGAGTCGCGGGCCTTCATCGCCACGATGATGTCGGCGCGGAGGGAATCGTAGGTCGGTGACATGGCGCGAAAATCGGGACGTGCCCCGTTGCGCGCAACCGTGTTCTGATCCGCAGGATGACTCCCCTGCCCTCCCGCAACGTCCTCGGCGGCCAGCTCCGCCCCTGCTCGACCGCGCCACTGACGGGCTATTTCCGCAACGGCCGCTGCGACACCTGCGCGGAGGACGCCGGCTGCCACACCGTCTGCGTCGAAGTGACGACGGAATTCCTCGCCGCCAGCCGTGAAGCGGGCAACGACCTCTCCACGCCGCGGCCAGAATATGGTTTTCCCGGTCTGCAGCCTGGCGACCGCTGGTGCGTCTGCGCCTCGCGCTGGCTGGAGGCAGTCGAAAACGGCGCGCCCTCCCCAGTGGTCCTCGCCGCGACGCACGAACGCACGCTCGAGGTCGTGCCCCTCGCGCTGCTGCGCGAGCACGCCACCGCCTGAGCCATGAGGGCCCCCGGCCGCGCGCCGCTCGTTCTGCGGTTCGAGTCCTTCGCGACACCCCTCGGCCTCTTCTCGGTCGCGGTCGACGCCGACGGGGCCGTGGTGGCCACGGCCTTCGGGGACGAGCTCCGGCTCCGCGCCAAGATGCCCCACGCGACCTGGCTTCACGCGCCCGCCGCCACCGCCGAGGCACGACGCCAATTGGAGGACTACCTCCGCGGCGATAGGCGTGACTTTTCGCTGCGATTGGCCGTCGCCGGCACCTCCTTCCAGCAACGCGTCTGGGCCGAGCTCAGGAAGATTCCGCACGGCCGGACTGCGACCTACGGGGAGATCGCCGCGGCCCTGGGAAAGCCGGGCGCCTCGCGGGCCGTCGGCCGCGCCAACGCCACCAACCCGATCTGCGTCATCGTACCCTGCCACCGCGTGATCGGCGCGGACGGATCCCTCACCGGATTCGCCTACGGAGAGGATCTGAAGCGGAAGCTGCTCAAGCTCGAGGGCGCCCTGGCCTAGGCGCCACCCACGGGGCGCGATTTTGGAGCGGCACGCAGGGCCGAGGAAAACCGCCTCAGCTTGCCCTCATCCTTCACGCCCGGCGCCGACTCGACGCCGCTGTTCACGTCGACGAACCGAGCACCGCTCGCTGCCACGGCAGCTGCGATATTGGCCTCGTTAAGGCCGCCGGCGAGGACCCAGTCGTTCTCCGGAAACGCCGCGCGGTGACGCGCGAACTTGGCCCAGTCGCCAACCACGCCCGAACCGCCGAAACCCGCCTCATGAAACGTGTCGAGCAGTACGACCTTGGCCGCCGACCGGATTTCGGCGGAAACGTCGGTGCCCGGCGGGAGCTTCGGGGCGAGCCACAGGCGCTCCCGGCCGACGAGCCGCGACCACGCTTCGAGCCGCTCCGGGGAAAATCCGGTGCCGAAATGAACCTGGAAGAAATCGAATCCGGCCGCCGCCATCGCCTGCAGTTCAGCCGGCGTGGGCTCAACGGATACCGCCACGCGCCGACGCTCCGGCAGCCGCGGCGCCATCGCTGCGTACTGGGCCAAGGGCAGGAAACGCGGGGACTTCGGATAGAGGATGAAGCCGAGGTAATCCGCGCCGCAGCGATCCGCGGCCTCGGCATCCACGATCGACGTGAGGCCGCAGACCTTGAGGCGTACGCCGTCGATCATGGTCTTGCCCCGCGCAGTTCTAGAACGCGTTGACCGCCGCGATGACGTGGTCGACCTGCGCGTCCGTCAACTCGGGGAAGATCGGCAGGCTCAGGCAGGTCGACGCCGCGCGCTCGGCGACCGGGAAGGATCCGGGGCCGCGCCCGAGGCCCGAGTAGCATTTCTGGAGATGCAGCGGAACTGGATAGATGAGGTCCGTGCCCACGTCTTGCCGCGCGAGGTGTTCTCGCAACGCCTCCCGTCGCGGATGCCGGAGCGTGAATTGATGGAACACCGAGCGGCCGTAGTCCGGCTGAACCGGCAGGATCGTATCCTTGAGGCGTATGCCGGCGAGGTAGCGCGCCGCGATGGCCTGGCGCCGCACGGTCCACCCCGCGAGGTGCGGCAGTTTCACGTTGAGCAGCGCGCCCTGGAAGCCGTCCATGCGGAAGTTCCCGCCCACGATATCGTGGTAGTAGCGCCGGTCGGAGCCATGCACCCGGATATGGCGGGCGCGCGTCTGCCAGTCCTCGTGTTGGGAGACGAAGGCGCCGCCCTCGCCGCAAGCGCCGAGGTTCTTCGTCGGGTAGAAACTGAAGGTGCCGGCGTCGCCCAGCAGGCCCACGGGAACATCCCGGTACCGAGCCCCCACGGCCTGCGCGCAGTCCTCGATCACCACGAGGTTGTGCCGCCGGGCCACCGCTAGGATCTCGTCCATCCGGGCGGGCTGGCCGAACAGGTGCACGACCACGATGCCCCGGGTGCGCGGGGTGACCGCCGCCGCCAGCGCGGCCGGATCCAGATTATAAGTGCCTTCCTCGATGTCGGCGAAGACCGGGGTCGCTCCCACGTAGCTGATGCCCCACGCCGAGGAGATGAAGGTGAATGGCGAGGTAATGACTTCGTCGCCTGGACCGAAGCCGGCGATCATGCACGCGACATGGAGCGGCGAGGTGCCGCTGTTCATGCCGAGCACCCGCGGGTAACCGAGCGCGGCGCCGAAGCCGCGCTCGAACTCCTCGACGTCGCGGCCGAGACAGAAGCGATTCGCGTCGTAGGTCGCGGTCAGCGCCGCGAGCGCCGACTCGCGCAGGAAGCGGTGCTGGATCGAGAGATCGAGGAAGGGAACCTTCATGCGCCGAGCTTTTTGACCAGCGCCGCCACGAGGGCGTCAAGGCCCGGCGTCGCCGCCTCGAAGTCCACGGGCAAACCCGCCTTCCGCATCGTCTCGCTCGTCTGCGGCCCGATGCTGCCGGCCAGCGGACGCCGTGCATCCTTGGCCAGCTTGAGCGCCGCCGCCTGGTCCACGAAGGACTGCACGGCCGAGGAACTGGCGAAAAGCACCGCATCCGCCCCACGCGCGCGGAAATCCGCCGCCGCGGGATCGCCCGCCAGGTCCGTCTTGTCGGTGCGGTAAACCTGGCAGCGGTCCACGATCGCCCGCGCGTCCTCGAGTTTCTTCACGAGCTCGTCGCGGTTGAGGTTACCCGTGACGACCAGCAGCTTGGCGCTGTCGAGACTGCCGGTGGCGATCAGGGCATCGGCCAAAGCCTCCGCTGTGGCGACCTCAGGCTGGCAGTCGACGCGGATGTGGCGGCCGCGGATGGCCGACGCGGTGGCGTCTCCCACCGCCGCGAAGCGCAGCAGACCGAGCGCGCGGATGTCGTCGAACCGCGCCAGGAACTCATCGAAGAAGCCGTTCACGCCGTTGGCGCTGGTGAACACGGCCCAGTCGTAGCCGCCGAGCTCCGCGAAGACGTCGTTCAACATTTCGCGGTCGGCCGCGGGCTTCACCGCGATCAAGGGTAGCTCGATCACCTCGGCGCCGAGCGCCCGCAGGCGTTCACCCAGCTCCGGGGATTGTTCGCGGGCGCGGGTGACGGCCACCCGCCGGCCCTGCAAGGTTCGCGCGCTCATGAAAGCAGCCCCCACTCCTTCAGCCATCGCTCTGCGACCGCGGCCGGATGGAGAAAATCCGCGTCGGACAGCGGCGCCGTCCGCACGCCGGACTTTTCGTGGAAGAGGTGCAATGTCGCGCCCTCGACGTGAGCGGCAAACGCCGTGTGGCAGCCGCCGCCCAAGGCGGCTTGGAAGGCACGCTCGACGGCGACCGCGCGGGCGGTGGCGGCGTCGAGCACGGCGGCGAACCGCGAAGCGTCCGCCTCGCGGCACTGGATCGCGACGGCAGCCTGTCCGACGGCGGGCACCATCCGGTCGAATCCGATCGGGGAAAATACGACCCCCGGCCACGTCTCGATCCCGAGGCGGCGCAGGCCGGCCGCCGCCAGCACGGTGCCGTCGGCGAGCGCCTGCTCGCCGATCTTGCGCAGCCGCGTGTCGACGTTGCCGCGGATCTCGGTGAATTCCACGTGCGGAAACATCCGCTGCAGCTGCAGCCGTCGGCGGGGGCTGCCGGTGGCGATCAGCTTGGGCGAAACCACGCCGGCGCGGAGTACCAGCACGTCGTGCGGATCGGCACGGGAAAGGTAGCCGCCGATCGCGAGGCCGGCGGGCATTTCACCCGGCAGGTCCTTGGTGCTGTGCACCGCGATGTCGGCCTCACCGCGCAGCAGCGCAGCCTCGAGTTCGCTCGTGAAGAGCCCCTTGCCGCCCCGCTGCTCGAGCGACCATTCGGTCTGCCGGTCTCCGGTGGTGACGATCTTCAGGAGCTCGGCCTCGACGCCTAGGCGCTCGCGAAGGTGGGCCGCCACCATCCCCGTTTGGGCGAGGGCGAGCGGGCTCTTGCGGGTGGCGATGACGAGGCGGGACATCCGGAAAAACAAAGGCGCAGAGAGTGAACTCCGCGCCTCAGGGTGAACGACCGCGGAGGGGCCGTCAGCTGTAGGAAGCCTGGACGCCCTTGATGTTCTTCTTGGTCATCCAGGGCATCATCGAGCGCAGGTAGGCGCCGGTCTTCTCGATCTTGTGCTGCTCGCCCTTCTTGAGGAGGGCGTTGTACTTCTTCAGGCCGCCCTTGTGCTCCTTGACCCACTCGCGGGTGAACTGCCCGGTCTGGATCTCCTTCAGGATCTTCTTCATCTCGGCCTTCGTGCCCTTGTTGATGACACGCGGGCCACGGGTGATGTCGCCGTACTTGGCCGTCTCGGAGATGGAGAAGCGCATCCCGGCGATGCCGCTCTCGTACATGAGGTCGCAGATCAGCTTCAGCTCATGCAGGCACTCGAAGTAAGCCATCTCGGGCTGGTAACCGGCCTCGACGAGCGTCTCGAAGCCAGCCTGCACGAGGGCGCTGGCGCCGCCGCAAAGCACGGCCTGCTCGCCGAAGAGGTCGGTCTCCGTCTCCTCCTTGAAGGAGGTCTTGAGCACGCCCGCGCGCGTCGAGCCGATGCCCTTGGCCCAGGCCAGGGCGGTCTTCAGCGCGCCCTTGGACTTGTCTTGCGCCACGGCAACGAGCGCCGGCATGCCCTTCCCCTCGGCGTAGAGGCGGCGGACCATGTGGCCCGGGCCCTTGGGAGCGACCATGATGCAGTCGATGTCCTTGTGGAGCTTGATCAGCCCGAAGTGCACCGAGAGGCCGTGGGAGAAGAGGAGCGTCTTACCCTTGGAGAGGTTGGGCAGGATATCGCTCAGGTAGACCGAGGCCTGCTTCATGTCCGGCAGGCCGACCATGATGACGTCCGCGCGGCGGACGGCCTCGGCGGTGTCGACCACCTCGAAGCCGTGCTGTTTGGCGATCGGACGGGACTTGGAACCCGGATACAGGCCGATGATGACCTTGCAGCCGCTGTCCTTCAGGTTGAGCGCATGGGCATGGCCCTGCGAACCGTAGCCGAGGACGGCGAGCGTTTTGTTGGCGAAGACGCCGAGGTTGGCGTCCTTGTCGGTGTAGACTTTGGCGGGCATGGGTGGTCTGGAAAACAGGTTGGGGAATCGGTTGATTCAGCGCTTGAGGGCGAGGCGGCCCGTGCGGGCCAGTTCAAGGATGCCGAAGGGCTCAAGCAGGCTGAGCAGCGCGCCCACCTTCTCGTCGGAACCGGTCAACTCGATGATCAGGTTGTCGGAGCCGAGATTCACGATCTTGGCGCGGAAGATGTCGGCGATCTGGACGATCTCGGAACGGGAGCGGGCGTCGGCCTTGACCTTGACGAGGACGAGCTCGCGTTCGACCGCCTGGCCTTCCTTGAAGTCGACGACCTCGACGACATTGACCAACTTGCGCAACTGTTTGATGCACAAGTCCAAGGCGGCCTCGTCGCCGTTCAGGACCGTGGTGATGCGCGAGAGGGTGGCGTCGTGCGTCGGCGCGACGTTGAGGGAGTCGATGTTGAAGCCGCGCCCGGAGAACATGCCCGAGACGCGCGCCAGCACACCAAACTTGTTCTCAACGAGGACGGAGATCGTGTGTCGCATGGGAACGGTGAGTGAGTAATAAAAAAGCGCGGGATGCCAGCCGAAGTTCGCGGGGGATTTGAAGGGCCTTACGGGGCGTTCTCGGCCCGCCTTCGCCCCGTGGGCTTCGGCGCGGCAGCCTTCGCTTTTGAGGTGGTTCACATCTTGCCGGCGGACTGGGCTGGCTTGCCGAGCCGAAGCTCCCGGGCGCAGCTAGGGAGCGAAGGCTGGTGGACGCTGAGGGACTCGAACCCCCGACCCCCTCGGTGTAAACGAGATGCTCTAACCAACTGAGCTAAGCGTCCGCTCCGTCGAGCGAGGAAATCCGCGGCGGGCGCGGCGACACAAGGCCGAACTGGCAGCCCGCGCCGGGCGCATCAGGCGCGCCGACGCAACAGACCCTGCCGAACCATCAGTTCGGCGTTCTGGATGGCGTTCAAGGCGGCGCCCTTCCAGAGATTGTCGCCGCTCACCCAGAGCGCGAGGCCGTTGTCGAAAGCGGTGTCGACGCGGATGCGTCCCACGCCGCACTTCACCTTGCGGGAGAAATCCAGCGGCGTCGGGTAAAGCTGCTTGGCCGGTTCGTCGACAAGTTCGGCTCCTTCGAAAGCCGCGATCGCGGCGCGCGCGGCCTCGACCGAGACCGGCCGCTCGAACTCGGCGTTGACCGCGACGGAGTGGGCGCGGACGACTGGCACCCGCACGGTCGTCGTGGAAACCTTCAGCGCCGGAAGCCCCATAATCTTGCGGCTCTCTAGCATCATCTTCGTTTCCTCCCCCGTGTAACCGTTGGGGCCAAAGGAGTCGACCTGCGGGATGAGGTTCATCGCGATCTGATACGAGTACACCTTGCGGGTGATCGGCGCGCCGTTCACGTGGCTGCGGATCTGGTCATCGAGCTCTCGGATCGCCTCGGCCCCCGTGCCGGAGACCGACTGGTAGGTCGCGGCGAAATAGCGCTTGAGGCCGAACGCCTTGTGCAGGGGCCAAAGCGCCATGAGCGTCACGGCCGTCGAACAATTCGGGTTCGCGATGATGCCCTGGTGCGTCCGCAGCTGCTCGGGATTGATCTCCGGGATCACCAGCGGCACGGCCGGGTCCATCCGGTAATGGGAGCTCTTGTCGATCACCAGGCAGCCCGCCTTGACGGCGTCGGGCGCGAGCGCGCGCGTCACGGAACCGCCGGCGGCGAAGAAGGCCACGTCGACGTTGGCGAAGACACCGGGCTTCGCCTCCTCCACGGTGAACTTACGGCCGGCGTACTCGATCACCTTGCCCACAGACCGGGCCGACGCGAAGAGGCGCAGCGAGGCGAGCGGGAAGCCGCGGTCGTGCAGCAACTGCAGGAGCTCTTGACCGACGGCTCCGGTGGCGCCGACGATCCCGACATTGATGGATGCTGTGTTCACGGGTGGATCTCCAATGGAGTTGGTCAACGAAGCGTGCGCCCGAGTCGGCATCAAGCCCGGACAGCGCCTGCTGGCGGTGAGCATCGGTGCCGCCACCCTCCGGTTCTACCGTGACGGTGAGCTGGTGCGGGCCTATCCGGTCTCCACCTCCCGCCGCCCGCCCTCCAACGTGAAGGACTCCCTCGGCACGCCGCGCGGACTGCATGAGATCGCCGAACGCATCGGCGCCGGCCAACCGCCGGGCATGGTCTTCAAGTCACGCATTCCCACCGGACGGCACTTCTCGGAACTCCTCACGTCCGAGGACGGCCGTAACGACAACCTGATCACTTCGCGCATCCTGTGGCTGCGGGGGCTTGAACCCGGCGTGAACCGCGGGGGCGATGTCGACACCCACGCGCGCAACGTCTACATCCACGGCACCAACCATGGCGACCGGATCGGCGAGCCGCTGAGTTCCGGCTGCGTGCTGATGCGCGACCTCGACATCATCGCGCTCTTCGAGGAGGTCCGCGCCGGGGACCTTGTCTGGATCGCGGACTGAGCCGCTCGGGGGTCAGTTGACCGCGAGGGAAACGCGCGCGTGGCCGCCGCCGTTGGTGACGCGCACCCGGTCGCCATCCATGAACCGCCCCGTGGAGGCGTCCTGCGTGACCGTGACGGTGCTGCCGTCGTCGAGGCGGATGGTGATCTCCTGGGCGACCTTGCGGGTGGCGACCTCCTCGACGGCCTGACCGACGACGGCGCCGGTGACCGCACCCGCGGCCTGCGTCACGCGACCAGAGACGCCCTTGCCGCCGCTGGCGACCGCCCCGCCGATGATTCCTCCCCCGTAGAGGCCGAGCTGGCCCTTGTTGCCCTCGATGTTGACGTCGCGCACGCTCGTGACGACGCCCAGTTCGCTGCGCTGGAGCACGTTTGCCTGGGCTGCCGGCACGGTTCGCCGGGAGGACGGGAAAGTGCAGCCCGAGGCGAGGGCGAGGAGAAGAGCGGCGGAAACGAGGGAAACGGGCTTCGTTTTCATGGCGTACGGAGTCGGGCCGACGGGACCGGTCGGGAGGACGAGACCCCCTGCCCAGAAGTTACCGGTTGCGACCGAATAGCAATCGGAGCGAATTCAGGCACACGACCAAAGTGCTGCCCTCGTGGGCAGCGACGCCCACCGCGAGCGGCACCGAGCCGGCCGCCGTAGCTACGACCATCACGGCGACAACCCCCAAGGAGACGGCCAGATTCTGCCGGATGACCCGCCGGGCCCGCCGGCTAAGCCGGTCGGCCGCGAGGAAGTTCTCGATGCGGTCGTGCATCAGGATCACCTCGGCCTGTTCCAGGGCCGCGTCGCTGCCGCGCGCGCCCATGGCAACGCCTACATCGGCCGCCGCGAGGCAGGGAGCGTCGTTCACGCCGTCCCCGACCATCGCGACCGTGTGGCCCGCGGCACGCAGCGACTGGATGGCAGCAACCTTGTCCTCGGGGGAAAGACCAGCGCGGACCTCGTCGAGCCCAAGCTCGCGCGCGACCGACTCCGCCGCGTGGCGGCGGTCGCCCGTCAGCATGATCGTACGGATGCCGGCCCGCCGGAGCTCGGCGAGCACCTCCCGCGACTCGGCCCGAATCTGGTCCCGGAGCAGGACGCGGCCCACAAGGTCGCGGCCGACGACCCAGACCTCGCTCAACTCGGCGGCTGCAGGCGGAAGGCGCCGGGCCCACTCAGCCAGCGGCCCCGCCTCCAACAACTCCCGGCGGCCCAGGAGCAATGAAGTCCCGCCGACGCGGCCCCGCACCCCGCGGCCCGTAAGCGACTCGAAGTCGTCGACCGGCAACACGGGCACTCCGGCGGCGGCGGCATGCCGCACGATGGCCCGCGCGATGGGGTGCTGCGACTTCGCCTCAAGCGTGTGGGCCAATTGGAGCACCTCACGTTCACGGCCAGGTGGAAAGCTCTCGTAACCGACGACCGCCAGTTCGCCCGTGGTGAGCGTGCCCGTCTTGTCGAGCGCGACGGCGTCGACCCGCGCCAGGTTTTCAATCGCCCCGCCGCCGCGGAAGAGGACGCCGTGGCGCGCGCCCCACGCGATGGCGGCTAGGATCGCGGACGGGATGGAGAGCACGAGCGCACAGGGGCTGGCCACCACCATCAGTGTCATGGCGCGATAGAACGCGGATCGCGTTTCCGGGGTGTTGGTGAACGCGGGTAGCCCGAAGCCGAGCCACCAGACCAGGAACATCAGGACCGAGCCGCCGATGACGGCGTAGGTATACCCCGTGCCGAAACGATCGGTGAAGCGCTCGCTCGGGGCCTTCAGTTTCTGCGCGGTCTGGATGAGACGGATGATCCTCTGGAGCGTGCTTTCGGAAGGCAGGCGCCGTACGACGAAGTCGACCGCGCCCCACAGATTTAGGGTTCCGCTGAAGACCGCGTCGCCCCTTCCCTTCTCAACCGGGATCGCCTCGCCGGTGAGGGCAGACTCATCGCTCGCACTCCGGCCGTCGATGACCTCGCCGTCGGCCGCGAAGGCCTCGCCCGGCTTCACGCGGAGGCGATCGCCGACCGCGAGCAACTCCACGGCGACCTCTTCCTCGGAACCATCCGCCCGCAGTCGCGTCGCGCGCTTGGGGGAGGTCTTCAGCAGCGCCCCCACCTCCCGCTGCGTGCGGTCGAGCGCGTACTCCTCCATCGCACCCGAAGCGGAGAAGAGGAATAGCAGCAGCACGGCCTCTCCCCATGCGTCGATGAAGATCGCCCCTAGCGCGACCGCGAGCATGAGGAAGTGGATGTCGACCTCGCGCTTCCGGAGGTTCTCCCAGGCGTCGACGGCGGCGTCCCAGCCACCGGAGATCACGCCGACGAGAAAAAGGGCCTTCGCGATCCACGGATGCTGGGGAACCGCGTAAGACGCCACCACGCCCGCGATGCCGGCGGTGCCGCAGGTTGCCGCCAGCCACGCCAGAGTGCGCCATTCCTGTTCAGCCGGCGTGACCTCCGCCTTAATCTCCGGCCACTCCATCTCCCTCCACAGCCAAAGCTTCTCCGCGGTGACGCACGCGTCCCGCCCGAGGATCGTCGCCTCGCCATCCCGCCGCAGCGAGAACCCCGCCGGCACCGCCGCCGCGCCCGTCACGATCGCTCCCGCCGGCACCGCCGCCAGCGTCGCGGCGAGCTTTTCCTCCAAACCCGGCACGGCCGCCGCGCCGAGCGTCGCCACCGCCAGACGGTGCGCCGCGGGATCGATCCGCACGGCCGTGACGCCGGGCTCGGCACGCAGGAACTCCGCGAGGTCCGCCACCCAGTCGTGCCCGTGCGCCTCCGCCTGCTTCATCATGTGAATGTGCGCGCGGCAAAGTGGCTGCGGCAATTTCAATTGCTCGCCCGAGGGGCCGCGCTCTTCGTGGGCCGCTCACGCATGATCGGACTCCGCGACGACCAAGACTCCGCCCCGCCGCCGCCGTGCCGCGCCCCGGAGCTGACCAAGCGGATCTTCGCCGAGGACGGCTGGCTGGCTTCCGGCCTCGGGCTCGGCCACCGGCCGGAGCAGGCGACGATGGCGCGGGCCGTCGCCGACGCGCTGAAGTCCGACGAGCCGCTGCTGTTCGAAGCCGGCACCGGCGTCGGCAAGTCCCTCGCTTACCTGATTCCCGGGATCATCCACGCCGTGGACCAGACGCGGCAGCTGATCGTCTCGACCCACACCATCTCGCTCCAGGAGCAACTCGAGGGCAGCGACCTGCCCAAGTGCCGCCGGCTTTTCGAGCAGACCCCCGAGTTGTCGGCCTACGCCGGATTCCGATCCGCCGTCCTCGTCGGCAAGGGCAACTACCTTTGTACGACCCGCCTCGGCCACGCCCTCGCCGACCGCGGCACCCTGCTCGCCGATGCCGAGCACGACGAGCTGCGCCGCATCGCCGAATGGGCCGGCCAGACTTCCACGGGACTCCGCCACGAACTCCGGCCGCCGCCGCAGCCCGAGGTCTGGGACCTCGTCAACGCCGACTCCTCCTCCTGCTCGCGCAAGCACTGCGACTGCGAGAAGTGCTTCTTCCAGCGCGCCAAGGCCCGCATCCGCTCGGCCCAGGTCATCATCGTCAACCACGCGCTCCTCTTCGCGCTGATCAACGCCGGTGGCGCCCGCGCCGACGCCGCAAAGCGCGACGCACGCGGCGTGCTCTTCGCCGACGACTTCGTCGTCCTCGACGAGGCGCATACCGTTCCGGAGGTCGCGACGGAACACTTCGGGCTCTCGCTCTCGAGCTACGGCGTCGACCGCGCCCTCCGCCAGCTGTTCAACCCGCGCACGAAGCGCGGCCTGCTGGGACGCCTCGGCGGCGCCGAGGGTCAGCAATTGGTCGAGCAGGCGCTCGGGGCATCGCGACAGTTCTTCGACTCCGTCGCCAACGCCTTCCTAGCGGAGCGCGCGATCGTCCGGGCACGGGAGGCGGAGTCCGTCGAGCCGCTGCTCGACGGCCCGCTCGGAGCCCTTGAACGTTTCCTAGGCAAGACGGCGGACCGTCTGGAGGACGGTCGCCCGCGGGACGAACTCCTCGAGCATCGCCAGCGGGTGAAAGGCATTCAGGCCGGGATCACCGAATGGCTCAGCCTCGGCGAGGAGCGGCAAGTCTACTGGGCCGAACGCTCCCGCCGGAAGCAGACCATCGTCACGCTGCGCGGCGCCCCGCTCGACGTCGCGCCCGAGCTCCGGAAGCACCTCTTCGGCTGCGGCACCGCCGTGGTCTGCGCGAGCGCGACGCTCGCGATGGGCGGCCAGATCGAACCCTTCGCGGCGCGCGTCGGCGCCGAGGAGGCCCGTTCGCGGATCGTCCGCTCGCCCTTCGACTTCGAGCGCAACATGCGGGTGCACGTGGCATCCGACGTGCCGTTGCCCTCCGCCCAGGAGGCGCGACTCGCTCTCGACGTGCTCACCGACTACGTGGACTTCTGCACCGCCCGGGTGCGCGGCGGCAGCCTCGTCCTATTCACCAGTTACTCCGACATGCGCGCCCTCGCCGCCGCGCTCGCGCCGCGTTTCGCCGAACAGGGACGTCCGTTCCTCATGCAGGGCGACGGGCTTTCACGCACGGAGCTCGCCCGGGAGATGCGCTCCCGCGGCAACGCCGTGCTCTTCGGCACCGACAGCTTCTGGACCGGCGTCGACGTGCCGGGTGACGCCCTCGCGCAGGTGATCATCACGCGCCTGCCGTTCGACCCGCCGACTCATCCCGTGACCGAAGCCCGCTGCGACCGCATCCGCGGCGCCGGCGGCAACGCGTTCAACGAACTCACGCTACCCGACGCCCTCATCAAGTTCCGCCAAGGAGTCGGCCGATTGATCCGAACGGCGACTGACCGCGGCCTCATCACGATCCTCGACGCGCGCGTCCTCGCGAAAAGCTACGGCCGCCTGTTCATCGAATCGCTGCCGAATCCCGAGTTCACGGTTATCACCCGCGAGAACCGCGAGAGGGCATTTCGTCCTTTTGCGTAAACGGAACCGAGGGTTATCCTAACCGACCATGCTCACCGTGCGCTCCGCCGCCCTCTCCGACATCGGAAACGTTCGAAAGGAGAACGAGGACCGGCTTGTCTGCGACGAGGCAGCGGGGTCGTTCGGCGTCGCCGACGGCATCGGGGGCCTGCCGGGCGGAGCGGAGGCGGCCCAGTTGGCGGTTGACCGGTTTGTTGCCGAACTACGGGCGGTTCCGGCCGGCTCAGAACCGGACCTGCCGGCCATCCTGCGATCGGTCAACGGCCAGGTAGCGGAGCTCGGCCAGCAGATCAGCCCGCGGACCGGAATCGGCACCACGTTCACGGCCGGCGTGGTCCGCGACGGCGTGCTCCGGGTCGGGCACGTCGGAGACTCACGCGCCTACCTCGGCCGCGGCGGAGCGGCGCGGCGCATCACGGAGGATCACTCGGTGGAGAACGAGATGCGACGTCGGGGCGATGCTGCCGGGCTGGCGTCCCTTCGCGCCTCCCAGCGCAACGCCCTCACCCGCTGCCTCGGGCAGCCGGACCCGCTGGAGGTGGACGTCATCACGGAGCGGTTGTCCGCCGGCGACCGGCTTCTTTTCTGCACCGACGGCGTGACGCGCCTCGTGATCGAAAAGGAAATCGGGGAAATCCTGCTCGCGGCCGCCTCGCCGGAAGAAGCGGTGCGAACGCTCGTGCAACTCGCCGTCCGCCGCGGCGGACCCGACAACGCGACCGCGGTGGCGTTCTTCGCGGAGCCCGCCCGGGAATGAGTTCGCGCCTGGAGCATTTCCGCGCCCTCGCCGCCCGGCAGCCGGAGAACCCGCTTTTCCGCTTCAGCCTCGCGCAGGCCCTCGAGGCAGAAGGACACTCCGAGGAAGCGCTGGAACATTATTCGTTCTGCGTCGCGGCTAAGGCGGATTGGATGATGCCGCGCATCCTCGCAGGGAAGGTGCTGGCGCGGCTTGGGCGCAAGGTCGAGGCAAGCACCATGCTCGAGGATGCGCTTCGGCTCGCAGTCGCCCAACATCACGAGGAGCCCGAGAAGGAGCTGCGCGCTTGCTTGGCAGACCTAGGCTGAGGGAAATTCACGAACGCCTGCACGGTCAACCGTAGGCCGTCGGGCCCGTTCATCCAGAAGTTGCCTGTATCTTCAGGCGCCACCTTGCGTCCCCCATTCAAATCCGGGCAGAGGTGTTCAGAGGAATGTCCCTTCGACAGCCGTTTCAATGCCCCCCCTCGGCCGGATCTTCCCAACCAGAGATGACCCTGGCCAAGCACGACACCCTCACCAACGAGCTGTTGTGCCTCTTGGAATGACCGAAGCAGGTCGAGTTGACGGCCAGCGGAGGCAGAAGCCGATTGGGAACTCCCTCCGACCTGTGGGCTCGGACTTTATTGCTCGGCATCGTAGCTGGAGCCCGAAGCCCCGGAGGGATGCAGGCGATCAAAGAGAAGTCGGCGGGGCCGAAACGTAAAAGGCCGACCACGCGGAGCACGCCGATACCAAAAGCCGGAAAGACGATACTTACTTAAGGCTGAGTGGGCGACGCAAACGACGTTCGCGCAGTGGGAGGTGTTCACGCGCCCAGCTTCGATGAGGCGGCGGCACAAACGATTCCCCGGGACCAAGGCCCGGGCCGACCTTCGACAAGTTCACGGCAGCAGCGTGCAATCCCGTCGAGAACCAGACTTCGTGCAGTTCAACCCGCGTCGCGCCTTCGGAGGCGCCGAGGTTCGGTGCAGAACACAGGGTACCATCGAGGCCGGCTTTTCAAGAAGCGCTCCTCAGGTGCTTAGGGAACGCCGCGCTCCAGGGCAGCCGCACGCTCCGCGCACTGCCTCGCCTCGTCCTCGCGGCCGCTGATCGACCCGAGGATGGAAGCCAGCGCCCGCCAGGCGGGAACCAGCCGTGGATTAAGCCGGGTTGCCTTCACCAGGGTGTCGATGGCATGCGCCTGCCCCTCGGGAGTCTGCCCATGAGCGAGCCCTAACTGCATCCAAGCTTCCGCGTTTTCGGGAACGGAATCAGCCACCGCCTGAAGGACCGCGACGGCTTCCGCCTGGCGACCCGGCAGCAAGCGAAGCGCGGTCCCGAGCAACAGGCGGAAATCAGCCCGATCCGGCCGCAAGGCGACGGCCTGCTGCGCGAAGACCAGGGCCTCCGAAGACCGTCCGGTTTGCAGAAGCAACAGGGCCAATTGCGCGCGGGCCAAGGCATGCGACGGGCTGAGATTCGCGCACTGGCGCAAATGCGCCTCCGCTTCCTCTCGCTCGCTCCCTCCCAGCAGGGCCGCTCCCAGCAGATAATGAGTTTCAGGCTCGCGTGGCTCAATCCGCAGGGCCTCGCGCAGGTGCTGGATGCCCTCCGACCTCCGGGCGGGAATGGAAAGCAATTCCTGACCCAGCGAGCCACGAGCGCGGTGGTTAAGCGGCGCCTTCGACACGGTGTCGGACCAGATCGACTCCACCGACTTGTAGTCGAGATTGCGCGAGGCGGTGAGCACGAGCAGCAGGCTACTCAGTACGAGGATTCCCCAGAGATAGCCGTGCGGAAACCTCCGAGCTGCCCATACCGCAGAACCGGCGCATACGGCGGCGAGCGGCAGGTAAAGCCGATGTTCGGCTATCGGTTGCCCCAGCACCGGCACAACGCTCGTCGTGGGAGCTAGGAACACGAAGAACAGCACGCCGGGCAACCCGGCAAGGCGTCCTCGAAAAAGCGCCCACAGGCTCAAGGCGCCGAGCATAAGGCAGACCACCCCAAGCCAGAGGGGGTAAGCCGCCAACGCGGGGTAATTGCTCAGCGGACCGCGATCGAACACGAGGGGATGTGGCCAGAGGGCATAGCGGAGGTACTCGCCGAGCGCGCGGGTCTGCATCTCTACATGAAATAGACCGATCCACTTCGCGTCGCTGACGGCGAGCCGGGAAGCCAGGGCCGTGCAAACCGCGAACACGGCGAGGGCGACGAGTCCCGGGAGGAAGGCGGCGTAATCTTCCCAGCCGGCGCGGCGTCGCGACCCGGCGCCAGCCGGACCCGCTGCCATGACCAGCGCTCCGCAGACCAGCGGAGCCACGAAGATCGACTCCTTGGTCATGACCCCGAGGAGAAAACAAAGACCGGCGAGCATGCGCCATAACCATGGACGGGGCGAAGCGAGCCCGCGTAGGAAGCAGAAAACCGCCGCCAGGAGAAAGGTGGCCATCAGCACCTCGGCGCGCTGCGACACGTACGTCACGGCGGCGGTATGCAGGGGATTGGAGGCCCAGATGACTCCACAGCCCAACCCTACCCATGCCGGGGCGGTTCCCCCGCGGTAATCAGCCCCAAGGTTCACAAGAAACTGAGCCAAGACGCCCGCCAGCAGGGTCGCATTCAGCACGTGCAGGCCGACGTTCACCCATCGGAAGCAAGCGGGGTCGAGACCACAGAACCCCGCGTTGGCGGCGAAAGACCAGTTCAGCACGGGACGCCCGGTGGTAAAGCTCCAGGCGGGAGGATACAAGGCGTTCAGCGACCAAGGGCCCCCTTGCAAGCTGGGGTTCTCCACAATCGAGAGGCGATCATCGAGGAGGAACGGCGCGCTTCGGCCGCTGAAATAGGCCAACGCCACCACCAGACAAAGCCCCACCCAGGCCGCGAACAGCGCACGACCTCGACCAGGAATTAGGCGGGGAGCGCCGGAGAGTCCTGATCGCATCCAAATGATTCAACCGCCGCGGAGTTGTTGTTGAAGCAAAATCAAAGCCTCAACAGCTTCCGCCCCGATGGTTCGACGTGTTTTGCTGCCGGCCGCCGCCGCGTTCGTTCTTCTCGTGGTCTTGTTTTCCCCGAACTGGCTGGCCTTCGCCCGCGAGTTCGGAGGCATCACCGGATCGGGACCCGGGGAGAAGGATGCCATCAAGCGTGCGATCCTGAGCGCCTACGCCGAGCGGGGCTACCACGTCACGCGGCAAGTCCAGGACCTCGAGTACGAAATTGCGGACAACAATCACAAGATCGTGCGTTGGCGCCTGTTCGTGCCAGTTGTGGCACGTGCACTGAGACTGCCGGACTGGGCGACGCTCGGCCTCGCACACCTGGGTTGCCTTGCCCTGATCCTGTACCTCGCGGCGCTCGGCAGCCGCCTCGCGCCGGAGGCGTCGCCCGTGTCTATCCTCGGCTTCGGCCTCACCGCGGGGGCCACGGCGCCGTTCTTCACCTCGATGGGCTGGCTTGGCTACTATGACTCTCTCTTGGCGCTGGCCCTGCTCGCCACGGCGTTCGAACGGAAGCGCCTACTGGTGATCGCGGTCTGCCTGCTCGCACCTTGGATCGACGAACGCTTTGTCCTAGGACTGCCGCTCGTCCTTCTGGTGCGCCTTATCGCCGCTCCGGAAAGACCTTTGCGCGACTGGTTGCGCTCCGAAGCCATCATACCCCTCGCGATTGCAGCCACCTATTCCGCGGTACGTCTCGGGCTGGGAGGGTCGGGCGGGTCCCAAACCATGCTGCAATACCTCGAGAAGTTTGTCTTCGAGCAGCGGATGGATGGGTTGCAGCGTCTATTCGGCGCGTGGTCGGGCCTGCGCTGGAGCTGGATCCTGGTCGGAATCGGACTGGCGGCACCGTTCCTCCCGTCGGTACGGCGGCGGCCAAGCCTGGGGGCGACCTTACTGATCACGGCCGTCCTTACCGCTCTGATCGCCCTCCATACCGCCCTCGATATGAGCCGGTCGACGGTGCTCCTGATTCCCTTGGCTCCCCTCGGATGGCTCGCGGCATCGAGGTTATGGCGCCCCGCGCATCTCGCGGCGCCGTCACTCGGGCTCGGGCTGCTCAGCCTTTCGACACCGGCCCACCACGTCTTCGGCCGATTTTCACTCCCGGTTGATTCCTGTCTCAAGCCTTCCAGTCAGCTCATGACGGCACAAAACAACCTTGGAGCACTATACAGCGACGGGAAGCTTGGTACTAGGGACTATGCAGCCGGTCGTTATTGGTTTCAGCGGGCTGCCGAGGGGGAATTCCCGTCGGCGCTGAAGAACCTCGCGTTCCTACACGAGAAGGGGCTCGGGGTGCCAGAGGATCCAGTAACCGCGGTGAGTTATTATCGACGGGCAGCTGAACTCGGGCAGGTAGACGCTCAGAATGACCTCGGAGCGATTCTGCACAGAGGAGAGAAAGTACCTCGGAACGTGGTGGAGGCCGCCAAATGGATTCGGGAGGCCGCGCTTCAGAATTCCGTGATCGCCCAGAAGAACCTGGGCGTGCTTCTCTCCCGGGGTGACGGGGTGAATCAGGACATGGTCGAGGCGGCATACTGGTTCAGGCGTGCGGGGGAGGCGGGAAATGCAGAGGCTCAGCGTCAGCTCGGTCAGCTCTATCTCTCCGGCAAAGGGGTGCCGTTGGATATTCCGATCGGGGTCCATTGGCTAACCCTTGCCGCAAGGCAGGGCGATCGGGAGGCGATGATGCTTCTGGGGCTGCTCTTCTCCGGCGGACGCGGGTTGGATCGTGATCCAACGCGAGCCTATGGATGGTTCTTGAGGGCTCGGGAATTGGGCCATCCCGAGGCGGCGCGCCTCTTGGCTGAACTCGAGGCGAGCATGTCGGCCTCAGAACTCGCGGAGGCTCGTGCAGGGAACCGGTAACGGTCGTGAAGGCTCCGGTCAGCATTTCGTAGGTTGCGAGTTGGCGCGAGATACTTGGCGGGAGTCCTGGATCAGTCGTTATCCGAACGGCTCGGGGAAATAGCCGAAGTAGAGCCCCTGCAAACGACCGCGCCCCTTACTTTTTGGGAATACTCCTTTTGCTGAGCGCTCGTGTCCCAAGGGACGAAGTATGCGGAGCTCGAGCCTCGATGGAAAGCGGGTTGGCACCTCCGGATCTTGGAAGCCGTACCGGCGTCACCCTCGGACGATATCGGCAGCCGGGATAAGGAGGCTCTCGATGAGCGGGCCCACTACCCTTCTCCGATTTGGCCAAAGAAAAAGGGCGACCGGTCGCCCGGTCGCCCTTTGCGGCGTAATATCAGTCAACTATCAAGGCTGCGGGGCAACGTACGTGCCGGTGCCGATGTTGGTGGGCGCCTTGCCCGCCAGATCACCGGCCAAGCTCAGGGCGCTGAGGTCCTTCGTGCCAGGAGCGCTGACCGTAAGGGTACCGTTGGCCTGGATGAGCTTCGGGAGGGTGATGTTACCCGAGGCGGTGAACAGACCCGTGGAGTTCAGGTTAATCGTACCACCACGGTTCACGATGGTGATGCTGCCACCAACCGAATTGAAGGTAGCCGCACCCGTCGCGGAGGAACCGGAGACCAGCGCGATGTCGTCGGCCTCGGTGATGTTAACCACCGCACCAGCGAAGCGAACCGCACCGAAAGCATTGCCCGAGTTGGTCAGGTCAATGTTGCCCGTTCCGGTCTGGAAGCTGGCATCACCGGTCACCTTAACGGCACCCGCATTGGCGATGCTGCCGGTCGCGGAGGTCACGGTGAGGTTACCCGCCGTAGCCGTCTGGTTGGCCGCGCCAAGGACCAGCGCGGAGGCTCCGAGCGGAGCGAGCGTGACGTTCTTCGCGTTGAAGACGACACCCGCGGAGGTCGGGAACTCAGTCGTCGGATCGTCGAGCGTGATGTTGCCGTTGGCAGCATTCAGCGAGACGAAGCCCGTGCCGCTGCCGCCGACCACACCGCCCGGACGAACCTGGCTGAGGCCCGTGTCGATGATGTCGCCGTTAACCGACGTAGCGGTGAAGTTGCCCGTGCCACCCGAAGCCATGGTCACACGACCGAGGTTGAGGGTGCCGCTCTCAACGATGGAGACATCCTTCGTACCGGATACGAACACGCGGCCGAAGTTGTTGCCATTGTTGGTGACGGCGATGTTACCACCGGACGAGGTGAACGAGGTCGAGCCGTACACCTTGGCAGCGGCCGCCTGGGTGAGTTCGCCCGTCGCGGTGACGGTGAGCGAGTTGGCGTCAATCGTTCCGAGGCTGAGGTTGCCGGTCGAGACCAAGGCAACCTGACCCGCGGAGGCGGAGGCATTGACACGGGCGGTGAAGCTACCGGTCGTGTTGCCCGCGGTGTGGGTCGTGTTGCCGAGGAGGATGCTGCCGCTAGCCGCAGACAGCGTCACGTTACCGGCGGAACCGGTGGACAGGGAGACGTCAGCCGCCGAGTCCTCAATGATGCTACCAGTACGGCTGGTCAGGGTGACCGTGGCGTTGCCGGAGCTGAGGTTGCCGAGCTTGATCGTACCATCTTCAACCAAGGAGATCGCGCCGCCACCCGAACTCACCTGAACACGACCGAAGCTGTTGCCAGCGTTGGCGAGCGTGATCGAGTTGTTGCTCGTGGTGAAGGAGCTGGTGCCGAAGCTGAAGATCGTCGAGCCCGTGCTTTGAGCGATACGACCCGAGTTACCGGCGCCACCGTTGGTGGCCGTGACTGAGAGGGCGCCCGTGTTGAGGTTGCCCAGGGTGACGCCCCAAGTACCGCCCTCAGCGAGCTGCGAGCCAACATTGGCGGCCCCACCAGCGGCGGTTCCGTTGGAGCCCGCGGTCACCGAGACGGTGCCAGCGGCGGTCCCGGAGACCGAGACGTTATTGATGTCGTTGATGATCGCGCCACCCGGGGAGCTAGCCAGCACAACGTTGTTGAAGTCGTTGTTGCGGTAGAGGACCGCGTTACCGGCCGTGTTCAGGGAGGTGGTGCCACCGACCTTGAGGGCACCGTTGGCAGTCTGAACCACGCTCGTGTTCGTCGCGCCGACAATCGTGACGGAGGGAACCGCAGCATTGGTGTAGCTACCGTTGCTGGCCGCGCCGAGGGCCCCGTTCGTGACGTTGAAGCCGGTGATCTGCCCAGCGGAGTTGAGGTTGGCCACAACCGTCGCGGCGGTGGTCGGAGCAACGCCACCCACACCGTTACCGACGACCGTGACGGCCGGAGCGGTAGCGAAGGTCAGCATCTGATAAGTCGAGGACGAATTCTGGGAGATGCCAGTTAAACGACCCGTGGTCTCATTGATGGTGACCGTCGGGTTAATCCAGGTGTTGGTCGCAGCGAGGGTGTCAGCCGCCGCAACAACACCCGCGGCATTCAGCGCGAGGTTGCCACTGATGGTCGAGAAGCCGGCAACGTTGATGTAGCCACCCGAGTTGACCGTGAGATTACCGGTCGTGAGGTTGCCGAGGGTAATCGGCGCATTGGCGGTGGTGTTACCCGAGGCGGTCCCGACAGTCGTGGTGCCGGTCGCGTTGTTGATTGCGACGACTTGAACGGCGCCGTTCAGGTTGGTGATGGAATTATCCATACCGCCGTTGAGAACGACGTTGCCGATGCGGCTCTCGGTGGCGGCCGTCGTGAGGGTCGCGGCGGCAACCGGGGTGTCCAGCACCACGTTGTTGTTACCGGAGACCGTGAAGGTCGCGGTGCCGGCGTCGACCCGGATGCTGCCGGAATCGACGATGGAGCCGGAGGCGCTGGCAGCCGTGAGGTTACCCGCGGTGATGTTACCCAAGTTCAGGGTGGTGGTCTCAGTGAGGGTCACGTTGCCCGTGGTGCTGGCCGAGATGGCACCAGACTGGATGGAGGGCGTGAATGCACCCGGGAAGGTAGCAGCGTCCAGAGTGATGTCGCCGGAACCGGACGAGAGTACCATGCCGCCGGTGGCGGTCAGGGCTGAATCGTTATTGTCGGTGATCGTTCCGGTCGTGAGCGCAGTGATCGTCAGTACGCCGCCAACGGTCGCGCGGGTGGCATCGCTGCCGTTACCGCTGCCGAGGACGATGTTCTTCGCGGCCGAGCCGAGGATCGTGAGGTTACCCGTCACGTTCGCGGTTCCGAGCGTGAAGTTATTCGCGCTCTTGATGGTAGCATTTCCGGCGGTCACGCTGAAGCCGAAGTTACCGGTAGCGGTCAAAGCGTTGGACTGATCCAAGGTAATGTTTCCGCTGGAGGTGAAGGAACTGGCGCCGGAGGCATGATTATTCGTCGTGATAATACCACCGGCGGTCTGGGAAATGTCGCCACCCGATGAGATCAGAGCGACCCGGCCCGCCTGGACCGTGCTGTTGACGATCAGGTTGCCGGCAGTCGCATTCAGGGTCGCAACATACTGGCTGTTGTTAATGAAGACGCGGGCCTGGTTCTCGACGCTGCTACCGCGAATGTTAACCGTGCGGTCGGAGGTGATGCCCGTCTTAGAACCGTCAGACAAACCTGCGGACTTGGTGGTGACGATTCCCGTGGTGTTGATCGTTACCGTTCCCGTGGTGCTGTTAGCAGTACCGAAAGTGACCGAGGGAGCGGTAGCGCCGTATCCCGTTCCATTGGAGGTAATGGTGATTCCGGTCATACGACCGTCGCTGTTGACGACGGCGACACCGGTCGCGGCAGCGGCGGTGGCATCCTTGGGCGAGGTGATGAGGATGGTAGGAGCAGTGGTATAACCGACTCCCCCAGCGATGGTGATGCCGGTGATGGCGTCTCCGGTGTAGGTGGGAGTCGCAGTTGCGCCTGAACCACCACCACCGACGACAGTCAGAGTAGCGACGTTTCCGCCGGAATAGCCGGAACCGGAGTTGGTGACGTTTGCAGCAATTCCGACACCGAACGAACCAGCAACAGGAGCAGGTGCAGTGACAGCAGCCGTCGGCGAGGAGAACGTGACGGACGGACCGCTGCTACCCACGACAGGAGCGGAAGGAGCTCCAGCGTTGAAGCTTGAGGCAGCAACAGAAACGGCACCCGAGACCGGATCGATCGCGGCCGTAGCAGTGGGAAGGAAGGCAGTCCAAGCGGTCCCGTCGATCTGAGTCGCGGTGGCGTTGTTGGTGATGTTGCCGACCGTCAGGTTGCCGACAGTCGTGGCGCTCACGCTGCCGCCCGAGGTCTTGGCGCTCAGGTAGCCACCGATCGAGCTGTTGTTGCCGATCGTGATGCCGCTGAAGGCCGAAGAGGAGGACTCGAGATTGGCGTTACCAGTCACGACAAGCGCGCCGTTGGTGGAGATGCCGGTCTGCGAGGGCAGGCCGCCGACCTTCATGGTCAGATCACCCGCGATCGTGGAATCGCCGACGGTGATGATGTTGGCATCGCGCAGGGTCACGTTGCCGGCCGTGAGGGCGACGCGGTCGAAGTTGTTGGCGTTGTTGGCCAGGGTGATGTCGGCAGTTCCGGCATTCAGCGTGGCAGTCTGGGTACCGGTGACAGCACCCACGGAGATCGCGCCGGTCTGCGTGATGGCGCCGTTAACCGTGCTGACGGTGAGGTTGCCGTTCACCGTGGTGGTCGGCAGCGCGACGCCCGTGGTGTTACCCAGGGAGCGCAGAACGACATCGCCCGCGGCGGTGATTGAGGCACCGGCCGTGGTGAAGCTCGAGGCAGTGGCGCTTAGGTTGCCACCGATCGACACACCGGAACCGAAGCTGATTCCGCCGGCGGCGGTGCCGCCGTTGTAGGCGAAGTCGCCGAGGCTCAGGAAGACGGCGTCAGCCAACTCCGGAACCGTGCTCAGCACGAGGTTCTGGGTGTTGAGCTGGGCGCCGTTGCCGATGACGATACCGCCGTCGGCGAGGATGAACACCTTGGCCGAGCTGCCGAGGAGCGCGCCGTTGATCACGGCGGCGTCGGCGCCGGTGCCCTTGGTGACCTTGTTCAGCACCGAACCGGTGCTGGCAAAGTTCCAGGTCTCACCCGCGGCGACATTGAAGTTCGTGGCTCCGGCGGTCGTTCCCCAGGTGAGGATGGCCTTATCGGAGAAGTTGATGTTCACCGTCGAGCCAGAGGACGACAGCGACACGGTGCCGCTCGTCGTGGTGAACGAGCTCGACGTGGGGATGACGGCCCAGACGGGGCTCGGAAGGACCGCGAGGGGTCCGACGGCGAGCAGCGCAGTGAACAACTTGCGCAGCGACAGCCGGGATTTGGATGCGATTTTCATGTATGTTGAGGAAGCAGTGTTTGACTGGATTACGCCTAACAGCGGCGAAATAAGCGTTCGGGAAGGGGTGGAATCAAGAGATTTTTTTGGATGAACTCGGGGAATATTCCCCAGCAACAATTTGGCGCGTCGGCGCTATTCCCGCCATGCCCGGCCGGCACGAAAGGCTTGAAGTCGAGTTTCGGAGACCTTGGCCGCCTGCGGTTGGTTGGCGGCCCTTGCGACCACCAGTGCCCGTTCGGCCGCGGCGACGGCCTCGGGGAAGCGACCATTGGCGGCCAAGGCGACGGCAAGGGTGTTAAGCGTGGTGGGAGAGTTTACCTCGGCGGTGACCGCTTTCTCGGCCCACTCCAGGGCGCGGACGGGGTCGCGAACGGTGTCGTCGGAAGAGCAGGCGAGAACAAAGGCCAAGTAGGCGGCGACCGGCGGGTTGAAGGCCCGCGCGAGAAAGGCCTCGTAGATTCCTTGGGCCGCACGATGCTGCTTGGCCCGGAACAAGATGCCGCCGAAGGAGTTGGCCAACTCAAGGGCCTCCTCGAGTGGAGCCAAGGCGATCGCCTTGGCGACCATCTCGGCAGCTCCGAGATGGTCATTCCGGCCAAGTTGGAGCTCAGCCTTGCGAACGTAGGGCTGGAAGGACTCGGGGGACCCCTTGATGAGGGTTTCGAAATCCCGTTCGGCCTCGGCGGGGCTACCCAAGGCAATCTTGGTGAGGGCGATATGATAGAGGGCGTCGGCCGGAGTTTGATCGAAGGCCACCTTGAACAGCAGAGCCGATACATTCAGCGCGGCCAGATCATCCGGCACCTTGTAAGGAATCATCTGCAGCCAAGCCGGGATGACGCGCGCAAACAGGATCTTGTAGCCGAAAGACTTCTTGAACCCTTCCAAGTCGTTTCCGCCCTTGAGGAGGCGGAAGTAGGGCTCGACGAAGTTCTCCTCGGAGATCATCGCGATGTGGGTCACCTTGTGTTTCCGGATGAGCTGGGCTGCCTCCTCATCGGACGAAGCGGATAAGATGGCTCCAGCGGCCTTCAGGCCATCGTTGTTCTCCCAGTAGAGCGTGCCCAAGGTCTTGAAACGCCCGAAGTAACCCACCGCGGTGGAACTATTGGGGCTGGTGAGGAGTACGACTTCTCCTTGTGGCTGGGAGGCCCTGATGACCCGGGCGACGTCGCGGGAAAGGGCCGAATTGGCGTCCTTGGGCGAAACCCGGCGCGCAGCCAAGTCGTTCTTGGCAGCCGAAATACGCTCAAAAGGTTGCGGCAGAAGCAAGGCCGCGGCCAAAGGCAGGCCGACCAACCAACCCCACCGGGGTGGCAGTCGCCGGAATCCCATGGAGGCAAGAAGTACCCCGAGGCCAATCTGGCAGGCGGACGAGTTAAGCAGCCATCGGGACTGGATCCAAGCCATGCTCGTAACCACGGCAATGGCGATCACGGCGAACAAGACCGCGACCGGCAGCCGCTTCCAAGCCACGATGGCGAGGACGAGCCCGGTCAGGAAAGGGAGGTTCTCCAGCACCAAGATACCGAGCAAGGACTGCCAGCCGACCCCCTTCAGGGGCACCCAAAGCGGAAGGAATTCCTGGATGTAAAACTTGTGTAGGTCGGAAAGAAACGGATCCGCGACCACAAAGACCCGAGATCCACCGATGAGGATCGTTGCCGGGGCCAGCGCCACCGCGGCCAAGGGTACCAGAAAGCGTCGATCGAGAAACCTGCGGTTGATCTTACCCCCGTCGAGCCACAGGGAGGCGATCCGCGCGATGATTTCGCCCGCACCCCACCAAGCCAGCGAGTAGAACGGGTGGTTGGCCTCCATCCGCAAACCCAGGTGGTTCGGAAAGTACTCCAGAAGGTAGAAGGCAAAACTCAGCCCACCGCCCACCCTGCCCCATAGGCGCCAGCACTCGGGATCAAAGGCCTCACCGCGGACCAAGGCGCGACGGCCGAAGAGAATGACCGATACCAGTCCGGCACTGCCGACGACGGCTATCGGCGGCAGAACCGATGCGGCACTGACCCACATTCCCAAGGCGCCGCTGATGGCGGAGGCAACGGCCCCTCGGCGCGCCAGATCAGGCGAAGCAGGAAGGAACCCGCCCCCCAAACCGTCCTTGGTCCACCAGCCGGCACCCATGAACAATGCTCCGAGGAACATTCCGAGCACCGAAACCGTGAGGACCCCGTGGTGGTCCACATAAGCCGGGAAGAAACCCTCGTAGATCCGCGGGTGGCCGAGCATGCCCGCGGCAATGATGATGCCGGCAAAAAGACCTGCGCGCTTGGCGGTCCAAAAGGAGATGATGATCATCAAAACACTTAATACGAACGGGTTAATCCAGATCGCCATGCGCTCCGTGGCTCGCGGGAGCGGGGTATTATTAGCCCAATGCTCAAGTTTCCCGCCCCACGCGATGAGCCAACCCCAAGCCGAGTTCCAATGAACCTCCCGACCGAAGGGGGCGTTATCGATCGAGGTGAATCGCAGCCGGGATTGTTCGCCCTCGGACAAGGTGAGGGCGTGCCGAATCCACGTCTGGGCGTCGGCAGCAAAGGCGGGAACAGGCTGCCCCAAAGGCGTATCCGGAGCAGCGGAGCCTCGGAGGCCGAGTTCGCCCACCATCACGAGGTATTCGCGGATGAGCCGCGCATGCGAAAAGGCCAGGAAGGTGAGCCCAAGCCAAACGGCGACTAAGGCCGCCAAGCGCACCCGGGGATTTTCTGGTTCGAAGTTCATGATCCGATGGGAGACGGGACAAATTGGGAACCGTGCTCGACGCGTGCGGAGGGTCTGAGGTACGCGATAAACATTGCCCAGAGAAAACGTAGGCACGGCCGGAGCCCCGCGGTTTTTCTTGGGTTGCGTCGAACCAACGCCAGACCAACAGGTCTCCGAAGTACGAATGATTCCCGTTCTCCGACGGTTAGTCCTCAGCCTCCACCCGCTGCTCATCGCCGCCGCCGGGGCGGCTGACGGCCCTCGACCCGCGGTCGAGGCACGGGCGACCTACGTTCTGAAGCAGATCATCATCACCACGGATGCGGAGGCGATCAAGGGACTCGGACTCGACGAGCAGAAGGGTTTCGTCGTGCTCGGCTCGCCGTTTCCGGGCGTGGAGGAAACGGAATTGGCAACGCGGCTGAAGGCTGGGGAGAAGCGCGTGCTGGATGACCAATTGCTGGCGGCGATCGCGGCGGTCATCGAGAACTACCTGAAAACGAGAGGTTACCCGATGGCGTCAGCGATGATTCCCCCGCAGAACATAGCGGGGGGAGCGCTGCGGATCCTCGTGCTTCCCGGCAAAGTGAGGAACATCACGTTCGAAGGGAACCGATGGTTCAGCGAATCGCTGCTGCGGGAAAAGATGCGCCTCGAGCGCGGCGGGCTCATCCAGGTGAGTGAACTCGACCGCTCCCTGGCATGGACGAACGCCAGCCCGTTCCGACGCCTGAAGCTGCATGTCGAACCGGTCGCGGGAACGGGCGAGGCCGACCTCTTCGTGCGCGTCCAGGAATCGTTCCCCCTGCGCTTGACGGCCGGTTATGAAAATACCGGCAACGCGATCCTGGGCTGGGACCGATATTCAGCCTCCGTCACCTACGGTAACCTCTGGGGCCTCGATCACCTTGTCTCCTACCAGGAGATGTCCTCCCACTCCGCGCGGCTGCTGAGGGCCCGCGCCTTCGAGTATCGCGCGCCGCTGCCATGGCGGCACGTCTTCTCGCTTTCCGCTTCCGACGCGCGGGTGAACCCCACCTTCCTCGGGGGCCTCTTCGCGCAGGTCGGCCGGAACACAACGGCCGAGGCAAAGTACGCGCTCCCGTTCCGGCGAGGAGGCTGGGAGGGGGAGGCCACTGGTTCACTGGGGTTCAAGCAGATGAACAACAACCTGGAGTTCGGCGGCGCGCCTGCCCTCACGTCGACGATCGACGTCGCTTCGGCGAGCTTCGGACTCGCGGCGATCCGCGCGGACCGTAAAGGACGTTGGATACTTTCGGCCTCGCTGACCGGCAGCCCCGGCGACCTGAGCGACCGTAACCGGCGGGAAAACTTCGAGGAAACGAGGCCCGGCGCCGTTCCCCGCTACCTGATCGGGCAGTTCTGGGCGCAGCGCCAGACGGCGTTGGCCACCGGGCTTGTGCACGTGGCACGGCTGAGCGCGCAGGTCGCCAGCGGGAGGATGGTTCCCAGCGAACAGTTCTCACTGGGCGGAGCCACGACGGTCCGGGGTTACGAGGAGAGAATCATCAGCGGGGACGCCGGGGCGAGCTTCTCCCAGGAAGTCCACCGGGCCCTGCCGCCGCTCCCGCTGGCCAAGCGCTGGCCGGCCATCGAATCCACCGCCGTGGCGTTCTGGGATTATGGTAAGACCTTCGTGAGGCATCCGCGCCGTAACGAAGCAGAAGAAGCTTACGTGACGAGCGCGGGGGCAGGTCTCCGCATCACCATGGGCCCGCGCTTCTCCGCGTCGCTGGACTTCGCCCGGCAGATCGAGGAAGACGAGACGCCCGGCGCCGAGCACAGTCGCCTGCACGTGAAGGTGAACCTGTCCTATTGAGCGGCCCGCCCGCCGATGCGCATCCACCTCGGGCACCACTTCTACGGGGCGGGCAACCTGGGGGATGACCTGATGCTGGCGGGGTTCCTCCGCGTGCTGGGGGAACTGGAGCCGGGGGCGGAGGTGACGGGAGCGGTCCCGTTCGACCGCGCCGCGCTCGCCGGGCGGTTCCCGCGGATCACCTGGCATGGGATGGGGCGGGAGGAGCGGCGCGCCTGCATCGCGGCCTGCGACGCCTGGCTCGGCCTCGGTGGCTCGCCTTTCCAGCACGCGCAATCCCGGTGGTTCATCGATCACCTCACGGAGGAGGCCGCCCTGTGCCGCGAACTGGGCAAGCCGATGCATTTCCTCGGCGTCGGCGTGCAGGAAGCGGGGGAACTCGGCGAGCCTGCGGTGCGCGCCCTCCTCGCGCAGGCCGGTGGAGTCTGGACCCGCGACGCGGCCTCGGCCCGCCGTATCCATGCTTCCGATGCAAAGGTGCCGGCGGCAGCCGCCGCGGACCTCGCGCACGCGCAGCTGGCGGCCGAGCCGCCGCCGCACGCCAAGCCGGGCAGCGTCGCGGTGGTGGCGAACTTCGACTACGGGGACTGGCCGGGCCGCGACGCGCTGCTCGATGCCCTCGAGGCCAGGAGCCCCGCGCGGAAGATCTGGCTGGCCCAGGAAGCGCGGGAACTACCCGGCGCGGAGCGGGCAATTCACGCCGCGCTGCCGGAGGAAAGGCGCCGCGGATGGGAACTGATCGGGCCTGACGTGCCCGGAACTCCGCTGTCCTCCGCGATGGCGCGTTGGCCGGGCGCGGAGCTGCTCGTGACCTCGCGTTATCACGCCGCTCTCACGGGAGCGTGGGCGGGCTCGAGCGTGGTCGTGATCGTCACCAACGAAAAGCTGCGGGCGGCGGCCGACGAACTCGGGGTGCCGCGGATAGGACCTGCAGCGGATGCCGAGGAAGTGGCGCGGGCGCTCGCGGAAGCACGGCCGGTTCCGCCGCCGCGGCAACTGGCGGCGTTGGCGCGGCGGGCGTGCGCGGAGTGGCACGCGGCCGCGCGGGGGGCGATGGCGAAGCGAAAGCCGCCTTTCGCTCAGGGCACCTCGTAGAGCTCGACCAAGGCCTCACCCGTGCCGCCGTCGGCGCCCCTCACCTGTACGGTGTAGGAGCCCGGGGAAAGGTCCGCGAGAAGGGCGGCGTCGCGGCTGCCCGGATCGAGGGGGAACGCGCCGACCGAAGTGAACGACGCCGCAAGGGAGCCGGACCAATTGTCATTCTCCGCCACTTTGGCGTCGCCGCGGTAGATCTCGAGTTTGGGGTCGGCAAGGAAGCCCGAGACGCCGAAACCGCCCAAGCGCGGCCCGACTGCGCGGATGAGGAGTTGTTTGGAACCGGTGCCCGCCACGTTGAAGCCGACGATCAGGATGTCGTCACCGGTGCCGACGAGGTTGCGGGCCGACATGTTGACCAAGCGCGCGCCGGCGGTTCCACCGGTGTCGTAAGCCTCGACGAGCACGACGCCCGGCCCGGTCCCGAGGGCCCAGATCGAACGATCGCGCTCGATAGGCTGGAGGAAAGCGGCGTCCCGGCTGCCCTCGGGCAAGGCGAAGGCGCCCACCGAAGCAAAGGTCGGAGCGAGGGCGGCGGACCAGTTGTCGTTGGTCAGCACCCGCGTGCCGCCGTTGTAGAGTTCGAGCCGCGGATCAGCCATCGCGTTGCCCAAGCCGAAGACCGCAAGGGCGGGGCCCACGGCGCGGACGAGAATGTCGCGCGAACCGCCGTTGACGACGACGCCGACGATGAGCGTCTGCCCGGAAGCCATCGACGTGCGGACGGAGAGGTTGGCGAGGCGCGCGGCGGGACCGGTCGAAGGTGTAGAAACCGTCACGACCGCCGCGGAGCTCAGCTCGGTCAAGCCGGCCGCGCTCACGCGAACGCGGTAGGAACCCGCATCGGAGGACTGGGCCGAGGCGACGGAGTAGACCGAAGACGTCGCGCCGGCGAGCGGCACGTCATTGCGGAGCCATTGGTAGGAAAGCTCACCGCTGGCCGAGGCGACGACTGTGAGCCGCAATGGCTGCCCTTGCGTGAGGGAGGCTCCGGCGGGTTGGGTGACGATCGTGAGGCTCGGCGGGCCGGAGGAGATGACCTGCAGCTTGGCGGACGCGGTGACCGAGGCGGAGCCACTGCTCACCTTGACGGAATACGTTCCGGAGTCAGAGCCCTGCGTCGCGGCGAACGCGAGCGTCGCGCGCGTCGCCCCCGGCAGGTCGACGCCCGCCTTGGACCATTGGTAGGTCAGCGAGGCGCCCGAAGCGGTGACGACGAAGGAGAAGGCCTCACCCGCCAGGACGTTGGCGCTCTGCGGTCGTTCCGTGAGCCGGATGGCGCCGTAATCGGCGGGCATCACGAGCAGGCTAGCGCCTTCCGAATCGAGCGAGCCTCCGGCACCGGTGACGCGCACGGTGTAAACCCCGACGTCGCCGGCCTGCACCGCGGACAACGTGAAGGTGGCTGAAGTCGCCCCGTCGATCGCGGCGCTGTTGCGGAGCCAGCGGTAGGAAAGCCCGGTGCCGTCGGCGAGCACGCGAAACGTCACGCGCTGCCCCTCGCTGGCCTCCTGGGAGGCAGGCTGCAGGCGGATGACCGGCAGGGAGGCCTGGCTGGCTGGAACCGCCCGGCGCACTAGGTTGTTCGACGAATCGACGATGAAGAGCGTCGAACCATCGGCGACGACGTCGGTGGGATCATAGAAGCGCGCGGCCGAGCCTACGCTATCGGCGTCGCCGATGATACGGGCGGATCCGGCCAGGGTGGAAACGACCCCGGCCGCCGTGACGCGGCGGAGGATGCTGCTGCCGTAGTCCATCACGAAGATGTTGCCGGAGGCATCGACAGTCAGCCCGCGAGGCTGATCGAACCGCGCGGCACCGCCCGTGCCGTCCTGCGAGCCTGCGGTGCCCGACGCGCTGCCCGCCAACGTGGTGACGACGCCGGCCGCGGAGATGCGCCGCACGGCGTTGTTCTGATTGTCGGTGACAAAAACCGTCCCTGAGCGGTCGACCGCGATGCCCCAAGGCGAATTGAAACGGGCGGCGGCGCCCGTGCCATCGGCGAACCCCGGCTGCATCGGCGCGCCGGCGAGGGTTGAAACGATGCCGGCGGCCGTGATCTTGCGCACGGTGTGGTTGCCGGAGTCGGCCACGTACAGGTTGCCGTCGCCGTCGATCGCGACGCCGTAGGGGAGGAAGAAGCGCGCCGAGGCGGCGGCGCCGTCGGCCGAACCGAACTGGGCCGGCGCGCCCGCGTGGGTCGTCACCACGCCGGCGGACGTGATCCGCCGGATGACGGAGTTCTTGGCGTCGGCCACAAACACGTTGCCGGCGGCGTCGACCGCGAGCCCAAGGGGGAAGTTGAAGCGAGCCGCGGAACCAGTGCCGTCCGCCGACCCCAACGTGCCGGCACTGCCGGCCAACGTGCTCACCACGCGGGCGGGCGTGATCTTGCGGATGGTGTTGTTGAGGGTGTCGGAGACGTAGAGGTTCCGAGCGGCATCGATGGCGATCCCGTAGGGATTGCGGAAGGAACCCGGCGTGCCCTCCGCGGAACCGGAAACACCGGCGGTGCCGGCGAACGTCGTGACGGAATAGTCCTCAGCCGGCGAGGTCGCGGCGGTGGCCAGCACGGCCCAGATCAGGACGAGGAGGCGAACGGGATTTGATTTCATCATGGACCAAGTGCTCCGTCCCGGAACGGGGCGGGAACACGGATCCCACAGTGGCCTTCGCGGGAACGCAGGGGCAAGCACCGACCCAGAGGACCGCATCCGGTGCGCTTCCCGGAGCGGAATTTTCTGGGAAGCGCGGCGGACGTTGGGGCAATGTCACGGCTTGATGCGAGCAACGGAAGCTGAAGCCACGGAACCGAGGGGCCGCCCGACACGGTGCCGCTGAACTGATGCCGGCCCTGACGCTCAGCCTCCTTTTCGTCGCCTACCTTGCCTTGGTGGGGCGGGCGGCGCTGGAGGCGTGCCGCTGGCGCGGCGGGGTGCTGCGGGCGTGGCTGCTGGCGCCGGCCACCGGCCTCGCCGTGGTCCTCCTGCTGACGACGATCCTGAATCAGGCGGGGCTGCCGGTGGGGAACTTCGCGTGGCCGCTCACACTCATATTGGCAGCGGCCGCGGCAGTTGTGCTGGCACGCCGGCGGACGAAGTTTCCCGGGCGGGCGCTCGGCCCCTTCGCGGCGGTGGCGGTGGCGTCAGTGTTCTGGACCGGCTGGCCGCACCTGCGGTTCAACTTCGACTGGCTGAGCTACGTGAACGACGACTTCGTGAACTACGCCCTCGCGGCGGAACGGTTCAAGGACTTCGGGTTCTGGCGTACGCCGACGCTCGGGGAACTGGCCGGCAAGGACATCACGCAGTACTACTGGTTCATGCATGTGCCGGGCCTGATGCGCTTCGGCGCGGAGCTCACGCTCTCCTGGGTGTCGGCGCTGACGGGCATCAAGTCCCTGCGGATCTTCATGCCGGTGATCGTGGGCTTGGGCGTGATCCAACTGTGTTCGGCGGCGGCGCTCACGCTGCACCACGGCCGCTGGCGGCGACGGGCCTGGGTGGCGATGGCGCTGCTGGCGGCGAGCCCGCTGTTCATGCTCGGCACGCTTTACCAGCTGATCGCACAGGTCGGCGGACTCGGGCTGATGCTGGCCGCGCTGGTGTTCCTGACGCGGCGGCTGGCGCCGGGGCGCGCAGCGCTGTGGTCCGCGGTCGCAGGACTTTCGCTGGTCGGCGCGGCGCTGGCGGTATTTTACCCGGAGGTGACGGCGTTCGCGGTGCTGGTCGGCGTCGCGTACGCGGCGATCGAGGCGGTGAGGAACCGGTCCTGGCCGGTGGCGCGGACGCGGCTGTTCCTTTACGGCGTGGTGGGTGTGCTGGTGCTACTGCACGCCAACGTACTCACGTACGTGTTCACGATCATGCTGCAGATGGGGCAGGGCTTCCGCAGCGTGGACCTGAGCCTTTCGCTTTTCCCGTACTTCATGATCCCGACGGGGCTGGCCAACCTGTTCGGGCTGATGCCGCTGGCGGTCCAGCACCCGGAACCGCTGGCATCGGCGACGATCGCGGCCGGGCTCTTCATGCTCCTCGCCTGCCTGTGGTCGGCGGCGCGCGAAGCCGCGCGGCCCGCACCGATGGCGCTGCTGCTCCTCGTGCAGTTCGCGCTGGCGCTGCGCCTGATGACCTCGGGCAACGACTTCGGCCTCTACAAGGTGGCGATGTTCATCCAACCGGCGCTCGCTGCCGCCGGGGCGGCACTGCTGACGCGCGGACGCCCGGCCTGGACGGCGCCGGCGGCGGTCGCGCTCGTCGCGCTCGCCTGCGCGCCGGCCGCGCTGCACTACACGCGGGTGTCGCAAGGCGAGCAGGCGGGCGGCCTCACGGAGGCGAAGCTGGCCTCGGCGCTGGGCACCACGGCGCCCCCGGTGGCGAAGGACGTGCGGGTCCTGGCCGACATCAACAACCTCGTGGCGGCGAAGGTCGCGGCGTTTGAGCTGCGCGGAAACGACGTGCGGTTCCTCTCGCGCGATTATTACCAGCAGATCGCCCCGATCGAGTACGAGCGCCTCGGCGACACGCTGCTGCGCCTGCACCCGCGCTTCGACGACCTGCTGCGTACGCGCCGCATGCTGGCGGAGCGCGACGCGGCGATCACGCGGACGCACCGGCTCTTCGACACGACCTTCATCGCCCCCGCCGTGGAGTTCGCCCCCGGCCCGGGCGGCGACGCCTACCTGCGGCTCGATCCCGCGCTCGGGCTTTTCAACAAGTTCAAGGCCGAGGCGCCGGCGCGCCCCAGCGCCTTCTTCCGCGCCGAGCCGGCCGCGGCGGTGAGGAACCACCTCGTGTTCGTGCACTCGGGCCGCGGCAACCATTACTACCTGGGTGACCGCAACCGGATCGCGATCTACCAGCCCGAGGCGGACCTTTACACCGATCGCCAGGACATGACCGGGATCGGACGTTTCCTGCTCCTGCGCGTGGAACGGCCCGACGAGGACTTCTTCCTGCGCATCGCCGCGACGAAGACCTTCATGGGCTCCGGCCACACCGCATGGTCCCCCGGAGCGCGCATCCTCGCGGAGCAGGACGTCCCACTGCGTTTCACCGGCAACGGGGCGGTCAACCGCATCATCGGCCCGGTGCGGCCCGTGAAGCTGGACGGCGCGGCGTACCTCGCGATCGACCTCAACGAGGCTCCGGTGCAATTTCCCTCCCCGCGCGCCGGCCTGCAGGCGATGTACAACACCGTGGTCCCGCTGGATTCGCGGAAGCTGGTCGCCTACGCGCGCGACCTCTCGGTCGTGTCGCGCGCCGAGCTGGCCGCGCTGCGGCGGCCCGACGCGCTGCGGAAGTTCCCGGACGATCTCGTCTTCGCTCGCGGCCTGGAATTCGCAGGCGTCTACGAGGACGCGTGGCTGTCTCCGGAAAGTGAATTCACGCTCTCCGCGGGAAAACCCGGCGGCGTGGTGCGGCTGCGAGGCGAGGTGCCGGAGCTGCCCGGCTCGGGCCTCGGCGCGGGCACCCTGCGAGCCCGCGTGAATGGACGAGAATTCATCCTGCCCGCCAAATCGGGCGAGTTCGACTGGCTGTTGCCCCTGCCGGAGACCGGCGACGCGACCCGGCTGGCGCTGGCGTTCAGCGCGACGACGAAGCTGGCGGGCGGCGACGGCCGGCCGGTCGGCGGCAAACTTCGCTCGATCGAGGTGGTGGCGGGCCCGGCGACCGGCGCGCTGGATTTCGCCGAAGCGGCGGGACGGCCGCGCCTGCCCTCCGAAGGCCTCGACGCCGACGGCTGGATGCAGCGCAAGGTGCGGCTGGCGGTGCCGGGTGGCAGCGCGCGCATACTCGTGCTGAAGGTGGAGTTTCCCGATTGGAGCGGAAAAAAGTCCGGCACCCTGGAGACTGGCCTCGACGGCCAAGCCAGCCGGAAGTCCCACCCGCTGGTCGCCGGCCAATACGCCCTGATCGAGATCCCGCTGCCGCCCTCCGACGGACTTCAGGTCGTCGAAATGGGAGGGGCGGACGACTTTCCGCTGCCCGCGCCGGACAACCGGCGGCGCACCGGCCGACTGGTCTCGGCCGAACTCAAGTCCGCCGCACCATGAACGCGCGCTCCATCCTCGTCATCAAGGCTGACACGCTGGGCGACCTCGTCCTGTTCACTCCCGCGATCCGGGCGCTCCGCGCCGGACTCCAGGACGCGCGGATCACCGTGGTCATCCGCGAGCCGTACCTCGCGCTCGGTCCGCTGATCGAACCGGAAGTCGAGTGGCTCGGCACGACGATCGACCCCTTCAGCGAAGGCCCGGAAACCTGCGTGACGGAGCTCGGGCGGCTCCGCGCCGTGACGCGGGAACGCGCCCCCGGGCTGGTGGTCGCGGCGACCTCCCGCGGGAACTGGCTGGAGACGGCACTGGCAGCGGAGGCGCCGACGGCGCGGAAGCTCGCTTTCGCGAGCGGGGACGACGCGTTCTTCGCAACGCGGCTGCGCGCACACCTCGGAGTGGAAGCCACCGGCCTCTTCGAGGCCGTACCGCCGCCACCGGCCGAAGAACCCGACTGGCGTCGCAACCTGCGACTGGCAGAAGCGGCGCTGGGACGCGCGCCCGAGGCGACACCACCGGCGTTGCGGCCGGGCGATCAAGGCCAGGCGGAAATCCTCGCGCGGCACGGCCTCGCGGCGGGACGCTTCGTGGTGTGCGCCCCGGCGGGCTTCGCGAACGTCCGCCTGAAGACCTGGCCGGCAGACCGCTTCGCGCAGGTGATCGAGGAACTGCGGGAACGCCACGGCCTGCCAACGCTGCTCGTCGGCTCGGCGGCGGAACGCCCCCACCTCGAAACGATCCCGGGAGCCGCGGCAATCTGGACGGGTGGCGCGGGCGACCTGCCGCTGCTCGCGGGTATCCTTTCGGAGGCCGCTTTGTACGTCGGCAACGACACCGGCGCGATGCACCTCGCGGCGGCGGTAGGCGTGCCGGTGGTGGGTATCTTCGGCGGCGGCACCTGGCCACGCTTCACGCCGGCGGCAGCGCGCGGCGCCGCGGTGGTGCATCCCCTGCCCTGCTTCGGCTGCGGCTGGGACTGCGCGTTCGGGCACGCGCATTGCCTCGACCGGATCGGCGCCGAGGACGTAAACGCGGCGATCGCGCGAGCACTCGCCGGCGGTGCCTTCGAGGTCCGGTCAATCGACCGGACCGACGCCGCAACGAAAAGCCTCATTGCCGACGCCTCCCGCGCGTTCCGCGCCGCGCAGGCGGGCCACCTCGCCCGGCAGCAGAAGCTGGAGGAGCTGACGCTGCTCGCCCGCGAGAAGGACCGCGAGATCCTCGCGCAGCACGAGGGCATCCTCGGCAAGGAGGCCGAGATCGCGGCGCTGAAGTCAGCCTGCGACGAGCGCGAGAAGACGATCTTCATCCTCGACGGGCACGTGCGGCATTTCCAAGCGGAGAACGGCCAGCTGAAGGCCAGTCGGGAAGTGCTGGAGAAAACCCTCGCGGCGCTGCCGGCCGACGCAAAGCGCGCCGCGGCGGCGATCTCGGACCAATTGGTGCACATCCGCAACCTCGAGGCCCTGCGGATCTCCCATGAGGCCGAGCTCGCGGAGCTGCGGCGGCTGCGGGACAACCTGGCGGCGGGCCTGCACGGCCTCGAGGCGGCCAAGCATTACGGGAAATTACTCGCGGAAAAGGAGACGGTGATCCGCGGCCTGAGCGAAGGGCTCGCGGAGCGCGACCGCGTGATCGCGGAACTGGCGGCTGAATCGAATCACTCGTTCGGCGATCTGCGGCGCCTGTGGCTCGCGGCGCGTCTCCGCTGGCGGGAGATCGTGACGCGTCCGCTGGAGGACTTCGCTTTCAGGCGGCTCGTGGAGGAAGATCCGCGGCAAGTCGGCGTGCTGCGCCAACACGAGCCGCTGCCGCTGCATTGGGATCCAGGCCTGGCGCGGCACCGCGCCCCGGCAGGCCGGGCCCCGCGGATCGCGGTCGTGACGCCGAGCTACGGGCAAGCGGGCTTCCTCGAGAGCACGCTGCGCAGCGTGCTCGACCAGGCGTATCCGAACCTTCTTTACGTGGTGCAGGACGGCGGTTCCAAGGACGGCAGCGTGGAGATCATCCACCGCCATGCGGACCGGCTGCACGCCTGGGCCTCGGAAAAGGACGCGGGGCAGGCCGACGCGATCCGCCGCGGCTTCGCCCGCGTGGAGGCCGGGCTCGGGCCCGACGACGCGATGGCGTGGCTGAATTCCGACGATCTGCTGGCGCCGGGATCGCTCGCGTTCGTGGCGGCGTACTTCGCCGCCCACCCGGAAGTCGACGCGATCTACGGCCACCGGATCATCATCGATGAAAACGACGGCGAGATCGGACGCTGGGTGATGCCGCGGCACGATCCCGCGACGCTGGAGTGGATCGACTACGTGCCGCAGGAAACGCTGTTCTGGCGGAAACGGGCCTGGGACCGGGTCGGCGGCCTCGATCCGACGTTCCAGTTCGCGCTCGACTGGGACCTGCTCGCGCGGTTCCAGCAGGCCGGCTGCCGGCTCGTGCGCGTGCCGTACTTTCTCGGGGCGTTCCGCGTGCACACGGCCCAGAAGACCTCCCAGGCAATCCACACCACCGGCGCCGAGGAGATGCGCCGGATCCGTGAGCGCTTCCACGGCCCGCGGCATCACGATCACGCGACCATCGAGCGCTTCGCGCGCCGCACGCGCCTACGCGGGGCCCTGACGGCACGGCTGCTCGCGCTCGGGATTCGCTGGTAAGGGGGCCAGCGGAAGGCAGGTTTCCGCTTCCGGACCGCGGGCCTTTGTGCTGTCTTCCGCCGCATGCTCCTGAGCGTCGTCGTACCCGTCTACAAGGAGGAGAAGAACGTTCCGGAGTTCCTGCGCCGGCTGCGGCCGATCCTCGGGGCCGTGACGGAGGACTATGAAATCATCTTCTCCCTGGATCCCTCGCCGGACCGCACGGAGGAAGTGATCCTCGAGCAACGGTCGGCGGATCCACGCGTGAAGCTGCTGAAGTTCTCGCGCCGCTTCGGGCAGCCGATGGCGACCTTGGCCGGACTGCAGTATTCCTCGGGCGAGGCGGTGATCGTGATGGACGTCGACCTGCAGGATCCTCCCGAGCTGATCGGCCAGATGGTGGCGAAGTGGCGGGAAGGCCACGACGTCGTGCTGCCGCAGCGGCGGGAGCGGACGGGCGAGCCGTGGATCAAGAAGGCGGTGGCGGCGACCGGGTACAAGGTGATCAACAAGATCGCCGACGTGAGAATCCCGCCGAACACGGGCGACTTCCGGCTGATGTCGCGCCGAGTCGTGGCGGAAGTGGTGAAGCTGAAGGAGAGCCACGGCTTCCTGCGCGGGATGGTGGCGGTGGTCGGCTTTCGGCAGGCGATCATCCCCTTCGACCGGCCGGCGCGCTTCGCGGGCGAGACCAACTACAACCGCTTCCTAGGATCGTTGCGCATCGGATTCAACGGCATCTTCTGCTTCTCCACCTACGCGCTCACACTCAGCACATGGCTCGGCTTCGCGGTGTCGGGCTTCTCGTTCCTGCTGACGGCCATCTACCTGTTTTATAAACTGATGGGCTGGCCGATAGCGTGGGGCAACCCGACGCTCGTGATCCTCGTATCGTTCCTGGGAGGCATCCAACTGATCAGCGTGGGCATTCTCGGTGAGTACATCGGGAGGATCTACGAGGAAGTGCGTTCGCGGCCGAAGTTCATCGTCGAGCGGTCGGAGGGATTCGGCGGTAAACCAGGACCGGGCGCCTGATGAGCAAGCTGCCGCTGCGCGTCATCATCGGCGCGATCTGCCTCGCATTTTCCACGGCCTACCTCGCGCGGAACGGGTATCCGCCGCTCGATCCTACCCTTGAGCTGAAACTGTCGCTGCCCCGCGGCGAAACGGGACGCTGCAGCGCGATCGTGACGACGGGTAAGAGCCACGCCGGAACCGTACTCTACGTCAGGTACACGGGACCGGAAACAGTCGTCTTCGGGTATGACAGCTGGGGAGTAGGCGGACCGGTTTCCAGCGAGGTCAGGATCAAGCCCGGGAAGTCAGAGGAAATGACGCTCTCGCTCCCGGCCCTCGACGCCCCAGGAAGGAAGGATCGCAAGACCCGCGGCCAGCTCCGCCTCGTTTACGCCGGAAGCACGGTCCTTCAGGGAGAAGTTCACTTTCACGGCCGGGAAGCCGACGAGGTTTACTTCGGAGAAAACCCAATCGGAGGAACCGTTACAAACGAGGCGCTTCCCGGAGAAATCACGCTGCGCGACGGCACCCGGCTGCGTGGACGTCCCGCGGAGATGTTCCCAACCCTGGACCGCGCCACGCACGCCCTCAAAAACGATCCCTGGCGGGGGGCCGTGGCCTTAGGCGCGTCAATCCTCGTCATTTGGCTGGCCGGTTTCGCAGCGGACGCACGGGACCTTCTCCGCAGGGCCGGCAGGCAGGCGCGCACCCTCTGGAGCAAACGGCGAGATCCAGCGGTTCCCGCTCGAAAAGAGCGCCCGCACATCGTTTTCGTACTCACTTCGCTCGTCTGCCTGGCGCTCTTCGCCACGGTCATCTCAGGCAACACACTGAATCCGAGGGACCTCTTTCAGAAGGAATCCTTCGGCCGATTCTACGACGACCAAGCCGCGAGCCTGCTACAAGGCCGATTGGCGGTGCCTCCGGAGGCCCTCGACGGGGAGGCGTTCGTCTTCAAGGGCAAAGTCTACGGGTACTTCGGCCCGACCCCGGCGATCCTGCGGATTCCCTTCAACCTCGCCGGCGCGGGCTTCGGCCGGCTGAGCCGGTCCTACATGGTGGCCTACCTCGCCGCCTGTCTCATCGCGGCCTACGCGCTGCTGATCCACGCTGCTCGGCTGATGGGCGGCCCGGGCGCCTGGCCGGCACGGCGTCACGTCGTCCTGCTCGTCCTCGCCACCGGGGCGGGCAGCAGCCTGTTCTTCCTCGGTAGTCGGGCCTACATCTACCATGAAGCGATCCTGTGCGGCGCCGCGTTCGCGCTCTGGAGCGTCTGGGCCACGCTGCGCTGGCTGCACCAAGGCGGCCGGAATAAGGCATGGATCGCGGCGCTGCTCTGCGGCGTGCTGTCGGTTCACGCCCGGCCGCCTACCGGGCTCTTCGCGCTGGCCACGCTAGGCTGCGCCGCGGCCTGGCTGCTCCTACGGGCCGCCAGAGGACCGGAAGGGATCCGCACGCCCGGCATCGGCGGCTTCACTGTGGTCGGTATCCTCTCGATTCTCGGCGTGCTCAGCTTCAACGCCCTCAGCTACCTGAAGTTTCGCTCCTTTGACGGCGCACCGCTGCGTTACCACGTCCAGTACCATCCCGGACGGCTCGCAAACATCGACGGCCGAAATTTCCACTTCGCCAACATTCCGTACGGCTTGGCCGGATACCTTTGGTGTCCCAATGCGGAGATTCGCCGGTCCTTCCCATACTTCCTGATCCACGGCAACAACCCCGAGCATTTTCCCGGCAGCCGCATCGACCTCGCCGAGAACACCCTGGCACCGACTTGGTCGATGCCGGCGCTCTCTCTGCTCGCGGCGCTCGGCTTCGCCGTGATGGCGCTAGGCTGGCCGGGAGCAACCGCACCGCTCCTCGTGCTTGCGGGCGGGCTCGCGCCGATGGCCGCCGCGCTCCTTGCCGCGGTCGCTCAATCGCACCGCTACACGGCGGACTTCGTCCCGTTCCTCGTCGCCGCCGCGGCGTTCGGCCTCGCCGGAACCGACGCGCTCGGGAAGGCGGCGCGGCGCACGTGGCTCGCGTTGGCCGCGATTCTCACTCCGGTCGCCATCGCGATCACCCTCGCGGTCACGCTCCATTACCAAGGCGAGGGCGTGTGGGGCGTGGCGCCCGACATCCAGGCGCGTTATCTCGCCATGCGGCGCTGGAGCGACCAACTTCTGGGCTTCAAGCCATGAGCCAAGACTGCCGCCCCCGCGTGCTCGTCTTCATCGTCGCGTACCACGCGGAGACGACGATCCTTGGTGTGCTGGAGCGCATCCCGGCGCTCGAGGGCTACGACGTCGAGGTGCTGATGATCGACGACGGCTCGACCGACGGGACCTTCGCCCTCTCCGAGCAGCTGCGGCGACTCAACACCTATCGGCATCGCCTCACCGTCCTCGCGAACCCGGTCAACCAGGGCTACGGCGGCAACCAGAAGCTCGGCTACCATTACGCGATCGAACACGGCTTCGACTTCGTCGTGCTGGTCCACGGCGATGGACAGTACGCCCCGGAGATGCTGCCGCAGATGCTCGCCCCGCTGGCGGCCGGCGAGGCCGATGTTGTCCACGGCTCGCGGATGCTGGTCGCCCGCAACGCGCTCCGCGGCGGCATGCCGCTATACAAGTTCGCCGGCAACAAGCTCCTCACTTGGTACCAGAACCGCGTGCTCGGCAGCCGGCTCAGTGAGTTCCACACCGGCTACAAGGCCTACACGACGGCGGTGCTGCGCCGCATCCCGTTCGAGCTCAACTCGAACGTCTTCCACTTCGACACGGAGATCATCATCCAGCTGCTGCGCGCCCGCGCCCGCCTCACGGAGATTCCGATTCCGACGCACTACGGCGATGAGATCTGCCGCGTGAACGGCCCGCGCTACGCGCTCGACGTCGTCAACGCCTCAACGGTCGCGTGGCTGCAGGACTTCGGCCTCGTCTACCGCCGCAACTTCGACGTCGAGTCGCTCAAGCCGCACAACGAGCACTACCACGCCAAGCTCTCCTTCCGCAGCACGCACACCGAGGCGCTCGCGGAGGTGCCCGCCGGCGCCACCGTGCTCGATCTCGGGTGCGGCCCGGGCCACCTCTGCCCCGCCCTGCACGCCCGCGGCTGCCGCGTGATCGGTGTCGACCAGTTCCGGCCCACCGTCGCCGAGGGTCGATTCGACGAGTTCCATCTCACCGACCTCAACCGTGATCCCCTGCCCCGCGACCTCGCCGACGTGCAGGTGGTCCTCGTGCTCGACATCATCGAGCACCTGATCTCGCCGGAGGCTTTCTGCGACACCCTGCGCCGCCGCGCGCAGGAGAACCCGGGGATCTGCATCGTGATCTCCACGGGTAACATCGGCTTCCTCGTGACGCGGCTCATGCTCTTCCTCGGACAGTTCAACTACAACAAGCGCGGCATCCTCGACCTCACGCACACGCGGCTGTTCACGTTCTCCTCGCTGCGCCGGCTGCTCAAGGAAACCGGCTTCGTGATCGAGCGCGAGACCGGCATCCCCGCACCCGTGCCGCTCGTCGTCCGCAGCGCGTTCTGGCAACGCGTGCTCATGGCCCTGCAGGGGGCGCTGATCCGCGTCTCCCGCGGCCTCTTCGCCTACCAGATGCTGGTGGTGGTCCGTCCGCTGCCCACGCTCGGGAAATTGATGGCCGACGCCCAGCGGCACAGCGCAAGGAAGTCCGCCGCGCTGGCTCCAGCTGGTTGAAGGCGACTTCGTCCCGCGTCTGAGGCAGACCGCGCCGATCCCCAGGTGAAAATCCCGCCGCCTCGCCGCCTGGCCGCTTGGATCACCGCGACGTTTGTCGTGTTCGCCGTGCTCACGGCGATCCGCGTCGACGAACCCGCCGCGCTGCTGCCCAACCCGCTCGCGCTCAACGTAACCGTCACGGACCCCTCCGGTCCGCGATCAGATCCGCTGATCACCTCCGGTGAAACCGGCCGCGGCGACTTCCTAACTCTGCGGCTGGCCAAGGACGGCGAGGCCACGATCGTCTACGATAGTTGGGGACACCCTGGAATCGCTTCCCGGCCCTTTCAGATCCCGGCCGACGGTCGTCTACTGCTCACGGTCACGATGCCTGCACTCAACGGCGTGAAACCCGCCGCAGAATCCGGCGAGGCGAAGCTCGAGGTGCAGCTCAACGACGAGGCGATCCTCGCGGAACGCGTCCATTTCTACCCGCGGGATCCCGGGCGGCTCTTCTTCGCGATGAATCCGATCGGCGGCGCCGCCTGCGGCCCGATCCTGCGCGGCCGGATCCGTGATGCCGCTGGAGGCCGCGAGTACCGCGGCACGCCCTCGGCTGGTTACCCACTTTCTTTCCGAATCGGCCGCCTCGGTGGGCAGGCCGCGGCCTGGGTGCGACAATCTCCGAGGGAGGCGGCTTGGCTCGCCGTGTTCTCTGTAGCACTGGTCCGGCTCGGCACGTTTGCCCTGCGACGCCGGACCCTCGCCGCCGCGGCGAGACAGACACAGAGGCACCTTTGGTTCGTCGGCGTCTCGGCCGTGCTCGGATTCGGCTTCACGTGGATGGTCACGCTCGGCACGTGGCGGCTCAACGAGCGGGAGATCTTCGGAAACTTCTACGACTTCCAGGCCGCGAGCTTCCTGCAGGGCCGGCTCGACGTCCCCGAGGAGGCAATCGGCGGCGAGGCCTTCGAAGCGAAGGGCAAGCTCTACGGTTACTTCGGGCCGACCCCGGCGCTGCTGCGGCTCCCGTTCGTGGCGACCGGCCTCGCCTTCGGCAACCTGAGCCGCGCGGCGATGCTGTTCTATTTCGCGCTCACACTCGGCTGCGCCTACCTGCTCCTCCGCGAGGCGCTCCGGCTCGCGGGTCGCGCAGACGGCGACGACGACCCGGTACCCCCGCGGGCCGCGACCGCGATCCTGCTCACGGCGACCGGCTGGGGCAGCACCGTGCTATTCCTCGCGAGCCGCGGGCTGATCTTCCATGAGGCGATCCTCGGCGGCATCGCGTTCGCGCTGGTGTCGTGTGTCTGCAGCCTCAGATACCTGCGCCTGCCCGAATCCCGCTGGTGGATCGGCGCCCTCGTCGCGGGAGTCCTGTCGATCCACACCCGTCCGCCGACAGGCCTGTTCGCACTCACGCTGCTCGGCAGCGTGGCGGTGGCGCGGGCGGCGCGCGGCGCGCACGTGACCATGGATCGAGAAGGCCTGCGAGCCTTCGTCTCCTCGAGCGTCGTCCGCTGCGTGCCGCTCGGCCTCGCATGTGTGGCAGGCGCACTGAGCCTGAATGCCCTCGCCTACGCGAAATTCGGCACCTTCGACCCCGCGCCGCTGCGCATGAGCCGGCCGTACGCGAACCCGGAGCGCATCAACGCGATCGACGGAAAAAGCATGCACGCCGCGAACGTGCCGTACGGTTTCTACACCTACGTCGTACGACCCAATCTGCGCTTCGAGTCGGGCTTCCCTTGGATCTACCTCGGCTCCAATACGCCCGGCCACTTTTTCCCCAAGGCGAAGATCGACCTGCCCGACCATACGCTGGCGATCCCGTACTCGATGCCAGGGCTCTTCCTGCTCGCGACCGTCGGCGCCCTGCTGGCCGTGTGGATCGCGCCGGGACTGCGGGTTGCGATCGCCGTGACGTGGCTGGCGGCGGTGCCCATGAGCCTCGCGCTTTTCGCGGCCGTGGCGACCGCCCAACGTTACACGGGGGATTTCTGCCCATTGCTCGTGACCGCCGCTGCTCTCGGCTTAGCGGGGATCGCATCGCTGCGGCCAGCGGCACGCGCGACCGCCCTCGTCACCGCCGGCCTCGCGACCGCCGCCGCCGTGGCGGTAACGTGGGCCCTCACGCTTCACTACCAGGGAGAAACCCTCTGGGGCGTGCCGGAAGAGACGCGCGCGGCCTATCGCGAAACGCGCCGGGGCATCGACGCCGCAGTCACGTCGCGGTCGCGCTGAAGGGGAACTTTCGGAGGCGGAACGTCCTTCATGGATCTTCCACGGCTGCAGCCGCGGCCACACCGCAAGAAGTTCTTCAATGTGGCCGCGGGTGCTTCCGCGGAGATTTCACGTCATGCCTTTCCGCCTCAGGCTCTTCCAACCTTACCGCTCTCCTTCCGATCACTCCTTCATCCGTGACGCGTCCTGCACGATCCCGCGATCCCTCGACCGAACGTCCGTCGTGAATCTTCCGCGGCTGCAGCCGCGGCCACATCAGCCCGCCTTCGGCGCAACAGTTTGATGCAGTCCTAACACGTGGCTTCGGCTGCGGCCGCCGTAAGTTCAGCCCACCGTTAGGCGTAGGCTCGGCGGATTTGGCATTCCCTCCCGGACGGATTCGGCTCTCATTCGCGATTCGTACGATGCAACACGCCTTCGTCACCGGCGCCGCCGGCTTCATCGGTTCCAACCTCGTCGACCGTCTGCTCGCAGACGGCGTAAAGGTCACCGGCTGGGACAACCTCTCCACCGGCCAGCCGCGTTTCCTCGAAGGCGCGCAGCGCCATCCGAACTTCCGCCTCGTGCGCGGCGACAACCTCGACCTGCCGGCCCTCACGGCGGCGATGAAGGGCGCCGACTTCGTCTTCCACCTCGCGGCCAACGCCGACATCCGCGACGGCTGGAAGCACCCCGCGAAGGACCTGCAGCAGAACACCGTCGCGACCTTCAACGTGCTCGAGGCCATGCGGGCCGGCGGCGTGCGGCGCATCGCGTTCTCCTCGACCGGCTCGGTGTACGGCGAGGCGCTGGTAACTCCCGATTCCCCGACGCCGGAGGATGATTCGTTCCCGGTGCAGACGTCCCTTTACGGCGCCTCGAAGACCGCCGGCGAGGGCCTGATCTCGGCCTACGCGGAGGGCGCCCAGCTCGACGAGGCCTACGTGTTCCGCTTCGTGTCGATCCTCGGCGAGCGTTACACGCACGGTCACGTCTTCGACTTCTACCAGCAGCTCATCGCGCACCCGGACTACCTTCGCGTCCTCGGCAACGGCACGCAGCGGAAAAGCTACCTCTACGTGCAGGACTGCATCGACGCCATGCTCCACGTCGCCCGCGCGCACACCGCCCGCGACGCGAAGCACCGCACGCAGGTCTACAACCTCGGCACTCCGGAGTTCGTGCAGGTCAACGACAGCATCCGTTTCATCTGCGCCGCGCTCGGGCTGAAGCCGCGGCTGGATTACACCGGCGGCGACCGCGGCTGGGTGGGCGACAACCCGTTCATCTTCCTCGACACGAAAAGGATCCAGGCCACCGGCTGGAAACCTAAGCTCACCATCGAGCAGGGCATCATCCGCACCCTGCGCTGGCTCGAGGCCAACCGCTGGGTGTACGAGGCCCGCGGCTGAGCCCCGGCGCCCCTGAGCCATGAACCTCGTCGTGACCGGATCCAGCAGCGGCATCGGCCGCGCGCTCGTGGAGCGCCTGCTGGCCCGCGGCCACCGCGTCTGGGGCGCGGCACGGTCCGACCAGACGGATTTCGCGGTGCAACACCCGGGTTTCAACGCCATCCGCGCCGACGTGGCCGACTGGGAGCGCATGCAGGCTGCCGCGGCGGGGGTCGCGGCCGAGGTTTCCGCGGTGGACGGTCTCGTCGCCTGCGCCGGCGTGCAGGGCGAGATCGGACGGGCACTGGAGACGGATCCCGCGGCCTGGAGTGCCACGGTGCGGGCCAACCTCGACGGTACGTATTTCGCGCTCCGGGCCTTCGCGCCGCTGCTGCGGGCCGCGCCGCGTCGGGCGAAGATCGTGTGCTTCTCCGGCGGCGGGGCGACCAAGGCCCGCGCGAGCTTCTCCGCCTACGGCGCCGCGAAGACCGCCATCGTGCGCCTCGTGGAGACGATCGCCGAGGAGGAACGCGGCGCGAAGCTCGACATCAACGCCCTCGCCCCCGGCGCCATCAACACGCGGCTCACCGACGAGGTGCTGGCTCTCGGCCCGGCCGTCGTGGGCGAGGCCGAATTCGCGGCCGCGCAGCGCCAGAAGGCCGGCGGCGGCGGATCGCTCGAAGGTGCGCTCGACTGCATCGAATGGCTGCTGTCACCGGAAAGCGACGGCATCAGCGGACGCCTGATCTCCGCCCAATGGGACCCTTGGAAGACCCTCGCGACCCGCCGCGAGGAGCTCGCCGCCTCCGATCTCTACACCCTCCGCCGCATCACTCCCGAGGACCGCCTGCCCAAGGGCTAAGGCGGTAACCGCGGAGACAACCGACCACGACAGATAGCGCAAAGGTGACCGACTGTGGTGTCGGTAGCGGCGAAATGGATGGTTCGGCGATGCGGTGACTCGGTCGCGAGTCGGCAAACAACATCAGACCTCGAGCTGGAGGTTTCGCGGTGAACCCAAGAGGCGGGAAAGCCTCGTTTCGACCGCCTTCGTCAAGTCCCCATCGCTACGGTCCGAAGTGAGCCCGAGAGGCATGCGTCAGGTCACCGCCGGCACCAGACTCGGAGACGAGTCCAAACGGCTGCGACCGAATCACGACTCCGAATCCCTTAACCACGAAGCTGCCTACTTGATCGCGCCAGCGGCAAAGATAACCAGCGCGACGACCAGCAGCCCGGTAAAGGCCGCCAAGGCCACGCCGAGGCGCGCCAGGCTCCTCGCCCAGTGCGGCAATGCCTTCCGGGACTCCGGTTCCAGACCGAAGTAGAAAATCGAGGCGCCTATCGCTGAGGATAAGCCCGCGAGGAGAAAGCCGAGCGCGATCGAGACGCCCAAGGCTTTGGGAACGCGCCGGTCTCCAAACCAAGCCATAGCGCCGGTGCTCACCACCGCCAGACTCGCGCCTGCGGTCAGGTAGCCAAGGCAATGGCGCGCGAGGGCCGGGCTTTCATCAGGGATGATTCCTGATTTGGAAGGCTGTTTCATGGTTCCCGAGGGTCAGGGTGGACACCCTGAGGAGCCATATCGAGATCCGAGATAAGTCGCACCTGTAGACGAGCCGCCGCCCCACCCGTTCGGGCCGTAACCGGAAGCTTCCGTCGGCCAGCCATGGCTTAGACCGCCTCCGCCGAACCGATTTCACCGCAGCGCCCACTCACCGAATGCGCGGCGGCAACCGCGGGTGCACAGCGTGGGGATGACACTCAATCCGTACCACCCGCTGTCGATTCTTGAATGCCTACTCGGCGTCCATGCTTGCAGAGTTTGAGGGGAAAAAAGGAGGACGGAATGTCCGTCCGCGGACCGATGAAAACCACGCGCCGCCAACGAAAAAACCGGCCCCTTTCGGGACCGGTTTTACCTCTGGAATTGGTGCTCAGGGGGGGACTCGAACCCCCATGCGGTTAAGCACAGGCTTCTGAGACCTGCGTGTCTACCAGTTCCACCACCTGAGCAAAATGTGAGCCTTCCACGGTTCCAGCGCTGACGCCGGCGGGAAAGGAGCCCGCGGAACTACGCGGGCGAAAAAAGTCATCGCAAGAACAAAGAACCGGCCCAGCTCACTTGCCGGGCACCTTGACCTGCACGCCGCCAGTTGGAGTCGCACCGTCCTTCTTCGCATCGGCGGCAGGCGCAGCGGCGGCCGGCAGGGACGCGCGGAGCGACATCGCGCGCTGCGTCCAAGGGCTGGAGACATCGAGCTTCATCAGCTCGTCGACGCGCTTCTGGACCTCTTCGACCTGGCCGGCCTCGGCGGCGAGGCTGCTCAAATGGTAGATGGCCTCGGCGCGGACGGCCTTGAACTCCTTCTCGTCACCGGCGATCTGCGCCAGGACCTTCGAGCCGTCGGCTGCCTTGCCAGCGAGGACATGCGAAAGCGCTTGGCCCACGCGGGCGCGGGCGGCGAGCGGACCGGACTTCAGGATTCCAGCCGCCTTCTCGTAGCTGGCGGCGGCGTCGGCGACCTTGCCGGCCTTGTGGGCGTCGTCGGCCATGCGTAGGTGGGCGACGCCGGCGAGGGCGTGCGAGGCGTGTGCGGCGACGAAGGCCTTCAACTGGTCGGGAGTGGTGGCGGCGGCATAGGCCTTGCGAACCCCGTCCTCTCGCTGCTCCTCAAAATACTCGAAGGCTCCCTTGCCCACGATGGCGAGGACGACCACGGCGCAGAGCGCATAGATGACCTTCTGGTACGAAGCCCAGAAGCCCCTTACCCTGTCCTCAAAGGTGATGACCGGCGAGGCCTCGGCCGGGACGAGATTGCGATCATCCCCGGCGGGGGCCGGCTGGGAGGGAGTGGCGGGCGTGCTCATGCGGGCGGATTTGTACGAATGAACCGCCGAAGAGAGCAAATGCCCCCTGCCGTGTAAATGCCGGAAACGCCCGCATGCAGGCCACCGCGGACGGCACCCCCTTTCGCCGCATTCCGATCGAGTCCGTGTTCCGCCACGGCGCGCGAACGACATCCCCGGACGGAAGTCATGCTACCGGGAGGGCTTCGCTGACACGCGAATTCAGCGCACGAAGGCGGCAAGCACGCCGCGGACGTAGCCGATCGACTCGGCCAGGCCCGTGACCGGATTGCCCGAGACCTTCTCGTACTCGAAGGACACGACGCCGTCGTAGCGGATGTCGAGCAGCGCGCGCAGCATGCCGCGGATGTCGAGCCGGCCGGCGCCGACCTCGATCGGGACGTCCCGCATCGCGCCCGGCACGGCGACGCTGTCCTTCATGTGCACGTCATAGACGCGGGAGGCGTACTTGCGGATCGCGGTGACGGCGTCCTCGCCGCCGCGCACGGTGTGGCCGACGTCGATGCAGAGACCGACGCGCGAATCGAGGGACTTGATGGCATCGAACGCGACGGCGGGCGTCGGATAGACCTTGTCCTCGGGCCCGTGGTTGTGGATCGCGAGGCGCTGGTCGTACTCCTTGGCGAGACGGGCGACGAGCGGCAGGGCGGCGAGGTCGGGCTTGCAGACCATGGTGGCCATGCCGGCGGCCTTGACGTTCTCGAAGGCCTGGCGGCACTTCGCCTCGTCGTTGGGCAAATTGACGACGCCGGAGCCGGTGAGACGCAGGCCGGCGGCCTTGAGCTTGTCGCCCACGGCGCGGCACTCCGCGACGGGCGCGGCCTCCCAATTGCAGTGCAGCCGGAACAGCGCGACGTTCGAGATGCGCATCACCTTCACGACCGGGATGAACTCGTCGAGCGGCAGGTTACGCAGGGAATAGGACGCGACGCCGAGCCGCAGGCCGTTCTCGCGGCCCTCGGGGAAGCTGGCGTACGTCGGCAGCGAGGCCTCGGGGGCCTTCTGCTTCTTCTCGGCGGCGGCGGCGACGGAGCCGACGACGGGCAGGGCGAGGAGGCCGGCGGCGGCGCGGAGCGCCTCACGGCGGGAGATGGACGGGATGGAGTTGTTCATGGGGATTTGGAAACGGATGAACCCACGGCGCCCCCGGGGCGATGCCTGATTGCGGGCCCGGACCGGGTCGCGAAGCGCCGGAGGTACTTGAGGGCGACCTCGAAGTCGTGCGGCACCGGAGCGGAGAGCGTGACGCGCTCGCGCGTCGCGGGATGGGTGAACGTGAGGGCGCTGGCATGGAGCGCGAGGCGGCCGATGAAGGGTTTTTCGTCCTCGCGGCCCTTGTAGCCGCGCTTCAGGTCGGAGAGCCGCAGCACGGCCCCGGGGTGTCCGTAGAACGGATCATACAGGATCGGCGCGCCGATGGCGGCCAGGTGGAGCCGCAGTTGATGGGTGCGGCCCGTCAGGGGTTCGCACTCGACCCACGCGTAGCCGGCCACCGGCGGGGTACTCCCGCGTCGATCCGCGCCCCCGCGCGGCGCGCCCGCGCCGAAGCGCTCCAAGGTGCGGAAGCGGGTGGCGCAGGCCTTGCCTCCGCGGCCCTTGAAGACGCGCATCCGCCCCGGCTGCCGCTCATCCTCGCCCAAGGACAGCTCGACCGTGAATTCATCGGGCAGCACGCCCGCCGCGTCGCGCACCGGCGCCACCACCTTCATCTCGTGCCCGGGCGCCAGCACGGCCACGAGTGCATGGTAGGTCTTGCCGACCGTCTTGGACTGGAACTGCCCCGAGAGGAAATCGAGCGCGGGCTTCGTCTTCGCGCACAGGAGGACGCCGCTGGTGTCGGCATCAAGCCGGTGCACGTTGGCCACCGTGCGGCCGAGGCGCGGATCCGCGTGCACGATGCCCATCAGGTTGGCGCGGGCCTTGTCCCAACGGTCCGGGGCGACCAGCAGGCCGCTCGGTTTGTCGAACGCGAGGACTTCGGCGTCCTCGTGGATGATCGGCGGCAACGGCATCGGCCGAAACGTGAGGACCGCGGGCCGGCCGCGCAAACCCGCAGAACGCGCCCACGCGGCTGGTAATTCGCTTGCGGGTCTCCGGAGCCCGACGTGCGCTACGGTCGTTCCCGCGCCGCCATGCCCGTCCGGCCCAAGTTCCTCCACGTCCTCAGCGTCGGCCTGCGCACAGCCGGGGTGGAATGGAGCCTGCGGCGGCGCGGCTCCGGCGCCGACGAGCAGGCCGCCGCCTTGAGGAACCTCCTGCCGCGGCTGGCCGCCGCCTCCCATTGGCGCGATCTCGGGGTGGAAGCGCGCATGACGTACGCGGCCTTCCAGGCGAAGATTCCGCTCCAGAACCATGCCGCGATCGCGTCGGCCGTCGCCCGGATGGCCTCCGGCGAGGCCGACGTGCTCTGGCCGGGCACGTGCCGGCTGTTCGCCCGCACCGCGGGGGTCTCCGACGGGAAACGCCGCCTCGTACCCGTCACCGAGGAACTACTGGCCCATTTCCAGCGCGCCGGCCTGCACGCGGTACAACACCATGCGGTCGCGGTGCGCCACGCGGGCGTCTTCCGCGGACGCCATCTCCTGCTCGGGGGACCGGCGGTGCTGGAGCCGGTCGATCCGGCGCGGCCCGAAGGGGCGGCGGCGGGCGAACTGAGTGGCATCGCGGCGCTGAGCCTACCCGCTTGGGCCGAGCGCCACCTGCACGAACCCGGCCTCGCGGCGGCTTCGATCCCGGACTCGGACCAGCGGCGCGCCGCCGTGCTCGCGCGCGCCGCCGGGGCCGACCTCAGCCTGATCGCGGGGCTGCCGGGTGAGATCGAGGCGTTCGCCCGCGCGGGCGGCGTGACCAGCGGCCTGCAGTCACGCTGGCCCAACCTCGAGTGCCTCCTGCACGGAGGGGACCCGCTCGGGTTCAGGGCGGACGCGCTCCGTGACCTCGCCGGCCAAGGAGTGCGGCTCCACGAATGCTATGCCGCCACGGAGGCATTCCTCGCCGCTCAGGATGGAGAAGCCTCGCAGGGCCTGCGGGTGCTGACCGACCTGGGGGTCTTCCTTGAGTTTCTGCCCATGACGGAGCTCGAGTCCGGGCTCACGGGGGCCGGCCGGCGCGCGGTGCCGCTGGCCGACGCGAAGGCCGGGATCGATTACGCGATCCTCGTGACCACGCCGGGCGGGCTGGTGCGCCACCTGCTGGAGGACGTGGTGCGGTTCACCACGATGGCACCGCCGCGGCTGCTGGTGGTCGGCCGAACCACGCGACGGCTGAACCTTTTCCGCGAGAACCTGCACGAGCGCGACCTTTCGGGCGCGCTCACGGCGGTCTGCCGACGCCAAGGATGGCGCATCGCGGAGTTCCATGTGGCACCGCAGGTGACCGTCGAGACCCTGGTGGGTGAACGCCGCGGGAGGCACGAGTGGTGGATCGAGTTGCAGGCCGGCACGGCGGCGACGCCGACCGGACCGCAGCTCGCGGCCGAGCTGGATTCCAAGCTCACGGTGACGCACGCCGCCTACGCGGAACGCCGCGCGAGCGGGGTGCTGGAGGCGCCGGTGGCACGCCTCGTCATGCCCGGCGTGTTCGAGCATTGGCTCCGATTCCACGGAAGGTGGGGCGGGCAGAACAAGATGACGCGCTGCGCGGGCGACCGGAAGATCGCGGACGAATTCGACGGAATGACGAACTTCGCCCCGCATTGAGCGGAAATCGCGCCAGCGCGGCTTATCGCCCTCGTTCTCCGCAGACGCCCGGCTAATGGCGCCGCCCGCCCTCCCCGGGCTGGCACGGCCAATGCTTAGGGACGCCATCCTGCCCATGCAGGGTTCGGGCAGCGTCAACCGGCCGAAAGGCCGGAAAACAGAAAAAAACTGGGGCCGGCGTTAAGGGGTTATCGCCGGCCCCTTCTGCTTTTCAGGAGTCGGCACCGCGCCGCCGGCGCCCACACCTCGTGCCAACAAAAAGGCCCGGGGGATACCCGGGCCTGGAAACTCGCGGCGGAAGCGGGGGGATCGCTCAGCGGAACTTGTAATCCACCCGCAGCGTGTAGGCGCGGCCGCGGGGGTCGGCCACGCGGGGCTCCCAGCTGCTGCCCGCGCCGGTGTTGGTGTCGTAGACGGCGGAGAACGGCGGATTGGTGTTGAACAGGTTCTTGATGCCGGCGGTGACGGTCGTGTTGCGCACGCCGCGGTAGGCGAACGACAGGCCGTAGAGGCTGTAGGGCTTCACCTTGGCCTGCCAGTCGGCGGGCTTGACGGACCCGTTGGCGACGCCCGGCAGCACGGCGTCGACATAGCCGCCGCGGTACAGGTTGTTCACCTGCACGCTCCAGTTGCCCTGGCGGTAGGAGACGAAGGCAGTGTGCTTCCACTTGATGCCGATCTCTGAAGAACGGGTGAAGACACCAACCTCGTTGGCGCTCCACGGAGCCGACGCGAGGAGCTTCGACTGCTTGCCGAGCAGGTAGGAGAGGTCGAATCCGGCGCTCACCTTGCCCTTGCCCAGGGCGGCGTCGCCCTTGAGGCCGAAGTCGATGCCCTTGGTGGAGGTCTTGCCGGCGTTCACCCAGCGCGAGTCGACGCGGGAGATGGTGCCGTCGGCGCGGCGCGTGAAGCGGTCCTGGAACAGCGCGTAGTTCTGCAGCAGCACCGTGGTGCCGAAGCTCTGGATCGTGCCGGTACGGTCGACCTCCCACCAGTCGACGTTGCCGCTGATGTTCCGCGTGGGCTGCACGACGATGCCGGCGGAGTACATCTTCGCCTCCTCGGGCTGGAGGTCGCTCTTGCCGCCGAAGAGCGTGGTCACCGAGTTCGCGGGGATCTGCTGGCCGGTCGCCGGATCGATCAGGCCCGTGGCGGCGAGGGGGCTCTCCGTGACGGGATCGAACATCTGCTTGAACGTCGGCACGCGGAAGCCGGTGCTGTATGAGCTGCGCACGAGGAACTTGTCGGAGGGCGCATAGCGCAGCGTGACCTTCGGATTCTTGGAGGAACCGAACCCGGTGTACTGGTCGATGCGGCCCGCGAGGTTGAGGTCGAGCCCGCGCAGGATCGGGACCTGCAGCTCGGCGTAGGCGGCCTTGATGACGCGCTTCAGGGTGCCGGCCGTGGCGAGGGAGTTGTCGAACGGCGCGTTGAAGATGAGCGCGTCGGCGGAGCTGAGGTTGGTGCGGGTGTCGCCGGAGAAGAAGAAGGTCTCCTCGCGCCAGTCGACGCCCACCGCGCCCTGGATGGTGCCGGCGAACAGCTTCGTCACCGGGCCGCTCGCGGAGAAGTCGGCCTGGTCGGTGCGGTAGGTGCCACCGTAGAGGCGCACGCCGTTGGCGCGGGTCTTGTCGATCGCCGCCATCGCCTCGGGCGTCTGGGTGTAGGAGAAGACGTCGACGACGCCCGTGTTGATGAGGTTCACGAACGGCAGGGTGTAGACGTAGCCGCTGTTGAGGAGGGAGTTGCCGCGACTCTGCGCGCGCGAGGCGCCGGCGCGGTAATCCCACTGGGAAAGGATCCCGAGCGGCCCCTCGAGGCCGACCATACCGCGGTAGGTGTCGGTGGTGGTCGTGAAGCCGCGGTTGCCGAGCGGCAGCGAACGCCAGCGGAACGCGATCGGCGCGCCGCGGTTGGCGGCCAGCGCCGGGAAGTAACCCGCCAGTGTGTTGAACACCTTGTTGTAGCTCGCGCCCGTGCTCGGGTAGGCCAGGTTGAAGAGCGGGTTCGGGACGACGGTACGGCCGTCCATCGCGGTGGTGTTGGCGGCCGTGCCGCTGGACCACTGGTTGGGGGAGAAGCTCTTCGTGGAGACGCTGCGGCCGAAGACGCCCTCGACGAACAGCCGGTGGCGCTCGGCGACCTTGAACGTGGCGCGCGTGACGACGTTGGTGTTCTTCACCGGCTGCTGCAGCACGGCCGCGCGACCGGTATCCCACGCCGAGCCGTACTTCGAGGCCGGCGAGGCCCACAGGACCTCATCGTAGGGACCCATGCCGTCGAGGCCCGCGTAGCCGGGGCCGCCGGGGAGATCGACGTAGTTGATGCCGTTGACACGCAGCGCGGGGTTCTGCGGATCAGCCGGCCCAGTGCTGCGGCCCGCGTTGTCGACGTTGTCGCGGCTCAGGACCGTGAAGAGCGAGCTGATGGCGAAGGCCGTCGCGATCGGCGTGCCGCGGGTGTCGGGCGAGAGACCGCGGTTGACCTGGAAGGTGTTGACGAAATCGCGCTGGTCGCCGCGGAGCGCTGAGGAGTCGGAGAGGGAGACGGTCGCCATGACGTTGAAGCCGTCGCGGACGACGTCGCCCCAGCCACCGACGAGCGAGTAGCGGAAGATGTTGGCGCCGCCCTGCTCGGTGACGTCGAGGCCGGCGCTCGCGGCGAGGCCCTGGTAGTTGGTCTTGACGATGAAGTTGATCACGCCGCCGACGGCGTCGGTGCCGTAGATGGCGGAAGCGCCGTCCTTGAGGACCTCGACGCGCTCGATGGCGGAAAACGGGATCTGGTTGAGGTCGACGACGCCGCCGCTGAGGCCGTGGGAGGAGACGCGGCGGCCGTTGAGGAGGACGAGGGTGGCGCCGGCACCCTGCATGCGCAGGTTGGCGGAGGTGGCGCCGTTGTTGCCGCGCTGCTGGCCGGCGACGACGTCGGCGTTGGACGCGAGGTTGTCGAGGCCGTTGCTGTTGATGTTCAGCTCCATCATCATCTGCTCCACGGAGGTGATGCCGCGGAACTCCATCTCCTCGGGCTTCAAGGTGACGACGGGCAGGGCGCCCTCGCCCTCGACCCGCTTGATGAGCGAGCCGGTCACGACGAACTTCTCGAGCTTGAGCGACTCGTCGGCGGCCGCGGGCTTGGGGGCCGGCGCGACTTGCGCGGCGGCGGGCGGGATGAGGCAGGCGACGGTGAGGGCCAAGGGGCCGGCCGCGCGGATCCACAGGGTGCGTAGGTTCATAGGTTTGGAGGGGCAGGTGCGACGGCTCGGGCCGCGCCGGACCCGGCGAAAGCCGATTTCATGCCTCCGCGGCGGGCAAGCCCAATGACGGCCCGCGCCCGACGGCAAAAAGGGCCTTTCTCCTCGCGCCGCCCCGGGTCCTAGGCCACCTGTTCGCCACCATGAACAGACGCGTTCTCCCCCTCATCCTCCTGCTTGCCGCCCCGGTCCGCGCCGACGAGGGCATGTGGCTCTTCTCCGCGCCGCCCCGCGAGCAGGTGAAGGCGAAATACGGCTTCGAGCTCACCGAGGCGTGGCTGCAGCACCTGATGAAGTCTTCGGTGCGCTTCAACAGCGGCGGCTCGGGGTCATTCGTCTCGGCCGACGGCCTCGTGATCACCAACCACCACGTCGCCTCGGACGACATCCAGAAGCTGAGCGACGAGCGGAACAATTTCCTCCGGGACGGTTTCCTCGCGCGCACCCCCGAGGAGGAGCGCAAGGCGGTGGACCTCGAGCTCAACGTGCTCCAGTCGATCGAGGACGTGACGGCGCGGGTGAACGCCGGGGTGCCGGCGGGGCTGGCGGGATCGGAGGCGGCGGTGGCGCGGCGGAAGGTCATCGCCGAGATCGAGAAGGAATCCCTGGCCGCGACCGGCCTGCGGAGCGACGTGGTGACGCTCTACCAGGGAGGCGCCTACCACCTCTACCGCTTCAAGAAGTACACCGACGTGCGCCTCGTCTGGGCCCCCGAGCAGCAGGCGGCGTTCTTCGGCGGCGACCCCGACAACTTCGAGTTCCCCCGTTTCAACCTCGATGCCGCGGTCTACCGCGCGTACGAGGACGGCAAGCCGGCGCGGATCGAGCACTACCTCAAGTGGTCGCCCAACGGCACGAAGGAAGGCGACCTCACGTTCGTCTCGGGCCACCCGGGCAGCACCAACCGGCAGTTCACCCTCGATGAAATGCGTTTCCTGCGGGACGTGCAGTACCCGTACGTCGTGCCGCGGCTGAAGCGCCTCGAAGTGCTGCTGCTGTCGTGGGGAGCCCGCGCCGAGGAAAACGCCCGGCGGGCAAAGGACGACCTGTTCGGCATCCAGAACTCGCGCAAGGTGTACGACGGTCGCCAGGCAGGCCTGTTCTCGCCCGCGATCATGGGACCCAAGGCGGCCGCCGAGGAGGCGTTCCGGCGGTTGGTCGCCGACCGCCCCGAGGGCCGTGACGTTGCCTCGGCCTACGGCCGGATCGCGGAGGCGATGGCCGCGCAGCGCCGCATCTATGAACGCTACCGCCAGCTCGAGGGCGGGCACGCCTTCGCCAGCGACTCGTTCGGCCTCGCCCGCAGCCTGCTGCGCGCCGGCGATGAGCTCCCCAAGCCCAACGGTGAACGCCTGAAGGAGTTCGGGGACGCCCGCCGCGAGTCGTTCGAACTGCAGCTCTTCTCGGAGAAGCCCATCCACGCCGACCTCGAGATCGTGATGCTCACCGAGGCGCTCACGATCTTCGCGGAACTCACGGGCTTCGACGACCCGCTCGTGCAGAAGGTACTCGCCGGCCAGTCGCCCGCCAACCGGGCCGCCGCCCTGATCAACGGCACCCAGGTGCGCGACGTCGCCTTCCGGAAGCGCCTCCACGCCGGCGGCGCAGCCGCCGTGGCCGCGGCCAAGGACCCACTCATCGAGCTGGCCCGGAGGGTCGACGCCGAGGCGCGCGAGCTGCGCCGGCAATGGGAGGCGGCCGACGAGACCAAGCAGCAGGCGCACGCGGTAATCGCCAAGGCGCGCTTCGCCCTCGAGGGAACCGGCCGCGCGCCCGACGCCACCTTCACGCTCCGCCTCAGCTACGGGCCGGTGCGGGGTTACGAGGAGGGCGGCCGCCGCATCCCGGCGTACACCACCATCGCCGGGCTCTACGCGCGCAACGCCGAGCATCGTAACCGCGAGCCCTTCGACCTTCCGGCCCGCTGGCTCGAGCGGAAGGCGGCTCTCGATGCCTCCACGCCGTTCAACTTCGTCCACACCCCCGATATCATCGGCGGCAACAGCGGCAGCCCGGTCGTCAACACCGCGGGGGAGTTCGTCGGCATCATCTTCGACGGCAACATCCAGAGCCTCGTCGGCGACTTCGCCTACGAGGATGTCCAGGCTCGCGCCATCAGTGTAGACTGCCGCGCGATCATCGCGGCGCTGCGCCAGGTCTACGGGGCCGACACCCTCGCCGGCGAACTGCTGAACGGCCGCCGCGCCAAGTGACCTCCCTCCCCGCCATGAGGACCGCCACCGCCCTGCTCCTCCTCGTCCTCGCCGCGCCGCTCGGCGCGCAGGACTTCGACCTCGTCATCCGCAACGCCCGGCTCGTCGACGGTACCGGTGCGCCCGCCGTCGACGGCGACCTCGCCGTGAAGGGCGACCGCATCGCCGCCGTCGGCCGCGTGGTCGGTCGCGGCCGGCTGGAGATCGACGCCGCCGGCCGCGTCCTCGCGCCGGGCTTCATCGACGTGCACACGCACTCGGAGGACATCACCTCGCTGCCGCTCGCCGAGAACTTCCTCCGCATGGGCGTGACCACGATCGTCACCGGCAACTGCGGCACCTCCCGCGTCGACGTGGCGGAATTCTTCGACTCGATCCGGCGCACGGGCGTGGGCGTCAACGTCGCCACCCTCGTCGGCCAAGGGAGCGTCCGCGGTCAGGTGATGGGCGGCAGCTTCATGCGGCCCGCGACGCCCGCCGAAGTGGAACGCATGCGCGCGATTGTGGCGCAGGCGATGGCGGACGGCGCCGTCGGCATGAGCACCGGGCTGATCTACCTGCCCGGCACCTACACGAAGACCGAGGAGCTCATCGAGCTGGCGAAGGTCGCGGGAGCGCACGGCGGGATCTACGCGAGCCACATGCGGGCCGAGACGGTGAAGATCTTCGACGCCCTCGACGAGTTGGTTCGCATCGCCCGCGAGGCGCGGGTCCCCGCGCAGGTGTCGCACATCAAGCTCTCCGGGCCCTCGGCCTGGGGCCGCACCGACGAGGTCGTCGCAAAGCTCGCCGCGGCGCGGCGCGAGGGGCTTGAGATTCACCACGACCAGTACCTCTACACGGCCTCGTCCACCAGCATCTCGACGCTTGTCCCCACCGAGGCCCGCGAGGGCAAGGCGGAGGAGTTCCGCGCGCGCCTCGCCGACCCGGCCCGCAAGGCCGCGATCGTCGACGAGATGAAGCGCACCGTCGCGGCCGGGAAGCGCGGCGACTACGCGTATGCCGTCATCGCGAGCTACCGCCGCAACCCGGCGCTCAACGGAAAATCGATCCGCGAGGCCGCCCGGATCACGCGGGGCGACGAGTCCCTCGACGCCCAGATCGAGACCATCCTTGAGATCACCGCCAACGGCGGCGCGCAGGGCATCTTCCACGGGATGAGCGAGGACGACCTGCGGACCTTCCTCGTGCTGCCCGAGACGATGATCGCCTCCGACGCCGGGCCACGCCGCTTCGGCGACGCCGTCCCCCACCCCCGCGGCTACGGCAACAACGCCCGCCTCCTCGGCCGCTACGTGCGCGACCTCAAGCTCCTCAGTCTCGAGGAAGGCGTGCGCAAGATGACCTCGCTGCCCGCCCGCACGTTCCGGCTGAAGAACCGCGGCGAACTGCGGACCGGTTTCGTCGCCGACCTCGTGCTGTTTGATCCCGCCCAGGTCGACGACCCCTCGAAGTTCGACGATCCGCACCACTACGCGAAGGGCTTCAGCGAAGTGATCGTGAACGGCGTGCCGGTCATCCGCGACGGCACCGTGACGCCAGCCCGGCCCGGTCGGCCGGTGCGACTGAAGGACGAGTAGCCCGCCTACCGCAGGCCCGGCCGCACCGGCTCGGCCGAGGCGGCGTCGATCACGACCTCGGCGTCGGGGTGCCCCTGCACCAACGTGCTCGGGTGCTCGATGCCCACGCGGGCGGCGACGGTGACGCGGAAGATCGTGCGGTGGCGCTCGCCACCTGCGCAGTACAGCCTGATCCGGCGCGCCGCGAGGATGTCCCGCATGCCAAGGGTCACCGCCATCGGCGGGATCGCCGCGGAGCAACCGCCGGCCGACCCGATGCTCTGCACGAGAATCGAATCGTCGCCCAGCGGCAGCACGCGCGTGCGGGAAGCCCGCAGGTCGTCGACCGAAATCCGGCCCCAGCGCGAAAGCGGCGGCTCGTTGAACGCGACGTGCCCGTGGTAACCGATGCCGCCGAAGCAGCAGTCGATCCCGCCCACCGCGCGGATCCGCTCCGAAGCCTCGTCGATCCGGAACGGATGCGGCACGACGAGGTGGCGCGCCGGCGGACGAAGCGAACGGTCCAGCCGCCCGAGCAGCTCCCGGCGGAGGAAGCCCGCGAAGCTCAACGGATGCGACTCCGGCACGGGCCGGCCCTCCCAGTCGAGGAACTCGTCCATCGCGAAGATATGCACCCCGCGCCAGCTCAGCCCTTCGCGGTTGGAGACCTCCACGACGCGCCGGTAATGCGCGACCGGGCCGACGGGTAAGATCAGTCGCACGGGACGCCCCGTCCGCGCGCCCGCGCGCACCTCGGCGAGGATGGCGTCGGCCATGTCTTCGAGCACGGCGGGAATCGTCGGCAGCGTGCGGAACGGCACCCGCGCCCGGCGGCGCAACGCGGAAAGTGGCAGCGCGATCAGACGCAGGATTTCCTCGTTGGTCATCACTCCCTCGGGGACGCGACGAACTCGGCGGGGCATGGGCAATCTCCTCGGAGCGGAACCTTACCAGGCGCGGCAGCGCTTGAAGGTGGCGTGGATCCGGAACGCCTCCGCGGCCGCCACGCCGGCCTGCATGCCGCGCATTCCCGCCTGCGCGCGCATCAGCGGCAGCAGCGGCGAAAACTCGCTGTCGCCCGCGCGGGAAAGCTGGCTGCGGTGGCATGCGAGCATGCGCTCCTTCACCGGCATCCACGCGCTGACGTCGACGTAGAAGCCGGGTTCGAAGCCGTGCAGCTCGATCGTGTCCATGTGCCAGATCGCCGGCGGCGCCGGCAGCGCCGGCCACCGCGTGATCCGGCCGCGGGAGGCGGAGAACCACGTCGCGGTGTCCGCGATCGCCGCCACGGCGCGGTGATCGGGATGATAGTCGTTCGGCGCGTGAGCCAGCAGAAGTGTCGGACGAAAGCGGCGCAGGACGTCGGCCAGAAAGACCCGCGGCGCGTCGGCGTCCATCAGCTCGCCATCGCCCCAGCGCCCGGTGAAGAGCTCCGCGCCCAGCACGGCCGCGGCGGCGCGCATCTCGCGGCGGCGCACCGCGCCCAAGTTGCGGATGGGGCGGGCGGGCTGCCCTTTCTCGCCGCGGCACATCACGCAGACCGCCACCGCGGCGCCTTCGGAACGCGCCCGCGCGAGGGTTCCCGCGCAGAGCAATTCCGCGTCGTCGGGGTGGGCCACCACCGCCATCACGCGTTCGCCGGCGAAATCCAACCGCATGGCAGGCTCCGTTCAGCGCACCACCAGCGAGACGTGCCGCGTCTCGAGGTAGGCCTCCATGCCCTCGGTGCCCAGCTCGCGACCCCAGCCGCTCTGCTTCGATCCGCCGAAGGGCGCGTTGCTCGTCGTCGGCACGGGATCGTTGATCCCGATCATGCCGGCCTCCAGCCCGTCCATCAACCGGAAGGCCCGGTCGAGGTCACGGGTAAACACGTAGGCCGCGAGGCCGTACCGCGTGTCGTTGGCCAGCGCCACCGCCTCCGCCTCGGTGTCGAACACGTTCACGTACGCCACCGGCGCGAAAGTCTCGTCCCGCATCCCGAGGGCGTCGGCCGGCACGCCGGTCAGGATCGTAGGTTCGAGGAAGGCCGGCCCGAGATCGTCCCGCTTGCGCCCGCCGCGCACCAGCTTCGCCCCGCGCGCCCGCGCGTCGGCGACGTGCGCCAGCGCCTCGTCGGCCGCGGCCGGGTTGATCAGCGGGCCGACATCGATCCCCGGCTCGAGTCCGGATCCAACCCGCAGCGCGGCGACGCGCGCGTCGAACGCCGCGAGGAAGGCGTCCCAGATCCCGCGCTGCACGTAGAGCCGGTTGGCCGCGATGCACGACTGTCCGCCGTTGCGGTACTTCGCGATCATCGCGCCCTCGACGGCGACGTTCAGGTCGGCGTCATCGAACACCAGCAGCGGCGAGTGCCCCCCCAGCTCCAGCGAGAGCGGCTTCACCCCAGCCGCGGCGCCCGCCACGAGCTGCCGGCCGACTTCCGTGGAGCCGGTGAACGAGATTTTCCGGCAGATGGGATTCTGCAGGAACTCGGCGGCGATCTCGGCCGCGGGACCCGCGACGAGTTGGAAGACGCCCTTCGGCACGCCGGCGGCATGGACGCACTCGGCGAACAGCACCGCGCACAGCGGCGTCGCGCTGGCCGGCCGGAGGATCGACGGGCAACCCGCGGCAAGGGCGGGGGCGACCTTGCGCACGCCGAGCACGATCGGGAAGTTCCACGGGCTGATGGCGGCGCAGACGCCGATCGGGACCTTGTTGACGATGTGCCGCTTGCCGTCCGCCTGCGGGGGGATGACGCGGCCGTAGCCGCGCCGGGCCTCCTCGGCGAACCAACGCAGATGATCGACGGTCATCGCCACCTCGCCGGCCGCCTGCGCGAGGGGTTTGCCGTTCTCCAAGGTGATCGTGCGGGCGAACTCATCCTTGCGCCGCTCCACCTCGGCCGCGATCCGCAGCAGCACGTCTCCGCGCGAACGCCCGGAGAGGGCACGCCACGCAGGGAACGCCGCCTGCGCGTCGGCCAGCGCCCGTGCGACCTCCGCGCGGCCGCAGGTCGACATCCGCGCGAACACCTCGCCGGTGGCGGGGTTGCGCACCGGCGCGTCCGTGCCGGTCGTGATGAAGGCGCCATTGAGGTAGAGGGAGTGGACTTTCATGGGGATGCGGAATGATCGACCCGGGGCGTCACGGCGCGAGCAGGTATTTGACGCCCATGACGAGGAAGAAAGCGGCCGCGAGCGTCTTCAGCGCCGCGCCCGGCATCCGCCGCAGGAGCCGCGCGCCGACGGCGATGCCCACCAGAACGGGTACCACCGCCGCGGCGAGCACGGGCCAGAGTTCCGCCGGCATCAGTCCCGCGCCCCCCATGAAAGCCACGCGCACGATCGCGCTCGCGCCGAAGACGACCTGCAGCGCCGCCACCGTCTCCTCCTTGCCCCACGGCTGGGAGTACATGTACGCGATCACGGGCGGACCGCCGGCGTTGAACGCCCCGCCCAGCGCGCCACTGGCGAGACCGACGGGCCACGCGGACCACGCGGGGAAACGCGGCCGCCACCAGCGCGCCAGCGCCAGTTCGGAGACCGCAAACGCGATCATCCACGCGCCGAGCACCACGAGCAGCCAGCGGGCCTCCCAGCGCACCAGCGCCCACACTCCGAGCGGCACGCCCAGCGCCGAGGCGAATGCCATGGGTGCGATGCGACGCCAGGCAAGGTGGCGCCACGCGGTGAGCAAGGTCGCCACGCACACGAGCAGGTTGAGCACCGCCACCAGCGGCACCGCATCCTTGAAGTCCATGCACAGCGGCAGGAGCGCCATTGAAACCAGCCCGAAGCCGAATCCGGTAAGCCCTTGGGCGAAACCCGCGAAGGCCAGGATCGCGACGATGACGGCGGTCGACATCGAGCGTCAGGTCCCGTCGCGGGTCGATCCCGCCTCCATTCGCGCGCACACGTGCAAGGACATCCGGCAACCCTAACCTCCCGCGGGAAAATCCGGTCAATTCGATTCACCATGTGACGGGTCGTGCGGCCGCATCGCGCCTTGCGTCGTCGCGACCCGGTTCCAGCCTCGCGGGACGCCGGCCCGGCCCAGCCGCCGTCACTCCCCCATGAGACTTCCGCCCCGTCCCTTCGCGGCGCTGGCCGCGTTCCTCGCCGCGCAGGCGCTGGCGGCACCGGCCGGCCGGCCCGACATCCTGATCCTGATGCCCGACCAGTTCCGCGGGGACGCTATGTCGGGCGTCGGTCATCCCGCGGTGCGCACGCCCAACCTCGACGCGCTCGCCGCCGCGGGGACGCTGTTCCGCCGCGCGTATTCGACGGTGCCGTCGTGCATCCCGGCGCGTTTCGCCCTCCTTACCGGGCAGGAGCCGCAGACGAGCGGCGTGGTGGGCTACGCCGCCCGCAAGATCACCGTTCCAACCTTGCCGGCCACGCTCGCCGCGGCCGGCTACGCGACCGCGTTCGTCGGGCGTAACATGCACCAGTCGCCCGAAAGCGGCGATCTTGGGTACCAACGGCTGGTCTTCGCCTCAACCTACCTCGCCGACGACGACTACGACCTGGAGCTGAAGCGCTCTTTGCCGCAGAGCGGCGGTATCCGCGGGATCGTCGCCACGCTGCGGCTGGACAACAACCGCTGGCCCGCCGCGCCTTGGCCGCACCCGGAGGAGTTGCACCCGACGGCCTGGATCGTGCGTCGTTCCCGCGAGGCGGTCGCCGCAACGCCCGCCGACCGGCCGCTGTTCCTCACCACCTCGTTCTACGCGCCGCATCCGCCGCTGTTCCCGCCCGCGCGATTGTTTGAGCGCCGCCTCGCCGGTCGCCTGCCACCCGTGGCGATGGGCGGCTGGGTCGACCGCTCCCAGCTGCGGACTGAGGGCGACAAGACGGGGGCGCGAATCCTGCTGGCGGGTGAGACACTCCGCCGCGCGCAGGCCGGCTACTTCGGCCTGATCGAACACCTCGACGAGCAGATCGGTCCGCTGGTCGAGGACTTCCGCACCCGCGCTGAACGCGCCGGCCGCGGCTGGGTCGTGCTCGTCACCTCCGACCACGGCGAGATGCTCGGCGACCACGGCTATTTCCGGAAATGCGAGCCCTACGAGGGATCGGGCAACATCCCCTTCATCGTCGCCTCGTCGCCCGGACTCGGCCTGCGCCGTGGGGCGGTCTCGCGCCAGCCGGTCGGCCTCGAGGACGTCATGCCCACCCTGCTCGAGCTCGCGGGCGCACCGCGGCCCGACTCGGTCGACGGCCGCAGCTTGGTGCCCGCGTTGCGCGACCCCGCCGCGGTGGTGCGCGACTGGCTGCATTACGAGCACGCTCCGACCTACGGGGCAGCGCAGGCCTTCCACGCCCTCACCGACGGCCGCCGCAAGTTCATCTGGCGACCCCAGGACGGTCGCGAGCAGCTGTTCGATCTCGAGGCGGATCCGCAGGAGGAACGCGACCTTGCCGCCGACCCCACCGCCGCGGCCTCGCTCGCGGAATGGCGCGCCCGCCTCGTGCGCCGCCTCGCGGGACGTCCCGAGGGATTCTCCGACGGCGCCCGCCTCATCCCTGGCCGGCCGTACCGCGCCCTCCAAGCCCGCTGAACCTCCCGCCATGACCAAACGCCTGCTGCTCCTCGCGGCCCTCTCCGTCGGCGTCCACGCCGCAGCGCCGGCCGAACGGCCCAACATCCTCCTGATCGTTTCCGACGATCAGGGCTACGCCGACGCCGGCTTTCAGGGTTCCCGCGACCTCGCGACGCCCCACCTCGACCGCCTCGCGGCATCGGGCATCCGGTTCACCAACGGCTACGTCACCCACCCTTTCTGCAGCCCGACGCGGGCGGCGCTGCTCACGGGCCGGTACCAGCAACGTTTCGGCCACGAGCGGAATCCCTTCTACGATCCCGCCGACCGCCGCGAGGGCCTCCCCTTGTCCGAAACGCTCCTGCCGGAGCGACTGCGCCCCGCCGGCTATGTCGCGGGTTGGATCGGGAAATGGCACCTCGGCGCCGCGCCCGAATTCCGTCCCGGGCGCCGCGGCTTTGACGAAACCTACGGCTTCATCGGGGGCGGCCACCGCTTCCGCGACTGGCGCGAGGACATCGCCGTCGAGTACCAGGTGCCGATCGAGCGCAATGGGCGACCAGATCCGATTCCGGCCCATCTCACGCCGGCGTTGGGGACGGAGGCCGGCGCGTTCATCCGCCGCCACGCGGCCCAGCCGTGGTTCCTGTACCTCGCGTTCAACGCCCCGCACATGCCGCATGAACCCACGGAGGAGCGCCTCGCGCGGTTCGCCGCGATCACCGACCCGGTCCGGCGCAAGTACGCGGCGCAGCTCAGCCTGATGGATGACGCCATCGGCGAGGCGCTCGCCGCGCTGCAGGCGACGGGCCAGACCGGGCGCACGCTGGTGTTCTTCTTTAGCGACAACGGCGGGCCGATCTCGGTGAACGGTTCACTCAACACCCCGCTGCGGGGCGCCAAGGGTTCGGTCTACGAAGGTGGTTTCCGCGTGCCCTTCGTCATCACGTGGCCCGACCGGCTGCCGGCGGGCCGCGTCGATCCCCGCGCGGTGAGCTCCGTCGACGTCTTCGCGACCACGCTGGCGGCAGCCGGCGTGCCGATGCCCACCGATCGGAAGTACGACAGCGTGAACCTGCTGCCTTACCTCCGCGGCGAAAATCCTGCGCCGCCGCACGAGCGGCTCTTCTGGCGCAGCGGCGCACTCCTCGCCGTGCGCGAAGGCGATTGGAAATTGGTACGCGGTGCCGGTCCGGCCGACGAACTCTATGACCTCGCCGCCGACATCGGTGAGACCCGCGACCTCGCCGCCAACCGGCCCGAGGTGAAGACCCGCCTCGCCGCCGCGCTCGACGCCTGGAACCGTGAGCTCGTCGAACCCGTCTTTCCGGGAGCCGGCAACCGACCCGCCAAGGCCAAGAAGAGCGCGGCGAAAAAACAGCCCTGAGAAAATCTCCCTTCGCCGTGAAATTCACCGTCCCAGTACCGCGCCTCGCCTTTCTGGCCGCGCTCGCCCTCGCGCCGAGCCACGCCGCGACCCAGCCGAACGTCATCCTCTTCCTGGTCGACGACATGGGCTGGATGGACTGCGGCGCCTACGGCTCCACCTACTACGCGACGCCCAACATCGACCGCTTCGCCGCCCGCGCGATGCGGTTCACCGATGCCTATGCGCAGCCCCTGTGTTCGCCGACGCGCGCCAGCCTGCTCACGGGGAAATACTCGGCGCGCCACGGCATCACCTCGGCCACCGGCCACCAGCCGCCGCAGCCCGCGGGAGCGTTGCTGCGTCCCGCCACCGCGCCCGCGAACCGGCCGCTCCTCGCGCCGGAGAGCCGCAATTACCTGGAACCCGCCGAACACACGCTGGCGGAGGCCCTGCGCAGCGCCGGCTACCGCACGGGACACTTCGGGAAGTGGCACCTCGGCCTCACCGAGCCCCATTGGCCCGAGCGGCAGGGCTTCGACGTCGCCTGGCATTGTCACCCCGACCCCGGCCCGCCCGGGGGCTACTTCTCGCCCTATGGCGTGTCGCCCGCCGGCAAACCGCGCGGCCAGGAGCGCGTCGGCACCATCACCGACGGGCCGCCGGGGGAGTACATCGTCGACCGCCTCACCGACGAGGCGATCCGGTTCATGGAGGCCAACCGCGGCCGGCCGTTCTTCCTCAACGTCTGGCAGTACGGCGTCCATGGCCCATGGGGACACAAGGAGGCCTACACGCGGGAGTTCGCCGGCCGGAAGGACCCCTCGGGGCGCCAGGGCAACCCGATCATGGCCTCGATGCTCCGCAGCATCGACGAGAGCTTCGGCCGCCTCCTCGAAGCGCTCACCCGCCTCGGGATCGCCGACGACACGATCGTGATCTTCAATTCCGACAACGGCGGCAACGTCCACAGCAACGTGCCCGACACCGCGAAGACGGCGAAGGCCGAGAAGGCCAAGGGCGGCGCGCTCGCCGCGTGGCGCCGCTGGGCGGGCGACCTGCCGCCGACGAACAACGCGCCGCTGCGCGACGGCAAGGGCACGCTCTACGAGGGCGGCACGCGCGTTCCGCTGATGTGGTCCTGGGCCGGCCGGATCGCGCCCGGCACCATAAGTGCCGCCGTGGTCGGCCACATCGACCTCTACCCGACGCTCCTCGACCTCATGGGCCTCCCAGCGCCGTCGGGCCAGCAGATGGACGGCCGCAGCTACGCGGGCGTGCTGAAATCCTCAGCCCCGTTCAACCGCGACGCGTTCTTCAACTACTTCCCGCACGGGCGGAACAGCGGCGGCGTCTGGGTGCGCGCGGGCGACTGGAAGCTGATCCGCTGGTTCGATCCCGCGGCGCCGCGCGAGCTCTACAACCTGAAAGCCGACCTCGGCGAGGCGACGAATCTCGCGGCCGCGCAGCCCGCGCGCGTGCGCGAACTCGACGCGCGCATCGACGCCTTCCTGCGCGGCACGGGGGCCCTCGTTCCGCTGCCGAATCCCGCGTACGGCGTCACGGCGGTCACCACCCCGCGCAAGGCAGCCGGTTCACCGGCCCCGGCGGACGCCCTGCGCGGATGGGTGCCGAAGGCGGCTCGGATCAGCGTCGGGGAAGGCTCCATCGTGGTCGAGGGCGACGGAAGGAACCCGTTCCTCGCCGTAACGCGGCTCGAACTCACAGGGCCGGTGACGCTCCGCCTGCGGGTCCGCGCGGCGGGCGGCGCGGCGCGGGCGCAGTGGCGGACGACCACGCAGGAAGGATTCCCCGCCGCCGGCCAGACAACTGAGTTTGCGCTGCCGGCGGGCGGTAGCTGGACCGAGGTCAAGGTGACCCTGCCGGTCGACGGTGCGATGCAGCACCTGCGGCTCTACCTGCCTGCCGAGAAGGAAGGCGTGGAGGTCGACTGGATCGAGCTGGCGCCGGCGACGGGCCCCGTGCGCCGCTGGGATTTTTGAAGGGTTCGCTCAATCCCACCGCGGCAGGGCGTCCTCGACGAGCTGCTGCAGGATCTCGAACCGCACCTGGCCGTAGTTCAGCGCGTACCGCAGGCGGCCGACGCGGAAGACCCACGTAGCCGGCACCCAGCCCACGCGCATGTCCATGAACGAAGTCATCTCCTCGCCCTTCACGCGCGAGGCGTTGGGATGCTGCAGGTGCCGGAAATTCTTCTGCGGGCCGATGCCGTGACGGGCGAGTTCGGCGGCGCCGGACTTCTCGTCGCGGACCGTGATGAAGACGAAGTTCACGCGCGGGTTGGCCTCGATGAAGCGCTTCCAACCGCCACCCTTCAGCTCGGCCTGGCAATTGGGGCACCATGAGGCCCAGAAGTGCACGACCGTCACCTGCTCCGACTGCGTGAGCGCCGCGACCTCCGTTTCGATCGGCAGCGGCTCCGCGGCCCGAGGAGCCGGAACCGTCACGAGGGCCAGCAGCAGCGCGAGCGTCGGCAGAGGCTTCATCCCCAAGCAATGGCGCCCGCGCCAATCCTGGGCAATCCCGGGGCGAATGTTCCGCGGTGCGCTTTCCGGATTGCCCTGCCGCCGCCGCGACGTGTCCTCGGCCCCTTTTCCCTGATGTCCGCCGCCGCCTCCCCGGCCCCCGCCCAGCAAACGCCCGATGCCGGCCACGTCCTTCGCCTCGCCGGCGAGCTCAACCTTCGAGTCGCCCAGGTGGTCGCCACCGCCGGGCTGCTTTCCGAGGGCGCGACCGTGCCGTTCATCGCCCGCTACCGCAAGGAGGCCACCGGCGAACTCGACGAGGTGCAGGTGCTCGCCATCCGCGACCGCCTCGAGCAGCTGCGCGCGGTGGACGACCGTCGCGCCTCGATCCTAGCCTCGCTCAAGGAGCGCAACCTGCTCACCGACGCGCTGGGCAAGGCGATCGCCGCCGCCGACTCCCTCACCGCCCTCGAGGACATCTACCTTCCGTTCCGGCCCAAGAAGCGCACCCGCGCCACCATCGCCCGCGAGAAGGGCCTCGAGCCGCTCGCCGACGTGCTGTTCGCCCAGGACGCAGCCACCGACGTCGCGGCGGCCGCCCAGGCTTACGTGGGACGCGAGTACGTGCCTGACGACGGCAAGAACCAGCCGGCTCGGATCGCCTCCGCGGAGGAAGCCCTCGCCGGCGCCCGCGACATCATCGCCGAGCGCGTCAGCGACGACAAAGACGCCCGCGCGCGGCTCCGCGCCGAGTACCAGCGGAACGCGGTGATCTCCACCAAGGTCCTGACCGGCAAGGAAACCGATCCGGAGGCGGCCAAGTTCAAGGACTACTTCGAGTGGAGCGAGCCGCTCGCCAAGGCCCCCTCGCACCGCGTGCTCGCGATGCGGCGCGGCGAGAAGGAGCTGTTCCTGATGCTGCGCGTGCAGCTGCCCGACGAATCCGCCGCGTTCGCCACCGTGCAGGCCTTGTTCGTCAAGGCCCGCAACCCCGCCGCCGACCAGGTGGTCCTGGCCGTGCAGGACGCGTGCAAGCGCCTGCTCTGCCCCGCCATGGAGACGGAGATGCGGCTCGAGTCGAAGCGGCGCGCCGACGAGGAGGCCATCCGCGTCTTCGCCGGCAACGTCCGCGAGCTGCTCCTCGCCGCGCCGCTCGGCCAGCGCGCCGTGATGGCCATCGACCCGGGCTTCCGCACCGGCTGCAAGACCGTCCTCCTCGACCGTCAGGGCAAGCTGCTCCACAACGACGTCGTCTTCCCCGATCGCGACCCCGCCGAGGCCCGCGAGAAACTCCTCGGCTTCGTGAAGTTCTTCCAGGTGGAGGCGATCGCCATCGGCAACGGCACCGCCGGCCGTGAGACCGAGGCCTTTGTCCGCACCCTCGGCCTGCCGCCCGCGATCACCGTCGTCATGGTCAACGAATCCGGCGCGTCGATCTACTCGGCCAGCGAGGTGGCCCGCGAGGAGTTTCCTGACCACGACCTCACCGTCCGCGGCGCCGTCTCCATCGGCCGCCGGCTCATGGATCCGCTCGCCGAGCTGGTGAAGCTCGACCCGAAGTCGATCGGCGTCGGCCAGTACCAGCACGATGTCGAGCAGACCGCCCTCAAGCGCTCGCTCGACGACACCGTCGTCAGCGCCGTCAACGGTGTCGGCGTCGAGCTCAACACCGCCTCCAAGCAGCTGCTCAGCTACGTCTCGGGCCTGAACGCCGCCACCGCCGCCGCCATCGTCGCCCGCCGCAACGAGAAGGGCGCCTTCCGCTCCCGCGCCGATCTCCGCGAGGTGCCGCGCCTCGGACCCAAGGCCTTCGAGCAGGCCGCCGGCTTCCTCCGCATCCGCGACGGGGCCCACCCGCTCGACGCCAGCGCCGTCCACCCCGAGCGCTACGCCCTCGTGGAGCGCATGGCCGCCGACGTCGGAGCCACCGTCGCCGACCTGATGCGCGACGGGGCGCTGCGCGCCCGCATCCGTCCCGAGCAGTACGTCACCGCCGACGTCGGCCTGCCCACCCTCCACGACATCCTCGCCGAACTGGCCAAGCCCGGCCGCGATCCCCGCGAGAAGTTCGAGGCCTTCAGCTTCACCGAAGGCGTCAATCGACCCGAGGACCTGCGGCCTGGGATGAAGCTGCCAGGGATCGTCACCAACGTCACCGCCTTCGGGGCGTTCGTGGACATCGGCGTGCATCAGGACGGGCTGGTCCACGTGAGCCAGCTCGCCGACAGCTTCGTCAAGGATCCCGCGGCCGTCGTGAAGCCGCAGCAGCGGGTGATGGTCACCGTGACGGAGATCGACCTTCCGCGGCAACGAATCGCCCTCTCGATGCGCAGCAATCCCGTGATCGGCCCGAAGACCGCGGCCGGAGCGGGCGGCTCCGGCCCCCGCTCAGGCCCGGGACAACGTCCCGGCGGGCCCGGGGCGCCCCGACCCGGTGCTCCGGTTGCGCCGCGGCCGCCGCAGAACCTGACCGGCGACTGGTTCAGCGCCGCGCTGAACAAGAAGCGCTGAAAGGCGCCGGTTCTCCGCGGGCCGGTTGGTCAGCCGTATTCGGCGAGCTCGAGAATGACGCCGTCGGGATCGAGGAAGTAGAGCAGCGTCTTGTCGCCGGCGGCGAATTTCACCACGCCGGCGGGCACGCGCACCGGCTCGCTGAAGAGCGTCACGCCGGCGGCGCGCAGCCGGGCCGCCATCGCCGCGATGTCGTCGACGCGAAACGCCACGTGCCGCAGGCCGCGGGTGTTGGCCCGCGAGTTCTCGGGCAGCACTGCGCCGGGCGGCGTCACGTACTGCAGCAGTTCGAATCGCGGCCCGCCGCCGGGCGGCTCGACGAACGCCACCAACCCGCGCACGCCCTTCAGCCCGATGATCGCCTCGATCCAGTCGCCTTCCATCACCACGTCGGCCGTCTTCCGGAAGCCGAGCACTTCCGTGTAAAAACGCACCGAGCGCTCCAGGTCGGAAACGACGAGGTTGATGTGGTCGACGCCGCGGATCATGGACGCGCACCGTAGGCCGCACCCGGGTCGCGGCAAGGCCGCAGCCACGGACGGTTGAGGCGCCAAATGACCCGGCTCTACGGGCAAACTAGGCAAGGCAGGGCCCTAAACATACCCTGGTCAAACCGTCCCACACCACCTTCACCACACCCATGCAAAACGCCTCTGCCGCCGGGGCGCTCGATTCCGCGAATGCGTCGGGTCGTCGGCTCGCCGAAGAGCGGGCAAGAGCCGGGAAAAGGGCCGATCGTCGGCAGCGGGCGAGAGCGACGATTCGCTCAAGAAGGCGACGCCGGGTGATTCGGGACGAGCGGGATCAAGAGTCACGACCCCGCAAACTCCGGAGGGCGCAAACGGCCAACGGAAACTCTCGACCCTCCCGATGGCGGCGGGTACTCACGGAACGGCGGTTCACGAACCAGAGGAAGGCGAACGAGGGACGAGGGTAACAAAGCGTAACATTTATGTTATTGTTATTTTTTTACGATAGTTATGAAGATTTTCTTGGAACTTTTGTGGGGTTTTTTAATACGGAAACGGGGTTTTAACCCTATCCCCAAAAGAACCACCCACGTCAGTAGCCAAGGCCATCCATGGAAACCGCTCCCCAATCTCAGGACACATCCGCACCTGCAGGCACTCCCACCTCCGCGGTCTCGCGACGCAGCTTCCTCTCACGCGCCGCCCTTCTCGCCTCGGCCTCGGTCGCAACGTCCACGGTGTCCCGCGCCGACAGTCCGAACGCGGATGTGTTGGGAAGGGCGATTTCCGATACCGCTTCCGACCGCCGCGGGAAGGCGCTCCGCGCCCGGCTGCTCTCCGCCCGGGAAGCCCTCGAACTGACCGCCCCCGTAAATCATCCGGTCAATGCCGACGAGGGCATTCCGGGGTTTCCCGGCAGCTTTTCCAAGGCTCTGGCGCATGACGCCGAAGGCAACGTGGTACCGGCCTCCTATTCGCTCCTGCGCACCGCTTGTATTTCTGGGCAAGCGGCGGATTTCGCCGCCGTTCCGCTCGCCGGAGCCGCCAAGCTGGTCAGCCCGCAGGCCGGCTGGGCGTTCAGCCTAGACGGCGGAGACCCCTTCGACTTCACGATGCGGGCCGCGCCCTCGCTCGGCTCCGCGGAAACTGCGGGCGAGATGGTCGAACTGTACTGGCACGCCCTGCTGCGGGACCTGCCGTTCGCCGAGTACGCCGCAAGCCAGGACGCCACCGCGGCCTGCGTCGACCTGAGCCTTCTCGCCGACTTCCGCGGCCCGAAGCAGAGTACAAGCGCGGGGCTCGTGGTTTCACCAAACACGCTTTTCCGCAGCATAGTTCCGGGATGCCTGACGGGACCGTACGTCTCCCAGTTTCTTTATAAGGACATTCCCACCGGTCCGATCACGTACCCGCAGAGATACCCTGTTCCCTCCGCGGGCGCCGACTTCATGACCAGCCCCGACGAATGGCTGGCGGTGCAGAACGGGGCGGCGAGAAGCGGCCCCGCCCTCCCCTCGAACCGGTACATGATCAACGCCCGCGACCTCGGAGAATACGTCCACAAGGACTACTCCTACCAGGCCTTCCTGAACGCAGCGCTGATCCTCCTGGGAGCCAGGTCCCCCCTGAACGCGGGGAATCCGTACCTCGGATATTCGAACCAAGGAGGCTTCGCGACCTTTGGCGGCCCCCACGTGCTTGACCAGGTGGCCCGGGTCGCCGTCGAAGCGCTTCGAGCAGCCTGGTGCCAGAAATGGCGCTTCCATCGCCGCCTGCGGCCGGAGGAGTTCGGCGGCCGCGTCCAGTTCAACGGATCGACGAACAAGTACGGGCTTCACGCCGACCTGCGGAACTCGGACGCGCTCGCCCGCATCCGGGCGAGGACGGGGACGGCACTGCTGCCGATGGCGTATGCCGAGGGATGCCCAATCCACCCGGCATATCCCTCGGGTCACGCCACGATCGCCGGCGCATGCACGACGGTCCTGAAGGCTTTTTTCAGGGGAGAAGCCACGGTCGCCAACCCGGTCCAGCCGATCGCCGACGGCTCCGCCCTGACCGCTTACACCGCCGGACCTCTTACGGTCACAGGGGAGCTGAACAAGCTGGCCGCCAACATCGCGATCGGGCGCAACCTCGCAGGGGTGCATTGGCGCACCGACGCGCACGATGGCATGCTGCTGGGCGAGGCGGTGGCGATTTCCTGCCTGCGGTCGAGCCGCTTCCAGTGGAATGAGTCCTTCGCCGGAGCGACGTTCACACGCTTCGACGGCACTGAAGTCACCGTCTGATTCCGCCCCAAAGGCGAATGTCCCGGAGGCCGCTTCACCCAGGAGGCGGCCTCCTCGCTTTCCTGGCACCGCCCCGCGCCGAGCCGGGCGCTTAGAAGCAGACCGCCGGCTTCGCCTCGTCCCCAAACGGGATCACCCAGTTGCGCCGTCCGCGCCACAGCGGGTTCGGCGGCACCGCCAAGAAGTCGCGCGAGGAGCGGGGACAGGTTGACCAGGCGGGAATCGAGATTAAGAACACGTCATTCCCCGGACATGAAACCGCTGCGCCCCCGCATCGCCGCGTCATGCGGCGCGTTCCTCGCCCTCATCCTCCCGCTCGCCGGCAAACTCGGCGCGCAGGAGACCCGTCTCGCGAACGTCTCGGCCCTCACCCGCGTGGGCACCGGCGACGACGTGCTCACCGCCGGCTTCGTCATCGGCGGCACGGCGCCCAAGCGCGTCGTGATCCGCGCCGTCGGCCCCACGATCGGCGCCGCACCCTTCAACGTCGCCGGGGCGCTGGCGGACCCGCAACTCACCGTGTTCGGCCCGGGCTCCTCGACCCGCGTCGCGGCCTCAAACGACAATTGGAACGCCGCCGACGCCGCCACGTTCTCCTCCGTCGGGGCCTTCGCCCTCGCCGCGGGCAGCCGCGACGCCGCGGTCGTCACCACTTTGGCGCCCGGCGCCTACACGGCCCAGGTCTCCGGCGCCGGAACCTCCACCGGCAACGCCATCGTCGAAGTCTACGAGGCCGACGCTTCCGGCGGGAAGTTCATGAACCTCTCGACCCGCGCGCGCGTGACGGGAACTTCCGTCCCGTTGACCCCCGGCTTCGTCGTCTCCCCCGGCTCCGGCACCCGGAAGTTCCTCATCCGCGCCGCCGGTCCCGCGCTGGGCGCCCTCGGTGTCACGGGCTTCCTCGCCAATCCGACGATGACGCTGCGGCGCACCGGCGGGACCGCGACGGTCGTCGCCACCAACGATGACTGGGGCACGCAGGGCGGCTCGATGACCGCCGAGCTCCTCCGGCAGACCTTCCTTGCAAACGGGGCCTTCGATTTCCCCACGGGCAGCCGCGACGCCGCCATGATCGTCGACCTCGCGGCCGGCAATTACACCGTCGAGGTCACCGGAGCCGGCAACACGGCGGGCATCGCCATCGTCGAGGTCTACGACCTCACCCCCTCGGCCATACCCGCGGTTTCCGTCACGGCCTCCAAGGCCGGCGCCGACGAGTCCGGCGCCCGGAACGGAGAGTTCACTTTCACCCGCTCGGGCCCGGTGAACTTTCCGCTCGAAGTGCGCTACGGCGTCGGCGGCTCCGCCGTGAACGGCTTCGACTACGTCGCCCTGCCCGGCACCGTGGTCTTCGCGCCCGGCATCTCCTCCGTCTCCGTGCCGGTGAAGCCGAATCCCGACCTGCAGAGCGAGGGCACCGACTCGGTCGTTGTCACCGTCGTCGCCGGCAGCGGCTACGCACTCGGGGCCCAGCCCGCCGCCACGGTCAACATCACCGACAGCTCAGCCACGCTGTTCGTCGCCTCAATCCGACCCGACTCCTCCGCCACCGCGTCCACCGCCTCGGGCACCGCCACCATTCTGCTGAGCGCCGACGAGTCCGTCGCCGCCGTCACCTTCAACGTCTCCAACCTTTCGTCCGCCGTGACCTCCGCGCACCTGCGCATCGGGCCCTCGGGCGACTTCGTCTTCACCCTGCCCTACGCTTCCTCGGGCACCGCGCAATGGCTGCTGCTGCCGACGGGCAACCACAGCAACTCCGCCCTGCTCGCCGCGCTCCGGTCCGGCAACATCTACGTCGGCGTCGACACCGCGAAATATCCCGCCGGCGAGGTGCGGGGCACATTCATCCAGGGCGCGGGATCAGCCGTGTTCTCTCCTCCCGCCGCCCCTCCGGCGGTTTCCTTGACCAACGTCTCCGCCGCGGACGCCGCCCGCTTCCTCACCCAAGCCACCTTCGGACCCAAACGCAGCGAGATCAACGACCTCACCGGCGGCAACATCGGTGCGTGGCTCGACGCCCAGCTCGCGCTGCCTTTCACCTCCCACCGCCAGGCCGTTGTCGACGACCGCACCCGCTTCGGGGGCAGCAATAGCTTCACCAACTGGAACGCGATCCACCCGCCCAACCGCCAGTCGGCCTGGTTCAAGGTGGCGCTCACGGCGCGTGACCAGCTGCGGCAGCGCGTGGCCTTCGCGCTGAGCCAGATCCTCGTCGTGTCTGACGTCAGCCTCGGCGACGACAGCCGCACCGAGCCACTGGCCAACTATTACGACATCCTCGGCAACGGCGCCTTCGGCAACTTCCGCACGCTGCTAGAGCAGGTGACCCTCAGCCCGATGATGGGTGAGTACCTGAGCTCGCTCCGCAACGCCAAGGCCACGTTCGACACCGCGGGCAACACCCTCACCACGCCGGATGAAAACTACGCCCGCGAGGTCATGCAGCTCTTCACCATCGGCCTCGTGCGGCTGCAGCCCGACGGCACGCTGATGCTCGGTTCCGACGGCCTGCCGATCCCGACCTACAACCAGACCACCATCACCGAGATGGCGAAGGTCTTCACCGGCTGGGCCTACCCGTCGACGAGCACCACCGCGTTCCGCACCGCCGGCGCCAACCACATCAGCCCGATGCAGCTGTTCCCGGCGTTCCATGACGATACCGCCAAGGACCTGAGCCCCGTGCTCGCGACCCCCATCCCCGCGAATCAGGGCGGAGCGAAGGACCTGCAGCTGGCGCTCGACGCGCTCTTCAACCACCCCAACACGCCGCCGTTCATCTCGAAGCTTCTCATCCAGCGGCTCGTGACCAGCAACCCGAGCCCCGGCTACGTCTACCGCGTCGCCCAGAAGTTCGAGAACGACGGGACGGGGACCCGTGGTAACCTCGGCGCCGTCGTGCGCGCCATCCTCACCGACCACGAGGCGCGCTCACCCGAGCTCCTAGGCAACGTCGCCCACGGCAAGCTCCGGGAGCCGCTGCTCCGGCTCACCGGCCTGCTGCGCGGGTTCAATGCGTCCTCGCCCAGCGGCCGCTTCCTCGGGCTGCGCCACACCGTCGACGGCAACTTCATCACCTCCGCCACGCCCAAGCCGGCCGCGGCCACCCAGATCGCGACCGTCAACTCCGCCACCCTCCCGGGCAACGCCCTCACCAACCTCGCACAGGCCGCCCTGCGGTCGCCGACGGTCTTCAACTTCTTCCAGGGCGACTACGTCCAACCCGGGCCTCTCGCGGCCGCCGGCCTCGTCGCGCCGGAGTTCCAGATCACCGATGATAATTTCGCCATCCTCGTGCCCAATTACCTCCGCGGCTTCGTCGTGGCCGCCACCCCCACCAGCAACGGGGTGCCGACGGCCGCGGCCGACTACACCCTCACCTTGGATTTGACCCAGGAGACCACCCTCCTCGCCGACGTACCCGCGTTGCTCGACCACTTGAGTCTCGTCCTCTGCTCGGGCTCGCTCTCCGCCGCCGCCCGCACCCGCATCACCACGGCGCTCACCGCGCTCCCGTCGACCACCACGGCCCTAGACCGGGTTCGCACGGCGATCCTGCTCGTGCTCACCTCGCCCAACGCGGCGATCCAAAAATAACCGCCTGCCCACCGTCCCCATGAGCCACCGCAAGAAATCAGCCCCCGAGGTTTCCCGCCGCGAATTCTTCGGCAGCGCCTGCTGCGCGGCCGTCGGCGCCACCGGCCTCCTCTCCACGCTCGGCGGCCTGCGCCTGATGGGTGCGGCCGCCAGTCCGGCCAACGGGCCCCAGCCGCCCGCCCGCGCCGGCGCGCTTCCCTCCGACTACAAGGCGCTCGTGTGCCTCTTCCTGAACGGGGGCAACGACGCCAACAACCTGATCGTGCCCACCGGGGCCGGGGCCGCCACCGACGCCGCCAGCTACGCCGCTTACAGCGCCGCCCGCACCAACCTCGCGCTGAAGCGCGATTCGCTGCTGGCCATCGCGCCGCGGACGTCCGACGGCCGCACTTGGGGACTCCACCCCGCGGTCGCCGAGCTCAAGTCCCTCTTCGACTCCGGCAAGGCCGCACTCATCGCCAACGTCGGCACCCTCGTCTACCCCACCACCAAGGCGCAGTACACCGCCCGCAGCGTGCCCCTGCCCCCCCAGCTTTTCTCCCACAGCGACCAGCAGGTGCAGTGGCAGCACAGCGTTCCCGACAAGCCCACCTCCACCGGCTGGGGCGGGCGGGTGGCCGACCTCGTCAACGCCTTCAACTCCAGCGGGCAGATCTCCATGTCGATCAGCATCGCCGGGAAGAACACCTTCCAGGTCGGCTCCACCGTCGCGCAGTACGCCGTGGGAACCGGCGGCGCCAACAATCTCACCGGCACCACCACCGCGACCGCTCCGACCAATCTCGACGGCATCCGCTACCGCGCCCAGCGTGACCTCTTCGGCCAGCCGCAGTCCGGCCTGTTCGAGGCGGCGTTCGGCTCAGCGTCCTCTGACGCCATCGTCAGCGCCGAACTGCTCAATTCGGTCCTCGCGGCTTCACCCGTCATCCGCACCACGTTTCCCGCCACCACCGCCGGCAACCAGCTCAGGATGGCCGCGCGTCTCATCGCCGCCGCCCCGAGCCTCGGACTCAAGCGCCAGATCTTCTTCGTCCAGCTGGGCGGCTGGGACCTCCACGCTGGACAACTCGTGAACGCCAGCCCGGAGACCGGCAGCCATGCGGGCCTGCTTTCCCAGATCAGCCAGGCGGTGAACGCGTTCCACGCCGCCACCCTCGAGCTCGGCGTCGAGAACCAGGTCACGACCTTCACCGCGTCCGACTTCGGCCGCACGTTCCGCTCCAACGGCGACGGCTCCGACCACGGCTGGGGCAGCCACCACTTCGTCGTCGGCGGCGCCGTGCGCGGCGGCGAACTCTACGGGCGCATGCCTTCGCTTTCCATCAACGGCCCCGACGACACCGGACTCGGACGCTGGATCCCGACCACCAGCGTCGACCAGTACGCCGCCACCCTCGCGACCTGGTTCGGAGTGAGTGCGACCGACCTGCCGATCGTGCTGCCCAACATCGGCCGCTTCTCCCGCCCCAACCTCGGCTTCCTCGGATGACCCCGCGGCGCGCGCTGTTCGGCGCCGCCCTCGCCGTCGCCATCGTCGGTCTTTGGTGGTGGGCTAGGCCGGAACCGCGGCCCGCTCCGCCCGCGGCCTCAAGCGAACCGGCTTCCGCCTCCGAGAAGGTAGCGTCACCTCGCTCGATCCCGGCCGTAACCTCGGAGGAATCGCGCCTGGCCGACGGCTTGAACGCCGCGGGCGGCTCCATCGAGTCCGACCTCCGGATCGTGCTCGGGTTGGTTGACGCGTTCCGGTCGAATTTTCCCCGCGAGGGCAATCCCGTCGGCTCCAACGTCGAGATCACCGCGTCCCTGCAGGGCCGCAACGCGGCGGCCGTCGCGTTTCTCCCGCGCGGACACCCTGCGGTGAACGCCGACGGCGAGCTCTGCGATCGCTGGGGCACGCCGTTCTTCTTCCACGCCGAAAGCGCCCGCCGCATGGAGATCCGCAGCGCCGGACCCGACCGCCGGCTCTGGAGCAACGACGACGTCATCCTCTCCCCGGCCACGGGTTCTTGAACCGCCCGCGTTGATCGCGCTGGCGTCAGCCCACGCCCATCAAGGTTGATCGACTCGCGGCCGGCGCGGCAGACCCATCCCCCGCGCATTCGTTTTCCTCCGCGTCGCTTCGCGGTAGTCCCGAATCGCTCGTCTCTCCCGCGAAAACCCCTTCGCCGGCTTTCTCCCCGCCGCGCGAGGGCTCAGTGCCGGTTCCAATCGCGATTGGGCTTCTCCCAGAGGATGCGCGCCGCGTAGACGCGGGCGTTGGCACCGAACTGCGCGGGGTTACCCGGCGCCATGCCCTCGGAAGTCGTGACCCAAGTCTCGCGTTCGCTCACGTCGACCACCGCAAAATTCCCGAGCTGGGCACCCTTGTTGGGCACGAGTTCACGCTCGGTGGCGCGGAGCACGACCAGGCGCTCGGGGTCGACCTGAGCCAGGAACAAGGGCGCGCGGTGCCGGGCGCGGGCCATGTTCTCGTTGTCGGCCCCGCGGCGGGTATAGGCGAGGAACAGCCCGTCGGCGTGCGTGACCCAGTGCGCCTGGGTATTGTAGCTGCCGAGGTCGGTACCGTCGTCGAAGGTCCAACGGCGCGGCGTCTCATAAAGCATCCCGTCGGCGCTGCGCGCCACGTAAGCCGCCTGGTCATTGCGCAACGTGAGGAAGAACGCGCCGCCGAACCGCGCGAGGCTCGGCTCGTAGAGCCCGCGGTCGACGGGTACCGAGAGCTCCGAGCCGTGCCCGACGTACTTCATTTCACGACCGTCGAACCGGCAGCGCACCACCGTCGAGAAGTAGGCCTTGGCACCGACTTCCTTCGCGTAGATCGGCAGCAGGATGTCGCCATTCTCCAGGTCGACCCGCTGCGTGCTGCCGGCGCCGGCGTTGCCGAAACGCGGCTCATTCGGCATCGCCAGCCGAGCCCAGGGCGTCCACGTCCTCGCCGCGGGATCGTACACCGACCACACCGTGTGCCGCGGCCGCACCGCCACCAGCTTGTCGTCCTCGTAAAACACGGTGTGCCCGGTGCCGAGCAGCCGGCCCGAGGCCGCGTGCCACTTCGGCGTGAAGTCGCAGATCCCCTCCTCGCGCCGCACGTCGATCCGCCGCCGGCCGAGCGTGGCGTCATGCTCGGCGAAGGGCGTCCACGTTGCGCCCAGGTCCGCGGTCTCACCCGAAGCCACCGCGTAGAAGACGTCGCTGCGCTTCGTGTTCCACCATTGCATCGTCAACACGACCTTCGGTTGCGGACCCGGGATCGCCCCCGCCCGCGGATGGAACCAGCACTTGTCGCCGCTCATGCCCTCCGTGACCACGTCCAGCTGAAGGCGATACGGCACCGGCGCCGGGGCGGCGGGCGACGGCCAGGCGGCGGCAAGGAGCAAGCCAAGGAAGACAAGGACCGGACGATTCTGCATGGGAGCTGAGGAGCGCCTCAACCTGCCTCCTGTTCAGCCTGCTGTCATCGCGGAAAAGCGGCGGCCGCGGTCGCAATGAAGGCTCGCGCGGCGTTTCGATCGCGGAAAACCTTTGACCCTTCCCCATGAAACTCCGCCGCAGCCGACTGCTCTCCCTCATGCGCGAGGGCCAGCTCGTCACCTCGTTCAAGGCCAACCTCAACGACCCGCGCGTCATCGAGATCGCCGGCCTCTGCGGCTGCGACGCCGTCTGGATCTGCAACGAGCACGTCCCCAACGACTGGACCAACCTCGAGCACCAGATCCGCGCCGCCCGCCTGCACGACATGGACTCGCTCGTGCGCATCACCAAGGGCTCCTACAGCGACTACATCCGGCCCTTCGAGGCCGACGCCACCGGCATCATCGTGCCGCACGTGGGCTCGGCCGACGAGGCGCGGCAGATCGTGGACTGGGTGCGCTGCCACCCGGTCGGCAAGCGTCCGCTCGACGGCGGTAACACCGACGGCAAGTACTGCCTGATCCCGATCACCGACTACATCCGCCACACCAACGAGGAGCGGGTGGTCGTGATGCAGATCGAGTCGCCCGAGGCGCTGGCCAACGTCGAGGCGATCGCCGCCGTTCCCGGCTACAACGGCCTGATGTTCGGCCCGGGCGACTTCAGCCATCGCATCGGCAAGGCGGGACAGATCGACGACCCCGAGGTCGTCGCCGCCCGCCAACGCGTGGCCGCCGCCGCGCGCCGCCACGGCAAGTTCATCATGTCCTCGGGCATCTTCCAGCCGTTCAGCGACCTGATCGCGGAGGGCACGCAGGTCTTCAACGTGGGCGCCGACGTGCTCGCACTGGGTGCCTACGTGAAGCAGCGCCTCGAACTCATCCGCGGCCACGTCGACGGCCTTCCCACCGATCTGAAGCCGAAAGCCCGCTCACCCTACGGCGGCTGAACAAAAGGACTAGGGGACCGAGGGACTAATGGATCAAAGGACTCATGGACGTTCGGCTCCGCCCTCTGCTCACCGTCTCTTGGTCGGTTGGTCCCTAGTCCCTTAGTCCATTATTCCCTTGGCCACCTCTCCCGCCCCCAACTTCTCCCTCGCTGGAAAGGTGATCGTCCAATGCGGCGGATCCGGGCTGCTGGGCCGCGCGCTGGTGTCGGGCGTAGCCGCCAGCGGGGCCAAACTGGTCATCGCTTCCCGCGATATCCCCGCGCTGGAGAAACAAGCGGCGGCCGAGTGCGACGCTGGACGCGACGTTCACGCCGAAGGGGTCGACATCAGCGACGAAGCCTCGATCCGCGCTTTGCGCGACCGGGTGCTCGCGGCGCACGGCCGGGTCGACGGCCTGGTCTTCAACGCCGTCTCGCGTCCGATGAAGGCGATGGGCGATGACCTTGCCGCGTGGCGCGCCTCCATGGAGATCAACGCCACGGGTTTCTTCTCCACCGTACGCGCCTTCGCCGACGTCATGGCGGCCAAAAGCGGCGGCAGCGTCGTGAACATCGCCTCCATGCAGGGGATGATCGGCATGAACCCGTGGCTCTACGAGGGCACGTCGATGGGCGTGCCGCCGGATTACTTCTTTCACAAGGGCGGCATGATCAACCTCACCCGCCACCTCGCCTCTCATTACGGCGCGCAACGCGTGCGCGTGAACGTGGTCTCACCCGGCGGCATCTACAATCCCGAGCGCCCGCCGGCCCCGGCCTTCCTCGAACGCTACGGCAGGATGACGATGCTCGGCCGCATGGCCGAGGCCCACGAGGTGACCGGCGCCGTCGTCTTCCTGCTCAGCGACGCCTCGACCTACTTCACCGGCACCAATCTCGTCGTCGACGGCGGCTACACCGCGAAGTGAGGCGGGCTTCAGCCGGTTCGGACGCCGGAGCAGACGGTGGTCATGGACCAACTTCCTCGTGTCACTCAGTCGGTTCCGCCCACCAAGAAACCCGTTTTCGAGAACCGGTTTGACGCGTTCTGCTTACGTATATACCGTATATCCATGTCAACTGTGACCGCCAAAGTATTCCGCTCAGGCAATTCCCAAGCCCTGCGTCTCCCAAAGGCGTTTCGCCTGAAATCCTCTACCGTCAAGCTGGTCAAAACTGCGGACGGCTTTTACGTCCAGGATGAACTTGGGCAGGCAAGTCGCATCAAGGCCTTCAGGGCGCTGGGCGGCAGTTGTCCCGACTTTCCCGATGTATCCCGTAATGAGGCAGCGAACCTGAAGCGGGATTGGGAATGATTTACTTGCCCGATACCAACGCGTTTTCCGCCTATCTCGCCGGAAAATCCGCGGAGCTGACCGCGCGGATGCAATTGGAGTTTTCCGCCGGCTCACTGCGACTTTCGGTCATGGTCATGTCGGAGCTGGAGTTCGGTGCGGAAAAAGCCCGGCGACAGTTAGGTACCACCCGCTTCATCCGTCGAGTGGAGTCGCTCCGTTCCCAGCTGGAGGTCGAACCGCTGGGACCAGACTTTCCGCGCTACTACGCCCGAGTTCGGTCCCAGTTGGAGGCTGCGGGTCATAAGATTGGTGACCGCGATACCATCATCGCCGCCCATGCCCTGCTGCTCGGGGCCACTCTTGTTACGCGCAACGAACGCGAATTCTCCAGAATAGAAGGCCTGCTGGTTGAAAACTGGGAACGGACGGCTTGAACCAAATGATCATCCGCACCCTCACGGCGCGGCCCTGAACCAGCCGAGCGGCACGCTCTTGAACTTCAGCGAGAGCTCCTTCCCACCGATGGGGAAATGATAGTAGGTGAGCAGCGCCCGACCTTCGTGGAAGGTCACGCTGGTGTAGGCATACGTCACGGCCGGATCCGTCTCCAGCAGCCGGCGCGGACCCCAGGTGCGGCCTTCGTCGGGGGAAATCATCGCCGCGAGCGGGGTGCGGGGGCCACCGTGGTTCGCGCCGAGCACCGTGCGCGCCGCGTCGCTCCATTTCACGTTGGGGTTCCAGACCAGCAGCCACTCCCCTCCGTCCTTCGTCGCGACGAGCGTCGAGGGTGCTTCCGGCGCCTCGATGTCCCAAGGCGCCGCGTCCGTCCAGGTGTCGCCGCCGTCCGCCGAGAACGACCGCCAGATGCGGCCGGTCTGCGTGCGGATGATCTGCATGACGCGCCCGTCGCGCAGTTCGACCACGCCGGGCTCCATCGCCCCGCGCTTCGGTGCGGGAAGCTGCGACCGGCTGCGCCGCCAGGTCCGGCCGTCGTCGTCGGACAACCACACCGACGTCCGGAAATCGTCGTTCTTCGTCCAGACCTGCGCGGTGCTCGCGACCGGGGCGAGCAACCGCCCGGAGCGCAGCTGGATCACGCGCGCGTTGTTCATGACGTGATAGCCGGCGTCGGTTGTCACCGTGACCGGCTCGCTCCAGGAGGCGCCGTCGTCGGATGAACGGCGCATGTAAGCCTTCAGGTCACGCGTCGAGTTCTTGCGGAGGAAGAAGAACAAAACGTCCCCCGAGCGGGACCGCAGGAAACTCGCCGACATCACGTTCTCGCGCCCCGTGTTCTCCTCGAGCGTGCTTCGCGGACCCCAGGTGCGGCCGCCGTCGCGCGAGATCGCCGACGAGATCCGCGCCGGAGCGTCGTCGCGGGCGCCCTGATAGAAGTCGGACCAGGCGACGAGGAGGCTGCCGTCGCGCCGCACGAGGACGTCGGCCTCGGTGTGGCGGGGGTTCGCTGGCGAAGCGCGGGCGATCCAAGACTCGATCACGCCGCCGTCGGCCTGCTCCGCGGCGAAGGCGAAAGACGCGAGGAGGGTCGCGGTGGCGCACGCCGCGGCGCGGGTGAAACTGAAGGATCTCATCGGGACCGGAGGATCAGAACTGCGTACGCAGGCCGAAGGTGACCAGCGTGCCGAAGTTCTGGAAGACCTGCGGGCGGGTCCACGGCTGAGCGCCGGGGCCAAAGCGCTCGGTGCGCTTGTTGGCGCCATTCCAATTGCGCGCTCCGCCGTAAATCGTGAACCGGCTGGAGACCCGGTAATCAAACGACCAGTCCTGGGTGATCTGCGGCGCCACGTAGGTGCGCGTGCCGGCGGGAATGGTCGCGCTTGCCGCGTTGAGCACCCCGCTGACCTTGTAGGCGAAGGCCGTGTTGAACCGGAAGGAGAACGGCCCGCGGTTGTAGCTCAGGCCCCAATTGATGTTCTTGCGGGCGAACGGCGTGAAGTCCGCGGCGTTGGGCCCGGAGGCCCGGGAGATCGTCGCGTTGGCGAAGGTCGAGAAGCCCCGCGCCCACGCGGGCAGGAAGTACAGCGACTGCCGCCAACTCACCTCATAGCCCTCCACGGAGGCCTCGCCGCCGTTGGTCTTCGTGATGACGTCGTAGTCGAGGTAGTCGTCGTTCAGGCCGAAGCTCTCAAGCTGGGCCAGCGTCGCCGGCGCGCGCACCTGCAGGAAGAAGTCGTTGATGTCCTTCCGGAACAGGCCGAGCGAAACGACCGCACCCTTGATCCCGTACGCCTCGAACGAGAGATCGAAGTTGTCGGCCGACCAGGGTTGGAGGCCGGAGTTAATGATCGTCGCCGTGCGCACCGCGGAAGTCGGATCGGAGACCGTGATGCCGGGAACCACCTCGGAGAGCGCCGGCCGGCCCAGGGTCTTCGCGTAGGCGGCCCGCGCGACCAGGTTTTCGGTGACGTAGAACGTGCTGTTGATACTCGGGTAAAAACCCTGGTAGTCGCGCGAGGCCCGGGCTCCGCGCTCGCGGTAACGCAGCCGCGCGATGTCCATCGCCGTGCCGGGAACGATCAGCGGGCGGCCCGCGGCATCGCGCAGGAGGTTGCCGTTGGCATCCTGCTGGTAGGTCGCGCGCACGTTGTCGAGCGGACCAGCCCCCTCGTCCTCCGTGCGCTCGAAACGGCCGCCGGCCACGATCCAGAGGCGGTTGTCCAGCAGCTTCACGTCGCCGCGCAGGTAGGCGGCGGAGATCGTCTCCTGGAAGGCGCGGGAATTGGCGACCGCGGAGGAGTACGCCGCGGACTCGTTGAGGATGAACCATTCGGGCCGAGCCTTGAAGAGATCGTAGAGCTTCGAGCCGCTGATCCACTTCACCTTGAGCGTATCGCTGAAGAACGCCTGGCGCGAAAGGGACTCGTTCGTGAGGTCATGGGCCCCCGCGAGGCGACTGACGCCGGCGGGCGGGGAGAAGGTCCATGTCCGGGCCTCCGAAACCCGGTCGCGGCGCTGGCGGTTGACGGTGAAGCCGGTCTTGAGCGTGAGCGGAAAAGGCACGCGGAACGTACGCGCGATGTTCGCCGACACGCTCCGCATGTCGTTGCGGATCCGCTCGGGCTGGCTGGAGGGGTTGCTCAGGGTGAGCTGTGAATTGTCGTAGGGATCGACCGGCTGGCCCGCGCGGTTGACGGCGGTGAGGCGCGGGGCGCGCCGCGAATAGAGGCCCTGCAGGTCGTCGGCTCGGACCACCAGCGAGCCCAGGGCGGGCGTGCCGATCGAGCGGAAGAATCCGTGCTCGAGGTCGACCCGCTCATCCCAACTGCGCGAGAAGTTGGCGCTGGCGTCGATGCGGTAGAGGCTGCCCTCGTGCTGGAAGCGGAGCAGCGCGGAGGAAGTGCCGCGGGTGCGATCGCCGTAGGTGGTGCCCTGGCGCACGGTGTCGTTGCCCGCCGCGGCGCCCTGGGAAAAATTCGCGTCGCCGGTGACGCCCGTGCCAAACACCGTCGTGTAGACGTTCTGCCGCGTCGGGGTGTTGATCTGCACGTGCTCGACGTTGAGCCGCAGCGAGCTGTCGCGGCTGATCTTCCAATCGAAGGTCGTCGACGCCAGCTCGCGCTCGGTGGCCTGCACGACGTTCTGGACGGACGAAGTGGTGAGCACTCCGCGCACCATGTCCCACGTCGGACTGTCGTAGTCCATGTCGTAGGCCCGCAGCATGCTGCTGAGGTTGACGGTGAACGCGAGGGAGCTGTTCACGGGATGCGAGTAGCTCACGTCGACGCCAGGCTGGATCAGCCGCTCGTTGGAGCGCGGGTCGCTGCCGATCCGCTCGCCGAGACCGGGAGGCGCGAGGCGGTTGTCGGAATTGTACGCCGCGTACGTGTTGATCCGCAGAACGCGGCGCGGGTTGGCGAAGCCGCTCTTGCCGATGATGTTCACGGTGCCGCCGACGGCGTTGGCAGGCCGGTCGGGCGTGGGCACCTTGGTGACCTCGATACGGTCGACGCTGCCCGCCGAGCTGGCGGCGAGGTCGAAGTTGCGGTCGACGGAGGGGGTGGAGACTTCCGCACCGTCCATCATGAACACGACGCCGCCGGCGGGCATTCCTCGGATTGAAAGCGAACCAGCGGTCTGGGGCGCCGACACGATGGAAATGCCGGCGGTGTACTTGAGGTACTCGCCGACGTTGCCGTCGCCAAGGTCGCCCACCTCGTCGAGCACGACGACGTTCTTGATGTTGGGAGAGACTTTCTGCTCGTTGATCGCCGCGGCCTGGGCGCTGAGCTGCGTGGACTCGACGATGAACTTCGCGAGCTTCACCACGTCGGGCGCGCCCGCAGTCGTGCGGGAGAGCGGCAAGGCGAGCTCGAAGTCGCGCCGCGCCGTCTCGCCGGCCACCACGCGCACGGCACCCGATGCGGTCTCAAGTCCGGCGTAGGATACGCGGAGACGCACCTCACCGGCCGCGACGCCGGAGAGCCGGTAGTCACCGTTCTCGTTGGTGAAGGCCTCCAGCGCCGTGCCGTCCACGCTCACGCGGGCGTTGTTGAGATAGACTCCGCTCGAAGCGTTGAGGACGCGCCCCGCGATGCCGCCACCACCAGCCTCGGCGGCGGAGGCGGGAAGGCACGCGAAGGTAAGCACGGTGAGCAGGAACGCGGCGAGCCCCCGGCGCGGCGTCGGCATCCAGGGACGCACACTGGGCTGCCAAAGCCGGCTGGGAAGGGCGGCCGCGAGAACGACCACCGCTGGGTGGAGCATGGTTTTCATGGGTGATTCGAAAGCGCACATCCCCCTGCTGGGGCAGGCGCAGGTTGGCGACTGCTGCGGCGTCGGATCAAACGAAACCTAGTCGAGCTCTCGAAATCGACCTGGGGGCCGATGGATCACGCCGCGGATTAACTAACGCCGAATTTAGGCAGTTAGGGATTGAGGTGGGTAATAAGTCCGATTCTTACTCGCATAACTACCCATGCGCTCTTCCCTGATTCGCACGCGACTTCGCCAAAACAAGGCCGTGCGGATTGCGTGCCTCTACTACCCCACTTCGATGATGCCTGCGCATGCGGCGAAGGCCGGTTTCGACGCCATCTGGCTCGACTCTGAGCACAGCACCTGGGACCGGCGCGATCTCCAGCGGCTCATCCAGAACCACCATCTGGCGAACATCGACTGCATCGTCCGCACCGGCAGCCGCAACGCCACCGACCTATACCATCTGCTCGAGGACGGCGCGACCGCCCTGATGATCCCGCTGGTGAACTCAGCCGAGGAAGCGGCGGCGCTCGCCCGCGCGGTGAAGTTTCCCCCGCTCGGCCAGCGCGGCCACGACGGCTCAGGCCTCGACAACAACTTCTACCTCACCGGCACGGCCGGCTACGCCGCCGCGGCCAACGAGGAAACCTTCCTCATCGTGCAGATCGAGACCCCCGAGGCCGTCGCCGCGGTGGACGCGATCGCGGCGGTGCCGGGCGTCGACGGGCTCTTCATCGGCCCCGGTGACCTGTCGCTACGCATGGGCTGCCCCATGGACTGGTCCGACCCGCGGATGATAGCAGCCGAGGACGCGGTCGCCGCAGCCGCCGCCCGCCATGGGAAGGCCTGGGGACGACCGTCGGGCTCGACCGAGGACATCGCTCACCTGAACAAGAAAGGCGCGCGCCTCATCGCGCACGGGAGCGACTTCGGCGCCGTGATGCGCATGATGCCCGTCTTCGCGAAGACGATGAAGGACGGCTTGGGCGAGGCCTGATTCCGCCGCCCCGCTTGCGCGGGCTCACGGGGCGGTTTTGATGCGGGAAACGGTCCGGCCTCCGCCGGAGACTCCCATTACCCCCGCCTCGAACCTCAATTCCGATCATGAAGCTGCGCACCACCTTACTCGCCCTCCTCTTCCCGGCGGCACTGACCGCGGCGGATCCTCTCCAGCCGCTCCGGCAGGCGCTCACGCTCCACGCGTCGTTCGACCAAGGCTTCGATGCCGACTTCTCACGCGGCGAAAAACGGATGCAGTTCGCCGGCGTGCCGAAGGGACAGGCACCCGGGCCGGGAGAGTTCATCAAGATCGCCCCGGGCACGGGCCGTTTTGGTGCTGCCCTGCAGGTAACGAAGAAGAATCCGATCCGACCCTTCTTTCCCGGCCCCGGCGTGATCGACTACAAGTCGGTCGACTGGAGCGGTTCCGTCTCGGTCTGGCTGCGGCTCACGCCCGATGAGGATCTCGAGCCCGGCTACTGCGATCCCGTGCAGATCTTGGGAGACGATGCCAAGAAGGGCTTCATTTTCCTCGAATGGTCGAAGGATGAGAAGCCGCGGCATTTCCGCTACGCGATCCGCCCGCTGGTGGAGATCTGGAATCCGAAGGGCCTGGACTGGGCAAAGATGACCGACGCCGAGCGTCCGATGGTCGCCTTGCACCAGGCACCCTTCTCCCGCGAACGCTGGACCCATGCGGTGTTCACCTTTCACCGGCTCAACTCCGGCAAGGCGGGGGTCGGCGAACTCTACCTCGACGGCAAGCTGCAGGGCGCCATCCGCGACTGGAATCTCTCGTTCGGATGGCAGGCCTCAAAGGTGCAGCTCGTCCTCGCCGCAGCCTACGTCGGCCACCTCGATGATCTCGCGGCCTTCGACCGTGCCCTGACCGCCGCCGAAGTCGCGCAGCTGTTCGCGCTGAAGAACGGCATCCGCGACCTGCGGTAGGGCGGGACCGGTAACCCTTCGGGGCCGCCGGTCGGAAGCGCGCTACCTGATGTGGCTGCGCCTGCAGGCGCGGAGATTTTACACCACACCTTCCCGCCGAAGGCCCGTACGCCTCTCTTTTTTCCGAAAGACTTTCCGCATTCTCCGCGGCTGCAGCCGCAGCCAAACCCTCCGCGCAGCCTTCCGATCTCCTCCGCAGCTGTAGCCGCGACCCCAGCTGAGCGACTCAACTCCGATAGGAACCCGCCAACGATACGGCTTCCGACCGCAATTTAGCTTCCGACCGCGAGGTGGCTGGCCCCGATGGGGCAGGCGAACACGGGATGACCTTCGGCGAGTGGTCGTTTTGCCCTAGCCGGGGCCCCGACCCCGGCTAGGGCGACCTCGCGCAAAGTTATGTTCGTGAGCATGCGGGAACGCAGTGCCTGCCCGTAAGTCGCTCACACCATCAGAAGAGCTTCCCGTGTAGCTGAGGCTACCGCCTGGGCACCGTCGACTCATCCGGAAGCCTATTTCTATTCGGAAAGGTCAGGGCGGAATGCCTTTCACACACGCTCCGGAACAGCAGCCCCGGCTCCAGATTACGCGCGGCGGGATAAGATCCGCAGAGCGCGCTCCGCGCTGGGCTTTCCCAAGAACTCGCTGCTGACTTCTCCTGCTCAATCCCCGAAAATCCCGCATCTGCTCTTACCCCATGAAACTGTCCGCCCTCGCGTTCTGCGCGTTTCTCGCCGCCACCTTCGTATCGGCCGCGGAAACAAAAATCACCGTCACGCGCGACGTGCCCTACGCGACGCCCGCCCAGGAACGCCACACGCTCGACATCCACGCCCCAGTCGGCGCCAAGGACCTACCTGTGGTGTTCTGGATCCACGGCGGAGGCTGGCAGGCCGGCAGCAAGGCCGATGTTCAGCTCAAGCCCCGTCTCTTCACGGCCAACGGCTGCGTCTTCGTCTCCACCAACTACCGCCTGCTCCCGCACGTCGACATGGGCACGCTCATCCGCGATGTGGCCCGTTCCCTCGGCTGGGTCCACCGCAACATCGCCGCCCACGGCGGCGACCCTCGCCGCATCCTCGTGATGGGGCACTCCGCCGGCGCCCAGCTCGCGGCGCTGCTCTGCACCGACGACCGCCTGCTCCGCGCCGAGGGCGTGCCGTTCCCCGCTCTGCGGGGTTGCGTCCCGGTGGACGGCGACACGTTCGACCTCCCCGCGATCGTCGCCACCGCGGAGACGCGCCGACGCGTCCATGGCCAACCTGAGCCCAAGTCGACCCACCGCTCCAAGTTCGGCACCGAGGAACAGCACCGCGAGTTTTCCGCCGTCACCCACGTCGCCGCCGGCAAGGGCATCCCGCCGTTCCTCATCCTCCACATCAGCGCCAACCCCGACACCACGATCCAGGCCCAGCGCCTCGCCACCGTGCTCAAGTCCGCCGGCGTCCCCGCGCGCGTCCTCGCCGACCGCGAGGCCAACCACAGCGTCATCAACAACCAGCTCGGCGCGCCCGGCGACGCCAACACGCGCGAGCTGCTCGCGTTCGTCGCGGAACGGGTGAAGTGAGCCCGTCGCGCCGAACCTGATCAGGTCGGCGGCGCCTTCCGGTCAGGATCCGTTTCCTTCACGTACCGGTCGAGCGCCGCACCGGGCGGACGCCAATCGGGACGCAGGCGGACATCCTTCGCGCCCGACACTGATCCCGGGGCGGCGTGACCGCCCTTCTCAGCCGCACGTCTCATTTCCCACCAGCATTGACCAAGGTGGTTGTGCTCGTGGTCGATCACGAAGCCAGCCTCGCGCATCATCGGGCCCGTCCAGCCCATGCAATGATCGCAGTAGTCACGATACTGCTCGAGTCCGTTGCGCCGCAGGAACCCCTTCGACGGACACTGATGCATGTCGATGCGGAAGACCCCTGGCGCCTGCGTGATGGAGAACCCGAGGTCGGGCGATTCCTCGAGAAGCGTGTGCCCCCAGTACTTGGTCATCCCGGCGAAACCCTCACGCTCGATCAGCTCCCGCGCGTGCCGCTGGCTGTCGCGGTTGATCGCCGCGTCCCAGTAATCGCGCACCAAGGCATGACCGCCCTCGCGCTCCAGCCACGCGAACGTCCACTCGTAATGCCCGCAGAAGTCGTGGCAGCCGATCATGACGTCGCCTCCCGGATCGCCGCCGGATCCTGCGGCGGCAGCCCTGCCGCCACCGTCGCGTAGGTGTGGACGCAGGCGCCGTTACCACCCGCCAAGCGCATCTCCAGCCCCGCGGCCTCCGCGCGCGAGTGCCCGAGGATCTGGCAGTGCCGGCAGAATTGCGGCACGATCTCGCGTCCACCGGCCCTGAGGTGACGGATCGCGGGGCATTCGCGTACCGCGATCTCCACGCGATCGGCCCGTTCGGTGACCTCCACGCGCGCACCGGGCTCAGCGGCGAAGAACGCCCGCCAATAAGCGGCCACCGCCGGCAGCCCGCCCGCCCGCCAAGCCCGGTTCACCGGCGCGAAATAATCGCGGCCCAGCTCGGCGAGATAACGCCTCCAGCCGTCCTCGCCGCGCCGTGCGAGAATGAACCGGAACGTCGCGTTGATCGCGTAGTAGAAATCCGCCGAGCCCTGGGGCTTCGTATCGGTGTACGGCAGGGGCGAGCCGGAAGGAGCGTTCATGACGTGGGATGCCGATGACGACGAAAGCTCACCGCATGGCCAGCCCGTAACGGCCCGCATGACTCCCTCGTTCGCGTCGCGACGGGCTTTGACCCAGCTCTGCTCCGAGGCGAGTCGCCTCGTTAAAGAAGGAGCCGTTCCAGACAGCTTATGGTATTTCGGAAACCTTGAGTAGGGTTCGAACGCCACCACGGTAGCCATACGCTCCGGCGCAACCAGCCGCTTCCCCATGCGCTTCTTGCTCGCGTTCCTTTTCGCCCTCGCGACCGCCGCCGTCGCCCGGCCGCCGAACTTCGTCATCATCTTCGCCGACGACCTCGGCTGGGGCGACCTCTCGTGCCAAGGCAGCACGACGATCGCCACCCCGCGGCTCGACCGCCTCGCGCGAGAGGGGGTGCGCTTCACCGACGCGTATTCCGCGGCGCCGTTCTGCAGTCCGTCCCGGGCGGCCTTGCTCACGGGGCGCCTGCCGGTGCGCGCCGGCCTCCCGTACGTGCTGTTTCCCGCCGAGCACCACGGCCTGCCCTCGGCCGAGATCACCCTCGCCGCGCTGCTGAAGGCCCGCGGCTACGCCACGGCCTGCATCGGCAAATGGCACCTCGGCTGGGACGCTCCCTTCCGGCCGACGCGTCACGGCTTCGACGAATACTTCGGCCTGCCCTACAGCAACGACTCCAACGGCTGGCCGAACGGCGAACCGTTCATGCAGGTGATGGGCCTGGAACCCCTGCCGCTCATCGACGGCGACCGCGTCGTCGAGGCCCCGGCCGACCAGGCAACCCTCACCCGCCGCTACACCGAGCGCGCGCTGGCCTTCATCCGCGCGAACCGAGACCGACCGTTTCTGCTCTACCTGCCGCACACGATGCCGCACATCCCGCAGTACGCCTCGCCGGAATTCGCCGGGAGGTCCAAGGGCGGCCTCTACGGCGACACCGTCGAGGAGATCGACGCCAGCACCGGCTCAATCCTCGACGCACTGCGAGAGCTCGGACTTGACCGCGACACCGTGGTGTTCTTCTCGAGCGACAACGGCGCCCCGGGAGGTCGCGGTAACGCGGCGGGCGCGGGCAAAAACGCCGCCGCCAAGGCTAAGACTCCCGCCAAGGCCCCTCGCTTTCCGGGTCGCTCCTTATACGGCAGCAACGGTCCGCTCCGCGCCGGCAAGGGCACCACGTGGGACGGCGGCATCCGTGTTCCTTTCCTCGTGCGCTGGCCCGGCGGGATCGCGCCCGGTCGCGTCGTCGATGCCCCGGTCTCGTTGATGGACATCTTCCCGACCTGCGCCGCGCTCGCCGGCGCCCCCCTGCCCTCCGACCGCGTGATCGACGGACGCGACCTCGCACCGTGGTTCCGCGCCTCCACCGAACCCGAAGCGGCACCGCGCGCGCTGCTCCACTATTTCGGCGTCCAGCCGCAGGCGATCCGCGAAGGCCGCTGGAAGCTCCTGCGTGCCGGCATCCCCGCTCCGGATCCGCGTCCGCTCAGCCTGTGGTGGGAACACCAGCCCGCGTTGTTCGCCACCCAGCACCGCGTCCTTGCCGCACCTGAGCTATACGACCTCTCCGCCGATCCTGGGGAAGCCGCCAACCTCGCCGACCGCCACCCCGAAGTTGTGGCGAGACTCGAAGGACTCGCCCGAACACTCGACGCCGCGGTGCAACGCGACCGCCGGCCCATGCAGGTCGTGCCCGGCCCGCCCCCGCCCCCACCCGGCGCGATGCGGAGTGCTCCCGCACCCGCCAACCGCGAATAGGCCTCAAGCCGGACGAGGGGCTGGCTGGTTGTGAGAGCGAGGCAACTCTCCAGACTCACCGTCGCCCTGGATGCGCTCGAATCCCCTCGATCCCCGAAGGCTTCCTGCCGCCGTGTCGTAGCTGCTGCATTTCATCGATGCCGCTCCCGAGGCCATCGCGCGGGAGATCGCTGAAAATTGGTACGATCGCCGTCGCCAAGGCCTGCAACCGCTCGGTGACGGGGACCATGAAAGAGTACGTTCACCTCCTGCGAATGATACACGAACTGGAGGGCGGCGGCGCCGAACCGGACCTTTTACCGATATCCGCCGCTCTGATCCGGTTCGTCTGCATGTCCCTGGAGGACACGTTTCCCAAGACTGCCGCATTGCGACTGCTACAGGTCTAAAGCGGCCTGTTACATTCAGGCAGCGCAGCGCGCCATTGCCCGGCGCAGGCGAATGACTTCACTCCACCTGTGACCCCGCCCCGCCGCCTCGTCCTGTTCGCCGCACTCGCGGCAGCCGCGTCGGCGACGAGAGCCGCGACCGACGCCGAGGCGCTGTTCGTGCGGCGCGTGGCGCCGCTGTTGCGGGAGAAGTGCCTCGCCTGCCACGGGCAGGACGAAGCCAAGCTCAAGGGAGGTCTCGACCTCCGCACGCGCGCCGAGGCTCTGATCGGCGGTGACAGCACCAAGCCGAGCCTCGTCGCCGGCCGGCCGGAGGAGAGCCCGCTCTACCTCGCCGCCCGTCGCAACCACGACGACTGGAAGGCGATGCCGCCGAAGGAATCCGAGGCACTTTCCCCCGCCCAGCTTGGCTGGCTCCGCGACTGGATCGCCGGCGGCGCGCCATGGCCCGACGCCGCCCGCCAAGCGGAGATACGGACGGCCCATGCCGCCGCATGGTCCGCCGAGGACGGCGTGACCGTAGCGACCAGCCGCGGGCTCTCCGCCGATTGGAATGTCCGGCGCTACCGCCCCGAGGACCTCTGGGCCTACCAACCGGTGCGGAAGCCCGCCGTCCCCGCTGCCGCCGCGGGCACGCATCCGATCGACGCCTTCCTGGAAGAGAGGCTCGCCAACCTCGGGTTGGCTTCCGCTCCGCCGGCCAACGCCCGCACGCTCATCCGACGGATGGCGTTCAGCCTCACCGGCCTGCCGCCGCCGCCGGAGGAGGTCGCCGCGTTCGAGCGCGCCCATGCCGCCGACCCGCGGGGAGCGGTCGCCGCGCTCGCCGACCGCCTCCTCGCCAGCCCCCATCACGGCGAGCGCATGGCGCAGCACTGGCTCGACGTCACCCGTTACGCCGACACCGCGGGCTTCGCCAACGACTACGATCGCGGCGGCGCCTGGCGCTACCGCGACTACGTCGTGCGGGCGTTCAACGCCGACAAGCCCTTCGACCGCTTCGTGCGCGAGCAGGTCGCCGGCGACGAGATCGAGCCCGACAAACCCGAGGCAGTCGTGGCGACCGGCTTCCTGAGGATGGGCCCCTGGGAACTCACCGGCATGGAGGTCGCCAAGGTGGCCCGGCAGCGGTTCCTCGACGACGTCACCAACGCCGTCGGCGAAACGTTCCTCGCGCAGCCGCTGCAATGCGCGCGCTGCCACGACCACAAGTTCGACCCGGTGCCGACGCGGGACTACTACTCGATCCAAGCGGTGTTCGCCACGACCCAGCTATCCGAGCGGCCTGCGGCGTTCCTGCCCGGTGAGAACACCTCCGGCTTCGCCGAACGGAAGTACCTCGAGCGCCGCCGCGAGGATCACCTCGCCGCGCTGCGACGGCTCGACGAAAGGCTGCTTGAGAACGCGGACACCTGGCTGCGGGAAAAGGGCATCGACCCGGCGCGCTGGCAGGCCGCGGTGGCGCAGGCGCGCGCGCAGGAACGCGGCGGGAAGCGGCGGGAATTCGAAGGCGTGTTCGCGACGGCGCGCACGATCCTCACGCGGCAGAAGGAGCCCGAGGACCGTTTTCCCCCGAAGCTGGTGGGCTTCACGCCGCAGGAGTACGGCGAGGAACGCGTCGCCCGGAAGGGGTTGGAGCGCCTGCGCTGGGAACTCGACCGCTACGAGCCGTTCGCCCTCGCGGTGTACAATGGCCGCACGCCCGAGGTGAAGTCGGTCAACGCGCCGGTGCGCATGCCCGCGTCGCGCCTGGAGGAGGGCGAGCTGGAGCAAACCTGCATTCTCACCGGCGGGGACCCGTTCTCACCGGGGGAGAAAGTAGCCCCGGGCGCGCTGAGCGCGATCGGCGTAGGCGCGTCGTTCCCCGACGCCGTCGAGGGGCGCCGCACGGCCCTGGCCAACTGGATCGCGAGCGCGGAGAATCCCTTCACCGCGCGGGTGATCGTGAACCGTGTCTGGCAGTGGCACTTCGGCCGCCCGCTCGCCGCCAACCCCAACAACTTCGGCGTCACCGGCGGCAAACCCTCGCATCCCGCGCTGCTCGACTGGCTCGCCGCGACGTTGGTCGAACAGGGCTGGTCGCTGAAGCGACTGCACCGGCTCATCGTGACCAGCGCCGCCTACCAGCGCGCCTCCGCGCATCCCGAGCGGAAGCGGCTCGCGGAGAAGGACCCTGCGGGCACGAGCCTCGCCGTCTTCCCGCTCCGCCGCCTCAGCGCCGAGGAATTGCGCGACGCCATGCTGGCCGCGTCGGGTGAGCTCAACCGCGAGATCGGCGGCGTGCCCAACCGCCCCGAGATCAACCCCGAGGTCGCCCTCCAGCCGCGACAGGTCATGGGAACCTTCGCCGCCGCCTGGGTGCCCAACGTACTGCCCGCCCAGCGCCACCGCCGCAGCCTGTACGCCCTGCGCATTCGCGGCCTGCCCGACCCCGCCATGGAGGTGTTCAACCAGCCCGGACCCGACTTTTCCTGCGAGCAACGCGACGCCTCCACCGTCACGCCCCAGGTGTTCAGCCTGTTCAACGGGGCCGCGAGCCACGCGCGCGCCCTCGCGCTGGCGCACCGCGCCTGGGCCGACGCACGGGACGAGGCGGGGGCCGTCACCCGTTGCTTCGAGCTCACCCTCGGCCGCCCGCCCTCCGCCGCGGAATTGGCGGACTGCCTCGCGCATTGGCGCGACGGGATCGCGCTGGCCGCCGAAGCCGCGCCCACGTTGCGGCCGCCCGCGGAGGTGCGCCGGGAGGCCGTCGAGGAAAACACCGGTGAACGCTTCACGTTCTCCGAGCGGCTGCACGCCGCCGCCGACTTCAAGCCCGACCTGCAACCCACCGATGTTTCCGCCCGCACCCGTGCGCTGGCCGACGTCTGCCTCGTGCTGCTCAATGGCAACGAGTTCGCCCACGTGGAATGAAACCGCCCCCACGTCCATGAGTTCCTACTTCCCTTGCGCCGGCGGCCGCGCGCTGCACGCCCCGACCCGCCGCGATTTCGTCTACGGCCTCGGCGCCAGCCTCGGCAGCGTGGCCTTCAGCGCGATGCTCGCTTCCACCGCCCGCGCCGGCGAAGCCGCCGCACCCCGCCCCGGACTGCTCGCGCCCCGCGCGGTACACGTTCCGGCCAAGGCCAAGGCGTGCATTTTCCTCATGATGGAGGGCGGGCCGTCGCACCTCGACACGTTCGATCCCAAGCCCGCACTTGAGCGGCTCCACCTAAAGGAGTTCGTGCGCGAGGGACGGAGAAACTCAGCGATGGAGAGCGGCAAGCGCTACTACGTCCGCAGCCCGTTCCGCTTCCGCAAAGCCGGCGCCAGCGGCGCCGACATGGCCGAGAACTGGGAGCACCTCGCCGGCGTGGCCGACGACCTCTGTTTCTACCGCGGCTGCCAGGTCGACAGCGTCAACCACCCCACCGCGATGTACCAGATGAACACGGGCAACCGCTTCGGCGGCGACCCGGGGCTCGGCGCGTGGGTCACCTACGGGCTCGGCTCGCTCAACCAGAACCTGCCGGGCTTTGTCGTGCTGCCGGAGGTCTCTTACCCCCAGGGCGGCTCGCCCAATTGGGGCAACGGCTACCTGCCCGCCGTTTATCAAGGCACGCCGCTCCGCCCGAAAGGCTCGCCCATCCTCGACCTCGCCCCGCCCGCCGGGGTCACCGCCGAAAGGCAGCGTCGCAACCTCGACCTCCTCGCGCGCCTCAACTCCGCCCACGCCGAAAGGCACCCGGGGGCCGACGCGCTCGCCGCCCGCATGGAGGGCTACGAGCTCGCCTTCCGCATGCAGATGGAGGTTCCCGGGATACTCGATTTGTCGAAGGAGGACGCCGCCACGCGTGAGCTCTACGGCATCGGCTCCGACGCCACCGACGCCTTCGGCCGCAAGTGTCTGCTCGCGCGCCGGCTCGTCGAACGCGGCGTGCGCTTCGTCCAACTGTACCACGGCACCTGGGACAGCCACGACTACATCGAGCGGGCGCACGGCAACCTCGTGCGCGCCGTCGACCGTCCGATCGCCGCGCTGATCGCCGATCTCAAGCGGCGCGGGCTGCTCGACAGCACGCTCGTCGTCTGGTGCGGCGAGTTCGGCCGCACGCCCGACAACGGCGTGCGCGGCGGCACCGCCTACGGCCGCGACCACAATCCCAAGGCGATGACGGTCTGGATGGCCGGCGGCGGTGTGAAGGCCGGCCACACGATCGGCGCCACCGACGAGACGGGCATGGAAGCGGTCGACCGCGTCCACCACGTGCGCGACCTGCACGTCACGCTGCTGCACCTGCTCGGCCTAGACGACAACCGCCTCACGTATTACCACGCGGGACGCTTCAAGCAGCTCAGCCAGTTCGGCGGCAGCGTCATCCGCGAGCTGATCGCGTGAGCCCGGGCCGCGGGTGAGGTTCGGGCAAGCCACGGTGCGCACCTTGAGAGTCTGCCCGAAGGACTCGGCCGGTGACGCGGAGGGAATCAAGGGCCCGGACACCCGTTCGTGAATTTTCCGCGGCCGCCGCCGCAGCCAAAGGGAGGGCGCGGCCACAAGGAGGAGGCGGGGAATTTGCCAGTGCCCTTGCACTCACCCGCCCGTGTCGGGCCTTGCACCGTCGGCCGGGCGGTGATCACCCTCGGCCCGTGCCTACCCCGAACCGCACCGTCCTAGCCTTTCTCATCCTCTTTGCCCCATCCCTCGCGCGCGCCCATGAGGTCGCGACCGACATGCTGAAGGCCGCCGGCGAATTCCGGGCGTCGCTCGATGCCGCCCAGCTCAAGCAGTCGACGTATCCGCTCACGGATGCCGAGCGTGAGAACTGGAACTTCGTGCCGCTTCCGCGCCAGGGGCTCCCGTTCAAGCGAATGACACCCGACCAGCAGGCCCTGGGCCTCGCGTTCCTCCGGTCGGGCCTGAGCGCGGCGGGAACCGCGAAGGCGCAGGCGATCATGCAGCTGGAGCTCTTCCTGAAGGAGGCGGAGAAGGACACGAAGGGGCGGCGCGATCCGACCCAGTACTTCATCACGTTCTTCGGCGAACCTTCGGCCGCGCGCTCATGGGGCTGGCGCTTCGAGGGGCACCACCTCTCGTTCAACTTCACCGTGGTCGACGGGAAGCATGTCTTCTTCACGCCTTCGTTCATGGGTACCAACCCGGCCGAGGTGCGCTCGGGACCCCGGCGCGGCGAGCGGGTGCTCGGCGAGGAGGAGGATGCGGGCTTCGCCTTCGTCGAATCGCTCAATCCGGAGCAGCGCGCGGCCGCCATCATCGCCGCCGATCCGCTGAAGGAGATCGTCACCACGAACAAGAAGCGCGTGGACCCGCTTTCCCCCGCGGGCATCCCGGCGACGCGGCTCACCCCCCCGCAACGCACCCGCCTAGAGGCGCTGGTGAAGCTTTACCTCTCCCGCTGGCGTCCGGAGCTGGCCGAGGAGACCTTCGCAAAGATCGCGGCTGCCGGACTGGAAAAGCTGACGTTTGCCTGGGCCGGCCCGATCGATCGCAGCAAGGGGCGCTATTACCGCATCCAAGGGCCGACGTTCCTGATCGAATTCGACAACTTCCAGAACAGCTTCAACCACGTGCACACGGTGGTCCGCGACTTCAAGGGCGACTTCGGCCATGACCTGCTGGCCGAGCACCACGCCCGCGAGCACGCGGCGAAGTGACGGTCGGCGCGCCTCGCGCCAAAACTACGGGATCCGCAGACGCTGGCCCGGGCGGAGGCTGTTCTCGCCCCTCAAGACCTCGCGGTTCGCATCGTAGATCTCCTGCCAGCGGCTGGCCGTGCCGTAGTAGCGCGTGCTGATGCGGGTGAGCGAGTCACCTTCTGAAACAAGGTGGAATCGGGGGGCGGGGGCGACCGGGGAACCTTCCGCCGGCGAACCCGCGGCGGCAGGAGCGGCGGCAAGGGGGGCCGGCGCCGGGACCCCGCCATTCATGAGGCGCGCCGCGGCCGCGATCTGGTCGAGGGTGCCCTGCGCCTGACGCAGGCGGGCGGTGATCGCAGCGTTCTCCTGCTGGAGCTGCGCGATGCGGCTGGTCCGGTCGCGCTCGATCGCCTGCAGGGATGAATTGAGCTGCGCCGTCTCCGCGCGCGCGGCGGCGAGGTCCTTCTGGGCATCGGCCAACTGGGCGGCGGCGGCGGAGAGAGCGGCCGCCCGCTTCTCGGCCTCGGCCCGCGCAGTCTCACCCTCCGCCAGCCGTGCGTTTTCGGTGCGCAACGCGCCAAGCTGGGCCTGCAGGTCCTTCAGCTCGCCCGCGAGGCGCGCGTTCACCCCGGTGACCTCGGCCGCGGCAGCGGCCTGCTGCTCCGCCGCCTTGCGCGACTCCTCCACCCTGGATCTGAGTTCGCTGAGTTCGCCCCGCAACGCGTTCGCACCGTCCCGCGCGGCCGCGAGTTGCTGGTTCTCCGTCCGCAGGGTGCCGAGCTGGCCGCCGAGTTCCTGCAGCTGGGCCTGCAGCTTTTCGTTACCCGCGCTGAGCGAGTTGATGAGCGCGAGCTGATCCTGGGAAGTCCGCGTACCCGCGGCGACTTTCGCGCGTAGATCCGCAAGGTCGGCCTGCAGTTGCTCCGAGCCTTGGCGCGCCTGGGCCGCCTGCCGTTCGAGTGCGACGTTTTCCTCGGTCAGCCGCTGGTTCAGGGCCGTGAGTTCCGCCACGCCGGAGTCACGCTTCCCGGCGGCCGCCTGCAGTTCCGCGACCCGGGCCCGCGACTCGGCGAGGGCGTCGCGCAAGCCGGCCAACTGCTGATCCAGCCGCGTCCGCTCCGCCGCGAGCTGCTGGTTGAGTCCCGTGAGTTCGGCCACGCTTCCACCCTGCTGCTCGGCGGCCTTGGCCGCCTCGGCGTAACGCGTCTGGATGGCGGTCAGGTCAGCCCGGGACTTGGCGGCGTCGATCCGGGCCGATTCCGCCTCCTGCCGCGCCTGCGCCAGCTGACGTTCCGCCGCCGACAAACGCCCGAACATCTCCTCCACCTGGCCCTTCAGGTTGTCGCGCTCCTGCGCCGGCAGCCGCGAGGCGCCGCGGGCGGCGTCGAGCTCCGCGGCCAGCCGGGCCTGCTCGGCGCGTCCCTTCTCCAGCTCAGACTGCAGCTGCTTCAGGCGGGCGCCCGTCTCTTCCAATTGGGCCTTGAGCGGAGATTCCTCGGAGCCCCTGACCTGCAGCAGCGCGCGATTCGCGTCCGAGAGCGAGCGATTGGTCTCCCGTGCGCTCTGCAATTGGGAGGCCAGCAGGGCGATCTCCTTGGCGGAATTCCGGCGATCCTCGTCGTTCTGGGTTTCGAGGGAGCGCACCTGGTTCTGCAGCGTGCTCATCTCGAGGCGAACGGCCTCCGATGGCCCCTGCCGCGCGGCGGCGGCCTGGGCGGCGAGCGCGGCCGCGGCAGCCTGCTTCGAAACCTCGAGGTCCTGCTGCAGGCTTTGGTTGCGGGCCGTAAGTTCCGCGAGCGACTGCTTGGACTCCGCGACTTGGGCGGTGAGCTGCTCAACCGCCGCGCGCGCCTGCCGCAATTCCACGACCGGCTTGGCCGTCTCGCTGGCGGCGAGCCGTGCGGCATCGCGCTCTCGCGTAAGCTCCGCGACCTGCGCAGCCGTAGCCGCGACGCGGGTGGAGAAGCCATCGCGCTCGGCGGTCAGCGCGGCCAAGCGCTGCCGCGCCTCGGCCAGCTGAACGGCGGAGGCTTCAGACGCGCCTTGCAGCGCCGCCAGACGCTGCTGCGCCTCGGCAAGCTGTGCGCGGGCGGCATCCAACTCGCGTCCGCCCGCGGAACGCGCGGATTCGAGTTCTCGGGTGAGTCGTTGCGCATTCTCCTGCAAACCCGCGATCGCGGATTCCTGCGCCCGGAGTTTTTCCTGCGCCGGTGCGAGCTTGGCCTCGGCCGCCGCCAGGGCCTCGCGCAACGAGGCGCCGTCGGCCGCCTGCCGCGCGGCAGCATCTTTTTCCGCAGTCACGGCCGCGAGCCGCTCCGATACGGTCGCGAGCTGACGAGCGGTGGCCTGCTCAGCAGCCTGAGCTGCCGTGAGTTGCTCCTGCAGAGCGGTCAATTGGCCGCGGATGGACGAAAGGTCCTTGGCGGAGGCACCACCAGAAGCCCGGGCGGCCTCGAGTTCGCGGGTCAGCTCCTCGCCCTTGCGGCGCAGCGATTCCGTCTCCGCGACCGCCTGCCTCAGCGCGGCTTCACGTTCCGAAGCAGCGGCCGCCAGGCGCTCGCTCACGGCCGCGAGCTGCCGCGCCGTGCCCTGCTCGGCGGACTGGGCCGCCGCCAGAGCTTCCCGGGCGTCCGCGACCTGCTGACGAAGGGCAGCGAGATCCTTCTCGGAGGCGCCGCCGGAACGGCGCGCAACTTCAAGGTCACGGCCAAGCTGCGCAGAGGCAGCCTTGAGTTCCGCGAGCTGCTCCTCCTGAGCCTTGAGCAAATCCCGCTGCGGACCCAACTTCGATTCCGATTCCGCCAGTCGCGCCTTCAGCGTCTCGGACTCCGAGTTCGCCTGCCGGACCGCCGCGTCTCGTTCGTTGGCGGCTGCCGCGAGTTTCGCCCCCAGCTCAGCCAGCTTGGCCGACGCCGCCTGTTCGGCCGCCTGCATCGCCGTCAGCTGTGTCCTCGACTCGTTCAGCTGTTCCCGCAGCGCCGCGATCTCCCGGCCGACGTTTCCTCCGCTTGCCCGCGCCGCCTGAAGTTCCGTCCCCAGCTGCGTCACCCGCGCGGTGAGCTCCGCCACTGCGGCTTCCCGCTTCCGTAATTCTTCCTGCTGCGGACCAAGCTTCGCCTCCGCGGCCGCCACGCGCTCCGCCGACTCACTCACCTGCTGCCGCAACCGCGCGAGTTCCTCGGTCGCCGCGCCTCCGGTCGTCCGCGCCGTCTCCAGCTCCTGAGTCAGCTGCGCCGCCCGAGTGCGCGCCTCGGCGAGCTCCGCCTCGCGGGCTTTCACCTGTTCCTGTTGTGGACCAAGCTTTGATTCCGCTTCAGCCAAACGTGCCTTAAGACCATCGGCCTCCGCGCTCGCCTGCCGGACCGCCGCGTCTCGTTCGTTGGCGGCTGCCGCGAGTTTCGCCCCCAGCTCGGCCAGCTTGGCCGACGCCGCCTGTTCGGCCGACTGCATCGCCGTCAGCTGCGTCCTCGACTCGTTCAACTGTTCCCGCAGCGCCACAATCTCCCGGCCAACGTTTCCTCCGCTTGCCCGCGCCGCCTCAAGTTCCGTTCCCAGCTGCGTCACCCGCGCGGTGAGCTCCGCCACCGCGGCTTCCCGCTTCCGCAATTCTTCCTGCTGCGGACCAAGCTTCGCCTCCGCGGCCGCCACGCGCTCCGCCGACTCGCTCACCTGCTGCCGCAACCGCGCGAGTTCCTCGGTCGCTGCGCCGCCCGTCGTGCGCGCCGTCTCCAGCTCCTGGGTCAGCTGCGCCGCCCGAGTGCGCGCCTCGGCGAGCTCCGCTTCACGCGCTTTCACCTGTTCCTGTTGGGGTCCCAGCTTGGACTCCGCCTCGGCCAGGCGCGTCTTCAGGCCTTCGGCCTCCGCGCTCGCCTGCCGGACCGCCGCGTCTCGTTCGTTCGCCGCCGCCGTAAGTTTCTCGCCGAGCTCAGCCAGCTTTGCCGCGGCCGCCTTCTCGGCAGCCTGCATCGCCGTCAGTTGCGTCCTCGACTCGTTCAGCTGTTCCCGCAGCGCCACAATCTCCCGGCCAACGTTTCCTCCGCTTGCCCGCGCCGCCTCAAGTTCCGTTCCCAGCTGCGTCACCCGCGCGGTGAGCTCCGCCACCGCGGCTTCCCGCTTCCGCAATTCTTCCTGCTGCGGACCGAGCTTCGCCTCAGCGGCCGCCACCCGCTCCGCCGACTCACTCACCTGCTGCCGCAACCGCGCGAGTTCCTCGGTCGCTTGCTTGGACACCGACTCATGCCCGCCTGCCACAGCCAAGGCCTCGCGGGCCTGCCCGAGTTGCGTCGATAGGGCGAGTTCGGAAGCCCGAAGGGCGACGACTCTCTGTTCCAGCTCCAGCACCTTCCGTCGGGAATCCGCGATCTCCCCGGCCATGACCGCATAGGCGACACGAACCGCCTCGAGTTCGCGCGCGAGCTGATTGTTGGAGGCGCGCATGGCATCGCTCTCCGCCGCCTTGCGGCTGTTGGCATCCCGCTCTGTCGTGACGGCAACCAGCCGCGCCTCCATCTCGGCAAGCTTCCGGGCCGCCGCTTGGTCTCCCGACTCCAGCAGCGCGAGCCGCTCGCGGACCTCCGAGAATTGCCGGCGGACGACCCCAAGGTCCTTCTCGGCGTTGCCGGCCACCGTGCGGGCCGACTCGAGCTCCTGCGTAAGCTGGGCGACCCGCGCCTGCTGCTCAGCCAAGGCCGCTTCGCGCGCCTTGAGCTGTTCCTGCTGCGGAGCCGAACCGGCCTGGGCCGATGCGAGTTGAGTGCGCAGGCTTTCCGCCTCCGCTCCCATCCGGCGCAGCGCGACCTCGCGCTCGGACGCCGCCGTGAGCTTCTCGTTGAGGTCGGCGAGCTGCCTGGCGGTGGCGGCCTCGGCGGCCTGAAAGGCGGCCAGTCGCGCCTTTGATCCGTCAAGCTGGCGACGCAGTTCCGCCACCTCTGATGCGGACGCTGTTCCGGAGGACCTAGCAGCCTCCAATTCCGTCGAGAGTTGGCTAACCTTGGCAGCAAGCTCGCTAGAAGCCGCCTCACGCCGCCGAGAGTCCTCCTGCTGCGCGGCCAACTTACCCTCCACGGCGACAACCTGTTCCCGGGCCTCAGCCAACTGAGGACGGATGCCGGCCAGCTCCCGAACGAAAGAATCGCCGGCGGTTTTCGCCGCCTCGAGTTCCCGTCCGAGGCGATCGGCCTCCGCGCGCGCAGCCAGCAGAGCCGTCTCCCTGCGGGCGAGTTCTTCCTGCTGCGGAAGGAGCTTGGCCTCCGCAGCCGCCACCCGCTCCGCCGACTCACTCACCTGCTGCCGCAACCGCGCGAGTTCCTCGGTCGCCGCACCTCCGGCCGTCCGCGCCGTCTCCAGCTCCTCAGTCAGCTGCGCCGCCCGGGTGCGCGCCTCGGCGAGCTCCGCTTCCCGCGCCTTCACCTGTTCCTGCTGCGGCGCCAGCTTGGACTCCGCCTCGGCCAGGCGCGTCTTCAGGCCTTCGGCCTCCGCACTCGCCTGCCGGACCATCGCGTCACGTTCGTTTGCCGCCGCCGTGAGTTTCTCGCCGAGCTCCACCAATTTCGCCGTCGCGGCTTTTTCGGCGGACTGGACCCCGGTCAACTGCGCCGAGGCCTCCGCGAGTTGCCCGCGAAGAGTCAGAATCTCCCGGCCGAACGCCTCGCCTGAGCTCCGGGCCGCATCGCGCTCAGAGCCCAACTGAGTTACCCGAGCGGAAAGCTCCGCCACCGCAGCTTCCCTCTTCCGCAATTCTTCCTGCTGCGAACCGAGCTTGGCCTCGGCGGCCGCCAGCTGCGCGCGCAAACCCTCGGTGTCATCGGCGGCACGCTTCGCCGCCGCTTCACGCTCCATGAGAACTCCCGCCAGACGATCCTTAACCTCCGTCAGGCTACGGACGGCGCTTTCCTCGCCCGACTTGGCCGCGGCGAGCGCCGCGCTCGCCTCCGCCAATTGTTCACGGAGGGAGGCGGCATCCCGCGTAGCCTCGGAGGCGCTGCCGGTGGCCTGCTTGAGTTCCTGCGACAACCGCGCGACCCGGGGCCTGAGTTCCTCGACCTCGGCCGCCCTGCGTTGCGCTTCGGTGACGGCCGACTGCGCCACCGCCAGATCGCGTTCGAGCGACTCGCGGTCGCGCTTCAGCTCAGCGACCGAGCGCTCGGCCGTGGTGAGGCGGGACCGGAACGCCTCGGCCTCGCCGGCGGCGAGCCGGGAAACCTCCTCACGCTCACTGAGGGCCGCGGCGAGGCGAACGCCCAACTCCGCCAGCTTGCCCGAGACCGTCTTCTCCGCGGCCCGGACCGAACTGAGCTGGGTTCGCGACGTCTCCAACTGGTCGCGCAGGGAAGCGGCTTGCTGTTCCACCGTGGCGCCGGCGGTCTTCGCCGCGTCAAGTTCCGAGCCGAGGCGGCCGACCTGCGTCGTCAATTCCGCCAACATCGACTCCCGGCGCTTAAGCTCCTCCTCCTGCGGGCGGAGCTTGCCTTCCACGGAAGCGAGCTGGGCGCGAAGGTCTTCGGCCTCGGCCGCTGCACGTCGCGCGGTTTCGTCACGTTCCGCCGTGGCCGCCTTCAGCCTCTCGCCCAAGTCCGCCAGCTTGGTCGCAGTGGAACGCTCGGAATCCTGAATCTCGGCGATTCGCCGACGCAGGTCCGTGACCTGGGTCTCGGCCGCCGCCCCGGCCGAGCGGGCCTCGGCCAGCTGCGCATCGAGTTTCCCGAGACGGGCGGCAGCCTCTCGTCTCTGCGTCTCAATCTCCGCCTGACTCGCGGCGAGCCGGGAATTAGCCTCGGCCAGATCGCGGGAGACCGCCTCGCCCGAAGCCCGGGAGTCATCGAGCTGCCGGCGGACGTCCGCCAACTGCACCCTCAGCTCGGTGAGCTGGGATTCCATCTTACCTCCGGCGGCGCGCACCGCATCCAATTCCTCCGCGAGACCGGAGGCGCGCTTCTTCAACGTATCCGAGTCGCCGGCAGCCTGACGCAGCGAGGCCTCATGCTCGGCCGAAGCGGCGGCCAGACGTTCGTTGACGGCCGCCAACTGCCGCGCCGTCGCCTGTTCGGCGGCCTGCGCCGCCGTGAGGCGGCTGCGCTCCTCCGCCAGCTGTCCGCGCAAGGTGGCCACGTCCCGGCCCGCTTCCGTCATGGAGCCGTTGGCCGTCGCCAGCTCCTGCGCCAGACGCGCGCTCCGCGCCCGCAGCTCATCGACCTCGGCGGCCGTCTTCCGTGCCTCGGCGGCGGCCGATTGCGCCGCCGCAAGTTCGCGCTCGAGCCCGTCCCGCCTGCGCGTCAATTCGCCGATCGAACCTTCGGCCGCAGCCAGAGCCACCCGCAGGGCCTCGGCCCTCTCCGCCCCCGCCTGGGCCGTCGCCAGCCGGGCCCTCATTTCCTCGGTGCGAACCCCGGCCGCATCGGAGGCGGCGCGCAGCTCGGCGACCTGAGAGCGGAGCCGCTCGACCTCGGCGGGATCGACGCGGGGCCGGGCGTCGAGTTCAGCCAAGCGGGCCTGTAGTCGGTCGCGCTCAGACTGTAGCGTTTCCTTCTGCCGACCGCTCTCGGCCAGCGCGGCCTCGATCTGGGCGGACCAGGAGCGCATTTCCCGCGCGTCGTCGACCGCCTTCTGCATTTCGGCGATCCGCGCGGAGAGCCGGACGGCCTCGGCGCGGGACTCCGCCACGCGATTTCCCGAGGTGTCGAGGTCGGCAGAAAGCGCGGCGGCACGCCGCCCCTCGCCGTCCAGCTTTTCGCGGACGGCCCGCAGCTCTTCGACCCGTTGCCGGAGCTCGCCGGCGACGCTCCGCGCCTCACCTTCGAGGCGTGAATTCTCGGAGAGCAACCGCGCGATGCGCGGATCTCGCGCCGCCAGATCAGGCAAAGGCAGCGCAGTGATGGCCGCGGCGCTGTCCGCGGTCGACATCCTGGCCTCGGCCAAGCGGGCCGAGAGCTCGGCCTTCTCGCGGGCAAGGGCCTCCATCCGCTCCCGCAATTCCGCCAAAGCGGCCTCCGCCTCGCGGATCCGAGGCGCCCCCTGAGCCAGACGTGCGTTCTCGGCGCGGACGCGCGCAAGTTCTCCCTCGGCGAAGGCCACGCGTTCGGCGAGGGAGGCGATCGCGCCGTCCGCGGAAAACGCGGTCGGCGCCGAAGGAACCACAAGCGCGGCCGCATTCGGCACGGAGGGTCGCGATCCCGACGGGGCAGCGCGCGACGCGGCGATGCGCGCCCGCTCACGTTCAACGCCAGCCCGACTTTCCACGAGCTGCGATGGGTTGAGCTTGCCGGCCACGAAGTCGCGCGCAACGGGCCTGGATCCGTTCTCGACCGCGAGCGACAGCCAGACGTGCGCCTGGATAGGATCGGGCTTGGTGCCCCGACCCTCGGCAAGGGCGATGCCCAGATTGTTCTGGGCTGGAGCAAAGTTCTTCGCCGCCGCGCTGCGGTAAAGCGTGATCGCAGCAACCAGGTCGGCGGGCCCGCCGCGCCCCTCCTCCAGCATCAGGGCGAGATTGTACTCGGCGCGAACGAAACCCTGATCGGCAGCCTCGCGATACCAGCGCCGCGCCATGGACTCATCGCGCACGATGCCGCGTCCGGTCTCATAGGACAGGCCGAGGTTATACTGAGCCTCCGCCACGCCGCCCTCCGCGGCCTGCCGATACCAGAGCGCGGCCTCGAACGGATCGGCCTTGGTGCCGATGCCGGCGGCGGTCATGTTGCCGACGTTGAACTGGGCCACCGCAAGCCCCTGATCGGCGGCCCGACGGTAAAGCTGGAAGGCCTTAGCGGGGTCGGCCGGCACGGCGTTCCCTGCCTCGTGGAGCGCCGCGAGGTTAAACATGGCCGGCGCATGCCCAAGCGCCACGGCCCGCTCGAAGAGACGCACGGCCTCGGCGACGTTTCGGGCGACGCCCTCGCCTCGTAGGTAAGCGTCGCCTAACGCAGTCAATGCCGCGGCGTCACCGAGATCAGCACGGGCTCGAAGCGCCGCAAAGTCCTGGGCAAGGACGCGCGGCCCGAGGGTTGATCCAGCCACCGCCAAGGCAGCCGCCCACAACGTGCGCGACCGCATGATGGAAGGCTTCTTACGGGATGATCCGCCTCGGCGAAACACAGGCTAACCTAAGGATATCACCCTACATGGAAGCAAGGCGGCATCCTGCATCCCGTGGATGATCTTTTTGTCCGGAGGACAGAAGGTCGCGAGCGCACCGGAAAGCCGGACTTCCGCACCGATGACGAAATAATAAGGGCAAAGGCGCAGACGGCCGGCCCTCGGGCTCGCGAGGACGGCCCCCCCGCCAGCCGGAGCGGGATCGAAGACCGGGTGCTCCAGCCGCCGCGGCTTCCGGTACGGCTGAAGCACGTGGAGGTTCGTGGGGGCGGAGGCGACGGCGCGATCGACGCCGCCCTGCCATTCCTCGCGGGAGCAATCGCTGCCGAGCACGACGCTGCGCGCGCCCCACGCGGTCTCATGGTAGCCGCTGATCTTGATGATGAGGTCGCGCTCGCGCTGGGAGGCGCCGGCGAGGTCCCGCCAATCGTTCAGGGCGCGGCCGCCGACGCGCGGGCCGTCGAGAACGGCTCCCGGAGGCAGGGGCGCCGGATCCATGATCCACGACGGCGGGATGAGGGTCCGTAGTAGCTCGAGGGCGCCTGGGCTGAGGGTCTCCGACCAGAAATCGCGCAGCAGGTGGTGATGAAACAGGGCGAGCCCGAGCTTCTCTTCCTGGAAGTGACGCATGGGCGGCGCGATCGCCACCTCCCCGGCAGCCCATGCCTCCACAATGAATGGCTGGGTGCGGATATTCTCGAGGTCGAAGAGCTCGAAGAACCGGTACAGCACGTCGATCTTCTCGGGGTTGCCCTCGATGTCGAAGCAGAGCGAGTTCTCGAGCGGGAAGATGTCGCCGGGCTCCAGACAATAAACGCGTTTCCCGCGCAGCTGCAGCTGCTGCGCCAGCCAGTGCATTTCGGGCCGGTAGGTGGCGGCCTCGTCGCTGACCACCAACGCGATGAGCGGGTTTCGCTCCTTGGGCCGCAGGGCCGCGAGCGCCGCGTGGAAGTTGAGGATCATCCGGTCCCCAGCACCGAGCACCGAGGCGCCGGCGTCCGCCTCATAGAGCCGATTGAGAAACGCGGTGAGACCGATGCCGCCGGGCACCGAGTCGAGCTCGGTGAGCACGAAACCGTCGTCGGTCAGCAGGAGATCCGGGCGCAGCACGGGAGGCAGGGCGCCGCGGTTGCGGGGGTCGCGGGCGTGGGCGATGAGCGCCGGCGGCTTACCGCGGTCGAGGTACTCGGCGACCCAGGGCGCGAGCAGCGGCTTGTTGCGCAGCAGGTTCTTACCGGCGGCGGACCGCAGGTAGAGCGTCTCCAGCGCCTGGTGGAACTCGAGGCAGGCGGATCCGATCGCCTCCAGCCGCGCGACCTGGGCGGCATCCAGCGGCCAAGCCTCGGGCGATAGCCGCCATGTCTTGTCCTCGAACAAAGGCTGAGCCGACAAGGCCGAGCGGATCGTGTCGTGGGACAGCGGCATCGGGAGCGGGCGGGAACGGCGGCCGGACGCAACCAGCGCGTCACTCGTCCATCTGGATGTCCTTGTTGCGATGCCGCGGGCAGCCGGCGCGCAGCCAGGCGTTCACGAAGCGGTCGAGGTCGCCGTCGAGGACGCCCTGCGTGTCGCTCGTGCTGATGCCGGTGCGAAGGTCCTTCACCATCTGGTAGGGCTGGAGGACGTAGCTGCGGATCTGGCTGCCCCAGCCGATCTCACCCTTCTCGCCGTAGAACTTGTCCATCTCCGCCCGCTGCTCGTCTTGCTTGCGCTCGTACAGGCGGGCCTTGAGCACGCTCATGGCGCTGGCGCGGTTCTTGATTTGCGAGCGTTCGTTCTGGCAGACGACGACGATTCCGGTGGGTAGGTGCGTGATGCGCACGGCGGAGTCGGTCGTGTTCACGCCCTGGCCGCCCTTGCCGGAGGAGCGGTAGACGTCGACGCGGATGTCGGCCTCCGGGACCTCGATGTTGATCTCCTCGTTGATCTCGGCGATCACATCGACCGCGCAGAACGAGGTGTGGCGGCGCTTGTTGGCGTCGAAGGGGCTGATGCGGACAAGCCGGTGCACGCCGCGCTCGGCCTTCACGAAGCCGTAGGCGTTCTCGCCCTTGATCAGGAGGGTGGCCTTGGTGATGCCCGCTTGGTCGCCGACCTGGACGTCCTGGACCTCGATCGCGTATCCGCGGCGCTCGGCCCAGCGGGAGTACATGCGGAAGAGCATGTCGGCCCAGTCGCAGGACTCGGTGCCGCCGGCACCGGCCTGGATGGAAAGGAAGGCGTTGTTGCGGTCGAACTGCCCCGTGAGGAACGAGGCGATCTCAAGCGCGTCGAGTTCCCCGATCATGGCCTCGACCTGGGACGATAGCTCGGCCGCGTAGGAGTCATGCTCGGCGCCGGTGGCGGCCTCGACGAGCTCCACCATCACGCCGACGTCCTCGACCTTCTTCTGGAAGGCGACGACGGGGAGCACGGCCTTCTTCAGGCTGTTGAGCTTGGCGATGTGCCGCTGGGCGCGCTCATTGTTGTCCCAGAACGTGGGCTGGCCCATCTCGGCCTCCATGGCCTCGATCTCCCGCCGTTTCTGATCGCAGTCAAAGAAACCTCCACAGGTGGCCGGCGCGCTTCTTGATGTTCTCGATGTGGCTGAACGTCTCGGGGGCGATCATGATGAAGGTCGGAAAGGGAAGCGCGGAAGGCGCCGGGCACAAGGCCGCATTCGGACGCACGTAGAGCGCGGTAAAGAAAAACGCCGCCCCGAAAGGGACGGCGTGGTGAAACGGACGGGAGGCCGAGCCTCAGCGCTTCGAGAACTGGAAGCGCTTGCGGGCGCCGGGCTGGCCGGCCTTCTTACGTTCCTTCTCGCGCGGGTCGCGGCGGAGGTGCCCCGCCTTCTTGAGCTTCGAGCGGAGCTCGGCGTTGAGCTTCTGGAGGGCACGGGCGATGCCGTGGGCGACCGCGCCAGCCTGACCGGCGACGCCGCCGCCGGCGACGTTGGCGGAGACGTCTATCTTGTCACGAAGCTCGACGGTCAGCAGCGGCGCGTAGGCCTGCTTGGCGAAGTTCTCGTGGGAGAAGTAATCCTCGAAGGTGCGACCGTTGACGGTCAGCTTGCCGGAGCCCTCGGTGATGCGCACGCGCGCAGTGGAGGTCTTGCGGCGGCCGGTGCCGAGGTGGACGTTGGCGGGAGTGGCGCTCATGGTCGTTTAGCGGACGGAGATCTTCTCGGGGGAGTTGGCCTCGTGGGAGTGGGCGGGGCCGGCGAAGACGCGGAGTTTGGTCAGCATGCGGGCCGCGATGCGATTCTTCGGCAGCATGCCTTTCACGGCGTGCTCGATGATGAATTCGGGGTGACGCTCGCGCATCAAGGAGAGCTTGCGGTAGCTCTCTCCGCCGACGAAGCCGGAGAAGAACATATACTCGTTCTGCTCCTCCTTCTTGCCCGTCAGGACGACCTTCTCCGCGTTCACGACCACGACGAAGTCGCCGGTGTCGACACTCGGGGTGTAGGAGGGGCGGTGGCGGCCGCGGATGATGTTGGCGGCCTTCACGGCGAGCCGGCCGAGCGGGACCCCAGAGGCATCAATGAGATACCACTTGGGTTGCACCGTCTCCTTCTTGGCGAGGAACGTCTTCATGCGAAAAGAGGTCAAGGGGTACGGTCCGCCGAAGACGTGTCAACCGAGTTTTCGGCGATTTTCCGAGCGGAGCACGCGGACGCATTCAACCGCCGAAGCCCTCGGTCACGAGCGCGATCGCGGCCGACTCGGCCGCGAAGGTGAAGGCCCCGGCGAACGGGGCGAGGACGGTGTCACCCCGGGCGAGCCGGAACCGGGCACGCGGGCCGCCTGACTCGGCGGTCGCATCAAGCGAACCGCGCACGACGCTCACGAGGCGCGGCTCTTCGCCCGCCCGAAGGTGCAGGCGCTGGCCGGGGTCGAGCACCACCCGCCGGATGCGAAACTCGGCGCAGTCGGCGATCACCCCGGAAGTCGGAGCCGACCGCAGCGGCGCGGGCTCGAAGTCGTTCCAGTCGATCGAGCGCAACGACTGCGCGAGGTGCATCTGGCGCGGGCGGCCATCGAGCCCGACCCGCCCCCAGTCGTACACCCGGTAGGTGGTGTCGGAGTTCTGCTGGATCTCGAGGATGAGGTTGCCGGCGTCGATCGCGTGCACCTGGCCGCTGCGAACCAAGATGGAATCGCCGGCGGCCACGTTGAAGGAATGAACGCACTCCTCCAGGTTGCCCGCACCCGCGGCGGCCTCGAAGCGGGCCCGGGTCACCCCCTTGCGCAGACCTACGATGAGCCGGGAACCCGGCGCGGTTTCCGCGATGTACCAATTCTCCGTCTTGGGCTCGCCACGCAGCTCGCCGGCGAAGGAGGACGGCGGGTGAACCTGGAGACTGAGGCGTTCGCGGCAATCGAGCCACTTCACGAGGATCGGGAAAGGCCGTTGGGCAGGCCAGGCGGGTCCCATGATCGCCGCGGCGTGCCGCTCCAGGAGCGATCGCAGGGATAGTCCGGCCATGGGGCCTTCCGCCACGACCGATTGCGCTTCGGGACGGTCCACCAGTTCCCAACTTTCACCAATCGGATCGACCGGCGGGAGGCTCCGGCCGAGTGCGGCCTCAAGGGCGCGACCACCCCAGACCCGCGTCTGATAGATCGGGGCGAAACGGAGGAGCTCGCGCATGGGCATGGGGACCGGAAGCGGGGGGATTGCGTTTGACCGGCTGGTGCGATGCCGTGGAGTCCCCTCCGCCGCCGAGGCCGAAACAAATGCCGAAGAACGAGAGTTCAAATCCAAACCCCGTGCCTTCCGGACAGGCGCCGCGGCTCGGCCCCAACTGGATCGTGGCGCTGGCCTGTGTGCTCGTGGGCGCGTACTTGCTCGTGGCCTTGGCCGCCTTCGACCCGGCGCAAAGCCCGGGCGATCACGTGCCGAAGCCCCCGGCGAGCAACCCGGCCGGCTTCATCGGGGCACTGACGGCAGAAGTGCTGTTCAAGGGGTTCGGCGTGGGAGCTTGGTTCGTGCCGGGGTTCCTGGTCTGGATGGCGGTGCTCGCGTTCCGCTTTCCCAAGCAGGTGACGCGCGGCCGCGCGATCGCGATGGGGCTCGCGCTGCTGATGTCGACGGCGCTGGCGGCGATGTTCACCGACCGCGATTGGTCCTCCCGCTGGTTCCCCCTCGGTCCGGGCGGAATCGTGGGCAAGGGCATCTACCATTACCTGCTCGAGCCCGCCCTCGGGGGGTTCGGCTCGGCGCTCCTGCTCGGCACCACCTATTGCGGCGCGCTGATGTTCATCCTCGTCCGGGACGTCAGCGCCGAGATCGAGAAACTGCTGGCCGCCTTCGCGGCGTGGCGTGAGGAACGCGCGCGGCAGCAGGCCGATCGGCGGGAGTTCCTGCGTCGGGAGCGCGAGGAACAAGCCAAGGCGGCGAAACTCACCGCGCCGGCCCCCGCGAAGTCCGGTCAACCCAACCCCGCTGCCCCGGCCGCGTCTCCAGTGGCGCCCGCCGACGGCCCCTTCTCGCGCTTTGGCCCGGTATCCAAACCCGAGGACCTCAAGCCGCCGACCCCGCCCGCCGAACCGGCCAAGGTCACCCGCGCCGGAGCGACCAAGCCGGAAACGACTCTGCCGAAGCCGGGACCGGAGCCCAAGATCGAACCCAAGCCGCCCGCGCCGCCGCCAAAGGTGAATATCAGCGGGGTGGCAGCCGGCGGCGCGCCCGCCACCGATCCCAAGGGCCTGGCGGTCGGCGCCCTCGGCAAGGTAGAGCTCAATATCGTGAAGGCGGAGGAACCGAAGAAGGCGGCCAAGGTTTCGGTCCCGCAGAGCGACGACACCAATTACCAGTTCCCGCCGGTGAAGATCCTGCGCGAGCAGGTACGCGTCTCGATCGCCGGCACCGAGGAGGAGCACCGCCGCAACGCCGAGAATCTGCTGCGCATCCTGAGCGAGTTCGGCGTCGAGGTGACGCTCGGCGAAATCCACGTGGGCCCCGTGATCACGCGCTACGAGGTGGTCCCGGCGGCCGGCGTGCGGGTCGAGAAGATCTCGGGCCTGGACAAGAACATCGCCCTCGGCATGCGCGCCCAGTCGGTGCGTATCCTGGCGCCGATCCCGGGCAAGGCCGCGGTCGGCGTCGAGGTGCCCAACCAGAACCCCACGCCCGTGGGCATGCGCGAACTCATCGAGAGCGAGGATTGGGCCTCCCTGAAGGCCGAGATCCCGATCGCGCTCGGCAAGGATGTCTCCGGCAAGCCGCTCGTGTCCGACCTCTCGAAGATGCCGCACCTGCTCATCGCGGGCGCCACCGGCTCCGGCAAGTCGGTCTGCATCAACTCGATCGTCGCCTCGATCCTCTACTCCAAGAGCCCGCGCGACCTGCGGCTCATCATGGTCGACCCCAAGGTGGTCGAGCTGAAGATCTTCAACTCGCTGCCGCACATGCTCATCCCGGTGGTGACTGAGCCGAAGAAGGTGCCCGCCGCCCTGAAGTGGCTCCTCGGCGAGATGGAGCAGCGCTACCAGATCTTCGCCAAGGTCAACGTCCGCAACATCGTCGGATTCAACAATCGCAAGAAGGGGGGACGCACCGACGAGCCGCCGGCACCCGAGGCCCAGCCAACCCTCGAGGGGATCGACCCGCTCGACGGCGTCGAGATCCCCGAGCGCCTCCCGTACATCGTGGCGATCATCGACGAGCTGGCCGACCTGATGATGGTCGCCCCGGCCGAGATCGAGACCAACATCGCGCGCCTCGCGCAGCTCGCCCGCGCCGCCGGCATCCACCTCATCATCGCCACCCAACGTCCTTCGGTGAACGTGATCACCGGCGTCATCAAGGCCAACCTCCCCTCGCGCATCGCGTTCCAGGTCGCCTCGCAGGTCGACTCGCGCACGATCCTCGACACCAAGGGCGCCGACACGCTCATCGGCCGCGGCGACATGCTGTTCTCGCCGCCGGGTTCCTCGCGGCTCGTGCGCGCGCAAGGCGCCTTCGTCTCCGACGAGGAAGTGCAGGAGATGGTCGAGTTCCTGAAGCGCAACGGTCCGCCGCAGTACGCCCAGTCCGTGCAGCAACAGATCGACCGCGCCTCACGCGAGGAGGAGGACGGTGACGGCGAAGGAGGCGAAGGCGACCTCGGCGAAGACGGCGAGCTGTATGAGGAGGCGCTCGAGGTGCTGAAGGCTACCAAGCGCGCCAGCACCTCGATGATCCAGCGCAAGCTGCGCATCGGCTACAACCGCGCCGCCCGCATCATGGAGATCATGGAGGAGAAAGGCATCGTGGGACCGGAGAACGGCTCCAGCCCGCGCGAGATCCTCGTCGACCTCGACTCCCTCTGAGGCCGCGCCCGCGCCAAGTTCCGCCTTTCCCTTTCCCGACGTAGTCCCTAACCAAACCCCATGCAGACCATCGGCGAACGGCTCGAGGAAGCGCGCAAGAAGCGGGGGCTTTCCCTCCGGGAGGCCGCCGAAGCCACCAAGATCCGCGGCGACTACCTGCAGAAGTTCGAGACCAACCAGTTCGACCTGGGACTTACCGAGCTCTACACCCGCGGCTTCCTGCGGACCTACGCGGCGTTCCTGAAGCTGCCCGCCGACCGGATCCTGCAGGATTACACCTCCATCGCCCGACCGGAATCCCGCCCGCGGGCCAGCACCCGGGAAATCTACGGTCGCCTGGAGGTTTCCACCTCGGCGCCGGCGGACGATCCGGCCTCGCCGAACCCGGCCGAGGAAGCGACCCCGGCCGCCCCGCCGGCGCGCCCAGGCCCCTCGCGTGCGCGCACCGGCAGCTCCCTGCCGAGCGGGCCCGACCCCGCCGTGATCTTCCGCTACGCGAAATGGGGTGCCGTCGGCGTGGGCGTGCTGGTGCTCTTCCTGATCATCAAGTCCTTCATCCCGGCGTCCAAGCCGACCGCCGCCAAGGCCGAGGCGCCGGCCACCGCGACGTCCGCCACCAAGGCTCCCGTGCTGGGTATCCTCGCGGAGAACCCTGTGCAGGTGACCGTCCGCCGGAAGAATCCCGACGAAACCGAAGGGGAGATCCTCTTCACCGGGATGCTCGCCACCGGCGAGTCGAGGACGGTGCCCCGCCCGGGCGCCCTCTTCATCGAGGCCAGCGCCGCGGAGAACCTCGCGATCGAGATCGGCGGCAAGCGCTACAATCTCGGACAACTCCTCGGTAAGGGCTACCAGCGCGGCCAGTTGCCGGCGCCCTGAACGAGAAGGTACGCCCGCTTGCCACACCGGCGGGCCGCGGGCACTTGTCTGGGCCAGGGGTCGAACTTCCATGCCGGAACTCCTCACGCCCATCATCGTCAGCGCCTGCCTCGGCGCGCTCATCGGCCTGATCCGCCAATGGGGCGACCAGCATGAGCAGGAAGCGAAGGATTTCGCCGGGCTCCGCACCCATGCCCTTTGGTCCGTACTTGGCTGCGTCTCCGGCTATGCGGGCGGAAAGCAGGAACCCTACGTCCTGATCGCCGCGATGGTCGGCGTCGCCGCGCACCTCATCTTTCCCGTGCTCGGCCGCCGCGATCGGCAGCCGCCGGGCAGCACGTCGTTCGCGGAGGCGCTCCTCACGCTGCTCTGCGGGGCCTTGGTCGCGTGGGGCGAGACGCGCGCGGCCGTGCTGATCGCCGCGCTCACGATGGTCGTGCTGGGGTCGAAGAAACCCATCCACTCCTGGGCGAGGGAACTCACGACGGCCGACATCCGCGGCACGCTGCAGTTCGTCGCGATCACCGGCGTGATCCTGCCGCTCGTGCCGAACCGGCCGCTCGGCCCGCTGGACGCGTTCAATCCCTATTCCACGTGGCTCATGGTGGTGATCATCTCGGGACTCGGCTTCGCCGGTTACGTGGCGATCCGGGTGCTCGGCACCAGGTCCGGTATCCTGCTCACGGGTATCTTCGGCGGACTAGCCTCGAGCACGGCCTCCACCCTCGCCTTCAGCCGGCGCAGCCGCGAGTCCCCCGCCCTCTCCGAGCACTACGCCCTCGCGGTGGTCGCCGCCTGCACGATCATGCTCCCCCGGGTGCTTCTGGCGGTGGGCATCGTGAACCCAGAGCTGGCGGTCCGCCTCGTCACGCCGTTCGCGATCATGGCGGTGCCCGGACTGGCGTTCGTCACATGGGTCTGGATCCGGCGGAGGCCGGCGCACCGCCCGGGCGACACACCGGCGCTGGGCAACCCGCTCGGCCTGCTGACCGCGATGAAGTTTGCGGCGCTGTACGCGTTGATCGCGTTCCTCGTGCGGGTCTTCCGCGCGCAGGGATGGACCGATGGCCTGCTGCCGCTGAGCTTTGTGTCGGGCCTCACCGATCTCGACGCGATCGCCCTCTCGCTCGCGCGCGAGGGTACCGACGGCCACGCGACGACGGCCGCCCTCGCCGTCACCGTGGCCGCGGTCGCCAACACCCTCCTCAAGGCCGGCCTCGCCGTGGCCTTGGGCTCACCCGGACTCCGTCGGCGCATCGCGGTCGTGCTCGGGGCGACCGCCGCCGCCGGCACGGCCTGGGCGGTATTCGCCGGCTGAGGCGTCGCGGTCCCCGGACGCGCGCCACCCGCGTCTGACGGGGAAAAGCCGCTTGCGATCGACGCCCCTTAGTGTGCGTTCTCGTCCATGGACGAGCCGAAGACCACCGCGCGAAAACCCGCCTGGCTGCGGGCCCGCCTCCCCGGCGGGCCGGGGTACGTCGCGACGCGGAAGCTGGTCGAGGAGAACCGCCTCCACACCGTCTGCCAGAGCGCCCAGTGCCCCAACCTCGGCGAATGCTGGTCCCGCGGGACGGCGACGCTGATGATCCTCGGCAACATCTGCACGCGCTCGTGCAACTTCTGCGCCATCGCGACGGGCCGCCCCACCGAGCTCGATCTCGGCGAGCCCGCTCGCGTCGCCGAAGCCGTGGCCACGATGAACCTCCGGCACTGCGTGATCACGAGCGTGGCCCGCGACGAGCTGGCCGACGGCGGTGCCTCCGTCTGGGCCGCCACGATCCGCGCGATCCGTCACCGCAACCCCGGTACCGCGATCGAGGTGCTCACCCCGGATTTCAAGGGCAACCTCGCGCACGTCGACGTGGTGCTCGACGCCCGGCCCGACATCTACAACCACAACCTCGAGACCGTGGAGCGGCTGCAGAAGCCCGTCCGCGTGCAGGCCCGCTACGACCGGTCGCGCTCGGTGCTGCGGCACGCGAAGTCGCGCGGCTTCGTGACGAAGACCGGCCTCATGCTCGGCGTGGGCGAGGAGCCCGCCGAGGTGGAGCGCACCTTGCGCGACATCGCGGCCGACCGCACCGACATCCTCACCATCGGCCAGTACCTGCAGCCCAGCCCGCAGCACCTGCCGGTCTCGCGCTGGGCCACGCCGGAAGAGTTCGCCCGCTGGCGTCAGCTCGGGCTGGCGCTGGGCATCGGCGTCGTCGAGAGCGGCCCGCTCGTGCGCTCCAGCTACCATGCCGACGAGCAGTCGGCGCGCTACGCGGGTGAAGGCCGCGGCGGCACGGCGACCGGACTCGCCAGCGCCTGAGACCGCGGATGAAGACGCGCCGCGAGATCGTCGAGAACTGGCTGCCCCGGTACACGGGCGTGCCCCTGAAGGAGTTCGGCGAGTACATCCTGCTCACCAACTTCGACCGCTATGTGAACCTTTTCGCGCAGTGGCACCGCGTGCCGATCCGCGGGCGCGACAAGCCGATGCCGAGCGCGACGGCCGACGACATCACCATCATCAACTTCGGCATGGGAAGCGCGACGGCCGCGACGGTGATGGACCTACTGAGCGCCGTCCACCCGAAGGCCGTGCTGTTCCTCGGCAAGTGCGGCGGCCTCAAGCACCGCGCCGAGATCGGTGATTTCATCCTGCCGATCGCGGCGATCCGCGGCGAGGGCACGAGCAACGACTACCTTCCGCCCGAGGTGCCCGCCCTGCCCGCCTTCGCCCTGCAGAAGGCCATCTCGACCACCATCCGCGACTTCTCCCGCGATTACTGGACCGGCACCGTCTACACCACGAATCGCCGGGTCTGGGAGCACGACGAAGTCTTCAAGAAGTACCTCAAGAAGATCCGCGCCCTGTGCATCGACATGGAAACCGCCACGATTTTCGTGACCGGCTTCCACAACGAGATCGCCACCGGCGCGCTCCTGCTCGTTTCGGACCAACCGATGACCCCCGAGGGCATCAAGACCGCGGCCAGCGACCAGCAGGTCGACGAGACCTACGTGACCGACCATCTGAAGATCGGCATCGCCTCCCTGAAGCAGCTCATCAACCGCGGCCTCACGGTGAAGCACCTCAAGTTCTGAGCGGGATTTGAAAGACCGGATGCGGGGCTCCTCGCGCTGGCCGGAATCCGGCTCGCCTCTCCCCGGTTCCCGCGGCTTGCCTCGCGCCTTTCCGACCATGCCGCGCCGCAGCACCGCTCCCGTCTCCCGCCGCGTGACCCTCGTCGCGATCGCCGGCGGCAGCGGCTCCGGGAAGACTTGGTTCGCGGCCAAGCTGCACCGCCGGCTGCGCGGACGCGCCGCCCGGATCTCGATCGACGACTTCTACCGCGATCTTTCCCACCTGCCTCCGGAGCGGCGGGCGCAGACGAACTTCGACTCCCCCGCGGCGATCGACTGGAGGCGCCTTGGCGCCGTGCTGCGGGCGATCGCCCGGGGGGAGGAACCCGAACTTCCGACGTACGATTTCTCACGCCATACCCGCGCGCCCGCCGTCCGGCGCTGGCGGCGCCGTTCGATCGTGATCGTCGAGGGACTGTGGCCATGGGCGCGCGCCGGGCTGCGCCGGCTCTTCGCCCTGCGGCTCTACCGTTCGGCGGAGGCGGACCTGCGTCTCGCGCGCCGGCTGCGGCGCGACGTGCGGGAACGCGGGCGGGAGCCCGCTGACATCCACCGCCAGTGGAACGCGCACGTGGAACCCATGTTCGCGCGTCACGTCGTGCCCCAGCGGCGCCACGCGCACGCGATCCTCGGGGACAGGCTCACCTCGGCCGAGGTCGGCCGCTGGGCGGTTCACATCTCCGGACTGCACGCCGCCACCGGAGACGCCCAGGTGAAAAAGAAAAGGCCGGCCCGGATCGGGCCGGCCTCGGGGGCGCGTGGAAGGCGCGTCAGAGCTTCTTCGTGAGCTGCAGCGAGTAGCTGCGGCCGCGGGCAAGGCCGTTGTAGACCGAAGGCTCGTAACCGCGCGAGTCGGCGGAGAGCGGCGGCTCGAGGTTGAAGAGGTTGTTCACACCGAAGCGCAGGCTCGTCTGGTTGAGCCAGCGGTTGCCGCCGGCGAAGCGGTAGGAGACGTGGAGATTGTAGGTGCTGGTCTCCTTGACGATGAACCGGTAGGAATAGGCGCCGTTGTTGAAGACCGGCATGATGTAGCCCGGGTTGCCGAGCGAGTCCCAGGTCGCCTTCGTCGTCGTGGCATTCACGTCGGTGAAGCGGCCGATGTAGTACATGCCGAGGCCGGCGCCCCAGCGGTCCTTGCGCCAGGTGAGCGTCGTGGCGCCGCGCCAGAGGGGAGTCGCGCCGCCGACATTCGCGCTGTTGCCGTTGCGGTACTCCGTGCGCGGCGACCCCGGGGAGTTGTAGGCGTGGAAGTCGTTTAGGTAGGTCCAGCTCGTACCGACGTTGAACTGCCCCACGGCGAATTTCGGGAAGCGATAGTTCACGTCGAAATCAAAGCCGTTGGTGAACTGCTCCGACTTGTTGAAGTAGCTGGTGCGGAGGATGTCGATGGAACCTACCACCGCGCGCTGGTTGCCGGGTGCGCGGGTGGCGTTGTAGGCGGCGAAGAAATCGCGGTCCGCCTGCGTGGGGGCAAAGCGCACCACGGACGGGTCTCCCTTGTAGCCCGCGGTGCCGCTGCCGAGGTCGATCTGGCCGATGCCCTTGCCGGCCGCTAGCTCGGCCTGGGTGGCGGCGAGGAGCGCGGCGGTGTCGTCGGCGATCCCACCGCCGGAAGCGATGAGGCTCTTCTGCCGGATCTCGTAATAATCGACGGAGACGGAAAGTCCCTTGATCCCAGGAACGTCGATCACCACGCCGGCCGACTTGCCTGTGGCCACCTCGGGCTGGAGCAGGCGGTTGCCGGAGGCGACGCTGCGACGATTGGAGGGGCCGTCGGTGATGAGCCCGGTGACCGGACTACGGTAGGAATCCGTGCTCCCGGTGACGGTGCGGATGAGGGTGCCGGTGAACAGCTGGGCGAGGTTGGGCGCCCGGAAACCTTCGTTGTAGGAACCGCGCACCATGATCCACGAGGCGGGCCTCCAGTTCACACCGTACTTCGGCTTGGTGGTGTCGCCGAAATCGGTGTAGCTCTCGTAGCGGGCCGAGGCGCTGAGTTCCAGGGACTCGACGAGAGGAAGACGGTTACCGCGGCCCACGAGCGGGACGACAGCCTCGGCGTACAGCGCGGCGACCTGACGGCGGCCATGGGTATCAGAGTTGGGCGAGAATCCGAGGAAGTCATTCGTCGCCGGGTCGAGGCCGGAGTCGGGCGGATTCAGACCGGCGTACGGCGGGCGGTAGTCACTGTAGCCCTCGAAGCGGTACTCGCCGCCGAAGGCGCCGCCGACGGTGTTGCCGCCCCAGAGCCGGAACAGGTCGCCGCTCGCGCGGAAATCGCCGCTCAGCAGCCGCGTGATGCCATTGCGAATGAAGCTCGAGCGGAAGGTCGTCTGCACGCTCTCGGGATTCACGTAAGGACCGGTGACGACCAGCTGACCGTTCTGCACCGCGAAGGTTCGGGTGAAGGGGTTGAACGCCTTGGTCGGATCGCTCTGGTTGATCGCCGCGACCAGCAGGCTCTTCCGGGTGGGTCCTTCCTCGTTCTCGATCACGCGCGAGACGGACCAGAGGCCGGCCGCCTCCCAGTTCCAAGATCCGGCAAGCTTGCCCCGCAGGCCCGCGACGCCGCGGTAGACCGAGTTGTCGACCCAGTCGGTGCGGGTGGCGAGGTCGGTGAGGCGCTTGTTGGTGATGGACACCGCGGAGGGCGTGCCGGTGAGGCGCGGCGTGCCGTCCGCGTTGGGCGCGCCCGTCGGTGACCAGAAGCGGTTGCCGAACGGGTTCCACGGGTTCGTCACGGGAACGACGATGAAACCGTCGGTGCTCTGCGTGATGCCATCGGGTTCGCGGTAGGTGACGCCCTGCGATTGATAGAGCGAAGCATCGACGAAGGCCGTGATGCGGTCGGAGAGGTCGTACTCGGCCCCCGCGAAGACATTGGTGCGGCGGACCTTGGGCTGGATCACGCGGTAGGCGTTGTTGTTCCAGTAGAAGTCGCGCGTGACGCCGGCACGGGACGGCGTGGCCGTGCCGAACACGGCTCCGCCGGAACCGTTGGGCTGGAGGACGAAGAGGCCGGACGTGGCGGCCAGCGAGGCGGGAACCCCGGTCGGGCGGCCGCCGGTGAAACCGGTGACGAAGCCCGTCGGGGCCGTCGCCGTGACGGTTCCAAGCAGGAAGTTGCCGTACTCGGTGGTCGCGGAGCGGGCGTTGAAGGTCGTCGTCGTGGGGAGGTTCCACGGCTCGGGTGCGCGGCTCGAGTTGTCGGCATCAGCGGAGAAGGCGCGGTCGCGGGCGTAGATCGGAGCGCGGCGGTAGAAGTCGGCGGTGACCATCGCGCGTCCCTTGCCCTTGGCGAAACCGAGACCGTGGGTGAGCGTCGCGCGGAACTCGTGGCCGTCCTTCTGCTCGGTCTGCGCGTAGCGCAGGGAGAGCTCCGTGCCGCGGAAATTCCGCTGCATGACGTAGTTCACGACGCCCGCCACGGCGTCGGTACCGTAGACGGAGGATGCGCCGTCCCGCAGCACCTCGACGCGTTCGAGTCCGCGGTTCGGGAGCTGGTTGATGTTGGTCGAGAGCGTGGGCACGCCGGCCTCGCTCTGGCTGATGGCGTGCGGCACGAGGCGGCGGCCGTTCAGGAGGATGAGGGTGTTGCTGGAGGCGATGCCGCGCAGGGAGACGCTGGCGTTGTCGCCGCGGGCGGTCGCGCCAAGCGTGGCGGTCTCGTTGCCCGGCAGCCCAGTCACCTGCGGCATCGCCGTGATGAGGTCGGAGGGCTGCGAGGCGTCGCGCACCTCGATCGCCGCCGCGTCGATCACCGTGACCGGAAGCACCTTCTCGACCTCGATGCGCTTGATGTTGGAGCCGGTGACCGTGAAAGCCTCCAGCTTCACGGTCTCCTCGGCCGCCCGGGGCGGAGTGGGCGCGGTTTGGGCCGGGAGCAAGGAGCTCAGGGCCAGGGTCGCGCCGAGGGCACGGCGGAGCATGCGGGTAGGGTTCATGGTGCTGTCGATTGGGTGTCGGGTGCGGAAAGGATGGACGTGCAAACGGCCGGAAAAGGTTCACCGACCGAATTGCTGGAACCTGATACTTCTAGGCTCTTTCACCGACGGCGCAACCCGCGCTCCGGCGACCGCGGGGTTATTTCATCGGCTCAACGTGCACCGTAACGTCGCTAATCCGGTGGGCCACCGAGGCCATCAGCGCATCCTTGACCGCATGCGCGATCGCGTGGCCGGCGGTCACCGTGAGATTGCCGTCCACCCGCACCTGGATGTCGACGAGGTGCGTGAGGCCGCTCTTGCGCATCCGCACCTTGTCGAGCGCGAGCACCCCGGGCACCGCCAACGCCATTCCCCGCACTTCGCGCTCGAACCCCGCCGGTACTGCGGCGTCCATCACGTCACCCTGAGCCTTCAACACCATCACCGCGCCGTTGAACGCGATCACGATGCAGGCGAACAGCGCAGCCCAATCGTCGGCCACTTCCCACCCGCGGCCTCCCCAAAGCGCCAGCGCGATCCCCACGAACGCCGCGGCGGACGTCATCGCGTCCGACCAGTGGTGCAGCGCCTCCACCCCGAGCGCGGTGCTTCCAGTCTCCTCGCCGGCCGCCCGCATCCGCCGGGAAAACCACAGCTTCACGGCCACCACGAGCGCGAGCACGAGCAGCGTCCACCAGGCCGGCGCCCGATGCGGCGTGATGATCTCGCGCACCGCATGATAACCCACGAGCCCCGCCATGCCGAAGACGAAGGCCGCCACGACCAGCGCCGCGAGCGCCTCGGCCTTGCCGTGCCCGTAGGGGTGGTCGGCATCGGGCGGCCGCGCCGCAACCTTGAACCCCGCCCAGACCAGCAGGGAAGAAACGACATCGAGCAGCGACTCCGCCGCATCCGCCACCAAGGCGTAGGTGTTGCCGAGGACACCCCCGGCGAACTTCACCGCCGCCAGGCCGAGGTTGAGCGCCACGCCGCGCAGCACCAGCCGCGCCCCCGCCTCGGCGTGGCGGCGGGCGGCGGTAGCCGGGATGGGGATGTCGGACATGCGCCGAGAAGGCTGACGCCGACCCGTCGGCGTTCAATCCCCGCGTGCGGCGGGGCTCGCCGGCGGGGACGCGGAGCGCGTCGTTGACCACCTCCGCCGCCGGCAACATCGTTTCCCCATGGCCGCGCCGACCGCGATGTCAGCCCAGGACCCCGTGAGACAATTCTCGGTCTTCGCCGAGAACCGTGTCGGGCGCCTCCACGACCTCACCGCGCTGTTCAAGCAGCACAACGTCCACCTCATGGCGCTCACGGTGCTGGACACCACGGACAGCGCGATCGTGCGCATGGTCGTCGACGACCCCGACAAGGCGCGCGAACTGATGGTGAACAACGATTTTCCCTACACCGAGGGCGAAGTGCTGGCGGTCGAGATCACCGACGAATCGCAGCTCACCGGCGTGCTGGCGGCGCTGTTCGAGGCCGAGATCAACGTCCACTACGTGTACAGCTTCATCAAGCGACCCGAGGGCCGCAGCGCGCTCGCGATCAACGCGGAAGACACCGACGTCGCCGCGCAGTCGCTCTCGCGACGGGGGTTCCGGGTGCTGACGCAGGGCGAGATCTCGCGGTGAACTCGCCGCCCGGCGCAGGCCGGTTCAGCCCTGGACCTCGCCCATCTTCTCGGCGTCGAGCTCGTAGAGGCCGGTCATGTAGCCGTTCTCGAACATGGCCCCGACCTTGAGCTGGCCGTAGAAGGCGACAGGCACGTCCATCATCGGCGCAACGCCCTTCTTCATCTTCACGATGACCCACTCGTTCATGTTGGGCACCGTGCCGAAGCAGCAGGCGAGCGTGTTGCGCATGAGCAGGAACTCGATCACGAGCCCCTTCTCCATCTTCACGGGCACCATGTAGCCGGTGACGACGGCCTTCTTGCCGTTCCACCCCTTAACGATCGGCGGGATCTGCTCCTCACCCGTCGGGGGCTTCGCATTGGGATCAGCCGCCGGGTCGAAGGGCGGCGGCGTGAAGACATAGGATGCTAGCTGATCGAAACCGAGCTTCAGGTAGCCGTTGTCGGAAGGCGGCTCCTTGGTGACCGGTGGCGCAGGATAGGGCGCGGGCATGAGCGAAGGATCAGGCGCCGGCTGCGCGGAAAGGGGAGCCGCGGCGACGAGAAGCGGAAGGAGCAGGGAGAACACGCGCATGATGCGACGGACGGTAGGCGACGACCCAGAATCGTCAAAAGGGATTTGGTTTCCCCGACCCTTCCCGCTCAGCCGACCAGCGCCGCGAGCGCGCGGCTCAGGCGGAACGCCTCGCGCACCGCCGCGAAGGCGTCGAGCAGCTCCGCCGGCCCGCCCGGCCGGGGAAACACCACGTCCAGTGCGACTCCCGAGCAGCGCACGACGGCGTCGACGCCATCGACCGTGATCTCGCAGTCGCGGCAATCGGAGGGATAACCGACCCGCAGACCGCCCTCGCCGTCGAGCGCCTCGACCGCGTCGATCACCGCCTCGACGGCGACCCCGCGGGCGAGCTCGAAGCGCAGCTCGGCGAAAGCGCCGGTAAAAACCGAGGTAAATCCCTCCGTGCGGACGAGGTCGGCGTCCTTCAGGTCGCGCAGCGTCGTCGTCACCGCATAGCGCGCCGGATCGGTCTCCTCGAGGACGTAGGCGATCTCCACGGTGAAGTCGCGGGCCGTGAGCACGGCCGAGGGGCTGGCGACGGAAAGCGAGATCTCGGCGCGCTTATAGCCGAGGGCGGCGCGCGTGCGCTGAAAGAGATCCTCCGCCTGCTCGGCCAGCTCATCGGCGCAGAGGCGAGCGAGGAAGGCGTTCGCCGCCGCGGTCGCTCCGTCGGGCACCGTGTGCCGCCCCTTGCGAAAGCCGCCGAGCGCCTTCACTTGGCCGCCGCCACGCCCGAGGAAGGCGATCGCGGCGACGACGGAGGAAGGCAGCGGACCGCTCATGCGCGCCGAGCAAAGGCCACGGCCACCGCCGCGCAAGTCCTCGCGATGCCTCGCGCACCACCGCGAACCTGCTCGGGAAATTGCCGGTTGAACGCCCGCCCGCGCCACCTTTGATCTTCCTCCGCCGCGCGAAACCGCGCCGCCGCCCGCCTCGTCTCGCCTTCCCTTCAACGAAACCCGTCATGCCGAATCCCTGGACCGGAAAAGGAAATCCCTACACCCGCGAGGAGGTGCGCGCGCGCCTCCAAGCCACCCTCGACCAGGGCAAGGCGATCATCGCCGCCGGCGCCGGCACCGGCATCAGCGCCAAATTCATCGAGAAGGGCGGCGCCGACCTCATCATCATCTACAACAGCGGCCGCTTTCGCATGATGGGCCACGGCTCCACCGCCGGCATGATGGCCTACGGCGACGCGAACGCGATCGCGATGGAGATCGGCGAATACGAGGTCCTGCCCGTCGTGGAGGAGGTCCCCGTCATCTGCGGCGTCCACGCCACCGACCCCCGCCGCCGCATGTGGCACTGGCTCGGCCAGGTTAAGGAGATGGGGTTCTCCGGCGTGAACAACTTCCCCACCCACACCATCGTCGACGGCCATTTCCGCGGCGTGCTCGAGGAGACCGGCATGAGCGTGCGCAAGGAGTACGAGATGGTCGCCCTCGCCCGCCGGATGGACTTGTTCTCGATCGTCTACGTCGGCTCGCCAGAGGAGGCTGCCGAGATGGCCAAGGCTGGCGCCGACGCCATCATCGCCCACGTGGGCACCACCGTCGGCGGCAGCATCGGCGTGCGCAGCGCGGTTGTGAGCTGGGAACACACCCTCAAGGTGACCCAGGACATCATCAACGCCGCCACCCAGGTGCGGAAGGACATCTTCTTCCTCGCCCACGGCGGTCCCATCAACACGCCCGAGGACGCCGACCGCGTGATCCGCGGGACCTCGGCGGTGGGTTTCGTCGGCGCCAGCAGCCTCGAGCGCATGGGCGTCGAGGAGTCGCTCACCGGCCTCACCCGCAAGTTCAAGAGCCTCACGCTCCCGCGCCGCTGAGCGCGGGCCGCCGCGGCCGCGAAGCCGCTACCCCTTTCCCCGCCCCATGAACCCCGCCGACCGCCGCTTCGTGCAGATCGCCGACGCCCTGCGCGAGCCCAACGCCTGGACCAACAACGAGTGGCTCTGCCGCCCCGACGTCGTCGCGGCCGAGAAGCTCCTGCTCGTGCGCGCCAACATGGATCCGATGCACTGCCATCCGTTCCATTTCCATCCGCACCGCGAGGAGATCATCCATGTCGTGTACGGCCGCGCCGAGCAATGGGTGGGCACCGAGCGCCGCATCCTCGGGCCCGGCGAGATCGCGCACATCCCGGCCGGCGTCGTGCACGCCACCTACAACCCCCACGCCGAACCGCTCGTGTTCCTCGCCATCCTCTCCCCGGCCAAGCTGCCCGCGGGGCAGGCCGAGGTGCCCGACCCCTGCGACGTTTCCTCCCAGGAACCCTGGGCCTCCCTTCGCCACGGGCTCCCGGCCTGCCGAACCCGCGCCTGAAGTTTCCCTCCCCTCCGCCCCCTTTCCGGAAAAACCCTTCAACATGAAACGCCTCCTGCTCCTCACCCTGGCCCTCGTTTCCGCCGCCTTCGCCGCCGAGCCGCCGATCCGAGTCCTCCTGCGCTCCGGCCCGAAGTCCCACGGCCCCGGCGCCCACGACTATCCGCGCTTCAAGGCCGAGTGGGTCCCGCTCCTCCAAGCCCGCGGCGCCCAGGTCGTCGCCACCGACTCCTTCCCGACGCGCGAGCAGCTCGCACAGGCCGACGTCCTCGTACTCCACGCCCAGGAGGCGGGCAACATTCCCGCGGCCGAGGACCGCGCCAACCTGATGGAATTCCTCCGCCGCGGCGGTGGCGTGGTCGCCATCCACGCCGGCATGGTCACCCGCGACCCCGAGTGGTTCAAACCGATCATGGGCGGCACCTGGCGGCAGGGCGTCACCAAGTGGCTCGAGGCGCCCATGCACCTCTACTTCACGGACCGCGACCATCCCATCAGCGCCGGTGCCTCCAACTGGGCGATGAACGACGAGATCTACTACGACCTCGACCTGCTGCCCGAAGCCCGCGTGCTCGCCGCCGCCTACACCCCGAAGGCGATCGACACCGGCGGCCGCGGCAACCGCGAGGCCCAGGCCCGCGCCGCCGAGGCCGTCGCCCTCCGCAAGGGCGTCAACATCTACGACATCCAGCCCCAGATGTGGACCTACGAGCGCACGCTCGAGGGCGCCGCGAAGCCCTACCGCGCCTTCGTGTCCATCCCCGGCCACCTCTACGAGAACTTCAACCGCGTGAACTACCGCGCCATCCTCCTGCGCGGCATCGCGTGGGCCGCCGGTCGCGCGAACGCCGATGTGCTCTGCCGGCCCGAGGAGCTCGGTGACGCCCTGCGCTACCCGGCCGACGGCCCCATCCATCCGTCCAAGGCCGCCGCCAAGATCGAGGTCCACCCCGAGTTCAACTTGTCCCTCATCGCCGCCGAGCCGCTGGCGAACAAGGTCATGAACATCGACTGGGACGAGCGCGGCCGCCTCTGGGTCGCGGAGACGCCCGAATACCCCAACGGCCGCCGCACGCCCAACGTCGAGCCTTGGAAGGACAGCGGCTATCTGCGCGGCGCCCGCACGGAGCGCGAGCCAGAGGATCGCATCTCGATCCTCACCGATTCCGACGGCGACGGCGTGATGGATCGCAAGCAGGTGTTCGCCGACAAGCTCGAGCTCGTCACCAGCTTCGTGTTCCACCGCAACGGCGTCATCGCCGCGTGCGCGCCCGACATCTGGTTCCTCGAGGATACCAACGGCGACGGCGTGGCCGACCGCCGCGTGAAGCTCTACACCGGCCTCGGCATCCGCGACACCCACGCGGTCATCAACAACCTCCGCTGGGGGCTCGACGGCTGGATCTACGCGACGCACGGCTACTCCGCCGGCGAGGTGAAGTCGGGCGACGGCTCGCGCACCTTCGGCAACGGCGGCAGTGGCGTGGTGCGCTTCCGGCCCGACGGCTCCGCGTTCGAGCAGTACAGCAGCCGTAACGGCAACACCTGGGGCCTCGAGACCACCTGGGACGGCCAGATCTTCTGGACCCAGCCCACGAGCGGCACGGTGTTTTTCCACAGCCTGCTCCCCGAGAGCGTGCTCGCGAAGGGCAAGGTGGCAGGCACGACGTCTTGGAAGGGAATGATCGTCAACCAGCGCACCTACCCGCTGATGACATGGCCCGAGCAGGCCTACGTGCAGATCGACCAAGTCGGCCGCTTCACCGCCGCGGCCGGCTGCGCGATCTACGAGGGCGGCGCTTGGCCGGAGCGATGGAACTACAGCTATTTCACCGGCGAGCCGACCCTCAACATCGTGCACCATCAGTTTGTGCGACGCGACGGAGTGAGCTACGACGTCTCCCGCGAGCCCGGTCGCGAGGAGACGGAATTCATGCGCAGCAGCGACCTGTGGTTCCGTCCGATCGAGACCCGCATCGGCCCCGACGGCGCGCTCTACGTGGTCGATTTCTACAATCAGGCGGTGATCCACAACGACACCCGAGGACCAGTCCACGGCCCGGCCAACGCCGCCGTCCGTCCCGACCGCGACCACTACTTCTCCCGCATCTGGCGCGTGCAGCACAAGGAGGCGCGCAAGCTCGCGGTACCCACGCTCGCCAAGGGCGACCTCGCCGGGCTCGTCCGTACGATCGAGACCAGCCCCAACGCCCACGTGCGAAAGACGGCCTGGCGCCTCGTCATGGAGAACCATGGTGAGGCCGGCGCGAAGGCCCTCGCCTCCCTCAAACGTCCCACGGTCGGCAGCATCCCCGAGCAGCGTTACGCCGCCGCCAACGCCGCCGCGACCCCCGCCCAGCGCCAGGCCGTCCTCGCGGAATACGCCGCCGCCGGAGACGACTGGACGCGCTCCGCGCTCATCGCCGCCGCCTCCGCCCAGGCGCCCGACTACCTCGCGCTCGCGCTGAACGCACCCAACTCCGCCGCGCTCGCGTCGTTCGTCGCCGCCCTCGCACCATCGGTCCCGGCCGACCGCGCCCCCGCCCTCGTTCAGGCCGCAGCGAACGCCCCGGCGGCCGCGGCTCCCGTCAAGGTCGCCCTGCTCCGCGGCCTCGCCTCACAGGAAGCCGTGCCCGCCGTCGTCGACGCCGCCACCTCCCGGCTGCTCCAGCGCCTGCTGGCCGACTCCGCCACCGTGGCCGCCGCCCTGCAGCTCGTCGCCAAATGGGATCGCACCGGCCAGCTCGCGGCCGCGGCCGAACCGGTCGTTCGCCAGATGCAGCGCGACCTCGTTGACCGCGCCCAGCCCGACGCTCGCCGCGCCGAGCTAGCCGCCAGCCTGCTCAGCCTCACGTCATCGCGCCAGCCGGCGCTTGCCGCCGTCGCCGACCTGCTGCGCGAGCCGGGCACCTCCCCCGCCCTGCGCAGCGCCCTCACCGCCGCACTCGGCGCCGCGCCCGGCAAGGACGCCGACGCGGTCCTCGTGGCCGCCTTCAAGGCCACCCAGTCCCCGACGGTGTTCGAGCAGATCATCCGTCGCCCGGAGGCCTCCCACGCTTTGCTCGAGGCGCTGCGTAGCGGAAATCTGACAACGAAGGAAGTCGGCCCCGGCAACCTCGCCCGCCTGCGCACCCATCCAAACCGCGGTGTCGCCAACGCAGCCACCAACGTGCTCGAGAAGCTCAGTCCAGAGGCCGGACAAAAGGACGACCTCATCGCGAAGCTGATGCCCGAGGTGACGAAAGCCGGCAACGTGGCCAACGGACGCATGGTCTTCACCGCCGCCTGCGCCATCTGCCACAAGTACGGCGACATCGGCCTCCGCGACGTCGGCCCGCCCCTCGCCGGCATCGGCTCCAAGGGAGCCCTCGAACTGCTCACCCACATCGTCGATCCTAACCGCCAGGTTGAACCCAACTACTGGCAGTGGAACCTCACCACCAAGAAGGGCGAAACGCTCGTCGGCGTCATCGTCAACGAGAACGCCAACACCGTCACCCTCCGCAACCAGGGCGGCGACACTGAGGTGCGCCGTGAGGACATCACCAACCGCGAAAACACCCGCCGCTCGCTGATGCCCGAGGGCCTCGAGGGCCTCGGCGCCGAGGGCCTCCGCGACATCATCGCGTTCTTGTCTTCGACCAGTACGTCCGGCGGCGGGACATCCGCCCCTGCCCCCGCGAAGAAAGCAGGCAAGGGCAAAGCCGCCGCAAAGGCAGGCGCCGTCCAGCAGACCGCTGCGGCCGTCGCGACCGCCGCTCCGGCGAACGCCGGCCCCAAGGAAGGCGGTAAGAACGACCGCCCGCTTCCGCCCGTGGAGAAGGTGCAATGGGAAGCCGGCAAGACGCGCGTGCTCCTCATCGGCGGCGGCAGCTCGCACAAGTTCACGGAATTCTTCGGCGGAACCGACTCCGCCACCCTGCGCGCCGTCGGCTTCAGCGTCCACTACACCGAGGACCGCGACCAGGCCGCCGCAACCCTGCCCGAGGCCGATGTCGCCGTGGTCAGCGTGAACCGGATGTTCTTCGACACCCCGGCGTACCGGAAGGCGCTCCTGGGCTTTGCAGCCGCCGGGAAGGGCGTCGTCATGCTCCACCCGGGCACGTGGTACGCCTACCCGAACTGGCCCGAGCTCAACGCTCGCCTTGTCGGCGGCGGTTCGCGCGGCCACGACAAGCTCGGGCCCTACGTGGTGCACGCGGTCAAGCCCGACCACCCGGTGATGCGCGGCGTGCCCGCCCGCTTCGAGGTGGTCGACGAGCTCTACTACATGAACGCGGAGCCCGAGAAGATCCCCGCCGGAACCGCCACGATCGAGGTGCTGGCCGAAAGCTCGCCGAGCCTGAAGTTCTCGAAGCCGCACCCGGTGGCGTGGATCACCCGCCACGAGCAGGCCCGCGTCGTCGGCCTCACCCTCGGCCACGACGAGCGCACCCACGACCACCCGGCCTTCAAGGCCCTGCTCGTGAACGCCGTGAAGTGGGTCGGAGGGAAGTAAGTCGCCCAACGATCGAACGGGCAGGAGCGGCCCACGGTCGGCCCCCAGCTTGACGGCAAGCTGGTTTGCTGGTTTTCTGGCTTCATGAAGACCACGCTCGACCTGCCCGATGACCTCGTGCGGGAGCTCAAGCTCCGAAGCGTGCACGATCGACTGAAGCTCAAGGACGTCGCCGCAAGTGCGCTGCGGCGCGGCTTGGGCCTCGAAAGCTCCGCCGTCGCCAAACCCGAGCAATTGCCCAAGGGCCTCGGGGTCAGCCCGCAGGGCTTCCCAGTGTTCAACTGCCGCCCCGGCACCCCGGGGAAGAAGATGAGCGCCCGGGAAATCGTCGCCCTAGAACAGGAAATCATCGCCGAAGAGGATCTGAACCGTGGCGGGCTCGCTCATTGACTCCAACGTCTGGGTCGCGGCGACCTTTTCCACCCACGAGTTCCACGCGACCAGTCTCGCGAGTCTCGAAGCGGCCACTCCGGCGAATCCGGCCGTTTTCTGCCGCGCGACGCAACAGAGCTACCTGCGGCTGGTGACTTCCCCGCGGATACTCGTGCGCTACGGCGCCGAGGGCATGACAAACCGCCACGCCCTCGCCGCACTGGCCGCGCTGGAACGGCTTCCTTCCGTAAGGGTGCGGGACGAACCACGCGGCCTCTCCGCGCTCTGGCATCGCCTCGCCTCCCGCGAAACCGCCTCCCCGAAAGTTTGGATGGACGCCTACCTCGCGGCTTTCGCCATCGCAGCCGACCTCGAACTCGTGACCTTGGATCGCGACTTCCAGGTTTACTCACCGGAAGGCCTGCGGACGCGCTTCCTCGCGCCGCCGCGCTGAAACGCTCGCGGCGAACGCGCGTCCGCTTCCCCCGCCACCCCATGCCCACCATCGCCGTCCTCGGTACCTTCGACACCAAGGGCCCGGAGCACGCCTTCCTCGCGGAGGTCATCCGCTCCCGCGGCCACACGCCGCTCCTGATCAACGTCGGGTGCCTAGGGGCACCCTCCCTCCCACCCGACGTGCCGGCCGAGGAGGTCGCCCGGCGCGGCGGTGACGACTGGCGCTCAATCCTCGCGCGCAAGGATCGCGGGGAGTCCGTTTCGCTCATGGGCCGCGGCGCCGCCGCGCTGCTGGCCGAGCTCGCCGCGGCGGGGAAAATCCAAGGCGTCGTCTCGCTCGGCGGCGGCGGCGGCACCGCCATCGCCACCGCCGGCATGCGCGCACTGCCCATCGGCTTCCCCAAGGTGATGGTCTCCACCCTCGCGAGCGGCCAAACGGCGCACTACGTCGGCACCACCGACATCACGATGATGCCCGCCATCGTCGACGTCGCCGGGGTCAACCGCGTCTCGCGCGCCATCTTCACCAACGCCGCCGGCGCGATCTGCGGCATGGTCGAGGCCCGCGCCCGCGCGGGGGATGCCGCCCCTGCGGCCGACAAGCCGCTGATCGTCGCAAGCATGTTCGGCAACACCACTGCGTGCGTCACCGAGGCGAAGCGGATCCTCGAGGCCGCCGGCTTCGAGGTGCTGGTCTTCGCCGCCACCGGCAACGGCGGCCGCGCGATGGAGTCGCTCATCGCCAGCGGAATGGTCGCCGGCGTGCTCGACGTCACCACCACCGAGTGGGCCGACGAACTCGTGGGCGGCGTGCTCACCGCCGGCCCGACCCGCCTCGACGCCGCCGCCGCGGCCCGCGTGCCCGCCATCGTCACGCCGGGCTGCCTCGACATGGTGAACTTCGGCGAACGCGCCAGCGTGCCCGCGAAGTTCGCCGGCCGGAACTTCTACCAGCACAACGCGCAGGTGACACTCATGCGTACCACGCCGGCCGAGTGCGTGGAACTCGGCCGCATCCTCGCGGAAAAACTGAACCGCTACCAGGCGCCCGTGACTTTCCTCATCCCGCGCCGCGCCATCAGCGTCATCAGCGCCCCCGGCAAACCGTTCCACGATCCGGAGTCCGACGACGCCCTCTTCGCCGCGATCCGCGCCGGCCTGCGCCCCGGAATCCCGGTCATAGAGCTCGACGTCGAGATCAACGACCCCGCCTTTTCCCGCGCCTGCGCCGAGGCGCTCCTCCGCTCCCTCGGCCGCGCATGAGCCCGGTCCTTGAGTGCGTCCCCAACTTCAGCGAGGGACGCGATCCTGAGGTGATCGGCGCCCTCACGGACGCGATCCGCGGGGTGCCCGGGGCGAAGGTACTCCACGTCGACCCGGGCCACGGCGCCCACCGTACCGTCGTCACCTTCGCGGGCGAACCCGCCGCCGTAACCGAAGCCGCGTTCCGCGCGATCCGCCGCGCCGGCGAGGTCATCGACATGCGCCGCCACCACGGCGCGCATCCGCGGATCGGCGCCACCGACGTCTGCCCGCTCGTGCCGATCTCGGGCCTGACGCTCAACGAGGCGGCGGACCTCGCCCGCGAACTCGGAGAACGCGTCGGCCGAGAACTCGGCCTACCGGTGTATCTCTACGAGCGCGCCCAACCCGATCCCGCCCGCCGCAACCTCGCCGTGATCCGCGCCGGCGAGTACGAGGGCTTGGCAGAGAAGGTCCTCCGCCCGGAATGGCGCCCGGACTTCGGCCCCGCCGAGTTCGACGCCCGCCGTGGCGCGACCGTGATCGGGGCACGCGACTTCCTCGCAGCATTCAACGTCAACCTCGACACCCCCTCGCGCGAACTCGCGCACGAGATCGCCTGCGACGTGCGGGAGTCGGGCCGGCCGGCTCCGGGTGGCGCGGGCGCCCGGCTCCCGGGAATGCTGCGCGCGGTGAAGGCGATCGGCTGGCACATCCCCGAGTACGGCCGCGCGCAGGTCTCCATGAACCTCACCGACCTCGCCGTGACGCCGCTGCACGTCGCCTTCGAGAGCGTGCGGCGCGCCGCCGCCGCCCGCGGCGTGCGGGCCACCGGCTCGGAACTCATCGGCCTCATCCCGCTGCGATCCTTGCTGGAGGCCGGACGCCATTTCGCGGGAACATCCGGCGCCCAAGCCGGCGAGGACACGTTGCTTGAGGCGGCGGTCCGCGGTCTGGGCTTGGCCGAACTCGCGCCGTTCAACCCCGCGGAACGCGTGATCGAACGGCGCCTGCGCGACGCCTGAAGCCGCGCGCGAAAAGGCGGGTTGGCAAAACGCTGCTCCCGCGCACCGTGCCGCCATGCCCACCCGTCCCCTCCTCGCCCTCGCGGCGCTCGCCGCCTTGAACCCCGCCCACGCCCAGACGCCCCCGCCCGCCGACCCCTACGTCTGGCTGGAGGAGGTCACGTCGGATCGGTCGCTCAACTGGGCCCGCGAGCGCAACGCCACCTCGCAGCGCGAGCTCGAGGCGACGCCGGACTTCAAACCCATCCAGGACCGGCTCTTGGCCATCCTCGATTCCAAGGAGCGCATTCCGTACGTCTCCAAGCACGGCGCGCACTACTACAATTTCTGGCGCGACGCCCGCAACCCGCGCGGCCTCTGGCGCCGCACCACGCTGGAGGAATACCGCAAGCCCGCTCCCACCTGGGAAACCGTCCTCGACCTCGACGCCCTCGCCGCTGCCGAGAAGGAAAACTGGGTCTGGAAGGGCGCCGATTGGCTGGAGCCCAGCCTCGACCGCGTTCTCCTGAGCCTCTCCCGCGGAGGAGCCGACGCGACCGTCACGCGCGAATTTGATCCGGTCGCGAAGACCTTCGTCACCGGCGGCTTCACGCTGCCCGAGGCCAAGAGCTCCGTCTCCTGGCGCGATCGCGACACGCTCTACGTCGGGACGGACTTCGGCGCCGGCAGCCTGACCGACTCCGGCTATCCCCGCGTCGTGAAGGAGTGGCGCCGCGGCACGCCGCTCGCGGAAGCGCGGACGGTCTTCGAGGGCCAGGCCAAGGACGTGAGCGCCAGCGCCTACACGGTGGTCGAGCCCGGCTTCCGCCGGGAATTCGCCCGCCGCGCGGTGACGTTCTTCACCGCCGAGCACTTCACGCGCGACGGCGACCGCTTCCGAAAGCTCGACCTGCCCGACGACGCCCGGATGGGCACCTGGCGCGAGCACATCCTCGTGACGCTCCGTTCCGAATGGAAGGCCGGCGGGCGCACGTACCCCGCGGGCGCTCTGCTGGCGATGCCGTGGGACCGCTACCTCGCGGGCTCTCGCGAATTCGCCACGCTCTTCGAACCGGGCCCGCGCAAGTCGCTCGCCGGCTACAGCCGCACCCGCCGCCACGTCATCGTCAACGAACTCGACAACGTCCGGAACCGACTGTTCGTGCTCACGCCGCGCGAAGACGGAAAATGGTCCCGCGAGCCGCTGGCGGCCCCGGAGTTCGGCAGCGTCTCGGCCAGCGGCGTCGACGACGAGACGGACGACTACTGGCTGAACGTCGACGACTTCCTCACGCCGCCGAGCCTCTACCGCGGCACGCTTGGCCAGCCGGGGCGCGAACTGCTGAAACAGCTGCCGGCGTTCTTCGCGGCGGACGGACATGAGGTGACCCAGCACGAGGCGGTGTCACGGGATGGGGCGCGGATCCCCTATTTCCAAGTCTCCCGGCGCGGACTGAAGACCGATGGCACCAGCCCCACGCTGCTGTACGGGTACGGCGGCTTCCAGCTGTCGCAGACGCCCGGCTACCGCGCAGCGATGGGCGCGGCCTGGCTGGAACGCGGCGGCGTCTACGTCCTCGCGAACATCCGCGGCGGCGGCGAGTTCGGCCCGCAATGGCACCAGGCGGCGCTCAAGGCCAACCGCCAGCGCGCCTACGACGACTTCATCGCGGTCGGCGAGGACCTCGTGCGGCGCAAGGTCACGTCACCCCGCCACCTCGGCATCCAGGGCGGCAGCAACGGCGGCCTGCTCGTCGGCGCGGTATTCACGCAGCGGCCGGACCTCTTCAACGCGGTGGTCTGCCAAGTGCCGCTGCTCGACATGCGTCGTTACCACACGCTGCTGGCGGGCGCCTCGTGGATGGGCGAATACGGCAACCCCGACGTACCGGCGGAGTGGGAGTACATCTCGCGTTACTCACCGTACCAGAACGTGAAGGCCGGGGCGAAGTACCCCCGCGTGCTGTTCACCACCTCGACGCGCGACGACCGCGTGCATCCGGCCCACGCGCGCAAGATGGTGGCCCGCATGCTCGAGCAGGGTCACGACGTGCTCTACTACGAGAACATCGAGGGCGGCCACGGCGGCGCGGCCAACAACCGCCAGTCGGCCTACATGAACGCCCTGGCGTACGCGTTCCTGCTGAAGCAGCTCCGCTGAGGGCCGCCGGCTCAGAGTCCGAAGAACTGGCGGGCGTTTGCCGCCGAGACGCGCGCCAATTCGTCGAGCGAGACGCCGAACAGGCCCGCGGCGAACTCCGCCGTGTGCCGCACGAACGCGGGCTCGTTGGGCTTCCCGCGATGCGGCATCGGCGTGAGGTAGGGCGCGTCGGTCTCGAGCATGAACCGGTCTAGACCCTGCGCGAGCGCGGCCGCCCGCACAACCTCGGCCGTCTTGTAGGTCAGGATGCCCGTGAAGGACCCCGCGCCACCGCGCCGGTTGATCTCCGCCATCTCGGTCGCTCCTTCGGTGAAGCAGTGGAAAACGACCTTCCGCCAGTCGATACCGGCGGTGTCGAACATCGCCACGCACTCCGCGAACGCCCCGCGGGAATGCACCACGACGGGAACGTCCAAACGGCGCGCGATCGCCAACTGCTCGGCGAATGCCGCCCGCTGCCAGCCGAAGATCTCCTCCGCCGCGGCCGGCTCCTTCGGCAGGTGAAACCGGTCCAGCCCGCACTCGCCAAGCGCCACTGGGCGCGGCTCCGCCGCGAAACAGGCCTCAATGCCCGCCACCGCCGCCTCCCAGCCGGCATCGACCGAACACGGATGCAGCCCGACAGTGTGCCGGATGAAGCCGCCCGCCGCATGCTCCGCGGCAAGGTCGCGGTAAAGAGTCCAGTCATCCGGCCCCGTGCCGATCGTGATCATCGCCGCGACCCCGGCCGCCCGCGCGCGTTCCAACGCGGCCGGCAGGTCGCCGCGCCGCGCGAACGACTCGAGGTGCGTGTGCGTGTCGATGAGCTCCATCGGTCCTTCAGGCCCGCGGCGATGGCCGACCGGCGCGGTTCAGACCTTGGCGCTGTTGTCGCACTTGAAGTGGACCTGCGAGCGGCGCAGGCCGAGCGCCTTCAGCGCGGAGGTCTGCGCGGGATCGCGGCGCTGGATCAGGAAACGCTCGCGCTCCGCCTCCTCCTCGGCCGTCGCCAGCGCGGCCGCGCACACCATCCCGACGGCTTCGGGCGGAAGCCGGCGGCCGGGAAAGCCCGCATGCGTCGCGAGCCAGCGCAACGCGGCGGCGAGAGTGGGATCTGAATTCGTCGCGTTCATCAGCGGGAAAACGCCGCCTCCCAAACGGCTTCATCAAAACCCGTCAGCGCCACCCCGTCGCCGAGGGCGAAGGGGCGCTTCACGAGATTGCCGTTGCCGGCGAGCAGCGCGAGCGCCTCGGCCTCGGACAACCCGGGGATTTTTTCCCCAAGCCGCTGCTCGCGGTAATCGGCGCCGGACGTGTTGAAGAGCCGACGGATTTCCCCGCCACGGGCGGACAGCATGCGGCGCAGCTCCGCCGCCGAGGGCGGGGTCTCGCGGATCGCGCGTTCCTCGAAGGGAAGGCCCCGGTCGCGGAGCCACTTCGTCGCGGCCCGGCAAGTCGAGCACTTGGCGTAGGTGTAAACGGTAAGCATGGTCGAAATCATTTCACCCACGAGGCGTCCTGAATCACGAACTGCCAGCGGCCGCGGTACTGGCCCAGTTCCCCGAAGAACCGCATCGGCGCACCTTCCTTGAACGAGCCCCTCAGCCGGCCCCGCAACGACTCGTCGGGCACCCACACGTCGAACGTCTCGCCGCGGAACTCCACCGCCAGGCGGGAACCGGGGGCCACGCGTCCGTCCACGCGCACGATCTTCCCCTTGAACTCGTCCTGCTGCAGGCGCGTTCCCGCCGCCAGCGTATCCAGCCGCAACGCCCGGCCCTCGAGGTCAACCTTGGCGTGGTCCACCGCTTTCACCGGCTCGCCCGTGCTGGCGCCGTCCGAGGCGTTCTTCAGCGCAAGCCAGCGGTCGCGCCGGCCATCGGGTACGGTCGTGAAACGCGCCGACACCGGGAAATGGTCCGAGAAACCGCCACCCGCCGGCCCGTCGAACGTCCAACGCACCGGCAGGCCGTCGGCGTCGGCGTTGAGCCCGGGGAAGCGGCCCACCGCGAAGGAATTGTCGACGTACTGCACGCCGTTGTGGTCGTAGAGGCCGCGCGAGATGATGAGGTGCATGAGCGTGCCCCATTCGCCCCGGTAGGTATCGCTGCCGCGCCGTTCCGCCGGCAGTTCGAACCAAAGGTTGTAAAGCGGACGTCCGGGCTGCCGCACCGCCAGCTCGTTGCCCTGCGAGCCAAGCACGTCGTTGATGCCCGTCTCCTTCATGCGCGGATAACGCTGGCGCTGGTTGTATTGCGAGTTGAGGTCGCCGCCGATGATGATGTCGGCGTTGGCGTCGGCCGCGAAGATCTCGTCGAGGCGCGCCCGCAGCGTGCGGGCGTTCGCCACGCGCACCGGCTCGGTCTCCGGGTCGCTGGCCCCCGACTTCCAGTGATTCGCAAAAAGGTAGAGTGACGCGCCATCGACCTCCGCCTCGACTTCCAGGATGGCGCGGGCGTTGAGCGTGGGATGCGACCGCACCTTCCGCACCGGCAGCCGCGTCAGGACCGCGCAGCGGATCTCCTGCCGGCGCTCGGATCCCGGGGCGGTCACGTTTTCGCCCGTCACGACCCGGTAGCCCGTGACGCCGGCGTCGGCCAGGGCCTTCAAGAGCAGCGCCTCCGCCGGCAGGTCGGCCACCGCGGGATCCAGCGGGGCCGCGCCGAGCAGCCGGCCGAGGGTGGTTCCGCGGAACCGGGCCAGGATCGCGTCGTAATCGGGCGCCGTGGCACCCGGCGTGGCGTCGACCTCGATCTCGCTGAGCAGGAGCACGTCGGGCCCGCGGCCTTCGTCGTAACGCGCCACGACCCGCGCGATGTTGCGGAGCTTCGTCAACGCGTGCGCCGGCGTGTACCGAGCCGGCTGGTAGTCCTCGTAGCCGCTCACGCCGTCGAGGTCGAAGAGGTTCTCCACGTTGTAAGCGACGACGGTGAACGTCCGCGCGGACAGCAGCGGCGCGAGGAACGCGGCGGCAGCGAGCAGCGGGAGGCGGAACGAACGCATCGGGGCGTTGTGAGGCGCGCGGTTGACCGACGCAACCCTCCGCCCGAGCCTTCGCCCCGTGAAGGATCCCGTCCTCGAGGTCAGCCGCCTGCGCGTCGTCCGCGGACGCACCGTCATCCTTCGCGACGTCAGCTGGCGGGTCGGATCCGGCGAGAATTGGGTGATTCTCGGCGCGAACGGCTCCGGCAAGACCTCCCTGCTCAAGGCGCTCACCGGTTTCCTCTCCCCCACCGAGGGCGGCTTCGCCGTGCTCGGCCGCCGCTACGGGGCCAGCGACTGGCGCGAGTTGCGCCTGCACCTCGGGATCGTCACGAGCGCCTTCGCCCAATCGATCCCGCCGTCGGAGGTGGCGCTCGACACCGTGATCAGCGGAAAATACGCGCAGCTCGACCTCTGGCACGCGGGCACCCGCGCCGACCGCGCGGCCGCGCTCCGGCTCCTGCGGCTGACGGGGATAGCCCGGCTCGCCGACCGCGAGTGGGCGTACCTGTCCCAAGGCGAGCGGCAGCGCGTCCTCATTGCCCGCGCGCTGATGGCGCGGCCGCGCCTCCTCATCCTCGACGAGCCCTGCGCCGGACTAGATCCGGTCGCCCGCCGGCGCTTCCTCGCGACCCTCGAGCGGATCGCGCGCCATCGCGGCCTGCGCGCCACCGCGCTCGTGCTCGTCACGCACCACGTCGAAGAGATCACCCCCGCGTTCTCCCACGCCCTGCTGCTGCGCGCCGGGCGCGTGCTCGCCGCGGGGCCGCGCGAGGCCATGCTCAACTCCGCCAACCTTTCCCGGACATTCGGTGCCCCCCTGCGCCTCCGCCGCCGCGGCGCCAGCCTCGAACTCGGGGCGGCTGACCTCCGATGAGCTTACGCGCGCTCCTCGCGGGCCTCGCCTTCTTTTTCGGCCACCTCGCCGCAACCAGCGCTACCGCCGACCGCGCTCAATGGTCGGTCGAGCAGATGCCCGGCGGCTCCGTCACGGTGGAGAACGGCGCGCTCGTGATCCGCGACGCCGGCGGCTGTACGGTCTGGTGGCGGGAGCGTCTCACCGCGCCCGTGGAGATCGAGTACGAGGCGCGGGTGGTCCTGGCCGGCGGCACGTTTGACCGGCTTTCGGACCTCAACTGCTTCTGGATGGCGACGGACCCGCGGAATCCCGCCGAAATGCCGTCCGGCCGCACGGGGCGGTTTTCCGACTACAACACCCTGCACACCTACTACGTCGGCCAGGGCGGCCACGGGAACACCACGACGCGCTTCCGCCGCTACGACGGCACCGATGCCCGCCCACTGCGCCCCGAGCACGACCTCTCCGCGCCGCGCTTCCTGCTGCGGCCGAACCACACGTACCGCATCCGCCTCGTCGCCCGCGACGGCATCGCTGAATACTGGTGCGACGGCGAACGGATCTTCACCTTCCGCGACCCCGCCCCGCTCACCTCCGGCTGGTTCGGCCTCCGCACCGTGAAGAGCCATCTCGAGATCCGGAACCTCAAGGTGAGGCAAGCGAGCCCTCCTTGACGTGAGGTCGTGCGCAACCACTTTGGTTGCATTATGCCTACGATCACGCTCAAGGCGCTACCCGCAAACCTACATCGACGACTGAAGGCCCGCGCCAGCAGCCACAAGCGCAGCCTCAACCAGGAGGTGATTTCCCTGCTTGAGGAAGCGGTGGCTCCAAGCCGGAGGATCGACACGGCAAAACTGCTGGCCGAGGCCCGTGAATTTCGGGCGACCTTTGGCTTCTCGGTGACGCCCGAGGAAATAGATCGCCTCAAACGCGAGGGGCGCAAGTGATCGTCGTCGACACGAACATTCTCGCCTATCGCCTCCTGCCCGGAACGGCCAGCGAGTCCGTCGACCGTTTGCTGGCGGCAGAACCGGAATGGGCGGCACCGCTCTTGTGGCGCTCCGAGTTCCGAAACGTGCTGGCCGGCCTGATCCGATCGGGGAAGGTCACCGTTGCCGACAGCGAAGTCATCCTCCGTCGCGCGCAGCTTTGTCTGACCGGAGGCGAGCATGTGGTTTCAGACGAGGCCGTCCTTCGACTGGTCGCACTCTCCCGCTGCTCAGCCTACGACTGCGAGTTCGTCGCCTTGGCCCAAGCCTTGCAGACGCAACTCGTGACCGCTGACCGACTGCTGCTGACGAGCTTTCCAGCGACCTGCCGTCGCCTGGAGGATTTCTCGCACTGACACAGGATGGGCTTGGGTTTTCACCCTCGCCCGCCATCGGCGTCGGCGCTGGGCTGCGCGGATGCCGATCGACGCCGAGGACCTGCTGGAGCGCTTCTGCCGCTATGTGCGGATCGAGACCCGCAGCGACGCGCACGGAACCGAAACCCCGAGTACCCCGTGCCAATGGGATCTGCTGCGACTGCTTGAACGTGAGTTGCGGGAGATCGGCGCGGCTGAGGTCACCCTAAACGAGCACGGCTACCTCCTCGCCACGATCCCGGCGACTTCGCGCAAGGCCGGCGTGCTGACCCTCGCTTGGTTCGCCCACGTGGACACCGCGACGGAACTGCCGGGAGGCGCGCGGCCCCTCGTGCATCGCAACTACGACGGGCGTCCGATCACGCTGCCCGACGATCCCTCGCAGGTGCTCGACCCCGCCGCCCTCCCCTACCTCCGTCAGGCGGTCGGCGAGGACATCATCACCGCCTCCGGCACCACCCTGCTCGGCGCCGACGACAAGGCCGGCGTCGCGATCGTGATGGCCGCCGCCCGCCACCTGTTGCGGAATCCAGAGATCCCGCACGGGAAGATCCGCCTGTGCTTCAATCCCGACGAGGAGATCGGCCGCGGAGTCGAGAAGCTCGACCTTGCGCTCGTCGGCGCCGACGTCGCCTACACGCTCGACGGCGGCGAACGCGGCGAAGTGAACTTCGAGACCTTCTCGGCCGACGGCGCGCGGGTGGAGTTCGTGGGCGTGGCCGCGCATCCCGGCTGGGCCAAGGACACGATGGTAAACGCCCTGCGGCTCGCGGGCCGGTTCGTCGCGGCACTGCCCGCCGGGGTTTCGCCCGAGCATACCGCCGGGCGCGAGGGATTCGTTCATCCCGTGGAAATCACGGGCAACAGTGAGCGGGCAACGGTGCGCCTCATCCTGCGCGACTTCGATTTGGACGGCCTCTCGGAAAAGCGCGCGCTCGTGGAACAGGCGGCGGCGGCGATCCGCGCCGCCGAGCCGCGGGCGCGCGTCGAGGTGAACTTCACCGAGCAGTACCGCAACATGCGTTACTGGCTCGAGAAGGACATGCGGCCCGTCGAGCACGCGCTGGCCGCGGTGCGCCGCGCCGGAATCGAACCCGTCGTGAACGCGGTGCGCGGCGGGACGGACGGCTCGCGCCTAACCGCCCGCGGGTTGCCGGCACCGAACCTCTTCACCGGCATGCAGGAGGTCCACAGCCAGCGCGAGTGGGTGTCGCTGCAGGACATGACCCGATCGGCCGAGGTGCTGCTGCACCTCGCGGGCGGCTGGGAGGAGTCGGCCTGAATCAAGTCGCGTCTCGCGTGCGCCGCTCCCGCCAGTGGCGGGCGATCTGGAGGACAACGACCGGACCGAAGATCCAGATCACCTGCGGCGGGAAGACCTTCCGCGCGACCGCCTGATGCCAGGCAGCGAGCGCCGCGGCGACGTAGGCCAACCGGTGGAGGTTTTTCCACGCGCGGGCGCCCAGGCGACGGACGGCCACGTCGAGGCTCGTGACGGTGAGCACGAGCAGGATCACGAGTGCGCCCAAGCCGGCGAGTTGGAAGGGCTTCCCGATCTCCTTCCAGAAGGTCTCGAAGGTGCCATCGTACACATGGCGCGTGTGCGCGGCGAAGTGCAGCAACGCATAGGCGAAGGCAGCAACCCCGGTAAGGCGCCGGTGCCGGTTGAGCGCCCGCGCCAGACCAGACCGCGGGAATAGCACCCGGAGCGGCGAGAACGTCAGCACCGCCGCCAGCAGCACGCAGCCCACCAGGCCCCAGTGATGCAGGACGTACTTGAGCGGATCGGTCAGCGCGGCGGCGTCCTCCGTGACGAAGAACGGCCAGGCAGGCCACAGCCCGGGCAGCACGATGAGTGCCCAGGCGAACGCGCGGGAGCGAACGACCTTCTCCGCCGGTGACATCAACAGGATGCGGACAAGCGCCCGGACGCGAAGCGCGCCCGCGGCTCAGTAGAACTTCCGCAGGTCCAGACCGGTGTAGAGCGCGGCGACCTGTTTCTCATAGCCGTTGAAGAGGAGCGTCTTCTGCCGCATGCCCAGCGCACCGCCGGCGCCGATCACGCGCTCGCTGGCCTGCGACCAGCGCGGGTGGTCGACGTTGGGATTCACGTTGGCGTAGAAACCGTACTCGCGGGAATTCATCGCCTGCCAGGTGTTGAGCGGCTCACGGGCGACGAACTCGATCTTCACGATCGATTTGCCGTACTTGAAACCGTACTTCCACGGCACCACCAGCCGCAGCGGCGCGCCGTTCTGGTTCGGGATCGGCCGGCCGTAGATACCGGTGGCGATGAACGCCAGATCGTGATTCGCCTCATCGAGTCGCAGTCCCTCGAAGTAGGGCCATTCAAGCGCGGCGCTCCGCTGGCCGGGGACGTTCTTGGGATCGTAAAACGTGGTGAACGAGACGTACTTCGCCTCCGGCTTCGGATCCGCCAGCGCGATGAGCTTCGATAGCGGGAAGCCGTCCCACGGCACCACCATCGACCACGCCTCCACGCAGCGGAAGCGGTACACGCGCTGCTCCGCGCCGCCGAGCTTCGTCACGAGGTCATTGGCGTCGATCTTAAGCGGGTTGCGGCAAAGTCCCGTGATCTCGACGGTCCAAGGCTCGGTCTTCCAGCCGCGGTTCGCGTTCACCTTCGGCTGATCCTTGGCGGTCCCGAACTCGTAGAAGTTACAGTAGCTCGTGATCAGCTCGTACGCCGTCGGCTTCAGCGCGGGATCGCGGTAATCCGGATTCACCCGCGTGGGGAATCCCGCCGTCGTGGCCCGCAGCGCCGGCGGCACCAGCACCGCTCCCGCGGCGGCGGCCGCGCCCTTCAGGAAATCGCGCCGCGGACGCAGCGCATAATCACGCTCAGGGGTGACGGCGGACTCGGGCAGTTCCCAGTCCTTTGGAATGCGGATATGCATGGTGGGCGTTGGGTGGAACCAGCCGGGGACGCCGAAGACGGCGGCGCACGGCGACGACCAGCAAACGCGCCCCGGCCCCGCTTGCAAACCGGATGAGGGCGCGCGTCAGACCGACCAGTTGTCGCGGTAGCTTTCGCGGGTCAGCCAGCGGGAGTCGCCGCCGCTGTTGAAGAAACCGGCGAACTTGTTCTGCACCGGATCCCACTTCGCGTTGGCGCCGTAGCGGTAGGCGAAGTTCATGACGTGGCACGCGATCGCAGTGCTCGCCCCGACCGAGACGTCGCAGATCGGGCGGCGGCGCGCGGCGACGGCGTCCATGAAGTCCTGGAAGTGGCTCTTGCTGTTGTAGAGCTTCACCTTGGCGTCGGCCAGGAACTCCCGCTCGGTGAGCGTGACCTCGCGCTCGAGCGACGTGCCCTTGTCGACCTCCTTGTCCCAGAACTTGTGGATGACCTTGGCGTCGCGGATGAACTCGAACTTGCCGCGGTTGACGTGGATCTCGCCCTCCGTGCCGTAGAACGAGACGCCCTTGCCCTTCACGTGGGTGAGCACGGTGCCGTCGGCGTAGACGAGCTGGGCGCCGCGCTTGGCGGTCTGCCAGTCGCGCGGGGCACGCACCTCGACGGGGCCGCTGCCGTCCTTGTCCAGACCCCACTGGGCGATGTCGATGTGATGGGCACCCCAGTCGGTGATCATCCCGCCGCCGAACTCCCACGTGTTACGCCAATGCGGGAAGTGGTTATGGACGCCGCGGGGCGACAGCATCGGGTTGTAGTTCACCAGCGGACCCGGGCCGCACCACAGGTTCCAATCGAGACCGGGCTCCATCGGTTCGGCGGGCTTGTCGTAGGGCTGGGCGGGATCCCCGAAGGAGACGCCCACGGCGTGGACACGGCCGATGAGGCCGTTGCGCACCAGCTCGGCGGCCACGCGGAACTCCTTCGACGAACGCTGCTGGGAACCCACCTGGAAGACCCGGCCCGTGGCGCGCACGGCCTTCACCAGCTCGACGGCCTCGCGCACATTGTAGGTAAGCGGCTTTTCGCAGTAGACGTCCTTACCGGCCCGCACAGCGGCGATCGCGATGTAGGCATGCCAGTGGTCGGGCGTGGCGATGAGCACGATGTCGATGTCCTTCCGGGCGAGCAGCTCGCGGAAGTCGTTGTAGGCGGCGCAACCCTTGTAGTCCTCGCCGGTCTTCTTCGCGTAGGCGGCGTCGATGCGACGGCGCTGATGCTCGCGGCGGGTGACGTCGACGTCGCACACCGCGACGATCTGCACGTCGTCGCGCGGGAGCAGGTTGCCGACGTGACCGTGCATCTGCTTGCCCATGCCGATGCAGCCCACCGTGAACCGGCGACTGGGGGCGGTCGCCTGCGACCACACGCGGGACGGCAGGAGGAGCGGGGCGGTCAGCAGGGCGGAGCCCTGGAGGAAGCGGCGGCGGGAAAACGCGGGGGTATTCATGCGATTGGAAACGGGTAGGGATTAAAGGATGCTGGCAAGACGCGCCAAGGCGGGCCGGGTTGCCCCGGAGGAAAGTGGACGTCAGCGGCCGAACTCAAGGAATCCGAAGCGGGAGGGCTGGTGGAAGCCGTTCAGGATGGGAGCGCTCCAGCTGAGCATTTCCACGGGGTGACCCTCACCACGGTTGAAGCGGTAGAAGTTGGCCCGCCAAACCTCACCGGGCTTGGGCGCGGGTCCGCCGAGGTCGGCAAAGGGGATCGACACCTCGACCTGCCAAGACTCGTCGCCGTCGCCGGATTTTCCGACGGTGCCGCGCACCTTCACCGCGCTGCGCATGCCCTTGGCGGTGTAGCTCCAGTCGCCCTCGAACTTCCGCGACACCCCGCGTTCGTCGAGGGTGTTGCGGATGATCGCGTCAAACTCCCCGCCGAGCGGGTTCCACTGCAGCTCGTAGTAACGGGTCAGTTCACCCCGCGTGACGAAGAATTCGACGACTTCTTCCTCCCAAAACTTGCTGTCGCGCGCGGTGAACGTCGCCTGGATGTCGGTGTCGAGACAGGTCCAGCCGAGGTGCAGCGCGGTGTCGTCGTGCCACAACCGCACCACCGTCGACTCGCGCGCGGCCACCTTGCCGGCGGCGGGCACGAACGGCCCGATGACCGCGGCCTTGGCCCAGACGGGCTCCTGGAACTCACCGTCGAGGGTGAGTTCACCGCGTAGCTTCGGGACAAGGATGCGGCGCGGCGCGGGCAGCGAGGCGGGGTCGGAAGCGGCCGCCTTGGCGGCGTCGGCCGCCGGCAACGCGGAAACCAGCGGAGCAAGCAGAAGCGGGGCAAGGAAGCGGCGAACAGGGGCGAATCGCATGGGGCGAACGAGGGCCATTGAGCGGTGGCCGCCGGCGTTGCCAACCCTGATCTCCTAGCGCGCGGCGGCGCGGACCGCCGGATGCGCGGACACGCGGCGCAGCGCCTCCCGCAGCAGCGAGATTCCAGGCTCCATCCGGTGCCACGGCGACGCGCCCGACGGATGCGGGAGCGGGATACAGTCGCACGCATGACCCTGGAAATTCACCGGGAAGGTTTCCCCGATCGTGCCCGCGAGCGGGCGTTCGCCGAGGAACCGCGAGATGGCGAGCTTGCCCACCGGCAGGATCAGTTCCGGCCGCAGCAGCTCCACCTCGCGCTCAAGCCAGCGCGCGCAACGGTCGATCTCCTCCGGCGCGGGCACGCGGTCGCCACCCTCGGGACGTTTGCCCGGGAAGCAGCGGCAGACGGCCGCGAAATAGATCCGGTCGCGCACCTGCTCCTCGTTCCAGCCGAGGGCTCCCTCGAACCAGCGGAAGAGCGTGCGGCCGGCCGTCCAGGCGAACGGACGACCGAGTTTCGGTTCCTTGTCGCCGGGCGCCTGACCGACCAAGATGATCCGGCTGGCGACGGGCCGGCCCACGACCACGGGCTTGTGCATCCGCGGGCAAAGCTCGCACGCGCGGAGCGCGGCGAGATGGCTTTCAACAGCCCTGACCGTGGCCATGACGAACCCGTCAGCGGCGACTGCGGAAACGCCGGAAGCCCCCGCGGGGGCGCAGCGTTCCCGGCGGCATGCCGCGCGCCCGCTCGGGCGCCGACTGCGGCGGCCGCGGCGCCAGCGGCTTGTAGTCGAAGCCCTCGAGCCGGAGCTCGGGGATCCGTTGTCCGATGAAACGCTCGATGTCGCGCACGTCCTGCGCGTTCTCAGGCGTCACCAAAGTGAACGCGTCGCCCACGGCTTGGGCGCGGCCGGTGCGGCCGATCCGGTGCACGTAGTCCTCGGGGTTCTCCGGAACGTCGTAGTTGATCACGTGCGTCACGCCGGCGACGTCGATGCCGCGCGCGGCGATGTCGGTCGCCACCATGATCTCGTACTTGCCGCTCTTGAAGCCCGCCAGCGCCTCGATGCGCTGGTTCTGGGAGCGGTTGGCATGAAGCACCGCCACGCTGTGGTTGGCGGCCTTCAGCCGCCGCGCGATCCGGTCGGCGCCGTGCTTCGTGCGCGAGAAGACGAGGACCGAGTCGAAGTTCGCCTGCGCGAGCAACGCGGCCAGCAGGTCGAACTTCTGCTCGAACGCCACCGGGTAGACCGCGTGGTTGACCGATTGGTTGACGGAGCGGTTCACGCCCACTTCCACGCGGGTCGGGTTGCGCAGGGCGAAGGAGGCGATCGCCTGGATTTCCGGCGGTACGGTCGCCGAGAAGAAGAGCGTCTGCCGGTTCCGCGGGCAGCGACCGATGATGTCCTTCACCACCGGCAGGAAGCCCATGTCGAGCATCCGGTCGACCTCGTCGAGCACCAGCACCGAGACGTCGCGGAGCGAAAGCGTGCCGTCCTTGAGGAAATCCATCAACCGGCCCGGCGTGGCGACGACGATGTCGACCCCCTGGCGCAGCTCGGCGCGCTGGTTGCCGTAGCCGACGCCGCCAAACACGGCGAGGGTACGAAGGTCGGAGAAACGGGCGAAGTCGCGGAAGGCGGTCTCCACCTGGGCGGCAAGCTCGCGGGTCGGCTCGAGGACGAGCACGCGGGGATTGCCGCGAGCGTGGGCGCCCAGCCGAGTGAGGACCGGAAGTGCAAACGCGGCGGTCTTGCCCGTACCCGTCTGGGCGGAGGCGATGAGGTCGCCGCCGCCGATGACGACGGGGATGGCCCGAAGCTGGATGGGCGTGGGCTCGGCATAGCCGGCGGCCTCGACGCCGCGCAGGACGGGCTCGGAAAGGTTCAGGGAACGGAACGACATGGTCTTAAGGCTGGAAAATAGAAAGGGACGAGGCCCGAAGAGGACCTCGTCCCTCGAAGTTGGATCAGGGGCGCAACGCTCAGTAACGGCGCTCGCCGCGATCGCGGCCGCCGCCACCGCCGTAGCCACCGCCGCCGCCGCCGCCGAAGCCGCGGCCACCGCCGCCGCCACCGAAGCCACGGCCGCCGCCGCCACCGAAGCCACCCGACGGGCGGTCTTCCTTGGGACGGGCCTCATTGACGGTCAGCTGACGGCCGCCGAGGTCGGTGCCGTTCATCTTTTCCGCCGCCGACTTGGCCTCTTCGGCCGTCCCCATGGTGACGAAGGCGAAGCCGCGCGGGCGGCCGGTCATCTTGTCCATGGCGACATAGACGTCGGTCACGGCGCCAAACTGGCCGAAGGCGGCGCGAAGCTCGTCCTCGGTCGTCTTGAACGACAGGTTACCAACGTACAGTTTCGAGTTACTCATCTGTGATGTTTCGTAGATCCCTCGTCGCTGCCAGTCCGTTCCCACCATTGGGTTTCGAAATCATCACTTAAGCCAAACGCTCAGCCAACGACTCACCAGAAACTGTCATCTAACGCTGTCTCTTACGAAGGACGCAACCCTGCACCTGTCATCCGGGTAAGCAAGGGAAATTTAAGGATGAGCCGGTTCCGCCCGGTTTAACGCCGGCGGCAAGGGGACCCGCCGGGCCATCAATCAGGTTGCGGCCCGACCGGTCGAAGTTTTGTTGAGCCGATGCGCCCCCGGCACCTCCTTGCCCTCACGTTCGCCCTGATTTCTGCGGCCCAGGCCGCCCAGCCTGCGACCGGCGACACCCGGCTCCTCCGCTTTCCCGCGACCGACGGCACCTCGGTCGTCTTCAGCTACGCCGGCCAACTTTACTCCGCTCCGCTCTCCGGCGGTACCGCCCGGCGGCTGACCGACGGCCCCGGTTACGCCATTTTCCCCCGCTTCTCGGCCGACGGCGCCCACCTCGCGTTCACCGCCCAGTACGATGGCAACACCGAGGTCTACGTCATGCCGTCCGCGGGCGGGGTGCCGCGACGCCTGACGACCTCCGCGACGCTCGACCGCGATGACCTCGCGGACCGCATGGGGCCCAACAACATCGTGATGACCTGGCGCAACACCGCCCCGGAGGTGGTGTTCCGGTCGCGCTGGCGGTCTTTCAATCCCTTCATCGGCGAGTTGTTCACCGTGGGCCTCGAAGGCGACGTGCCCGCGCAGGTGCCGGTACCGCGCGGCGGTTTCATGAGCTATTCGCCGGATGACCGGAAGATCGCCTATAACCGGATCTTCCGGGAGTTCCGTACCTGGAAGCAGTACCGCGGCGGCATGGCGGACGACGTCTGGATCTTCGACCCCGCCGCCGGCACGACGGAAAACATCACCAACCACCCGGCGCAGGACATCTTCCCGATGTGGGCGCCCAATGGCCGGATCTACTTCGTGTCGGAGCGCACCCCGCGCGCCAACCTCTTCTCGTACGACCTCGCCACGCGGCAGACGCGGCAGGTGACGGAGTTCAACGACTACGACCTGAAATTTCCCTCCCTGGGCCGCGGCGCGATCGTGTTCGAGCAGGCCGGTCGCATCTGGAAACTGGATCTCGCCACCGAGCGCGCGGAACCGCTGGCGATCACGGTGAAGGAGGACATGCCCGCTCTGCGCCCGGGGCCCCAGAACGTTTCCCGACTCATGACCACCGTGCGGCCCTCCCCCGACGGCCAACGGGTGACAGTCGTCGCGCGCGGCGACGTTTTCACCGTTCCCGCCAAGGAAGGCCCCACCCGTAACCTCACCCAGACGTCCGGCACCCACGAGCGCGGCGCCTCCTGGTCACCCGATGGGCGGTGGATCGCTTACGTCTCCGACACCACCGGCGAAAACGAACTCTACATCCAGGCCCAGGACGGCCGCACGCCGGCCGAACGCATCACCAGCGGCGCCGCCACCTATTACTACACCCCGGCCTGGTCGCCCGACTCCAAGAAGCTCCTTTGGTCCGACCGCGCGCAGCGCCTGCGTTTCGTCGACATCGCCTCGAAGGAGATCACCACCGTCGACGAGAACCCCGACGGCCCGATCATGCAGTACGCGTGGTCGCCCGACTCGCAGTGGATCACGTGGACCCGCAACGAGCGCGGCACGCTGACGAAGGTCATGCTGCACGGCCTTGCGGAAAAGAAGACCCTCCCGGTGACCGACGGCTGGTACGAGGCCAACTCCCCGGCCTTCAGTGCCGATGGCAAGTGGCTGCTGTTCGCCTCCGCCCGCGACTACCGGCCGATCTACTCCGACACCGAGTGGAACCACGCCTACAAGGACATGGAGCGGGTCTACCTCGTGGCGCTGGCGAAGGACACCCCGTCGCCCTTCGCGCCCAAGAGTGACGAGGTCACGGTCGCCAAGGACGAATCCCGCAAGCCCGACGCGGAGAAGAAGGAAGGCGACGAGCCGGCCTCACCCGCGGGCAAGACCGAGGCGCGGAAGCCGGAGGCGAAAGTCGTCGTGAAAGTGGACGCCGATGGCCTGGGCGGAAGGTTGATCGGCCTTCCGATCGCGCCTTCGAATTACAGCAACGTCCGGATGGTCGGCGACCGCGTCTACTACCGCCGCGTGCCCAGCGGACCCGTGGGCGGCGGGGGCGGCGGTGAAGGGTTCGGAGCCACCAGCGGCTCGCGGGCCGTGGTCGCGTTCTACGACCTGAAGGCGAAGCGGGAGACGGAACTCGGCAACTTCGAGACCTTCGAGATCACGGCCAACGGGAAGAAGGTCCTCGTTTCCTCGGGCCGCGATTACTCCATCATCGATCTTCCGGCGGCCAAGGTGGAGCTGAAGCCCGACGCGAAGATCAGCTTCGCCAACCTTTCCGCCCGGGTGGACCGCCAGGCGGAGTGGGCGCAGATCCTCGACGAGAGCTGGCGGCAGATGCGCGACTTCTTCTACGACCCGGGCATGCACGGCGTCGATTGGCCGGCGCAACGCGAGAAATACCGCGCGCTCCTGCCGCACGTCGCCACCCGCAACGACCTCACCTATGTCATCGGCGAGATGGTCTCGGAGCTGCACGCCGGCCACGCCTACGTCGGCGGCGGCGACCGCGAGAACGCCCCGCGGGTGAAGCTCGGCCTCCTCGGGGCCCAGGTCTCGCGTGATGCCGCCAGCCGCGCCTACCGCATCGACCGCATCCTCCGCGGGGAAAACTGGCAGACCAAGACCCGTTCCCCCCTCACCGAGCTCGGCGTGAACGTGAACGCCGGCGACTACATCCTCGCCGTGGACGGCCGCCGCACCGCCGACCTCGAAAACCTTTACTCCGCGCTCATCGGCACCGCCGGCCAGCAGGTCACGCTGCGGGTGAACTCGCGCCCGTCCGACGAGGGCGCCCGCGACGTCACCATCGTGCCGATCGCCGACGAGGCGCCGCTGTACTACGAGAACTGGGTGCAGGGGAACATCGACCACGTCGCCGTCAAGACCGGCGGCAAGGTGGGCTACCTGCACATCCCGGACATGGGCCCGGAGGGGCTGAACGAGTTCGTGCGCCGCTTCTACCCGCAGCTCAACCGCGAGGCGCTCATCATCGACGTGCGCGGCAACGGCGGCGGCAACGTCTCCCCCCAGATCATCGAGCGCCTCCGCCGCGAGCTCGCGATGGTGAACGTCCGCCGCGGCGGCACGCCCAACACCAACCCGTCGCAGATGCTGCTCGGGCCCAAGGTCACCCTGCTGAACGAGTACTCGGCGTCCGACGGCGACCTCTTCCCCTACCGCTTCCGCGAGCACGGCCTCGGCAAGCTCATCGGCAAGCGCTCCTGGGGCGGCGTCGTGGGCATCAGCAACTCCCTGCCGTTCATCGACGG
>JBBAVH010000006.1:0-216194 GCA_040397825.1 Opitutaceae bacterium
CCGCCAAGAAGGGAGTCACCATCTGCGTCGAGCCGCTCAACCGCTTCGAGACCGATTTCCTCAACACCTGCGACCAGGGCCTGCGCCTCATCAAGGCCGTCGGTTCCCCGGCGCTGAAGCTGCACCTCGACACGTTCCACATGAACATCGAGGAGAAGAACCAGTCCGCCGCCATCCGGAAGGCCGGCAAGCTCCTCGGCCACTTCCACGCCTGCGGCAGCGACCGTGGCACCCCCGGCGGCGACCACATCGCGTGGCCTTCCATCGTGAAGGCCCTGAAGTCCGTCGGCTACAAGGGCGACGTGGTCATCGAGTCCTTCACCACCGACGTGAAGGTCATCGCGCGTGCCGCCGCCATCTGGCGCACGATTGAACCGCGCCGGAACGACATCGCCGTCAAGGGACTCAAGTTCCTGCGGCGGTCCTTCCGCTGAATCCCCGCCCCGCGCCCTTCACGGCGCGGGGTTTTTTGTCTCCACCCCAGGCAATCCGCATGACCGCCCTGCCCCGCCGCGCCTTCCTCCGCCGCACCGCGCTCGCCGGCCCCGCCCTCGCCTTCCCGGCCGTCCTCCGCGCCGCCGCGCCCAACCGCAAGGTCCAGATCGCCGCCATCGGGCTCACCGGCCAGGGCTACACCGACCTGCAGAACCTGAGCCGCCACCCGGAGGTGAGGTTCGTCGGCTTCTGCGACGTCGACCAGACGCACTTCGCCAAGGTCGACGCCGAGTTCCCGGGCGTGCCGCACTTCAGCGACTTCCGCGACATGCTCGCGCGGCTTGGCGATCAGGTCGACGCCGTCTGCGTCGCCACCCCCGACCACATGCACGCCCTCGCCGCCATCGAGGCCATGCGGCGCGGCAAGCACGTGTACTGCGAGAAGCCCCTCGCCCACACCGTCTGGGAATGTCGCCAGATGGCGCGCTGGGCCGAGCGCGCCGGCGTCATCACGCAGATGGGCAACCACGCGCATTCATCCGTCGAGTACCGTCTCGCCAGCCGGCTCGTGCACGAGGGCGTCATTGGCCGCGTCAAGGAGGTCATCTCGTGGCTGCCTTACACCGGCAACGAGCGTACCCGCCGCCTCGAGCCGCCGCCACCCGCCGCCGTGCCCGCCGGGCTCGACTGGGACCGCTGGCTCGGCGGCGCCCCGTCACGGCCCTACGCCCCGGGCGTCTACCATCCCTTCGCGTGGCGCGATTGGCAGGACTTCGGCGGCGGCGCCGCCCTAGGCGATTTCGGCTGCCACCTCCTCGACCCCGTCTTCACCTGCCTCGAGCTGAAGGCGCCCCTCTCCGTCACGGCCGACAACAGCGGCGTCGGCCGGCAGGTCTGGCCCACGATGCAGACGATCACCTACGTCTTCCCCGGGAACACCCGCATCGCCGGCCCCACGCTCAAGGTGACCTGGATGGACGGCGGCCAGCAACCCGACCGCAAGCTCGCCCAGCTCCCGCCCGGCGCCGAGCTGCCCAAGATGGGCTCCCTGTTCATCGGCGAGAAGGGCAACATGGTCCTGCCGCACGTCGGCGGTCCGCGCCTCTACCCGGCCGAAACCTTCACCGGCTTCCGCTACCCGAAGGACATCCGCGGCCTCAACCACCAGCAAAGCTGGGTCGACGCCATCATCGCCAACCGCCCGACCAGCGACTCGTTCGCCTACGCCGCCCTCCTCACCGAGACCGTGCAGCTCGGCAATGTGGCCACCCGCGTCTGCCAGCCCCCCGTGCCGCGCCGCGGCGCCAACGTCGCCACCGCCCGCGATGTCAACCGGTTGGACTGGGACTCGGCCGCCTTCCGCATCACGAACCACCCGGCCGCCCACGCGCTCCTCACCAAGCCCTACCGTCCAGGCTGGGAAGTTCCCGCCGCCTGAGCGCCGCGGACGTCATTTCGTAGTCTCGCGTCTGATACAGGGGCGATTCCGTCCATCGGTCGCCCGACCGATGGGGCGGAGGCCGACGGCCGTTGACCTGACGTCGGAGCAATTCGACAAAAGGATGCCGATGCGTCCCCTCATGATTCCGTCCAGCGCCCCCGCCGTCGCCGCCAGCCGCAACCCCATGCGCCGCGACGCGACCAAGCTGCCGCCGGGCCGTCGGCATGGGCCGCCCTTCAACATCCTCGCGCTCGACGACGAGCCCGACTACGTGGACGTGCTCCGCGAGGCGCTCGCGCCCGACGGCGCGACCGTGGTCGACACCAATGACGGTGAGGAGGCGGTCCGCCGCGTGGCCGACGGCGGCGTGGAGATGGTACTCCTCGACGACCCGATGCCCCGCGTCGATGGGTTCGCCACCTGCCGACGCCTGCGGGAGCTACCCAACGGCCGCGCCCTACCCATCTTCCTGCTCACCGCGGACGAAGACGAGAACCGGAGATCACGCGCCTTCGCGTGCGGAGCCAGCGACTGCCTGCACAAGATCGCCGCACTACCGGAGCTGCTCGCCAAGATCCGCGTCTACCGTGAGATCACGTTGCTGCAGCGCCAGCTGGCGGAGGAAAACCGCCGGCTGCGTCAGGAGATCGAGGTCCGGGGCGACCTTGAGCGAGTGCTCGTCAGCTCCCTCGACCGTGCCCTCCTGCTCGTCAACGCGCGGGGCGAGATCCTCTTCCAGACCCAACTCGCCACAACGCTGCTCTTCAAGCACCTGCCGGGACACGTCCGCGGGATCCTCCCCACCGATGAAGAGATGGCGCGTACTCCCCTGCGCCTGCGTCATTTTCAAGACCGCGAGGGCACGCCCGATATTCGGGTGATTTTCATCGAGGAACAGCGTCCCGAGCCCGGCCCGCGCGACCTGATCCCGCTCGGCCTCACGCCACGCGAGGCCGAGGTGCTGTTCTGGATCAGCCAAGGGAAGACCAACCCGGAGATCGCGCTCATCATAGGCGCGGCGCGCCGCACCGTCGCCACGCACGTCGAGCACCTGCTCGCGAAGCTAGAGGTCGAGAACCGCGCCTGCGCCGCCCTCATGGCCGTCGAACGCCTCCGCCCCAGCGCCGCCGCCTGAGTCGCGGCCGGCCAGCGCCAACGCCTCCTACAGCTCCATTTCCGCGAGGACGCGGAAGTAGATCCAGTGCCCGAAATCGGAAGGATGGTTGATGTTGTTCGCGAGGAGGTCCTCCGGCCGCTTCCGGCCGGCCAAAACCTGCCAGTTGAGAAAGACGTCCGCGTACGCGCAACCGGCCGCCACCGCCGCCCGGGCCGTCGCGCCGGCGTAGGCCTCCATTCGCCCCGAGCCGTGGATCCAGCGGGGATTCGGTGGGAAGGCGGACAGGAGCACGATTTCGGCGGACGTCGCGACGCGGATCCGGGCGATGATCTCGCCGAGCTGCCGCTCAAACACATCCGGCGCCACGCCGCGTCGGTTGTGGTCGTTCATGCCGAATGCCACGAGGACAAGGTCCGGGGAAGCCTCCAGGACCTTGGCCCGGAGACGCTCCAGACCACGTGTCGTGGTGTCGCCGCCCGTGGCGGCGTCGATCGCGGTGATCGCGGCCCGGGGATATTTTACCTGCAGCGCCTCGGCCCAACGGCGCCAATAAACGTTTTCCGGGGCTGAGACGTCGGCCCCCGCGGTGATGCTGTCGCCGAAGGCGATGATCCGGAACGGGCCGCCGGCAGCGAGCCGGGCCCGCGACCGGGCCAAAAGATGGCTCTGCGGCGGCTGCACGGGCCAACGCGGCGGCGGCGCCGGCACATAGTCGGCGTAGGCGAGGAAAGGGCGGTTGCCGAACCCCGGGTGCCGCGTGTGGTCGAATTCCTCGAGACCGTGGAGGACGTTGGTCCGGAAATCGGGCAGCCGCGATCCCGGCAAGCGCCGTACCGTGCCGGCGGCGCGGTCGAGAGCGAAGTCCTTCCCTTCCGCGTAGGCGACACCACCCGGCGCAACGGCGCCGCGCAGCACGAACGGGGCGTCACCGGCGGGCGGGAAAGCCAGCGGCGAGGGCTGCTCGCCGATGAAGACCAGCGATTCGCCGGAGATGCGCGTGAGGCGGGGAGCAGACGGTGCGATGCAGCCCGTGAGAATGACGCCAAGACAGGCCGCGAACACGGCCCGGGCTAGGATCAACCGCGCCGACCTCAAGCGGCGGTCTCCTGCGGGACCGCGGCCGGCGCCCCGCCCCGCAGGCGCAGGCGGGCCCGATCAAGCCACAGGTAGACCACGGGGACGGTGTACAGCGTGAGGAACTGGCTCACCGTGAGGCCGCCGACGATCGCGAGGCCGAGGGGACGCCGCATTTCCACGCCCTCACCCGAGGCCAGCACGAGCGGCAAGGCGCCCAGCAGCGCAGCGAAATTGGTCATCAGGATGGGCCGCAGCCGGAGCTTTGCCGCCTCGAAGATGGCCTCGCGGGGCGCGAGGCCCTGGTGGCGCTGGGCGAGCAGGGCGAAGTCGATCATCAGGATGGCGTTCTTCATCACGATGCCGACGAGCAGGAAGAGTCCGAGCAGGGCGATCAGGGAGAATTCCGTCCCGGTGAGCCGCAGCGCGAGCAAGGCGCCCAGACCCGCCGACGGCAGGGTCGACAGGATGGTGAGCGGGTGGAGCAGGCTCTCGTAGAGGACGCCCAGCACGAGGTACACCGTGACGAGCACCCCGAGGAGCAGCAAGGGCTGCGCCTGGATCGCCCGCTGGAAGTTCTGCGCCGACCCGCCCATGCGGACCTGGATGTCGGACGGCAGCATGATCCCCGCGAGCGCCCGGTCGATGCCGGCCAGGGCGTCCTCGATCACGACGCCCTCCGCGAGGGAGAAACCGATGTTCTCGGCGGCGAACTGGCTGCGGTGCCGCACCCGGTCATCCACCTGAGAGAAGTCGTAGCGGGCGAACGCCGAAAGCGGAACCCGCACGCCGTTGGCGCCTACGACCTCGACCTTGTCGAGCACCGTGGGGTCCGCCGTGTACTGCGGCTCGAGCTCCATCACGACGCGGTACTGGTTGAGGCGGTCGTAGAGCGTCGCGATCTGCCGCTGGCTGAAGGAATTATTCAGGACCGAGGAGACCGTCTGCATGTCGACGCCGAGCCGGCGGGCGGCCTCTCGGTCGATCTTGAGCGACACCCGCGCCGTGCCGCCCTCCGAAGGCGCCTCCAGATCGGTGATCTCGCCCACCTCGCGCAAAGCGGCGCTGATCCGCGGCATCCAGGTGCGCAGCAGGCCGAGGTCGCTCGACATGAAGGTGAGGTCGTAGGAGCTGCCGTCCGACATGCGCGGCGGGTCGATGTCCTGCGCCCCGTAGAGGTAGAGCATCCCGCCCGAGACCTGCGGCGCGGTGAAGCGCAGGCGGTTGACCACGTCGTTGGCGGAGACCTTGCGTTCCGCGAGCGGCTTGAGGCGGACGGTCATGCGGGCGTTGCTGATGCCCGAGGTGCCGCCGGCGTAGCCGATCACGTCCTGCACGGCGGGATCGGCCAGGATGTGCTTCCGGTAGATCTCGATCTTCGGCCGCATCATCTCGAACGAGAAGGCGTCGTCGCCGCGGGCGAAACCGAAGAGCGTGCCGGTATCCTGCGCGGGGAGGAATCCCTTGGGGATGCGCACGTAGAGGGTGACCGTGACGGCGATCGTGCCGAGCAGGACGATCAGCATCAGCGTGGCGTTCCGCAGCACCCAACCGAGCGAACGCGCGTAGGCGTCGCGGACACGCCCGAAGATCCCGGCGGAGGCATGGGCGGCGGGCGCCTCGGCATCGCGGCGGCGCAGCCAGCGGGCGCAGAGGGCGGGCGTGAGCGTGAGCGAGACGGCCAGCGAGACCAGCATCGCGGCGGCGAGGGTGATGGAGAACTCGCGGAACAGTTTCTCGACGAGGCCGCCCATGAAGAGGATGGAGACGAAGACGGCGACGAGGGAGAGCGTCATCGCCAGCAGGGTGAAGCCGACCTCGCCGGAGCCGCGGATGGCCGCGCGGTACGGGGAGAGCCCGCGCTCGATGTGGCGGGTGATGTTCTCGAGGACGACGATCGCGTCGTCGACCACCAGGCCGGCGGCGACGATGAGCGCCATCAGCGAGAGGTTGTTCAGGGAGAAACCGTAGAGGTACATGATCCCGAAGGAGCCGATCACCGAGACGGGGATGGCGAGGCACGGGATGAGCGCGGCGCGGGCGTTGCCGAGGAAGAGGAACACGACGAGCATCACCAGCCCGGCGGCGATGAGGAGCGTGCGCTGCGATTCCCGCAGCGTGGCGCGGATGCCCGGGGAGCGGTCCATCACGACGGCGAGGTCGGAGTCGGCCGGCAGGAGCGCGCGCAGGGCCGGCAGCTGGGCGTTGATCGCGTCGATGGTCTCGATGATGTTCGCGCCCGGCTGGCGGCTGATGTTGAGCAGCACCGCCGGACGGTCGTTATGGAAGCCCACGCTGTAGCGGTCCTCGACCGAATCGGTGACCTTGGCGACGTCCCCGAGCCGCACCGGGGCACCATCGCGGTAACGGATGACGAGACCGAGGTACTCCTCCGCGCGACGGAGCTGGCTGCTGATGTGCAGCTCCCACTGGCGGTCGCCGTCGCCGATCACACCGCGCGGCCGCAGCGAGTTGGTACTCGCGATCGCACGCCGCACCTCGTCGAGCGCGATGCCGTAGTGGGACAGCGCGTGCGGGTTGAGTTGCACGCGGACGGCCGGGAGCGAGCTGCCGCCGGCGGAGACCTCCCCCACCCCGTTGATCTGGGCGATCTTCTGGGCGAGGATCGTGACCGCGAAGTCGTACAGTTTCCCCGGCGCGAGGTTGGGCGAACTGAGGGCGAGCGCCATGATGGGCGCCTGGGCGGGGTTGGACTTCCGGAAGGTCGGGTTGCCCGGCATGCCGGCGGGCAGGTCGCCCCGCGCGGCGTTGATGGCGGCCTGCACGTCGCGGGCGGCCTCGTCGATCCGGCGGTCGAGTGCGAACTCGAGCGTGACGCTGGTCGCGCCCTGGCGGCTGTCGGAATAGATGCCCGTCACGCCGGCGATGCTCCCGAGGGCGCGCTCGAGCGGCGCGGCGACGTTGGCCGCCATCGTCTCCGGGCTGGCGCCGGGCAGGGACGCACTGACGCGGATGGTGGGAAAGTCGACCTGCGGCAGCGGGGACACCGGCAGGAGCCCGTAGGCGAGCGCGCCCACCAGGACCAAGCCGATCGCCACCAGGCTGCTGGCGACCGGCCGGCGGACGAACGGTCGGGACAGGTTCATGCCTTGACGGCGCCGCGGGCCGGGGCCGCGGCGGAAGTAGCGGCGCGACGGGCGCGGACCCGCGCGGCCAGCCGGTCGAAGTACAGGTAGACGACCGGCGTGGTGAAGAGCGTGAGGACCTGACTGGCGAGGAGGCCTCCGACCATCACGATGCCGAGGGGCTGGCGGAGTTCCGCTCCGGAGCCGGTGGAAAGCATCAGCGGCACGGCGCCGAAGAGGGCGGCTAGCGTCGTCATCAGGATGGGCCGGAAGCGCAGCAACGCGGCCTGGCGGATCGCCTCCCGCGGCGGCAGCCCTTCACGGCGGCCGGCCTCGAGGGCGAAGTCGACCATCATGATGCCGTTCTTCTTCACGAGCCCGATCAGCAGCACGATGCCGATGATGGCGATGAGGTCGAGCGGCCGGCCGGTCACCCAGAGCGCGAGCAGGGCCCCGACGGTGGCGGACGGCAGGGTCGAGAGGATCGTGATGGGGTGGATGCTGCTCTCGTAGAGGACCCCCAGCACGATGTACATGGTCACGACGGCGGCGAGCACCAGCAGGAGCGTGCTCGAGAGCGAATTGCGGAAGGCGTGGGCCGCGCCCTGGAAGCGCATCTCGATCGCGGTCGGCAGGTCCTCCGCCGCGGCCGCGGTCTCGATCGCCCGCACCGCCTCGCCGAGGGAGAAACGACCGCCGAGATTGAAGGAGATCGTCACCGCCGGGAACTGTCCGACGTGGTTGATGAGCAGCGAGGTGGGACGCTCCGTGACGCGCGCGACGCTGGCGAGCGGCACCGGGCGGCCGGAGCGGGTGCGCACGAACACCGCGCCCAGCGCTTCCGGGCCGGTGGTGAGGCGCGGGTCCACCTCCATCACCACGCGGTACTGGGTGGTGTGCGTGAAAAGGGTCGAAACCTGCCGCTGGCCGAAGGCGCTGTAGAGCGTGTCGTCGATGTCGGCCACGGTGACGCCAAGGCGGCTGGCGGCGTCGCGGTCGATCTCCAGGTAGGCCTGGAGCCCCTGCGCCTGGAGGTCGCTGGCGACGTCGGCGAGCTCGGGCAGCTCCTGCAGCCGCGAGACGAGCCGCGGCGTCCACTCCTCGAGCAGCCGCTCGTCGGGACAGGTGAGCGTGAACTGGAACTGGGTGCGGCTCACGCGATCCTCGATCGTGAGCTCCTGGATGGGCTGCAGGTAGAGCGTGATCCCCTGCACCGACCGGGCGGCGGTGCGCAACCGGTCGATGACCCGCGGAGCGCCGTCCCGCCGCTCCCCGTGGGGCTTCAGGTTGATCAGCATGCGGCCGCTGTTGAGGGTCGAGTTCGCGCCGTCGACCCCGATGAAGGACGAGAGGCTGAGCACGGCCGGGTCCTCGAGGATGCGCTCCGCCAGCGCCCGCTGGCGTTCGGCCATGACGGAGAAGGAGACCGACTGCGGCGCCTCGGTGACGGCGAGGAGCGCGGAATTATCCTGCACCGGGAAGAACCCCTTCGGCAGCAGCATCCACAGCAGGCAGGTGAGGACGAGGGTGCCGACGGTGACGCCGAGCGTGAGCCGCTGTCGGGCCAGCACCCAGTCGAGCCAGACGCCGTAGCGCTCGATCACCCGGTCCAGGAAGCCGGGCGCCCCGGCGTGGGCGTGCGCGGCCGAGTCGGGCAGCATCCGCGCGCACATCATGGGCGTGAGGGTGAGGGAAACGACCAGCGAGATTAGGATCGAGACCGCGAGCGTGATGGCGAACTCGTGGAACAGGCGGCCCACGACGTCGCCCATGAACAGGAGCGGGATGAGCACCGCGATGAGCGAGATGGTGAGCGAGACGAGGGTGAAGCCGATCTGGGCGGCCCCCTTGAGCGCGGCCTCGAGCGGCGGGTCGCCCTGCTCGCGGTAGCGCGCGATGTTCTCGAGCATCACGATCGCGTCGTCGACGACGAAGCCCGTCGCGATGGTGAGCGCCATCAGCGTGAGGATGTTCAGCGAGAACCCCGCGAGGTGCATGACGCCGAACGTGCCGATCAGCGAAAGTGGCACCGCGATGCTCGGGATGATCGTCGCGGCCACGTTGCGCAGGAAGAGGAAGGTCACGAGCACCACGAGCAGCACGGCGAAGACGAGCTCATGCTGGACCGAGCGCACCGAGGCGCGGATGCTCTGCGTGCGGTCGGTGAGCACCCGCAGTTCGACCGCCGCCGGCAGGTTGGCGGCCAGCTGGGGCAGCAGGGCCTGCACGCGGTCGACGACCTCGATCACGTTGGCGCCGGGCTGGCGCTGCACGTTGACGAGCACCGCGGGCAGCCGGTCGGCCCAGGCCGCGAGCCGGCGATCCTCCGCCGCGTTCTCGATCCGCGCGACGTCGCCCAGCCGCAGCGGCGCGCCCCCGCGCCACGCGATGATCAGATTGCGGAACTCCTCGACCGACCGCAGCTGGTCGTTCGCGTCCATCAGGATCGTGCGCACCGGGCCGTCGAAGCTGCCCTTGGGCTGGTTCGCGCTGGCGGAGGCGATGGCGGCGCGCACGTCGGACAAGTTGAGGCCGCGCTGGGCCAGCTCGCCGGGATCAAGCTGCACGCGCACGGCCGGCCGCTGGCCGCCCGCGAGGCTCACCATGCCGACCCCGGGGATCTGCGCGAGGCGCTGCGCGATGCGGGTGTCGACAAGGTCGTGGACCTGCGGCAGCGGCAGGCTGGCGGAGGTGACGGCGAGCGTGAGGATGGGAGCGTCGGCCGGATTGACCTTACGGTAGACCGGCGGCGTCGGGAGGTCATTCGGCAGCAGGTTGCTCGCGGCGTTGATCGCGGCCTGCACCTCCTGCTCCGCCACACCCAGCGAGACCTGGAGCGAGAACTGCAGGGTGATGACGGAGGCGCCACCGGAGCTGGTGGAGGACATCTGGTTGACGCCCGGGATCTGGCCGAAGCGCCGTTCCAGCGGCGCCGTGATCGCGCTCGCCGTCACCGCCGGGCTGGCGCCCGGATAGAACGTGAAGATCTGGATGGTCGGAAAATCCACCTGCGGCAGGGCGGACACCGGCAGGAGCCGGTAGGCGATCACGCCGGAAAGCAGGAGGGCGACCATCAGCAGGCTGGTCGCCACCGGCCGCAGGATGAACGGGCGGGAGGGGCTCATTGCTCCTTCTTCTTGCCGCGACCCTTCTCGCCCTTACCCGCCCCGTCGCCCTTGCCCCCGCCCGACTTCTCACCGCGGGGCCCGCCGGGCGCCGCGGCGGGGGCGGTCCCGTCGGCGCCGACCTGGATCACGGGACGTCCGTCGCGCAGGCGGTCGATGCCCTCCAGCACCACGGGCTCACCCGCCGCCAGACCGCTGAGCACGGCCTGCCGTTCGCCGTCGACCGGCCCGAGGGTGACGTCCCGCAGCTTCGCCTGACCTTCCTCGTTCACGACGAAGACGTAGGTGCCGCGCGAACCGTACTGGATGCAGGCCGTCGGCACGACGATCGCATCGGTGAGGGTCTTCACCCGCAGGCGCACGTTGACGAACTGGTTCGGAAAAAGCCGCTCGTCCTCGTTGGGAAACTCCGCCTTGAGCCGCAGCGTGCCGGTCGCGAGGTCGATCTGGTTGTCCACCGTGCGCACCTCGCCGGCGGCGAGCCGCAGGTTCTCGCCGCGGTCCCAAGCCTCCACGGGCAGGGAGCCGCCCGCGCGAAGAGGCTCCAGCACCTTCCGCAGGTCGACCTCGGGGACAGTGAAGATGACGGATATGGGGCGGGTCTGCGTGATCACCACGAGGCCGCCGGCGTCGCCCGGACGGATCAGGTTGCCGGGATCAAGCTGGCGCAGGCCGAGCCGGCCGGCGATCGGGGCCTCGATGCGCGTGTAGGCCAGCTGCCGCCGCGCGTCATCCACCTGGGCGCGATCCGCCGCGAGGAGCGCCTCGCGTTCCGCGACCAGCGATTGCTGGGCCTCCAGCTGCTGCTGGGTGAGCAGGGTCTGGGCATGCAGCATCTTGAAGCGCTCGAGGTCCGCCCGCGCGGTCTGGAGCTGGGCCGTGTTCTGGCGTTCGCGGGCCTCCGCCTGAGCGAGGCGGATCTGGTACGGAACGGGATCAACCTCCGCCAGCAGCTCGCCCTGGCGCACCATCTGCCCCTCGGTGAAGAGCAACCGGAGCAGCGGCCCCTCGACGCGGCTGCGCACGGTCACCGTGTTGTGCGCAGTCACGGTGCCGATCGCGCGCAGGTTGACGGCCAGGCTGGTCTTCTCGGCCGGCACGGCGCGCACCGGCGTCGCCTGCTTGCCGCTGCGCGAGCGGAAAGGGTTTCCCCCACCCGACTTCGGTGGCTCGGCGCGGAAGCCGAAGAACCACACGGCGCCGGCGAACACCAGCAGCACCGCGCCATAAACCAGCCAGGGACGACTCGGACGAGGGGATGATGACATGGGTAAACGAGCCGGAGACACCCGGCAGGCGCGAGAGACGACCATGGGGGCCGATGCGTTGCTAGATTTTTCCGGCTCAAACGGTCCGCGGTCCCTCAGCTGCGCGCTTTACTCGGGACGATCGCCGGCAATCGTACCCTCCGCATGTCCGCGAACCCGCCCGTCATCCTGCTCGCCGAGGATGACCGCCACATCCGCGAGACGACCGCGGACCTGCTCGACCTCTTCGGAATGCGGGTCCACGCCGTTCCCAGCGGCCGAACCGCGCGCGATACGCTGGCCCGCGAACGGATCGATCTGGTGATCACCGACCTGATCATGCCGGACGGCGACGGCGCGTGGCTGCTCGACCAGGTGAGGAAGACCGTCACCGACCGCCGGCTGCCCGTGATCATGCTCACGGCGCGCACCGGAACCGCCGAGGAGACCACCCCGGGTGCCGCGCGCGCGGACTACTACCTGAGCAAGCCCTTCGAACCCGAGCGGCTCCTCGAGGTGGTCCGCCGCAGCCTCGGGCAACCGGCCGCGACGGGGGAGGCGGCCCGACCCGCCGCTCCGGCCCGATGAACGCTTCCGTGCAATCGCAGGCGGGAGGAGCCGGAGGCAGGAACCTTTGGGCACTGGGCCTCACCACGGCAGCGCTTCTTTCAAATTACTTCGCGCCTCCCCTTTTCGGGAACCACACGCTCATCCTGGGGCCGGTTTTTTACTGGATGGCCGTGCGGCTGCTGGATCCGGTCCGGGCCTCCATCGTGCTGGTCGCCGGGGCCGGCCTGCTCTGGTTCAAGTGGGGGCAACCCTTTTCCGCGGGATTGATCGCGCTTGAGACGCTCGCGGTGGGCGCGGCGTGGCGCCGTGGCCGCAACCCGCTCCTCGCCGACCTCGGCTTCTGGCTCGTGGTCGGGACACCGCTCTCTTGGTTCCTATACCGATACGTCACCCCGATCCCCAGTCCCGCCTTCGAACATGCCCTCGCGGTGCAGCCGCTGAACGGCCTGCTGGCGGTCTGGATCGCATTCCTCCTGCTGGAACAGATTCCCGGAGCCGCGTTTGAATCCGACCGCGATTTCCGCGGCGTCCTCCTGAGGCGGTACGTGGCGTTCGGCACCCTGCCCGTGATGGCCGCAACCTTGGTCGCCGTGCGGAGCTTCGAGGCCCGGGCGATCTCCGAAGCCGACGCCAACCTGCGCTCCTCCGCCCTTACCCTCGCCGGCCAGCTGGAGCACCATGTGGCCAACGCTTCGGCGAGCGTCCGGGAGTTCGCCGCCCGCCAGCGCATTCCGGAATGGACCCGCGACTCCGCGGACCTGAAACGCGAACTCGACACCCTGCACGCACGGTCCGGGGTCTTCATCACGCTGCTCGCGGCCGACGCCGACGGAAGAATCATCGCCACGGCTCCCTCCGGCCGCCCACGCGCGGAGACACGGTCCCCGCGGGACGAGCGGGTCACGGACCGCGACTATTTCACCATCCCGATGCTCACCGGCCGGCCGCTGGTCTCCGGCGTCTTCCGCGGACGCGGTCTCGGGAGGGATCTGCTGATCGCGGTCAGCGCGCCGATCACGGGACCGGACGGGCGCGCGGCCGGCATCATCGAGGGTTCGCTCATGGTTTCCACTCTGGAGGAAATCATCCGCCGAACCTACCCCGGTCCGAAAAGCCGCATGCTCCTCGCGGACTCCCGACTGCAGGTGATCGCCCAGGACGGATTCGAGGAGGCCCCTCTGCAGTCGCTTCAAGGCACCTCGCTCGGCCGCCTGATCACCGATCGCCGCCCGAAACCCGTCCGCTTCACGGCAGACCAAGCCGGTCGGCGGGTTTCCTACCTTTCAACCACGCTGCCGCTGCCGGAGCTCGGCTGGAGCCTCACCGTGCAGCGGGAGTGGGCCGACGTCCTTCGCCCGGTCGTGACCGCCTACCTCTGGTCCACGCTGATCGTGGTCGCGACCGTGCTCGCCGCCTCATTGTTCGCCACCTGGTCGCTGCGCGACTTCCTGCACGCCTGGCGCAACCTGATCGCCTTCGCCCATGCCCCGACCGAACGGGTCGACGCGCTGCGCGAATCCGCCCGCCTCGACCTGCCGCTGGAGTTCCGGGAGCTGATCCGGGACCTCGCGGCAATGGCGGAACGGCTGAAGGACGAAGGTCGCCGTAATCAGGAACTGCTTGCCGGGCTTGAGACGCGCGTCCGGGAACGCACCCGGGAGCTGGAACGGGCGGTCGCGAGCGCGCAGGCGGCCGACCGGGCCAAGGGCGCGTTCCTCGCCACCGTCAGCCATGAGCTCCGCACGCCGCTCACCGCGATCATCACCGGCGTGCGTCTCCTGCGGCTGAGCCCGGAAGGCCGCCCGGACCGCGAGGCACGCACCCTCGAGACCCTCGATAAGTCGAGCCAGGCCCTCATGGCGGTGATTTCCGACATCCTGGATTACTCCACGCTCGAGGCGGGCGCCGTCCGCACGCAGGGCGCACCATTCGCGCCGGCGGAGCTGGCCGCCGACGTGGCGAGCATCCTCGAGCCGGCGGCCCTCCGCACGGGACTCGCGGTGCGGGTGATCGCCGAACACCCCCGCGACCTCGCCTGGAAGGGAGACGCGCAGCGGGTGAAGCAGGTGCTGCTCAACCTGGCCGGCAATGCGGTGAAGTTCACCCCGGCCGGCGAGGTCAGGATCCTCACCTGGACCACGGAGGACCCGCGACGGCTATGGTTCGCCGTCACCGACGAGGGCCCCGGAATCCCAGCCGACCGCCTCGAGTCGGTCTTCGAGCCCTTCGTGCAGCTGGAGACCAACCGAGTGCAATCGCACGCCGGCACCGGCCTCGGCCTGAGCATCTCGCGGCGGCTGGTGGAACTGATGGGCGGCCGCATCCGCGCCGTCGATACGGGCGGTCGCGGTGCGCGCTTCGAGTTCTGGCTGCCGGCGGAGCCGGCGGCTCCGAGCCCTCCCGCGGCGCCGGTTGGTCAGTAGGTCCAGGTCGTGGTGAAGCGGAATTCCCGCGGCTGGATGAGGTCGAAGCGGGCGTAGGCGGGTCCGCGTCCACCGGGCACCAGGAAGCCGTCGGGAGCCGTGGCGCCCGTGGCGAGGCGCGAGGGGATGATGCCGGAGCGGTCGAGCGCGTTCGAAACGTTGACCTGCAGCCGGAGCCGCCCCGGCATGCCCGGGACGCGGAGCGAGTAGGCCACGAGCAGGTCGGCCGCCGTGAGCACGCGTCCCGTGATCTCGCCTCCCGCGGAATTGGAGCCGATGACGTTCGCGCTGCGCCAGCGCCACCCGCCGCCGACCGTGAGGCCGGCGAGGCGCCCGGTCTTGAAGTCATACGCGGAGAAAAGGCTCACCTTGTGGGGCCGCACGCCCCAGCGCTTCTGCTGCGCCTCCTTCTCGTCGTTGAGCGTGTCCACGAGATCGAAGATCTCCTGCGCCAACGTGAGCCCCGTCGAGGTCGTGAGCAACCCGGGCGCGGCATCGGGGTGCTGACCGGCCAGCTCGATCCATTTCGCCACCGCCCCACCCGCGGCGTAAGCGGAGGGGTTGACCACCCAGCGGCCGGCGGCGTCCTGGCTGACGCCCTGCACCAGCACCACGGGATCGGCCGGCTTGAGTCCGTACCAGTCGATCGCCTCCTGCGCCAGGCCGACGCGGCCGGAATCCGTGTAGGAATAGTTGAAGACCAGGCGCCAATTGTGGGTCAGGTTGGCGGTCAGCCGCGCCTCGTAACCCTCGGCGTCGAAGTCGTTGGAGATGGAGTTCACCGGCGGCGAGTAGGACCGCCGGATCGGCTCCCATTGGGCCGCGGTGTAGGGCCGTCCCGCGCCGACGAGCACACCCTCGAGCGCCTGCATCACGCGGATGTTCCGGTCCCGCAGCGTGCCCGCCACCGGCGCGGTCACGCGCCCGCGCTCGCTGCCGCGGAAGAAGACCGCACGGGCGTTGAGCCGCCCTTCGAGCAGGTCGAACCCGAGGCCGTAGTCCTCACCTCGGCCCTTCGAGAGCGGCGCGAGATTGCCCTCGGGAAAGGTCGTGCGCGCCAGCGGCGGCACGCCGACGTTGGAGGAGCGGTTGGCGATCGCCGAAAGCCAGTCCGTGACGTGCAGGACCACGCCCGCCGTCCGCGTGCGTCCCTTCATCAGGTTCACGATTCCCCGGGATGGGTCGCCGTCGACGACGTCGCCCTGCACGGGGTCGTTGACGTAGCCGAGCTGGACGTTGCGCACGCGGTCGTCGCGGAAGCCGTAGGTCGTGACCAGCCGCCCGCCCCAGAGGAAGCTCTGCACCGCGCCGAGCGTGGAATCGATCCGCTGCATCATGCCGCCGTTGTCGGCGCCGCCCGCGCTCACGTTGGCGTAGGCGGTCTGGAATGTGCGGCCGTCGAAGGTGAAGTTCCTGGGCAACCGCCGCCAATCGCCGGCACGGTAGGTCCCGAAATCGCCCTCGGTGAGGTAGTGGCGCACGGTGACGCGGTTGTTCACCCCCGAGGGATCCGTCCCGTAGGGCCGGCCGGCGAGGACCAGCCAGGAGTTCGCGCGCCGGTCGGTCACGTCGGTCCGCGAGAGGGCGCCGGCCAGACGGTGACGCCCGAGCCAGCGCCAGCGGGTCTCGAGCGTGTACGAGGCGGAGAGGCGGTTCTCGCGCGTCTCTCCGAAATGAATATCGCGGGTCCAGTTGCCGTCGAAATAGAGCCGGCCGGCGTACGGATTCGGAGGGCCGCCGATCCCGAGCGTGCGGTTCGCATCGCCGCGCAGGAGCGGGCTGTTGCCGTTCATCAGGTTCACCTCGGCGTTCGTCCGCTGGTAGTTCTGGGCGAGGTTGATGATCAGGTCGCGCCGGGGCTGCCAGTCCACGGTGACCGTATGGTTGGAGAGCGTCTGGTCGCGGTACATCCCGGGACCGGCGGCGTTGCCGTTGATCGGGTAGAGGGCGGGATCGAGGATGCGCATCACCGCGGCCGTGACGCCAGGCGTGCCGTCGGGCGCCCGTACCGCTGAGCTATTGTAACTGCCGGTCAGGAAGGTGCCGATCGCGTCGAAGATGGAGCCGTCGTTCTCGATGTAGACCGCGCGGCGGTTGGTGCCACCCCGCAGGCCGTCGCGGCCGGTGACGCCCAGCGCCTGCATCGCGACGGTCGGGGCCACCGTACCCGGCGCAAAGGTCACGGCGTCCACGCCGCGGGCCCGGCGGTTGTCGTACCACGCCAGCACCTGCTCCATGTCGGAAAAGGAACGGATGACCGCATTCCGGTCCCGGCCGGTCTCGCCCATGAGGGTGACGGTGACGGAGCGGACCGGCCGCCACAGGGCCGAGGCGAAGGCGCGCCGCTTATCCTGGAAGTCGAAGGCGCGCCACCCGCCGCTCTCCTGGTGCAGGCCGGCGAACGAGACCGCGAGCCGGTCGCGCAGCAGCACCCGGTTGGCGTCGACCTCGAACCGCTGCCGGCCCCAGGAGCCGGCGCCGTGCCGCACGGAGGCCGAGTTGCGGTGGGTCTCCGCCACCTTGGACGTCTGGTTGAGCAGGCCGCCGGGCGAACCGATGCCGAACAGGATGCTGTTAGGCCCGCGCGCGTCCTCGAAGCGGCCCACGCGGTAGGGATCCGGCGGCGTGATGCTCGGGAAGTAGTCCATGCCGAGGCCGGCGATGAGCCCGCGGCTCTGCACGCCGGCGGTGAGCGCATGGCCGCCGATGATGCGGTTCTGCTCCGAGCTGGCGCCCTGCGAGTTGGTGTCCATCTCGCCGTTCACCGTGTACTCCATGAGCTCGCGGATGTCCGTGATCGCGATGTCATCGAGGAACTCCTTGGTGAAGACCGCGACGGAGCTGGCGGTGTCGCGCAGCCGGGTATTGAGGCGGCTGCCTGCGAGGGTATTCTCGGCGGCGTAGCCGACGTCGCTGCTGGTGTTGACCGTGAACGGGCTGAGCTCGACGACATCCTTGCGCTCCTCCGCCGGGACGGCGGCAGCGAGGCAGGCGGGCAGGAGCGCCGCCGCGAGGACGGCGCGCGGGTCAGGGGCGCGAAGGGGCATGATGGGGAGAGGCACGCGGCGCCGCCGGACACGGGTCCGGCGCGGGGAAAACGACCGCACGACCCCACCGGTGTCCGGCCGGCGCGGACACGTCAACCCCGCTCGCGCCCGCCGGATTTCTCCTCGCCGCGCGGCGCGGATTCACCTTCCTCGCGCGCATGCCGCCCGCGCGCGTTTTCCGAAGCCTCCTGCTCGCCTGCCTCACCTTCGCCGCCATCCCGCCCGCGACCGCCGCCCAGCGTTCGGCCCCGACCCGGCCCGACGACGGCATTCCGGATGCGACCGCGTTCAAGGGGGCGATCGTGATCGACGCCACGAACGGTGCCGTGCTGCTGGAGGACCGCGCCGACTACTCGGGTCCGCCCGCCAGCGTGGCGAAGCTCATGACCTTTCTCATCGTCCACGAGAAGATCGCGCGAGGTGAACTCACGCTGGAGACGCCGGTCACGGTGACGGCTGAGGCCTCCCGCACCGGAGGTTCGCAGGTTTACCTCGCGGAGAAGGAGGTTTTCCCCGTCGGGGAGCTGCTTTACGCGCTGATGATCGCCTCGGCCAACGACGCCGCCACCGCGCTCGCCATCCATTGCGCCGGATCCCGCGCCGCCTTCGTCGGGCTCATGAACGAACGCGCCCGCGCGCTGGGCATGAACCGCACCACGTTCCGCTCGCCGCACGGCCTGCCGCCCTCGAGCCGCCGCCTCGAGGACAGCGACATCACGACGCCGCGCGACCTCGCGACGCTCAGCCTGCACCTGCTCAAGGCCACCGACATCATCACCTACACCTCGGTGAAGCGCCGCACGTTCCGCCCCGGGCCGAAGCGGATCGAGATGGACAACCACAACCACCTCGTCGGCAAGGTCGCGGGCGTCGACGGACTCAAGACGGGCTTCACCCGCGGCGCCGGCTTCTGCCTCGCGGCCACCGCGCTCCGCCACGGGCGCCGGGTGATCGCAGTCACGATGGGCTCCCCCGACAGCAAGACGCGCGACATCAAGATCGCCGAGCTGCTGGAGCGCGGCTTCGCCAAGCAACCTCCGGCGCCGGTCTTCCGGCCCGCGGGGGAGGACGGGCCGGTGGCGCCCGCCCCGCGCAACCACGCTCCCGTTCCTCCGCCCGCGGCCGCCGCGGCCAAGCCCGCCCCGAAATCCGAGCCAGCCTCCGAGACCACGGTGAAGTTCAGCATGCCGTCCAAGCGCTGAACACCCGCGCGGCCGGGAACCGCCGCCTGTCCTCCCCTATCCCCATGCACCCCGCCCGCCTGCTCGCCGCCCTCACCCTGTTCCTCGCCGGAGCCGCCCTGCGCGCGGCGCCTGCCGCGCCGCCCAACATCCTGTTCGCCATCGCCGACGACTGGGGCGCGCACGCGGGCGCCTACGGCACGAAGTGGGTGCGCACGCCCCACTTCGACCGCATCGCCCGCGACGGCATCCTTTTCCGCCAGGCCTACACGCCGAACGCGAAGTGCGCCCCGTCCCGCGCCTGCATCCTCACCGGCCGCAACTCGTGGCAGCTCAAGGAGGCCGCCAACCACATCTGCTATTTCCCGCCCGAATTCAAGGGATGGGGCGAGGCGCTCGCGGAGAACGGCTGGTTCGTCGGGCACACGACCAAGGGCTGGGGACCGGGTGTCGCCAAGGACGCCGCCGGGCGGCCGCGCCAGATGACCGGTCGGGCCTTCAACGACCGGAAGGCCACACCGCCGACTTCCGGCATCGGCCCCTCCGACTACGCCGCCAACTTCGAGGACTTCCTCGCCGCCGCCCCGGCGGGAAAGCCGTGGGCGTTCTGGTGCGGCGCCATCGAGCCGCACCGCGGGTATGAGTTCGGCTCCGGCGTGGCCAAGGGCGGACGCCGCCTCGACGAGATCGATCGCGTGCCCGCGTTCTGGCCCGACAACGAGACCGTACGCCACGACCTGCTCGACTACGCCCATGAGGTGGAGCACTTCGACCGCCACCTGGGCCGCATGCTCGCAGCGCTCGAAAGCCGCGGGCTGCTTCAGAACACGCTCGTCGTCGTCACCTCCGACCACGGCCTGCCGTTTCCCCGCGGCAAGGGCTCGGCGTACGAGTATTCCAACCACGTGCCGCTTGCGATGATGTGGCCCGCCGGCATCCGCGGCCGCGCCCGCGCGGTCGAGGATTACGTGAGCTTCGTCGACCTCGCGCCCACCTTCCTCGAAGTCGCCGGCCTCACGCGCGAGCAGGCGGGCATGGCGGAATTCGCCGGGCGCAGCCTCACGGGAATCTTCCGCTCCGACCGCTCCGGCCAGGTCGACCCCAGCCGCGACTTCGTGCTCATCGGCATGGAACGCCACGATATCGGCCGGCCCGGCGACGTCGGCTACCCGATCCGCGGGATCGTGAAATCCGGCCTCATGTACCTCGAGAACCATGAGCCGTCCCGTTGGCCGGCGTGCAACCCCGAGACCGGCTACCTCAACGTCGACGCGAGCCCGACCAAATCCCTCATCCTCGACGCGCGCCGGAAGAACCCCGCCGATCCCTTCTGGGCCTTGTGCTTCGGGAAAAGGCCGCCGGTGGAACTCTACGACCTGAAGGCCGACGCCGACTGCGTGCGGAATCTCGCCGATGACCCCGCTTTCGCTGCACGCCGCACCGCGCTGCGCGAGGAACTGCGGGCCAAGCTCCTCGCGCAGGGCGACCCGCGGATGTCGGGCCAGGGCGACGTCTTCGACCGCTACCCGCACGCCAACCCGGCCCACGCGGGCTTCTACGAGCGCTACCTGCGCGGCGAGAAGCTCAACGCCGGCTGGGTGAGCAAGACCGACTTCGAATCAAGGCCCCTTGACTGAAGGAGACCCTGCCCGAGACCAGGCCGCGGGCTTGATCTCCGGGCATTCCCAACCACGCGGCACGCCCACCGCCAACGTCATGCCGCCGGTGAGATTGCTGGCCTCCATCCTTGGATTGCGGACGGGGGCCCTGCCCTGCTGAGTCGGACGGCAATCCCGCGCCACTACCCTTAACCATGCGGAACCTTCTCCTCACCCTCGGTTTCCTTCTGATTGCCCGCACGGCCGCGGCCGCTCCCGCCGCCGGCTACCACCGCTTCCCCGCGATCCACGGCGACTCAATCGTCTTTACGGCCGAGGGCGATCTCTGGCGGGTGAGCGCATGGGGCGGCGTCGCCCAGCGGCTTACGACCCACCCCGGTCAGGAGACCAACGCCGCCCTTTCCCCCGACGGGAAATGGATCGCCTTCTCCGCGCAGTACGAGGGGCCGGTCGAGGCGTACGTGATGCCGATCACGGGCGGACTGCCGAAGCGCCTCACCTTCGACGGCGAAACCGCCACCGTGCGCGGCTGGACGCCCGACGGCCGCGTCCTCGTGAGCACGTTCGCCGAGTCAACGCTGCCGAACCGCCAGCTCGTGAGCATCGCGCCGTCCTCGCTGGAACGCGCCATCGTGCCGCTCGCGCAGGCCGACGAGGGCGCCTACGACGAATCCGGCAACCTCTACTTCACCCGGCTCTCCGCACAGAGCAGCCACGCGAAGCGCTACGTCGGCGGCACCGCCCAGAACCTCTGGCGTTTCCCCGCCGGCGGACCCGAGGCCGCGCCGCTCACCGCCGACTACGCCAGCACGAGCAAGTCCCCGATGTGGTGGCAGGGCAGACTTCACTTCGCCACCGACCGCGACGGCACGATGAACCTGTGGTCGATGCGGCCCGACGGCACCGACCTGAGGCAACTCACGCGCCACGCGGATTTCGGCGTGCGCTTTCCCGCGGCCCAGGGCGGCCGCATCGTCTACCAGAACGGCGCCGACCTCTGGCTCCTCGACGTCGCATCCGGCCGCTCCGCAATCATCCCGATCACGCTCGCCTCGGATTTCGACCAGACCCGCGAGAAGTGGGTCGATAAACCGCTCGAGTACCTCAGCCACGTCGCGCTTTCGCCCAACGGCGACCGCGTCGCGCTGACGGTTCGCGGCCAGGTTTTCGTCGCACCCGCCGGACCGGGACGCCTCGTCGAGGCCTCGCGCCAACCGGGCATCCGCTACCGCCAGGCCTCGTTCCAACCCGACGGGAAATCGCTCCTCGCGCTCTCCGACGAATCGGGCGAGGTCGAGTTCTGGCGCCTCCCGTCGAATGGCGTCGGTCCGCGCACCCAGTTGACCCGCGACGCCGCCACGCTGCGGATGACGGGAGTCTCCTCGCCGGACGGCAAATGGATCGCCTACGCGGAGCGCGATCAGGAGCTGTGGATCCATGAGATCGCCACCGGTCAGGCACGCCGCGTTGCGAAGTCGCCCGCCACCGATTTCGACAGCCCCGACCTCGCTTGGTCGCATGACAGCCGCTGGCTGGCCTACGTCATGTCGCCCAACCGCAGCGGGCTCAGCCGCGTGTTCATCTACGGCGTGGAGGACGACCGCAGCACGCCCGTCACCAGCGCTCGCGCCGCAAGCGCCAACCCGGCCTGGAGCCCCGACGGCAAGTGGCTCTATTTCACCTCGGAGCGGAATCTCGAATCCACCGTCGGCTCGCCCTGGGGCAACCGCCAGCCCGAGCCGTACTTCGACAAGGTGGACAAGCTTTACCAACTCGCGCTTTCCGCGTCGCAGCGCCGCTCGCCCTTCGACCCCATCGACGAACTGCAACCGGCCGAAGCCGACAAGCCCGCGGCCCCACCCTCCCCTGCTCCGGCCAAGGAAGAGCCCAAGGCGGCGGAGCCGGAACCGGCAACCAGCGCGCCCAAGGAGACACCGAAAGCGCCCGCCAAGGCGGCGCCCAAGTCGGATGTGGCGCGCGAGGTGAAACCCGCGGCCGTGAAGATCGACTTCGACGGCATCGAGGCCCGCCAATGGGAAGTGCCCGCGCCGGCGGGAAACCTGAGCCGCCTCGTCGTCACGGAAAAGCACCTCTTCTACACCGACCGCGGCGGTGGTCCCGCCGGCCGCACGCGGCTCGTCGCCGTGGAGATTCGCAACAAGGACGTCGAGCCCTCGACGGTCATCGACGACATCAGGGCTTTCCGACTTTCCGCCGACCGCAAGAAGCTGCTCGTCCAGAAGTCCGAGGGGGCCGGAAGGGGCGATGCGCTGTACGTCTTCGACGCGGGCCCCAAGGCGCCCGAGAAGCTCGACAAGTCCCGCGTCGATCTGTCCGGCCTGCGCTTCTCCTACTCACCCCGCGAGAATTGGCGGCAGATCTTCACCGACTCGTGGCGCCTGCACCGCGATTATTTCTACGACAAGGCGATGCACGGCGTGGATTGGCCCGCCAACCTCGCGAAGCACCTCCCGCTCGTCGACCGCGTCACCGACCGTGCCGAGCTCAACGACCTCATCGCTTACATGATGAGCGAGCTCTCCGCCCTCCACACCTCGGTGCGCGGCGGCGACCTCCGCGAGGGCTCCGACGATATCGCCCCGGCCTCGTTGGGCGCCGCGCTCGCACGGGATGATGCCGCCGGCGGCTGGCGCATCACCCGCCTCTACCGCGCGGATCCCGATTATCCGAAGTCGCTCTCGCCGCTGGCCAGACCCGGCCTCGGTGTCCGCGAGGGCGACGTGATCGAATCCATCAACGGCGTCGCCACCCTCGAGGTGCCGCACCCGGGCACACTCCTTCGCCAGAAGGCCGGCCGCCAGGTGCTGCTGCGAATCCGTACCGCGGACCAGCCGGCACGCGACGTCGTCGTTACACCAGTCAACGTGACCGCCGCGCAGAACCTGCGTTATGACGACTGGGAACTGTCGCGACGCGAGTTCGTCGACCGCGAGTCGGAGCGCCGCATCGGCTACGTGCATCTGCGCGCGATGGGCACCGGCGACATCGCCCAGTGGGCGCGCGACTACTACCCGGTGTTCGACCGCGACGGACTCATCCTCGACCTCCGTCACAACCGCGGAGGCAACATCGACAGCTGGATTCTCAACCGCCTCATGCGGAAGGCCTGGATGTACTGGTCGTCCCGCGACGGCGAACCGTACTGGAACATGCAGGGCGCGTTCCGCGGGCACCTCGTCGTGCTCATCAACGAGTGGACCGCTTCCGACGGCGAGGCGGCCGCCAACGGCGTGCGCCGCCTCGGCCTGGGCACCCTCCTAGGCACCCGCACCTGGGGCGGCGGCATCTGGCTCCGCAGCGCCAACACCCTTGTCGACAAGGGCATCGCTTCCGCCGCTGAGTTCGGGACCTACGCGCCCGAGGGCGTCTGGGTCGTGGAGGGAACCGGCATCGAACCCGATGTTCGCGTCGACAACCTTCCCCACGAGACGTTCAAGGGCCGCGACGCCCAGCTCGAGGCTGCGATCCGGCTGCTCAAGGAAAAGATCGCCGCCGACCCTCGCCCGGTCCCCCGCCCGCCTCCCTATCCGGTGAAGACACTGCCAGCCCGGCGCTAAGGCTCGATGGAAGACGGCGCCACTCCGGACCCGCGGCTTGCCCGCGCCCAAGCCTGGGCCTCCGCAATGCGGGCCGGCTTCTACACCGTCGTCCTCGCCACCTCCTCACCCGACGGCGAACCCGAGGCCTCCGTCGCCGCCGCCGTCCTCGATGGCCGCGGCGCGTTCCTTGTCTACCTGAGCGGCCTCGCCGCGCACTCCCGGCACCTCCTCGCCAACGGCCGGGCCTCCGTGCTCCTCGCCGAGGAGGACGTAGACGCCCAGCCGCTCGCCCGGCGCCGACTCGTCTGGAGTTGCTCGGCCGAAGTCGTCCCACGCGACCATCCCGACCACGCCGCCGGGCTCGACACCCTGCGCGAACGCTGCGGTCCGGCCTTCGATCTCGTGCGACCGCTGCCTGACTTCCAGCTCCTGCGACTCACGCCGCACCACGGCCGGCTCGTCGCCGGCTTCGGTGAAACCTACACCGCTGATCCGAACGACTGGACGCGGCTGACGCCTTTTCGTCCCGTCCGCCCACCGGCTTAGGACGCCACGGCGAACGTCCGCTGCCGCAACCGATAAGCCCGCGGGCTCTCGCCGGTCTCGCGCCGAAAGACGACGCTGAGGTAGCTCGCGTCACCGAAGCCCGCGAGCTCCGCCACGGCGGCGATGGCGACGTCGGACTCGGCCAGCAGATACCGCGCGCGCGCGATCCGTTGCTGCAGGATCTCCCGGTGCGGAGAGCGTCCAAGCGCGGCCTGAAACTTCCGCTCGAGCAGCGTGCGCGACATCGGCACCGCTCGCAGCACGTCACCCACGTCGATGCCCTCGCCGACGTGCTCGCGGATGAACCGTACCGCGGAAGCCACGCGCGGATCGGCGACCGCCACGGCATCGGTTGAGCGCCGCTCCACGACATGCAGCGGCTCGACCTCGAGCGCCGGCCGGCCGGTCCGCTCGCCGCTCATCATGCGCGCCAGCAGCGCGGCCGCCTCGAAGCCCGTCCGCCGCGCGTTGGGCTGCACGCTGCTGAGCGGCGGCGTGCACAGGTCGCAAAGCACCTCGTCGTTGTCCACGCCCAGCACCGCGATCTCGTCGGGCACGGCCCAGCCGCGCAGCTGGCAGGCCTCCAGCGCTTGGCGCGCCCGTCCGTCGTAACACGCGAACACGCCCAACGGGCGCGGCTGCCCCGCCAGCCAGTCGGCGATCGCGCGGATCTCGGCGTCGGAGCCGGGCCGGGCCGTCCCATGCACACGTCCCGTAAACTCCACGCATGGCCAGCCGGCGTCGGCCAGCCGCCGGCGAAACTCGCGCCCGCGCTCCCGCGACCACAGGAACCGCGCGTCGCCAAGGTACGCGAAGCGGCGGAGTCCCCGCGCCGCGAGGTGCTCGGCGGCGAGCCGGGCCACGCCGGCGTTGTCGACGCTCACCCGGGGGAACTCCGAGGCGCCGCGCTCGGCACTGACGTCGACCACCGGCAACCCTGAGCGGCGCAGCGCCGCCGCGCTCCTCGGCGAATCGACGCGCGCGATGATGCCGTCCCCCTCCCAGCCCCGCAGCCAGTCCGGCAGCGGCGCCAGCCGCGCCTGCTCGGTGACCCGGATGGCCCACCGCTCCCCCTGCAGCATCCAGTCACGTACCCCGTGGAGCAGGTCGCGCCCATAGCGGTTGGAGGTCTCGATCAGCAGCGCGACCTTCCGCACGCCCGCAGCCGAGCCGGATCCGCCGCCGGCGTGGCCTGATGCGTGACGCCGGAGGGGCGCGACGGAGGAGCGGGCGGCGGACGGCACGTTGGAAGGAAGCGAGCGCGGCGGGGTGTAAGATTTCAAAAGAAATATGCGGAACTTTGTTACCCGAGCCAGCGGGTCGGCGGCTAGGATGTTCGCCCAACCGTTTCCCATGAAGAACCGCCGCTCCCCGTCCCGCTTCCCCCGCATCCCGGTGATCCCCCACGAGGGCCCGGGCACCGACAATCCCTTGGCCTTCCGGCATTACAACCCCGATGAGGTCATCGACGGGCGGACGATGTCGGAGCACCTCAGGTTCTCGATCGCCTACTGGCACGCGTTCCGCGGCACGGGCTCGGATCCCTTCGGCCCCGGCACGATCGTTCGTCCCTGGGAGACCGGCCGGGATGCGCTCTCCATCGCCAAGGCGCGGATGGACGCCGCCTTCGAGTTCCTCGTGAAGATCCGCGCGCCGTTCTACTGCTTCCACGACCGCGACATCGCCCCCGAGGGCCGCACATTGCGCGAGTCGAACCGCCTGCTCGATGCGATGGTCGACCACGCGCGGGAACTGCAACGGGCCACCGGCGTGCGGCTGCTCTGGGGCACCGCGAACCTCTTCTCCAACCCGCGCTACATGTGCGGCGCGGCCACCAATCCCGACGCCCACGTCTTCGCCTATGCCGCGGCGCAGGTGAAGAAGGCGTTGGAGGTGACGAAGCGCCTCGGCGGCGAGAACTACGTCTTCTGGGGCGGCCGCGAGGGTTACGAGACGCTGCTGAACACCGACCTCAAGCGCGAGCAGGAGCACCTGGCAGCATTCCTGCACCTGGCGGTCGACCACGCCAAGGCCATCGGCTTCAAGGGCCAGTTCCTCATCGAGCCCAAGCCCAAGGAGCCGACCAAGCACCAGTACGACTTCGACGTGGCGAGCGGCATCGCCTTCCTCCGCACGCACGGCCTCGAGCGGCACTTCAAGTTCAACATCGAGACCAACCACGCCACCCTCGCCGGCCACACCTTCCAGCACGAGATCGAGGTCGCGGCCGCGGCCGGCATGCTCGGTTCCATCGACGCCAACGCCGGCGACCTTCTGCTCGGCTGGGACACCGACCAGTTCAACACGGACGTTCGCGAGCTGACCCTCGCCATGATCTCGATCCTGCGCGCCGGCGGCCTTGGTTCGGGCGGCTTCAACTTCGACGCCAAGCTGCGCCGAACCTCGATCGATCCCGCGGACCTCTTCCACGCCCACATCGGCGGGATGGACGCCTACGCCCTCGCCTTCCGAATCGCCCGCCAGATCCTCGCCGAGGGCAAGTTCGAGGCCTTCGTGAAGGAGCGCTACGCGAGCTACGACACCGGGTTTGGTCGCGCGATCGAGAAGGGCCGCACGAGCTTCCGTGACCTCGAGAAGCTGGTCCTCAACCAACTCGGCGAACCGAAGCCCCGCTCCGGCCGCCAGGAATACCTCGAGAACCTGCTCATGTCGTACCTCCACCGCTGAGCGGAGGACCGCCGGCGGGCTTGCCAACGCGCCCCGCCGGCCCGTGACATCGCGCCGTGAGTCCCGCCCTGCTCCGGCGCCTGCCGCTCCTCGCCGTTCTTCTCATCCTGCTCACCGGCTGCTCGTCGGTGACCAGCCGGCAGGTAGTTGATCTAAATCGTTTCCAGCGATTCTACGTCGAGCGCCGGCTCAACGAGAACAACCGCCTCGACGAGCTCATCGCCGCCGAACTCCGCGCACGGGGCCACCGCGCCGGCTCCGGCCCGCGGACGATGATGCCCGAGGACACCCAGGTGCTCGTGACCTACGACGCGCGCTGGAACTGGGACTTCAAGACGTACCTCATCGAGCTCAACCTCGAGTTCCACACCGTCATCCCGACGAAGAAGCTCGCCGACGCGCAGTACTACCAGCCGTCACTCACGCCCAAGGCACCGCCCGACGCCGTGCGCGAACTCGTGGGTCGACTTTTTCGGCGCTGAGCCCGCCGGGCATCACGGCGCCCGCGGCGTCGCCTCGCCGGGCGCGAGGCCGAGCGCCCACAGGATTCCACCGAGCAGGTGCTCCTGAAAAATCCGCGCGGCATCCGCGGGATTCTTCCGCCCCGCCTTTTCCGTGTAGGCCGCATCCCACAGGTCCTCGCGGTGTCCGAGCGAGGTGTAGAACACACGCCCCTCGCCGAAGCGCCGGCACCAGGCCACGGGGAAATGACCCGGAGTGGCGCGGCCGGCCTTGATGTCCTCGGCATTAAGCATGAGACGATCGAGCCGGAGCAGGTCGCGCACCTTGCTCCGCTCGTAGGACTTGAACTGGTAGATCTCGTCGAAGACCGCCCATTTCGCGGGCACCGGCTTTCCAGCGGCGTGCGCGGGATCGTCGTTCAATACCTCCACCGGCACCTGCGGGCCGTGCGTCCGGAACTCGCCACCGATCATGTCGATGAACGGACGGAAGCCGTGGAAGGTGTCGGTCGCCGCATGCACGCCGACGAAGGCCTTTCCGCCCGCGATCCAGTCGATGAACCCCTGCTTGTCGGGGATGGGCAGGTCGCCCGTCGTGCTGGCAAACAGCACCGCGTCGTACTTGCGCAGATTCGCGGGGCTGAGCGCCTGTAGCGCGGCCTCGATCCGCGGGTCCCAGGTAGCGCGGAAAGCCTTCTCGTCGGCGGCGAACTTTCGCAGCGCCGCCTGGTGCGCGGGGTCGTTCTCACCCGCCGGCCCCGGACGCGGACGCCCCGGGGGACGCGGCATGCCCTCCGGTTGCCGCACGAAGTCGAACGTGAAACGTCCGCTCGCCGCCGCCATCCGCTGCAGCGCGGCCTCGGCCACGGGGATGCTGGAGTGGCGAAAACCCGTCGTGACCGTGACGACGAGCACCCGCTTCGGGGTCGCTTCGGCATCCGCCCGCAACCAAGGGGCAACGGGCAACACGCAGACGGCCAGCAGGGTATTCAGCACGAGTCGGAATTTCATCGGTGTAATAATTGGGATCATCTCGTGCGCCTAGAGGACCGATGCACGAAAAATCCTCGTCCGCCCCGGGAGCCGGATGCAGAAACGCGACCAGGCAGGCCGGCGGATCCCGGGCGGGCCGACTCCCGGGACGCAGGCTTCCGCGGCGGGAAGAGCCAGCGCTCGGCACACCCTGTTCGCCGCTTCCCACGACGACCGCACGGACTGTCAGACACCCGCCCCCGTTGCCGCCTCTGAGCGCGGGGATTGCGTAACGAACCAACAAACCGTCCCCCGGAGGCGCCCCGCCATCCGGCAACCCCTGCCAGACCACCATGCACTCCCCTGTTCGCCTGCTACGCCTGCCGCTCGCGGCCGTCCTCACGTGGACCGCCGTCTTCGCCCAAACCGTGACCCAACCGTCACCCGCCAGTGGCGAGAAGGCCGTCGAGTTGTCGCCCTTCACCGTATCCACCACCAAGGACAGCGGGTACTTCGCCGAGAACACCCTCGCCGGCAGCCGGCTCAACACGAACCTGGCCGACCTCGCCGCGTCCATCACGGTGGTCACGCGACAGCAGATGGAGGATACGGCTTCGCTCGATATCAACGACGTCTTCCGTTACGAGGCGGGCACCGAGGGCTCGCAGACGTACTCACCCGTCGTCACCGACCGCGGCACCGCGAAGGACACCCTCGCGGGCTACACGCTGGGCAACGACGGCGGCACCACGACCAACGCGCAGTCGAACCGCGTCCGCGGCCTCGCCGCGCCCGATGCCGCTTTGAATTACTTCCCGACCAACAGCCGCATCCCGTTCGACGCGTACAACACGCAGTCGGTCGAGATCAGCCGTGGTCCCAACTCGCTGCTCTTCGGCCTCGGTTCACCATCCGGCATCGTGAACCAGACGAGCGCGCAGGCGGTGCTCAACCGCAACCGCGGCTCGGTGCAGCTGCGCAACGACCACACGGGCTCGTTCCGCAGCGCCTTCACTCTCAACCAGTCGCTCCTCCGCGACAAGTTGGCCGTCTACGGCGCGTTCCTCTACCACGACCAGCGCTTCGAGCGTAAGCCCGCGCGGGACCTCACCCGCCGCGAGTACGGCGCGCTCACCTTCAAGCCGTTCCCGAAGACCGTGGTCCGCGCTTTCGCGGAGGGCTTCCGCAACGACGCCAACCGCCCGAACTTCATGAACCCCCGCGACCAGGTCACGCCCTGGTACCAGGCGGGACGCCCGGCCTACGACCCCGTGACGCGGACGATCACCGTGCTCGACACCGGCCGCACCTACGGCCCCTACGTCTCCACCAACCAGAGCCCGGGCTACAACGCGGCGGTCAACACCATCCTAGGCACCGGCGCCCTCACCAACACAACCTCTCCCCTTTTCCTGCCTGGGATCCAGTTCGACGACGTCACCCGTCCCGTGCGCTACATCGACGGCGGCACGCCGGTGATGTTCTTCCAGCGCAATCCCGTGCTGTTCGCGCCGGCGCAGACGAGCCCCGCCACCGCCACGCCGACACCGGCGTCGCTCGGCTGGGCGGCCAATGACCCCCGCTACGCCGTCTACGAGCGCTACTACGCCACCTCGACGAACTATCCCAATCCCACCGCCTCCCTCAACGGCCGCACCTTCACCTACGGCAGCTGGCAGTGGGCCGGCGTGACCAACAAGTCGATCTACGATTGGACGAAGTACAACCACGCCCAGACCAATTTCGCCGACCTCCGCGCCGGCAACTACAACCTCGAACTGGAGCAACAGATCCTGCCGAACCTCCACTTGAGCGCGGGCTGGCTGCGGCAGGATATCGACGGAATCGAGAACTACACGATGTCGCAGCTCACCGGCGCGACCCTGCAGATCGACGCGAACGTGAAGCTCGTCGACGGCCGGCCCAACCCCTACTTCGGGCTTCCCTTCGTCACGGAGGGCACCGGCGGTGGCATCGACACCTTCTATTCGCCCTCCACCGACGACAATTACCGCGCGATGCTCGCCTACGACTTCGACCTCACGCGCCGCTCGCGGATGCTCGCCTGGCTCGGCCGGCACCGCCTGCTCGCCCTGTGGTCCCGCCAGGAGAGCAACCGCGCCGTCGAAAGGTGGCGCATGGGCTTCATGGACGGTGACGCCGAGGGCCGCCTGCGCTACGTACCCAACCTCGCCCTTCCCGGCACCGCGTTGTGGTCGGGCACCTCAACCAAACGTAACTACTACCTGGCCAGCCCCGGTGACCCCCAGGGCCGCGTCACCCAATCCGCCGGTTTCTACGGAAATCAGGGATGGAACCAGCCCTTCACCTCGTCGGTGCAGGTCTACGATTACGCCACCGGACAGTTCAAGAATGTGTCCGTAACCGAAGCCACGGAGTTCTCCCAGGCGGGCAGCTTCAAGACGCAGCGCGAGGTCAAAGGCTGGAATTTCGCGGCCCAGAGCAACCTGTTCGCGGAGAAGGTCGTCGCTACGCTGGGCTGGCGACGCGACGAGTACCGCGCGCGCGTCACCACCGCCGGGGCGGTCACGCGTCTCGACGGACGCACCGTCTCCACCGTCGAGCCCGCCCTGACGAATTCCCAGCTCTTCCTCAACGGGACTTCCGGCCGCGTGAACCGCGACCTGGTGATGAACCGCTGGAACCGTTGGGACCTGCTCGAGGGCGACACCAAGTCCCTCGGCGTCGCGTTCCGCCCGCTCAAGAACAACATCTTCCTGATCAACTCGCGCGGATCCTCCTTCGCCGAGTTCCTGCAGAGCCTGACCGCGTACTACAACAAGTCGGATAACTTCAACCCGCCGGCCACCTACCAGACCGACTACTTCGGCAACCCGCTGCCGAAGCCGACCGGCAAGACCAAGGACGTCGGCCTCGGGTTCAGTGCGCTGCAGAACAAGCTGGTCGCGCGCGTCACCTGGTACGAGACCGAGAGCCAGAATGAGCGCACGTCCGCGGCCGGCACCCTGCTCACGCGGTTGTCCTACTCCGACACGACCACCGGCATTCCTTGGGCGAGCACCGTGCAGCGCATCCGCAACGGCATCGCTGCCGGCCGCACCCTCGCCCAGATCACCTCGGTCACGAACTGGAATACCGACGCCGTCAACCCGGTGAACGACCAGGCCAACCAGCAGAAGATCTGGGACCTGCTCAAGCTGCCGTTCAACTACTACGCCGGCACGAGCATCGGCGGCACGCAGGACAGCAAGGCCAAGGGCATGGAGTTCCAGGTCACCTACAACCCCACGTCCAACTGGACCATCAAGGTCACCGCCGACAAGCAGGAGACCACCTACCGCAACATCGCGCCGCAATATGACGCGTGGCTCGCGGCGCGCCTGCCGGTCTGGCAGGCGATGGCGGCCCCCGAGATTCCCGACTTCACCGACGCCAACGGCCGCCGCTACTCGCTCCGGAACTTCTGGAACGGCCACGGATTCGCCAGCGTCGCGCAGATTGAGAACACCGACGGCAACACCAGCCCGGAGGCCTATTTCAACAACGTCGTGCAATCGCAGGTCGGGCTCGCCAAGGCGCTCGAGGGCGTATCCGCGCCCGCTCAGCGCAAATACCGCTCGGCGATCGTGACGAACTACCGCTTCAGCTCCGGACGCCTCAAGGGCTTCTCCGTCGGCGGCGCGCAGCGCTGGGAGTCCAAGGCGGCCATCGGCTTCCTCGGCAAGGTCGGCGACGCCCGCACCGCGCCCACGGTCATCAACGTCGCCGACCCGACGAGGCCGGTCTACGACCAGGGCAACTTTTACACCGACGTGTGGTTCGCCTACGGCCGTCGCATCCTGCGCGACCGCTACGCGCTCAAGGTGCAGCTCAACGTGAACAACCTCACCGAAGGCGGCCGGCTCCTGCCCACCGCGGTCAACTTCGACGGTTCCCCCTGGGCGTTCCGCATCATCGATCCGCGGCAATTCGTCCTCACTACGACCGTCGAGTTCTGACGCGCTCCCGCGAGCCGCTTGGCACCCAAGCTCCCCACCCGGGGAGCTTTTTTGTGGCCAGCGGTCCGCGCCTCGCCGACACCACCCGCATGGCGACCGCCCGACTGCCCGACCGGCTGCGCCCCGCGCTCATCGCCGCCGCGGTCATCATCGCCTTCGCCCCCGGCCTGCGCGCGCCGTTCTTCTTCGACGACGAAGCCGCCGTCCTCCGCAACCCCACGATCCGCACGCTGGCATCGCGGGACATCCTGCGCCCTCCGGCGGACGGCGGCACCACGACCGGCCGCCCGCTCGTCAACGCCTCGTTCGCACTGGATCACGCGCTTTGGGGCGCGAATCCAGCCGGCTACCGCGCGGCGAACATCGGCATCCACCTAGGAGCCACGCTCGTCCTCTTCGCGCTACTCCGGCGCACGTTTCGCGCCCCACCCCTCGCCTCGCGGGTTGGCGTCGATGCGGACTCCGCGGCCTGGTTCGGCACCCTGCTCTGGGCGGTGCATCCGCTGCAGACCCAGTCGGTCACCGCCATCGCCCAGCGCACCGAATCCCTCTGCGGACTGCTGTACCTCGCGACGCTGCTCGCATTCGTGCGCCATGCGGAGGCCAAGGCAGCCGGGAGTCGCGGTGCGAGCCGCTGGCGGATCGCCGCGGCGGTCTTTTGCGCGGCTGGCATGGCCGTGAAGGAGGTGATGGTGACGGCACCCGTGGTCGTGCTGCTGTACGATCGGACCTTTGTCTCCGGCACCTTCCAGGAGGCTTGGCGGCGCCACCGCGGTTGCCTGCTCGCGCTGGCCGCCGCGTGGCTGCTCCTCGCCGCGCTGCTCTTCGCGATGGGCGGCACCCGAGGGGCGGCGGCGGGTTTCGGCCACGGCGTGTCATCCTGGCATTACTTGCTCACGCAGAGCGAGGCCCTCGTCCTCTACCTCCGTCTCGCGTTTTGGCCGCACCCGCTCGTGCTCGATCACGGTACGGTCGTGGTGACTTCCGCCTCCGCGGTTCTCACCGAGGGCATCCTTATCCTCACCGCGTTGGCGGCGACGGGATGGGCGCTCGTGCACCGGCCCGTCGCGGGCTTCGCGGCGGCGGCCGCCTTCATCGTCCTCGCGCCGAGCTCGAGTTTCGTCCCGCTCGTGGCGCAGACGGTCGCCGAGCACCGCGTGTACCTGCCGCTGGCCGCCTTGGCGGCGACGATCACCGTCCTCAGCGGTCGGCTCGGACCGGCCCGTAGTTGGGTGCTGGGGATCTGCGCCCTCGCACTCACGGCGACGACGATCGTCCGCAACCGCACTCACCTCGACCCGGTCGCTCTGTGGCGTTCCAGCCTGGAGGGTCGCCCCGGCAACGCCCGCGCGCACAACAACCTCGCGCTCGCGCTGCGCGACGCGGGTGATCCCGCGGCGGCGCGCGTCCACTTCGTCCGGGCGGCGGAGCTGGATTCCCGCTACGTGCCCGCCCGCTACAACCATGGCGTCCTCGAGCTCGCCGAGGGCCGGCTGAAGGAGGCCGAGGTTCTTTTCAACGAGGCGCTCCGCCTCGCCCCCGAACACCCCGACGCCCGACTCAACCTCGGCATCACCTTGGTCCGGGCGGGGCGCGCCGCGGAGGCGGTGCCCCTCCTCGAGGCTGCCGCCCGTGGAGAGCCGGCGGCGGACGCTCATTTCAACCTCGGCGTCGCCCTCGCGATGGTAGGCCGCATGAACGAGGCCGAAGGCGCTCTGCGGGAGGCGTTGCAACGCGACCCCGGCCTCGCCGAGGCGCATCATCAACTCGGCCGCCTGTCGGAACGTCGCGGCCGGGCCGCCGACGCTCGCCATGAATTCGAACGCGTGCTGAAGATCGATCCAAGGCACGCGGAGTCGCACCGCCGGTTGGGCCTGTTGGCGGCGCGGAGCGACGATCTCGCCACCGCGGAACGCCATTTCTCCGCACTGGCCAACCTCCTACCCAGCGATGCCGACGCGCACGCCAACCTCGGCAACGTGCACCTTCTTACCGGCCGCATCCCCGAGGCGGTTTCCCGGTTCGAGACCGCGCTCCGCCTGCGCCCCGGCGACGAGAGGCTGCGCGAAAGCCTCGAGCGGGCGCGAGGCGAGCGCCCCTGAGTCAGAATCCTTTCCAGTCAGACGAAGACACAACTCGGCGCTTGGCTCCACGAATGAGTTTCCGGGCACGGCTAAGGACCCGATCGGGGGGCCGGACGGACTGTCCGTGTCGGGCCGGGCTTGGCTTGGCTTGTTTAGATCGCGTCCTTCGCCTCGCTACCTTGCCACCCAAGCTCCGCTGCGAAATGCACCTCGCCGCCCGCACCGCGATGAATTTCCCCCTATCACGCCTCGCCGTCCTCACCACCCTCTGGCTCGGCTCCACGTCCGCCCTCCTCGCCCAAGCCGGCGCCGCCGCGCTGACCGGCACCGTTTCCAACGCCAACACCCGGCTCTTCCTCGAGAGCGCCGAGGTCCGGGTGGGTGGCCGCTCGGTGCTCACCGACCGCGAGGGCCGCTTCACCGTATCCGGGCTCAAGGCCGGGACTCAGGCTGTGACCGTGACCTACACGGGGCTCGAGGACCTGACGGAGAACGTCACCCTGGCCGCGGGTGAGACGGCGCGGCGCGACTTCGCTCTGACGTCCACCATCTACAAGCTCGACGCGTTCGTCGTCGCCTCGGAGATCGAGGGCAACGCCGCGGCGATCAATGCGCAGAAGAAGTCGGATGTCTTCGTGCAGGCGATCTCCGCCGACACGCTCGGCAACGTCCCCGAGGGCAACATCGGCGAGTTCCTGCGCTACGTGCCGGGGATTCAAGTGAACTTTTCCAACGCCGACGCCAGCACGGTCTCGATGCGCGGCCAGGATCCGGAGGCGACCGTGTTCACCTTCGACGGCCAGATTCCCGCCGCCGCCGGCACGCCGCCGCGTTCAAGCACGGGCAGCAGCGACGCCTCCAGCCGCGCCTTCGAGTTCAGCCAGGCCACCATCGCCAACATCGAGACCATCGAGGTCTTCAAGGCGCCGCCGCCGTGGATGGCGCCTTCGACCGGCGGCGTCGTGAACGCCATCACGAAGAACGCGTTCGCGCAGAAGGGACGCCGGTTCAGCACGACCCTGACGCTCTCCGCCAACAGTGAGATGCTGGTCTGGCGCCGCGACGGCCCAGGCTCGCGCCCCACCCACCGCATCAAGCCCGGCGGCGGCCTGAACTACTCCGAGGCGTTCCTCGGTAACACGCTCGGCGTCACCCTCTCCTACTTCGAGAGCAACGTGATCAACCCGAGCCACAACTACGCCATGGGCTACTCGCCGTTCACAGCGGGCACCGTGGCGAACCCCGTCACCGACCAGTCACGCTTCAACGTCAACACGTTCACGATGGTGGACGGACCGCAGGTCAAGAACCGCCGCACCCTCAGCATCGGCGCCGACTACAAGCTCGGGCCCCGCACGGTGGTGAAGCTCAAGGGCACCGCCAACACCTTCCTCAGCCAGAACCGGAGCCACACCTTCCGGGTGCGGCCGGGAACGGTGGATCCGGCGTCGACCACGACCGACGCCGTCGTGCGCAATGCCCTGGTGGACGTCTTCAACGACTACAGCGACGCCGTCAGCGCCAGCTACGCTTACGTCGGCGCGATCGAACACCGCTGGGGTCCGTGGCGGCTCGACGCCTCCGCCAACTACGGAAAGTCCGACTCCAGGGTCACGGACCTGCCGGCCATGATCCAGTCGATGCAGTTCAACCTCGTCGCGGCCGACGCCGTGGTGGTGCGCATGACGGCCGACCCCGGCACCCCGGCGCCCCTCTCACTCACCCAACTCGCGGGTCCCGACCTCTACGAACTCTCGAGTTACAACTCCCGGAAAAGTTTATCCCTGCAGACCTCGCCGCGATTCCAGAACGACCGCACCTGGAACCTGAAGCTCGATCTCAGGCGAACCTTCGAGGGAATCCGCTTTCCGATGGAGCTCCGCGCGGGGACGGGCCTCTACCAGCTGCACCGGCGCAAGCAGGCGGGGCAGATCGTGCTCAACTACGTCGGGAACGATGGCGTCGCCAACACCGCCGACGATCCCCCGTTGAGTGCGGCGCAGTTCGGCAAGACCACCTACGGTGACGCGTTCCTCTATGGCATCCGCACGCCACCGCTGGTCGATCCCTACAAGTTCGCCGACTTCATGCGAGCCAACCCCGGCGCGGTGCAGGACATCCAGCCCCAGAACATCCAGCGCCAGGTGGTGAACTCCCAGACCATGGCCCAGAACGTGACCTCGGCCTACGCGGCGGGTACGGTGCGGTTTTCGCCGCGGCTCACTTTCGTCACCGGTCTGCGGGCCGAGCGCACCGAGAACTTCGTCCGCGGCGCGCTGCGCCAGAACTCGCTCGGGGCGGGTCTGCCGGCCAACTCCAAGGAATTCTTCCGCGCGGTATATTCGCAGACGCAGCGGGCGACCAGCGACTACACCGACTATTTCCCCAACTATCAGGCGACGTATCGCTTCACGCCGGACCTGCTCCTGCGCGCCGCCCTCACGCGCTCGATGGCGCGCCCCGGGGTACAGTCGATCCTGCCCAACACGACGGTCAACGACACCGCCACCATCCCCAGCGTCACCGTGAACAACACGGGGCTGTTGCCCACGTATTCCCGCAACTTCGATCTCCAGCTCGAGCTGTACACCCGGCCGGCCGGCACCGTCACGGTGGGCTGGTTCCGGAAGAAGATCACCAACTACATCATCAACGAGGTCACGACGATCGAGCCCGGCGAGGACAACGGCTTCGAGGGCCAGTACGCGGGCTACGTGCTCAACACCCAGGACAATGGCGGTCGCGGGGACTTCGAGGGCCTCGAGGTGTCCTTGCGCCAGGGTCTCCGCCCCTACCTGAAGTTTGCCCCGGAGCTGCTCCAGGGCTGGGAGGTATTCGGCGGCTACAACAAGAACACCAAGGGGCAGGCCCCGAATCGGGCGGGCATCGTCACCATGCCGCTCGCTCCGAACTTCTACGACTGGAACGCCAACTGGGGTCTCAATTACTCCACGCCGCGCCGGCTCCTTCGCTTCGAGGTGCGGACGACGATCTTCCCCCGGGCGATCACCACGGCGGCCTCCGCGACTGACCTGCGCCCGGTCTACGAGTCGAAGCACCAGCGTTGGGACGCCAATCTCCGCTGGCAGATCAATCCCACCTACCAACTGGAGCTCACGGGGTCTAACCTCACCAACGACTCGTGGCGCAATTTCTACCAGGGCGGGCGAAACACCTCGCGCCGCACCTTCGGCACCAACTACAGCCTCTCCTTCCGCGCCAACCTGGATCAGGTCCGTCTGCCGTTCGTCGACCGCAAATAGCGCCGACGGGAATGCCGGGGGACCGGCGGGAGACCCGAGGAATGGGGACGCCGGCTAGGTGAGGACGTCGCGGGCATCTGCCAGGATCGCGGCGACATCCTGCTCCGTCGTCGCCCAGGAGCACATGAGACGGTAGCCGTGCTCGCCGACGAAGCGGTAGAAATGCCAGCCGCGCGCCTCGAGCCCGTGGACCAGCGTGCCCGGCATCTCGACGAACACGCCGTTCGCCTCCTTCGGCGCGATGAGCGAAAGACCGAGCGCCTGCAGGCCATCGGCGAGCTTCCGCGCCATCCGGTTGGCATGACCGGCGTGACGCAGCCAGGCTCCGTCGCGCAGCACCGCGACCCATTGCGCGCCGGCGAAGCGCATCTTCGACGCAAGCTGGCCCGCCTGCTTCACCCGATACTCGAACTCCCGCGCGTGTTCGCGGTTGAAGAATACGACGGCCTCGGTGCTCAGCAGTCCGTTTTTCGTCCCGCCGAGGCAGAGCACGTCGACGCCCGCGCGCCACGAGAGGTCGGCCGGCGTGAATCCGCGCTCGAGGGCGGTGGCCGCCGCGTTGGCGAAACGGGCACCGTCGAGGTGGAACGCGAGTCCGTGCGTGCGGGCGAACTCCCCCAGCGCACCCAGTTCCGCCGGCGTGTAGAAAGTCCCGAGCTCGGTGGTCTGCGTGACCGAAACCGCGCGGATCTTGGGGAAATGAATGCCGTGGCCCCGGTGGAGCACCGGCTCCAGCGCCTCGGGCCGCAGCTTGGCGAGCGCGCCGCCGACCGGCAGCACCTTGGCGCCGCCCGTGAAGAACTCCGGCGCGCCGCACTCGTCGGTCTCCACGTGCGAGAGTTCATGGCAAAGCACCGCATGATGGCTGCGGCAAAGGGAACCGAGCACGACCGCGTTGGCCGCGGTACCGTTGAACACGAAGAAGACGTCGCACTCGCGGCCGAAGATTTCCCCGACCAGCCGGCGCGCCTCGGCGGTGTGCCCGTCGTCGCCGTAGCTCGGCACACATCCCGCGTTGGCGGCCACTAGGGCGGAGAGGGCCTCGGGACAGAGCCCCGCGGTGTTGTCACTGGCGAAGGCGTAGTTGGCGACCGGATGGCTCATGGAGTTTTAACAACTGACAACCTACGCGGGTAGCCGTTGTCCTCAAGCCACGCGCGATGGAACCGGCGGACGTCAACCTGTACCTCGTGGGATTCATGGGCACCGGCAAAAGCACGGTGGGCCGCGCCGTGGCCGCGCGCCTCGGGTTCCAACTGCTCGACAGCGACCAGGAAATCGAGCGCGCCCAGGGCCGCACGATCCCGGAGATCTTCGCGCAGGACGGCGAGCCGGCGTTCCGCACGATGGAACGCGCCTTCATCGAGACCGGTCACCCCGACCGGGCCACCGTGGTCTCGTGCGGCGGCGGACTCGTGGTCCAGCCCGGGATGCTTGAGGCGCTCCGCGCCCGCGGCGTCGTGGTATGTCTGCACGCCTCGATCGAAACCATCCTCGTGCGCACCGCCCGCAGCCGGAACCGGCCGCTCCTGGAAGTGGAGAACCCCGAAGATCGCATCCGCACCCTGTTCGCGGCGCGCGAACCCATCTACCGGAAAGCCGGCACGACCGTGCTTACCGACGCCCGCCCGCTCGGCGAGATCGTGGCCCACGTGATCCGCGTCTGGCAGCGCGACGCCCGCGACTTTGCGGCGGGGCGGAAATGAGCGCATCTGCCGGCCGCGAGGAGTTCCGCCGCCGTCTGGGGGAACTCGGGTTCGACGTCGTGCGTTTCGCCACGGTCGAACCGCCACCGGCCCCGCCGCTCCGGGCCTGGCTCGCCGCGGGAAACCACGCCGACATGGCCTGGATGGAGCGGACCGCCGACAAACGTCTTGACCCTCAGCTCGTGCTGCCCGGCGCCCGTTCCGTCGTGATGCTCGGGGTTTCCTACTGGCGCAAACCCACGCCGGCCGCGGACGCGGCTCCCCGTCCCACGTGGGCCCGTTACGCGCTGCACGAGGACTACCACGACACGATCAAGCCCGCGCTCGACGCGGCCGGACGGATCCTCGAGGAGATGTTCGGGACGGAGGCGGCCGATCACCGGCCCTACGTCGACACCGGACCGGTGCTGGAGCGGAGCTGGGCGGTGCGCGCCGGCCTCGGATTCACCGGCAAGAACGCGATGCTCGTGTCACGCCAGCACGGCAATTGGCTCCTCCTTTCCGCGATCCTCACGCGCGTGGCATTCGAGCCAGATCCACCACTGGCGACGGGCCGGCCGCCGGACCAGGTCGGGCTGCTGTGCGGCAAGTGCACCCGCTGCCTCGATGCCTGCCCCACCGACGCGTTTCCGGCGCCTGGGACCCTCGACGCCCGCCGCTGCGTCTCGTACCAGACGATCGAGAATAAGGGCGTCATCCCCCGCGACCTGCGCGCCGGCATCGGCGACCGGATCTTCGGTTGCGACGCCTGCCTCGAGGTCTGCCCCTGGAACCGCTTCGCGCGCGAAGGGCGCCGGCTGCTCCTTGTCTCCCGGCATGAACTCGCCGGCTTGACGCTCGCCGAGATCCTGCGACTCACCCCGGAATCCTTTGCGACGACGTTCCGCCGAACTCCGGTAAAGCGGCTGAAGCTCGGCGGCCTGCTGCGCAACGCATGCGTCGCTGCCGGCAATGGCGGCGACCTTTCACTGCTGCCCGACCTCGTGCGCCTCGCCTCCTACCACCCGGTGCCGCTCGTGCGCGCCCACGCCGTCTGGGCCGTGCGGCGCCTCGGCGGGTACGCGCAACTGGCCGAGGCGCGCTCCCGGGAAAACGATCCCGCGGTGCTCGCGGAACACGACGCGGTCCCTACTCCGTCCGGAACGCCGCGTTGAACACCGTGGCGGCGGAGGCGGGCGGCCGCACCGGACGCCCTTCTCGGTCGATGAAGGCGTGCACGGTATGGCCGGTGGCCAATAACTCATCGCCGCGCCTCACCTCGTATTCGAGCCGGATGCGCAGCAGTGGCCGCTCGTGCAACCGCGTCACGATCGTGACGGTGTCGTCGTAGACCGCCGGCCGCAGGTAGCGCGCGGAAACCTCCAGCACGGGCAGACGGTAGCCCTCCTCCTCCAGCCGGCGATAGGGTAACCCGAGCTCTTTCAGCAGAGTCGTGCGGCCCACCTCGAACCATGGCAGGTAATTTCCGTGGTAAACCACGCCCATCATGTCGGTCTCGGCGTAGCGGACCGTGACCTGCGTGCGTGACTCAATCACTGGAGACCTCCGCCTGTTCCTGGAAAAGCGCGGCGGCCGACGTCTTCCAGCAGTTTCTTCCCGCCCAATCGCGGCCGGCGTTACCCAGACGGACGCGAAGGTCGCGATCGTGGATCAACCGCTCGAAAGCGGCCGCCAGCTGAGCGGGACGGTTTTCCGGCACCAGCAGCCCGGTGTGGCCGTCCACGACCGCGTCGGCAACGCCGCCCACGTGATGCGCCACGACGGGCAGGCCGTGGGCGGCCGCTTCCAGATAGACGAGCCCGAAGCCTTCCACGCTGCGGTCCATCTGAAGGCTCGTCATCGCGAAGATGTCGGCCTGCTCGTAGACCTCCGAAAGTTCCTCGTCGGGCAGGTTCCCCAGGAAACGCACGGCGAGATCCGGTCGCCGCGCCGCCTGCTCCCTGAGGACCGTCTCGTACCCGCCTTTGCTCTGCCCGCCCACCACCCAGTACTCGAGCCGAGAGCGCACGTCCGGCGAAAGCGCTTGCAGCGCCTCCAAGGTCTGGAGCTGGCCCTTGCGCGGGTGCAAGCGCCCCACGGTGAGCACCACGACCTTCTCCCTCGACGCTCGCTCACGCGGCGCGACCACCGCGAAATCTGACCGCAACGCGCCGGGCGTCAAAGTGATCTTCTCCGCCGCACCGGGAAAGTGCGTCAGCAGCAATTCCTGGGTGTAGGTGCTGAGCGTGCTCACGCGGGTAGCGTGGCCGATCAGGTTGCCCGCCAGCCGGCGCCGCAAGGGACTGGCCGCGAAGGTCAGGATCTCCGAACCGTGAAAGGTCAGCACGAGCCGGTTCGGCCGGAACGCCCGGAAAAACTGCAGCAGCATCATCGTGAGCATCGGCCCGGGCTCCGGCAGGTATACCGTGCCGCGCCGAAGGCGGCGGCGGTGGCGGATCAATTCACGCGCGAGCTGAAACTGGCACGTCAGGTCCTGCGTCCCCCGCAATGGCAGCCGGCGGAGGCGAAAGGGCCAATCGGCCTTCTCTTCCGAGGCCGGAGCCGCCTGCGCCCAAACCTCCACGTCATGACCCAAACCCGCCGAAGCCCGCGCGATCTCCTCAGCGAAGGTCGCGATGCCCCCCCGCCGAGGGTAAAACTCGTGCGTGATGAGGGTTACCGGCCCGAAACCGGCGGCGGACGTCGCGACGCTCATGAAGGAAGGGCGAACCGGCGCGGCATCAGCCACCCCGGTTCGCGGCGCATCAAGTCCGCGCGGCACAGGCGACGCAAGCGCGGTCACCACATGACCCCCGCTTCAGAAATAAGGGGTTTACTTTGCCAGACGCGTTAACTTACAACCACTCGACGATGTCAGACGGAGTTTCCACCACCGCGGGCGCGACCAAGCCGCCTTCACCGGCGCACAAGCCCTTCGGGCCCGAGGATGAATCGGCACTCCGCGAGTCGCTCAAACGCTGCTCTCCTTCCACGTTCGAGGCGGCCGTCCAGTTTCGTAAGACCGGTAACGCTGAACATGTTCCGGCGGTCGTGATCGGCGTCATCGAGCGGTTCGTCGAGCCCGACCTGCGGGTGAAGCTCAAGGACGCCGACGACGACCTCCGCCTGATCGAAGACCTCGGCATCGATTCCCTCACCATGATGGAGATCGTCATCCTCGTGGAGGACGTCCTCCAGATGTCGATCAACAACGAGGAGCTGCGGAACCTGCGCACCGTGGGTGACGTGAAGACCTTCATCGACTGCAAGATCCGCGGCCTTCCCCTCCCGAAGCCGACGAAGTTCCTCCCGATCGAGCACATCGGCACGGTCATGCCGATCCAGCCTCCGTTCCTGTTCCTGAACGAGGCCTCCGTCAGTTCCACCTCAGCCAACGGTAAGTACAAGATCACCGGCCAGGAGTTTTTCTTGCAGGGCCACTTCAAGGACAACCCGGTGATGCCCGCGTCGATCATGCTCGAGGCACTCGGTCAGCTCGGCGTGCTGTACCTGCTCGAGGGCGCTCCTACCGAGCCGGGCAAGGTGGTTAGCCCGCAGACTATCTTCTTCACCGGCTGCGAGGGCGTGCGTGCCCACCGCATCTGCAAGCCGGGTGAGATCCTTACGCTCTCGATCAAGCCGAAGCGGATGAAGATGCCGCTCGCCACCTTTGAGGGGGCGATCCGGGTCGGTCAGGACAAGGCCGTGATCGTCGAGGAACTCACCCTCACCTTCGGCCTGGTGGACGCCGTGAACGCTCCGGTGCCGATTAACGGTAACGCAGATCACGCGCCGGCCCACGTCGAGGCGGCCCCGCCCGCCACCCCGCTGCGGGCGGCCATCAACGCCTAGGTTGCGTCCGGGCCCACGCGCCCCCAGTTTTCCGCCCCTAGCGGAAAATCATGCCTCGAGTCTTCATCACCGGCCTCGGCTTCGTCACCAGCATCGGCAACGACGCGGCCACGGTCACCGCCAGCCTCCGGAACCTGCGTCACGGGTTCGAGCTCTACCCCCCCTTTCAGAAACCTGAAATCCCCTGCAAGGTCGTCGGCACGGTGAAGGGGTTCAACGCCGACTCGACCGATCCCGAGGACTGGCAGTTTCCCGAACGCTACCGGATCAAGCGGGAACTCCTCCGCTCGATGGCGCCCAACGGACTCTTCGCGCATTGCGCGATGCTGCAGGCCGTGGAGGACGCGCGGCTCTCCGAGACGGATGTTTCGAACGCGGACACCGGACTTTACGCGGCGTCGGGCGGCTCGCCCTTCCTCACTCACCACCACCACGAGCGCCTGCAGAAGCTCGGGGTCATGCGCTGTTCGCCCATGGGGATCGTCGCCTCGATCGTGGGCACGCTGAACTTCAACCTTGTCGCCGCGTTCCGGATCAAAGGCGCCTCTTGCGGATTTTCCTCCGCGTGCGCGTCATCCGCCCACGCGATCGGCTTCGCGCTGGATGACCTGCAGCTGGGGCGCCAGAAGCGGATGTTCATCGTGGGCGCGGAGGACGGGAACACCGACGCCATCCTACCCTTCGCAGGCATGCGCACGCTCTCGCTGCAGTCCGATCCCAACCTTGCCTCCCGCCCCTTCGACGCCGCGCGCGATGGCTTCGTCGGCACCGGCGGCGCCACGGTCATGGTCCTGGAAACCGAGGACGAGGTCACGCGCCGGGGCGTGAAACCCTACGCCGAGCTCATCGGCTGGGGCCAAGCCTCTGACGGCCACAACGTCGCGATTTCCCACCCTGAGGGCCAAGGGCTCCTCGCGGCCATGAGGAACGCCTTCCGTCACGCGGCGGTGACCCCGGGCGAAGTGGACTACGTCAACGCCCACGCCACCTCGACGCTGATCGGCGACATCTCCGAGGCGCGGGCCCTGAAGGCGGCCTTCGGCGAGGCCCTGCCGCGGGTCGCGGTGAGCAGCACCAAGGCCCTGACCGGCCATGGCCTTTCCCTCGCGGGCGTGATGGAAAGCGCCTTCTGCGCCCTCGCCCTGCGGGACGGATTCATCCCCGGCAACGCCCACCTTTCCCGCCCGGATCCGGAGTGCTCGGGCCTCAATCTCCCGCGGACAACCGAGGACCGGGCCCCGCGGATCGTCCTCAAGAACAGCAGCGGTTTCGGCGGCGCCAACGTGGCGCTGATGTACCGGCGCGCCGCCTGAGCCGTGGCCGCGAACCGCGTCTCCACGCTGCACCGCACGGCGTTCGTCACCGGGGCCAGCACCGGCCTCGGCCGCGCCTTCACGGAGATGCTGCTCGCCGAAGGCGTCCGGGTCTGGGGCACGTCGCGCGACCCTGTCCGCCTCGGATCCGTCGCCTCCGCCCACCCCGGGGCCTTCACGCCCGTGGCCCTCGACCTGCGGGACGCCGCCGCCGCGATCGCGACATTCCGCGCGAGGGACCGCGACGCCGGCGGTTTCGACCTCCTGGTCAACAACGCGGGCTACGGCGCGTTCGGGGAATTCGCCACGGCGGAATTCGAATCCTGGCGCGACCAGTTGGAAGTGATGCTCGTGAATACCGCCGCCCTCGCCCACGCCGCCCTACCCGGGATGCTGGAGCGACGTCGCGGGGCCCTGGTCAACATCTCCTCGCTCGCGGCCGAGTTCCCCCTGCCCTTCCAGCCCGCCTACAACATGGCCAAGGCCGGCCTCACCGCACTGAGCGAAAGCCTGATGATCGAGACGCGCGGCACCGGCGTGGTCGTGCTCGACGTGCGGCCTGGGGATTACCGCACGGACTTCGAGGGCTCGGTCACGCGGCTGCCGGGTTCGCGCACGCCCCGCGCGGCGCGCGCGTGGCGGGCCTTCGAGGGGATGATGCGCTCCGGCCCCCCGCCGGAGCATGCCGCGGCCGCGCTGCGGCGCGCGCTTCTGCGCAACGAATCCGGCACCGTCCGCACCGGGCGCTTCTTCCAAGCGACCTTGGCGCCCCTCCTCACCCGCCTCGCGCCGCTGAGCCTCAGCCGGCGCATCCAGGCGAGCTACTTCGGGCTCCGCTGAGAACCGCATGTCCAAGGTCCGTATCCTTGTCCTGACCTCGAGCACCGGCGGCGGCCACGATGCCCGCGCGGAAGCGTTCGCCGAGTGGTGCTTCCAGCTCTACGGGCATGATGTCGACGTGCGGATCGAGCAGATGCTCGAGAAATCGTCGCTGTTCCACCGCGGTGGCGTCGGCCTCTACAACCTGATCCAGCGCCGCGCGCCGTGGGTGCACACGCTTTTCTACGCCACGGTCGAGATCCTCAGCTACCTCAACCACCGCTCGGTCTCCATCGGCGGCGCGTATTACTCCCGCGTGCTCCGCGAATACCGGCCGCACCTCGTGTTCAGCGTGCACGACTGCCTGAACCGCGGGTACTTCCAGGAGGCGCGCCGCGTCCTCGGCGAGGAGGCCGTACGCTGCGCCACCTACTGCGGCGAGTTCTCCGGCGGCTGGGGCTACTCCCGTAACTGGATCGAGCCCACCGCCGATCTCTACCTCTCCCGTACGCCCACCGCCCGCGATTACGCGGTCAAGTGCGGCATCCCACCCGACCGCGCGCGCGTCCGCGGTCACCTCATGCGCCCGCGCGCCCACCTCGAGGTCCTCGGCCCGGCGGAACGGCGCTCGTACCGGTGGAACGTGCTCGGACTCGAGCCGGACCGCTTCACCGTCTTCCTCGCGACCGGGGCCAATGGCGCCAACAACCACGCCGAGCTGCTGCCCGCGCTCGTCCGCCACGCGGACCGCGTCCAGGCGATCGTGATCTGCGGCCGCAACCGTGAGATCTACAACCAACTCATCCATTGGCGCGCGGAGAACCCGGGCTTCGCCTGTCACATCCAGGGCTTTTCGGAGGACGTACACCTGCTCATGCAGGCCAGCGACGCGATCGTGACCCGCGGAGGCACGACCACCTGCGCCAAGGCCCTCCACTTCAGCTGCCCGATCATCTTCAACGCGTTCGGCGGCATCATGCCGCAGGAGCGGCTCACGTGGAAATTCTTCCGCAACGGCGCCGCCTGCGAGAAGATCGAGGACCCCGCGGACTTCACCCGCATCATTGACACTTGGATGTCCGACCCCGGCAGCTACGCGCAGGTCCGCTCCCATTTCCTGCGCCTCCGCCACGAGGAGGACCCGACGATCGTGATCGAAGAAATCGTCGGTTTGGCCAACGCCGTGGCCGGAGCGCCGCTGCGGCGGCGCCCGTTCCCGCCCGCGTCGGGCGCCTGAGGCGCACCGTGAAAAAAGCGCTGTCGCCCGCGCGGCGGGGCTGCTAGCGAATCCGACCTTGTCCGCCGCATCGCCCGTCATCGCCTATTTCTTCACGACGTTCCCGAAGGGCACGGAGACGTTCCTGCAGCGGGAGATCGCCGGCATGAAGGGCCTGGGAGTACGGCTCCAAATCCACTCCCTCTGGGGCGGCGGCACCTCGTTCCGCGGCCTTCCGGTCCACCGCTTCAACAAGTGGCGTCTGCTCACGCTTTTCTGGCTCATACCGGCCGAGGCCGCGCGCCGGCCGGCCGTCCTGCGCCAATTGCTCCGGGGACTGTTCACGCGGCGCGCGCCGTCCTGGCTGAACTTCTGGGAGAACATGCTCGGCGCCGGCTTCGCCTGCGTCGTCGCCCGCGACTTCCGGCGTAATCCGCCCGACCACATCCACGCCGCCTGGGGCGGCGGCCCCGCCACCGCTGCATGGCTGCTCTGGCGCATCGACGGTCATCGGTTCAGCGCCGCCGCCCACGCCTACGACATCTTCGAGCACGGCGGCGACTGGTGGCTCAAGGACAAGCTCGAGCACGCCGCCTTCGTCCACACCTCGACCGAGATGGCACGGCGCGCCCTCGTCGCGCGCGGTCTCGAACCGGCACGCATCGCCTGCATCCGTCGCGGGCTTGATCGGCTGCCGGCCGTGAAGCCGCTGCGCGAGGGCCGCGTTCCGCTCCGCCTCGTCTGCGTCGCCCGGCTCGTCGAGAAGAAGGGCCTCGACCACCAACTGCGGATCTACGCCGCCCTGCGCGAGGCCGGCGTGCCTTTCGCCGCCCGGATCATCGGCGACGGCCCACTCCGCCCCGAGCTCGAGCGACTCGCCGGCCGGCTCGGCATCGCTGCCCACGTCACCTTCGCCGGCTACCTGCCGCAGCACGAGGTCTGGAACCAGCTGGCCTGGGCCGACGTCCTCCTTCACACGGGCGTGATCGCACCGAGCGGCGACCGCGATGGGCTGCCCAACGTTATCCCCGAGGCGATGTCCGTCGGCGTCCTCGTCGTAACCTCCCCCGAGGCCGCCACCACCGAGGCCGTCACGCAGGGCATCAGCGGGTTCGTGGTGCCGGTCGACGCCGTGGCCGATTGGGTCTCGGCCCTCCGCCGGCTCTCGGCCGACGACCCCTTCGCCGAGCGTCTCCGTGCCGCGGCCCGCCGCTGGGTCGAGGAAAACTTTGACGCGCACCGCAACGCGGCGCGGCTTCTCGCCAAGTTCCGCGAGGCTGCCGCCGTCGCCGGCAAGGCGGAGTCCGACGCCACGGCGACGCCACCATGATCTACCTCGACACGACGAATTCCGGCGACGCGAGCCATCGCTCGGGCCTCACGCGCGTCACCCAACGGCTCGCCGCGGCCTTGGGCAGCGCGGCCCGCATGGCGCGCTGGAACGAACGCCGATCTGGCTTCGTGGCCGACGACGGGGCCAGGCCGGAGCGGAACGACTGGATCCTCACCGCCGAGCTTTTCTCCGAAGATGAACGCCCGGGACTGAGCGCTTTCCTCGCCCGCCGGCCCTGTCGACTGGCGGCCATCTTCCACGACGCCATCCCGCTACGCTTCCCCCACACGACCTGGCCGCGGAGCGTCGCGCGTCATCCGGGTTACCTGAAGCTGCTCGGGGGATTTGACCGGGTTTGGGCGGTCTCGCGGGCCAGCGCCGACGACCTCACGGGTTACTGGCACTGGCTCGGCCTGGAGCTGCGGCCGCGGATCGCGACGCTGGCGCTGGGTTCGGATTTCGACAGCGCCCCGCGCGCGACGATTCCGGCCCCGGCTTCCCGCTCTTTCGTCTGCACCGGCATCCTCGAGCCGAGGAAGAACCAGTCCTTCCTCGTCGACGTCTGCTCGGGGCTGTGGCGCGAAGGACTCGACTTCGAGCTCAACCTGGTGGGCCGCGTGAATCCCCAGTTCGGGAAGCCGATCCTCGAGGTCATTCGCCGAGCGGAGCGGGAATTTCCCGACCACTTAAAGTACCATGAAGCCGCCGGCGACGAGCAACTCGCCCGCCTGCTCGCCTCAGCCCGCGCCACGGTCTTCCCAACGCTCGCTGAGGGTTGCGGCCTACCGCTACTGGAGTCGCTGTGGCGCGGCGTACCCTGCGTGTGCAGCGATCTACCCGTCCTGCGCGAGAACGCTGACGGCGGCGGTTGCGTTCCGATCCGGACCAGCGACGCCACCGCCTGGGCAAGCGCGCTGCGCCGGATCCTCGACGACGACGGGCACCACGCCGCGCTGGTCGAAATGGCGATCCGTCGGCCCCTGCCCGGATGGGCGGACACGGCGCGCACGCTGATCGAAGGTCTGAAAGACTGAAGCCGGACGCGCCCGCAGACGGCGGGAAGGGCGGCGTGACTTTTTGCGCCTTCCGCGGCTGCAGCCGCAGCCACAACGCAGGCCTCCCACGCGGCCGCTGCGCGGTGCTACTTCGTGGTCACGCCCTTGACCGCGGCGTTGGCGGCTCCGGGAACCGCGCCCCGCTTGCCGTCGAGGGTGCTGATGGCGCCGTCGCGCACGGCGCGGATCGACGGGGAACTCTGCGGAATCTCAAACTTGGTTTCGAGCTTGGTGTCCGTACCGATGTGCTCCGAAGCGACGGTGGCGAGCAGCGGCATGGCGGCCTCCATCCGGCCCGTTACGCCGCGCACCGCAACCCGCACGTCCCAAATCTCAGGTCCGGTGCTCTTCTCGAAGGAACGGCCGGGGTTCGTGCGGGCGGAAAGCTGCAGGAAGGTCTCACGCGATGCCGCCTCCACTCGCGGAGTCGTATCGACCCCGAACCCAACCTCGATGAACAGATCCGGCGCGGCGTTGGCCGGCGCCTCGAACATTCCGCGACCAAGCAGGGCCGCGTCGACGCAGGCTTTGATCACCGAAACCTGCTCCTGCGCGCTCGCCACGGCCGACTTGCGCGCGATCAGCCGGTAGGAGACTCCGGAAAACTTCTGCTCCACCCCCGGGGCCGAAATCGCGTCGACCAGCACGCGATACTTGGGGGTGAAGATCGAATTGCAGCCGGACAGGAAAAGCGCGGAAACCGAAAGGACCGCGGCGAAGGCGACGAATGCTGGCTGGTGTCGGAACGCAGGCTTCATCCTCGACTCTTTCCAGTATCGGCTTCGGCGGGTTTCGCAACCGCGCCCGCGGGCTTAATCCAGCCGGACGCGCGCACGGTAGAAAGCGTCGCACCGAGCGTAGATCTCGGACGGCGACGTGAGTCCCATCGCCTCATCAGCCAGAACCCTGGCGTCGGCCAGCGACATCGAGCGTATGAGGTACTTCACGGAAGGCAGCCAAGCGGGCGTCATGCTGAGGCTGTCGACCCCAAGGCCAAGCAGCAGCGGAGCGAAGACCGGGTCGCCGGCCATCTCGCCGCAGACCCCAACCGGAACCTTGTGGCGGTGCGCCTCGGTGATGATGTGCCGCAGGGTGCGCAATACCGCAGGGTGGGTCGGCTCGTACAGGTGCGCAATGCGGTCGTTACCGCGATCGATCGCGAGGGTGTACTGGATGAGATCGTTGGTCCCTATACTGAAGAACGCCGATTGGCGCGCGATCAGGTCGGTCGTGTAGGCCGCGCTAGGAATCTCAATCATCGCACCGACCTCCAGCCCCGCGTCGAACGCCACGCCGCGCGAGCGCAGTTCCTGACGGCATTCATCGAGAATCGCGTTCGCACGGCTCATCTCGTCGGCGCCGCTGATCATCGGGTACATCATCCGCACCTTGCCGAAGGCGCTCGCACGCAGGATCGCGCGCAGCTGGTCCTTGAAGACCTCGCGGTTCTCGAGGCACCAGCGGATCGCGCGGAAGCCCATGAACGGATTGCTCTCCCGCGGGAACAGGGCGGCGTTGCCGGCGATCGGCTTGTCGCCGCCCAGATCCAGCGTGCGGATCACCACCGGACTCGGCGCCAGCGCCTCCACCACCCGCCGGTAATCCTCGAACTGCTCCTCCTCGGTCGGCGCGCGCCCGAGGTTCAGGAAGAGGAATTCAGTGCGGTAGAGCCCGACGCCGTCCGCGTGCGACTCGCGCACTTTCGCCACCTCGTCGGCCTTCTCGATGTTCGCGAGCAGGGTGACCCCGACGCCGTCCAGCGTCACCGCCGGCAGGCGCACCGCGTCGAGCAGCCGCGCCTCGAACGACTTCTTGCGCTCCTGGATCTTGCCGTAGCGGAAGAGCGTGCTCTCCGAAGGGTTGACAATCACCACGCCGTCGTAGCCGTCGATGATCGCCCAGGCGCCGTCCTTGACCCGCCGCGTGAGGTCGCGCACGCCCACGACCGCCGGGACCTTCATCGAGCGCGCGACGATCACCGCGTGACTCGTCTTGCTGCCCGAGTCGGTGACGAGCGCGAGCGCCGAGGATCGGTCCAATGAGGCGGACTCGGAGGGCGTGATGTCGGCGGCGACCACGATGCGCTGGTCGGCAAGCTTGTTGAGGGAACTTTCCTCCTGGCCGAGGAGGTTGCGCAGGACGCGCTGCGTGACGTCGCGGAGATCACCGGCGCGCTCGCGGAGGTATTCGTCGTCGATCTCCGAAAACGCCTGCACGTAGCGCGACGAAACGCGGTGGAAGCAGGTCTCGATGTTGCGGCCCGTGGACTCGAACTCACGGATCGTCTCGCCGATGAGCGCCTCGTCCTCGAGCACCATCAGGTGGGCGTCGAAGATCGCGGCCTCCTCCGGGCCGATGTTGCGCTCCACTTCGCTCTTGGTGCGAGCGACCTGCTGCCGCGTCACCACGAGCGCGCGGTCGAAGCGCGCGACCTCGTCGATGCGCTTCTCCACCTCCACCTGGTAGTCCGGCACCTGAACCTCGTTCTGGAGGTAGAGGAAGATCTGCCCGTACGCGATCCCCTGCGAGGCGGCGATGCCTTGCACGGTGAACTCGTTCCTGGAAGCGGCGTCGGGCACGGTGAAGCGGCGCGGTCGGGGTGAATCCCGCGCGCCCCGATAATAACCCGCCACCGCCGAAACCGGTCAATGCCGATTCCAGAGCCTCACGGTTTCCAGCGCCTCAACCCGGGGGACGTATCCGCGCCTCGCGCACGAAGGCCGAGGCCCCCCACTCCCGCCGCACCCGTGCGGCGACCGCACCGGCGTCGGCGGCTTCCGGCAGGAGCGCGAAGCAGGCGCTGCCGCTGCCGCTCATCCCGGCGGAGACCCCGAAGTCGGACCGCAGCTGCTCGAGCAGCAGGGGCAAAGCGGGAAACTTCCGGAATGCCGGCGCCTCGAGGCTGTTGAACGGCAGTCCCTCGGCCTTAGCGCGGGAATCCCCGATCCATGCCGCCAATCGCGCCTCGGCCTCGGCCGCCGGCAGGTAGGACCCCGGTGCCCCGGCCGCCAGCCGCGCATAGGCCCAGGGCGTCGCGATCGAGAAACCCGGCTTGAACACCAGCACCCGCCGGCCGCCCAGCCGCGCCGCCGCATCGGCCGGAAGGGGTTCCAAGCGCTCGCCGCGGCCGCGCATCACCACCGGCCCGCCCGCCAGGAAAAGCGGACAATCGGAGCCCACCGCCGCCGCGACCTCCGCCAGCCGGTCCGCGCCCAGCGCGCAGCCCGGACCCGCGATTCGATTGAGCGCGATCAGGGCCGCCGCGGCGTCGCTGCTGCCCCCGCCCAGGCCGGCCCCGGCCGGGATCCGCTTCGTCAGCGTGAACCGCGCCGCCCCCTGCCAGCCCGAAGCCGCCGTAAAAGCGCGGGCGGCCCGCAGCACCAGGTTGGATTCATCCGCCGGGACCGCGGGGTCATCGCAGGCCAGTTCCATCTTCACCGCCGGTTCGACCCGCAGGGTATCGCCGAAGTCCAGCGTCACCGCCAACGACACGAGATCATGGAAGCCGTCCGCCCGCCGGCCGGTCACGGCCAGGAACAGGTTCAGCTTCGCGGGGGCATTGATCTCGGTCGGTTCCACGGCGCGAGGCATGAAGCAGAAAGCCCCGCCCGAGGCCAGTTCCGAGCCGGTGCTCCTACGCACCGCGGACTTTTGTCTTCATTCGCGCCGCGTCCTGCGGCTAAGTCGACCGACATGGCCTGCGAATTGATCCTTGTTCTGGACGCCCAGTCGCCCCGCGAAGTCACTCCGGTGCTGCGGCAGCTCCAGGGGACCGTCACTTGGGTGAAGGTCGGGCTCGAGATGTACACCGCCTGCGGTCCCGACGCCGTGCGCGAGATCGCCGGCATGGGGTTCAAGGTCTTCCTCGACCTCAAGCTGCACGACATCCCGAACACCGTCGCGAAATCCGTCGAGTCCGCCTCCCGTCTGCCCGTCGGCATGCTCACGCTTCACACGGGCGGGGGCCGCGAGATGATGCAGTGGGCCGTCAAGGCCCAGCAGACCCACGCCCCCCATCTGCTGCTGCTCGGCGTCACCGTCCTCACCTCGATGAGCGCAGCCGGCCTCGCCGAGACCGGCGTCGCCACCTCGCCCGAGGACCAAGTCGTGCGCTTGGGAAAACTCGCCGCCGACTCCGGGCTCCGCGGCCTCGTCTGCTCGCCTCTGGAGCTCGCCCCGCTGCGCGCCGTGCTGCCGGCCGACGTGGCCCTCGTCACGCCCGGCATCCGGCCGCGCGATGCCAAGGCCGACGACCAGACCCGCATCATGACTCCGGCCGACGCCGCCCGCGGCGGCTCCCGCTACATCGTGGTGGGCCGCCCGATCTTCCGCGCGCCCGACCCCGCGGCCGCCGCCAAGGCGATCCTCGCCGAACTGGCGTCCGTGGTCTGAGCGCATCGATTTCCGCCCCATGGCCCGCACCGCCGCCATCCTCCTCGCCGCCGGCAGCGGCTCGCGCATGGACGGTGCCGTCGAAGACAAGGTGCTCGCCCGCCTCGGGGGCCTGCCCGTTTTTTCGCGTTCGGCCGCGGCCTTCATGCGCAGCGGCGTCGCCGACCTGTACGTGGTCGTCCACCGCGATCAGCGCCAGATGCTGGAGCTTTCCGCGCTGGCGCCGACGCCATCCCTGATGGTCCGCGGCGGCCGCGAGCGGCAGGATTCGGTGCTGAACGCGCTCCGGGCGCTGCCGGATGACATCAAGTTTGTCTTCATCCACGACTGCGCGCGCCCGCTGGTGCGTGCGGATCAGCTGGTGGCCTTGCACCGGATCGTGCGCCGCGAACACGCGGTCGTGCTCGCGCACCGGGTCGTCGACACGGTGAAGGAACACCGGCTCACGCCCGGAGGCGGCAGCCGGCTGCGCACCCTCGACCGCTCGCGGCTCTGGGCGATGGAGACGCCGCAGGTCTTCAGCCGCGAGCTCATCACACGCGCCTACGCCCGCGTGGCGGAGCGCGGCCTCAGGATCACCGACGACGCGCAGGCCGTGGAGGAGATCGGGCAACCGGTGGCGTTGCTGGAAAACGATTCGCCTAATCCAAAGCTCACCACGCCGGCCGACCTGCCCTACCTCGAGTTCCTGCTGGCGCGGACCGGCGAGGCCTGAACGCCGCCAACCACGGACCCCAGCGACCATGGACCTACGTATCGGCCACGGCTACGACATCCACCGGATCGTCACGGGACGACCGCTCGTGCTGGGCGGCGTGCGCTTCGACACCGACTACGGGCTCGACGGCCACAGCGACGCCGACTGCGCGACGCATGCGGTGTGCGACGCGCTCCTCGGTGCGGCCGGCCTGCCGGACATCGGACATTTCTTTCCCAACACCGACCCGGCCTACCGCGGCATCGATTCGCAGGTGCTGCTCGGTCGAGTCTGCGCCGAACTGCGGCGGCTCGGCTGGGAGCCGGGAAACATCGACGTCAGCATCATCGCGGAGAAGCCGAAGGTCTACCCGCGCATCGCCGAGATGAAGGCGGCGCTCGCCCGTTCCACGGGACTCGGCGCCGACCGGATCGGCATCAAGGCCACGACCAACGAAGGCGTGGATGAAATCGGGCAGGGCGCCGCCATCGCCGCCCATGCCGTCGCGCTGATCCGCCGCGCATGAACCGACGCCCGCCGAGCGCGGACCGGCGCCCGGGAAGCCGCCAAACCGTCCTCTTCGGCTCCCGGATCGCGTTGCTGTGCGTCGCCCTCGTGGCCGCCGGCTGCGGCCGACGCGAGACTGCCGTGGAACAGGGCAACCGCGCGCAGGTCCTCCACCGCGGCGTCGGCTACGAGGTGACCGAGCTCGACCCCCACCTTGTGACCGGAGTCGCGGACGGCAACGTGCTCCGCGCGCTGTTTGAGGGCCTGGTGACTGAGGATCCGGTCGACCTCCATCCCGTGCCCGGCGTCGCCGAACGCTGGGAGATTTCCCCGGACGGCCGGCAGTACACCTTCCACCTGCGCGCCAACGCCCGCTGGTCGGACGGGCAGCCGGTGACCGCGGAGGACTTCGTAGCCTCGTTCCGCCGCATCCTCACGCCTGCGCTCGGCGCTGAGTACGCCAACATGCTGTATGTCCTACGCGGGGCGGAGGATTACCACAAAGGCCGCTCCAACGACTTCGGCCGCGTCGGAGCCTCGGCGGCGGATGCGCGGACCCTGCGGCTCACGCTCGAGAATCCCACCCCGTATTTCCTTTCACTCCTCACGAACCCGCCCTGGTTCCCGGTGCCGCTCTCGGTGATCGCGCGCCACGGGCCGGTCGACCGGCGAGGCAACCCCTGGACACGACCGGAAAAGCTGGTCGGCAACGGCGCATTCATCCTGCGCGATTGGCGGCCCCATCAGGTGATCATCGCGGCGAAGAGCCCGACTTACTGGGATGCCGCGACCGTCCGTCTCAACGCGATCCACTTCTACCCGATCGACAGCGTGGATGCCGAGGAGCGCGCGTTCCGGTCGGGCCAGCTGCACCTCACCGAGTTCACACCAGTCGGGAAGATCGACTCCTACGTGCGCACCACGCCGCAGCTGATCCGCCGCGACCCCTACCTCGGCACGTACTTCTACCGCTTCAACACCCGCCAGGCTCCGCTCAACGACGCACGCGTCCGCCGCGCCCTCGCCCTTGCCGCCGACCGCGAGGCGATCGTCACGAAGGTCGCGCGCGGCGGCCAACGACCCGCCGGCTCCCTTACGCCGCCGGGCACCGCCGGCTACACGGCGACCGCCGCCATGCCGTCCAATTCAGAGGCTGCCCGGAGGCTGCTGAACGAAGCCGGTTTCCCGGGTGGCCGAGGCCTGCCGCCGCTCGAACTCCTCTTCAACACCTCGGAGAACCACCGCGCCGTCGCGGAGGCGCTGCAGGAAATGTGGCGCCGCGAGCTGGGCGTCGAGGTGCGACTCGCCAACCAGGAGATGAAGGTCGTCTTCGCCGCCCGCCGCGCCGGCAACTTCCAGATCCTGCGTTCCGACTGGATCGGCGACTACCTCGACCCCGCCACTTTCCTCGACATCTTCCGCGGCGACAGCGGCAATAACTACACCGGCTGGGCCAATGCGGAATACGACGCGCTCCTCGACTCCGCCGCGCGCACGGCCGACCCCGCGGCGCGGTTCGCGAAGTTCCAGAAGGCCGAGGCGATCCTCGTCGCCGAGGCGCCGTTCATGCCCCTCTACCACCATACCCACGTCTTCCTCATCCAACCGTCGGTGAAGGGCTGGCACCCGAATCTGCTCGATCACCACCCGTACAAGCATGTCTGGCTGGAGAACTGAAACGAGCCTCGTGCTGGCGGGACTGCTCGCGTTTCTCGCCGGCTGCGGGCGTTCACCCGACGGTGGAAAGCCGGCCGCGGAGAGCATCCTCCGGGTGAGCCAACGCAACGAGCCCGTGTCGCTCGATCCCGCGACCACCACCTTGCCCGACGAGTTCGGGATTCTCCGCGCCCTTTTCGAGGGGCTGCTCATCCCCGGACCCGACGGATCAGCCCCGCAGCCCGGCGTCGCGGAGCGCTTCGACGTTTCGGCTGATGGACTCACCTACACTTTCCATCTGCGCGCCGACGCCCGCTGGTCGGACGAGAAACCCGTCACCGCCGAAGACTTCGTGGCCGCGTACCGCCGTCTCCTGAGCCCGGAGACGGCTTCCCCCAAGGCCGCGGTCTTCTTCGGCGTGAAGGGAGCCCGCGCCTTCGCGGCCGGCGCCGAGAGCGACTTCGCCGCGGTGGGCATTCGCGCCACGAGCCCACGCATGCTCACGGTGACGCTCGCTTCGCCCAACCCACGATTCCCCCACATCGTGGCTAGCGGAGCCTGGCTGCCGGTCCGTACGGACGTTGTCAGCCGCCACGGCCGGCGCTGGAACGAGCCGGCGAACTTCGTCGGCAACGGGCCTTTTCTTCTGGAGGAGTGGCGGCAGGATCAGCACGTCGCAGTGCGCCGCAACTCGCGCTGGCACGGAGCGAAGGATGTGAAGCTCGATGGCATCCGCTTCGTTCGCTTCGACAGCAGCGATTCCGAGGAACGCGCCTACCGGGCGGGGCAGATCGAGGTCACCATGGCGGTGCCCACCTCCAAGGTGCCGGTTCACGCACGGGAACGACCGGGCGAACTGCGCCGCGCGGCGATGATCGAGACGCGCCACCTTGTCTTCAACCTGCAGCGGCCCTCGCTCGGGAGCGTGGAGGTCCGTCGCGCCCTGAGCCTCGCGATCGACCGCGCGCGCCTCACCGAGCGTGTGCTGCTCGGCTCCCAGGCTCCGACGTCCCGTTTCCTCCCGCCGCAGCTGGCGCCGCGATCGGAGGGAACCAAGCCGGACGTCGGCTTCGACCCGGCGGAGGCTCGCCGCCGAATCGAGGCAGCTGGTTTTCCGGAGGGCCGCAGCTTCCCGCGACTAGAGCTCTCCGGCTGGACCAACGCCCCGGTGCTCGAGGCACTCCAGCAGATGTGGCGCGAGCACCTCGGCGTGGAAGTGGTCATCGCGCTTCGCGAGGCCAAGGTGCATCTCGACGCCATGCGCGCAGGCGACTTCGACATCGCGTTCGCCACGGCGATCCCCGATGCGGCGGATCCGGCGGCGATGTTCGGCGACTTCACGACGGGCGCGGCTCTCAACTACCCCCGCTGGTCCGACACCGCGTTCGACCGCGCCGTAACCGCGGCGCGCTGGGATGAGGCGGAGAAGGCGTTGCGCGAAGGCGCGCCGATTGCCCCGCTTTATTACAACACGAAAGTCTGGCTGATATCGCCCCGCGTGAGCGGCTGGTGGGAGGACGGCCTCTGGGCCCGGTGCTACCAGGACGTGCGTCTGGAGTCGCGTTGACGCCGCCAAAGCCAGCGTCGGGCGGCCTACCGTGCGGCTCATTTTATCCACACGCGACCTTAGCCGGAGGAGTAGCCGCCAAGAGGCGCAAAAGGCGCAGGCGGGTTTGGGTCCGATCCAAATGCTGGCATATCCCCCCTGCTCTCTTGCGACTCTTGCGCCTTTTCGCGGCCCACTCCTACTCTGCTTCAAGCCGTCGCACGGTACCGTTTAGAGATTTTTGAGCCCTCCGGTTTCGCTGGGAAGATCCTCCAGGCCGTTTCACCACCGATTTCACGGATCACTCGGATGGGAGCCAAAGCTGCCAGTCTTGAGCCAGGGTATCGCATCTCAAATGACCGGCACCGGAAGAGTAGCTGCCAAGAGGCGCAAAAGGCGCAGGCGGGTTTGGGTCCGATCCAAATGCTGGCGTATCCCCCCATGCTCTCTTGCGACTCTTGCGCCTCTTCGCGGCCCACTCCTGTTCTGCTTCAGTTCGTCGCAAGGTACCGCTCAGAGATTCTCGATCCCTGCCGTTTTCCTGGGAAGATCCTCCAGGCCGTTTCACCACCGATTTCACGGATCACTCGGATGGGAGCCGAGGCTGCCAGTCCCGAGCAACGGTAGCCCATCCCGAATGACCGGCGCTTGAGCATTGGCCGCCAAGAGGCGCAAAAGGCGCAGGCAGGTTTGGGTCCGATCCAAATGCCGGCATATCCCCCCCCTGCTCTCTTGCGACTCTTGCGCCTCTTTGCGGCCACTCCCGTTCTGCTTCCGGTCGTCGCAAGGTACCGTTTAGAGATTCTTGAGCCCTCCGGTTTCGCTGGGAAGATCCTCCGGGCCGTTTCACCACCGATTTCACGGATCACTCGGAGGGAGCCGAGGCTGCCATTCCCGAGCCACGGTAGCCCATCCCGAATGACCGACACTTGAGCATTGGCCGCCAAGAGGCGCAAAAGGCGTAGGCGGTTGGAGCCCGATCCAAATGCCGGCCTATCCCACCCTACTCTCTTGCGGCTATTGCGCCTCTTCGCGGCCCACTCCTGTTCTGCTTCAGTTCGCCGCAAGGTACCGCTTAGAGACTCTCGAGCCCTTCGGTTTTCTCGGGAAACCTCCCGAACCCTTTTCACAACCGATTTCACGGATCGCTCGGATGACGTAAGAAAGTCGCCTCCTTTGAAATTCACGGGAACAGCCTAGTGCGGTCACGAAGCAGGACGGCGCGCCGATCCTGATCACCCCACTTGCGCGGATGCGCATCCGCCCGAACGCTGCGAGCGTTACCTTTCCACGACCCAATGATGAACATCCACCGTTTCGCCCTGATCCTTACCCTCGTCTTGCCACTGTGCGCTGCCGAGGACCCAGCCGCCGCCCGCATTCTCTCGTGGACGAAGGTGCTCTCGTCGGACGAATTCGAGGGCCGCGCCCCGGGAACCCGCGGCGAGGACCGCACCGTGGCGTACCTCGAGGGTGAGTTCCGCCGGCTTGGCCTGAAGCCCGGCAACCCCGACGGCACCTACGTTCAGCAGGTCCCGCTCGTCGGCATAACGTCGCGTCCCACCCTCTCGTTCGAAGTAGGAGGCACCGCGATGCCGCTCACGCCGATCAACGATTTCGTGGGCCTATCCACCCGCGTGACGCCGCGCGTCGAGGCGAAGGGGACCGATGTCGTCTTCGTGGGCTACGGCATCCAGGCGCCGGAGTTCAACTGGGACGACTACAAGGGCGTCGACGTGCGCGGAAAGACGGTGGTGATGCTCATCAACGACCCTCCGGTCGCCAACGAACGCGGCGAACTGGATCCGGCGGTCTTTGGCGGCAAGGCGATGACCTACTACGGGCGCTGGACCTACAAGTACGAGATCGCCGCGAAGCTCGGCGCCGCCGCCTGCCTCATCGTGCACGAGACCGGCCCGGCCGCCTACCCCTTCGGCGTCGTCATCACGAGTTGGGGCCGCGAGAACTTCGAGATCAGCACGCCCGACAACAACGCCGGCCATGTCGCGTTCTCCGGGTGGCTCACGCTCGACACCACGCTGAAGCTCTTCAAGGCGGCCGGACACGACTTCGCGGCCTTGAAGCGGGCCGCGGCCAAGCGCGACTTCCGCCCCGTCTCCCTCGGGGCAAAGGCGGACTTCTCGGTCGATAACACGCTCCGGCCCGTGTCCTCGCGCAACGTCGCCGCCCTGCTGACGGGCGCCGATCCCGCGCGGCGGGATGAGTTCCTCATTTACAACGCGCATTGGGACCACCTTGGGATGGACGAACGCCTGCCCGGCGATCGTATCTTCAACGGGGCGGCGGACAACGCGGCCGGCACGGCGGTGCTCCTCGAGATCGCCCGCACGCTCAGCACCGGGCCGGCGCCAAGTCGCAGCATCCTTTTCCTTTCCGTCACAGCGGAGGAGAAGGGCCTGCTCGGCGCGCGGTACTACGCCCGGCAGCCGATGTATCCATTGCGGCGCACGCTCGGCGTGATCAACATGGACGGCGCGAACCAGTTCGGGCCGACGCGCGACCTTGAGATCGTGGGCCTTGGTTCAACGACGATGGAGGAGATCGCGACGGAGATCGCGAAAGGCCAGGGGCGAACCGTGCGTGCCGAGAGCAACCCCGAGCGCGGTACCTACTTCCGCAGCGACCACTTCGAGTTCGCGAAGGTCGGGGTGCCTGGATTCTACTCCAAGGCGGGGCGCGATTTCATCGGGCAGCCCGCGGATTTCGCGGACCGCAAGGTGAACGAGTACATCGCCCGCGACTACCATCAGCCAAGCGACGAGGTTAAACCGGATTGGACCTTCGCCGGCGCGGCGCAGGATGCGGCCCTGCTGGCGGAGCTGGGACGCCGGTTGGCGAACGGAGACCGCTGGCCGGAGTGGAAACCCGGCAGCCCATTCCGGGACCGCCGGGAACAAATGCTGCGCGACCCGCGTTGAACCGAGGGCCGCGGAGCGTCAGGCCTGCTCGCGCGGCTTGGTGAGGCCGGCGGCTCGCTTAATGTTGTTCACCGTCGCGGGCGAGACACCGCACTCCTCGGCCACGGCGCTGGTGGTCTTGCCGGCCTGCAACGCCTGGATGACAGCATCCTTGAGCTCCGGAGTCACAGTCACGCGCTTGCGGCGCTCGGGCTTGGCCGAGGGAGCGGCGGCCTTTTCATCGGCCGGCGCCTCGATGACGACCGACGGGGCGGGAATTTTTCCGCCAAAGGCCTTGGCGAGAGCACCCTTCAGGCGCGGGGAGGCGTACGCGGCAAGCGCCTTGATGACGGCGTCGATCGAGTCGAGACCCAGCTTCGCAGGAAGTTCGGTGAATTGGGCGGCCTGGGCGGCGCTCAGTTCCTGTTCGAGGCTGGCGACTTCGGCCTGCTTGCGGGCGAGGGTTTCGCGGAGTGAGTTCAAGTTGGACATGGTGTTGGAGCTTACGATGAAGGGGTGAAAGAGGGTGCCGGAAGCCGGCTGCGTCAATCCGGCAGGCGCCGGCCTGCTTGCGTCCGTAACGACGGGCGCTTCCGTCAGAGAATGCTTCACCCTCACCGGTTCGCACTGCCCCTCGCCCTCACCCTCCTCCTCGCCGGCTGCGGCCGGCAGGAGTCGCCCGACAAGGCCGCGCCGAAATCAGGCGCAACCGCGCCCGCGGCCGCTGCCGGCGGACCGATGATCTGGCGGGTGGGCAACGGCGCCGAGCCGCAGGATCTCGACCCGCAGGTCGTGACCGGCGTGCCCGAGCACAAGCTGATCATGGCGATCTTCGAGGGGCTGCTGGCGGAAAACCCGCGCGACCTGAGCCCCGAGCCCGGGATCGCGGAGCGCTGGGAAGTTTCGGCCGACGGCCTCGTTTACACTTTTCACCTGCGGGCCGACGCCAAGTGGTCCGACGGCACCCCGATCGAAGCGAGCACCTTCCTTCGCTCCTACCAGCGCATCCTCACGCCGGTGCTCGGGGCCGAGTACGCCTACCTGCTGCACTACGTGCGCGGAGCCAAGGACTACAACGAGGGCAAGATCACCGATTTCTCTCAGGTGGGCTTCAAGGCGCCCGACGCCCGGACGCTGCAGGTGACCGTCAACACCCCCACTCCCTTCCTGCTGAAGCTGATCGCCAGCCACTACTCGTGGTATCCGGTGCCGGTGCACGTGATCGAAAAGTTCGGCGGCATGGCGCGCAAAGGGACGGCGTGGACGCGGCCGGGCAACCTCGTGGCCAGCGGACCCTTCATGTTGAAGGAGTGGCGGCAGCAGCAGTTGATCTCCGTCGTGCGCAACCCGCAGTACTGGGACCGTGCCAAGGTGAAGCTGGATGAGATCCACTTCCTACCGGTTGAGAACCAGGACACCGAGGAACGCATGTTCCGCACGGGGCAGATCGAAATGACCAATGAACTCCCCGTGGCGAAGATCGACGTCTACCGCCGTGAGAACCCCGCTGCCTTGCGCACCGATCCTTATCTCGGGCTGTACTTCTACCGGTTCAACCACACCCGACCGCCCCTTAACGACCGGAGGGTCCGCCGCGCGCTCGCCCTGGCCGTGGACCGCGAGGCGCTCGTGAAGAACGTGGTTCGGGGCGGACAGCGCCCGGCCTACGCGATCACCCACCCCGAAACCGCGGGTTACACGCCGCTGGCGCGGCTTTCAGGCACGGTGGAGGAGGCGAAGAAGTTGCTGGCGGAAGCGGGATTCCCGGAAGGGCGCGGCTTCCCGAAGTTGGAATTGCTCTACAACACGAGCCAGAATCACCGGTTGATCGCGGAGGCCATCCAGCAGATGTGGCGGAGAACCCTCGGCATCGACATCACCCTGCGTAACGAGGAGTGGAAGGTGTACCTCGATTCCACCGATGCCCTGAAGTACGACCTGCAGCGCGGAGGCTGGATCGCCGACTACGTGGACCCGCACGTCTTCCTCGAAATCTGGGCGTCGAAGAATCTTAATAACGACACCGGTTTCTCGAACGCCCGGTACGACGCGCTGCTGGAGGAGGCCCTGCGCGCTCCCAACGAGAAGGCCCGCTACGACATCTACCAGAAGATGGACGCGCTCCTCGTGGAGGAATTACCGGTCTTGCCCATCTACTACTACACGAGCGTCAAGGCCCTCAGCCCGAGGGTGAAGGGCTACAATAGCACGCTGTTGGACAGCCACCCGTACAAATACATATCGCTCGAGCCGGCGGGGAACTAGCTTCAGCGACTGCGCGAGATAGCCTACCGGACAGCAGAGGGTCATCCAGCGGGCGCGATCCGGGACTTCACACCCAATTCCCGGGCCACCGCCCGAGATCCTGCTTGGGCGACCGCCCTCAGCAGGAAATCTCGAGCTTGCTCCCCTGCATCGACCTGAACCGGCCTCCGCTCCAGCTCTAGCCTGTCCCCATCCCGGACCAGAAGCCCCCAACCGGCGGGCACTTCGGCAGGGGCAAAGATGCCAGGTTCGGAAACGAGGTAGAACAAATCCGCCGTCCGCCATCGGAACAATTGAGAGAACTTCGTCCCTTTGAGCCCCCGCTGCTGCCAAGTGGTCAGGTCGGCCAAGACACGGCGATAGGTTGCATGCCGGGTGGCCGATAGATCCACGGCATCGAATTCCGGGAATAGGCCGTCCCCTTTCCGTAAGTCCGGCCGGTGCCCGCCGATAAGAGCCTCGAGTTCCAGCAACCGCGCGGTCAGTCGCTCGACCGCTTTGCGGGTTTCAGCCTCGTCGCTGGCATCCTTCAGCAAGTCGGAACGAGACTGTTTACACTCAAAAATCGCGGTTTTACCCCCTTTTTTGGCCTCCAACCCCACCAAATCGGCCCGAAATCGGCATTTTGGGAGTAGAACCTCGGTCGATAGGAGCGCAAATCCAGCCTCGCGCGCCCATTCAAAAGCCAAACCCTTCAGCCTTAAATGTTTGGGAGTTTCATTGAGGGCCATGAGGGTGGATTGGTCAGCAGATGCGGGGATAGAGACTGAAACCCACAAAACGCTCAAAAATCGGTGCTTTTCGCCAAGAAACTCGCTTTCGCCTCGAAGATTTTCCGAACGCTCGGCCTCGTTCCTCGGCCTTTTTTCTGGCCTAAATCGGGCTTTTTTAGGGTTTTTCCGCTAAAAAAAGGGCTTTTTAACGACTTTCCCGATTTCGGACCTTGCAGGAATTTTCAGACTTCTTTTGAACGACCCGCTTGTTTCGGGAATTAACGTTCTCGCACCTCCTCAACCACAACCCAGGCATCCCTTGGACCTCAAACAAATCAAGCAGATCATCGACCTGATGAAGCGCTCGGAACTGACCGAGTTCGCGGTCGAGGAAGAAGGTTTCAAGCTGAAGATCTGCCGCTCCGCCACCGGAGTTCCCATCGTTTCCGGAGGGCACGGGTCCCTCCATCCCTTCGTTCCCGCGGAAGCCGCCCCAGCACCCATTCCGGCCACCGCTCCCGCCGCGGCCGCGAGCCCTAACCCCGCTACGGCTGCCAAGGAGGACGACAACGCGGTCTACATCAAGTCGCCTATGGTCGGCACGTTCTACCGCGCCGCCTCGCCTGACAGTAAGCCCTTCGCTGACAGCGGTTCCAAGGTCGTCGAGAACTCGGTGGTCTGCATCATCGAGGCCATGAAGATCATGAACGAGATCCAGGCCGAGACCAAGGGCACGATTGTCGAGGTCCTCGTTGAGAACGGCCAGCCGGTCGAATACGGCCAGCGGCTGTTCAAGGTGAAGCCGTAAGGGCCCCGCCTCTCCGTCTGCCTTCGTAGCCGCGGCAGAACCCCGGCGGCTTCCGCGACCGACGTCCGCCGCTTCCATCGCCTCAGCCTTGTCCTGACCCGTCCGCCTTCCTCCATGATTCAAAAAGTCCTGATCGCCAACCGCGGTGAGATCGCGCTTCGGATCGTACGCGCCTGCCGCGAGCTGGGCATCAAGACGCTGGCGGTTTACTCGGAAGCCGACGTGCAATCGCTCCACGTGCAATTGGCCGACGAAGCCATCTGCATCGGGGGCAACAAGAGTTCCGAGAGCTACCTGCGGGCCGACCGGATCATAAGTGCCGCCGAGATCGCCGACGTCGACGCCATCCACCCCGGCTACGGATTCCTCTCGGAGAACGCTAAGTTCGCCGAGCAATGCGAGTCGTGTAATATCAAGTTCATCGGACCCAAGTCAAAGTCCATCAAGATGATGGGTGACAAGGCGGTAGCGAAGGACACGGTCCGCAAGGCCGGTGTGCCGACTGTTCCCGGTTCCGATGGCCCGGTTGATTCCGAGGCGGAGGCGGTGAAGATCGCCCGCAAGATCGGTTACCCGGTCATCATCAAGGCAGTGGCGGGCGGCGGTGGCCGCGGCATGCGGATCGCCCACAACGACGTCTCGTTCGCCAAGGAATTCCACGTCGCTCGAGGCGAGGCCGAGAAGGCGTTCTCCAACGGGGCCGTGTACATCGAGAAGTACATCGAGAAGCCGCGGCACATCGAGTTTCAGATCCTCGGCGATTCCCACGGCAAGGTACTCCACCTGGGCGAGCGCGACTGCTCCGTGCAGCGTCGTCACCAGAAGCTCATTGAAGAGTCACCTTCCCCTTTCCTGACCGCCGACCTGCGGAAGAAAATGGGCAAGGCGGCCGTGCGCGCCGCCGAGGCCGCCGAATACGAGAACGCCGGCACGATCGAGTTCCTCGTCGATGCCAAGGGGAACTTCTACTTCATCGAGATGAACACCCGCATCCAGGTGGAGCATCCAGTCACCGAGGAGGTCACCGGAATCGACCTGATCAAGCAGCAGATCCGGGTGGCCAACGGCGAGAAGCTCGACTTCGACCAGGGCGACATCCGCTTCGAACGGCACGCCATCGAGTGCCGGATCAACGCCGAGGACCCGGCCCGCAATTTCGCCCCCTCCCCCGGCACCATCGGCCTTTACTACGCCCCGGGCGGTCTCGGCGTACGCGTCGATTCCCACGCGTACAGCGGTTACACCATCCCGCCCTACTACGACTCGATGATCGGCAAGCTCATCTGCGTGGGGCCCACCCGCAAGGTCGCCCTCGAGCGCGCCTACCGCGCGTTGAGCGAATACCTCGTCCGCGGCATCAAGACCACCATTCCCCTCCACCGCGCGATCATGGCCGACCCCGTTTTCATCGAGGGCAAGGCCACGACCGCCTACATGGAAGACTTCCTGGGCCGCACGGCCACCGATCTGTTCTCCTGAGCCGCCTCCCGGCGGCGCGTCAGAGGATCGTTCGCGCGAGGAGCCAGTAGAGACCCAGCAGGGTCACCACGACCGAAAGGCCAGGCACGAACCTCGCCTTGAAGGCGGCGTGGCGGCGCAGCCGCCAGAAAATCGGAAGGATCACCGCGGCGATCGCGATCTGGCCGAGTTCTACGCCGAGGTTGAAGGTGAGGAGCGGCATCAGGATTCCGCCCGGCACCGACGCCAGGCCGAGGTCGCGCAGCACGCCCGCGAAACCGAATCCGTGGATCAGGCCGAAGGCGAACGTGAGCGCCCACCGCCCCGGAGGCTCTGCGCCCCGACGCACCAGGTTTTCCACCCCCACATACACGATCGAGGCGGCGATCACCGCTTCCACGAGGCGCGAAGGCAGGTTGACGATCTCAAGGGTCGCCAGAGCGAGCGTCAGCGAATGCGCCAGCGTGAAGCAGGTGATGATCGCGGCGATCGAGCGAAAGCTCCCACACACCACGAGCAGCGCGAAGAGGAACAGCAGGTGATCGTAACCGGTCCAGATATGTTCCACGCCAAGCTTCAGAAACTCGAGCGCGCTCGGCAGGTCGCTGGTTTCAGGCTGGCTTGCGGCGGTCGACGCGCCTCCCGCAATCGCCGCCTGCGCGGCATCCAACTTGGGCGGCACCTCGATTGAGAAATCCCGACGGCTCACCAGTTTCTTGGCCACGGTCGAACCAGCCTCATCGGAGATGATGACGAATTGCCGGTGCAGCTCGGGCAGGTCGGGGATCCGAGGAGCGCGCAACGAAAGTCCGCCGGTCGCAGCCGGCAGCGGCACGACGTGGCGGAAGCTCACGTTGTCCCCCGGCAGGAGCTCCACGCCCACCTCCCGCGCCGGCACCACCGCACCTCCCAGCCGCACCTCCCAAAGCCCTGGAGCGAGGGCGAGAAGATGGCTGCGCACGGCCTCGAACTCCGCTTGCCCCCAGACAGGCGCCCGCGGGACGGAGGCTGGCAGCAGCGTCTCGATATCGGCCGGGGCAAATCCGGTCGTCAGCACCAGCAGGCTGGCCCGAAGATCGCCCTGGGCGGTGCTGATGCCAGGGTCATGGGCCAGCGCCCAGCCGGGAAACAGCAGGAGAAAAAGCGCGATCCGGAAGCGTCGCATCGCCCCGTACGAAACGCAGCGCGCGAACGATGCAAGGCGGAATCGGAAAAACGCGTCGCGCCTCGACCCGACCGCGCACTCCACCAAGATGACATACCACCCCATGCCCGCGCCCGAATGGTCAGCCCCGCCACCCCGCGATGAACTCGGCGTGGTGGCCGTTGATTTCGAGCTGACGCCTGAGCGGGTGATCTCGGCCTACCGGCACGGGATCTTTCCCTGGCCCGACGGCAATCCCCGCCATCCGATCCCTTGGGTCTGCCCGCGGCGACGCGCGATCCTTGAGTTCGACGCCCTGCGCGTCCCTCGCAGCCTGGAAAGGGCCCGCCGCCGCACAACGCTGCGGTTCACGTTCGATCAGGCCTTCCCAGCCGTGATCCGCGCCTGCGCCGCCGCCCCTCGCGCCGGCCAGGCGGGAACCTGGATCACTCCGGCGATGATCGCCGCCTACTCGGAGGTCCATCGCCGCGGACTCGCCCACAGCGTGGAAGCCTGGGACGGCGAAACGCTCGTCGCCGGACTTTACGGCATGGACGCTGGCGGAGCCTTCGCGGGAGAGAGCATGTTTCACCGCGTCGACAACGGTTCGAAGCTCTGCCTGCTTCACCTCGCCGACCACCTGCGGTCCCGCGGATCAGGCTGGATGGACATCCAGCAGCTCACACCGCACCTCGAGGCGCTCGGCGCTCGAGAAATCCCGCGAGCCGAATTCCTGCGCCGCCTCCGCGAAGAGCAGCAGACCGCGCGGGCGCTTTTTCCACGGCTCACGGGAATGTGACGCCGCCGTCGTTTTTTCGTGAACCCGGCATCGTTCCGGTTCACCTGTTCCCGCCATGTCCAAGACGATCTTCCAGCGCATCATAGACCGCGAGATTCCGGCCCGGATCGAGCACGAGGATGAACATTGCATCGTGCTGCATGACATCCAGCCGCAGGCCCCCGTGCACTTGCTGGTCATTCCGAAACGCCTCATCGCGCGCGTCGGTGCGGCGGAGTCAGGCGATCAGGCGCTGCTCGGACACCTCCTGCTCGTGGCCGGATCGGTCGCGCGGAAGCTCAACCTCGGATCGGGCTTCCGCCTCGTGATCAATCACGGCCCGCACGGCGGCGAGTCGGTGCCGCACCTGCACGTGCACCTGCTCGCGGGGCGCCCCCTCGCCTGGCCTCCGGGCTGATTCCGGGAGCCGGCACGGTCACTTCAACCAGCGCGCCAACCAGGCGTGCACCTCGCCGAACCAGAAGCGGCTGTTCTCACCCTTGAGGATCCAGTGATTCTCGTCGGGGAATGAGATCAGCCGCGAGGGCACCTGCAGCCGCTGCAGGTAAGTCCAATATTCGTAGGCGTTGTTGGACGGCACGCGGTAATCGAGGTCGCCCACCGTCACCAACACGGGCGTGCGCCAACCGGTCCCGTTGGCATGATTGCCCGCCAATCGGATCGGATTCTGTTCGCGCCAGACCGGACCCTGCTCCCAAACAGGCCCGCCGTTGTTCAACTCCCGCGAGTACACGGTGTCGCTGGTCGCCCACTGCGCCTCGAGGTTGATGAGCCCGGCATGGCTGATCAGGCAGCGGAACCGCGTCGTCGTCGCCTGCAGCCAGTTGGAGAGGTGCCCACCGTAGCTCGCGCCGCCGGCGGCCAGCCGCGTGCCGTCGATGAAGGCGTAACGCGCCAGGGCCTCGTCGGTCGCCTGCAGGATTTCATCCGCCGGCCCACGCAGCGGATCCAGCTGGATGGCTTGGCCGAACTCCTCGCTGTAGCCGCTCGAGCCCTTGTAGTTCGTCAACAGCAGGACGTAGCCCGGCGACGCGAGCAGGTGGTAGTTCCAGCGGATGCCCCAGGCATCCTTGAACTGCGGCGCCGGCCCGCCGTGGATCACGACAAACAGCGGATGCTTCCGGTCCGGTGAAAATCCCGCGGGGCGCACGAGCAGGTTGTGGATATCGCGGCCCTCGCGGCTCTTGAACGTGAAGTGCTCCGGCACCGGCAAGTCCAAAGGCTCCAGCCGGCCCGCATTGAACCGCGTGAGCGGCGTCACCGTGCCGGCGGCGGGATCGATGCGCACGATCTCGGGGGGCTGCCCGGCGTGGTCATGCGTCGCCACGAGGAAACGTCCCGCCTTACCGAGCCCGCCGAACGTGCCGCGAGCGGGAAGGCCCGTCGCCTTGGGCGCACCACCCGCCACGGGAACGGTGTACAGCCGGATCTGATGCCCGTCCTCCGCCGTGAGGTACAGGGTTTCACCCACCGCCACGGCACGCGTCACCGAGAGGTCGAGTTCGCGGCTTTGCACGACGCGGCGTGCGGCATCGAACGGCCAGGGGAAAGAGGCCGCCCGCACGTGGTGGTAGGTCTTGCCGTCACCGCCCGGGTGCAGCGCCACGCGCAGCGACTTCCCATCTTCGCTGAACTCCGGGTCGTCGTAGGAATCCTGGTCCGACGTGAGCGCACGGGGTTCGCCGCCCTTGAGGTCCACCTGAAAGAGCTGCGTCGGAACGCTGGCGAAGGCCCCGCGATTCCGCGCCGTCGTCGCGACGAAGACGACGGAAGATCCATCCGGACTCCACGCCGCCGGCAGGTCCTCGCCCGACTCCCCCTGCCTCCCACCAAAACCGGGCTCCGCCGCGAGCCGCGTACCAGCAAGCAGGTCGCGGGCCTTCGCCCCCGGCTTGGCCTCCTGCACCAGTAGGTGGCCTTTCCGCTCATCGAGCCAGCGGTCCCAATACTTGATCGGGAAGCCATCATGCACCCGCGCGGTATGCTTGCGCTCCTTCGCCGCCTTGGCGGCCTTGCGGTTCGCCTCCTCGTCGGCCGCACTGGGGTAAACCTCGCTGACGAACAGGAGGAATTTGCCGTCCGGACTCCAGCGGGGCTGGCGGGCACCCGTCACGACGTCGGTAATCCGCTGCGCCTCGCCCCCGCGGACGAGGTCGATCACGTAGATCTGCGCGGCTTCGTCACCCTCGCGCTTCGCCGAAAAAGCGATCCGCGTGGAATCCGGGCTCCAGGCCGCGCCGCTTTCGGTCGCCTTGTCATGCGTGATCTGCCGCGGCTCCGCGGAGCCGTCGACCGGTGAAAGCCAAAGGTCCGACGTCTGCGCCTTCACCTCGTAGGCGGGCATCGTGACCGAAAAGACCACCCGCGTCCCATCAGGACTCGGCACCGGGAAAACGACGCGCCGCATCAGCCAGACATCCTCGTGGGTCACGGCCCGCCGCCCGGAATCGGCGGCCGCGAGAGGAAGCAGCAGGAGAAACAGGATCGAAAGCGTACGTGTGAGCATGCGGCGACAATCCGCCGCAGGTCACGACGGTCGAACTCAAAATCCCACGGTGCCTGTGGTGACGAACACGCACCCTCAGCCCGGCGTCAGCTCGTAGCTACCGTCGGCGCGCTTCACGACCAGGCGCCGCAGTTCGAGCATCATCAGCGCGGCGGAAACCTCCGCCGGGCCGAGGCCGGCGAGCGAACCGACCGCATCCGGATCGAGGATCGACCCTCCGGAGAATGTGGCCAGGACGCGTTCCTCCTGCGGACGCAGGTTGGCGGGGCGCCCGGCGGCGACCTCGGCGGGCTTCGCGGCGACCGGCGCCGGCCGGAAGCCCTCGAGGTAACTCAGCTCGTTCAACAGGTCGTCCACGCTGGTCATCAGCGTCGCCCCGTCACGGATCAGCTGATGGCAGCCGGCACTCGTCGCCTGGTCGACCCGACCCGGGACCGCGAGCAACAGCCGGCCCTGTTCGCCCGCGAAACGCGCCGTGATCATCGCGCCGCCGTCGACGTCGCTCTCCACCACGATCGTCGCCTGGCTCATGCCCGACACGATGCGGTTGCGCATGGCGAACGACTGCCGGTCCGCCCGCCGGCCGAAGGGAAACTCCGACAGGACCGCACCCGACTGCGCGATCCGCCGGAGAAGCGTCAGGTTCTCCGGCGGGTAGATGATGTCGGCCCCGCACCCCAACACCGCCGCCGTACGCCCGCCCGCCTCCAGCGCGCCCTCGTGCGCGGCGGTGTCGATCCCGCGGGCGAGCCCGCTCACGACGCAGAACCCGAGCCGCACCAATTCCCCGGCGAACCTCCGAGCGAGCGTCTGGCCGTAAAGCGTAGTACGGCGGGACCCCACAATCGCGACGCATGGCGACGCAAAGTCGTGCGTTCCGAGCCGGTACAGGCCGATCGGCGGATCATGGATCTCCCGCAGCAGGCGGGGATACGCGGAGTCAGCGCCCGTCAGGAAATCCGCGCCGGCCGCCGCCAGTCGTTGCTCCTCACGCGCGAGGTCAAAGTGCGTCCGCCACTCCGCGACCGTCGACGCGATGACCGGCCCCACGCCGCGCACCGCCTCCAATTGTGGCCGCGCCGCCGCCAGTACCGCCCGCGGATCACCGCCAAGTTCCGCGAGCAGGCGGTTGAGCGTGACGGGGCCGATGTTGGGCAGGGCGTTGAGGATCAGGAAGGCCTGACGCTCGGTGAGAGGCTCGGATGACATGGTCGGCGGCCCCACCCTGACGCCCCACGACTGCCGCGACCAACGCGCGCCTCACCCCGAAATCGGGTAAAGGTATTCCAACAACTCCGAGATCCGCACCGCATGTTGCCCGCGTGCCCGCGCAAGCCGGTCCGCCGCCGCGCCCTGCCAGAGTACCCCACGGCACGCCGCGCCCAAGGCATCTCGCGGCGCCTGCGCCAGCAGGCCGCCGATCAGGCCCGCCAACAGGTCTCCGCTTCCTCCCCGCGCCAGCACCGGGCCACCGCAGCAGGTCTCGTAGGTGATCCCGCCGTGGAGAATCCGCGTCGCCGGTCCTTTCGCGACCAGCACGCCGTGCGCGGGCACGGCACCCGTACCGCCGATCCGCGCGAGTTCACCCGCATGCGGAGTCAGGATGAAGGGCTGCCTCGCCGCCGCCACCACCTCGGGAACCAAAGCATCCGCGTCCAACACGAGTGGCACGGGCGAAGAAGCGACGATCGAGCGAACCAGCGCCAGGGTCTCGGGTTCGCGTCCGAGTCCGGGCCCAATCACCAGCGCGTCAGCCCGCGGCAACTTCGCCCGCAAAAGGTGCTCGCCTTCGAGCGCAAGTCCACCGCCGGGCGTCTGCGGCCAGCCAACCCACATCGCCTCAGGCGCGCGCGCGGCAAAAGCGGGCACCAGCGGCTCCGGCACGAACGCCGTCACCAGCCCTACCCCGCTCTTCAGCGCCGCCAGCGTCGAGAGCAGCACCGATCCCGGGAAACTCGCCGACCCGCCGATCACGAACACGTGACCGAAACTGCGCTTGTCCGTCGCCGCCGCCCTCAGTCCGGCCAGCGGCGCGAGGTTGTCCGCGAGCAGGACGCGATGCGCACCGGATTCGTCGCCGCGGAAGAACCCGAGGTCGAGGTAACGCACCCGCCCCGCGGTCGTTCCTTCCAGGACTGGAGACTTCACACTACCGGTCGCATACGTGAAGTCCGCGCGGAACACCCCTGCGCTGGGAAGATCGACCGCCGCGCGGAAACGAACCGGCGCCGCATTGACCGCCTCCAGCAGCGCAACGATCCGTGGCTCCGCGGGTGGCCGGAACTGAAAACCGAAGACCCCGTCCAACGCCGCGTCGTAGTCCCCCTGCGGGCCATCCGTCACCCGCAGCCGGTCGCGCGCAGCGTGGGCGAGGTCGCGCCACGCCCGCGCGGCCAGCGGTCGCAGCCCGCGGCTCCCGAACGCGAAGACGACGTCGGCCGTGGCGCCGGCCCGGGCCTCGAGGATGGTCTGGGCCGCAATGAGTGCGTCGCCGCCATTGTGCCCCTTGCCCACGAGAACCAGCAAACGGCCGGCCTCGGGGAAACCCCCGGCCTCAAGGCTGTCGCGCAACACCGCCTCCCCGACCGCGCGCCCAGCACGGCGCATCGCAGCCCATTCGGCGGACTCGTCGCCGGCAAAGAACGCTTCCTCCCAGGCGCGCGCCTCCGCCGGCGACAGTACGGGATGACTGGCGGGCGGCTTCATGGCGTCCGACGCGGCGGCGGCTCCGCGGGGCGCTCGGTGCGTCCGAAGTCCCGCCACTCACGGTATTGCTCTTCGGTCTCGGTGAACTGCAGCGGGCACTCCGGTGTCTCCTTGCCGCGCCGGATGATCCGCCGCGTGAGCGCGGGGATGCTGCGGAAGTAGTTCACGCCGCCCACGCGACGTACCTCGTAAAACTCGGAGAACGCCCGGTCGCGCGAGTTCCACAGCGCCACTTCGGTCGTGTTCGCGTGCCACACGGCGCCCGAGCCCCACTCCTGGAAAACGGCCTCTATCGTCGTCAGGGACGGCGCGGCACGAGGAGCCTCCGGCGCCGGGACCGCGGCCGGCGCGGGCGCGGCCGTCGTCGGCACTGCCTGCCGCGGACGCATCATGGCGTAAACCACGAGTCCGCCGAACAGGAATCCCAGCATCACCCACGAGGGCGTCCTCGAGGGGCGTGCGGGGCGCCCGTCGTGGCTGCTCCGCGGGGAGTCCTGATCGGATTCCGCATCCATCCGCGTTTCCTCAGGCCGCGCGCACCAGCACGGCGACGGCCAACGCCATCGTCTCGGTGTGCGAGAGTGTCAGGTGGACATGCGTCGCGCCCGCCCGCCGGAGCAGCTCGGCGCCCTGCGCGTCGAGGCGCACCAGCGGCTGGTGGCGTTCGCCGTGGTAGACGGAAACTGCGCGCCAGCCCAGTTCGGCGCCGATGCCGGTGCCGAAGCACTTGGACACCGCCTCCTTCGCGGCAAAACGAGCCGCGTAGTGCTTGTACGGGTGCTTCATCGAGCCGCAGTACGCGCGCTCCTCGTCAGTGAACACCCGCGCGATGAACCGCTCGCCCTGCCGCTCGATCACGCCGCGCACCCGCTCCACGTCGATCAGGTCGGCACCCAAGCCGACGAGGATGCCGCCGGGCGGGAGCGTCGGGAGCGCGGGCGCGGTCATGGCGAAAGAACCCGAGGGCTCAGGAATTCATCCGCGCCCTCATCTCACGCACGGCCTCGTCGACGCCCGTGAAGAGGGCGCGGCTGACGATGCTGTGGCCGATGTTGAGCTCGTGGAGATGCGGCAGGAGGCGGATCTCCGAGACGTTGACGTAATTGATCCCGTGGCCGGCGTTGACGACGAGGCCAGCCTGGTGGGCGGCGACCGCTCCGAGCCGGAGGCGCTGGAACTCGGCGCCGCGCCGCGGCGAATGCCACGCATTGGCCCAGGCGCCGGTGTGGAGCTCGACGAACGGGGCGCCCACCCGCGCGCTGGCGGCGATCTGCGGCTCGTCGGGATCGATGAAGAGACTCGCGCGGATCCCGGCGGCGTTCATGGCGTCGACGCACTCCCGCACGCGCCCGAGGTTGCCGGCGACGTCGAGGCCGCCCTCGGTGGTGACCTCCTGCCGGCTCTCGGGCACGATGCACACGAACTCCGGCCGCAGCTTAAGCGCGAAGGCGGTCATCTCCGGGGTGCAGGCCATCTCGAGGTTGAGCCGGGTGGAGACGCACTCGCGCAGGCGCAGGACGTCGCGCTCCTGGATGTGCCGGCGGTCCTCGCGGAGGTGCACGGTGATGCCGTCGGCCCCGGCGCGTTCGGCGGCGAGGGCGAAGGCCACGGGATCGGGCTCAACGGCACCACCCGCGGTCGCGCCCGCGTCGCGGTAGCGGGCCTGGCGCACCGTGGCGCAGTGGTCGATATTGACGCCGAGAAGGATCATCGCGGGAAGGAAAGGGAGCGCGGAACCAAGCACCGGGGACCGGAAAACGCGACGCCGGATTTTCCCCTTTGCGGGCCGGGGCATTCCCCGTTGGCTGCGGGGATGTCCAAGGAAACGCCGAAGCGCGAAAGCCTGCTGCTCAACCTCGCGTGCAACATCGCGCTGCCCACGCTGGTGCTGACGAAGCTCAGCGGCGAGAACCGACTCGGCCCTGCGTGGGGCATGATGGTAGCGCTCGCGTTTCCCTTCGGCTACGGCGTCTACGACCTCATCCGTCGGCGGAAGACCAACCTCTTCTCGATCGTGGGCGTGCTGAGCGTGCTGCTCACCGGCGGCCTGAACCAGCTGAAGGCCGACGTGTTCTGGTTCGCGGTGAAGGAGGCGGCGGTCCCCACCCTGTTCGGCGTGGCGGTGGTGTGGTCGGGCCGGACGAAGCGGCCCCTCGTGCGCGAGCTGCTGTGGAACGAGCAGGTGATCGACACCGCGCGGGTGGACGCGGTGCTCACGGAGCGCAACCAGCACGGGGCTTTCGAACGGCTGCTGGCGCAGGCGACCAACGGCTTGGCGGTCTCGTTCCTGCTGAGCGCAGCACTGAACTACGGCCTCGCGCGCTACCTCCTGAAGAGCCCGCCTGGCACGGAGGCGTTCAACGCGGAACTCGGCCGCATGAACCTGCTGAGCTGGCCGGTGATCGTGCTGCCGTACATGGCGATCACGATGTTTGTCCTTTGGCGCCTGCTGAACGGCTTCACGCAGCTGACCGGCCTACAACTCGAGGAAATCTTCCACGGGAGTAAAAAGGAGCCGACTCCCGCCGCCACTGCCCCGGAAGACTCCGGCACGCCGCGTTGATCGCGACTGCTGCGTGGCGAGGCGGCTCGCCCCAGAGCCTTTTGCGACGCAAACCCCGACCCCGGCCCTGGACTAACCGACGGCGAGGAACCTAGAGCGCGGCTCAGGCGCGCTTTTCCATCAGCACGTAGTCGCGCTTGACGTTGCCGGTGTAAACCTGGCGGGGGCGGTAGATCTTATTCTTGGGGTTGGACGCCACTTCCTTCCAGTGGGCGATCCAGCCCGGCATGCGGCCGATGGCGAACATCACCGTGAACATGTTCTGCGGGATGCCCAGCGCGCGCATGATGAGGCCGCTGTAGAAGTCGACGTTCGGGTAGAGCTTACGCGACAGGAAGTACTGGTCGCTGAGGGCGGCGTCCTCGAGGCGGCGCGCGATGGCGAGTAGCGGGTCGTCCTTGATGCCGAGGCTGGCGAGGGCCTTGTCGAAGCTGGCCTTGATGATCTTCGCGCGCGGGTCGTAGTTACGGTAAACGCGGTGGCCGAAGCCCATCAGGCGGTGCCCGGCCTTACCCGAGCGGGCCGACTCGATGAACTTCGAGCCGTCATCGCCCTCGGCGTGAATGCTCTCGAGCATCTCGATGACGGCCATGTTGGCGCCGCCGTGCAGCGGACCCCAGAGCGCGCAGACGCCGGCGGCGACGGAAGCGAAGAGGTTGGCGCCGGAGGACGCAACCATGCGGACGGTCGAGGTGGAGCAGTTCTGCTCGTGGTCGGCGTGGAGGAGGAGGAAGAGGTTGAGCGCCTGGGCGACCTCGGGCGTGCACGTGTAGTCCTCGAAGGGCTGGGAGAACATCATGTGCAGGAAGTTCTCGCAGTACGGGAGCGTGCGCTTCGGGTAGATGTAGGGAAGGCCGCGGCTCTTGCGGTATGACATCGCGGCGATGGTGCGGACCTTGGAGATCGCGATGGCCGACGCCTCCTCGAAGTTGGCGAGGTCCTCCTGCACGCGATTCGTGGCGAGGTGCGGGTAGTAGCAACCGAGCGAATTGAGCAGCGCCGACAGGATCGCCATCGGGTGCGAGCCCAGTGGGAAGCCCTCGAAAAGGTGGTCCATCGCCGAGTGCACCGGCGAATGCAGCCGCAGCAGGTCGCCGAAATGCCGCCGCTGCTTCGCGTTCGGAAGCTCGCCGTGGATGATCAGGTAGGCCGTCTCGACGAAGGAGGAATGCTCCGCCAGCTGCTCGATCGGGTAGCCGCGGTAACGGAGGATGCCGGCGTCGCCGTCGATGAAGGTGATGCCGCTGGTGCACGACCCGGTATTGCCGAAGCCGTCGTCGTACGTGATGTACCCCGTTTGAGCGCGCAGGTTGCGCACATCGATCGCCTTCTCGCCCTCCGAGCCGACCATTGTCGGGAGAACGTGCTCTTTACCTTCAAGTTTAAGGACGGCGTCGTTGGCCATGGGGAGAAAGTCATGCAGCTTGTCGCGTGCCACATCACCGTTGCACGCCCAAGCTGTTCAGCGAGGCGGAAATTAGCAAAACCGCGGGCCCGGAAAAGGAATCTTAAGCGCCGGCGACGAAGTTCGCGTAGATCCGCAGTCCCTTCGCCTGACTTTTCTCGGGATGGAACTGGGTCGCGAAAACCCTGCCCCGGCCGATCGCCGCGCAGAACTTCCCGCCGTAATCGCATTCCGCGAGCACCAGCGACGGATCCGCGGGCACGCAGCGGAAGCTGTGCACGAAGTAGAACGACTCCCCTTCCTCGGCCAGCCCCGCCGCCAGCGGTGAGCCGGCCTGCGTGAACCGCACCGTGTTCCAGCCCATGTGCGGGACCTTGAACCCCGCCGGCAGCCGGAACCGTACGACCTTGCCGGGAAAGATACCCAACCCGGAAATGTCACCTTCCTCCGAGTGCTCAAACAACGCCTGCATCCCGAGGCAAACTCCGAGGAAGGGTCGATCGGCCTTGATCCAATCGCGCACGACCGCGTCGAGGCCCGAAGCCCGCAGGGAGGCGACGCAATCGCGCAGCGCCCCTACCCCGGGCAGGACGAGCCCGCGCGGGGCGGCCGCCGCGACCTCCGCCGGGGAACGCACCACGCGCACCGCGGCGCCCACGGCCTCAAGGGCCTTGGTCACGCTCCGGAGGTTGCAGATCCCGGTGTCGATGACACCGATCGACGGCGGATTGCCCGCCGCCGGAATGCCGACTGCTGCCATGCGCGGGAGACTCAGAGCTTGCCCTTGGTCGAGGGCAGCAGGTCGGCCGCGCGCGGCTCGATCTGCGTCGCGACGTCGAGCGCCCGGGCCAGGCCCTTGAAGATGGCCTCGGCCACGTGGTGCGGCTCCTCCCCGTACACCAGCTGCACGTGCAGGTTGGCGCCGAGGGAATTGCTGAACGCGCGGCAGAATTCCTTCACAAGCACGATGTTGAAGTCCCGCACGAACATCGTCGGCGCCTCGGCCTCGTACACGAGGTGCGGGCGCCCGCCGACGTCGACCACGATCCGCGCCAGCGACTCGTCCATCGGCAGCAGGAAGAAGCCGTAGCGGCGGATGCCGACCTTGTCGCCCAGCGCTTCCTTGAAGGCCTGGCCGAGCACGAGGCCGACATCCTCCACCGTGTGGTGGTAGTCGACGGCGACGTCGCCCTTGGCCTTCACCTTGAGGTCGAAGAGGCCGTGCTTCGCGAAGAGCGTCAGCATGTGATCGAAGAACGGGACCCCCGTATCGATCTCCGCGGCGCCCCGGCCGTCGATCGCGAGCGTGAGCGCGATGTCGGTCTCCGCCGTCTTGCGGGTGATGGCGCTTACGCGCTGCGGTTGCTTTGCCATGCGTCGAGGGATTCGCTGAGGACCCGCATCTCCGGATCGGTACCGACGGTGATGCGCAGGAAAGACGCGGTCAAGGCGTGGCTCGGAAAGTGCCGCACCAGCACCTTGCGGCCGCAGAGGAAATCGTACGCGGCGCGCGCCACTTCCGGTCCCGCCACGCCGCGCGTATCGCGGGGCTCGGTGAAGATGAAGTTGGCCTTCGAGGGATACGTGAACCACCCCCGCGCGGCGAACTCCGCGAGGCAGCGGTCGCGCGTCGCCTTCACGCGGCCGACGTTGGCGCGCAGGTGCTCCGCGTCGCCGATCGCCGCGAGCGCGGCGGCCTGCGAGAGGCGATTGACGTTGTAGCTGTCCCGCAGCCGGTCGAGCAGGCCGATCACCTCCGGATCAGCCAGCGCGTAACCAACGCGGATGCCGGCCAGCGCGTACGCCTTCGAAAGCGTGCGGGTGATCACCAGCCGCGGGTGGCGGGCGAGAAGCGGCACCGCGTCCTCGTCCGCGAACGGCGCGTAGGCCTCGTCGACGACGAGGATGCCGGGGAACGCCGCGAGGATCCGCTCCAGGTCCGCGTTGGCGAAGGCCACGCCGGTCGGGGCATTCGGGGACGTGAGGAAGAAGATCCGCGACCGGGAGGCGGCGATGCGCTCCACGGGCAGGCCCATGGAGCGGTCGAACGGAACGATCTCCGAGGCGCCATCCTGCATCCCCACCAGCACCGGATAAAGCGAGTAGCTGGGCACCGTGTAGCCGGCCGCGGCGGCGGGGCCGCAGAACGCGCGCACGAGCAGGTTGAGGATGTCGTCGGATCCGTTGCCGATGCAGACGTTCTCCGGCGCGAGCCCATGCAGCCGCGCGACCGCGGCGCGCAGCGGGGCGCTGGCGGGGTTCGGATAAAGCCGCAAAGCGGCGCCATCCTCGCCGACTTCGCGGCGGACCGCTTCGGCCACCCGCGGACTCGGCGGGTACGGACACTCGTTGGTGTTGAGCTTAACCCAACCCGGCTCGGTGGGCTGGAGGCCCGGCGTGTAGGCGTGGAGCTTCGCGACGTGCGGCTGGGCTAGGTCGGTGAGCGACATGCGGAAAACAGGAATCGTCGCGGCGCGACCCACCGAGGGCCAACCCAAATCAGGGCTCCCCGCCAGCCGCGGACCCCGAAGGAGTCGGCCGCGCGTTGAAGCGTTCCTTTTCCTCGTCCCGCTCGATGTACGGCACACCCTTCTCGAGCCACTCCGGCGCCGGCGCGCCCTTGAGATAGTGGTCGAAGAACTGCCGCATGCGCATCGACCAGTCCTTCTGGTTCGCCCGCCGCCGCAGACCGTGGAACTCGCCGTTGTAGTTGAAGAGCCACGCAGGCTTCGCATGGCGCCTCAGCGCGAGGAAGAGCTCGATGCCCTGCTGCCACGGCACGGCGTCGTCGTTGTCATTATGCAGGATCAGCAGAGGAGTCGTGACCTTGTTCGCGTGGAACACCGCCGAATTTTCGAGGTAGTTTTCCACCGCCGCGTGCAGCGGCCGGCCGATCCGGCTCTGGCCCGTTTCGTACTGGAACTGCCGCGCGAGCCCGCTGCCCCAGCGGATGCCCGAGTAGGCGCTGGTCATGTTGCCGACCGGCGCCCCCGCCTCCGCCGCGCGGAAACGGCCGGTCTGGGTCAGCATGTACGCGATCTGAAAACCGCCCCACGAGTGGCCCTGGATGCCCACCGCCGCCGGGTCGACGTAACCGCGCTCCAGCAGCGCATCCAGCGCCGGCAGCACGCACCGGAGCGCGCTCCGGCCCGGCTGGCCGGTCTCGTAGACGATGTCCGGCGTGTACACCACGTAGCCGTTGCTGGTGTACCAGGAGAAGTTGATGCTCGTTCCCGGCGCTGGGTTCACGAACGTGTGCACGTTCTGCGCGAGGCGTTCGTAGATGTAGACGATCGCCGGATACTTCCGGGTGGGATCGAAGTCCGCCGGCTTGTACACCGCCGCCTGCAGCGGTCGGCCGTCGGCGTTGCGATAGGAGATGAGCTCCGCCGCTCCCCAGGCGAACGCCGCACGTTGAGTCGCTCCTTCCGTCAGCCGCCGCGGCGCGGAAAACGCGGAGTTCGTCACGTGCACGTCGGGATAGGTGTCAAAACGCGAAACCGTGATCAGCAGCGCGTCGGCCTCGGCCGCTCGTCCGAGGTAGCGGTGACTGGCGTCGCCCCAAATGAGACGCTCCGGAGCCCGGCCCCCCGCGAAATCCGTCCGGAGAAATCCGGTGGCGCGCGTCTCCTCGCTTTCCCCGCGCAGGGTCAGCGGACGCGCAGGATCAAGGCCGCGCTCCTCGTCGTCCTCCTCCACGGGCTCGATACGCTGCACGCGCAGGATCGTGCGCGTGGCCTTCCCGTACCCCGCCGTCAGGTTCCGCGCCGGCCGGCCGTCGGCAAACAACTGCCAGACGTCGTACCGGTCATAGGCCAGGAAGGAGGCGCTGTCCTTCGTCCATCCCGCCGCGCCGTGGGCCGACGGGGGCGCCGGGCGGTCATCCTCCTCGTTGTGGAACGCGGTCGGCACTCCTTCGGTCATCGCCCGCGTGGCGCCCGTGGCGGTGTCCAGTAGCTGCCAGTGGCGATCCCGGTAATACGTGGCCCAACGGCCGTCGGGCGACCAGCTCAGTGCGGGCCCGCCTTCTCCGCGGAGTTTTTCCAGGACCCGGCGACGCGCGCCAGTCGTGGTGTCAACGAGGTAGACGTCCGAAAAGCGGCCATCGTAGTCCGCCAGATGCCGGTACGCGCGGTCGTCCTGCCCGATCGCCCGGCCGCCGTCGTCACTCAGGGACACCGTCGCCAGTTCCGCGTCGGCCAACTGGACGTACGTCCGCGAGCCGAGGTCGAGGACGCCGCGGTAGCTGCGGTTGCGCTCCTGTCCGGCCCGCACCTTCTGCGTGCTCTGCAGCGGACCGTCGCGCCAATGCCAGATGTCGGCCGCAACCTTGTCCTCAGGAGCCGTTGTTTCGCCGCCCTCCGCCCTATTCGCCCGCGCCGGCGCGGCGCCGACGTAAACTTTGCGCCCGTCGCGTGAGAACGAGGGCGCGGCGTTGCTGCTCAGCACCAGCCCCTCACGCCAGCCGGGAATGCCGGCCGCAACCAGCTCCTCCGCCGCGGGTGTTCCGCGTTTCCAAAGGTAAACCTTCTGCCGGACCTTGTCGCGCGGTCCTCCCGCGGTGTCACGGTCGCTGAGGAACAGGACCTGCGTCTGTTCGCGGTCCCAGCCTAGCTTGGAATAGCGTCCGGCGCCGGACAGCAGCGCCGCCGGGGCGGTGGAGTCGCCGGGCGTGACCGCATACACGCCGTTCTCCACGCGCTTCCGCGAGGAGACAACGTGCAGGAGCGTGCGGCCGTCGCGGGCGAACGAGTACTCGCTGACCGCCGGGAACGTGCGCTCGGAACCGTCCTCGAGGTTGCGCAGAACCAGGTCCGACCCGTACTGCGAGGACCCACCGGCGCCCGCACCCGCGTTATTACCCCCACCGCCACCGCCCTTCTTTCGCGGGGCGGCCGCGTCGGGCGCGGATGGTTTCTTCTCCTCGCCCTCCCCCTCCTTGGCCAACTCCGGCAGCGACTCCTTCTGATAAGCGACCCACGCACCGCCACGCGCGGGCACCTGAAAGCCCTTAACGTCGGCGATCCGGGTGACCTCACCGTCGGCGAGCCGCACGATCAAGAGCCCGCCCCTCGGCATCTCCTCCGGCTTGCGCTTCTCCTTCCTCGCCCGCGCCGTCTCCTCCTGCGCGGGAAAACTCGAGGCCACCGCGAAGCGACCGTCGCTCGTGAACGCGATGCGGATGTTGCGGCGGGGCGGCGGCGCCTCGGGATTCTGATTTTCGTCCGCCGCGGCCGGCGGGGGCGGCTGGGTGCCGACAGGCACGCGGATCTCGCGCGTGCCGGCGACCTCGCGGACCACCAGGTCACCGTCGGCGTCCTGCGGCATCCACGAATAGGCCAGCCAGCGGCCGTCACGCGACAGCTGCGGCGTGGCTACGGTACGCCAGCCGTCGAAGTCGCGCGGCTCGAGCGGACGGCGGGAAGGTTCCCCGGCGAAGGCAACGGTGAGGACGGGCCAAAGGAGCAGGAGGCGAAGGAGGGTCGGGCGGAAAAGCATCCGCCCACCGTGGAAGGCCCGCCGCACAGGCCGCAAACGGAAACGCGGCCCGCCTACCGCGCCCGCACGCGCACCGAGCGGCCGTGGCCTTCGAGGCGCTCCATCGCGGCGAAGGCGGCGACGGTCGGCTCGGCCTTGCGCACGCTCGTCCGCTCGTAGCGGACGAGGCTCGTGCGCCGCATGAAGTCGGCGACCCGGAGCCCGCTGAAGAAGCGGCCCGCGCGGCCCGTCGGCAGCACATGACTCGGTCCAGCGACGAAATCGCCGAGCGCCGTCGGAGTGAAGTTGCCCGTCATGATCGCTCCGGCCGTGGTGATCGCGGTCGTGAGCTTCTTCGCCGCCGGTTCGGCCACCATGAGTTGCAGGTGCTCGGGCGCGACGTAGTTGGCCACTTCGGCGGCTTGCGCCAGCCCGGAGACCTCCGCGACCAGGAAACCGTTCTCCAGCACCGCGCGGGTCTTCTCGGCCCGCGGCAGCGAGGCGAGCTGTTCCCGCACGGCGGCGACGGCCGCCTCGATCACCGCGGTCGACGTGGAGACGAGGTAGATCTTCTCGCGGCCGGAACCGTGCTCCGCCTGCGCCAGCAGGTCGGCGGCCACGAAGTCGGGCCGCGCCGTCTCGTCGGCAATGACCATGACCTCGCTGGGCCCCGGCAGGGAATCGACACCCACCATGCCGAAGACCTGGCGCTTCGCCTCGCACACGTACGCGTTGCCCGGACCGAAGACCTTGTCGACGGCCGGGATCACGGAGGTGCCGTAGGCCATCGCTCCGACCGCCTGGACGCCGCCGATGCGGTAGACCTCGGAGATGCCGAGCAGGTCGAGCGCGGCGAGCAGCCCGGGCGCCACCTTGCCCTCGGGATTCGACGGGGTGAACACCGCGATCTCGGGGCAACCCGCGATCCGCGCCAGCGTGGCCGTCATCAGGACGGTGGAAACCAGCGGAACCTCACCGCCCGGCACGTACAGACCGACGCGCCGGATGGGGTCGAACTTCTCACCGACCGTGGCCCCGTGCGGGTTGCGCGCGGTCCAACCCTCGGGCCGTCCGCGGCGATTGAAAGACTCGATGCTGGCGCGCGCGGCCTGCAGGGCCTTCCAGTCGGCGGCCGGGATGCGCTTCCGCGCCGCGGCCAGGTCGGCGGCCGGCACGCGGAACTCGCGGGCCCGGAGCTTGGCGCCGTCGAAGCGCGCCGCGTAGTAGGAAACCGCCTCGTCGCCCCGCTGGCGGACGTCGGCGAGGATCGCGCTCACCGCGTCGCTGATCTCCTTGGGCACGACCGCCCCGCGGCAGAAGGCGGCGAGTTCGTCGGCGAAGGTCTTCGAGGAGTGGCGCAGCGCGAGCATGATTCGGGAACGCCCAAGCTGGTTTCCGCCGCCGCGAGCCGCGAGGATTTTCTCCGACCGCGGCCGCGCGGGAAGAGTCAGCGGGCGATGGCCGGCACCGCGAACTCCTTGGGCGGCAGCGCCTCGTTCACAGTGATCTTCTCGAAGGTCAGGGTGACCTTGGTGTCCTCGCCCTTGGCGTTCTTCGTCACGGTGATGATCCCCTTGGGAAAGCGGATGCCGTTCACGATCGTCTCGCCCTGCTCGCGGATCCGGCCTCCGCCCTCGGTCTCGGTTAGGACGAGCCGCCCCGTGGCCACCTCGAAATAGCGGAAGAAGATGATACCCGGACCGTGAATGAAGGCGACCTTGCGGCAGGCGACACCGTCGACCTCGGCGGGGCCCTGATCCTCGACCGTGCCGCCCCGCGTCTCGATCCCGCGGAAGTAAGCGAGGTTTTCCCACGTGTTGGCGCGCAGGCGCTTGATCTGGTCGGGGCCGAGCAGCGTCTGGCGCCACTTGGTGGGATCCGCGGGATCGTGGATCCGCTGCCAGGCCTCGTAACCGTCGAGGCCGGTGACCTCCACCATCTTTTCGGAGCGCGCGGTGATCCGCTGGCGGTCGGGCCGCTGGAAGATGATCTCCATCGCGGCCTTGGTCTCCTTGCCCGGGTTGGCGGGGTCGGGGGCGATCAGAAAGCCCTCGTAACGCACGGCGTTGACGGCACCCAGCGCCTCATCGGTCCCGAGGAAAGCCCGGGCCTTGGCGATGATGTCGGGCTCGGCGGCGGAGCAGGCGGAGACGGCCGCCACGAGGAGGCCGAGGAAACGAAGGGAGGAAGAGATCATGAAGGAAACGATCGGAAGGTTCACTCCCACTCGATGGTGGCGGGAGGCTTGGAGCTGACGTCGTAAACCACGCGGCCGACGCCGCGCACCTCGTTGGTGATGCGGCTGGAGATCCGCTGCATCACCTCGTGCGGCAACTTGGCCCAGTCGGCCGTCATCGCGTCGGTGCTCTCGACGATGCGGATGGCGACGACGTAGTCGTACGTGCGCTCATCGCCGAAGACGCCGACCGTGCGTACCGGCAGGAACACGCAGAACGACTGCCACACCTTGTAGTAGTAGCCCGTGCGCATCATCTCGTCCTGCAGCACGGCGTCGGCGTTGCGGAGGATCTCGAGCCGCTCAGCCGTGATGTCGCCCATCACGCGGACGCCGAGTCCCGGCCCGGGGAACGGCTGGCGCCAGACCACCTCGCGCGGGAGTCCGAGCGCGGAGCCCACCCGGCGGACCTCGTCCTTGAACAGTTCGCGCAGCGGCTCGATGAGCTTGAGCTTCATCCGCTCGGGCAGGCCGCCGACGTTGTGGTGCGTCTTGATCAACGAGGCCGGGTTGCCGGCGATCGAAACGCTCTCGATGACGTCGGGATAGAGCGTGCCCTGCCCGAGGAACTCCGCCTTGCCGATCGACTTCAGCGAACGCTCGAAAACCTCGACGAACGTCCGGCCGATGATCTTCCGCTTCTGCTCCGGGTCGCTGACGCCCTTGAGGCGGCGCAGGAAGAGGCGGGAGGCGTCGACCACGCGCAGGTCGATGTTGAAGTGGTCGCCGTAGAGCTTCTCGACCATCTCGCGCTCGCCCTTGCGCAGCAGGCCGTTGTCGACGAACACGCAGGTCAGCTGGCGACCGATGGCCTTGTGCAGGAGGGCGGCGGCCACCGACGAATCGACGCCGCCCGATAGACCGAGCAGCACGCGACCGCGGCCCACCTGAGCGCGGAGGTTATCGACCGCATGGCCGATAAAGTCCTTGGCCGTCCATTCCGCCTTCACGCCGCAGACGCCGAGCAGGAAGTTGCGGATCATGTCCACGCCGCGCTCGGTGTGGAAAACCTCCGGATGGAACTGAATGCCGAAGAACCGTCGCTGGGCGTCCTCCACCGCGGCGAAGGGCGAGTTCTCGGTGGTGCCGATCGCGCGGAAGCCGGGCGGCAGCCGGGTGATCTTGTCGCCGTGGGAGTTCCACACGCGAACCTTGCGCGGCAGGCCCTTGAACAGGCGGCCCGCACGACGGACGGTGAGCACGCCGTGCCCGTACTCGCGGGCCTTGCTGTGCGCGACCTTGCCGCCGAGGAAGTGTCCCATCAGCTGCACGCCGTAGCAGATGCCCAGCATCGGCACGCCGAGGCGGAAGATTTCCGGATCAGGATGCGGCGCGCCTTTGGCGTACACGCTCTGCGGGCCGCCCGAGAGGATGATGCCCGCGACACCGTCGGCCTTAAGCTTCGCCGCGGGCGTGGAGTAGTGGTAGATCCTCGAGTAGACCTCGCACTCGCGGATTCGACGCGCGATGACCTGCGTGAGCTGCGATCCGAAGTCCAGGACGGCGATGACTTGTGGCATGGAAACGACCCGTGGAGGGAGGCTTGGAAAAAGCGAAACGCGGAGCGTGCGAGTCCCGCCGCCGCGGTGTCAATGCTCCCGCCGGGAACAAAAAGACCCGCTCATCGCGTCTCGAACCACTTCGGGTCTCGCGAGGGTCCGGCGCCCGCCTCGATGCAGGAGAATACCTCAGGGACGGTCGCGGCCACGCGGTAGAGCTCCAGGTTCGACGGCCGGAAAAAGTTGTCTGCCAGCATGCGGTCGAAGAGTCGGAATAGCGGGTCGTAGAAACCGTCCTGGTTCAGGAACACGCAGGGCTTCCGGACCACGTCGAGCTGGCGCAAGGTGAGAATCTCGGCGATCTCCTCGAGCGTGCCCCACCCGCCCGGCAGGGCGACGAAGGCGTCGGCGCGCGTCTCCATCAGCAGCTTGCGCTCGCGCATCGTGATGACGGTCACGAGTTCGTCGGCCTCGTCGTAGGCCAGCTCGCGGACCTTCATGAACTCGGGGATGACGCCGACGACGCGGCCACCCGACTCCTTCACCGCGCGGGCCACGGCGCCCATCAGCCCCGTGCGCCCACCCCCGTAGACGAGCCCCCAGCCGCGGCGTACCATCTCGCGTCCCAGTTCCTCCGCCACCGCCGGATACTTGGGATCAAGCCGGTCGCTGGAGGCGCAGTAGACGCAGAGCAGGCGGGACATTCCCCGACGAAGCACGATTCCCGGCGCCCGCGTAAGCCTTTTCTCCAGCCGCCTCGGAAAGCATGACGCCTGGCGTCATGCGACCGCCCTCCAACGGAAGGCGGAATAATCCGAACGAACCCCGCGCGGACGCGGGACTCAGCGCGCGGCCAGCGCGGCGGTGACGAGCTCGACAAAACTGCGGGACTCGAGCGAGGCGCCGCCGATGAGGCCGCCGTCGATGTCCTTCTGCGCGAGGAGTTCGGGCGCGTTGGCCGGCTTCATCGAGCCGCCGTAGAGGATGCGGACCTTCTGCGCGGCGGGCTCGCCAAAGAGCTTCACGAGGAGCCCGCGGATGAACGCGTGCACCTCCTGCGCCTGCGCGGTGGTCGCCACCTTGCCGGTGCCGATCGCCCAGACCGGCTCGTAGGCAATCACGAGGCTCGTGGCCTGCTCGCGGCTCACGCCCTCGAGGCCGCGCTCCACCTGGGTCTGCACGACCCGCAGCGTCGCGCCGGCCTCACGCTCGGCGAGGGTCTCGCCGACGCAGAAGATGGGGCGCAACTGATGATGCAGGGCGGCCAGCACCTTGCGGTTCACGACCTCGTCGGTCTCCCCGAAGAGCGTGCGCCGCTCGCTGTGCCCGAGGATGACGTAGGAAGCGAAGATCGCGCGCAGCATCGGGGCCGAGACCTCACCGGTGAAGGCGCCACTCGCTTCATGGTGCATGTTCTGGGCGCCGAGGCGCACGTTGGAACCCTCGAGGACGCGGCCCACCGACTCGACGGCGGTGAACGGCGGGCACATGACGACGTCGACGTCGGTCTGCTTGCCGACGGCGGCGACGACCTCCTGCGCGAGGGCGACGCCGTCGGCGGAGGTCTTGTTCATCTTCCAATTGCCGGCGATGAGCTTCCTGCGGTTGTTCATGGTGAGGCGGGACGGTTGAATCAGGATTCGAGGAACGCGACGCCGGGGAGCACCTTGCCCTCGAGGAACTCGAGGCTGGCGCCGCCGCCGGTGGAGCAATGGGTCACCTTGTCGGCGACCTTGAACTTCTTGGCCGCGGTGGCGGTGTCGCCCCCGCCGACGACCGTGGTGGCGCCGCGCGACGTGGCCTCGGCGACCGCCTCGGCCATGGCCTTGGTGGCGCCGGCGAAGCGCTCGAACTCGAACACGCCCGCGGGGCCGTTCCACACGATGGTGCGTGACGAGAGGATGGCTTGACGGTAGAGTTCAACCGAACGCGGACCGGCATCGAGGCCTTCCCATCCGTCGGGGATACCCGAGGCGAGATCCGCGGCTTGGGTGTTGGCATCGGGGGCGAACTTGTCGGCCGCGACGAAGTCGACAGGGAAGATCAACTCAACGCCGCGGGCCTTGGCCTTGGCCTCGAGCTCGGCGACGATCTTGGCGCCTTCCGCGTCAAACAAAGAAGACCCAATGCGCATGCCGCGGTTCACCTTGTGGAAGGTGTAGGCCATGCCGCCGCCGATGATGACCTTGTTGGCCTTCTCGAGCAGGTTGTTGATCAGCGGAATCTTGTCCGCGATCTTGGCCCCACCGAGGATCGCGAGGAGCGGACGATCGGGATCCTGCAGCACCTTGTTGAAGGCGCGGAGCTCAGCCTCCATCAGGAAGCCGGCCGCCTTGTCCTTGAGCGCTACGCCGACCATCGACGAATGGGCGCGGTGGGCGGTACCGAAGGCGTCGTTGACGAACACATCGCCGAGCCTCGAAAGCGAAGCGCGGAACGCGGCCTCCTTGGTCGGATCGGCCTTGAGCTTCGTCTCGGTGCCGTCGGCGTTCTTCACCTTCACCTTGCCCTCCTCCTCCAGGTGGAAGCGGAGGTTCTCGAGCAGAACGACTTCGCCCGCCTTCAGGGCGCCCGGCGCACAGGCGGCCTCCACGGCGGGCCCGACGCAATCGTCGAGGAAACGCACCGGGCGGCCGAGGAGCTTCTCCAACTCGGCGGCGACCGGCCGCAGCGAGAACTTCGCGACGCGCTGGCCATCGGGCCGGCCGAGGTGGGACATCAGCACCACCGCGGCGCCCTGATCGAGGGCGTGACGGATCGTGGGCAGCGCGGCGGTGATGCGCTGGGTGTTGGTGATGGCGCCGGTGACCTTGTCCTGCGGGACGTTGAAGTCGACGCGCATGAGGACGCGCTTCCCGGCGAGGCTCAGGTCACGGATGGTCTTGAAGCTGGGCATGGGCGGAGGGAGTGGAAAAAAAGTTGCCCACGGCGCGCGGCGGGCACGGAAGCGAATTCGTTTTCCGTGGCGACGCGCGGGCCGTGGGCGGCGGGAGCAACCAGCCTCAGAGGCGGGCGGCGATCTTCTTGGTCAGGTCGACGACGCGGTTGGAGTAGCCCCACTCGTTGTCGTACCAGGAGACGAGCTTGAAGAACTTGGAGTTCAGCTCGACGCCCGAGCCGGCGTCGAAGATCGACGACGACTTATCGTGGATGAAGTCGCTCGAGACGACCTCGTCGCTCGTGTACGACAGGATGCCCTTCAGGTAGGTCTCGCTGGCGCGCTTCATGGCCTCGCAGATCGCCTTGTAGGACGTCTCCTTGGTGGTGCGCACGGTGAGGTCGACGACCGAGACCGTCGGGGTCGGCACGCGGAACGCCATGCCGGTGAGCTTGCCCTTCACCTCGGGGATGACGAGGGCCGTGGCCTTCGCGGCGCCGGTCGAGGACGGGATAATGTTCTGCGCGGCGGTGCGGCCGCCCTTCCAGTCCTTCTTCGAGGGGCCGTCGACCGTCTTCTGGGTGGCGGTGTAGGCGTGGACGGTGGTCATCAGGCCTTCCTCGATGCCGAAGCCCTCCTTGAGGAGGACGTGCACGACCGGCGCGAGGCAGTTCGTGGTGCAGGAGGCGTTGGAGATGATGCTGTGCTTGGCGACGTCGAGCTTGTCGTCGTTCACGCCCATCACGACGGTGATGTCCTCGCCCTTGGCCGGGGCGGAGATGATCACCTTCTTGGCGCCGGCGGCAAGGTGGCCCTTGGCCTTCTCGGCGTCGGTGAACAGGCCGGTCGACTCGATCACGAGCTGCACGCCGAGCTTGGCCCACGGCAGCTCGGCCGGGGTCTTGGCGCTGACCACGAGGATCTCGCGGCCATTGACGATGAGGACGTCGTCCTCCGCCTTCTCGGGCGAGGACTTCCGGGAGCCCACCGTACCGTTGAACCGGCCCTGGGTGGAGTCGTACTTCAGGAGATACGCGAGGTTGTCGGCCGGGACGATGTCACCGACCGCGACCACGTCGAGGGTCTCCCCGAGCAGGCCCTGCTCAACGAGGGCGCGGAAAACGAGGCGGCCGATGCGGCCGAAGCCATTGATTGCGACTTTAACTGCCATGTTGGACTCCGATTTGGTTCAGTGGTGGTTGCGGTTGAAGGTGACTCCGCGCGGGCGCGGAGAGTTGGACTGAAGGGTTCGCCGAGGAGCGAGGCAAGGGTTTTGGCGGGAAAATCTTCACCGGCACGTCAGGCGTTCTGCACCCAGAGCGCGCAGCTGAGGGCCGGCAGGAAGATCGTCGCTCCTAGCCGTTCGCGCGTTCCCGGGGAGCCGGGCGCGTAGAAACGCTCCTCGTCGGCGGCCAGCCGCCAGGGACCGCGCTCCGGCGCGAGGAGGTCGGCGCCGGCCTCGAGAGTGAATTCGGACAACGTGGGGTTGACCACGAACAGCAGGCGCTCCGGGCCCCACGCGAAGTCGGCGTTGCACACCATCCCCAAAGCCGGGCCACCCGGCGCGTGGAGGAAACGGAAGAACCCCTCGTCGGGCCGCACGAAGTGCCGCAGCAGGCGCCCGAGCGGTCCGCGCCGGAAGGTGATCCACTCCGCAAAGTAGGCGTGCGTGGAGGCGAAGCGCCGGAGCCGGCGGTAATCGAGCGCGTTGAGGTCGCCCCGCTGGTAAGTGTTGGCCACGCCCCGTTTGGACCGCAGGAAGTCCTGGCCGGCGGAGAGCATCGGTACGCCGACCGACATGAGCAGAAGCGCAGCCATGAGATGGGTGCGCCGACGGTCATGGGCGGTGGGCGCGTGCCCGTCGCCGTCGGGCCGTTCGGTGATCGCGTCGATCCACGTGCGGTCGTCGTGGGATTCGGTGTAGTTCACCGTCTGCGCGGGCCATTTGGCGAAATACCACGGCGAGCCGCGCAGGTAGTATTCCATCCGCCGGCCGTCGCCGTTGCCGCGGACGTACTCGCGCACGAAATCGCGGTAACCGTCGTTCCAAGAGGCCCAGCCGGTGTCGCGCAACGCCCCCGCGATGTGGCCGCGGAAGCTCCACGGCTCGGCAATCAGGATGACGTCGGGCTTCACGCGCTTGAGCGCGACCTCGACCTCGCGGAGCACCTCGACGCCGAGCAGTTCGGCAAGGTCGAAGCGGAAGCCGTCGACGCCGTAGGCCTCGATCCAGTGGACGCAGCTGTCGATGATCAGGCGCCGCGCCATCGCCGAGCGCGCCCGCAGGTCGTTGCCGCACCCGCTCCAATTGGTGAGCGCTCCCGCGGCGTCCTGCTCGAAGTAATAGAGCCGGTCGATGCGCAGCAGGTGAGCAGGCACGCCGACGTGGTTGAACACCACGTCGAGCAGCACGGCCATGCCGCGGCGGTGGAACGTCGCCACGAGTTCCTGCATCTCCCGCACTCCGGAAGCCCCGGCCGGAGCGAGCGCGTAGGAGCTCTCCGGCGAGAGGAAATTGTTGGTCATGTACCCCCAGTGGTATTCCCCGGGAGACACGTCATCGAACTCGTGCACCGGCTGCAGCTCGACGCAGTTCACGCCTAGCCGGTGGAGGTGGAAATCCTCACTCTCGGCCCATTTTCGCAGGCCGGTGAAGCCCAGCCGCTCCTCCGGCGTGGCGTCGATCGGAGCGTGGCAAGCCAGGTCGCGCACGTGCGCCTCCGCGATCACCAGGTCCTGCCACGCCGGCGTGGTGAAACCCCGGTCACCCCGGCCGATCCAATCCGGATCGAGCACAATTCCCGGCCCATCCCGGCCGAGCGCCGCCCGCGCATAGGGGTCGAGCACTGGCGCCGCAGCGTCGAAGCCTTCGTGCGCGCCGTCGACGAGGTACCAGTAGAGCCATCCGTGCAGGGAGGCATCGAGTTCCACCTCCCAGATTCCCACGGCGCCGTGCACGTCGGCCCGTCGCGCGAGGGGATACGTGATCGCCGCATCACGGCCCGCGGCGTCGCGTGCCAAGGCGAGCGTGACTCCGCGCGCCCGCGGCGCGAAGAGCCGGAACGTGGTTCGTCCCGCGTGGACCAAAGCCCCCAGCGGCAGGTCGCTGTACTGGCGGAAAAAGAATCCACCCGGGACGAGCGGCACCGTCGCACCCGGCGCCTCGGCCCAGCCGACCGACCAGGGCTGCGCGAGGTCGAGCGCCTCGGAGATCGTGAACCGCCACAGGTGCCAGCCGGTGCGCGCGGGGTCGATGAGGCGGTTCCAATTTCCCGCCGCGTCGCGCACGCCGTTCGGGGCGTCGGGCGGCGGCAGGATCCAATGATGCTCCCCGGTAACGAACTTGAACCGCAGCCCCTCGCCGGAAAGGAACCGCGCGGCATTGCCCCGCCAGGTCATCACCCGCGTCCCTTCCAGTTCGTCCTCCGCCAGACGCCACTCGGGTGCTCCGATCGCCCCCTCCCAGCCGTTGAAATCGCCCGCGAGGTAGACGGCGTCCCGCGCCGGATCGATCCCGCCGTTCTCAAGGTCGAGCACGAAGGTCACCTGCCCGGCCTCGTCGAGATAGTAACCGTAAAGCCGGCCCGCGGGTAGACCGGGCGCGGGCTGCAGCGCCTGCGGCGCGGGGCAATGCCAGCCGAGCGTGAAACGCGGCGGCTCCCGCCTCGCCCAATCGCGGTCGAGCTCGATGATCCCCGCAGCCGGGGCCTCCAGCCAGGCGCGGACAATGCGGTGTTCGGCGGGCATCAGGTTCGGGAACCCGCAAGCATCCCGCGCGCCAGCCGCAGCGACAAGCGGCAACTTGGCGCGCGCGAAGATGACCGAGCCTCCTTCGGCCGTGACTTCCCGAAGGCCGCCCGCTCACTCGGCTCCGTGCCAGGCCCAAAACGAACGCCGCGTCTCCCTTGGCTGATCCTTCTTCTGACGACCGTCGCCCGCGCGGCGATCGGCGTGGACCTGCAGATGCCCCTCGGAAATCCGGGTGGCACACCCAACGACCCCTCCGATCCGGCCCGCTTCCAACTCCGGCGCGCACAGTACGCCCTTGAATACAATAACGCGAACCGCACGGCCAACTGGGTGAGTTGGAGCCTCGGCCTCGCCGACCTTGGAACCAGCGGACGCGGGGACTTCGCACCCGATCCCGCGCTGCCGGCCGGAATCACGCGGGTCCTCCCCGAGGATTACACGGGTTCGGGCTTTGACCGCGGACACCTCTGCCCCTCGGGAGACCGCACGGTCACGGTCGCCGACAACCAGGCGACCTTCTACATGACCAACATCCTGCCGCAGACTCCCGACCACAATCAGGGCGTCTGGGCGAGTTTTGAGACCTACTGCCGCTCGCTGGCCGGACTGGGGAACGAGATCCTTGTGATCACGGGACCAGCGGGTTTCGGCGCCGGGCGCCTCCCAGGTGGGGTGGCGGTGCCTTCGCACGTTTGGAAAATCGCCGTCGTGGTACCGGCGGGTGCGGGCTCCGCGGTCTCACGGATCACCGCCGCCACCCGGGTGATCGCGATCAAGGTGCCGAACGTCGCCGGGATCCGCACCAATCCCTGGCAGCAATACGTGACCTCCGTGGCGCAGCTGCAGGCCGACACCGGCTACACGTTCTTCTCCGAGCTGCCCGTGGAGACCGCTGCCGCCCTCCGCACCAAGGTCGACGCGCCCTCGACCGCGGGCGCGCCACGCATCACGGTCCAGCCCGCCAGCCAGGCGGTGGCGCTCGGAGGCACGGCCACGTTCAATGTCACGGCCTCCGGCGGCGCACCGCTGTCCTTCCAATGGACCTTCAACGGCGCCGAGATTCCCGGGGCGACCGGCGCGACCCTGGCGGTGCGCGACATCCAGCCCGCGCAACTGGGCGCCTACGCCGCCACCGTGGCGAACGCCGACGGCTCGGTCGTCTCGACGGCGGCCGCGCTCAATCTCGCCTCCGGTTCGGGCCAGTTGTACTGGGACTTCTCCACGGCAACCGCCACGGGCGGGCTTCCGCCCGACATCGGAGGCGGCCTGGTCTCCCAGGCGAACAACAACGGCACCACCGCCCTGCTCACCAATGCCTCGGTCTCCTCCGGCTATTCCGGAGCGTCCGGTGGCAACAACGCCGGCGCGGCCGCCCGCACCGGTCCCCTCAACCGCGCGGATGCCGCCGGCTCGGCCCATTTCGAACTCACACTCGAGGCTCCGCCCGGCCGCCGCCTTGTGGTGACTTCGTTCAGTTTCGGCTCCCGCAGCACTGCCACGGGCCCGCAGGCGTTCGCCCTCTTCTCCAGCGTCGACGGCTTCGCGACGCCGCTCTCGTCGGGAGCGCTCGCCAACAACAGCGCGTGGACCTTGGTCGCGCCGGAGTTCCCGCCCTTTGCCGCAGAGCCTGGCCGGCCCGTCACGTTCCGTCTCTACGGGTACAACGGCGCGGGAAACGCGGGCGTCGGAACCGCCAACTGGCGCATTGACGACCTGCGCGTGGGCGTGACCGCGGCCCCAGCACCCGCTGCTCCGGTCATCACCCGGTGGCCCGCCGTGACCACCGCCGCAGCCGGCGCGGAAGTGGTGCTCTCCGCGAGCGCGTCCGGTGAACCCACGCCATCCTTCCAGTGGCGGCGCGACGGCGTGCCGATCCCGGGCGCCACGGACTCCGTGCTGAAGATCACCGGGATAACTCCGGAACGCGCCGGCGGCTACTCCGTCGAAGTGCGGAACGCGGCGGGCAGTGCTTCCTCTACGCCCGCGCAGGTGCGCGTCCTGCGGCGCTCGTTCGCGGGCACTTACCTCGGCGCGATCGATTCACCCCTAGGGCCGGGCAGCTTCGCGCTGGTCGTGCTGCCGGACAACACCGCCCGGTTCCTCGCCGTGCCGGCGGCCGGTCGCAGGGCCTGGCTCGGGCGTGCGATCAACCTCGGGGAGGACGGCGGGTTTCGTTTTAGCGCCACCGAGCTTTCCGAGAGCGCACCGGGCGCGGCCGTCGTCTTATCCGGTTCCATCTCCGATCAGGGCGCTTTGTCCGCATCCGTCGCCGACGGACCGGCGGCGGGGACGGGCCTTCGCGGCAACCTCGCCGCGCGACAGGTCCCTCCGGAGACGGCGGGGTTCTTCGAGGCGGGCGCTCCCAGTGATTCGGGAATCCTGCACGCGGTGGTCGCCGAGTCAGGTCGCGTCCTGGCGGTGGCGGCGGGCGGCGGACGCTTCGTGACGGCCGAGGGAGTTCTTTCGCCGACGGGTTCCGCAAGCCTCACGGCCCACCCCTCCGGCGGGAAGATCGAGGTGACCGCGGGGGCCGGACGGTTGGAGGCGCGGGTTTCGACGGAAGGATCGCCGACCGTGACCTTTGCCGGACCCGCTCTTTCCTCACCAGCGTTCCGCGGTCAACGCATGATCAACCTCTCCTCCCGCGCCGCCGCCGCGAACGGTGAGAACGTGGTGATCGCGGGATTCGTCGTCACGGGAAACGAGTCAAAGCCCGTCCTGATCCGCGCGGTCGGCCCCGGGCTCCGGGACTTCGGCGTGAGTTCGGCGCTGCCCGCGCCGCGCCTTGAATTGCTGAGCGGCACCACCCGGATGGCCGCCAACTCCGGTTGGAGCACCGCCGCGGGCTCGGGCGGGATCCCTTCGCTCGCCGCGTCGGCGGGCGCCTTCCCGCTCGTAGCCGGAAGCGGCGACGCCGTCATCGTCGCGACCCTCGCGCCCGGCGGCTACACGGCTGTGGCCTCGGCCGACGACGGCCGCGCCGGCGTGTGCCTGGTCGAAGTGTACGATCTGGCTCCCGAGGCGGTCGGGCAACGATTGGCCAACCTCTCGACCCGGGCCGTCGCCGGCAGCGGAGACGCCACGCTCACCGCGGGAGTCGTCGTGCGCGGAAAGGATGCCAAGCGGATCCTGCTCCGCGCAGCCGGCCCGGCCCTGGGCGCGTTCGGCGTCGCAGGATTCCTGCCGCGGCCGGAGCTCACGCTGCTGGAAGGTGACCAGAGGATCGCCACCAACTCCGGATGGAGCGGGGGTGCCGACGCCGCCGCGATCGCGGAGGCCGCCGCGCGGGCCGGCGCCTTTCCGTTCCCGACCGGAAGCGCCGACTCAGCGATCCTGATCAGCCTCGCCCCCGGCGCCTACACCGCCCAGGTCGGTACCGCCGCGGGAAGCGGCGTGGTTCTCCTGGAAGTCTACGAGCTGCCTTGAGGGTGCGGGCCTTCCCGGTACGTTCCGCCCGCGCATGCGAAGTCTGATCCGGAAACTCCTCTGGCCATTGGCCGGCCTCGCGGCGGCTGCAGTGCTGCTCGTGGTCCTCCCGCGGAGAGGTGCGGAAACCCCCGGCGTCGTCCCGGAATCCGCGGCCCGCCGCGAAGTCCCGGCCGCACCATCCTCCCCTTCCCCCGGGGAAATCCCGGTGAAAATCAACCCGCCGCCGGCCGCACGGCCCCACCCGGATCTCGACGCGGCCCTCGCCCTGCCCGATCCCGGCCGGCGCTCACAGGAATTTTTCCCCAAGTTCGGGGCGCTCCTGAGCCGCGATTTCGAAGGAGCCCTCGCTTACCTGCGCGAAATGACGCGGGGCGCGGAGTTCTCGCAGGCCCTGATGATGGTCGTGGACATCGCCGCCCGCCGGGATGCGGACGAGGCGCTCCGGCTCGCCGTGGAATTGGCGACGACGCGCGACTCGGCGCACATCTTCAGCGCGCTTTTCGACCGCTTCGCCCGCGAGGACGTCGCGCGGGCCGCACAACGCCTCGCCCGCGTGCCGGACGGCGAGGGCCGGCAGAACGCCCTCCGCGCCGTCGCCGACGCTTGGAACCGGTCCGATCCCAGCGCGGCATTCGAATGGGCGAGGTCTCTGCCAGCGCCGGGGGATCGTGCCATCGCGCTCGAATCCATCCTACGGGGCCTGGCCCAGGCTGATCCGGCGCGTGCGATTGCGGAGGCGCCGGAGCTGATCTCGGGAACGGCGCTCGAGCGCGTGCTCCAGGCGGCCTTCCAGCAGCTCGCCAACTCCGACCCCGCCCGCGCGGCGCAACTGGTCGACAAGCTCCCGCCGGGCGACGCACAGACGCTGGTCACCATGGATGTGGCGCGGTCGCTCGCGATGCGGGATGTACAGGCAGCCCTCGCGTGGGTGAAGACGCTGCCCATCGAGTTCACCCAGTGGCTCGCGACGACCAACATCCTCTTCGTCTGGGGCTCCCGCGACCTCGCCGCCGCGGCGCGGCACGTCACCGAGATGAGTCCCGGCGGCGGTCTCGATTACATCGCCGGGCAGTTCGCGAACCTGATGGCCCGCCAGCCGAGGGACGGGATTGCCTGGGCCGAGGCCCTGCCGAGCGAATCGGCGCGCGACAGCGCCTTCGTCACGATCGCTTCCATCTGGGCGCAGCAGGCACCGGCCGAAGCCATGAACTGGGCGATGGACCTTCCAGGCGAACCCCTCCGCGGCAACGCCCTCGCCGCCGCGCACGGCACGTGGCGGGCGGTGAACCCGGCGGCCGCCCAGGCCTGGCTCGACGCCGCCCCGCTGACGCCCCGGGCGAAGGCGCGGATCCTCGCCCCGCGCTGAGCCGTGGCCTCCGCGGAAAGAATCCTGGTCGCCCTCTCGGGCGGGGTCGACAGCGCCGTCGCCGCCCTCCTCCTGCATCGCGCCGGCCACCACGTGACGGGCGCGTACATGAAGAACTGGATCAACGAGGACAACGTGGTCGGGGAATGCCCGTGGCAACGCGACATCGAGGACGCCCGGGCGGCCGCCGAGCGCATCGGCATCGGCTTCCAGGTCGTGAACCTGATGCGGGATTACCGGGAGCGGGTCGTACGGTATCTCCTCGAAGGATACGAACATGGCCTCACGCCCAACCCCGACGTGATGTGCAACCGCGAGATCAAGTTCGGCGTGTTCCGCGCCTGGGCGCGGGACCACGGCTTCACCGCCGTGGCCACCGGCCACTACGCCCGCCGGGTCGGCCTGGCCGGACTAGGCCCGCGCCACGCGCTGCTGGAGGGGGCGGACAAGAACAAGGACCAGTCGTACTTCCTCGCTTTGATGCGGCCGGAACAGCTGGAAGACGTCCGGTTTCCGGTCGGCCACCTCACCAAGCCGGAGCTGCGCGCCGCGGCGCGCGAAGCGGGGCTGCCGAACGCGGACAAGAAGGACAGCCAGGGCATCTGTTTCATCGGGGAAGTGAAAATGGCCGACTTCCTCCGCGCCTATGTGCCGGATGCGCCGGGCCCGATCATCCGGGCGGACGACGGCCGCGTCCTCGGCGGGCACCGCGGGCTTCATTTTTACACCCTGGGCCAGCGCCGCGGTATCCGCGTGCCCTCGAACACCGATCACGAGGCCTACGTCGTCGTCGGGAAACGCGCCTCAGACCGCGCCCTGCTGGTGGCCTTCGACGGTCCCGCCGCGCCGGGGCTTTTCCAAAAGGAGGTGCGCGTCCACTCCCTGAGCTGGCTCGGCGAGCCGGTAACCAGCCCAACCCGGCTCGAAGGACGCGTGCGCTACCGGGATCCCCGCGTGCCGCTCATGCTGGAACCCGATTCGGAGGGCGGCACGGCCCGGGTGGTGTTCGACGAACCGCAGCGCGGTCTCGCCAGCGGCCAGATCCTCGCGCTCCACGACGGAGAGCGGCTGCTGGGCGGAGGCGTTTACTCCTGAGGCGGCGTTTGCCTTTTGTTCCCCGCACCTTCCACTTCCCCCACCCCATCCACTCCATGAAGCCATCGATCCTGCTCGCGCTCCTCCTTCCCCTCGCCGCCTCCGCCGCCGATTGGCCCCAGTGGCGCGGCCCGAATCGCGATGATCACTCACCCGACAAGTCGATCCTGGCGCCTTGGCCCGCGGGCGGGCCCAAGCAGCATTGGGTGTTCAAGGAGGCCGGTCTCGGCTACTCCGGTTTCTCGATCGTGTCGGGTCGCCTCTACACGATGGGGGCGATGGACGACGGCGAGCACGTGGTCTGCGTCGACGTCGCGACCGGCGGGAAGCTCTGGAGCGCCCGCATCGACGACCGCGTGTACGAGAACAACTGGGGCAACGGCCCGCGCTGCACGCCGACGGTCGCCGGGACGAACCTCTTCGCGGTCTCCGGCAACGGGAAGCTCGTCTGCCTCGAACTCGCCGGCGGCAAGGTCGTCTGGAGCGTCGACTTCGTGAAGGACCTCGGCGGCAAGATCCAGAACTGGGGCTTCACCGAGTCGGTGCTGGTCGACGGCGACCGCGTCATCTGCACCCCGGGCGGCGCGAAGGGAACGCTCGCCGCGCTCGACCGCCGCACGGGCAAGGTCCTTTGGCGCTCGAAGGGCGTGGACGACGTCGCGCAATACTCATCGCCCCTCGTCGTCGAACACGGCGGCCAGCGCCAGTACGTGCAGCTCGTGACCAAGCGGCTGTTCGGAGTGAAGGCCGAGACCGGCGAACTCGCCTGGCAGACAGACTTCCCCGGCCGCACCGCCGTCATCCCGACCCCCATCCATTCCGGGGGACTCGTGTACGTCACGGCCGGCTACAACGCCGGCAGCCGGCAGTTCAAGCTGGGCGGTGCCGAGCCCGAGATGACCTACGAGAGCAACAAGATGGTCAACCACCACGGCGGCGTGATCCTCGTGGACGGTAAGCTCTACGGACATTCCGACCGCGGCGGCTGGACCTGCCAGGACTGGAAGACGGGCGAGGCGCTGTGGCAGGACCGTTCCCTAGGCAAGGGCGCCTGCACCTACGTGGCCGGTCACCTCGTGTGCATCGAGGAACAGAAGGGTATCGTCGTCCTGATCGAGGCGTCCCCGGCCGGCTGGAAAGAGAAGGGTCGCTTCACGCTTTCCCCGCAGACCGAGAAGCGGAAGCCCCAGGGCAAGATCTGGGTCCATCCCGTGGTGCTCGACGGTCGACTGTACCTCCGTGACCAGGAGCTGATCCACTGCTTCGACGTCAAGGGCTGACGCCGCCGCGCACCGCGGTCCGCATCCGCTCCCAGAGCGCGGCAACGTCGCCGCGCTCCGTCCGCAGCCCTCCGATCGACACGCGCGCCATCCAGCGCCCGTCGAGCTTTGCCGGCGTCAGGTAGGCCGCACCTGACGCATTGATTAGTTCGACCCAGCCAAGCGTGTGGGCGTCGAGCGCCTCGCCCGCCAGGTCCGGCGGCTCATGCCGCACACACACGGTCTGCAAAGGCACCGGCGCAAGCACCCGCCAGCCCTCACCTGCCCCGCCGCGCACCGTGCTTTCCAGCCAGCGGGCGTTTTCCAAATCGCGCCGAAGCCGCTTCGCCAAGCCCTCGACCCCCTGCTCGCGGATGAGGAACCAGAGCTTGAGCGCCCGGAACCGCCGGCCGAGCGGGATGCCCCAGTCGCGGTAGTTGCGCACTTCGCCATCGACGCCGCTGCGCAGGTAGCTCGGGTTCGTGCTCATGACCCGCACGAGGTGCTCCGGGTCCCGGACGAAATAAGCCGAGCAGTCGAACACCGCGCCGAGCCACTTGTGCGCATTGACCACGATCGAATCCGCGCCCTCGACACCCTCCCACATCCAGCGGCACTCGGGCAGGATCATGGCGGAACCGGCCATCGCGGCGTCGACGTGCAGCCAGACTCCTTCCCGCCGCGCGATCTCCGCGATCGCCGCCACCGGGTCGAGCGCGGTCGTCGCCGTTGTGCCGGTCGTGGCCACAATGGCAGCCGGAACAATGCCGCGCGCCCGATCGGCCGCGATCGCCGCCGCCAGGGCGGCCGGGTCCATGGCGTGAGAGGCGTCCACCGCGACCGACCGCAGGTTCTCGCGGCCGAAGCCGGCCAGCAACGCCGCCTTCTCAACCGAGCTGTGCGCCTGCGCGGATTGATAAACCGCCATCGGCGCAGACCCTCCCTGCAGTCCGCCCCTGCCCTGCGCAAACCCGCTCGCCCGTTCCCGCGCGCACAGCAGCGCCACCAGCGACGAGGTGGACGCCGTATCCTGGATGACGCCGCTCCACGACGGAGACAGGCCCAGCATCTGCCGCAGCCAGTCGGTCACGACCTCCTCCAGTTCCGTGAGCGCCGGCCCCGACTGCCAGGCGAGCCCGATCACGCCGAGCCCAGAGCTGAGCTGATCGCCCAAGACCGATGACAACTCGGCGTTCGCGGGAAAATAACCGAAGAACGAAGGATGCTGCCATTGGGTGACCCCCGGCAGGATGATCTCCCGCACGTCGCGAAGCAGATCGTCGAACGGCTCCGGGCCTGCGGGCGGCGACGCGGGAAGCCGGCCGCGAATCTCGCCCGGCCGGACGGGCGGCCGCACCGGCAGCTTAGCGATGCCCGCGCGGTAATCCGCGATCAAGTCGACCAACTCATGCCCGCGCCGGCGGAATTCCTCGGGCGTCATGGTGGTTTCCTCCCGCGCTCCGGCTAGCGGAGCCCGCTGGCCCGCCGCACGCGGGAAAGCACACCGTCGGCGACGGACCGGGCCCGCGCCGCGCCGTCGCGCAGGACCGTGGCGACGTAGTCCAGGTTGCCCGCGAGTTCCGCGCGACGCGCGCGCGCGGCGGAGAACGTGTTCCAGTAATGCTCGAACAGCGCCTTCTTCAGGTCGCCGTAGCCGAGCCCGCCGGCGCGGAGGCGTTCCTCGAAGTCCCGCGCGACGTCGGCCGGAGCGAAAAGCCGCAGCAGCTGGACGGCGAGGTTGCGGTCGGCGTCGGGCTTGGGCTCGGCGGGGGGACGGGAGTCCATCACGATCCCCATGATCCGCTTCCGCAGCACCTTCTCATCGCCGAAGATGTCGATCGTGTTGCCGTAGCTCTTGCTCATCTTCTGCCCGTCGAGGCCCGGCACGACCGCGATGTCGTCGCGGATTTCCGCCTCCGGCACGACCAGCGTCTCCCCGTAGGTGAGGTTGAACTTGATCGCGATGTCGCGGGTCATCTCGAGGTGCTGCCGCTGGTCGCGCCCCACCGGCACGCGGTGCGTGTCGTAGAGGAGGATGTCGGCGGCCATCAGCACGGGGTAGGCAAAGAGGCCGAAGTTCGGCGAGATACCCTTGGCGGTCTTATCCTTGTAGCTGTGGGCGCGCTCGAGGAGCCCCATCGGGGTGAGCGTACCGAGGATCCACGCCAGTTCGGCGACCTCCGGCACGTCGCTCTGCCGCCAGAACACGCTGCGCTGCGGGTCGAGGCCGCAGGCCAGCCAGTCGAGGGCGACGCCAAGGGTGTTGCGCCGGCGCTCCTCGGGGTCGGTGAGCGACGTCATCGAGTGGTAGTCGGCGATGAAGTAAAAGCACTCGCCGCGGGACTGCGCCTCGATGGCGGGCCGCATGGCGCCAAAGTAATTGCCGATGTGGAGCGTGCCCGAGGGTTGGATGCCGGTGAGGGTGCGCATGCGGGAGATGAGAACAGAACGGCTCGCGCGCAGGAGAACCAGCCCGTTTTCAGTCCCGCCGGGGCAGGAACCGCACCGCCGCGGGCGCATGGGCGATCGTGGCCTCCGGCAGGACCCCGCCGAACGCCATCGCCGGCATGACCAACGCCCGCCGGCCCAGTACGGCGCCGGGATTCAGCACGGCGTTGCAGCCGACCTCGGCGCCGTCTCCCAGGATCGCGCCGAGCTTCTGCAGGCCCGTGTCATGGACGGCCCCTCCGGCGCGGATCACCACGTTGCGCTGGTCCAGCCGGAGATTGGAGCAGATCGCCCCCGCCCCGAGGTGCGCGCGGTTGCCGAGCACGGAGTCGCCCACGTAATTGAAATGCGGCACCTGCACCGCGTCGAGGAGCAGGCAATGCTTGAACTCGCACACGTGGCCGAGCACGCAGCCCTCGCCGGCGATGACGCCCCCGCGCAGGAAGGCTCCCGGGCGGATCTCGCTCCCGGCACCGATCCACATCGGACCGACCAGGGTCGCGTACGCCGGCAGCCGCACTCCCTCCCCCAGCCAGACCGGACCCTCGACATGCACGCCGGGCGGGATCATGCGGCACGGCGGCTCCGGCAGCGAAGCGAGCGCGGCGTCGACCTGTGCGACCCACTCCCAGGGCGGCGCGTCGGACCTGAAGTACCCCGCGAAACGCGCCAGGGAGGGTGGCAACGTGAGGTAATCGGAGGCCTTCATCGCGGCCAAGGGATGATGCCGCGGCGGGGACGACGCAAACGAAAGCTCCGGGAGCTGGCGCGGCTTGCCCGTCGAACCGACCAATGGTGCCTAGCGACGCCGCAGGAAAGCGAGGACGTCCTCGAATCGTGTGCGGTTCGCCTCGTCGGCCGAGACCAGGTTCTCGTGCGCCTCAAGGACCAGGCGGGCATTCTCCGCCTGCGAAAGACGCCGTTCATCCAGGACGGTGTCGCAACGCGTCTCCCCCGGGGCCGCCTCGCCCGTCTCAATCGTCACGAGGCGGTGCAGGCCGAGGTTACGCATGAGCTCCAGGTTGCGCGCGCCCGCCCGCAGCACAACGAAGCTCCCCTGAGGCGAGGCCTTGCGGAGCGAGATCGCCGCTCCGGCCAGGACACCGAGGAACGTGCTGTCCATTCCCGCGCAGCCTCCGCAATCCAGCACGAAGCGCGTCTTCCCGTGCCCCAGCATCTCCGCGATGAAGTCCCGCAGGCTCCCGCTGTTCTGGAAGTTCGCCCGGCCCTCCACCCGGATGACCACAGGATCGGACCGCGGGTCGACGAGGAAGGCGGAGGAGCCGGACGTTTCGGACATGGAACGGGAAGCGGGCTGGGCGGAAGAGTTTGGAAAGACGCCGGCGGCGGCCCGCGCGTTTCCGCGCGGGAAACCGCGAAGCCCGCTGATCAGGTCCGGGCGAGGATCTGGCGGAGGACGTACGGCAGGATGCCGCCGTGTTGATAGTAATCGATCTCGATCGGCGTATCGATCCGGCAACGGACCGACACGTCTTCCGAGGATCCGTCCTTGCGCGTGATCCGCAGGGTGAGGTCCTGCTGCGGCTTCAACGCCGGGGAAAGCCCGATGACGTCGTAGGTCTCCTGTCCGTCCAGGCGCAGCGACTGCGCGGTGATGCCCTCGCGGAACTGCAGGGGCAGCACGCCCATGCCGACAAGGTTGGAGCGGTGGATGCGCTCGAAGCTTTGCGCGACCACGACCTTCACTCCCAGCAGGTTGGTGCCCTTGGCGGCCCAGTCGCGCGAGGAACCGGTACCGTACTCCTGCCCCGCGATCACGATCAGGGGCGTGCCGGCCGCGATGTGACGCGCGGAGGCGTCGTAGATCGACATCTCCTCACCGGTGGGCTGGTAGAGGGTGTTGCCGCCCTCCTTGCCGCCGAGCATCAGGTTCTTGATGCGCACGTTGGCAAAAGTGCCGCGGGTCATGACGCGGTCGTTGCCGCGTCGCGAGCCGTAGGAGTTGAAATCCTCGAACGTCACGCCGTTCTCCAGCAGGTGCCGGCCAGCCGGGGAGGACTTCTTGATGGCGCCAGCCGGGGAGATGTGGTCGGTCGTGACCGAGTCGCCGAAGATGCCGAGCGCCCGAGCGCCCTTGATCTCGCGGATCACGCCCGGCTGCATGCCGAAGTTGGCGAAGAACGGCGGTTCCTGGATGTAGGTGGACTTGGCGTCGAACTCGTAGACGTTGCCCGTCGAGGACGGGATCTCGTTCCACTTCGGATTCTGCGCGGCGAAATCCTTGTACAACCGGCGGAAGACCTCCGGCTTGAGCGCGGCCTGCATCGCGTCGCGCACTTCAGCGAGCGTCGGCCAGAGGTCGGCGAGGTAGACCGGGTTGCCCTCCTTGTCGTCGCCGATGGGCTCGCAGCTGAGGTCGATGTCGACCCGGCCAGCGAGGGCGAAAGCCACCACGAGCGGCGGCGACATGAGGAAGTTGGCCTTCACGTTCTGGTGCACCCGCGCCTCGAAGTTGCGGTTGCCCGACAGCACCGAGGCTGTGATCAGGTCGTTCTTCACGACGGCGTCCTCGATGCCGGCGTCCAGCGGGCCCGAGTTGCCGATGCACGTGGTGCAGCCGTAGCCGACGGTGTTGAACCGCAGCTTGTTCAGGTAGGGCTGCAGGCCGGTCTTGCGGAGGTAATCGGTGACGACGCGGGAACCCGGGGCGAGCGAGGCCTTGACCGCCGGGTTCACCTTCAGGCCCTTTTCGACGGCCTTCTTCGCGAGGAGGCCGGCCGCCAGCATGACGCTGGGGTTGGAGGTGTTGGTGCAGCTGGTGATCGCCGCGATGACGACGGAGCCGTGGCCGAGCTTCGCCTTGCGGCCCGCGGCCGTCTCCACCTTCGCCTCAATGGCAAACGCGCCGCGGGACTTGCCGAAGCCGTTCTCGGTGACGGGGCGCTGGAAGGCGCCGAAGAACTCCCGGCGCAGGTTCGGCAGTTCGATGCGGTCTTGGGGACGCTTCGGGCCGGCGACGCTCGGCACGACCGTTGCGAGGTCGAGGCTCAGGTCGGTGGAGTAATCGATCTCGCCCTGCTGGGGAATGCCCCAGAGGCCCTGCGCCTGATAATAGGCCTCATAGAGCGCCACCTGCTTCTCGTCGCGGCCGGTGGCGCGGAGGTAGGCGGAGCACTCGCCGTCGATCGGGAAGAAGCCCATGGTCGCACCGTACTCGGGCGCCATGTTGGCGATGGTCGCACGGTCGACGACCGGCAGCGCCTGCGCACCCGGGCCGTAGAACTCGACGAACTTCCCCACGACCTTCGCCTTGCGGAGCATCTGGGTCACGGTGAGGGCGAGGTCCGTGGCGGTGACACCCTCGCGCAGCGCACCGGTGAGGTGCACACCAACGACGTCAGGTGTGAGGAAATAAACCGGCTGGCCGAGCATGCCGGCCTCGGCCTCGATGCCGCCCACGCCCCAGCCCACGATGCCGATGCCATTGATCATCGTCGTGTGTGAGTCGGTGCCGACCAGGGTGTCGGGATAATGGACGCCGTTGGCGTCGCGCAGCACGCCCTTCGCGAGATACTCGAGGTTGACCTGGTGAACGATACCGATGCCGGGCGGCACGACCTTGAACGTGTCGAAGGCCTGCATGCCCCACTTGAGGAACTGGTAACGTTCGCGGTTGCGCGAGAACTCGAGGTCGAGGTTGCGCTGCATCGCATCCGAAGCGCCCGCGAAGTCGACCTGCACGGAATGGTCGACCACGAGATCGACCGGCACGAGGGGCTCGATGATCTTAGGATTGCGGCCCATCCGCGCGACGGCGGAGCGCATCGCGGCGAGGTCCACCAGCAGCGGCACGCCCGTGAAGTCCTGCAACACGATGCGCGCGACCACGAAGGGGATCTCCTCGGTGCGCGGCGCCTTGGCCTGCCAGCCGGCGAGGTCGCGGATCGCGGCCTCGGAGACGCGCTTGCCGTCGCAGTTGCGCAACAGGGACTCCAAAACCAGCCGGATCGAGACCGGCAGGCGGGAGACCTTGTACCCGGCCGCCTCGAGGGCCGGCAGCGAGTAGAACGAGTGCGACGCGCCGTTCGCCTGGAACGAGCGCAACGTGTTGAACGGATTCGGGAGGCTCATGACGGAAAGCGGAAGGGCGAAAACGCGCGGCCTCGCCCGGGCCGGAAGACAAAATCACCGCCGGGACGCAAGGCGCGCCGCCCCGGCGGAAAAGAAAATGGCCTCAGCGGGCCAGCGCGGCCTTCACCGCCTCGAAGTTCGGGAGGTCCTTCGGGGTTGGCGTCTGCTCGGCGTACTTGATCACGCCATCCTTGCCTACGACGAACGCCGCCCGGGCGGAAGTGTCACCCACGCCGGCGAGCATCGGGAAGAGCACGCCGTAAGCCTTGACGGTCTCCTTGTTGAGGTCGCTGAGCAGCGTGAGGCCGATCTTGTTCTGCTTGGCCCAGGCCTCCTGCGTGAAGGGGCTGTCGACGCTGATCGCGATCACGTCGGCACCGAGGCTGGCGTAGGCCCCGAGACCGGCCGTCATGTCACACATTTCCTGGGTGCAGACGCCGGTGAAAGCCAAGGGGAAGAAAAGGATCACCGTCTGCTTCTTGCCGAAATTGTCGCTGAGCCTGACGTCCTTGAGACCCTCGGGGGTCTTGGTCTTGAGGGTGAAGTCGGGGGCCTTGGTTCCAACGGCGAGTGGCATGGCGGATGAAGGAAGGATGGAGGTTGACGATGATCCCGCCGGTTGCCGGCGGGGAGAAGCGCGGACCTTGGAGTCGCGTCCGCCACGCCGCAAATTGTTTTTCGGGTGCGGGTTCCGCGGGCAAAAAAAAGGCCCCCGGCCGGAACCGGGGGCCCGAAGCGGTTGCTCGGAATCAATCCTCCCGACGGCCGGAGAGCATCATCAGGATGTGAAGCAAGCTGCCGAGCGCGGCGACGAAAGCGGCGACGTAGGTGAGCGCCGCGGCATCGAGCGTCTCGTGCACGCCGGACATCTCGTCATCGCCGACGATCCCCAGGCGCACGAGTTCGGCCTTGGCCCGACGGCTGGCGTCGAACTCCACCGGCAGGGTGACGAAGTGAAACAGGCAGATCACCGCCAGCGCGACGGCGCCGATCGTGAGCAACGTGCCGCCAATCGCGGTGCTGAGGAGAAAAATGCCCGCGATCATGACGAAGTTGGAAACGCCCGCCGCGATCTGCGTGGCCGGGGCGAGGGACTGGCGCACGGACATCATCGCGTAGCCCACCTTGTGCTGGATCGCATGGCCGGCCTCATGGGCGGCAACGCCCAAAGCGGCCAAGCTGGTGCCGTGGTAGTTCGGCGAGGACAGCGCGAGCCGCTTGTTGATCGGGTCGTAGTGATCGGTGAGCTCGCCCTCGACTTCGACGATCTCGACGTCGCGGATGCCGGCCGACTGCATGACCGCGGCGGCCGCCTCGGCGCCGCGGATACGACCGCGGGAGGGAATCTCGACGTTCCGGGCGTACGCGCTCCGAATCTTCATCTGCGCGTAGAGCCCGAAGAGCATCGGGACGATGATGAGTAGGATCCAGATCAGCATGGTGGTGTTAGGTTGAAAGGATGTTTTGAGGAGGCCGACGAATCACCGCCGGCACGAGCGGAAAGTACGCATCCCTGCCTTTTTTCCAGAGGAAAAGGAGGGATTGGAAAGCCCCGCGCGGGCTTCCATCGGTCCGGCTGATGCGCGAAACCGCCGAAATCGGAGGGTCACCTGCCCTCCGAGGCCCAGCGCTTCATCTGCGCGATGTTCCGGGTGGTGGGACTGTCACCCTGAGACTTGCCGGAGCGACCGCCCACGTAGACCGCCATATCGCTGTCGTACATGGCCTCCGCTTCCGGACCGCGGTCTCCGGTATCGGCCATCCAACGGTCGAGACGCGCCCGCATCGCCTCCAGATCCGCGCGGCGGGAGGGCTCGGCGGCGAGGTCGCGAACCTGCCAGCGATCCTCCGTCCACTCGTAAAGCTCCTCGACGGGACGCTCCGGGCGGAAGAGCAGGCGTTCCGCGAGCGGATCCAGCGCGCGGGCCTCGTGCAGCGCCCGCAACGTCTGCACGATGGACTTCCCGTCCTTATAGGCGTTCGGCTGCAGGTGAGGCCGCCGCGGAAGGAAGTTCCGGATGTAGAGCAGCCGGTCGGAACGGACGCTCCGGATCCGTTCCACTGTCTCGTCGCAACGGTCGCGCGCCGCGTACACGTGCTCCCTGGGACGGTACGTCGGTGAGAGGATGTCCTTCGCCTGCATGCCAGCCGGCAACGGCAACCCAGCCGCCGCCAACGAGACGGCCGTCAGGTCGATCAGCTCGATCAGGTCGTCCCGCACCTTGCCCCGCGCGACACCGGGGCCCCGCACGATGAAGGGAACATGGGCGCCCTCGTCGTAGAGGAACTGCTTGCCGCGCGCATGGCTGATCCCGTGGTCGCTCGCGAAGATCACCAGGGTGCGGTCAAGGATCCCCTCGCGCTCGAGGCGCGCCAGCACCTCGCCGACATGGCGGTCCGTGAACCGCACGGCGTCGAGGTAGGCCGCCCAGTCGCGGAGCAGCACAGGGTCGCGTGGATAATACGGCGGCAGCGTGACCTTCTCCGGATCGGTGGCACCACCCAGCTCGGCGGCCGCCCGCTCCGCGAGCCTGCGCGCGGAGGCATCGTCGCCGCCGCGCAACTTTCCCCCCGCAAGCTGCACCTGCATGAAGAAGGGCTGCCCCGGCGCGCGGCCGGCCCAGTCAGGCGAGTCGTACATCGCGGGATCCCATTCGAAGTTATAGTCGGTCTTGCCGAGCGCCTCGACGCGGTTCTTGCGGGCCTTGCCCGAACCACGCCGGTCGGCGTCCGGCAGCCCACTGCCGATGCACGTGTAATAGCCGGCCGCCTTCAGCCGCGCGGGCGTCGGCACCACTCCGTCGGGCAGGCGAATCTTAAGCTCACCCCTTCCACTCCGGTGATGGTGCGCGCCGATGGAGGTGGCGTACATTCCGGTGATGAAGGCCGAGCGCGAGGGTGAGCAGACCGGAGCCGTCGTGAACGCGCGGGAAAACCGCGTTCCCTCGGCGGCCAACCGGTCGAGGTGTGGCGTGCGGATCTGGGTCTCACCGTAGCACGAAAGGTTCGCCGACATGTCGTCCACCATGATCCAGAGGATGTTGGGACGCGGGTCCGTGGCAGCGGCGGAGACCGGTCCGACGGCGAGGACCAGCAATGCGAAGAAAGGAATCAACTTGGGATTCATGCGGGGTCGGGGTTCGGGGAGTCCGAGGCGGGGAAACTTTTCTCTTGGGCGAGAGACGGGGCGCCGCAACCTTTCATTCAACCCGATGCCCCTCCCCGCGCTCCCGCCGGCCGCGACTGTCACCTTCATCGCGCTACGTCGCTTGGCACCCGCCCTCGCCCTGGTCACATCGTCCGCCCTTGGAGCGGCCGCGCCGGGCAAAACCGTCGTCTCCGACGCACCGTGGGTGGAGCGGGATTTCCCCTTCTTCTCATCGATCGTCGACGCGCGGAAGGCGGGCCTCGGCTTGCCCGCTGACAACCTCGCCCCGCGCGGCCTCGTGCTCAACCTCGGGCTGGATTGCTGGGCGTGCTTTGACCCGGACCTCCTGCGTATGACGATGATCTGGCGCGGCGCCGGCGTAACCGCCACGGCGCTCGCTCCCGGTTCGTACCACGACATCAACCGCAAGACTCCGGGCGGCCAGACCAACCTGCCCCGGCCTGACGGCCGCCCTTGGATCGCCACAGGCACGCATCCCGGCGGCGCCGAGGGAGAATCCGTTTCCCTCACCGACCCGCGCGAACCCGCGCCCAGCCCGGAGGAAGTCGGCCGCGGCGCCCTTCCGGAGGAACTGGGAAAATTTCGTGCAATCCGCGTCAACGCACGGAACGCCGTGCTCTCTTACCGGCTGGGGACCACCGAGGTCGCCGAATGGACGACGGCGACCGGCGACGGCGAAAGCCCCGTAGTAACACGGAACTTCGAGGTCGGCGCGTCCCCGCGCGCGCTGCGGATCATCCTGGGCGTTAAGACTCCCGGAACGTTTGTCTCGCTCGGCCTGCCGGATGGGGTGAACGCGCAGTCCGCGCAGATCGTGGAGGAAAAAGGCGCGACCACCCTGCTGCTCCCTCCCCGCGAACGAACGCTGCGTTTCAGCGTCGCCTTCACCCAGGCAGCGACCGCAGCCCCCGCGGTCCGCGGCGGCGCGGCACCTCCCGCCGACAAGATGCGCCGCTGGGCGGGTGAAGTCATCACCGGGATCCGCGTCGCCACGAACGACGCCGCCTACGTGGTCGACCGCATTGACCTACCCTGGCCCAACCCGTGGCAAAGGGGCGTCCGCCCGGCCGACATCCAGTTCCTGCCCGACGGCACTGCGGTCGTGGTGACGCTGGACGGAGACGTGTGGCTCGCGCGCGGCATGAACGGGAAGGAGGGGCGCGTGACGTGGCGGCGGTTCACCTCCGGGCTGCATGAGCCGATGACCGTGGCGATACGCGGCGGTGACATCTTCGCCTTCGACCGCAACGGCATCTGGCGGCTACGGGACACCAACGGCGACGGGGAAGCTGACGTGCACGAGATGTTCGCGAACGCATTCGGACAGACCGCAGACATGCGCGAGTTTCCCTCACAGATCCGTGTCGGGCCCGGGGGAGACTTCTTTCTGGCAAAGGGCGGGCAGCAGGCGACGACTCAGGGTAAACACAACGGTACCGTCCTCCGCGTGAGCGCGGATGGAAAGACCACCACGGTGCTCGGCCGGGGATTCCGGCAGCCCAACCTCGGGGTCGACCCCGTCAGCGGGATCGTCACAGCCAGCGACCAGCAGGGGAATTACGTGCCGTCGACGCCGCTATTCATCGTCGAGAACGGCAACTTCCACGGCTTCCTCGCGCCGTTCGAGCCGAATGAAAAGTACCCGGCCCCGATCGCCGATCCGCTCACGTGGATCCCCCACCCCGTCAACGCCTCCGCGCTTTCACAAGTCTGGCTGCACGGCGCGAACCTGGGGCCGCTCAACGGAGGCCTGGTCCACATCGGCTACAACCGGCCGGAACTTTTCCGCGTGCTGATGAACCGCCGCGGCGCGCGCCCGCAGGCGGCGGTCGTGAGCATCACCAAGGACATCGATTATCCACCGTTGAACGGATCCGTGAACCCGGCCGACGGGCTCCTGTACGTAGCCGGTTTCCAAGTGATCGGATGGGGCAACGTGATCGACGTGCCCGCCGGCCTCGGGCGTCTGCGGCGCACGAGTCTTCCCGTCACCCTGCCCGGCGAAGTCGCGCCGATGAAGGACGGCGTGCTGCTCCGTTTCGACGTCCCCCTCGACCCGCGCAAGGCCGCCGACCCCGCGAACTTCTCGCTCCAGTCATGGTCCTACCGTCGCAGCTACAAGTACGGTTCCGCGATGTACAAGGCGGACGGTACCCCGGGTCAGGACGCCCTCACGCCGAGCGCGGCCTATCTTTCGAAGGACGGCCGCGCAGTCTTCATCGCGGTGCCCGGGATGAAGCCCGTCATGCAGCTGCGCGTCGGCTGGTCGCTCGCCACCGCGGAAGGACGCGCGTTCAGCGACAACGCCTACACGACGCCGTACGAATTAGCGGAGTTCGACCCCATCACAGAAGGCTTCGGCGAACTAAAGATCGACCTCACGCCCCGCGCAGCACTGGCGACCGCGACCAGCGCCGCCCCGACCGCGGCGGAAGGCGCTCGCCTCGCCCAGATGTTCGCCTGCATCGCCTGCCACGGATCGGACAACAATCCCGCGGTCGCCCGTTCCGGTCCACCGTGGCAGGGACTCTTCGGTTCGCGCCGGAAGGTCTTCATCAACGGCAAGCCCATCGAAGTCACGGCTGACGAGGCTTACTTGCGGGAGTCGATGCTCGATCCGACTGCCAAGGTCGCCGCAGGGTTTGAGAAGGGCGAGTACGCGATGGCCAGCTACGCGGGCGTGCTCACCGAGTCGCAGATCGAGTCGCTCATTCTGCACATCCGGAGCCTGCATTGAGGTCCGGGCGGAAGTCGCCTCGAGCGTCGGTTTTCCTCAGGCCACCCGCGCCCAGAGGACCTTGAGGTAGCGGCCCTCAAGGCAGTTCGAGAACACCGGATGGTCCGGACCGGGCCCGGTGCGGTCCAGGAATTGCAACCGCCGGCCCTGCCGGTGCGCGGCGCGGATCACGTGCCCCTCGAAGTCCTCGAGTGAAAGCAGACCTGAGCAGGAGCAGGTGACGAAGATGCCGCCCGGCTTGAGGAGGGAAATCGCGAGCAGGTTGAGATCCTCGTACTTCTGACGCCCCTCCCAGTTGCCGTGCTCATCGCGGGTGAAGATGAACTTCGGCGGATCGAGCACGACGACATCCCACTTCTCTCCGTTGGTCTGCATCTGCCGCGCGTAGGCGAAGGCGTCGGCGTGCACGAATTTGAGCCGCGCCTGGTTGAGGTTGGCGTTGCGGCGAGCCTGCGCGATCGCCGCCTCGTCGAGGTCGACGCTGGTGACTTCGTCGGCGCCACCGGTGATCCGGGCGTTCAGGGAAAATCCTCCGGTGTAGCAGCAAAGGTCGAGCACCCGTGCGCCCAGCGTGAACCGCGCGAGGGCCCGGCGATTCTCGCGCTGATCGCAGAAGAACCCCGTCTTGTGCCCCTCGGCGAAGTCGACCTCGTACCGGATACCGTGCTCGCGGATCTTCACGGCCCGCGGCGCGGCGGCGTTGGTCTCGTTGAACAACGAAGGCCGGATGCCCTCGAGGCTGCCGAGGTCGTGATCGACATGCACCCGCGCAAAGCGGGTCCCGGCCAGTTCGTGCAGCAGCGGCAACCAGCGCGGCAGCCGCTGCGCCATGCCAAGGCTGTACACCTCGCAGAGCAGCGTGTCGCCGTACCGGTCAATGGTGAGCCCGCTGAGGCCGTCCCCCTCGGAATTTACCAACCGGTACGCATCGGTGAACTCGTCGAGCTTGAACAGCGAACGCCGCAGCTCCACGGCCCGGCGCAGGGCGGATTCGAAATAGGACTCATCGATCGGCGTCGCCGAGTGGCAGACCACCCGCAGCGGGATCTTCGCGCGCGGATTGAAAAGACCGCCGCCGGCAAAGGCGCCGGACTTGTCAAACACGTGGACCAAGTCGCCCGGACGGGCGTCCGGCGATACCTCCCCGAGCATGCGGGGGAAAATCGCGGGCTGGAACGTGAAGAACTTGAGTTGCGCCCAAGGACGCGGCCGATCGGCGCGGTCTACCGGCGCCGGTCGGGCGGCCGGGACCGGAGTCGGGAGATCGGTAGGCTGATCCACGCGGAGGAAGCTTCGGGACTGACGGCAGCGGTCGAAAAGAAGGGCCGGCTGGGGACAGCCGGCCCTCGGAATTGCCCGGGTTTGCCGATCAGGCCACCCGCTCGACGATCAGCGGTGGCGGCGTAGGCCGCTTCGGCGCGAGACGGTAGGCATTCTTGAAGTACTCGAGCGCCTGCTCGAGTTTCGCCTCGTCGTTATAGTGGATCATCATCAGCGGCTCGCCCTGCTTCACCTGCGTGCCGACCTTCTTCACCTCCGAGACTCCCACGGAATAATCGATCTTTCCGTGGTTGCCGTCGCGCCCCGCACCGAGAATGTGCACGCCTCGCGCGATCATCGCCGCGTTGATGGTGTGGACGTAGCCACGCTTTGGCGCCGGCAGCTTCCGAATGTGACGCGCCGGCGTGAACTTGTCTGGGTTGTCGATGTAGGACGTGTCACCACCCTGCGCCTTCACCAGCTCCTTGAGCTTGGCGAGGGCCGAGCCGTCGGTCAGGTGACGCTGGACGGTCTGCTTCGCCGACAACGTCGATCCGGCGACACCCGCGAGGCGGACGATTTCCATCCCCAGCTTGAGGACCAGGTCCTTCATGTCGTCGGCTCCCTCGCCCTTGAGCAGCTTGATCGCCTCCTTGACCTCCAGCGCGGTGCCGACCGCGTCGCCGAGCGGCTGATTCATATCGGTCACCAGCGCGACACAGCGACGCTTCATCGAGCGGCCGACGCGGGTCATGGAACGGGCCAGCTGCTTGGCCTGCTCGAGGTCCTTGATGAAGGACCCGTTGCCCCACTTGACGTCGATAACGAGCCCCTCGGAACCCTCCGCGAGCTTTCGGGAAAGAACGCTTCCCGTAATCAGCGGAAGGCTGGGGATCGTGCCGGTTTCCTTGCGAAGTTCGTAGAATTTGGCGTCGGCCGGAGCCAAGTCCTCGGTCTGGGCCATGATCGCCCCACCGATGCGGGACAACTGGCTGGAGAACTGCTCGTTGCTGTGGTTTCCCTTGAAGCCCGGGATGGCGCCAAGCTTGTCGAGCGAGTTGATGATGTAGTCGTGCTCAACCCCACACATCATCGGGACGACCACCCCTGAGGCCATCGCCAGCGGCACGAGCACAAGCGACGTCTTGTCGCCGACTCCGCCCGTCGAATATTTGTCAATCTTCGGCTTGGCGATGTGGGAGAGGTCGATGACCTCGCCCGAAAGCATCATTTCCTCGGTGAGGTCGGCCGTTTCCTGAGCCGACATCCCGGAGAAATAGATGGCCATGGCCAAGGCAGCCAACTGGTGCTGAGGCATCTCGCCATCCAGCGTGCTATCAATGATATAGCGAATTTCCTCTTGGGTGAACTCACCGCCATCGCGCTTCTTCTCGATCAGGAAGTTGAACGAGGGCTTGATGAACCGGCGGGTAGGGATGTTGCGTTTGCTGCTCATTGGATCGGTAAAGAAGTCGCCCCGCAGGAAGCCCGCTGGGACGGGAGCGTGGCATGCAACCCGCGCCCCCGGAAAAGTCGAGCCAAAACCCCGGCCAACGCCCGGTTCGTGCCGTCCGCGCCCCCTCGCTGCGACGATATCCCAAGGGTGGCCGGGAGCGGGTCGCGCCCGGCTTTCAGGTCAATTTGAACTTGCCGCGCCCCGCGCGCCGCAACCGTATGTCTGAACCCACGTCCGCAACGAAAGACGGACGTTCACCCACACCATGAAGACCCTGATCCTACGATCGCTCCGCATCCTCGCGTGGTGCCTTCTCGGCGCCATGCTGCCAAGCTTGGCTCCGTTCAGTTCCTCCGCGGTCGCGGCGGAGCGCACTGGCAACGGAGTCGTTTCCGGCAACGTCACCAACAAGACCACCGGCAACGGCCTCATCGGCGCCAAGGTGGAAATTCCGTCGCTCGGCCGCGTGGCCCTCGTCGACCAGACCGGACGTTTCGTACTGAACGAGGTGCCCGCCGGAACCCATGAGGTCGTCGTATCCTACACCGGCCTCGATACCCAACGCGTCACCGTCAACCTCGCCGCCGGCCAGGTCGCCGTGCGCGACTTCGAGATGAGCAGCAACGTGCTCATGCTCGACACCTTCAAGGTCACTTCGGAAAAGGCCGGCCTTTCCTCCGCGCTCACGCAGCAGCGCAACGCCGACAACCTCAAGAACGTGGCGTCGATGGACGCTCTCGTCGACCTGCCCAACATGAACGCCACCGAGCTGGCCGTCCGCCTCCCCGGCGTGGCGTTCGGCAACCCCGGCGACGAGGTGGTCGAAGTCATCAGCGTGCGCGGCATGGGCGCCGGCATGAGCTCGATCACGATCGACGGCGGCGGCATGTCCTCCTTCAGCGCCCAGAACCGCAACACCCGCATGACCGCCTTCACCGGCGCGATGTTCGAGTCGCTCGAGGTCGTGAAGGGGCAGACCCCCGACAAGCCCGTCGATTCCCTCGGCGGCGGAGTCAACTTCAAGACCCGTTCCCCGCTCAACATGCGCGAGAAACGCCGCATCACGCTCAACCTGACGGGCCGCATGGCGCCCTGGTTCACGGAGCAGGTGCCGCTGCGCGAGGCCCGCCGTTCCCACGCGCTGATGAACGCCTCCTACATCGAGAAGTTCGCCGTCTTCGGCAGCTCGACCGAGAACCTCGCCGTCTCCGTCAACGCCTTCTACTCGGAGAACGCCTTCGGATTCTTCCGCACCCAGCGGGACTACCAGCAGACCAACTCGCAGCCCGCCTTCGTCTGGGATTACCGCACCACCGACAACTACAACAACCGCAAGCAGCGCAGCCTGAACACCAAGTGGGACTACCGCTTCGACCGGAACAACCTCATCAAGCTTAACCTGATCTACAACGACGCGCCCGAGCCGATGCGCCGCCAGTACCAGACCCGCGCTTACGCCGGCAGCCAGACCACGGTGCCCAACGCCACCAACACCGGCGTCGTGCCCGGCTGGACGGACCGCATCACCACCGTGCGCGCCGTGCCGACGGCCGCAACCGCCACCTCGGGCACGACGGCCCCGGCCCTGATCGACGTCACCTCGACGCTGATCAACCGCGACCAGCGGCTGCGCCACCTCGACGTCGCCGGTGAGCACACCCTGAACCGCCTCGAGATCGAGTGGGCCGCCCTCTGGAGCCGCACCCGCTACCGCACCCTCGGTGCGGAGGGATCGCTCGTGAACCGCATCGGCAATGTTCCGTTCACGGGTCCGAACGGCGGGCCGGGCTCCGCTACGAATAACATCGTCGGGCCCAACGGCGAGACCGGCGTGGGTTGGATCCTCGACCGCACTCAGAGCGACCTTTACCCGCGCTTCATCCAGAACGGGGGCCTGGATTTCACCAACCCGCGTAATTACCGCCCGGCGGTGAACGGCCTCAACTCGAACTCGGGCAACCTCGACATCGACCTGATCAAGGAAGTCCGCGCCCACTTCAAGTACCGCGTCCCGGTCGACGCCTTCACCGCCTTCCTGAAGACCGGCGGCCAGATCCGCGACCACTCCGTGGAGTTTGAGCGCCGCGGCCGCCGCTGGAGCTACATCGGCCGGGACGCCCTGCCCACCGATCCCTCGATCCTGCTCTGGGACACGCTCAAAACCGGCCGCCGCATCCCCACGTGGGAAGGCGCCATGTTCATCCGCAACGGCCAGCCGACCCAGCCGGAGCTGTGGCAGGAAGACATCTACTTCCGCGAGCAGAACCGCCTCGCGAACGAGAGCAAGACGACCGAGGTCATCACCGGCAGCTACCTCATGACACAGGGCCGCATCGCCGGCTTCGGTTTCCTCGGCGGCGTGCGCCGTGAAGTGACCGAAACGGTCGGCATCTCCCGCATCCGCGCCCGCGTGCTCAGCAACGCGGCCCAGCAGGCCGCCGACCCGGTCGGCTCCGCACAGCGGGACTACGCCGCCCGCTATGAGAACGAGGGCAAGTACGGGCAGAACTTCCCGAGCGTCCACCTGTGGCGCGACCTCACCCCGAACCTGAAGGCGCGCGGCGCCTGGACCACCGGCTTCGGCCGCCCCTCGCTCGCCAACGCGCTGCCGAACTTCTCGTTCAGCGACACCAACCAGACCGTCTCGATCGGCAACCCGGCCCTTGGACCCCAGCGCGCCAAGAACTGGGACTTCGGCCTGGAGTACTACTTCGAGCCCGCCGGCAGCTTCAGCGTCGGCTGGTTCCACAAGACGATCACCGACTTCATCCTCACCGGCCGCGAGACCGGCACGGTTCCCACCGGAGCCGACAACGGTTTCGAAGGCCAATTCGAAGGCTACAAGATCCTCCAGTCGATCAACGCGGGAACCGCGATCGCCCAAGGTTGGGAGTTCGCCTATCAGCAGCAGTTCCGCTTCCTTCCCGGGCTGCTGCGCACCCTGCGCGTGAACGCCAACTTCACGCTCATCAACGCCCACGGCGACTTTGGCGGCACGACCTACCTGAGCAACGGGCAGATCAACGGCTTCATCCCGCGCACCGGCAACCTCTCGGTTTCGTGGGACTACCGGAAGTTCGGATTCTCGGTGAGCTACAACTACACCAGCCAGAGCATCCGCAACGCATTCAACGTGGCGCAGCCTTCCCGCAATCAGTACATGAAGCCGCGTGACTTGGTGAACCTGAACCTGCGCTACCAGCTCCGCTCCAACCTCACCGCGACATTCGGCGTCGCCAACCTGTTCAACGAGCCGCAGATCTACTACCGCGGTATCGCCGACCAGTTGGAAACCTTCCTCATGCAGGGCACCTCCATCACCGCCGGCATCGAGGGCCGCTTCTGACCGCAACCCGCCAACCTCCCAGCCCATGAAGAAATCCATACTCGCTGCCCTCGCCCTCGCCGCCCTCGGCCTCACCGCCGGCGCCTTCGCCCAGGAGACCGCCCCCAAGAAGGCCAAGAAGGCCGCCGCCCCCGCGGCTGCCGCCTCGGCCACCGCCCCCAAGTCCGTGATGCACGTCGTCACGGTCTCCTGGAAGGCCGGCACCACGCCCGAGCAGATCAAGGCCGCCCTCGACGGCGCCCAGAAGCTGCCCGCTGCGTACAAGGGCATCACCCGCGTCTGGACCAAGACCATCAAGGCCCAGGGCGAACGCACCCACGTCATCGCGATGGAGTTCGCCAGCGAGCAGGCGTTGAAGGATTACACCGACAGCGACGCTCAGAAGGAATGGTACAAGGTCTACCTCCCGATCCGCGAGCGGAGCACGACCTTCGACGTGACCAACTGAGCGCACCCTGAAGTCTCACCCGAGAGGCGGCCCGCAACGGCCGCCTTTCGTTTTTTCCGCTTCGGCCATGACCAGTTTGACCTCTCAACCCCGCCGCTACCCCGCCCTCGCGGCCTTCCTCGCGGTCACATTCGCCGCTTCCGCCATCGGCTCCTGGGCGACCATCGACAACGTCCGCACCTGGTATCCGACCATCGCGAAACCTTCGTGGACGCCACCCAACTGGCTCTTCGGCCCGGTCTGGACGCTCCTTTACACGCTGATGGCGATCGCGGCTTGGCGGGTGTGGCGCACCCGGCAGGGCGCGGAGGCCCGATCGGTGCTCAACCTCTACGGCTCCCAGCTCGCGCTCAACACGCTCTGGTCGGTGCTCTTCTTCGCCCTGCATCGGCCGGGACTCGCGCTGATCGAGATCAGCGTGCTCTGGGCGCTGTTGGTTCTCGCACAAGTCCGGTTCTGGCGGGCAGACCGAATCGCGGGCATCCTCTGGGCTCCCTACCTCGCGTGGGTGAGCTTCGCTACCGCGCTCAACGCCGCCATCTGGTGGCTCAATCGCTGAGATCAGCTGCTATTAACCCATGCCGGCACGCGACGTCATTCGCTGGGGCATCATCGGCTGCGGCGACGTGACCGAGGTGAAGAGCGGCCCGGGCTTCGCCAAGGCCCGCGGCTCCCGTCTCGTGGCCGTCATGCGCCGTAACGGCGCGCTCGCTGCCGATTACGCGCGCCGGCACCGCGTGCCGCGCTGGTACGATGACGCTCGGGCTCTCGTCGCCGATCCCGAAGTCGACGCCGTGTACGTTGCCACCCCGCCCGGCGCGCACCTCGAGTGCGTAAGCCTCGCCGCCGCGGCCGGGAAGCCGTGTCATGTCGAGAAGCCGATGGCGCGCCACGTACCCGAGTGCGACGCGATGATCGCGGCGTGCACCGGAGCGGGTATTCCGCTGTTCACCGCCTACTACCGTCGTGCCATGCCGCGCTTCCTAAAGGTACGCGAGCTCGTCAACGGCGGCGCCATCGGAAAGCTGACCGGAGTCACCTACCGCCACGCTGCGCCTCCCGCCGCATCGGGCGTCTGGCGCCTCGACGCCGCCCACGCGGGCGCGGGACTGTTCCTCGACATCGGCTCCCACGTGCTCGACTTCCTCGACTTCTGCCTCGGCCCGCTTGGCGACGTCCGAGGCCACGCCACCAACGCCGCGGGCCTCTACGCGGTCGAGGATCAGGTCGCGCTCGCGTTCCGCGCCGCGGGCGGCGTCACCGGAGCTTGCACCTGGAACTTCGCCAGCCAGACGCGCGACGATACCCTCACCTTCCTCGGTACCAGGGGCAGTGTCAGCATGACCTTCTTCACCGCCGATCCGTTAAGGCTGGAAACTGACCGCGGCCCAGAGCTGATCGATATTCCCAATCCGCCGCATGTCGCCCAGCCGTTGATCCAGACGATCGTCGACGATCTCCTCGGCCGCGGCGCCTGCCCGAGCACAGGGGAGTCCGCCCGCCGCACCTCGGCCGTGATGGATGCGGTCTTGGCCGATTACTACGGCGGCCGCTCCGACACCTTCTGGAACCGCCCCACCTCATGGCCGGGGCGCGGGTGAGACGCGCAGCACAATCCAAGTGGCTGCCGGAAACCCGGCACCACGCACTCCTAGAAGAAACCGCCTCCCTTGCGGGACCGGAATAAATAACCCGCTTTTCCGCCGCCGAGACCGGTGGCGGAAAAGCGCAGAGGGATTATTTCTTGGCGCGCTTCGCCGCCTTCTTTTGCTTGGGGCTCTGCTTAGCCGGTTTCTTGGTCTGCTTGCGGGCGTTTTGTGACTTGGCCATAAGAATGAGTCCGATCCGTCCTAGCGGCGACCGGCGATGATGTCGGCCGGGCTCGCTTCCTCGAAGCTGATCTTCCGCTCGGCGACTTCCCGGAGCGCGATGTCCTCCGGCGCGAGCTTCTCCAGCGACTCGACCAGGGCGCGGTTACCCTGCTTCAGCTGCTTCACCCGGCGGGAGATGATATTCACCAGCACGTTCGGGTCATCGATGACGAGAAGCGCGCTCTGCAGGTAATCGGTTCGCATGTGGAGTGAGCAGACGGGGACTCGGACGCGGGAGCGGGAAATCCGGCTCCCCCGCCGGACCCGGCTGGGATGAACAAGGTCCTCATCATCGGCCGAGATAGCGACAACCATCGTAGGGCCGGCCGATCAATCGGCCAAGATGTTGGCCCGCGAACGCCTTCGGTCATTAAGAATTCCGCCGCGGCGTCTTTTCGTCAGCCTCAATTCGTGACCAACTTATGGATACGCTCAGGGCCGACTGGCGGGACGAAGCCCGGACGGGCTGACCGGGAAAGCCGGAGAGGGAGCGAGTCTCACGATCCTCCGAGCGTGAGGAGTGAGGGGCGCTCCCAAGGAGCGGGTGCGAAGCGGATGCCGACAGGACCGTCGAACTCGACGAAGGCCTCAAACGGGCCGGAGGCCGGCACCGCGGCCTCGAGCCCGCCGCCGAGCGTGGCGGTCAGGGGAATCTCGCGGAACACGGTGTCACCCCGGGAGCGGATGAGCAGGGAGGCCCTCGCGGCGGGCGCCGACGGAGGCAACCGGAGGACGACACGGCTCGCTTCACCCAACGCGGGCAAAACCTCGACCCGGGGCTCGGGAAACGAAGGTACGGGAGCCGGGCGCCAGATCTTCTCCCGCAGCAGACGGGGATCAGGAGGGCAGCACTGCGACTCAAGGTCGCGCACACTGGCCTCCAGCCGCACGAGGTCAGCCTCCCAGTCGGCGGCAAGGCGCAGCGGCCGGACGCGTGCCGCGCTTCGGTCCGCAGCGGAGGCGGCGGCCATCAGGTCGCGCCATGCCTGGAGCGCCTCCTTTTCAACGTAGGTCGCGGACACCAGCTCGGCGAGACGCTGGGCGCGCAGGAAGAGATTGTAATGCACGGCAGCCGCGAGACGCAGGGCGTGGAACCGTCCAAGCGCAGCGAATACACGCAGATCGGCGACCGCAGCGCGAAGCTCCACGTCCGCGGCAGGGGCGATGTGCGCGGCCTCATCGCAGGAGACGAGCAACTGGTCCGCGTCGGTTCGCAGGAGCGAGATGAGCGCCTCGGGGGTGATGCGGTTGGGCGCCGCTCCCGCGAGCGTCCGTCGGGCGTATTCGCGGGTGCTCTCCAAGCGCCGGGCGTCCCCGGTTTCCGCGGCCGCGTAACGCGGCAGAGTCGCTCCCAGCGACCACCCCGCGACGGGATCACCGACCCCCGGGACGACGGCAAGTCGGACGACATCGAGTATGCGTTGGGCCGCGAAGACGCCGCGCTCCAGCGCCGCGCGAGCTTCACCGCGGGCCCCCACTGCAGCGATCGAGAGCGGCGCCGTGGCGGGAGCGGCAAAGGCCGGAGCCCCTCCGAGCGCGACGATCGCGAGGAAGTGCATCTGAGTGCGACGGGCCATGCAGCACTCTGCGCCGTGGCCCGAAGCCCCCGCAAGCGCGAGCTGGCGGGCGCATCCCTTCAAACCGACGGAGGAAACGACATCATCACGTCAGCCCAGGCCACATCGTCGTGAAGCGGTGAGTAACTTGAGAATAACCACCCACAGAGGGCGCGCGGAGGATTCGGACCGGGCCGCTTCACGTTCGAGAGACATCCTCCGAGCGCGAGCCGGCGCGCGACGGCGAGAGGCTGGACGCCCGAGGGAGGCGCCGCGAGGTCAGACACTTAAGGCTCAGCTGGGTGCTGCCGCATCTCACCCGGTAAATTTCGTTACCTGGATTCAGAGGTAAAATAGCCTATCGCTACCCCAGTCGAAACCCTGATTCGCAGGCCAAGTTCTACCCAATTTCTTGGAAGATTGCGTTCTCCAACGACACTTGGGGCATTTCAAAACGGGCGAAATTACAGGGAAGCCAAAGAATTACTCTATTTTCCTTGTGTTCTAAAAAACATACCGTAACAAAACTTTCACCCTTATCCGACATCATGTCTTCCACTACAACATCCTCGGGAAATCCCTCATGCGCCCTCTCGCGCCGCAGCTTCCTCCGCCAAGGTGGAATGGCGGGAATTCTCGCCGCCGGCGTCGCCCCTTACCTGAAGTTCGCTCCGGCCGCCTACGCGAATGCCGGCCCGACCAGCCCCCTTTCAACGTTTCGATACGTTCCGTTTTCCCAGCCGCTTCCCTGCCCTCGGCGCATGGCGCCCGTGGCCTTCGGCGCCGGCAGCCAGTTCGGTCCCACTCCCGGCTCCGCCGAAGCCCTGGTGGGTTCAAGCAGCGTATACCACGGCATCGCGCCCGAGTACTACAACAAGGCCCTCTTCGATAAGAATGATCCGACCTACCGGCTGAACGACCCCGACGAGTTCCTGCCGAACGGCACGAAGAACCCGAATTTCGGCAAGCCCTTCGCCGAGAAGCACCACGCGCTCACGATCTCCAACATCAAGCACCAGTTCATGCCGGGAGTGAACACTCCTATGTTCGGCTACAACGGGATCTTCCCCGGCCAGACGATGCGCGCCCGGCTCGGCGAGCCCATGGTCGTCCGAGTGCGCAACGCGTGCCCCGACCTCGAGACTTCCCTCCACCTGCACGGCGGCCACACCCCGGCTCATGCCGACGGCCACCCGTGCTTCTATACCTTTCCGGGCAAGGTCCGCGACTACTTCTACCCCCATATCGCCCCGAAGCACCACGCCGGCGGCCCGATGGACACCAACGACGCCCCCAGCACGATGTGGTACCACGACCACGGCAACGACGTCACCGCGTACAACGTCGTCCACGGCCTCGTTGGCTTCTCCCTTCTCACCGACGCGTTTGAGGAAAAGCTGATCCGCGACGGCGTGATCCCCGACGTCGACCTGCGCGATAAGGACGTCGTCAACGGCGGCCGGCTGCTGCTCGACGCCAACGGCGCCACCCAACAGGGACCGTACGACATTCCCCTGGCCTTCACCGACCAGCGTTTCAACGCCGACGGCAGCCTGTGGTACGACATGCTCGACCACGACGGCCGCATCGGTGACGTCTACACCATCAACGGCACGGCCCAGCCGTACCTGAATGTCGAGCCGCGCCAGTACCGCCTGCGGCTCTGCGGCGCTTCCCCGGCACGCATCTACATGCTCCGCATGAGCACCGGTCAGAGCATGCTCCAGATCGGGCACGACAGCTGGATGCTCCCGAAGGCAGTCCAAGTCAGCCAGGTCTACCTCAACCCCGCCCGCCGCGCCGACGTCATCATCGATTTCAGCAAGTACGCGGGCCAGACGATCTACCTCGAGAACATCATGAAGCAGACGAGCGGGCGGAAGCCCGACGGCGTCGACCCGCGCGCCCCCGAGCGCGTCATGCAGTTCCGCGTCGGAAAGACGACCAACCCGGCCTTCCCCCGCAAACTCAACATCGTCGCCGGCACGCCGCTCCGTCCGCACACCGTCCTGCAGGAGAAGGACGCCACCGTCACCCGCTATTTTGACTTCAATCGCTCCAACGGCGCGTGGCAGGTCAATCAGGAGTTCTACTCCGCCTTCCGCTGCGACGCGGCGATCAAGAAAGGCGCCCTTGAGAAATGGGTGTTGCGCAACGGCTCGGGAGGCTGGTGGCACCCGATCCATATGCACCTCGAGGCGCAGCAGACCCTGCGCATCAACGGCAAGGCCCCGGCCTTGGAGACTTGGCGCTACAAGAGCGATCACGCCTCGCTCGAGGACAACATGACCATCGAAATCCTCATGAAGTTCCGGACGTTCACTGGTCCCTTCGTCTTCCACTGCCACAACAACCAGCACGAAGACATGCGGATGATGAAGCAGTTTGAGGTCTGCGACGTGAATCCGGCCACGGGGGCCATGAATCCGACGATGCTTAACGGGAAGTGGTTCTCCGTGCCTTCCGCGGTCTGCGGCGTGCCGCAGGATTACGTCCTCTCCCACCCGGGCCTCTTCAGCTGACGCGATGTCCGCCTCCCCCACCGCCCTCTCCCGCCGCGACTTCCTCACCGGACGCGCGGCGGGCCCCGGGCCCTCCCGCACGGCGTTCTCGGGCCGCTACGTCGGCCCCGCGCATGGCGTCGACCACGGCTTCACTCCCGCGGACCGCGCCACGGGCCGTTGGCCCGACATCGCGGTACGCACGCACGATGAACGCTCGTTGCGCATCGTTTCGGACCTCGTCTCCGAGCAGCGGGTGTTGCTCGGATTCATCTACACGCGCTGCACTGGCATCTGCCCGGCGACCACGCGCAACATGGCTTCGGCCTACCGCATGCTGAAGGATCGCTCCGCGCGTCCCTTCCGCTTCATTTCAGTCTCGATCGATCCGGAGCGCGACACGACGGACGACCTGCTGCGCTACGCCGCCCGCCAGGGACTGGCCGATCTCCCCGACTGGCAATTCGTGGTCGCAAGCCCCGAAGACACCCTCGCACTCCGCCGCGCGCTGCGGATCTCGGATCCAAACCCCGAACGCGACCGCCAGGTCAGCAACCACTCCGGTCTCCTGCTGATGGGCAATGACCGAACGAACCGCTGGGGAGGCATCCCCTCGGGCGCCGAGCCGGTCCACATCGCCAACACCTTCGAGCGGATCGCCCGCAGCGTCTCGCTCCAGGAATTCGCCGGCTTCGAACCGGCGTCTTCCTGAGCTGCCGATCCCTCCCCTCAATCCACCAGATCACATCCGTTTTTTCTTAAACCACCATACTACATGAAAATGCTCCGCAAAGCACTCATCCTCGCCGCCCTCGGCACCGCCGCCCTTTCGCGACTGGCCGCCCAGGTACCACTGGCCTCGTCCATCGAGGGCACGATCACCGCGATCAATTACAACAGCTCCCAGTCCGTCACGATGACGGTCATGGGTGTGAACGTCAGCGTCTCCAAGGCGCTGGCCGACCAAGGCAACGTCATCTCTCCGAGCGCCGACCTTAGCCTAGAGGAACTCGCCGCCAAGGTGATCCTGCCGGGACGGGTGCAGGCGGGCTTCGAAGGAGGCACCGCGATCGTCGAGGGAGTCTGGCAGAACAACCAGCTCGTCGCCTCCTCGGTCTTTGTCGAGCCGGCGGAGAACATCATGCTCGGCCAAGTCACCGCCACCAGTCCCGCGCTCATGATCAACGGCGTGGAGATCGCCGTGCTCCCACCGGTGGCCACGACCCCCGCCAACGGTTTCACCTCGAACACGGACATCTCGATCACCGCCGGCCACCTGCTACCGCGGGTCGGCCCGACCGGCCTGCGCCATGAGGTCGGCATCCCGCTGGCTTCAGTCTCGGCCAACGTGCTCGCCGCGGCCGAAGGCTACTTCGCCAACGGTGTGTTCAACGCCTTCGTCGTGGACGCCGCCGATGGTGTCGCGCTCTCCAACACCGACCAGCTCGCGGTCACCCGCGCACAGGTCCGCGAACGTACGCCCAACAACACCCGCGGCGACGAATACGATATCCGCGGCGGCATCCATCTAGTCACCGGCCGCGCCCGTCAGGTCGCCGTTTACCGGATCGATGTGCTCGCCGGGCGGCTCACTTACACCCGCCTTGGGGCGGCCGTGGCCACGATCCCCGATGCCGTGAACCCCAAGTTCGGGACCTGGCGCGCGACCGGCATCACCCCGACGGTGCGCACCGTGACCGATCCGCTCGGGACCGCTCCTTCCCGCATTGTGGTCTACCTCGTTCCGCTCACCGCTACCGGCACCAACGGAACCTCCCCGACCAGCACGACCAGCTTCCCCGCTGGAGCCGTCCTGAGCGCGGAGACAGTCCCGGACCTGATCCCGTAAGCATTTCCACCACCGGCGGGGGCGGCGTGAAAACCGCCCCTGCCTTTAATCAGCTCCCAGCGACTCAGGACAAACCGCTACCCCCGTGAACCTCCTCCGGCTCCTTCCCATCGCCTTCGTGCTCATCAGCGTTCGCGCCGCGGCCCAGACCGAGCTCGTCAAGCTGGAGCCGATCGATCCCGCCCTCGACGCCGTCGTCCGCGCCGAACCCATCGAGGTGAAGCCCGAGGAGCCACTCGAGGTCACCAGCAAGGCGCTTTCCTTGAAGCGCGTTCCCGCGCCGCGTCCGTCAAATCTTTCCGATTTCATCAAGGACGAGAAGGCGGCGATCGCCTTGGGCAAGGCCCTGTTCTGGGACGTCCAGGTGAGCAGCGACGGAGTCCAGGCTTGCGCGAGCTGCCATTTCCACGCCGGAGCCGATAACCGCTCCCGCGGCCAACTGAGCCCCGGCCTGCTCGCGGTGGACGCGAAGGGCGCCTCCCAATCCGACCGCGCGCTGCGCGTCGGCACCATGATCGCCGAGCTGGCGACTTCAGACTTTCCGTTCCGCAAGCTGTCCGATCCCGCGAACCGCGACTCAGCCGTCATCCGCGAAGCCAACGACGTGGTGGGCTCGCAGGGAGTGCGGAGCTCGACCTACCTTGGACTGGAACGCACCGGCAGCGTCGTGAATGAGAGCAATACGGCCGTACCGGACCCGATCTTTTCGCACGGCGGCAAGGGCCTGCGTCGCGTCTCGCCGCGCAATTCGCCCACGGTCATCAACGCGGTCTACAACACCCGCAATTTCTGGGACGGCCGCGCGCAGAGCGTCTTCAACGGCGTCAACCCGTGGGGCCTCCGCGACCCGAAGGCCGCTGTCTGGCATGCCCGCACGCCGGCCGAACTCACCCGCCGCGCGATCGCGATCGACAACGCGAGCCTGGCCTCGCAGGCGGTCGGCCCCGCTCTTTCGTCGTTCGAGATGTCGGGTGCGGGCCGCGACTTCCCTGACTTGGGCAAGCGGCTGCTCACGCGGCGCCCTCTGGCCGGACAGGAGATCCACCCCTCCGACAGCGTCCTCGGCGGTCTGCGACGGCCGGGCAACGGCCTCGCGGTGGAGACCTACGCCGACCTCGTCCGGCAGGCCTTCCATCGCGAGTGGTGGCAATCGCTCTCGTTGGTCCGAAACCAAGGAGAAGAGTCCGCGGTGGACGCGGAGCAGCGGCGCAAGGCGGCGGCGAGCAACGGCCTCGTGAACCTCGACAACGACAATGCCTCCGGGAAGCTGGCGATCAGCCTCGTGGAATACACGCAGATGGAGGCCAACTTCAGCCTCTTCTTCGGCCTCGCGATCATGATGTACGAGTCGACCCTCGTCTCGAACGACGCTCCGATCGACCGCTTTGCCGAAGGCAACGCCAACGCGCTCACCGCTGTGCAGAAACAGGGCATGGCGCTCTTTCACGGCAAGGCCCGCTGCGACGCCTGCCACGGCGGCGCGGCCTTCACCGCGGCGGCCAACCTGGAGCTGGCCCCGCTGACCGCCGCGCCGGAAGCGCGAGTGGAACTCTCCCACCTCGGACTCCCGAACCGCGTGGCGATCTACGATAACGGTTTCTACAACATCGGCGTGCGCCCAATCCGGGAGGACCTGGGTCTGGGCGCCAGCGATCCGTTCGGTCATCCGCTGGCAGAGGCGCGGCTGCTGAAGTACGGGCCCGAGCGGAAGGCGGCCCTGACCGGCAAATCGGAATACTTCTTCGTGTTCCCGACGGACACTTTTGAAGGGGACGGATTCTTCAAGACGCCCACGCTGCGCAACGTGGAGCTTACGGCTCCCTATTTCCATAATGGCGGAACGCTCACCCTCGAGCAAGTGGTGGAGTTCTACAACCGCGGGGGCGACTTCAACGAAAACGGCCACAATCCGGCCGTTCGCCCGCTCGGCCTCACCGCGACGGAGCGGAGCGCCCTCGTGGAATTCATGAAGGCGTTGACCGACGACCGGGTGCGTTACGACCGCGCCCCGTTTGATCATCCGCAGCTCCGCATCCCGAACGGTGTGATCCCGGCCGCCGACGGCACGCTCGTCGAGCAATGGATCACGCTTCCCGCCATCGGGGCGGCAGGCAACGCAGTCGCGAGGAAGAACTTTCTCCAGTGACCACGGACAGCCGAGGACGGGGCGGACGTTGACTCAGCCTCAAGTCGGTTACTTCCGGGGGAGATGACCCCGGCCCCTTGCTGGTTCTCCCAGCACTTGCCTGCGCGACGAACGGCCGTTCGTCACCCCCTTCAGGGCACCTCGTACACCTCGACGAGCCCCACCCCGATCGTCGCCCCCACGCCCGAGACCTGCGCCGTGTAGGCACCGGGCGGGAGTGTGAGCAGGAGGGAGGCATCCCGGCCACCGTCCGCCAGCGCGAACGCGCCGACGGACCGCGCCGTCGCGGCGATGATCGCGGAATTGGCGGATCCCGACCAGTTGTCGTTCTCCGCCACAAGGCGGTTGGCGGAATCGTAAACTTGGAGGCGCGGGTCGACGAGCGCGCCTTCGACGCCAAAGACGGCGAGCGTGGGACCGACGCCACGAACAAGGACGGCGCGGGTGGAGCTCGTGACGACGAAGCCCGCGATCAGGATATCTCCCCCGGTTCCGACCGCGCTGCGCGCGGAAAGATTGGCCAAACGGGCCCCGGCGGAGCCTCCGGTATCGTAGGCTTCCATGAGAGCGACTCCGGTGCCGCCACCCGAACCCGAAACCTGCGCGGTGTAGCCGCCGCCGGTGAAGTCTCGCAGCACGGCCGCGTCGAGGCTGCCGGCGGGGAGGGCGAATGCTCCCACCGTAACCGCGGTGGCCGCGATCTGGGCTGAGTTGGCGGCCAAGCCCCAGTCGTCATTGGCGGCGAGTTGCGTGGCGCCACCGAAAAGGGCGACGGCCGGGTTAGCCAGAGCCCCAGCGACCCCGAACGAAGCGAGCGTGGGCCCCACCCCGCGCACCAGGAGTCCGCGGTTTCCGGTCCCGGAGACGACGAATCCGGCGATCAGCGTGTTGCCCCCCGTACCGGCGCTCGTGCGGACCGATAGGTTGCCCAGCCGTCCAGTCGTGCCGGCCGCGGTGCCGACCGGCTGAAATCCGCGTCGTTGGGAGTCGCGGCGGAACTGCGGCCATTCGGCCATCGCCGGAGCGCGGGACCCCGTGAACGCGTACAGCTTCTTGTCCGAGCAGCCGACGTAAATGGTACCGTCGGGAGCGACGACCGGGGACGAGTCTGACCAGTCGTCCATCGCCGCCCGCCACAACTCCGTGCCTTCAGGCCGCAGCACGATCAGAGCGTTGTTGCTGGTCGAGAGGATGATCGAGCCGTCGGCCCGCACGGCCGGCGTGGAGTAGATGGGCGCCAGCGGAGCCGCCGTCGCCGCCGGATATCGCCAGCGCTCGGACCCGTCCGGATTCAGAGCGTAGAGGCGCGCGCCGGTGGTGACGACGTAGACCGTGCCGTCGATCCCGATCACCGGCGAGGCCTCGATGGCATCACCGAGACCGGTCCGCCAACGCGGGGTACCATCGACCGCAAAGGCGTAGAGGAACAGATCCCGCGAGCCGACATATACGGTGCCGTCGGAGGCGATGGCAGGCGAGGAGGCGACGTTGCCGAGCGTCGCCTGCTTCCAGCGGAGCGTGCCGTCGGGCCGCAGGGCGTAGATATTCTTATCCCAAGAGCCGAAGAAAATCGTGCCGTCGGGCCCGATCGCGGGCGAAGAGTCGATCCAGTCGCCGGTAGGGAAAAACCACTTGAGCGCCCCCCCCGGGGTGAGAGCGTAGAGATTACCGTTCCCGGCGCCGAAGTAGACGGTGCCGTCAGCGCCGATCGCGGCGGAGGAGGCGATGAAGCCGCCGGCGCTGAACGTCCATTTCACCGTGCGATCCGGAGCGATCGCCTGGAACTTCCCGTCCCATCCTCCGAAGTAGAGCGTGCCGTCGGAGCCGATCGCCGGCGTGGCGTCGACCCAATCGGGCATGGGCAGACTCCACTTCAGGGTACCGTTGGGGTTGATCGCGAAGAGCTGGCCGGACTGCGTCGGGCTCGTGGAGGCGCCGACCTCCACGCCGATGTAGACGGTCCCGTCGGGCGCGAGCGCCGGCGACCCGACGATGTTGCCCGCGGTCGCGGTGGAGAGAGTGGCGAACGCCCATTTACGGCTGCCCTCCGCCGCGGTCTGCGCCGGCAGGAAATGTGGCGAGGCGAGGACTACGAGCAGCCATCGCACGGCTGCGGCACGAATCGGGATTAGGGTCGGATTCAAACGACGATCCGAACCCGCCGCGCACGGCGAACTCAAACCGGAAATGACTCGCGCCACGCCGGGACGACGACGCGGAACACCGTACCCTCCGGTCCCGTGCGCTCCACGACGACGTCGCCTCCCGCGTGTCGCGCGAGGCGGCGGCTGATGGCGAGCCCCACGCCGGTACCGCGCGGCTTGCTGCTCGCGACCGGCTCGAAAAGGGACGCGCGCACCTCGGGCGGCAATCCGCCGCCCCGGTCCTCCACGCGGAAAGCAACCATGCCGTCTTCCGGCAACGCACGGACGGTCACCCGAGAGCCGTTGGGCGAAGCCTCCACCGCGTTCGCCACGAGATTCGCCAACACCAATCCCGCCAGATTGGCCCCGCGCGACGGCACCGCGAGTTCCGGTGGAGCTACCGCCTCGAGCGCCACTCCCGCGGCGGCGGCCGCGGACTCCGCGCGACGCACGAGCGTCTCCAGCACCTCGGCGGCGGGAACGCGATGTCCAGGCCCACCCTCCCCCTCGTCCCGCATCACCGCGGCGACCTCCTGGACCAGACCGCGGAGCCGGCGCGTCGTCTCGACCGCCGCACCCCAAGCCTCCCCTGAGGCCCCGGCCGCGGGATTGAGCGCGGTGTCGGCAACGAAACCCTCCAACCCGGCGAGGGGATTCCTGAGCCCGTGGATCAAGTGGGCGCTGATCGCCCCGAGGGCTCCGGTCTTGGCGGCGAAGTTGAGTTCGGCGTTGGCCCGCGCGAGGTCCGCGCTCTGGGCAGCCAGCCGCCGCAATGCCCAGAAAAGCACCAGCAAAACGGCAGCGGCAGCGCCGCCGAAGGCAGGAATGGCGAGCGCGATCAGACGGCGGTCCATCCGGTCGAACTCCGCCGCCACGCCCGCCCCGTCCACCCAGTAACGGGCGAACCCGAGGGCGGGCGCGCCCGCCTGGTTGGCGCGCAAGGGCACGACCGCCTCGATCAACGGGGCGGCGGTCGGAAGCGCCCCCGGCTCGACCTCCGCGCCGAAGACCCGCTCAAGCACCGCCGCCGCGTGAAACTTGGCTTCGGGCACCTCGGGAGGAACCCGCCACCAGCGGCTTCCCTCCGGCACCGGCCCGAGATCGGGCAGCGCCTGACGCAGGCCGCCGCCCGGATCGAAGAGCTGGAGCGCCATGACGCCCCGGAGCTTGGATGATTCGAGCGCGGCCGCAAAGGTGACCGCCCCCGCCTGCTCAAAGGAGGCGGCACCCGCCGCCGCCGAGGATGACGAGATCGCCAGCGACGCCACGGCGTATAGCGCCTCGGCCTCGCGGCGCAGAACTTCGGCGCGGAGTTGCTGGCGCAAACGCAGCGAAAGTCCCGCGACCAACGCCACCAGGACGAGGAGGGTAAGCACCACCCCAGCGAACACGGGCCGGAGCGGACGACCGGCCGCAACGCGTGGAGCGCGCATCAAAACTCCCGCTGCAGACCGCCCAGCACGCCGTGCGCGCGATAGGAGAACTCCCGCTCGTTAGAACGGACGCGCTCCCATGAAAACTCCGCGAAGGCCGCCCAGCCGACGCGCAGCGCACGTTCCGTCCGCAGGCGCGAGCCGTGGCCGTCGGCGATGCGCGGGGGCGGCGCGATGCCCGCGCCAACCGTCTGGATCAGGTAATCGGTGCGGCGCGCCTCCGCCTCCAATTGCAGACGCCAGGGGCCCGCGCGCCAGCCTCCCTCCAACCGCACATGGCGTTGGTCATGATCGAAGAATCCCGAGGCACCGTCGCGCACGCGGGCCTCTCCCGCGGCGAGCGAGGCCCGCCATTCCCCTGCCGCCCCCCACTGGGTTCCGGCGCGCAGAGACCACTCCTCCTGCCGGAAGCGAAGGAGGGTTCCCGCCAGAGGGCGCCCACCCGCCGTGTGCTGCTGTCGCGAGGCGTAGCGACGATCCTGCGCAACGGCAAGGAGCGCGAGGGTGAACCGCCTATCCGACGACCATTCCAGCCGGGCACCCAGGCGCGACTCATCGTAGTCTCCTGGCACCGCCGAATAGGCGACGCGCTTGGCCTGTGCAAAGGGTTCGAGCGCGAATCCCCATGGCAATTCAACCCGCGGGGCCAGCGTGACCAGCGCGCCCCTCACACGCGTGGCCAGCACGGTGCGGACGGCTTCAGTCTCGGAAAGGTCGCTGACCAGATCCTGCAGGAAGGCATCGGCCTTGAGGGCGACGCGCCACGCCGGCGCCGGTTGCCAGCGGCCCTCAAGGTGCGCGAACCACTGCTGCTCACCCGGCGTCTCCGCGGGGGGAGAAAGATAGCGGAGCACGTCCCCGCTCACGAGGGTGATGAGTCGCAGGTCGCCGCGCTTCACCGAGACAAAGGACTCCGCCTCTCCGCGCACGAAGGCACGCGCGACCTCGGCAAACGGCGAGAGCATCACGTTGTCGCGCCAGCCGAGGGAGCCGCGGACCATCTCAGCGTGCTCAAGGCGCCACCCCGGCGGCACCGCGACGCCGCCCGGCGACTGCTGCGCGGGCAGCAGGCCGGGCACGAGACAACCGATGAGAGTAAGGAGGATTCGAAGCATCACTCGTTTCGTGCGAGGAGCATGGGGGAAACGACCCCGAAGGAAAAGGGCGGAGTCACCTCCGCCCGTTCGCCCATTCCGGAGCGGCTCAGATTCCGGGCTTGGTGCGGCTGTCGCGGATCTTCTTCAGCTCGTCGCGCACCTGCTTGCCAAGCGTCGCCTGCTGATCGCGTTCGGCCTGCGTCTCGGCCTTGAGCTTGGCGAGGATGGCCTCCTTTTCGGCCTCCGTCTTGGCCACTTCAAGCTGGGTGATGAGGACCTTGCGGTCGTCGATCGCCTTGGCACGGGCGGCTTCGAACTGCTGCACCACTGCGGTCACGGCCTTGGCGGTGTCGGAGGCGTTGTCATCAGGCCGGCGACCGCTGTTGATCGAGCCCGGACCGCTGTTGCTGGAGCCACTCCCGGGGGTCACGCCTTTCGCAAGACCGCCCTTGTCGTCGACGGGGGTGGTGGTCGCGTTGCCCGTCGTGCCTCCCGAGGTCGTTCCTGCGGTGACGGTCACCTTGCTGTCATCAACTTTGGTTCCGGAGGAAGAGCTACTCGATCCGGAGCTGCTGCTACCCGAGCTGCTGCTCTTCGAGAGGCCGCCCTTGTCGTCGACGGAGGTGGTGGTCGTGTTGCTGGTGATGTTACCGGTGACGTTGCCGGTGGTCGCCCCGGTGGAGATGGTGGCCTTGCTGTCATCCACCTTGATCACCGAAGTAGAAGAACCGCCCGAGGTGGAGCTTACCGACGTGTTACCCGTGACGCTCCCGATCGCGGAGGTCCCACCCGTGGTCGTGACGGGGATTGCCTTCGAGTCATCCGACGATTTCCCCGAGGAACTGCTGCCGCCGCCGGACGATGAAGAGGAGCTCGAGGACGAACCCGAAGACGAAGACTTCGAGTCGTCTGAGCCCTTCCCGGAATTACTGCTCCCGGACGAGGAACTCGACTGGGCAAGGGCAACGGAGGAACCCGCGGTCAGGAGACTCGCGAGGACGAGGAGGCGTAGCTGGGATTTCATGGTTTGGATGATAGGTTGATGGGAACTGCCCCTGCCTTTGCACGCGTCATGCCATCGCCTTATTTTTACCTATCTCTATATTGATCAAAGCCTAAAGAAAACATGTGCCTTTAGCTATGCAGACCAAGTGGGCGTATTCACCACAAAATCATGCAGCACCCATGGGCGCATTCACCCAAGGGCCGTTAATCCCAAACCCAAGGACGCCTCTCACCTCCTCGCGAAGCCGCTGATGCGGCCTTCGTCCCACCTTAGGCCCGCCTCACAGTATGAGCTCGGTAGGCCGATCCACCTCGGAAAAACATCTGCGCCGAAAACCGCGGCCTCGCCGCGTCGCACGGCCTCTCAAAAACGACGGCCGGATCAGACTTTCCTGCGTGCCCTAAGGTCTGGCAGTACCGACAACCTGAAGGCTTACGGCGGGGCAATGCACCGGGGGAAGCGGTCCCGCTCGGACCGCAGTGGTGGTAGGAGCTGGATTCGAACCAGCGTAGGGCGGAGCCCAGCAGATTTACAGTCTGCCCTCGTTGGCCACTTGAGTATCCTACCAGACGGGGGCGCGGAAGCTCGCGACTCGACTTCGGCACCGCAAGCGTATTTTGCGACGGAAAGCTCGCGTGAGAGAAGGCTGGCACCGCCGGCTTCACGAAGGCCGGCCCGCGGTGAATTCTTCCAAACTCCCCTACGTCGGGCGCCTCGCGCCCTCCCCCACCGGACTCCTCCACCTCGGGCACGCGCGCACCTTCTGGCTCGCCGCCCGACGCGCCGGTCAGGCCGGCGGAACCTTACTCCTCCGCAACGACGACCTCGATCACGCCCGCTGCCGGCCCGAGTTCGTCGCTGCCATGCGCGAGGACCTCGCCTGGCTGGGACTGCGCTGGCGCGAACCGATGGTTTCGCAATCCGATCGTCTTCCCCTCTACCGCGCGGCACTCGCCCAACTGCACGCGGCGGGCCTCATCTTTCCGTGCACGCGTTCGCGGCGCGACGTGCTCGAGGCGGCCGGAGCCCCCCACGAGGAGGGCGTTGAAGAGGAGCCCCTTTACCCGACGGCCTTCCGGCCCGCCGTCGGTTCCCCACTGCCACCTCTGGGCGAAAAGATCGCCGTCAACTGGCGGTTCCGCGTGCCGGACGGGGAGGAGCTCCCCTTCATCGACGCGCGCCTCGGCCGGCAGTCTGCCGTGGCGGGCCGGGACTTCGGGGATTTCCTCGTGTGGCGCCGCGACAACATGCCCAGTTACCAACTCGCCTGCGTGGTCGACGACGCCGAGCTCGGCATCACCGAGGTCGTGCGCGGCGAGGACCTCGTCCGCAGTACGTTCCGCCAGCTGCTCCTGTTCCGTGCGCTTGGACAAACTGCCCCGGCGTACTTTCACGCTCCGCTGCTGCGCGACAACGGCGGCCAACGGCTCGCGAAACGGCACGACGCGTTGTCGCTGCGGGCCCTCCGCGAGTCGGGTCGCGACCCCGAATCGCTCGCGGCGGAGTTCGCCGACGCCACCTGAAGCTCGCCTCGTTTCCGGCCACCAGCCTTCCTTTTCCCATGTCGTCCCCCGTCCGCATCGGCGTCCTGAACATCTCCGACCGCGCCAGCGCCGGCGTTTACGAGGACACCCCGGGAAAGGCCTGCGTGGCGTTGCTCCGCGAGTGGCTGACCACGCCTTTCGAAACGGATTACCGCGTGATCCCCGACGAGCAGGCCGTGATTGAATCCGAACTACGCCGACTAGCGGACGATTCGGGCTGCTGCCTTGTCGTGACGACCGGGGGCACGGGGCCGGCGGCGCGCGACGTGACGCCCGAAGCGACCGAGGCCGTGTGCGAGAAGCTCCTGCCGGGTTTCGGCGAGCTGATGCGCGCCACGTCGCTGAAATACGTGCCCACCGCGATCCTGTCTCGGCAGACCGCCGGCATCCGGGGGCGGACGCTAATCGTGAACCTTCCGGGCCGCCCCAAGGCCATCCGCGAGAACCTCGAGGCGGTGTTTCCCGCGATCCCCTATTGCGTCGACCTGGTCGGCGGCCCACGCCTCGAGACAAATGCGGCGGTGATGAAGGCGTTCCGCCCTGCGGGGGCTTGAGCTGCACAGGGCACACGCCGACCCACTCTTGCCCGGATGCACCCGCGCGGCACAGTGCCAGTCGCTTCAACATGACCACCTACGTTTACGAGACGGTTCCCGAAAAGACCGGCGCCGAGCCCCGCCGCTTCGAGGTGAGGCAGTCGATGCACGACGCGCCGCTCACCCGGCATCCCGAGACCGGCGAGCCGGTGCGCCGCGTGATCGCCGGCGGCTACGGATTCATCGCGCAGAAAGCCTCGCCGCCGGCAGCCCCTTGCGGGTCGCAGTGCGCGTGCTTCGGACAGAACTGAAATACCGGGGTCCACCCGCCGAGTCGCCGAAAAGGATCGTCCGGCCGCGCGCACCCGTCATGGCCGACGTGGACGAGGCATCTTGCCTCGTCTCCCCACGCCCTCCGAAAGCCGTGCAATGAAGCCCACGAAGGCCGACGTCGTGAATTTTCCGCGGCTGCAGCCGCGGCCACACCGAGCAACACTCTGACGCCGTCTGAGCCTCAGACTGCAAAGCACTCCCTTCCGACGTGGACGAGGCATCTTGCCTCGTCTCCCCACGCTCTCCGAATGCCGTGAAATGAAGCCTACGAAGGCCGACTTCGTGAATTCTCCGCGGCTGCAGCCGCAGCCACATGGGGCGAAGTTCCGACAGGACGAGCGTAGGAACGATCCGCCAGTTCCCTTTTGACGAGTCGAGTCGCCGCGTCGAAGGACCTGAACCGTTCAGAGCTCGGTGTACTTGTCGGAACGGCCGCGCGCCTTCTCGACGGGGTACTTGCGCGCGTTGGCCGCGAGCTTCGCCTCGATGGAGGAGGCAACGTCGAGACCTGTCATATTGGCGAACTCGAGGGCGTAGATCACGACGTCGGCGAGCTCCTCAGCGATGCGGTCGCGCTTCGCGGGGTCACGAGCGACGACCGCGGCCTGTTCCGGCGTCGACCAGAGGAAGTGCTCCATCAATTCGCCCGCCTCGGCGGCGAGCGCCATGCTGAGGTTCTTGGGCGAGTGAAACTGCTCCCAGTCGCGCTCGCGTACGAAGTGCAACACGCGCGACTTGAGTTCGGCGACGGTAGTCTGGGCGTCGGATACGGTGGCCATGGCGGGCAGGCTGGGCCGGCGGCGCGGAGCGCGCAATCTCAGCCACCGGGCGAGATTTAACTTGGCACCCAACCTGCAGTAACCACGGTCGCCTTCCAATTCAGCAATGTCCGACCGCCAACCGCACCACTTCCGCCGCGCCGGCGCCTGCTCCCAGCAGGCGTGCCAGCGCATGGGTGCGCCGCGGCCGGCCGTCGTCTCCGTCTGGAGCAAAAAAGCCGGCTCGGGCCACCAGAACTGAACCTCCGCCCTCGCGGAAACGTTCGGTCCTCTGAAGCCCGGCGGTCACCAGACCCCCGAGAGGAGACGTTTCCATGGGCATACCCGCTTCCCATGAACAGCACGCTGCTCCCTCCCAGGAACAAAACCCGCCGCTCCCCCTCCGGCACGGAGCGCCCGACCACCTTCCGCGAGCCCTCGCATGAGTGCCGGGAGACGCGTGACGGCCTGTGCATCACCGTCTACGTCCCCGGAGTCGACGCGAACGGAATCGAGATCGAAGGTCGCGGTCCTGACCTGACGGTGACCGCGCGCAAGCCGCACCCGCTGCGGGTGAACTTCGACGCGATGCATCTCGAAGGCGTGCAACGCGACTACCTGCTGAAACTGCGCCTCGGCAGCGGCTTTGATTTCGGGACGATGGCCGCGGAGATCACCCGCGGCGTCCTCACCATCAACCTTCCGCGCCGGGCGCGCGCCTCCCTGCCCCGCGTGGCCTGAGCCACGCTCCGGCACGAAGGACAAAAAAGGCCGCTCCCCGGAGGGAGCGGCCTTTTGCTGCAGCGGGGAACGACGATCAGGTCTGCTCCTCGAGCTTGAGGGCGCGGTAGCCACCGGCGCTCTTAAAGTAGAGCAGCAGCGCCAGGTAGATCGCCGCCATCGCGAGCGGGATGTAGGAATCGGCCTTCAGCGTGGCGCGATCGCCCGCCTGGTTGGCGGCAACGATGGCCTTCTGCTCGGGCGTGCCCTTGTCGCCGGCCTTCTTCGCGGCCTCGAGCTTGGTGCCGTCGACGGCCGTGACCGGAGCGAGGAACAGGAACTTCGAGGGAGCGGCGGCCTTGTTGGCGTCGTACACCGCGGCGTTGGTGGCCTTGAGATTCTCCGAGGTGAAGCGGTCCTTGGCGTAGCCGAGGCCCGGGCCGCCGATGAGGCCGGCGGAGAGCATGCCGATGCCGCCCATGATGGACATCGCGACGGCGCCTGAGCGCGGGAAGCGGTCACCCACCACCGCGAGCATGGTCGGCCAGAAGAACGTCTTACCGACCGCGTAGAGCCCGAGGGCCAGCAGGGCGATCACGAAGGAGTTCATCCCGGAGGCGAGCTGCAGGCCGACGAACGCCAGCAGGGCGGACGTGAGCAGGAGGCCGATCGGTGAGAGACCGAGCTTGGTCTCGATGAAGTTGGCGCAGAAGCGCAGGCCGAACATGATGGCGGAGGTCCAGACGAAGAGGATCTTGCCCTGCTCCGGCGTGAAGAGGTTGCCGGTGATGGCCTCGATCCAGCCGTCGGTGCCGAGCTCGACCGCGCCGACGAGGGCGTGGGTCACGAACAGGACGAAGAGCAGGAAGGAACCGAACGAGAAGCGCGTCAGCACGCCGACCGCGATGAGGAGCACGCCACCGATGGCGAAGCCCATCGCGGCGCCGCCGAAGAACAGCGCGAGGAGGTAGCAGGCCACCGCGGCGCCCAACAGGCCGACGTCCTTGAACATGTCGGCGAAGCTCGCGCCCTTGGCGGCGGCCTCCGACTTCGGGAACGACTGCCCCATGAACATGATCGCGTAGGCGACGGTCGGGACAAGGTAGAAGGCCAGCTGACCCTTCCAGCCGAGGCCCATCACGTTGCCGAGCAGGTAGGAGGCGACGGCGCCGACCACCATGCCGAGCGGCCAGGAGGCGTGGAGGATGTTGAGGTAGTGCGTGCGGTTGTGCGGGAAGACCGTCGCGACGAGCGGATTGGCAACGGCCTCCAGCGTGCCGTTGGCGTACGCGAAGATGAACATGCCCCAGTAGAGGTAATCGTAGGCGTTCGCCTTGGTGGCCATGAACGTCACGACTGCCGAGAGCACGTGGCCCAGCAGCGCGAGGGCGACCAGCTTGCCGTAGCCCAGCTTGTCGACGATCACGCCGCCGATGATGATGCCGAAGCAGAATCCGGTGAAGCCGGCGCCGCCGATGGCGCCCAGTTGCGTGGCCGTGAAGCCGTACTCGGACGCCCAAGCGCCGAAGATGCCACCGCGGAGGGCGAAGCCCACGCCGGCGGCCAGGATGGCCATGAAGCCCGCCCACAACAGCCGGTTGGCGTTGGGCACGGTGCCTTGGTTGCTGATCTCAGGATTGCTGGTCATAGCGGGTTTTTGACTGGGTTGAGTTGAGGAACGAACAAAACGGGTGCGCGGTCGCGATCACGCCGGGCGCAGGGGACTTGGGGTAAAGGAGGGGCTCAAATGGGGTGGAAGCCGACGCGAAGTTGAGAGTGCGCCGCGCACACGGCAAGGGCACATTTCTCGACGCGAGGTGTCATGAGGGCATCGCAATCTCGCCGAACGGCCGCCATGAAAAAGATCCTTCTTCGCCTGCTCCCGCGCTCCACTTCATCTCCGGATGCCCCGACCGCCGTCACCGTACCGACGGCCGGCGCCGCGGAACCACGCGGGAAGTTTCGCCCTCCCGCCCTCCCGGATCCCCTCCCCGCCGACGGCCAGTCCGCCCCCCGACGGGACCGTCGGCCCCGCCTCCTGCCCGCGGACTGAGCCGCGGAACTCAGGTCGGGGCCACGACCCACTGCACCCGAACGGCTGCTCCCGGCCCTTGGGCCAGAACCCGCCCGAGTGGGCCCGCGATGAGGCGGGCCTCCTCGTCGAAGCGCCACGGCGGATTGATCACGGCCAAACCGCAGCCGGAGAGCCGCGGTTGCCCGTCGAGGGCGGCAACGGTAAGTTCCACGGTCAGCACCGGCGCGGGCGCCAAGGTCGCCAGTTCCGCGATGAACTCGTCGGCGCGCGCACGGCCGGTGAGCGGGTACCAGAGCGCGAACACCCCGCCCGCCAGTCGCCGAAGGCCGGCGCGGAGCGCGGTCAACGCTTGGGCGAACTCATCGGGCGCCTCATAGGGAGGATCGATCAGCACCAGCGCCCTCCGCTCCGGCGGCGGCAGCACGGCCGCAACCGCAGCGTAACCATCGGCGCAGCGCACTTCGCAGCGCCGGAAACCGGCGGTCACCGCGCGAAGCGCGTCGGCCTCGGCCGCGTTCAGCTCGCAAAGCACGCTCCGGTCCGCGGGCCGCGCCAACGCGGCCACCAGCAGGGGCGAACCCGGATAGAAGCGCGGGGAGACGCCGAGGTTCCCGCGGTTGCGGTCGTGCTCCCGCACCAGCCCGACGTACTCCGCCAGCGGACCGGGGAGATCCCGGACCTCCCAAAGCCGGCCGATCCCCGCGGGCCACTCCGGTTCCCGCGCGAGGGAGTCGCCGGCCGCGGCCACCGCCAGGTCGTAACGCCCGCGGCCGGCATGGGTGTCGACGAAGAGGAATCCCTTTTCCTTCCGCTGCAGACCGCGCACGAGCGCCACGAGCAGCGCGTGCTTGAGCACGTCGGCGAAGTTCCCCGCGTGGAATTGGTGCCGGTAGTTCATGCCGCCCCGCGCGGGGCCGGTTCAACCGACCGGCACCTTGACGACCGTCTTCCGCACCGCGACCGCGGAGCCGCCGGACCGGAGGCCCGGCAGGTGGACGTCGGCCGGAAAGAAAACCGCCACGTCGCCGGCCCCGAGCCGCACGACCGATGCGCCCGTGGCGTCGGCATGGTGCGTGAAGTCCCGCTCCGCGTCGTAGGGGACCTGCACGGCACTCCGCGCGGCGTCGATGACCTCGATCACCTCGTCGCCGGCAACGACGACCTGCACGTCGATGAAGCGGCGGTGGGACTCGAAGAAACCCTCCGCGCGCGCCTTGGTGAAGTAGGCCTGCTCCATCGCGAACGCGCCACCCTCCAGCTCGACCCGCGCCGACTTGCCCGGCTCGATCGCGAGGAGGCGGGCGCGGGCGGCCGACCCTTCACGCAGCACCTCGGCCGCGTAGGCGAGCGCGGCGGCGAAGCCCGGCGTGCGCGGGCACTGCTCCCGCACCGTGGCGAAGGATCCGATGATGGCCATGCCGCGAATCGACCCCGCGCCGGCGGCGCTGGCAAGCCGCGAAACCTCAGCGGCGCTTCTCGGTGAGCGGCAGCATCACGCCGCGCCGGAAAAGCGTGACCTGACCGGTGCTCGAGGAGACCACGATGGCGATGCAGTTGGCCGCGACGCTGATCGCGGCGCCGGCCGCGTGGCGCGCGCCCAGCCCGCCGGGCAGCGCGTGGGTGGTGTCCATGGCCTGGATCAGGCTGCCCGCCGACTCCACGACGCCGTCGCCGCGGATCAGGAACGCGCCGTCGATGGACGAGAATTCCTTCACCGTCTCGTCCATGAACGGGTTGAGGATGTTGCGGTCCTCCTCCTTGTATCCGAAGAAAGGATTCAGGACCAGCGGCTTCGACATGCCGCCGACGCGCTCGGTGTCGCCCACCACGAACAGGCAGCCCACCGGCCGGCCCTCCCGGCCCTCGACGGCGAGCTCGGTGGCGACCGCGATGACGCGCTCCAGCACCTCCGGCTTCACGTCGCCCGGCAGCAGGTCGGCGGTCGAGCCGGTGAGCAGCGTCTGGAACTCCCGCTCGATGTCGACCACCACGAGGGTGTCGAACTGGTTGCTGCCCGTGATGCCGCCGAGGCAACAGATCCGGTCGGTGAATTTCACGACGCCACGCGTCAGGGCCACCAGCATGGCGCTGCGCAGCTGCGCGAGGCGCTGCCGCGAGAAGGAGCGAACCTGGATCGTCTCATGGAAGCGGGCGTCGCCGTCATCGCCCACCTCGAGCGCATTACGCGTGACCAGGATGGTCCTCAGGCTGGAGCGCAGCACGCCCGGCTGCAGGCCGCCGATGAAGGTGTCGCCGAAGATGACGACCGAGGCGCACCCGGCGCCCTTGGCGACGCGCTCGGCCTCACGGAACATGAGCCGGTTGATGCGGTTTTGCTGGGCCTCGATCGCACGGATCCCGCCGAAGCCGCCCACGAGGCGCTCGTGCAGCGCGTCGAGGTCGGGCGCGTTTACCAGGTTGTCGACGAGGTCCTTGTCCTTAACCTGTCGCGCGATCGACGCGAGCACCTGCAGGTAGTCGCGGGCGTTCTCCCCCGCGATCAGCATGACGATGAGGTGGACGCGTTCGTCGGCCATCGCGCCGTCGTGGCGGATGCCGACGCGGCTGCGGCCGATCGCGAGCACGTAGCGCCGGCCCATCCGCACGCGCACGTGGGGGAGCGCGACGCCGAAGCCCAGGTAGGTGGTCATCGTGCTCTCGCGCGCGAGCAGCCCGCGCAGGAGCGACTCGCGCTTGAGGTCGGGGAACTTGTCGACGCAGACCTCGAGCAGTTCCTGCAGCGCGCCCTCGAGGTCGAGGCTGCGCAGGTCGACGATGCGGCCGCGGGAGACGATCTTTTCCAGCCGCATGGTCGAGCGTTGCGCGGTTCAGCCGCGGGAGCTCAGCGCTCCCAGTCGAGCGCTCCCTTGCGGACCTCGTACACGAGACCGAGCACGAGGACGCCGATGAAGAAAAGGACCGGGCCCAGGATGGGGATGCCGCCGGCGAGGAACTCGCGGTAGATGAACGTCCACGGGATCAGGATCACCACCTCGAGGTCGAAGAGCATGAAGAGCAGCGCCGTGAGGTAGAACTTCACCGAGAACCGGGCGTGGACGAGGCCCTCGCCCGCGACACCGCACTCGTAGGCACTGTCCTTGATCCGGTTCTTCCGGAAGCGCTGCCCGAAAAGGTGGCTGGCGCCGATGACTCCGCCGGTGATGAGCGCCGCGAGCGCGGCCTGGATCAGAAACGGGAGATAATCGGCGGAGTTCATGCGCTGATCTAGGAATTGGCCCCACGCCGCGGGCATCCGCAAGAGGTAATTTCCCGCCGCACGCATCCGAACCGCGGCGGGGCACGCCGCACGACAGATGCGCGCAACGATCGGAGATTCCCGTTGACGCACCTCGGGCGCGCGCCTTTCTTCGCCGCCCTCCCGTGGCTCGGTAGCTCAGTTGGTAGAGCAGAGGACTGAAAATCCTTGTGTCCCCGGTTCGATTCCGGGCTGAGCCACCACTTTAAGCCGCCCCGCCCGCCAAGCGGGGCGGCTTTCTTAAGCGGGAGGGGCACCGCGGTGCGGCCGCGGAGTGCAGATTTCGCCCATTGCGGCGTAAGTACAAAACCTCAGGCACTGAAGGATTTATCCGCTTGGTGCCGCGCTTCGCCGCCGCACCATTAAGAACCGTGAAACGGTTTCACCGAGGCTTCCTGCTGCTTCTGCTGCAAGCATGGTGCGCTACCGCCTCGCCGGGCGCCGAGGGGGCACAATCGCCTGAGCCGCGCGCGGCCTATCGCGTCGCGGTTCACCGTAACTCCGGACCATTCTCGTCCGTGAATGAGGATGATCGCCCCGTCGGGTTCGCCGAAGAGATCCTCGCGGAAATTTCACGCCGCTCAGGGGTGCGGCTGGAACCCGTGCTGGGCTGGTGGCATGAACACCTGGTCGCATTCAAGCAGGGCAGGATCGACGCCCTCTGCGGAATCAGCCCGGACGGCCCGGAGGATCACGCGATCATCGATTACTCCATCTCCCTCGTGACCGTGCACGCGATGAGCTTCACCCGGGCGGGAAGCCAACCGATCACGCGGATCTCCGAACTGTCGGGCAAGCGGGTCGGCACCATGAGCGGCAGCAACTCCCTCACGTTCCTCCGGCAGCAAAACCTACCCGGGGTCACCTTGCTGGAGTTCAACGACACCCGCTCCTACTTCGCTTCGCTCCGCAAGGGCGAATGCGACGTGGCGATCACCAACACCCTCAATCAATTCTCCCCCGTCGAAAGGGAAGGACTGGAGTCCAGCTTCCTCGCGGACCTCAGGGTCAACTTCTACTGCGGCACGCAGAAGGGGGACCGGCGCCTGCTCTCCATCCTTAACGAGGGCATCGCCGGCTTGATGCACGACGGCACCTACGACCGCATATACTCCAAGTGGATCGGCCCCGTCGAACCGCGCCGGATCACGGCCACCGACCTCAAACCATATCTCGTCCCGGCCCTGCTCGTGGTGGCGCTGATCGCGGGGCTGCTGCTCTGGCAGCAGTACTACCTGCGGCAAATCGCACGGCATGCGAAGGCCGCCGAGGAGGCCAATCTCGCCAAATCGAGGTTCCTCGCGTCGATGAGCCACGAGATCCGCACTCCGATCAACGGAATCGTGGGCATGACCGACCTGCTTCTGGCCACGCCGCTCAATCGGGAACAGCAGGAAATGGCGCGAGTGACCCAGCAGTGCTCCGACTCCCTGCTGCGCATGATGAGCGACGTGCTGGATTTTGCCCACATGGAGTCGGGCAAGCTGGTACTCGACTCCCTGCCGTTCTCTCCCCGCCAAAGCGTCGAGACCTGCCTGACCTCGCTTGCGATCACGGCCTTCGAGAAAAATCTCGAATTAGCCCACCACATCGCGCCCGACGTGCCCGTCGAGGTCATGGGAGACCCAGTGCGCGTGGGACAGATCCTGACCAATCTCGTCAACAACGCGATCAAGTTCACCGCGAAGGGGCACGTCACGGTGACGGTCCGTCGCCAAGCGGATTCCGGGGATCACATCGCGCTGCGTTTCGAGGTGAGCGACACCGGAATAGGCCTTTCAGAGGAGGAAAAGTCCCGGCTTTTTCAGCCGTTCACTCAGGCGAACCAGACCACGACCCGCCGGTACGGCGGTACCGGGCTGGGTCTCGCGATCTGTCGGCAACTCGTCCAGGCAATGCAGGGAACGATCGGCCTCGAGAGTTCACCCGGGCAAGGCTCCACCTTCTGGTTCACCCTCACCTTGCCGCGAGCGCCGGGCTCCGCCGCGGCACCCGAGTGCCCCGACCTGCGGGGACGGAAGATCTTGATCGTCGACGACCATGCGGAGACACGCCGCTCCCTGCAGAGCGGACTGGCCGCGTGTGACGCCACGGTCGAAACGGCGGGCGACTCCGCCGAGGCGCTCGGTCTTTGCCGCATCACCCACGCCGCGGGTGCCCCCTTTTGGCTGGCGTTGATCGATCTCAACCTGCCGGGCGTCTCCGGCCTCGAGTTCATCCAGGCGCTGCGCCGCGACCCGGCCTTCGCCGGGCTGCCCGTGGTGCTGATGGTGAATCTGGGGACGGTCATACCTCCCGAAGTGCTACGATCCAACGGGATCCATGGCGTCATCACCAAGCCGCTGCGGCGGACCCAGGTGCTCGGCTCGATCGCGGAACTGTTGCCGGAAGACGCCGCGTCCAATTTCCGGAGCGCCCACGGAGAGCGGGTCGGAAGCAGAAGCTCCGTGCTGATCGTCGACGACAGCCTCGTGAACCTGCAGGTGTTGCGACGCATGAGCGAGCGACTCGGGCTGTCCTGCACCGAAGCGATGAACGGCCGAATAGCGGTGGAGGCCTTCAGCCGGGGTGCCTTCGCCCTCGTGCTCATGGACTGCCAAATGCCCGAAATGGATGGATTCGAGGCGACCCGCAGGATCCGACAGGTTGAGAACCAGCGGCGTGCCGTGGATCCCACCTACCAGCCGGCGAGGATCATCGCGGTGACGGGCGACTCCATCGCCAGCACACGGGATGCCTGCCTCAAAGCGGGGATGGACGACCACCTGAGCAAACCGGTCCACATCGAGATCCTCGCCCGGGCGCTGAATCCGCAGGGCCGGGCATCCTGAAAACTCCGCCCGCGGAAAACTAGGGTATGGGCCCAAAGGCCGCCGGACCGACACTTTCCCCATTTCCAGCCGTCAGCGGCGCATCGCGGTCAACGGGCGAAGCTGTGCCGCCCCGTCCATGACTTGCTGCCAGAGCGAGTCCTCCCCGGGCATCCCAACCCGCGCCAGACGGGTTGAGATCTCGGCAAGGGCCGGTTCCACGACCCGATGCCGAGGATCCGCCGGTAGCTCGGGCCGCACCAACCGCGTGAGCGCCCAGCACGCCCAGGCGCGCCACACACGCTGCTCGCGCCGGGGCTCATTCATCCGCCCGGCGTAGTGCTGGAAATGCACCCGCGGGTTGCCGAGGAAGACTCCTTCCGGCGTATGCGCGATGATCCACGCCACCGCCGCGTACGGCATCGGGTGCGCGATGACCTCGGGCTCGTGGCCGTCGACGTCAGCTCCCATCGCACGATCGAGACAGAGGATCGCGCGTGCCGCGAAACCCTCCTCCCAACGCGAGGCGGAGTACCGCAGGCAGGCGAGGTAGAAGGCCCCGCCTCGGTCGCCGTGGCGAAACGCGTGGAGCGCGCGCCAGTCCATCCCGGCCTCGGCAGCGGGCAGATGGGGACACGGGGGAAACGTGGGCGGCACGTCGCAGTCGTGAACGGCGGGCACGCGTGGGTCAACCGGAGCCCGGCCGCGCACTTTCGCTTGGCGCGGCCCGCGGTTTCCGCGACAACCCCGCCCCCTGAGCACCGCCGAGGAAACAAGCTCCCCGCCGCCGCCCTCCCCCGCCGACCGCCGCGTGCACCGCGTCGCGTGGTGGCGCTGGCTGCTGCTCCTGCCCATCGGGATGCTCCTGCGCGCCTGGGGGCGCACGCTGCGGTTCGACGCCACCCCGGAGGACGTGCGCAACTACACGCGGCATGACGTCCCCGTCGCCATCGTGCTCTGGCACAACCGGCTGTTCCTCGCCGCGGAGATCGTTCGCCGCTACCGCACCGGCCGGCCGGCGCACGCACTCGTCAGCGCCAGCGAGGACGGCGCCTGGCTCTCCGCCTTCTTCGCCCTCGGCGGCCTGCGCACCGTGCGCGGCTCCAGCAGCCGGCTCGGCCGCGAGGCCGCCTCGGCGCTCGTCGAGGTCCTGCAATCCGGGCGCGACGTCGGCATCACGCCCGACGGTCCGCGCGGTCCGCGGTACGATTTCAAGCCCGGCGCGATCATCGTGGCCCGGCGCACGCGCGCCCCGATGCTGCTCGTCGGCGCGGAGTTCACCTCGGCCTGGCGCCTGCGCAGCTGGGACCGCTTCTACCTGCCGAAGCCGTTCTCCCGCGTGCGCATGCGCTGCGAGATCATCACCCCGGAGCAACTCGCCGACCGCGATGCGGGCCTTGAGCTGGTCCGCGCCCGGCTGCTCGCGCTAAATCCCGACGCGGAGTTTACCGCGGACGTTCCCGACCGCCGGACCTGAGCGGCTTCAGAAGCCCGGCTTGACGGTCACGTTGGTGCCGGCAGCGACCGCAAAGTCGGGACCCGTGTTCCAGGTGAGGTCGTTCACCAGCACCTTGAACGCGATGTCCTGCCGCGCAGCATCGAGCGAGATCCGCCAGAGGTCGGCGGCCGCGCAGGTCATGGGCAGGCCGACGCTCCAGCTCAGCCCACCGCCCGATCCGCGGATGTAGAGGGTGTTGCCGAAACCGACGTCGACCTGGGCCGAGATCGTCGTGATCGACGTCGGAACGACGGCGGGACGGACGACCGCGGGTGCGGAAACCGGCGCGGCGATGGCGACAGGAGCCGCCGGCTTGCTGGCCGGGGCAACCGGCTTGGCGGCCGGAGCGGACGGCTTGGCGGCCGGGGCGGCCTTGCGCGCGGCCGGCTTGCGACCGGACGCGGCGCGTTGGGTCGCTGGGGCGGGCGACGATTTTGCGGTGGTGGTCTTTTTCTTGGATGCGCTCATGGCGTTGGGTGTTGGTTAATCCCCAAATCAGCCGCCACCTTAGCAGTTTCAACGCCAACGCTCCAGCGGCCTAACGACGGATTTACCGGACCGTCACAAACGGTCCGCCGGAACTTGAGTGCCTGACCGCCCGATCAGGCGAAAACCTCTTCGGGCCGGAAGAAACGCGCGATCTCGGCGAGGCCGTTCTCCACGCTGTCGGAGGCGTGCACGACGTTGATCATCATGTCGGTGCCGAAGTCCCCGCGCAGGGTGCCCTTGGCGGCCTTGCGGGAGTCGGTCGGCCCAAGGAGATCGCGGACGCGCTGGACCGCGTTCTCGCCCTGCAGGGCGATCATGACGACCGGCCGTGAGCTCATGAAACGCTCAATTTCCGGGTAGAACGGCTTGGAGGCCACGTGTGCGTAATGCTCGCGCAGGAGCGCCGGCGAGAGGCGCGTCATCTTGCAGGCGATCACGTCGAAGCCCGCGGCCTCAAAACGGCTGATCACGGTGCCCACCAAGCGCTTCTGCATCGCGTCCGGCTTACAGATGATGAACGTCTTTTCCATATGAACGGGTCAACGTAGGCCCCCCAAGGCCTTTGGGAAGCCTAGAGTTCCAGATTTCCCCGCGCGGGAAGCCAGACTTTCACTCCACGCCGGTGAACCGCGGGAAACAAGCTCGCCGCCGCCCTTCGGGTTCGACGATCTCAGGCCTAACCACCATCAAGAATCCTCGGATGAAGCCTTTACCCGCATGAAACGCATCCGCGTGCTCGATTCCCACACCGGCGGTGAGCCCACCCGGCTGGTACTCGAGGGGGGACCCGACCTCGGCGCGGGGCCGCTCGATGCCCGCGCCAAACTGTTCCGGGAGAAGTTCGACTCCCATCGCACGGCCATCGTGAGCGAACCCCGCGGCTCCGAACCGATGGTGGGCGCGCTGCTCGTGCCCCCGCATCGGACCGGCTGCGACCTCGGGGTGATCTTCTTCAACAACGTCGGCACCCTGGGCATGTGCGGGCATGGAACGATCGGGCTGGTCGCTTCCCTCGCCCATCTCGGCCGCATCGCGCCGGGTCGCGTGCGCATCGATACGCCGGTCGGCGCCGTGGAGGCCACCCTGCACAACGACGGCAGCGTCGCGGTCGACAACGTCCCCTCGCACCGCGCGGCGCGCCAGGTTGAGCTTGAGGTAGCCGGTCATGGGAAGGTGCGCGGTGACATCGCCTGGGGCGGAAATTGGTTCCTGATCATCACCGACTCTCCCTTCCCCCTCGCACCCGACTCGCTGGAGGCGCTGACGGACTTCTCGTGGCGGGCCCGCCAAGCGGCCCACACGCGGGGATTTCCCGAAGTCGACCACGTCAAGTTGTCCGGTCCGGCCGCGCGGCCGGAGCACCACGGCCGGAGCTTCGTGCTCTGCCCGGGCAAGGCATGGGACCGCTCCCCCTGCGGCACAGGCACCAGCGCCAAGCTCGCCTGCCTCGCCGCGGACGGAAAGCTGGCCGAGGGTGAGGTCTGGTTGCAGGAAAGCGTGATCGGCAGCGTGTTCTCCGCCCGCTACCGTTGGATCGACCGCGCCAAGGGGATCGTCGCACCCACGATCACCGGCACCGCGCACGTGATGGCCGAGGCCACCCTGCTGCTCGACGAACGGGACCTGTTCTGCTGGGGAATCCGCCCGTGAGTCAGTTCCGTCCGCGACACGTCGTCGTCTGCGGCGCGGGCATCATCGGCCTCTGCTGCGCCCGCGCCCTGCGCGCGCGCGGTCACGCGGTGACGGTCATCGAGCGCGGCCCGGCGGACCGCGACGGCTGCTCATTCGGCAACGCCGGGATGATCACTCCCAGCCACTTCGTGCCGCTGGCCGCCCCTGGCATGGTCGCCCTCGGGCTGAAATGGATGTTCGATCCCGCGAGTCCGTTTTACATCCGCCCGCGGCTCGACGCGGAACTAGCCGCGTGGGGCTGGCGCTTCATGCGCGCCTGCACGCCGGAGCACGTCGCGCGCGCGGCCCCGGTTCTGCGCGACCTCAATCTGGCGAGCCGCGAACTCTACGTCGGGCTCGCCGACGAATTGCCCGACTTCGGGCTCGCGACGCGCGGCCTGCTGATGCTCTGCCGCGAGGAACGCACACTCGCCCATGAGCAGTCGCTGGCGCGTCACGCGCGGGAGCTCGGCGTGCCGGCCGAGGTCCTCGATGCCGCGGCGACCGCGCGGCTCGACCCGGACGTGCGCATGAATGTCGCCGGCTCGGTCTATTTTCCCCGGGACGCGCACCTTGATCCCAGCCGCCTGATCGCGGGCCTCACCCCGCGGCTGGAAGCTTCGGGGGTGAAATTCCTCTGGGAGACGGAGCTCAACGGCTGGCGACGCGACGGCGAAAGCCTCGCGGCCGCCCGGACGAACCACGGAGAAATCGCCGCCGACGCGTTCGTACTGGCCGGAGGCTCCTGGTCACCCTCGATGGTGCGTGACCTCGCCCTCCGTCTGCCGATGCAGGCGGGCAAGGGCTACAGCCTCACACTGCCGCGACCGCGGCAACTGCCCCGGCTCTGCTCGATCCTGACGGAAGCGCGCGTGGCCGTCACCCCGATGGGCGGAAGCCTGCGGGTCGGTGGCACCATGGAGGTCGTCGGTCTCGACGAAAGCATCCAGCCGCGCCGCATCCGGGGAATCACCGAGGCGTTGCCGCGGTATTTTCCAGAGTTCACGCCGGAGGATTTTCAAGGAATCGAACCCTGGCGGGGACTGCGGCCGGTGACGCCCGACGGGCTACCCTACCTCGGTCGCTTCGCCGCCGTACCCAACCTGATCGCCGCGACCGGCCACGCGATGATGGGCCTCAGCCTTGGACCCATCACCGGACAACTCGTCGCTGAGATTGTCGACGGTGAGCCGGCCTCGATCGACCTCAGCCTGCTCTCTCCCGACCGCTACGCCTGAGCGCACGCCCGGTCGCCACCCCTCGATCCGTTCTTGTCGCACCAGCGGCCGGCGCCGAGAACCAGAGGTGCTTCGCGAAGGTGCCTCGCCCTTTTACCCATGAAACCCCGCCTCCTCACCGCAACCGCACTTTTACTTCTGGGCCAACTGCTCGGCGCCTCGGTTTTCCAAGGCAACGGGCTCAAGGTCGGCGAGGTGACCACAGAATCGGCCGTCATCTGGACGCGCCTCACCGCGGCGCCCGAAGCGAACTGGTCCGGCGCGACCTTCCTCGAGCCGACGCTCGACGGCGACCGCTCCAAGGTGCGGGCCGCGACCCAGGTCGCGCGTGAGTCAGCGATGAGCTCCGCGGCGGAGAAGGCCGCGACGAAGAACGCGTCTGCGATCTCCCCGGCGGAGCTGCGCCGGATCGTCGAGACCGCCGATTGGCGGACGCAACTCCCGCCCGGTCGCGCCGTTGGCGATATGCAGGGCGCTTTGCCCGGCGCGGCTGGCGAAGTGCGGGCGCTCCTCACGCCGGCCTCGGGTGGTCCGGCCATCGACACTGGATGGGCAGCGGTGGACGCCGCGCGTGACCACACGCGCCAGTTCACCGTGCGGGGACTGCGTGCCGGCACCCCATACCGCGTCCGGGTCGAATCCCGCGCCTCCAACGGCAAGCCCGGCGCAACCGTCGAAGGCGCGTTCCGCACGGCGGCCGCGGCCGACTCCCCGGCGCGGGTCTCGTTCGCCGTCGTGACCTGCGGCGACTATCCGCGCCGCGATGACCCGGCAAACGGGCACCGCATCTACGCGACCATGGCGGCCATGGACCTCGATTTCATGGTGCACACGGGGGACGTGGAATACTACGACAAGCCCGACCCGTGGGCGACCTCGGCGGAGCTGGCGCGGTTCAAGTGGAACCGGTTGTTCGCACTGCCGTTCCAGCGTGCGTTCCACAACCAGACGCCGGCCTACTTCACCAACGATGATCACGACCTGCTGAAAAACGACTGCTGGCCCGGGCAGACCTACGGCTCGTTGACCTGGGAACAAGGCCTCGCGATCTGGTCCGAACAGACGCCGGTTTCCCCGCTGCCCTACCGCACCTTCCGTCATGGCCGCGACGTGCAGGTGTGGGTGATCGAGGGCCGGCGCTACCGGAGCGCCAATGACGCGCCCGACGGACCCGCGAAGACGATCCTCGGCGCGGCGCAGAAAGAGTGGCTTCTTCGCACGATCGCGGCCTCCGACGCCACCTTCCGCGTGCTCGTCACGCCGACCCCGATCGTCGGCCCCGACCGCGGCAATAAGAACGACAACCACGCCAACGCGGGCTTCCAGCACGAAGGCGACGAGCTCCGCCGCTTCCTGGGCGCCCAGCGCAACCTGGTTGTCGCGACGGGCGACCGCCACTGGCAGTACTTCTCGATCGACCCCGCCAGCGGCACGCGCGAGTTCGGCTGCGGCCCGTCGTCCGACGTCCACGCCGGCGGCTACACCCCGAAGCCCGGCGACGAGGCGGTGCAGAAATTCTTCCGCCTCAAGGGTGGATTCCTGACCTTCACCACGGAACGTCCCGCCGCGGGCCCCCGGCTGCTGATCCGCCACCACGCCGTCGACGGCGCGGTCGTGCATGAGGCCGCGCTGCGCCCGGAGGGCCGGCTCGACGCGCAGGCCAGGTAAAGGCAACGTAACGCCCCCGCAGAGGGCGACAACCGACCGTCTCCGACGGTAGCGACAGCCTCGGGAAAAAAACCGCCCGCCCAAGTAGGCCGGGAGAGCGGCCAGCGCTAAAAAATCACGAGGATCCCGCCGGCTGTAGCAGTTGCACGTCGCTCCACTCGCCCATCACGCGGAAGTCAATCGTCCAACCGGGAGCCGACTTCGTGAACGCCGCGCGGACCGCCTCGTTCTCATGCGCCAGGATGCCGCTGAGGATCAGCGCGCCTCCCGGGGCGACGGCGCGGGTGAGCTCTCCGGCGAACCGCATCAGCACGTCGGCCTGAATGTTGGCCAAAAGGACGTCCGCCGGCCGCCCGGCCAATCCGGAAACAAGGTCGGCGGTCAGGAAATCGACGCGCCCGGCGAGTCCGTTGAGTTCCGCGTTCTCACCGCTCACGCGGACCGCCTCGGGGTCGTTGTCAAAGCCCGTGATGTCGCGGTAACCTAGCAAGGCGGCCGAGAGCGCGAGGATGCCCGACCCGCAGCCGGCGTCGATGACCCGCTCCGCCACGCCGCGCTCCCGCGCGCGGGCCACCAACCTTTCCACGCACAGGCGCGTCGTCTCGTGATTGCCGGTGCCGAAGGCCAGACCGGGATCAAGCCAGAGTACGCTCTCGCCCGCGGGCACCGCGTAGGTTTCGCGGAGCCAGACCGGGACCCAATGTAGCCGGTCAAATTTCCAAGGATGGAAGTGGGCCTTGTAGCTGTCGCGCCAATCGGCCGGAGCAAGCGCCCGTCCCGCGGGTTCCGCGATCGGCTGCACGCCCGCGGCGCCGAGCAGCGGCGCGAGACGTCCCCATTCCTCCCGGGCTTCAGCCTCACCGCCGCACACGCCGGCGACCCACGCCCGCCGCGCGATCACGTCGTCGAACACGCTCCAGTTGGCGAACCCGTGCTCGAGCAGCACGTCGTCCGTTGTTCCCGCCGCCGCCGCCGGGATCTCCACCCTGAATTCAAACGGTTCCATGGCTCGACCGTCACCACCGGCCCACGCGACGGCAATGCGAATGGCGGGCCGGCGGCCACGTCCGGATGCTCAGGCGCACATCAGGAAGTCACGGCCCTCCACGTGGCCGCGGCGCCCGAGGGCGGTGCGGATGAGTTCACGGGCCCCGCGCGACGACACGTAGCCGAGCACGAAGCACTCCGCGGGCGGCGGCAGATCATCCGGGAGCAACACCGGCCGCCCCGTGCCGCCGATTGCCGCGGTGGCCTTGCGGGCATCGATATCGACGTAACCCTCGATCCGCACCCCGTGGGCCAGGAGGAGCTCGGCCCGTTTCCGCGTCGGGCGGCCCGCGCCCCAGACAAGGACGCGCCGGCCGTCGGCCGTACCGGTTCCCCGCGCGCGCAGCCAGCGGGCGATCCACGGCGCCTTCACGGCGAAGAAAGCTTCGGGCGAGTAGCGCGGATCCGTGCGCGAGGCGCGGCCGGAGGGATCGTTCCAGCGCAACAGCGTGCGCGGGACCTTCGCCATGCGCACGCCGGCGTCGAGCCAGCGCAGCCAAAGCTCATAATCCTCGGGGAACAATCCCTCGAGGTAGCCGCCGTGCCGGTCGACGAGTTCCCGGCGGAACATCACGCTTGGATGCGCCAGCGGCGACTCGACGAAGCGGTTCAGCGCGATCTCATCCGGAGCCGTGAGTGAGTTCAGCCAGTCAACGTGCAGCGCGTAGCCGGCGTTGGCCGCGGGATCTCCCCCGTGCTCGACCAGGCAGCCGGCCACGCCGATCCCGTGGTTTTCAGCGGAACCGAGGAATGCCGCCTGCTCCGCCAGCCGCTCGGGATGCGCCTCGTCGTCGGCATCCATCCGCGCGACGAAAACTCCGCGCGTCGCGGCCACACCCGCATTGAGCGCCGCCACGATGCCATCGCGCGGCCGCACGAGCACGCGGACACGCGGGTCGGCACGACGCACCTCCTCAAGGATTTCACGGGTGCCGTCGATCGAACCGTCGTCGACGATCACCAGTTCCCAGTCCGCCAGCGTCTGCGCGCGGATGCCCTGAACCGCCCGCGCCACCGTGCCGGCGGCGTCACGCACCGGCAGGACGACCGAAACGAGCGGGGCCGCCGCCACGCTACTTACCGGACCCGGCACCGAGCTCCTTGCGGAGCTTGGAAATCTTCGGGGCGATCACGTACGCGCAGTATCCCTGGTTGGGATTCCGGCGGAAATAATCCTGATGGTAGGCCTCGGCCTCCCAGAACTTTTCCAACGCCACGATCTCCGTGGTGATCGGATCGCGGAACTCCGCGGCGGCCTTGGCGCGCGACTTTTCGGCAGCGGCCTTCTGGGCCGCGTCCGCGAAAAGAATGATGGAGCGGTACTGCGGGCCGATGTCGTTGCCCTGGCCGCCCACCTGGGTCGGGTTGTGCACCTGCCAGAAGAAGTCGAGCAGCCGCTCCAGCGACACCACGGCAGGATCGTAGTCGATGCGGATGACCTCGGCATGCCCGGTCTTCTTCGTGTTGATCTGTTCGTAGGTGGGATTGGCCACGTGGCCGCCGGCGTAGCCGCTGACGACGTTCCGTACGCCCGGCAGCAGCTCATACGCCGCCTCGGTGCACCAGAAGCAACCGCCCCCGAGGACGAGCGATTCAAGTTTGGCGGCAGCGGCGGAGGCGGATGCGGTCATGGCGAGCAGGACGGAGGACAACGCGGGAATGAGGACGGCTTTCATTTGGAGAAGACCGGCCAACCCTTCCGACAAAGCGCGCGGTGTCAAAGCGCCGGAATGTCACTTACCGGGCGGCCACAACCCCATCGCGGCCATCCGGCGCTCCAGGTTGAATCGCGTGAACAAGTCCCGCGTCGCGGCCGGCTCGCGCCGCCACGCGCCGAGGCCGGGATCGGAGGCCAACGCGCGGACCACGTCGATGATCACGGACGATGAATCACGGATCAGCTCGGGCGAGACCTTGTCGATGGTGTCGGCGAGGTCGTGGTAATACCGGACCGACTCCCGCGGAATGGGGCCGTTGAAGGTGAACGCGCGCACGCCGGCCAGCTGGTAAGGCGTGTGGTCGCTGGCCACCCAATTGATGTTCTCCACGCCGCGCGCAAGCCGGCGGGAAACGGTGCCGGAGGCCCTCCAGCGCTCGAGCGACGGCACGAGCGAGTCGTCGCCCAATGCGTTCACCGACCAAGGCACGCCGACCATGTCGAGGTTGAGCATCGCGACCACGGGAGTGTCGCCCAGGCGGGCCGCGGCGTGACGCGAGCCGTGGAGGCCCTGCTCCTCGCCGTTGAACCAGATGAGCTCGACCGAGTGATGCAGCGGGGCGCCGCGCAGGGCGGCGGCGAGCGCGTGCAGCTGCGCGATCCCGATCCCGTTGTCGAGGGCCCCCTGCCCGAGGTCCCAGCTGTCGAGGTGGGCGCCGACAATGAGGCGGGAGGGGACGCGACCGCGGATCAGCAGCCGCAGGTTCGCCGTGTCGACGGGGCCGCAGACCGACCGGGTTTCCACGCGCACGCGCACCGCCGTGCCACGGGCCAGCAACCGCCCCATCCAAAGCCCCTCCTCCTGCGAGACGGAGTAAACCGGCAGCGGCGCCGGCGTCCCGGAGAAGCTCGCAGTGCGCGCGAGCAGCAGTCCTCCGCCCTCGCGGTTGACGAACAGGATCGCGCGAAGCCCCCGCGCGGCCGCAGCCGCCAGATACTCGCTCGCCTGCAGGGGAGAACTGTGGGCGAGGAGCGCCACCCGGCCCCGCAGGTCGCCGGCCGGGTAGTCCTCGGGGCGCCCATTGCCGACCGCCACGACCTCCGCCTCGAAGGGTTCATGAGCCTGCGAGTAACCCAGGGCCGCCACCCGAAGCCGGCGGGCGAAGGGCGCCACGATCTCGACCCGATCCTCCCCGCGGGTCCAACCGGGCATCGTGAACGGATCACGTTCCGGGGCGTAACCCATGCCGCGTAGCTCCGCTTCCAGCCGGTCCAGCGCCGCCGCATTGGCGGGGCTTCCGGTGATTCGCGCTCCCAGGTCGTCGCACAGCCGCTGGAGGAAGGCGTGAGCCGCCTCCGCCGGGCCGGACTCGGAGCCGGCCGCCGGCAGGATGAGCCCTGCAAGCAGGAAAAAGATTGGTCCGATGCGTTTCATGAAATCAATCTGCGCCCATGCAACTCACCCGCGCCCTCCTCCCCGTCCTGCTGCTCTCCCTCCTCCCCGCCGCATCGCGCGCGGGCGAAGCCCCCGGCACACCCGAGGCGCGGATCGCCGCCCTCGGCGCGAAGCTGCCCGCCGTGGGCAAGCCTATCGCCAACTACGTGTCCGCCGTCCGCAGCGGCAACCTGGTCTTCCTCGCCGGCCACATTCCGCGCGACGACAAGGGCGCGGTGATGACCGGCAAGGTCGGCCGCGACGCCACCGTCGCTTCCGCCAACCTGGCGGCGCGCCAGACCGCGCTTGCGCTCATCGCCACCCTGAAGTCGGAGATCGGCGAATTGTCCCGCGTACGTCGCATCGTGCGCGTCGGCGGCTTCGTCAACGCCGTCGATGACTTCAAGGAACAGCCCCAGGTCATGAACGGCTGCTCCGACCTGCTCGTCGCGATCTTCGGCGACCGCGGCCGCCACGCCCGCGCGGCGCTCGGAGTCGCGTCGCTGCCGCTCGGCGCGGTCGTCGAGATCGAGATGGTGGTCGAGGTCGAGTAGGCCGGGCATCACGCTTGCCGCAGGATAGTCGCGGCCGTCGCGACCAGCGCGTCGCACTCCGCGGGGGTATTGAACACGTGTGCCGAGATGCGCACTGCGTTGAGCTTCTCCTCGCTCACCGGTCGGCAACGGAATCCGTGGCCGTAAAACAGCCGCTTGAAGAGCACGTCATACGGCATCACGCCGGTGCGGAAGGTCACCATTGCTCCGGCCAGGGGTCCGGCGATCGGCGACAGGATCTCCACGCCCGGCAACGGCGCCAGTCGCTCCGCCAGCCGGGACGCCAGGGCGCGGCCGTGGGCGGCAATCCGCTCGCGGCCGATGCGTTCCTGCAGCTCGCACGCCGCCGCCAGTCCGAGCGCGGCCGCCGGCGTGCGCGTGCCGTACTCGTAGCGCATCGCGTCACCGGCGATGCGCAGTTCGCCGGTGCCTTCATCCAATTCCCCGGAATACGATCCGACGTGCACCGGCGCGACGTCGTCTAACCGGTCCCGGCGCACGTACAGCACGCCCGTTTCGAGCGGTCCGCCGAGCCACTTGTGTCCGCTCGTGGCGAAGGAGTCGCAGCCGATCGCCCGCAGGGAAAAGGGGATCATCCCGGCGGACTGCGCGCCGTCGAGGTGACACCAGATCCCGCGCTCGCGGCAGAACCGCGCGATGTCGTCCACCGGCATCACGATGCCCGTCGGGGCCGTGACGTGCGAGACCTGCACCACCCGCGTGCGCGCCGTGCAAAGCGCGCGGATCCGGGCCAGGTTGCCCGCCGGATCGCGATGATCGGGCTCGAAGGTGCGCACCACCACGCCGCGGAGCCTTTGCTGCTGCGCCCACGGGTACCATCCGCCGGGATGCGCGTGCGACTCGAAGATCACCTCGTCGCCGGCCGAAAGCTTAAGTCCTCCCGCGATGATCGAGTTGCCCTCGGTGGCGTTGCGCACGAACGAGATCTCCGCCGGTTCCGCCCCGAGAAATCGCGCGAGGGTCGACCGCGCGCCGCCGAGCAAATCGTGGCCGTGCTCCACCCGCGACTGCAGGCGACGGGTCACCTCCTCGGCCCGCGCCAGCACCGGCGAGGCCGCGGGGCCGAGCCCGCCGGTGTTGAAGTACTTCAGGTCGGGCGCGAGCGGGTAAAGGGCCCGCACCGCCTCCCAGTAGGCATCTGGCCGAGCCGCGTCGAAGGCCGGCAACTCGGCGGAGGACGATGCCGCAGCCCGCGCGGCCAAGCTCACGCCGGCCGCACCGACCACCGCCTGCCGTAAAAACGTGCGCCGGCCTGAGTTCATGCCGCGAGGAAGGACAGCCGGTGGTCCAAAAGCAACGTCTCGCCGGCCGCGAGCGTACGCGGCTCCTCCCGGTGAAACGCGAAGGCCACGAGAGGATTGCCCGCCCGTACGAACCACGGGATCGGACCGTTCAGGCTCTCGAAGCGGATGCACGTGCGCCGGAGCGATCCGTCGTGCTGGCAGGACCACTCCAGCCATGAAGCTTGGTTGCCGTGCACCGCCGCCTCCCCGGCGAGATCGCCTTCCGCGCGGATTCCGATCGCCGGATCTCCATGCTGATCAAGCAGGTCGCGCGCCCCGCGGAACTGCAGGCCGGTGTAATGCGAGCCAGCGAGCCCCTGCGCGGAGTGAAAGTTCCCCAGGACCAGCGGACCGCCCGAGGCGTTGTTGAGCTCACTCCGCCAACGCAGCGACCAGCCGCCTGACACCAACGCGGTTTCCAACGTGCGACGTTCGCGCAGCAGAACACGTTCCGAAGCGGGGATGATCCAGTCGACGTCCTCCTCCAACTGCCCCGCCTCCCGCCGCCGCCACCCACGGTGCACCTGCGCGCCGTGGTCGTCGCGCCAGCGGTAGCCTTCGCCGCTTCGGTAGGAGGGACCACCCCAGAAGTTCACCCCGCCGACGCTCCCCAGCGTGAGGCTCAGTCCGTGGTGCCACGCGTGATCGTTGGGACGGAAATTCGTCAGCACGTCGCCCGCGAGGGAGCGGATCGGATGCGCGAACGGACGCGGCGCCTCGCCGGCGGGGACTTCAGGTTGGTAACAATACCGCCACAGCACTCGCCCCTCCGCGGTGAGCACGGTCAGGTCGCCGTCACCGGTCTGGATCTGCAGGGGCTCGCTGGACATGAGGCGCCCGAATAAGCTCGCGGCGTTTTTCCGGTTCAACCTCCGTTTTCCCAACCGCGCATGCCGAAATCGCGCCCTGCCCCCCGCCTCGTCATTTGCGCCGCCACGTGGTCGATGATCGGCTATCCATCCGCCCGCCGGGAGTGGACCACATCCCGGCGACTGCGCGCGATGCGCGAGGCCGGCTTCGACGGCGTCTACACTGAAGTGACGCCGGCCCTCGCCCGCGAGGCCCGGCGCCTCGGCCTCGTTCTCACCGGGGGACTCGCGGCGCCGACGCTCTCCCTCGGCCTCCGGCGGCTGCGCACACAGGCGCGGGCCGGCGCGACGCTGATCAACATCCACCTGCTCCGGCACGACACCCCACCCGCGACTGCGGCCCGCGCCGCGGCGAGGCTCGTCGCGGCGGGCCGGCGCCTAGGCGTCACCGTACAGTTCGAGACGCACCGCGACACCGCGACCGAGACGCCCGAGAAGTTCACCGAACTCGCGCGCCTCTACCGCCGCGCAACCGGGGTGGAACTGCACGTGACGTGGGACCATTCACACTTCGCCGTGGTGAAGCATCTCCAGCCGCCGGACTACGCGGCTCGCCTGCTCGCCTGGCCCCGCCTGATTCGCGCCTCACGGATGCTTCACCTGCGCCCTTTCACCGGCCAGCACCTGCAGGCCCCGGTCACCGACGCCCGCGGCCGGCTGACCCCCGAGTTCCAGACTTACCTCCGATTCGTCGAGGCGCTGTTTAGCTGCTGGCTCGCCGGACCACGTCCGGGAGGAATCCTCCACGTCTGCCCGGAAATGGGCATGACGCACGGCTATCACCTCAGCACCGACCGGCACGCGTGGCCGGAGTCGGTGCGGGCCGCCCGCGAGCTCCGCCGCGTGTGGCGCCGGGCGCTGGCGCGGGCGTAGGCCGCTCACCGGCCCGGGAAACGACGGCGATGTCGAAAACCGGAAGCGACGCGGAGACGCCGGCGGTTTGGCAGGCGGTGCTGTTTCCCGCCCTCGCGGGCGCGATGGGCTGGGGAATCCGCGGGCAATACGGGCACGAAACGGGAGCGATGATCGCCGGCGTACTGATCGCTCTCACGCTGCTGCTGCTTTTCGGCCGCGGAGCGCCGGTCGAGTCCGGCGCGCGGGCCGCGGCGTTCGGCGCGGTCGCCTTGGGCATCGGCGGCTCGATGACCTATGGGCAGACGATCGGCCTTACCCAGGACCGCGCGGTCGTCGGCAATTGGGAGGCATGGCGCTGGGGGATGCTCGGACTCACTCTGAAGGGTGCGGTCTGGAGCGGGTTCGCCGGACTTTTCTTCGGGCTTGGCTTCGGTCGATTGCGGCCGGGCTGGCGTGCGATGCTTGGCCTGTTCGCCGGGATGGGGGTGCTCTACCTTGCGGGCGTCTGGCTGCTGAACTCGCCGCACGAACCCGCGCGCCGCGTGCTGCCGGCAGTCTATTTTTCCGCCTCGTGGTACTGGTTCCCCTCGGCCGGCGCCGAGCTGAAGCCGCGGCCCGAGGTCTGGGGCGGCCTGCTTTTCGCGCTGCTGGGCGGCTGGATCTGGGCGGGGTGGATCCGGCGCGACGCTCTCGCCCGGCGACTCGCGCTCTGGGGAATGCTCGGGGGCCTCGGCTTCCCGCTGGGGCAATGCCTGCAATCCTACCACGCCTGGAATCCCGGCGCTTGGGCGGAGAGCGGCCTCGCGGCCTTGGCTCCACGCATGAACTGGTGGAACTGGATGGAGACGACCTTCGGCCTCGCGATCGGCGCGTGCCTGGGCTTCGGCCTCTGGCGCGAACGTGCCTTCATCGGGCTCAGGGCGGAGGAGCCGGAAAACTCCGCGCCGCGCCTGGCTCCTCCCCTGCCATTCGTGCTCCTCGCCGTTCACGTGGCACTGCTGCTGCTCGCGGAATTCTCCCCGCTGCGCTGGGCAGCTGTGCTCTACGACCCGGGGCTGGTCCTCACCCTGATTCCGCTCGTCGCGGCGGCCGGTGACCGCTGGTGGCCCCAGCTGATCCTCCTGCCCGTCACGCTGCTGCCGATCGCCGCGAAGACCGCGCGGCGGCTCGTCCAAGAAACCCCGGCGCTGGATCCCGCCGCGGGCTGGCTGCTCTACGCCGCCCTGCCGGTCGCCGTCTCCGTCGCGGCCTGCGTGCGCCTCGCGCGACGGCCGCCCGCGGACGCCGCCGCCTACGCCCGCCCCGCTCTGCTCACGGCGGCATGGACCTACTTCCTGCTCAACTTCGCGTTCTTCGACTTTCCCTGGCCGTGGCAGCCCTGGACGGTGCGGACCCCGAACGCACTCGCCTTCGCGCTCTGCGTCACAGGGCTGACCTTCGCGGCGCTACGACCCAACACGGAGCCGAAGGCAAAAGCCTGAAGCACCTCCGACCCTTTTCTCCTCTGCGCGGCTCCTTGCTTCGTCGCGGCAACCACCTTTGCTAACAGACCGATGCCCGCGCTGTCCCACACCGTTCTCCGCCTGCAGAAGCGGGTGCCGCTCACCATCAGCCGCGGGACGAGCACGCACAGCGAGCTGCTCTGGATAAGATGGAACGAGGACGGCCACGAGGGCTGGGGCGAAGCGGCCCCTTTCGCCATCGATGCCCACCCGCAGAGGCTCGACGCGCTTCTCGCCGCGCTGGAGGCGCAGCGCCCGTGGCTCGAGCAAAACTCCGCTTGGTCCCGCGACGAGGTTGAACGCAGGCTATGGTCCGCCGGAGCACCGTCCGCGCTGATCGCGGGGATCAACCAGGCGATGCACGACTGGATGGGTAAGCGCCTTGGCCAACCGGTGTGGCGACTGCTCGGCCTGTCCGGAGAACCGGGCCCCCTCACCTCGGTGACCATCGGCATCTCATCGCCCGAGGCAGCCCGGACCCGCGCGCGCCAATGGCTCGAGGTGGGCGACGTGCGCGCCTTCAAGGTCAAGCTCGGCGCTCCGGCCGGAATCACGGCCGACCAGGCGATGTTCGCAGCCGTGCGGGAGGCGATCCCCGCGGGGGCGCGCGTGAGCGTCGACGCCAACGGGGGATGGAACCCGGCGGACGCCGTCGTGATGGCACGCTGGCTGGGGGAGCGCGGCGTCGACCACCTGGAACAGCCGCTGGCCGCCGGACAGGAGGCACATCTCGCGGCCCTGCAGGCGGCGTCACCCCTGCCGATCCTCGTCGACGAAAGCTGCAAGACCGCGGCCGACATCCCGGCCCTCGCCGGCAAGGTCGCCGGCATCAACATCAAGCTGATGAAGTGCGGCGGCCTCGACGGCGCCCTCCGCCTCGTGCACGCCGCCCGCGCCCACGGCATGAAGATCCTTGTGGGTTGCTACGGCAGCACCGCGCTCGGCAACACCTGCGCCGCCACGCTCGGACCGCTCGTCGACTACCTCGACATCGACAGCCACCTGAACCTTTCCGCCGACCCGTTCGCCGGCGCGACCCTGCGCGGCGGCCGGCTCCAGCTGCCGACCACGCCGGGCTTTGGACTCATCCATGACTGACACCACGTTCGACCCCCGGCGCCCCCAGCGTCTCGTCATCCTCCAGCACTCCGGCCTGCTCACGCCCAAGCACGGCAAGACCGGCATCTCCCTGCTGCGTTACCGCGGGGACGAAGTCGTGGCCGTGATCGACCGTGACGCCGCGGGCCGCTCGCTGCGCGAGATCACGCGGTTGCCGCTCAAGCGCGACATCCCGATCGTGGCGACGGTAGCCGAGGCGCTGGCGCACAAACCCACCGCCCTCGCGATCGGACTGGCGCCGAGCGGCGGACGCGTTCCGCCGGAATGGATGGAGGACCTTCGACTCACCGTGCGGAGCGGCGTCTCGATCTGGAGCGGCCTGCACACCCGCCTCGGCGAGGACGCCGGGATCGCCGCGGCGCTCAGGCCGGGCGTCACCATCTGGGACATGCGCCGCGAGCCGCCGGGGCTCGCGAGCGGCACGGGAGGGGCACGTAACCTGCCCTGCAAGCGCGTGCTCTTCGTCGGCACCGACATGGCGATCGGCAAGATGACCGCCGCGCTGGAGTTCGACCGCGCCGCCCGGGAGCGCGGCGTGAAGTCCTGTTTCGTCGGTACCGGCCAGGCGGGCATGATGATCAGCGGCAGCGGTGTCTGTCTCGACGCCGTGCGCGTCGACTACGCCAGCGGCGCAGTGGAAGCCGAGGTCATGCGGCACGCGCCGAGACAAGACGTCCTGTGGGTCGAAGGCCAGGGTTCGCTGCTCAACCCCGCCTCGACCGCCACCCTGCCCCTCATCCGCGGCACGCAGCCGACGCACCTCATCCTGGTCGCGAAGGCCGGCGTGAAGACCCTGCGCTCCTTCCCGCACATCGAGATTCCGCCGCTCTCCAAGGTCGTCGCACTCTACGAGCAGGTCGCGGCCGCCGCCGGCGCCTTCGCTCCGGTGCCGGTCGTTGGCATCGCGCTCAACACCTGGGAACAAACCGACGCCGAGGCCCGCGCCTCCGTCGAAGCCGCGGCCCGAGAGACCGGACTGCCCTGCACCGACGCCGTCCGCTACGGGCCAGGCGAGATTCTCGACCGTATCCTGCGCTGACCCGCCTAGGACCGCTTTATTTACCCCATGCTACCCCGCCTCGCCGCCGCCCTCCTCCTCATCTGCGCCGCCGCCTTCGCCGCCGAGCGGCCCAACGTTATCGTCATTCTATGCGATGACCTCGGCTACGGCGACGTGAGCGCCAACAATCCGGCCGGCCGCATCCGTACGCCGAATATGGATCGAATCGCCCGCGAGGGCGTGCGGTTCACCGACGCCCACACGCCGTCCTCCGTCTGCACGCCGACCCGGTACGGACTCCTCACCGGACGTTACAACTGGCGAACACGGCTTCAGCAAGGTGTGCTCGGTGGGCTTTCGCCGCGCCTGATCGAACCCGGACGCGAGACGCTCGCCTCGCTGCTCAAGCGCCAGGGCTACCACACGAGCGTCATCGGCAAGTGGCACCTCGGCATGGACTGGGCGCGGCTGCCGGGAAAAACGGTGAGCGAGCTTTCGATCGAGTCGGCCGCGCAGGTCGACAGCGTCGACTACGGAGCCCCCATTCGCAACGGCCCGACCAGCGTGGGGTTCGATCGTTACTTCGGCATCAGCGCCTCGCTCGACATGGTTCCGTACGCTTTCATCGAGAACGACCGCGTCACGAAGCTGCCCACCCTTACGCGTGCCTTCCCGATGCACCCACCGCACGCGGGTACCGCCCGCCCCGGGCCGACCGCCCCCGGCTTCGAGGTCGAGCATGTCCTGCCGGAATTCACCCGCCAAGCGGTGCGCTCGATCGACGAGCGGGCCAAGTCCGGCCAGCCGTTCTTCCTCTATCTGCCGCTCGCCTCCCCTCACACCCCGATCGCGCCGAACAAGGAATGGATCGGCCGCAGCGGCCTAAACCTTTACGCCGACTTCGTGCTCGAGACCGATTGGGCCGTCGGCGAGGTCCTCGCCGCCCTCGACCGCAACGGCATCGCTCGCGACACGCTCATCGTCTTCACCAGCGACAACGGCTGCTCGCCGCAGGCGCGCATCGAGGAACTCGCCGCCAAGGGCCACGCGGTCAACGGTGACCTCCGCGGCCACAAGGCCGACATCTTTGACGGCGGCCACCGCGTCCCGTTCCTCGTCCGCTGGCCCGCCCGCGTGAAGCCCGCCGTGAGCGACCAGCTCCTCTGCCTCACCGACGTCTTCGCCACGTGTGCTGAGATCGTCGGTGAACGCCTGCCGGACAACGTCGGCGAGGACAGCTTCAGCTTCCTGCCCGTGCTGCTCGGCCGCGGCCCGTCCGCGCGCGAGTCGGTCGTGCACCACAGCATCGCCGGGGCGTTCGCCATCCGCGACCGCGAGTGGAAGCTCGCGCTCTGCGCCGGCAGCGGCGGCTGGTCGGAGCCGCGCGATCCCGAGGCGATCAAGCAAGGCCTGCCCGACACCCAGCTCTATCGCATCGCCGGCGGCGACCTCGCCGAGGCGAAAAACCTTCATCGTGAGCAGCCCGAAGTCGTGACCCGACTCACCCGCCTGCTGGAAAAGATCGTCGCCGACGGCCGCAGCACGCCGGGCGCGCCGCAGGCTAACGCCGTTCCCGTCGTCCTCCGCAAACCCGTCGCCCCCGCCGCCGCGAAGAAGAAGCAGACGAAGAAAGCCGACTGAGCCGGGCGCCCGCATGGGGTCGCGGCATTCAATGTTTAGATCTGTAAGCTTAAAAAACGACCGCCCACCCCGACCCCGTTCACGGCGGGCAAGCCCGCAGCCCGGGGAACCGGCCACGCAACACGCCGGGACGGGTCAGACTTTCCAGCCGGAGCGAGCGGAAATATCGACCAGCCGGTTGAGGCCAGGGTCGTTGGTCACGCGACCGGTCTTGCCGTCCCATTCGATGCGACGACCGGTGCGCATCGCGAGGACGCCCAGCAGCACCATCTCGGAGAGCGGCACGGAGTATTCGAAGTTCGAGCCGGGCAATGGTCCGGTCCCGGCGATCGCGTCGAGCCACTCCTTCATCGGGCCACCGACCACGCGCGGGAGACGCGCCGGCGGACGATTCTTGCGAAATTCCTCCATCACCGCGGCCGGCAGCAGCCGGGGGCTGTCGGGCCGGCCACCCGGGGCGAACAGCGTGTGCCGGCTGCCGAGCATTGCCATGCCGCGGGCGGGGAAGCCGGACTTCTTCGCGTCATCCTGCCAGCCGGCCAGCGGCGCCGGAAGCCGCGCGGCGCCCTCAAGCCAGCGCAAGGTCACCGGCGGACGCGACCCGCGCGCCGGGAACCGCCACGTGATCTCGGATGACTCCGGGGCGACCTCGGGGCTCACGGCGCTTACCTGCGCCTCCACCGAAGATGGCGCACCCAGGTCCAAAGCCCAGAACGGCGCGTCGAGCGTGTGGCAGGCCCAGTCACCGAGCATGCCGTTACCGAAGCGCCACCAGCCCCGCCAACGCCGCGGCGCGATCGTCGAATGATACGGGATCGGCTCCGCCGGCCCGCACCAAAGATCCCAGTCGAGCGTCGCCGGCGGATTTTCAGGGGGGAGCGGCAATACTTCAGGCCGAATGAAATAGGTGCGATCGAAGCCCGGTGACCACGACAGCACCTCGCGCACGTCGCCGATCACGCCGGCCTCGACCCACTCCTTCATCAGGCGGATGCCTTCCGTGGCCCGGCCCTGGTTGCCCATCTGCGAAATGATGCCCTTCGCCTTCGCCGCCTCGCGCAGCGCGCGGGCCTCGCCCACCGAGTGCGTGAGCGGCTTCTCGACATAGACATGCTTGCCGCGCTTCACGGCCATCATGGCGGCGGGGAAATGGTGATGGTCGGGAGTCGAGACCGTCACGGCGTCGATCCGGTCCGCCATCTTCGCGTACATCTCGCGGTAGTCCTTGAACACCGGCACCGAATCCAGCGGGGCCGAGGTGAGCTCGGCCGACTTCCGAAGCGCGGCCGCGCGCTTCACCGTGCCCTCCACCATCTCCGTGTCGACATCCGCGAGGGCGACGATGTTCACGCGCGGGTCCTTCAGCAGCTCTGAAACCGCGTACCAACCGCGGTTGCCGATGCCCACGCAGGCGACGTTGATGCGCGCGTTGGGTGACTGACCGGCGCGGGCGATATTGAAGCGCGGCAACGAGGAAGCCGCCGCGAGGGCGGCGGCCGAGCCGAGGAAACGGCGGCGCGTGAGCGACGCGCTAAGCGGGGCGGGGTTCATGCCCTCCGTTGAAGCAGGACCGCGTCCGCCCGTCGAGCGGTTGTCGCGCGGAGCGGCGTCAGAGGCCGAGGATGGCCTTCAGGAGTGCCTGCAGCAGGGCGACCGGGTTGGCCGATCCGCCGGAGGAACTCGGCGGTCCGCCCGAGGGGCTGCCCGGGGAGCCGGGTTGGCCGGACTGGCTGCTGGAAGGGCTGCCCGACTGACCGGAACCCGAGGCTTGGGAAGATGACGGCTGACCCGGCTGGCCCGACTGTGCCATCCGGCCATCTCGACCCTGCGGCTGCCCACCGGGTTGCCCCGGCCGGCCGAGGGAAGCGACCTGCTGCTGGCCCTGCTGACCCGAACCCACCGGCTGACCCGCTGCGCCATCGGTACCCTGGGAGCCTTCCCTCCCCTCCTGACCACTCTTGCTGCCGGCAGCGGTTCGGTCTCCGGCGGCACCGCGTCCCGCGGCGTCTTTCCCAGCCTTGGCTGCGTCTCCGTCGGCCCCGGCACCGCGTAATTTGTCGTCCATCGAACCGTACGGATAACCGTCCTGCCCGTTGGGGATCCCGTCGCCGTCGGCATCTTGATCCTGATCATTGGCGACGCCATCGCCATCCATGTCGTTGTCGAGGGCGTTGGCGATGCCATCGCCGTCGAGGTCGCCGTCGGGACCGCTCTTGCCATCGGCCGACATCCGCGCCCTGCCCTGACCCTCGCCGCCGCCCGTGCCGTCGCCTCCGCGGCCGTACACGTTGGTGAAGCTGAAGCGCACGAAGTCGACCTGGCTGGACGATAACGAAGGACGGTTGCGGATGGCGGCGTCGCGGACGGATTCCATCTCCCACTTGCGCTTGCGGGCCTCCTCGCGGTCAGCGAGCGGACCAAACAGGTAGGTGAGGTTCTCGTGGCGGTAGCGCACGTACCAACCCTCGTCGCTGGGACCGAGACCGCTGGCGTTGATGCCGGGGTACTTCTGGCGGAACTCATCCGCCGGCAGATTCCAGAGGTCCTCGATCGCGCCGACGGGAAAGATCCGGGTGGCGGCCGCCGCAGGCAGCACGGCCGCCACGATGAGCGACCAGACGGCGAAGGATCGACGGAGGCTCATGGTGGATCAGAGCCCCGCGGGGATCGCGCGCCCCTTCTCCGTGCGGTTCGCGCCCTGTTTGCCCGCCGGCCCCTTGCCGCCGGTACCGGTGCCCTTCTCGTAGACCTGAGTGTTCGCCCCCGCGACCTGCTGGGCGCCGACGACCGCGGACGCCGGCTGATTATTCTGGGGAATTCTCATCGCCGCGTCGCCGATGGCGACCTGGGGCGGCTTCTGGGAACCGGCCTCGGCCCCCACTGCTCCCGAAGCATCGCCGCCCAACTGGGCCACGCGCACTCCCTCGGCCTTGGCCTGGGGATCTCCCGCGGAGGCGGCACCCGTACCCTCCTTGCCCTCCGCCCCGGCCCCCGGCGATCCCGGCTTCCCGGATCCGGGCTTGCCCTGCTCACCCGCGCCCCCGCCGGCGCCCGCGAGTCCCGACCCTCCCGCGGCGGGCTGCTGCGCCTCCTGCGGGCCGGAACCCCCGCCGACCTTTTCCCCGCCCCCCTCGGATTCACCCGGCAACTCAAAGTCGCCGATCATTCCGAACTCTCCCTTCTTCTCGGCGGGAACCGCTGAACCATCGAGCAGCGCCGGATCGGGGAGGACACCACGTCCGGCGGCACCAGTCCGGCCGGTCTGGGGACGGCTGCCTTGGTTCGCGCCCGGATCGGCCGCAAAAAGCGGAGTCGCAAGCAGGACGAAACCGGAGACGAGGCGAACTCGAAGGATTCTCATCATCGGACTCACTTGTCGGCCTTGACGGAGCAGATGACGGAGACAACGGGCGGCGGCATGCCCTGCCGCACCTGCAGCAACATGACGACGTCGCGGTAACCGCGGCGACGGCCGACCACCTCGTAGTTACCGGGCAGGATCTTGATCGTCTCGGTCTCGAACTTCTTGGGCGCGCGGAAATTCGTGATCTGTACCCAGGTTTCGTCGTCGGACTTGAACGTGACGTCGACCGGGGTGTTCTGCGCCAGCAGGAGGGCCTGCAGCTGCTGCACGCGGTCGCTGGCCTGCAGGTAGGCGGGCTTCACGGCCATCGCCTCGTTGAAACGCCGGATGGCGCCCTGGAAGTCGGACTTGTTGGCCAGCTGGTCTGCCGCCTCGATGTAGCGCTCGTACTGCAGCAAGGCCCGGATGACGGTGCCCGCCCGCTTGTAGCCCTCCTTGGCCTCCGCCTGGTCGGGATCGAGCTGGAGGGTCTCATTGAAGGCATCGCGCGCCTCCTTCCACTGGAACGCCTTCTCGTGATCGGAGGCGCGGGCCAGCGCCTTCTGCACGGAGTCGCGGTGCGCGCTCTCCCGCGCCGCCTTGAGCTGCGCCTGCACCTCGGCCTTGGCCGGATAGACCTTCAGGGCGTTTTCCAGTTCGGCGATCGCCTTGGCCCAGTCGCGCGCCTTCAGCGCCTCATCGGCGGCGGCCCGCGCCTCGGCGAAACGCGTCTCCTTCTCGAGGCGGGCGGCGCGCGATTGCCCCTCCTGCGCGGCCGCCGAAAACCCATCGAGCGCGAAGGCCTTCTTGTAGGACTCGGCCGCCTCCGCGAAGCGGCGCTCCTTCTCCAGCTGCGCCCCCTGCTGCAGCAACGCGTGGACGCGGTCGATGTTCTCGGCCCGCTTCAGCCCCAGCGCGCCGGCCTCGTTGCCCGGCGCCTTCTCCAGCGCCTGCTGGAACGCCTTGCGTGCGGCGTCCTTCTCCCCGGCCGCCAGCGCCTTCTGGCCCGCGAGCAGGTTGTCCCGCACGAATCCCTGCAGGACCTGCTCGGCCTGCTTCAGCTCCGCGAATCCGCGGTCGAAGACCTGCTTCGCGCCGGTGAAATTGCCGTCGGCCATGAGCTGACGCCCCGCGCCGGCCGATTCAAAGGCGGACTCGAGCCGCCCGGGCGCGAGGGTTCGCGCCAGCTCGAGGTCCTTGATGCGGAGGAGAATCGCGTCGTAGGCCTGCCGGGCTTCGCCCTTCGCCTTCACGTTGCGCGAGAAGGCGTCGATGTCCTGGTTCAAAGACTCGAGGGTCGCGAAGGCCCGCGGGAACTCGTGGGCCTTGATGAGCGCCTCCGCCTGCGTGAACGCCTTCTCCATCATGATCAGCTGCTCGAGCTGCGAGGGATGATCGGTCGGAAGGCGACGCAGGTCCTTCAATGCCTTGGAGGCGAGGTCGAACGCCTGCTCAGCCTTGGCTCGGCTGATAAAGGCGGAGCTCGCTCCCTCCACCGTCGGCGCCGCCGGAGCCGCGGCCGAACGGGTCTGGAAGACGTCGGGGCCCCAGACGAGCTTGATGCCGCGGATGACGAGGCCGGCCGCGAGCAGCAATCCGAGGGCTCCGCCGGCCGTCCACGCGGCGACCTTCGGTCCCGACCAGCGGCGGCGTTCCTCCTGTTTCCCCGCGTCGGGATTCCAATGGATGATCCGGCGTTTCCTGCCCGCACTGACTTCGTTTTCCTCGGCCATGGCGTTCTCGGGATGACGTTTTAAAAGCGCTGCGGTTAGACGGAATCTGACTTCGGTCGTTTGGAACCGGCGAGCGTTCCGGCGGAAACGGATGGCGAGATCGGCGAAAAATGCAAAGGCCTTCCTCCCCGCGCGGGTTTTCCGAAACCAACCGCCCCGGGCCGCGTCCCCAAGCTTGCGAACGCCCGCCACCCGCCTACCCGTCCGGTATAGAAAACCGGAGCACCCAAACGTCATGAAGACGAAGCCCGCCGCCCTCCTTCTCGCCCTCCTCGCCGCGCTGCTGCTCGCCGGCTGCTACGAGGTGCCTGTCACCGGCCGTCGCGCCATGAACCTGGTCGACGACAAGGAGGTCACGAAGATGAGCATCGGGATGTTCGACGACATGAAGCGGCGCTACCGGGTGTCGCGCAACAAGGACCACCAGGACCAGCTCCAGCGCGTCGGGAACCGGCTCGCCAAGGTCGTCTTCTGGGACATGCCCGACGCCGATTGGGAATTCGTCGTGTTCGACGTCCCGCAAATCAACGCGTTCGCGATGGCGGGCGGCAAGGTCGGGGTCTTCTCGGGTATCTTCAAGATCGCGAGGACCGACGATCAGCTCGCCTCGGTGATCGCCCATGAGATCGCCCATGTGACCGCCAAGCATGTCCACGAGAAGCTTTCACGCGAACTGGCGGTCAGCGCCGTCGGCACCGTGGGCATGGTCGGCGGAATCGTCGGCGGCGCTTCCGGCCTCACGATCGACGCCCTCAGCCAAGTCTACGGGCTCACGACCGGAATCGGCGGCTTCGCCTTCGACCGCGCCAAGGAGAAGGAAGCCGACTATGTGGGACTGATGTACATGGCGCGCGCGGGCTACGACCCGCAGGAGTCCGTAAAGGTCCTCGAGGCGCTGGAATTGGAGTCGGCCAACGAGCCCACGCCCCCGGCCCTCCTCTCCACGCATCCCACCCACCCCGAGCGCATCCTGGCCCTCATGGACGCGATGCCGAAGGCGCTCGCCGAGCGCGAGAAGAGCCGCGCCAACGTCATCGGCGGCGGCCGCTGACCCTTCTGACCGAAACGGCGCTGGGGCCGTTAACGCGGCCCGCAACTCCGCCCGCTCCCTTCCTCACTTACCGCGCGGGGCGGCCTTCGGACGCGGCGACGGCGCACTCGCGTCGCGGCCGACGTCCTCGAGCCACGCGCGGTGACCCGCGACCAGGCGCGCCAGTTCCGCGGGTCTTTCTCCGCCGAGGTCGCGCCGCTCCCCGAGATCGGCGGCGAGGTCGAAGAGCTGCCAAGGGCGGTCGGGCGCCTCGCGTACGATCTTCAGGTCGCCCTCACGGTAAGCCGCGCCCTTGTCGTAGCCGAAGCCCATCCGGGCGTGAGGGCTCCTCGCCCCTTCCGCCAGCGCGGGCAGCGGATCGCGTCCGTCGAGCACACGCGCCGTGTCGCGCGGAGCCCCCGCCGCCGCCAGGCACAGCGGCAGCACGTCGAGTTGGGTGAGCATCGCACGCACGTCGCGTCCGGCGGGTATCCTCCCCGGCCAACGGAAGAGCGCGGGCACCCGGGTGCCACCCTCGTAGGACGTCGTGCCGCCGGAGCGCAGCGGGGCGTTGGACGCCACCTCCAAGCCGCGGCCGGGCAGCATGAAGGCACCATTGTCGGAGATCAGGATCACCAGGGTACGCTCGCGGAGACGCAGCGCATCGATCTCATCGAGCACCCGGCCCACGGCGTCATCGAGCGCCGTGACCACCGCGTGGTAGCGGCGCCGCTCGTCCGGTTCATCCGGTCCGCGGCCATAGCGCGCGAACGCAGCGGCGGGCGCGGGCCACCTGGGCTTCTCACCCGAGGGAACGTTGCCGGCCGACACGAAGTGCGCGGCATTGAAGGGCAGATAAGCGAACCATGGGCGGGCCGCATGGCGGCGGATGAACCCGATGGCCGCGTCGGCGAAGAGGTCCGTGCTGTAGCCCTCCGCACGGAAGGGCTCCACGCCGCGGAAGAGGTCGTGCTCGCCGCCGTACAGGTGCTCGTAATAGCCGATGTTCCCCGAGCGGAAGCCGAGGAACTCATCGAAGCCGCGCTCGGTCGGTCGGCTGCCCGGCGCGAAGCCGATGTTCCACTTGCCGAAGCACCCCGTGGCGTAGCCCACCGCCCGGAGGAATTCCGGGAGGATGCGCTCGCCGTGCGGCAGGCCGATGCCGCCGCGGTTCTCGGCGGCCGACAATTGGTGCGAGAGCCCGTTGCGGAACGGATGCCGGCCGGTCAGCAGCGCGCCGCGCGAGGGCGTGCAGCTCGTGGAGACCACCTGGAAATCGAGGCAGCGCGCACCTTCCCGCGCGAGGCGGTCGATCCGCGGCGTGATCACCTCACGGTTGCCGTAGCAGCCGAGGTCGCCGTAGCCGACGTTGTCGACGTACATCAGCAGGATGTTCGGCTGCGCCGTGGCCGGCGCCGCCCGCACGACCGCCGCCACCATCAGCGCGGCCATGCACGCGGGAATCCCTCGGAGCATGCGGAGGCTCATCGCGCGACGCCGCCGTCCACCCGCACCTGCCGGAGCAGCTCGACGAGCCGTTCCGTGATCAGCACCGAGGCGTCCTCCTGCACGCGGTTAGTACCCAGCCACGTCTCGTAACCACCGAGCGCGTGCTGCGCGGGCGTGGGAAGGTATCCATAGCCGCCGTTGGCGAGCTCGATCGTGAAAGTGTCGGGAAACGGCGAGCGCGCCTTGATCTCCAGTCCGGTCTCGGTGAACACCTCGAAGGGGATCGCCGCGACGCCGAGGCCGCCAATCCGCACCGCCTGCAACATCACGCTCAGCGTCTCCGGCCACTCCGCCGCGGAAATCGTGCGCTCCGCATAGGCTTTCTCCAGCCGGTGAACCGGTGAGACGGTCGTGGGCCGCGCCATCACTTGCCTCGCCTTGGCCACCGCGGCGGCGTCCGGCCGCCGCGTGCGCAACTCCAGCTCCGCGTGCGCCGCGCGCAATTCCGCCCAGTCCTGATGCCGGACGGAGGCGCGCACCCGGACGATCTCACGGGCCACGTCGTCGGCCACGATCCGCATCTTCTCGTAGGGCTTGTACGCCGTGCGGTCGGGCTTGGCGACGTTGATGTTGTTCACGTCGGCGCAAGGCCCGTTGGCGAGCAGGCCCACGAAGGGCGGGTCCTGCCGGTCGGCCCCGAGCAAATGCTGCAGCCGGTCGGCGACGACCGCGAAATAGTCCGCCGAAATGTGCCCGGTCGGGACGCCGCCCACGTAGTGCAGCCAATAATTGGCCAGCACCGCGATCGGGCGCCCCGCGGTCGACTCGACCGACAGGAAGTAAACCTCCGGATTGACCGGTCCGGCCGGGCGCTCGAGGTCGGGGCGTGAGCCGGGATTCATGACGGCGCGGTCGCGGCCGCCGAACGGGTTCACCGCCGTCGCGCCGTCCTTCAGGATCCAGCGACGATTGAAGACGTGCTGCGGCACGCTGCCCGTTCCCCATCCGACGCGCGCCGGCTCGAGGTTGTTCAATGCCCGCCTCACGCCGTCGACGATGCGGCGGACCAGGAAGGACTGGTAGTCGTCGAGCGGGGACACGACCTGGCCCGCCGCAGCCGGGTTGCGCATCGCCATCGCATCCTTCCCGCGGGCGCTCGTCGCCGAGTGGGTGTGCGTGGCCGACATGAGCACGTGGCCGCCGGGGATCCCGGTGGCGCGCTCGAGTTCGCGGCGGGCCGCATCGAACACCTCGCGGTTCACCGAAACGCTGTCGACGACGACGAACACGAGCTTCGTCGCGCCGTCGTCGAGCACGAGGCAGCGCGAATGCAGCTCGTCGTGCACATGCGTGGCCGGCGGAATGGTGAAGTTGCCGACGATGCCTTCGCCGAGCTGCGGGGTGATGTTGCTCGTGGCCGCGCCGGCGCGGAAGACGCGCGGCTCCGCCGCAACGGACGGCAGCGGGCAACTGGACAGGGCGAGTAAGGCGACGAGCACGCCACGCGGGGTTTTCATGGGGAGGTCCCGCGACCAAAACAGCGCCGCCCTCAACCGGCAAACCCGCAGTTCACCGTCGCGGGCTGCGCGCTCCCGCGCTCAGAACAACTCCGTCTGCTGGCCCGCCGTGGACGGCGGAACCGGGGAGCGCGCCGGCGGGGGAACGGTCGCCGGCGGTGGCGGCGGCGCGTCGGCCAGACCGTGGCGGCGCCGGGCCTCGGCGGCGGTCGAGCGCATCTCGAATTCATCCAGCATTCGCACGAGCTCCGCGGGCTGCGGCGTGCGCCACTCCGGAGTCACCGGGGGCAGCGCCAGATTGAGCGTCGTCAGCCGCAGGTTGAGCCGCAGCCGATCAGCCTCGCGCGCGACGACCTCGCGGAAACGCTCCGGCGAGAGTTCAGCCGCGTGCGCGATCACCCCTTCGAGCGAGCCCCGGTCGGCGAGCCAGCGCGCGGCGGTCTTGGGCCCGACGCCGGAGATGCCGGGGATGTTGTCCGAGGAATCGCCCACGAGCGCGAGGTAGTCGGCGATGCGCGCGGGCGGCACGCCGAACTTCTCCTCCACCCCAGCGGCATCGAGTCGCCGCCAACCGAGCTTCGGGTTGGCCGAGGGCGGCGGCAGCATGATCCGGATGCGGTCGCCGACGATCTGCGCGAAATCCTTGTCGCTGCTGACGATCACCACGTCGTCGCCGGCGGCGGCCTGCCGCACCGCCTCAGCCGCCAGGAGGTCGTCGCTCTCGACTCCCTGCCGCTCGATCCCGGCCAAGCCCATCACGCGGGTGAGCGCCTTGATGGGATCGATCTGCCGCCGCAACGCGTCGGGCATCGGAGCGCGCTGCGCCTTGTACTCCGCATGCAGGGCGACGCGCTCGGCCGACTCGCCGAGGTCGAAGAACACGAGCGTCGCCGTGGGCTGCTCGAGATCGATGAGCTTCCAGAGCGACTTCACCCAGCCGTGCAGCGCCCCGGTCGGGAACCCGTCGGCCCGGGTGAGCTCGGGCAGGGCGTGAAAGCACCGGTACGCCAGATTGAAGCCATCGACGAGGAGCCATTTGCCCATGCGCGCGACGACACACGCGGTCCTGGCGCCGGTCAATCCGCACGGAGAAGCCGGAGGCGGCCGCCCCGCGGACTAGGTTTCTCCTGACCACTCGACCCGGGATGAATGCGGTGCGCTCGACGAGTCCGCCGAATCCACTCCGCCTTGCGTTCGCCGTACCTTCGCTTCCGTCTTTGCCCGTGCTACGCCGCGTCTTCCGCCCCGCCTGCTGCCTGCTCGGATTCGTTGCCGCTCTACGCGCCGAACCTCTTTCGAAGAAGGCCGAGATCGACTTCTTCCGCGAGGTGTCCAGCCGGAACCTCCGCGGGCTCGCCACTCGGTCCGACGGTCGTCTCGTCGCCGGACCCGTCCTCACCGACCTCGGCGGCAAGGCAGCCGCCGACCTGCTCTGGTGCCTCGCCCCCGCCGGGACACCCGACCGTTTCCTCGTCGGCACCGGTCCGGAGGGTCGCATCCTAGAGGTGAACGCCGGCCCGGGGAACGACGAACCCGCCGTTCTTGAGCTCGGCCGAGTATCCGACCCGCACGTTTTCGCCGTGCTGCGCCTGCCCGACGGCACGGTGCTTGCCGGCACCTCGCCCAAGGGGGCCCTCAACCTGCTGCGCGACGGCGAGGTCGTCGCCCGCACGCTGCTGCCGGTCGACTCAGTCTTCGATCTGCTCGCCCTGAGTTCCGAGGCCGTCCTCGTCGCCACCGGCAATCCCGGTCGCATCTATCGCGTCGACCTGGCGAAATTCGCGGCCGCCGGCGTCGGTGACCAGCGCGTCTCCGACCGCGACGCCCTCGCCGGCCGGGGCGTAACGCTCTTCGGCCAGATCCGCGACCGCAACGTCCGCCGGATCGCGGTGATGACCGACGGCCGCATCGCCGCGGGCTCCTCCCCCCGCGGCATCGTCTACGCGTTCCCGCGCGACCCCGCGGCCTCGCCCGCCGCCGATCCCGCGCTCGGCGGCACGCCGGTGATCCTGCTGGAGAATCGCGACGCCGAGGTCACCGATCTTCTTCCGGAGGAGAACGGCGATCTGTTCGCAACGATCGTGTTCGCTCCGCAGGGAAACGACACCCGCGTCACTCCCGCCGCCGCCCCTGCGCCGTCTCCGGCCGGTCAAGGCGGTCCAGGCAACGCGGGCGGCGCGAATCCCACTCCCTCGAGGGAAGTTCCGCCACCGGCCGCGGTACCGGAGAAATTCGGCGGGCGCAGCTCCCTGGTGCGGATTCCCGCCTCCGGCTTCCCCGAGACGCTAGCCGCCCGAGCCAACGCCGCCTTCTACCGCATCGCGCGCCGTGGCGATATCCTCATCCTTCCGGGCGGTGAATTGGGCGAAATCAGCGGTTACGACCTGAAGGCGCGGCAATCGCTCACGTTCGCGGGAAGCGTGTCGGCGCAGCTCAACCAGATCGCCCCGCTGGCCTCCGGTACGGTTGCACCCGACCGCTTCCTTGTGCTCCGTAACAACGCGCCCGGCTTCGCCGTGCTCGACTTCGCGGCGAGGGGCGAGCGGTCCGCCGAGACCCGCCGACTCGACCTCGGCCACCCTTCCCTGTTCGGCGCGCTGCGCTTCGGGCGCCTGCGGGAGCTGGAAGCCCCGGAGGTCGCGGCGGAAATTCGCGTGAGCGCCGGCAGCGACGAAGTCGAAGGATGGGGCCCCTGGACGCGCCTTGCGGCGGAGCCGGACGAGGGCTGGCGGGGCGGCGCCCTGCGCGGCCGTTACCTGCGCCTGAGGCTCACCGTGTCCGATAAGCCCGGCGCGGAGGTCGACCGGGCGACGCTGTTCGTGCTTCCCCAGAACCGGCGCCCGCAGCTGCAGGAGTACCGGACGCTGGTGCACGGCTACGGATTGATTCCCGCCTCGGAGCCGTCCCCGCCCGTGAGCATCACCCTCAATCAATTGCTGCAGGGCCCGAAGGAGGACGACCGCCGCCGCAATGCGTTCCTCGGCAGCTCCGTCGTGCCGAGTCCCGGCACCCAGCTCATCCTCTGGACGGTCACCGACCCCGACGGCGACAACCTGCTGCACACCTTCTCGATCCGCCGCGAGGGGGACGACGCGTGGACGGACCTCGTGACCGGCGCGCGCGAAACCTACGCGCAATTCGACACCCGCGGCCTGCCGGAGGGCATCTACTTCACCCGGCTGATTTCGGTCGAGACGGCGCCGCGCCCTGCCGCCGAACGGCTCCGGCAGACCTTCGAGACCGACCAGCTGATGATCGACCACTCGGCGCCGGAAATCCTCGCCGCGACGGCGGTCCGCACCGCCGACGCAGTCGTCGTCACCGTGCGTGGAAGAGATCGGCTCTCGCTGCTGGAAGGCATGGAGGCGGTCTTCAACAACAACCAGCGCGAGGTGGTGACGCAGCCGATCGACGGCGTGCGCGACGGACGCGAGGAAACCTTCGTGCTCGAGATGCCGCTGGCACGGACCAACGGCGCGACCTCGCTCGAGGTCACCCTGCAGGACGTCGCCGGCAACGCGGTCTCGCGCCGGCTCACCTGGTAAACCCTTTCCCATGAAACGCCGCTCGTTCCTGCGCACCGCCGGGGGCGCCGCCCTCGCCGCCGGCCTCTCTCCGGTCTTCGCCGACCCCGCCGACCCGACCCGCCTTCTTATTCCGCACGCCGGCGGTCTGCCACGACGCATGCTCGGCCGCACCGGTCGGGCCGTCTCCATCGTCGGTTTCCCCGGGCTCGCCTTGTCGCGCGTCACGCAGGCCGAGGCCAACGCCGCCGTGCGCGCCTCCTTCGAGCAGGGCATGAACTACTTCGACGTGGCCCCATCCTATGGGAAGGGCACGGCGGAAATCGCGCTCGGACCCGCGCTGGAGCCGCTGCCGCGAGAGGAGGTCTTCCTGTCCTGCAAGACCAAGCGACGCGACGCCGCCGGAGCTCAGGAGGAACTCGAGCAATCGCTGCGCCGGCTCAAGACCGACTACTTCGACCTCTATCAACTGCACGTGATGTCGACCGCGGCCGAGGTAAAGCAGGTGTTCGGCCCGGGTGGGGCGATGGAAACGCTCGTTCGCGCCCGCCGGGAGGGCAAGGTGCGCTGGCTCGGCTTCTCCGCCCACACCAAAGAGGCGGCCCTCGACTGCCTGCGCCACTTCACGTTCGAAACGGTGATGTACCCGGTGAACTTCATCGAACACCACACCCACCGCTTCGACCCCGAGGTGCTCACGCTCTGCCGCGAGTCCGGAGCCGCGGTGATCGCGATCAAGCCGATCTCTGCCGGTTCATGGAAGCCGGGAGAACAGAAGACCCGCGGTAATTATTGGTACAAGGCCCTGGAGTCCCAGGATGAGATCAACCTCGCGATGCGCTTCGCGCTGTCGCTCGACCCGGTGGTTTCGGCGATACCGACCTCGTTCCTTGATCTCAACGAGCGCGCGATCATCGCCGGCAAGGGCTACCAGCCGGCGACCGAAGCTGAGTTCACCTCCGTGCGGGCGCTGGCCGAGAAGTACAGCCCGCTGTTCCCGCGGAAGCCACTCTACCTCTCCTCGACCGGACCGCACGCGCGCTACTACGCGCACGCCTGAGGCAACGTCGTGCGCACCGCTCTGTTTCTGGCGTTTCTGGCGGGCAGCCTCGTTTTTGAGCCTCGCTCGGCGGCAGCCGCCGATCCGAACCGCGGGGAGCGTTTCGACCGGGCGGCAGCACCAGCCGTCACCAAGGCCGTCCAACGCGCGCCGACAACGGAGGGAGGATCCCTCGCGTGGGGCGAAAGCTACCTCCTGAGTGCCCTCGCCGAGATGCTCGCCACCGGAGGCGACCCACGCCACGCCGCGCAATTCGTGGCGGTCGCCGACCGCGTTCTCCTTTCGCGCGACGATCGGCACGGACTGCGCGATGAGGTGCGCGGCCAAGTGATGCCCGCCTGGGGTTCAACAAGGTATTCCAAGGGTAAGCGCTTCGCCTGGGCGGTGCACACCGGGATGCTCGCGATGCCGTTCGCACACTTCGCCGGAGCCATCGGTAAATTTCCCGCGTTGCGCGACCGCTTCGGCACCGACGCCACGCGGCTGCTGCAGGCGGCGGAGGAGTCCATCGCGGCCTTCGATGCCGATTACCGCGAGGGCCCGGGCACCGGTGAGGGCCACCTGGTGTGTCCGTACCTCGGGAAGCACCTGCCGCTGAACATGCAGAACGCGATCGCCCGCGCTTGGATCGCGATCGACGACGCCACGGGGAGCACGGCGCACCGGGAGCGCGTGGAGCGGCTCGCGCGGTTCCTCAAGAATCGGATGCGCACCAGCCCGGAAGGCGCAGCGGTCTGGGGCTACTGGCCACCTCTCTCCGGTGAGGACAAGACGTTCGAGGACATCTCCCATGCCTCGATCAACGTCGACTTCCTCGTGCTCTGCCACGAGCGGGGAATCGTGTTCGACCGCACCGACCTCGCCGCGGTCGAGGCCACGCTGCTGCGGCAGGTGCTGCTGGCCGACGACAAGGTCGGCGACCGCGTCGGACCCAACGTGAAGTTCAACACCTACGCCGACGCCGTGCTGCGCTGGGGCCGGCTCGCGCGGCATCGCCCCGCCGTGCGCGAGCGGCTGCTCGCCTTCCTCGATTCACCCGCCGCGCAAAACAGCCCCCAGCTCCCATTAGGGCTCGCCCTGCTGACGGGACCAGCGATGGAAAAACCGTAGCAGGATTGTTCGACCGGTACTGAGGACCAAGTCAGTCCGGTTCGTCGTGGCGAACGGAACCACGTGGTCACAACCACGGATGGAGACAGAAGCATCTGCCCCCCGGTACGACCGCGCATCGGAAGCACCACCCCATCCGTATCCATTCGCATCCATCCGTGGTTAAACGGCTCGGGCCCCACCTCCTCGGCCTCAGCCTTACCCGCGCGGATGAGCCTTGGCGTGGATCTCGCGCAGGCGGGCCATGCTCACGTGCGTGTAGACCTGGGTGGTGGCGAGCTGGGCGTGGCCGAGCAGCTCCTGCACAAGGCGGAGGTCGGCACCGGCGTCGAGCAGGTGCGTCGCGTAGCTGTGGCGCAGCTTGTGCGGCGTGAGGTCGAGCGGCAGGCCGGCGGCGGCCAGGTGGCGCTTGAGCAGCAGCTGCACCTCGCGCACGGACGTCGGGCGGCCGTCGCGGTTCACCAGCACGGGCGAGGCCCGACCGGCGCCGGGCGTGAACTCCGCGCGGAAGCGCCGCAGGACTTCGATCGCGACGCGGCCGAGCGGGCAGAGCCGCTCCTTGCGGCCCTTGCCGAGCACGCGCGCCACGCCGTCCTCCAGTTCAATCGCGCCATGCGTGAGCCCGGCGAGTTCGCTGACGCGCAGGCCGCCGCCGTAGAGCAGTTCCATCGCGAGCCGGTCGCGCCAGGCGGTGTGGGCGTCGAGCTGGCCGTCCGCCAGCAACCGCTGCGGTGCCCCGAGCAGCGCTCGCATCTGCTCTTCTGTGAGGAACTGGGGCAGCCGCTTCTGCAGCTTCGGCAACGGCACGCCAAGAAAAGGATCCCGCTTCACCCGCCCCTGCCGGAGCCAGTGGCGAAAGAACGCGCGCAGCCCGGAGACGCGGTTGTGCAGCGTGCGCCGGTCCAGCCGCCGCTGCGCCTCGATCACGAAGTCACGCATGTCGCGCGCGGTGAGCCCGTCGAGGCCGCGTTCCCAAAGTCCGACGCCGGGCGACGTCATCCACCGATAAAGGTCGGCGAATCCCTGACGGTAGTTGCGAACGGTGTAGGGCGAGCAACGACGCTCGTGTGCCAAATGGGCCGCGAACGGATCCCACCATTCCGCCAGCACCGCCGGCGGGATCTCAGCGGGCGGCGGATTGGACGCGGGCTTCGACATCGCACATCACGCGGGTCGCGTGCAGCCGCACGGCGCCCTCCGGATCAAGGCCCTTGGCGCGGGCCGCCGCGGCCAGCTCGAACAAGGCGCGTCCCAACGTCTCCGCGTCGAGCGACGCACCCAGTTCCCGCACGCGCGCGACGTCGACCGCATTCTCGGCGGGAAGAGCCTTTTTCTCCACCTGCTTCCAAACGGCCTCGGCGAACATCAGTCCCGGCAGGCGCGGCGGCAGATCCTTGAACACAGCGCCCGCGGCCGGCGCCGGGCCGTGCTTGCGCTCGGTCGCCTTGATCTTCTCCCACTCGGTGATCACCTGCTCGGAAGTGTTCAGGCGCATGGCGCCGAAGACGTGGGGATGTCGACGCACGAGCTTGTCGTTGATGTCGCGGGCGACGTCGTCGAAGTCGAACAACCCCTGTTCCGAGGCGATCTGCGCGTGAAATACGACCTGGATCAGCACGTCTCCCAATTCCTCACGCATGTGCGCGTGATCCCCGCGGTCGATGGTGTCGATCAGTTCGCTCACCTCGTCGATCAGGCACCGCACGAGGCTCGAGTGGGTCTGTTCCTGGTCCCAGGGACACCCATCCGGAGCCCGCAACCGGGCCATCGTCCGCCGCAATTCATCGATCGCGCTCATGCGCGAAGGAAAAGACACGCCGCGAAGGGGAACTCACGAAAAAACCGCCCAACTCCGGTCTGGTTTTCACGCCCGCGCCGTGTTTCGTGGGCCGCGATGTCCGACAAGCTCACCGAGATCATGGCGTGGAAGCGCCGCGAGATCGCCGCGCGCCTGCGCCCTGTATCCGAGGCCGAGCTGGCGAAAGTCGACGCTACCCTGCCCCGACCGCCGGCCTTCGGCGCCGCTCTGCGCGACCCCGCCGGGCGGCTGGCGGTGATCGCCGAAATCAAGCGTCGTTCACCTTCGGCGGGCGATATCCGTGCGGGCGCCTCCGCCCCGGTGCAGGCGCGCGCTTATCAGGTCGCCGGAGCCGCGGCGTTGTCGGTGCTCACCGATGAGAAGTACTTCGGCGGTTCACTCGACGACCTTCGCGCGGTGACCGCCCAATTCCGGGCGGCTCCTCCCGCGCGGCCGTGCCTCCGCAAGGACTTCATGGTGCACTCCTTTCAGGTCCTCGAGGCCCGCGAGGCCGGGGCGAGCGCCATCCTCATCATCGTGCGCGCCCTCGACGACGAAGAGATCCGCACGTTGCACGGTGCGGCGCGCGCCGCCGGCTTGGATGCGCTTTTCGAGATCCACAACGAACGCGAGCTGGAGCGGGCGGTCGCCCACGGCGCAGGGATCATCGGCGTCAACAACCGCGACCTCGCGGTGTTCCGCACCGACCTCGGTCTGAGCGAGCGCCTCATCCCGCTTTTCCCGAAGAGCGTGACGGCGGTGAGCGAAAGCGGCATCGCGACGGCGGCGGACGCCGCCCGCGCCCGCGCCTGTGGGGCCCACGCCGTGCTCGTCGGCGAAGCCCTGATGCGCGCGCCCGACACCGCCGCGCTCATCGCGGCCTTCCGCGCCGCCTGAGGCAGGCCCCTTCCCTTTCCCGATGAACCGCCGCCCCGTCACCGCTTTCGCCCAGCTGGGCGGACTCTATTTCCTGCCGCGCACGCTCGACAAGATCCGCATCCATGCGCGCGGCGAACTCCATCCCGACCATCACGAGTTCCTGGGCAAGGGTTTCGACGGACGCCTATGCCACTTCCTCGGCATCCGGTACGAGGAACTGCGCGAACGCGTGCTCGCCGGAGGGACGGACGAGGAGGTTCTGGCATGGATCACCGCCCGCGGCCGACCCATCGCCGACGCCGACCGGTTGATTTGGAACGGCTTCGCGGCGAAGCGCGGCTGGCGCGACGACGCCACCCCCACCCTCGAACGCCAGAAATCCGAGAGCGGGCTCGCGCACCGTACCGACCTGCTCACGTTCTTCGACTACTACGAGGTCGACGAGGGTCGCGCGCCACGCTGAGCGATGCCACTCTCGCCGTCCGCCACGCGCGAGCTGCTCACGCGGCTCAACCACGCGCCGAAGCGCTTCCTCGGCCAGAACTTCCTGGTCGACGGCAACATCGTCCGGAAGTCCCTCGAACTCGCCCGGGTGGCGCCGGGTGACCAAATCGTGGAGGTCGGTCCCGGACTAGGCACGCTCACCACGGCGCTGCTGGAGGCCGGCGCCCACGTCTGGGCCGTGGAACGGGACCGCACGCTGCACGCCCACCTCGCCGCGGAACTGGCCCCGCGTTTCCCCGCCACGTTTCACCTCCTGGAGGGCGACGCGGTCGAGCACCCGCTGGCCGGGCTGAGGCCGTCGTCCGGAGAATTCAAGGTCGTGGCCAACCTGCCCTACGCGATCGCGACCCCTTGGCTCGACGCGGTGCTGGAAGGGCCGCTGCCCGCCCGCCTCGTGCTCATGCTGCAGCAGGAGGCCTCGCAGCGCTACACCGCGGAACCCGGCACGAAGTCGTTCGGGGCGATCTCCGTCTTTCTCCAGGCGGCGTACGAGACCGCCCCCGGGCATCGCGTGGCGGCTTCGTGCTTCCACCCCCGGCCTGACGTCGAGTCTCACCTACTCCACCTCGTGCGCCGGCCGGAGCCGTACGTTTTCCCCGCGGGAGCCAAGGCCTGCATCCGCGGCTGCTTCCAGCAGCGTCGGAAACAGATCGGTTCCCTGCTGCGTTCCGCCCTGCCCGGCGACGGCGCGTTCTGGCGCGAACTCCTGGCCTTCGCGGGCCTCGACGAACGCGCCCGACCCGAGCAACTCCCGGTCGAATGGTGGCGCGAGTTCGCGCGCCGCGCCCCAGCGTGGGCTTGAATACCGGCCGGCCCGCACTACTCGTAGCGCCTTTCCCCATGTCTCGCCTCACGTCCGCTCTGCTTCTTTCCCTTGCCTGCCTCTGCCCGGCGGCCGTCGCCCAAGGCCTTGCCGGCCGGATCGAGGGCAAGTCCTACGTCTCCCCCACCGGGCAGTTCCGCGTCCTCATCCCGGTGCTGCCGGAACTGGGCGGCGACATTTCCGACACCCCGAACGTCGTCACCTTCCAGGACGACTTCAACGTGTACGTGAGCGTCGCGGCCTTCCAGCAGGACGCCACCCAGCGCTGGGAAAACTCCACGCGCGGAGCGAAGGACTACCTCATCTACTTCTTCAGCAACTACGTCCTCGCCGACTTCAAGCAGAACTTCGAGGGCGTGCAGATCGAGAGCGCGAAGTTCGTGCCCGGCACGCTCGACGGTTCCCTCCTAACTTACCTGCTCGTCCCCGGCGGCACGATGTTCCCCGAGCGCGTGCAGCAGTTCGGAGGCGACGCCGTGCCGGTCGCGAAGCGCGGCAACCTCCTCTTCGTCCGCAACAATTTCGTCTACGTGATCAGCATCGAGCTCGCCGAGCGCGTGATCGAGGGCAAAGCCTACGGCAAGACCACCGAGGAGCAGGACGAGATCCTCCGGAAGCGCCTGCTGGAGATGGTCGACAAGATCACCTTCACCGCGCCCGCCGCGGCGAAGAAGTAGGTCGACCGTCTCGCGCCGGCGCTCCGGACGCCCGTTTCCGGCAAGTTTCCGTTTGCGCCCGCGCGGCGCGAGCCTACTCCGTTCCCGGCAACCCATGAACAAGGTTGCCTCTCCCGCCGAACCGGCCGACGCCGAGTTCTTCCTGCCCGCCGACGCCTTCTTCCGGGCCAACTTGCCCACCGGGCTGACGTTCGACGATGTCTCCCTCGCCACGCTCTACTCGGAGATCCTACCGAAGGACGCTGACACCGCCACCGAGCTCAGTTCGTCGCTCCGCCTGCAGATTCCGGTGATCTCGTCCGACATGGACACCGTCACCGAGTCGCGGATGGCCATCGCGATGGCGCTGAACGGAGGCCTGGGCCTGATCCACTACAACATGGCGCCGCGGGACCAAGTGAAGGAGGTCGCCCGCGTGAAACGCCACATCCACGGGCTGATCCAGGACCCCATCACCGTCACGCCTGACCAGCTGATCGGCGACGTCCTCGCCCGCATTGATTCCAAGCGCTTCGCGTTCTCCACCTTCCCCGTCGTCGACTCCGCCGGCGCCCTCAGCGGCCTGCTCTCCGGCAACGTCGTCAAGGACCGTTACCGCACCAAGCGCGTCGCCGACGTGATGACCCCGCGCGCGCAACTGCGCACCGCCCTGCAATCCGACGTCGCCAAGGACCCCATCCGCGCCGCCGACCGCTTCTTCACCGAGAACGTTGGCATCAACAAGATGCTCGTGGTCGACGATGCCGGCGGTCTCCGCGGCCTGATCACCGCTTCCGACGTCGAGCGCATCACGGCCGAGGCCAAGTCCCGCCGGAAACCCGCCCGCGACCAACACTTCCGCCTCGTGGTGGGCGCCGCCCTGTCACCCGTCCGCAAGCCCGACGGCTCCTTGGACCGCGACCGCATCATCGAGCACGTCGGCCACCTCGTGGCTGAGCACGTCGACTGCGTGGCGGTCTCCACCGCGCATGGCCATACCGCCGGCGTCGGCGACGTGGTGCGCCTCGTGCGCAGCGCCTTCAAGGACCTCACGATCATCGCCGGCAATGTCACCAGCGCGGCCGGGGTCGCGTTCCTCGCCGAGAGCGGCGCCAACGCCATCAAGGTCGGCCAGGGCCCGGGCTCCATCTGCACCACCCGCATCGTGGCAGGCGTGGGCATTCCCCAGCTCACGGCCCTGCACGTCGCGGGCGACGCCGCGCGCCGCACCGGCGTGCGCATCATCGCCGACGGTGGCATCACCAAGAGCGGCGACATCGTGAAGGCCCTCACGCTGGCCGACGCCGTCATCCTCGGCGGCCTTCTCGCCGGCTGCCGCGAGGCGCCGGGCGAGATCCTCGAGATCAACGGCAAGGTCTACAAACAGTACCGCGGCATGGGGTCACTGGCCGCGATGAAGGCCGGCAGCGCCGCGCGCTATGGACACGACAAGGCCGACAGCACACGCAAGGTCGCCGCCGAGGGCATCGAGGCCCTCAAGGAAGTCTCCGGTTCGGTTGACGACGTCCTCGGCAACCTGATCGGCGGCGTGCAAAGCGGCATGGGCTACCTTGGCGCCGCAAACCTCCCCGCGCTCCGCGCCAAGGCCCGTTACATCCGCGTCTCCCCCGCGGGCCAGAAGGAGGCCGCGCCGCACGACGTGATCGAGGTCTCCACCCGCACGAGCAACGGCTGAAAGCTTCTCCGCCACCATGGCCGCGCCCGCCCGCAAGACCCTCCTCGCCATCGGCGCCCACTACGACGACTGCGTTTTCGGGCTGCCCGGCGTGCTCATCCAGGCCGCCCATCAGAATCACCGGGTCGTCATCCTGTCCCTCATCGGCGACTACACCAATTGGCCGCCGGCCAAGGGCCGCGGCGCAGAACTGAAGGAAACCTGCGCGTCCCTCGCCCATGCCCACGGCATCGAGACGCGATTCCTCGGCCTAGCCTCGGGGCGCTTCCAGCTCAACGACGCGCATGTCCGCGCCGTCGCCGAGGTCGTGGCCGAGGTGAAGCCCGACGTCGGTTTCATGCTCTGGGCCAACGACCGGCACCCTGACCACGAGGCGGCGTCCGCAATCAGCAAGGCCGCGCTCCGGCTCGCGCCGCGCATCCTCGACGACGCCGCGGTCAAGGTTCCCGCGCAGGTCTACCTCTACGACAACGGCCCCGGCCACACCATCGGCTTCGAACCCGACACCTACGTCGACATCTCGGACCAATGGCCGTACGCGGTCGAGTGGCTCGGCCAGCTCATGGCCTTCGTGCGCGGCATGCCCTACGATGAGGCCGCCCTCGACACCGCGGTGAGCGCCAAGGCCACCCTTGCCCGCTACCGCGGCGCCGCCTGCGGCGTCCGCTACGCCGAGGCTCTCCGCGCGCTCACGCCGCGGCCGACGCGGATCATCTGATCCGGTCGGGCGCGAACCGGGCGTTTTTTCTCGGCTCCGCCCCGCGTGCCGCAAGGAATCAGCGGGTAACCACCCCCGCTCCATGCCGCTGCACCGCCTCCTGCCCCGCGTTCTTTTCGTCCTGGCCTTCTCGACTTTCGCCACCCCTTCCGCCGCCCAGGTCCAGGGCACCGGCCGCATCTCCGGCCGCATCTTCAACCCCGCGACGCAGGAATACGTCCGCAACGCCGAGGTGACGGTCGATGGCACCGACCTCATCGCCTTTTCCGGCGACGAGGGATCCTACGTGCTCTCCAAAGTGCCCGCGGGCGACGTCACGGTCGCCGTCAGCTACACCGGCTACGACCGCGCCGCCGCGCGCGTCACGGTCGCGCCCGGCGCGACGGCCACGCGGGACTTCGAGCTGCGCGGATCCGTGTTCCGCCCGGGCACGCGGCCGGCGGCCGGCGAAGCCGTGGTCAGGCTCGATCGCTTCGTGGTCTCCAACGAGCGCGAGGGCAACGCCAAGGCGATCATGGAACAGCGCGCCGCGCTGAACATGAAGAGCGTCGTGGCGTCCGACAATTTCGGCGACCTCACCGGCGGCAACATCGGCGAATTCATGAAGTACCTGCCCGGCGTCGTGATGGACTACGTCGACGCCGACGCCCGCGCGGTGCGGATCAGCGGCCTCGACCCGAAGTACGCCGGCGTGAGCGTGGACGGCATGCGCATGGCCACGGCGGCCTCGGCCTCCTTCGGCGGGACCTCGCGCCAGTTCGAGTTCGAGCAGGCCTCGATCACGAGCATCGAGTCGATCGAGCTGAACAAGACGCTGACCGCTAGCATGGACGCCGACGCCCCGGCGGGCAGCATGAACCTCCGCAGCAAGAACGCCTTCGAGCGCAAGGGCCGCGAGATCACCGCCCAGGCCAGCCTGACGGCCTCCCCGTACGAGTTCACGCTCCGCCGCACGCCCAGCCCGGGCGACGGCGAGCACCGCAAGGTGCGCCCCGGCTTCGTCTTCACCTACGGGGATTCCTTCCGCGGCCGCTACGGCGTGCAGATCAGCCTCTCCGCCAACAGCCTTTTCAACGAGCAGGCGGGGCTCACCCACACGATCGAAAACAACGCCACCCGCGGACCCGTGATCAACGCGCTCATCTTCCGCGACAACCCGAAGATCACCACCCGGGCCGCCCTCGGGGTGAACCTCGACGCCCGCGTCACCCCGCATCTCGTGGCGTCGCTCCGCACCGCCTTCTCCCACTTCAACGACGAGATCAACGCGCGCACGCTCACCTTCCGCGCCAACACCGCCGACATCGACCCCACCTCGACCCTGACGTACCTGCTCGCGCGGCCCACCGCCAACGCCAACACGCGCCTCGAACAGAACATCGGCCACAGCCACAAGTTCAACGACACCGTCACCTACACCCCGAAGCTCGAGTACAAGCGGAACGACCTGCAGCTCACCCTCGGCGGCGGCTATTCCCGCAGCACCACTCACTACGAGGACCGCCGCAGCGGCTACTTCACCGGCGCCAACAACCGCCTCACCCGCATGAGCTGGAGCGCCCGCCGCTCCAGCCCCACGTCCACCGACTGGCAGCTCACCCAGCTTTCCGGACCATCCTGGAGCGACCTCGCGAACTACAACCGCGTGGACGCCAATCCCAACAACATCGGCACCGTCGACCGCGAGGGGTCGAGCCAGGTTTTCCTCGGCTACCTGGATGCCAAGCGGGTCGTCCAGGCCGGCCTGCCGGTCACGGTGCAGGCCGGGCTCAAGACCCGGCTCACCACCTACGACCTCAACCGCACGGGCACGCGTTCATGGACCTACGTGGGTGCCGCCGGCAACCAGCTGGACCCGCGCACGGTGATGATCGCCCATTCCCAGCGGGGACTCTTCGATCCGAAGCAGGGCGACAACATCGCCGCGCTCAACATCCCGATCCCCAACACCACGGCGATGCTGGACCTGTTCCGCGCCCAGCCGTCGCAGTTCGTCGAGAACACTTTCGGCAATTTCCAGGTCGAGAACACCACCGGCCGCGCGATCAAGGAGCAGGTCGACGCGGCGTACGTGGAGTTCAACACCCGCTGGCGGAACCTGCGGCTCAATCTCGGCGTCCGCCACGAGCGCACGCGCACCGTCGGCCGCACGTTCGACATCCTGCCCGCCGCCCTCGTGCGCGCCGCGGGGTACACGGCCAACACCCTCCCCTTCCTCACGTATCAGTACCGGAACTTCACCCGGTTCAACAAGTACGGCGGCTATGCCAACGACTTCCTCAGCGGCGGCGCCAAGTACTCGCTCGCCCGCAACCTCGTGCTCCAGCTTTCGGCCAACCAGTCGATCGGCCGGCCCGACTACAACAACCTCGCCGGCGTCATCTCGGTGAACGACACGAACCAGACGGTGCAGGTACCCAACCCCGACCTGAAACCCGAGACGTCCGACAAGTACTACGCCAGCGTGCAGTACTACATCGAGCCCGCCGGCACGCTCAGCGTCTCCGGTTACCGCCTCGACGTGCGTAACCTCGGGGTTTCCAACCGTCCCGTCTCCGCCGAAGAGGCCGGCTACGCCGACGATCCCGAGTACACCGGCTACACCTTCCTGCGCCCGAGCAACCTCGACGGCGTCCGCCGCATCAAGGGCGTCGAGGTCGAGTACAGCCAGCAGCTCGTCTTCCTGCCCGGTTTCGCCCGCGGCTTCAGCGTCTTCGGCTCGGTCTCCCGCGCCATCCCCGACGTGCGGCTCACCAACGTCGTGCCGAAGGCCGCCAACGGCGGGATCCGGTTCTCCAACCACCTGTTCAACCTCCAGCTGCGTTCCACGTGGGCCTCCGCCCGCGCCACCTCCATCGGCGCCAATCAGGTCCAGTGGCAGTACGAACGTCTCATGTTTGACGTGAGCGGTGGCCTGAAGCTCGGCCCGACCTACGAGGTGACCCTCAGCGGCCGCAACATCGCCAACTCCCCCAACCGCGGCTACTCCGACCAGCCCGGCAACCTTCGCATCAACATGTACTACGGCGCGGTCTGGACGCTCGGGGTGCGGGGTCGGTTCTGAGCGGTCCGGAAGGACAGTGGAAAAATCCCGTTGACGCCCGGCGCCACGAACCGCTTCCTCCTACCTTTTTCACTCGGTCCAAGACGCATTTCGCCAGCCAACATGCCCATCGAAATCAAGATCCGGAAGAACGAGCCCATCGACCGTGCGCTGCGGCGCATGAAGAAGAAGCTCGAGCGCGAGAACATCATCAAGGGGGCGCGCGCCAAGCGCTACTACGAGAAGCCCTGCGAGAAGCGCCGCCGGAAGGAGAAGGTCCAGGCCTTCACCCAGATGCTGCGCCGCCGGTACGCCGAATAAGGCGTCCGCGTCACCTGCGCCCAGGCCGCGCCACCGCTCATGCGGGGCGCGGCTTTGTGTTGCCCCGCCCCGGCGAAGGCCGGCGCTGAAACCGTTGCCGGATCAGGGTTTACCCTTGCTGATTTTCACCTTCGCCCCTCCCTTCACCGCTTCGAAGCACGCCGGATGAAGCCCGTCCTTGCCCTGTCCTCCTGCTGGCTCTCCCACCGGCATCAGGACGGCTACGCGATGGCGGCCGAGATCGCGGCCCTGGGCTTCGAATACGCCGAACTCAGCCACGGCATCCGGATCACGCTTGTTCCCGGTATCCTTCGCGCCGTCGAGGAGGGCCTCATCAAGGTTACCTCCACGCACAACTTCTGCCCGCTGCCGGCCGGAGTCTCGCGCGCCGCACCGAACCTGTTCCAACCTTCCGCCCGCGACCACCGGGAACACGACCAGTGGCTCCGGCACACGAAGCGGACGATCGACTTCGCCGCGCAGGTGAAGGCCCGCGTGGTCGTATGCCACTTGGGTAGCGTGTCGTTCTTCTGGTTCAACCCCTCCCGCGATCTCGAGCACTACCTGAAGAACCAGCCGGAGGCAGGCCGCAGCGGTTCAGACCCCAAGTACACCAAGCTGCTCCAGAAGAGCCTGGAGAAGATGCGCAAGCGCCAGCCGGTCTTCCTCGACCAGGTGAAGGCCAGCATCCGCGAAGTGCTGGAGCATGCGCGGTTGAAGGGCGTCACCCTCGGCTTCGAGAATCGCGAGCGGTTCGACGAACTGCCGCTCGACGACGGCTTCGACGAGCTTTTCTCCAGTCTGCCCGCCGATGCCCCCGTCGGCTACTGGCACGACACCGGCCACGCCGACATCAAGGAAGGCATGGGCATCCTGCGCCACCGCGCCCACCTCGAGCGCATGTCCCCCCGGCTCCTCGGCTGGCATCTGCATGACGTCAACGCCGAGGGCGATGACCATCAGGCCATCGGCGAGGGTAACATCGACTTCCGCATGGTGAGTGAATTCTGGCGGCCGGAACACCTGCTCACGCTGGAGCTCAGCCCGCGCCTGAAGCCCGAACAGGTCGCCGCCGCCAAGGTCAGGATCGAGGAACTGCGGCGTCAGCGCTTCGGCGCCTGACCCGTCCGACCTTCGTCCGCCAGGATCTCCGTGATCCAGCGGCGGTGCGGACCGGAAAGCACCACCTCGCCGAGCTGGTCGAGCGGCACCCAGAAGAGTTCACCGCCCGCCTTCAGGCGCGTCGCATTTGGAGGTGCGACGATCGTCTCCGTGATCACGAAGCGCGTGATACCCCGCTTGCGCCGCGCCACTTCCCTCGCCCCGGCAAGGTCACGCGCGTCCAACCCCGCCTGATCCGCCGTCGGCAGTTCATGCATCCCGGCCAGCCGCCGGGCTCCCACCGCCCCGCGGTGCAGCAGCAACTTTCCGCCCCGCACGGCCCAGACCCGCGTCACCTCGCGGGGCTCCAAGGTGCGCGCGGCGAGCCGCGGGAATCGCTCCGGCTCGCCCGTGCGCACTCCCGCGCAGAATCCACGCACCGGACACATCACGCAGGCCGGGGACTGGCGGGTGCAAACCGTGGCGCCGAGTTCCATCATGGCCTGATTATGGTCGCCAGGATGTTCCCGGTTCATGAGCTCGCCGGCCAGCGGCGCCATGACGCGCGACGCCGAGGCTGAGTCGCGATGTTCCGTGGCGTCGGCCGTCAGCCGCGCGAGGATCCGCACGACGTTGCCGTCGACGCAGGCCTCGGGCGCACCCAGCGCGATGCTCGTGATCGCCGCGGCGGTATAGGGCCCCACCCCGGGCAGCGAACGCCACTCCTCCGGTTTACCCGGCGGACCCCCGCGTGCCACCACGGCCTGGGCCAGACGATGCAGGTTCCTCACCCGCGAGTAATAGCCGAGTCCCTCCCACAAGCGCAGCACCCGCTCCTCGGGGGCGGCGGCGAGTTCGGCAAAGCCCGGCAATTCCTCCATCCAACGGGCGAAGTACGGCAGCACCGTCTTCACCTGAGTCTGCTGGAGCATGAACTCGCTGACCACGGTCCCGTACAGCGAGGGCCGCTCGCGCCACGGCAGCTTCCGGGCGTTCGCGCGGTACCATTCCAGCAACGCCCGGCGGAATTCGCCGGCACGCGCCGCCAGCGCAGCCGCGTTGACCGCACCCGGCACCGCTTCCGCTCCTCCCGCCTCGGCCCGCTCCCTTTTCATCGCTACAGCCAACCGCGCCGCAGCCGCGCGGCTCCAGCAGATTCTTTTTGAGCCCCGCCGCGCTTTCGTGGCGTACTCGCGCGATGACCCGATCCAGCCGCGACGAGCCGGAGGCTCCCAAGAAGCTCGCCTCTTACACGCTCAAGCTCGACGACGCCCGGATGGACCGCCTCCGCAGCATCCTCGCGGAGCGCGGCTGGACGCCCTTCGAGGTCGCCTACTCCCGCTTCGCCTTCCGCGCCGACCACCTGAAGGTAAACGTGACCGCCTACACCAGCGGCAAGGTCGTCGTCGCCGGGAAGGGCACCGAGGACTTCGTCCGCGACATCCTCGAGCCTGAAGTCACCGGCGAGGCGCGGCTCGGCTACGAGGAAGTCAACCACCCCGACTGGTTCGAGGCGCACGCCGGCCTCGACGAGAGCGGCAAGGGCGACTTCTTCGGCCCGGTCATCGCCGCCACCGTCATCGCCGACCGCCCGGCGATCGAGGCCTGGATCCAAGCCGGCGTGAAGGATTCCAAGAAGATCGCGGAGCCCCAGATCCTGCGCCTCGACGCGATCATCCGCGCGACCAAAGGCGTAGCGGTGCGGACCTGCTTCTGCGGGATGCCGAAGTACAACGAGCTGATGGGCCGGCCGGGCGCCAACCTCAACCGCCTCCTCGCCTGGCAGCACGCCACCGCCCTCGAGCAGGCCCTCGGGGAACGACGCGTGCCCTGGGGCCTCCTCGACCAATTCTCCGAGCAACCGCTCGTGCAGCGGGAACTGACCCGCAAGGGCGTGAAGGACTTCGAGCTCCGGATGCGCACCAAGGCCGAAGAGGACCCGGTCGTCGCCGCAGCCTCCGTCGTGGCTCGCGCGGAATTCGTCCGCCAGATGCGCGCCTTGTCCGATCGTCTCGGCGAGCCGCTACAAAAGGGCGCCGGCTCCGGCGTGAAGACGCAGGCCACCGCGATCATCGCGCGACTCGGCGCCCGCGCGCTCGGCGACTTCGCCAAGCTCCACTTCCGCACCGCGTACGAGGTCGTCGCCGCCGCCGGCAAGCTCGACGAGTTGCCGCTGCCCGAGCCCAAGGCGAAGATGGAATGGTGACCCCCGGACGGTTTCCCAGCTAAAGCGCCAGCTCGCCTTGCGAAGGCTCCGCCTGGGCCGGCGAACCCGCGCCGAGGAAAGGTCCGTAGCGCTCCAGCCAGTCGTCGATCTTCCCGAGGTAATGGTCAGGATCGTAAGGTGCGGCCACCGGATCGTGCAGCGCCAGCGCCCGGGCCCGCTGCCAGTCGGCGGTGCGGCCTTTTGCCTTCGCCGTAAGGTAATAACGGACCCGCTCCCCCATCCGCGGCCGCACCGAAAGTTGCAACGCGGCCTCGAGGGCCGCCCGCCGCGGTTTTCCACCTTCCGCCATCAGGCGCTCATAGGCCTCGGGCGACTGGCTGAGACTCTCACCCTTCGCGAGTTCCTCCACCGGCACCTCGCGCCGCGGCAGCCGCCGGCGGTAATCCTCGATCGTCGCCAGCGGCGAAACGGTGGAGGCGCCCAACAGGTGCGAAATGAGCTCGTCGGTCAGCCGCTTCAGGAAGGGCTCGATGCCCCGCGACCGCAGAGCGCTGCCGCGCAGGGTGATCCGCTGACCGTCGTAGAGGGCATAGTTCTTCGCCTTGTAGCAGAACATCGCCTGATAGCGTCCGTCGTACTCCAGCTCGATGCCCTCGGGCAGCACCGGCGCCACGCGTCGCAACAGCACCTCCGGCGCGCCGAAATGCTCCTCCGAGGCGAGGTAGATGCCGTCGGTGTCGGCCTCGAGCGGCACGCAACCCTGCCGCGTGAACTCGTCGATCAGCGCCTGCAGCAGCTCGCGCCCGCGGCGGGTGACTTCCGCGGCCAATTCGCCGTCGCCGAAACGCGCCCCTTGAAAACCAAGGTAGCCGTAGAAGGAGTTGATCAGGATCTTGAAGCTCGTCTGCCGCGCCTGAGCCTCCGCGCGCTCCGCCGGATCAGCCGACGTCCGCGCGAGCTGCTTGTAGCGCAGGCGGTACTCCCGCAGCCGCCGCAGCAGCGGGATGAACACGCCGAGCGCGTCGTTGCGCGGATTGCGCCCGATCTGGAGCAGCAGGCTCGGGTAAAGCGACGCCACGTCGAAGTGCAGCACGTGGCGGAAGACACCTTCGCGGAAGCTGCGCGTATAGCCGCCCTCGAACGGCGCCACCTCCGGCGGCACGGGACACGCCTGCCGCGCGTGGTAGTATTCCTCGAGAAAGAGCAGGTCGATCTTCGCCGTCGCCCCGCGCAGCGTCGCCTCCTGCAGCAGCGTCGGAAACGTGCGCGCCTGCTCGAAGTACGTCGGCAGCAATTGATCCGCCAAGCCTTCGGTCTCCCGCAGGTCATCCTCGAGGTAGGCGCGGAAACGCGCGGGCTCGTCCCGGAACGCCCGCTGGATGTCGTCGCCCCGCAGGTAGGTGCGTTCGCTCGATTCGTCCGTGATCCCGAAGTGGACCGCGGCGTCCTTCAGTCCGTAGCCGGTCATCTCGCGGGCCGTGATATCGTGCAGCTGCACCAGCAGGTAGGTGTCGACCACCGCGCGGCCGGGCAGGTCGCAGCGCGTGAAATCCAGCCAGCGCTCCGCCACCTTGAGCCGCGACGGCCGGAATGACGCCCGCGCACCGTGCCGGCCCCACGCGCAGGGGACCTTGTGCCGCCGGCAGCGTTGCCGCAGGTAATCGAGGTCGAACTTGAAGACGTTGTGCCCCTCGATGACGTCCGGATCCAGCGCGCGCAGCGCCTCGCCCAGCGACTCGAGCAGGCGCTTCTCCGCCGCATCGTCATCCGACTCGAGCAGCAGGATCCGGTTTACCCCGCCCTGCCTCAATCCGACCGCCAGAACCCGGTCACCCGCCCGGGCCGCGTCGGGGAAGCCGCCCTCCGGCGAAGCCACCTCGATGTCGAGCTGGCAGCGCCGTAGCCGCGCAAAGGGCAGACCTTCGTAAAGCCGCGCGCGGCGCTGCAGAAGGTACTGACTCTCCCAGGGCCGCGGCCGATCGACCCCGCCCTCCTCGCGGGCGTCCGCGGAAAATGCCGCGAACGCCTCGAATGTCTCCCCATGCGCGAGGAAGCGGAACGGGCCGGGCCCTTTCAGCTCCTCGATCGCGATTCCCGCCGGCACCGTCTCGGGATGAGCCCTCAGCCAGGCAAAGGGCCGGAAGGCCTCGATGCGCTCTTGTCTCCCGCCATCCGCCGTCTCGTGCGTGCAATGGACGCGCCCCGCGTCGTCGACCCAGACCCCGCAGAGCGCGCCGGCCATGACCGCCGCCGGCTCAGAACGGCCGCGTGTAAACCATCAACACCGCGACGAACGAAAGCAGGATCGCGACCAACGCCAGGGTACCGGCCGCGCCACGGCGGCGGTAACCGATCCCAGCCAGGGCCGAAAGACCGAGCCAGCAGACAAGCTTAACGAAGATCCAACCCGGCCAGCCCACCGCCAGCTTGGCCTGGAGCCCGAAGCCAGCGATCAAGACGAGCAGGCTCGCGACGCCGGTGATGATCATGACCTTCTTCCGCGACTCCGCCGGCGCGGCGAACGCGTAGAACGTGTAGCCCGTGAGCACGAGCACCGAGATGAGGTGGAGGACGTGGTAGAATGTGGGTGACATGGCTGCGCAACTGAACGCCGGATCCCGCCCGCGTCCAACCCAATCGCCCCTTTTCGCGACTACCCGCGGCACGATGCAGCCCGGTCGCTTCCCCGCCGACAGCGCCCGGCGCGGACATGGGTTACGGGTTGATCCCCGGACCATACGGCTGTGATCTCCCGAGCCGTGAAGCTTCCGAAGATCAAGCTCAAGGCGGAGGTCCCCGAGGAGCTGAAGGCTGAACTGGGCCAGACTCCTTGGGGCAAGGTCCTCAGCGTCACGCCCGTCGTGCTGACGGTCATCGCGACCATGCTGGCCGGACTCGCCTCCAGCGAGATGACCCGCGCCCAGTACGAGCGCTCCCTCGCCGCCCAGCGCCAGTCCAAGTCCGGCGACCAGTGGAACTTCTTTCAGGGAAAGCGCCTCCGCGGCGTCATGCTGCGCACCACCCTCGACTCACTGGCCGTCACCTCCGGCACCAAGCAACTCGACCCCGCTGCGCTGCGCGCGGCCCTTGCGGGAACCTCCCTCATTGCCGGCCTTGACGACACCGTCGGGCAGCAGGCGCTGGCCGCCCTTTGCCGAGGCGCGCTACCCGCCGCGGCCGCCCGCCCCGTGCTTCCATCGGCGGTGCAGGCGACGCTCGCCGCGCTCGAGGCGTCGAAGTCCGACGAGGAGGTCGCCCGCCTGATCGTCGGCATCAGGGGTGCGGTGCTCGACGGGGCGTTGCGTGAGATGCAGGCGCATGCGCTGGCCGTCGACGCCGCGTTACAGACGGTAACGCAGGTGATCGACTCATGGGAGAAGCACCTTGCGGCGCGCGTTGATTCCCCGCTTCGGCGCGACTTCGTCTCGGCCCGCATGAACTACCACGCGCTCCGCTACGACGCCGAGGCCCGCGTGAACCAATTCATCGCCGAGCTCTTTGAGTTGCAGGTGCGCTCGAGCAACCTCGCCGCCGAGCGCCACCACCGCCGCAGCAGCCGTTTCTTCTACGGGATGCTCGCCGCCCAGCTGGGCGTGATCGTCTCCACGCTCGCCATGGCCGCTCAACGGCGGAACCTCCTGTGGTCGATTGCCGCCGCCGCCGGCACCGTCGCCCTCGCCTTCACGGTCTACGTGCTGCTGTTCGTTTGATGCCCCTCGCGCGTGGATCCTCCGCGGCAGCGGACGCGGCCACATCGGGCGCTCGGTACATTAACTGCAACCGTCGGCTCAGCCGAAAGACTCCTCTTCCAACGCGCCACCCATGTGGCTGCGCCTGCAGGCGCGGAGATTTCACGCCCCTCCTTCGGCTCCGCCCTTCTTCCGAAGGGCCCTTCTGAATCCTCCGCGGCTGCAGCCGCAGCCACATCAAACCGCCTCCGGATTGTACAGGGCCCCAACGGCCGGCCGCCTTCCCCATCCGCATCATCCGTGAAATCCGTGGTGAAACCGGTTTTGGAAATGCGGAAAGAGCATGCGAGCCGAAGCGGTCGGCCGGGACGGCCGACCCTACCTGGTGGCTATCGATGGAGATGCGTAAATTTTCCGCATCCACAGACGCGGACTCATCGGCCGCGCCGCGCACGCCCTGCGACCAGCGACTCCGCCGAAAAGCGCCTCGTTCCGACGCGCCACCCATGTGGCTGCGCCTGCAGGCGCGGAGATTTCACGCCCCTCCTTCGGCTCAGCCCTTCTTCCGAAGGGCCCTTCTGAATCTTCCGCGGCTGCAGCCGCAGCCACAACAGGCCGCTTTCGCGGTCCGCCCTCCCATCCCCTGATTTCCTGAGCTCCGGATGCGACGCCTTACTGTGGGTGCGCCCGCGCAACCGTCATTCCGGCAGCTCGCGGCCCTTGGTCTCGGGGGCCCAAAGGACGACGAAGGCGCCGACGAGATAGATCACCGCGAGCACGGCGCCGGCGCGCGCGAAGCTGCCGTCGAACGTCTTCATGAGCGTCGCCGTCTGCAGGCCGCCCACCGCGGCGACGATGCGACCGAAGTTGAAGGCGAAACCCTGGCCCGTCGCTCGCACCGAGGTCGGGAAAAGCTCGGGGAAGTAGAGTGGGAAGAAGCCGTAGAAGGCGGCCGTGACCGCCCCGGCCACGAAGGCCGCGAACAGGAAGGACGCGTCGAACGTCGAGTGCCCGAGGTAGAAGTACAGCGCGGCCGCGAACGATCCCACGCAAAGCACCACGTAGGTGGGCCGGCGGCCGAAGCGGCCCGCCGCCAGCGCCGCGAGGATCGTGCCGACCACCGCGCCGATGGACGTCGCCATCTGCGTCTTCTCCTTGGCGAAGTGCTTCAGCGTCGCGGTATCGGGCATCAACTGCCCCGCCCAGCGCGGCGCCCACTGGATTGATCCCCAGGTGCCGAGCAAAGCGACCGCCGCCAGCGCGGCCCCGAGCAGCATGCTCCGCACCACCTTGCCCCTCGCCTCCTCCGACAGCGCTCCGGCCGCAATCGCCCGGCTCAGGTATTGACGCACCGGATGCAGGTAACCGAAGAGCGCCACCACCAAACCGACGACCGTGATGAGCGTCGCGGCCCCCGCGCCGAGCCCGCCCGCGGCAGGCGACCAAGCCCAGATGATGACCAGCGCCGCCAGACAGCCGATCCCCACCCCGCCCAAATCCGAGTTGCTCCAGTGCGACGTCGCCCCGCGCGCCTTTTCCTCCTCCCACTTTTCCGACTCCCGCACGAACATCCGGATGAAGAAGATGAGCAGAGCCGGGAACGCACCGCTGATCATCAGGAAACGCCAAGCCGAGTTGGCCAGCAGGCTCGCCGTCGTGGCGTCGGAGAGGCCGATACCCTTCAGCATCGCCTCCGCACCGCCGATGAACCCACCGAGGCCGATGCTCAGCAGCGCCACGAGCAGGTAGCCCACATTGGCCGCGGCCCCGATCAGGCCCGCGATCAGCGCACGCGACTTGCCGGGCCAGACTTCGTTCACCAGCGCCACGCCAAGCGACCACTCGCCGCCCATGCCCAGCGAAGCGACGAACCGCAGCGCGGCGATGTGCCAAGCCTCGGTCGCGAATCCGCACAGGCCGGTGAACACCGCGTAGGTGAAGATGCTCAGCGACATCGCCCGCACCCGGCCGATCTTGTCGCCCAGCCAGCCGAAGAGCACCCCGCCCGTCGCCGCGCCCACGAGGAAGACCGCGATGATCGCGCCGAACCACTTCGCCGTGTCCGCCTCCGGCGCGCCCGCCCCCAGCAGGTCGCGCAGCGCCGGCTGCCCGATCAACGGGAAAAGCCCCATCTCAAAGCCGTCGAACATCCACCCGAGCAGGGCGGCGATCAGGGCGGGATAGACGTTCTTGTTCTTGGCAGCCGTGGATTCCATGGGTCGGGTCGGGGTTCGGGAGGATTTCCAGCGCCGCCCGGTCCGGACCGCACTGGTGGACCGGACCAAGTCAGACGCACCTCGCCCACGCAAGCCCTCGCGCCACTTGCCCGGGTCCGGGCTGGCGCGAAGCATCCTTTTCGCCCACTGATCCCCCTTTCATCCTACGCCGTGAACAAGAACGCCGTCCGCGACGCCATCCTCGCCGAACTCCGCGCCGAGCTTGAACGCCAGCGCGCGGCCGCCGAGCTCGCCCGCGACGAGGCGATCAGCGAGGAGAGCCGGCCGGAGAACAAGTGGGACACCCACAGCCAGGAGGCCGCCTACCTCGCCGAGGGCCAGGCGCGGCTCGTCCAGGAGATCGGGGAAAGCATCGGGTTGTTCACCACCCTGCCGCTGCCCGAGTTCCGCGCCGGCGACCGTATCGCGCTCGGCGCCCTGGTCGAGGTGGGGACGGGACGCAGCGCCGCCGCGTACTTCATCGGCCCGCGTTCGGGCGGCGTCGAGGTGGCCGTCGAGGGCCGGCGTGTGCTGGTCGTCACGCCGCAATCCCCGCTCGGGCGGCAGTTGCTCGGCCGCCGCGCCGGTGAGGAGTTCAATCCGCCGGGGAGCGCCCGCTCCGGACCGCAGCGCATCAACGCGGTTTCCTGAACATGCGCCTCCTCCCGCGCCAGATTCTCCTCGCCGGCCTCGCGCTGCTGGCGGCCTCGGCCCACGCCGCCGCCCCGGCCGAACTCACCGCCGCCCTCGCGGCGTTCCGCCAGGATCCGCCGCCGGGCTGGTCCTACACGCAGACCATGGCCGCGGGCGGCCGCTCGACCATCGAGCGCTGCGACGCCGCTAGGCCCGAATTCGACCGCTGGACGCTGGCGCAAAAGGACGGCCGCCCTCCGACCCTCGAAGAGGTGCGCGTCTACCGCGAGACCCGCACGCAGCGCTCGCGCGGCGGCACGGCCCCGCGGCTCTCGGAGCAGCTCGACGCCACGACCGCCCGCTTGACCACGCAGGACGACGCCCGCGCCACCTACGAGTGCCGCCTCCGGCCGTCGGATGCCGGCGACCGCACCGCCGCACATCTCGTCGCCACGATCGTGGTCCATCGGCCGACCGGCGCGGTCGAGCGCGTGGTGCTGGCAAGCACCGGCCCGTTCCGCCCGGCCCTCGGCGTGGAGATCACGTCGCTGCGCACGGAACTCGCCTACGATCCACCCGCCGACGGCCGCCCCGCCCTGCCCCGCGCCGTCACGACCCGCCTCCGCGGTACCGCCTTCTGGCTGAAGTCACTCGACGACGACATGACCATCACCTTCACCGACTACGCCCGCGCCACGCTGCCCGCGAAGGACGCGCCGGCGGGCACCGGCCCGAGGTAGTGTCTCCCCGCCCGGCGCCCGGTTTTTTCGCCACCGCGCAAATCCCCGCGACATCGGGATTGCAGCGGCCGGATAAAGTGTTCACTTGAACACTATGAGCGAACCCCTCACCGACCGTCAGCGCCAGGTCCTCGATTTCATCCAGCAACATCACGGGCAGCACGGCGTGGCGCCCTCACTCCGCGAGATCCAGGCCCACTTCGGCCTCGCCAGCCCGTTCGGCATCAAGCGTCACGTCGACGCCCTCATCGGCAAAGGCGCGCTCCGCCGCCTCGAGGGCAAGGCCCGCGGCCTCGTGCCATCCGTCCCGCCACGCCAGCATGCCCTCGCCGAGATCCCCCTCTTCGGCGTCATTCCCGCCGGCCTCCCCGTCGACGCCGCGCAGGAGCCCGAGGGCCACGTCGCCATCGACCCCGCCTCGTTCGGCGTCCGCCCCGGCGCGCAGCTCTTCGCGCTCCGCGTGCGCGGCGATTCGATGGTCGATGCCGGCATCCTCGACCGCGACACCGTCTTCCTCACGCCGCGCGAGCCGCGCCCGCGCGACATCGTCGCCGCGCTCATCGACGGCGAGTCCACCCTCAAGCGCTTCCTCGTGCAGCGCGGCCTGCCCTTTTTGCGCGCCGAGAACCCGCGCTACCCCGATCTCCTCCCGGCCCGCGAGCTCGTGATCCAGGGCGTCATGGTCGGCCTGCTGCGCGCCCACGCCTGAAAAAACGGCGCGGCGTCCCGCCGCCCCGTCCCCGCCATGCCCGCGCCCGAGAAGATCGCGGCGCTCCGCCGGCTGCTCGCCGGACGGAGCGCGCCCGCCCCTGATGACGACCGCGTCCTCGCGACCGGCCTGCCGGCGTTCGACGAGGCCGCCGGCGGCCTTCCGCTCGGCGCCGTCACCGAGGTCGTCTGCGGCGCGCCCAGCTGCGGCGGCCACCTGCTGCTCGGGCAATTGCTTGCGGCGACCCGCGCCGCCCGCGCGAGAGTGGCACTCGTCGACGCCGCCGACTCCTTCGACCCGGAGTCGTTTCCAACCGACCTGCTCGCGCATCTCGTGTGGGTGCGCTGCCCGGGCCCGGTGCACCGCGCGCTGCAGGCCGCCGACCTGCTGGCGCGCGACGCCAACCTCGGCCTCATCGTGCTCGACCTGCGCCGCGCACCCGCCGCTGGCCTCGACCGCACGCCGGCGTCGCTCTGGCACCGGCTCCGACTCGCCGTCGAACCCGCCGGTCCCGCCCTGGTCGTCGAAACGCCGCACGCCACCGTGCCCTGCGCGCGGCTGCGGCTCGCGCTCGAGGTGCCGATGGCTCCCGACTCCCTGGCCCGCGCACGACCCGCGCTCGCCGCCCGCCTCACGCCCGTGTTCCGGCGTCAGCGCCTCCGCGCCGCCGGTTGAAAGGCACCACTGTCGTGTTCGCCGTCCTGCACGTCACCGATTTCCCGCTGCACGCCGTGCTGCGCACGGAGGAGACCGACCCCGCGCGGCCCGCCGCGCTCTTCGCCGGAACGGGCAAGCGCTCCGCGGTGATCGCCGCCAACGCCGCCGCCCGTACCGCCGGCGTCGTCAACGGCCTCTCCGCCCCGCAGGCAGTGGCCCGCTGCGCCCCGCTGCTCATCCGTGCACCGATCCCGGCCGCCGAGGCGGAAGCACGCGCCCTGCTGCTCGCCGCCGCGCGCACCCTCGCGCCCGTCGTTGAGGACACCGCGCCGGGATCTGCCACCGCCGACCTCCGCGGCGCCGAACTGCCGCGGACCGAGGCCGCGGCCCGCGCGGCGGCGGCACACCTGAGTGCCGCCGGCCTGCCCGCCTCCGCGGGGATCGCCCGCACGCCGTTCCTCGCGCTGCTGGCGGCCCGCCGCACCGGCCCCGGCGGTGTCACGTCCATCACGAACGAGGAAGCCTTCCTTGACCCGCTGCCCGTCGACGAAGCCGGGCCGACGCCCGCGCTCGCGCCGGTGCTCGCGGCCTGGGGCGTGCGCACCCTCGGGGCGCTCCGCGCGCTGCCACCGGCGGAACTCGCCGTCCGGCTCGGGGCTGAAGGCCCCGCCCTCGCCCGCCGCGCCCGCGGCGGCGACCCGCGGCCGTTGACGCCCTGCCCGCCCCCGCGGGACTTCACCGCGGCGATGGATCTCGAGGAGCCGGTGGCGACGCTGGAGCCGCTGCTGTTCCTACTGAGCCGCTTCACCGACCGCCTCGCGCTCGAGTTGCGCGCGGCCGGGCTCGCCGCGGCCGGGCTGGAACTCGCGCTCCGCCTCGAGGAAGGCGACGACCACCGGCGGGAGTTCCGGCTGCCGGAGCCGACGTCAGACCCCGCGATCCTCTTCCGCGCCCTGCACACGCACCTGGATTCGCTGCGGACCGGCGCCGCGCTCGCGGGTCTGCGCCTGCGCGCCCTGCCCGTGCGCGCACCCGTGCGGCAACAGGGGCTGCTCGACTCCGGCCTGCGCGACCCGCACGGCTTCGCCGACACGCTGGCGCGTGTCTCGGCACTCGTCGGCGCGGAAGGCGTGGGCACGCCCCGGCCGGGGGCCACCCACCGACCCGATTCGGTGACGTTGGGGCCGCCGCCCGACGTCGTGCCTCCTCTGGATCCGGCGCCGCCGCACGCCCCCTGGGGTCCGCCGCTGCGCCGGTTCCGTCCGCCGCTACCAGCGCGGCTGGAGTTCCGGACGGGCGACCGCCGCCCCGCCTACGTATGGACGGAGCACTTCCGCGGAGAAGTGGCGGAGGTGCATGGCCCCTGGAACGCGAGCGGCGACTGGTGGCAGGCGGACCTCGCCTGGTCGCGGGCCGAGTGGGACATCGTGCTCGCCGAAGGCGGCCTCTACCGCCTGCTGCGCGCGGGCGACGCCTGGTTCATCGAGGGCGAGTACGACTGAACGTGAGTCACGCGGGCTACGTCGAGCTGCACGCGCGCAGCGCCTTCAGCTTCCTCCGTGGTGCGTCGGATCCTGCCGCGCTGGCCGAAGCCGCCACCGCCAAGGGACTGGAGGCGATGGCGTTGCTCGACCGCGACGCGCTGGCCGGCACACCGCGTTTCCATCGCGCCGCACGCGAGAGCGGGATGCGGGCGCGGGTGGGTGCCGAAGTCACGCTCGCCGACGGCACCGTGCTGCCGCTGCTGGCGATGAACCGCACGGGCTACCGGAACCTCTGCCGCCTGATCACGGAGACGAAGCTCACGGCGCGTACGCCGGACGCGACCGAGGCGCCGCCGGAGGATAACCCGCACGCACCCGGCTCCGACGACCGCAAGCGTCCCTGCCTTGCGACCTGGGCGGAAGTCGCCGCGCACGCGGAGGGCCTGATCGCCCTGACCGGCGACGAGGAGGGCCCGGTGCGGCACGCGTGGCGGCGCGCCGGGGCGGAGGCGGCGGGCGCGGCGCTCGCGCGGCTCGAGGCGGCGTTCGGCCGCGGCCGCGTCTACGTCGAAGTGCAACGCCACCGCCGCCGCGGCGAGGAGCGGGAGACCGCCTTCCTGCGCGACCTCGCGGCCGCGCGCGGCCTGCCCCTGCTCGCCACGGGCGGCGTGGCCCACGCGACACCGGAGGAACGGGCCGTCGCCGACGTCCTCACGTGCCTGCGCCTCCACGTGACGCTTGATACCGCCGGCCGCCGGCTCTCCATCAATGCCCAGCGCCACGTGCACTCCGCGGAGGAGATGGTGGCGCGCTTCGCCGACCTGCCGGAGGCGGTGACGGAGACGGTGCGCTTGGAGCGGCGGCTGGAATTTACCCTGGAGGACCTAGGCTACCAGTTCCCCGATTTTCCCACGCCACCCGGTCAGACCATGGAGGGATTGCTGCGCGAAGTGACGTTTGCCGGGGCGCGGGCGCGGCATGCCACGGTGCCGGCCGTCCTCGCGGCGCAGCTGGAGCGTGAACTCGCGCTGATCGCGCGGCTGGGGTTCTGCGGGTATTTCCTGATCGTGTGGGACCTCTGCCGCCACGCGCGCGAGCGGGGCATCCTCGTGCAGGGCCGGGGCAGCGCCGCCAACAGCGCCGTCTGCCACTCGCTCGGCATCACCGCCGTCGACCCGCTGCGCCACCGGCTGCTCTTCGAGCGTTTCCTAAGCGAAGGTCGCGTGGGACGCGACGGGCGGCCCTCATGGCCCGACATCGACCTCGACCTGCCGAGCGGGGAACCGCGCGAGGAGATCATCCGCAAGGTCTACGCCGACCACGCGCCGCGCGGCGCGGCGATGACCGCGAACGTCATCACCTACCGCGGCCGCAGCGCCGTCCGCGAGGTCGGCAAGGTGCTCGGCTTCGGGGACGACGTCCTCGACCGCTTCTCCGGCCTGCAGGCCGGCGGCGACTTTCCCGACACCCTGGAACTGCGACGACGGCTGACACTGGCGGGCATCCCGTCCGGCCATCCCCGCGCCGCCGCGCTCGCCGACCTGCACCGGCGGTTCCAAGGGCTGCCGCGCCACCTCGGCCAGCACAGCGGCGGCATGGTGATCGCCCGCGGCCGCCTCGATGACGTCGCGCCGATCGAACCCGCCGCGATGCCCGGGCGCATCGTGATCCAGTGGGACAAGGACGATTGCGAGGACCTCGGCATCGTGAAGGTCGACCTCCTCGGCCTCGGCATGATGGCCGCGCTGCAGGACTCCCTACGCCTCTGCGGCGAACGCGGCCGGCCGCTCGAGCTCGCGACGATCCCGGCCGACGACCCCGCGACCTACGAGGCGATGCGGCGCGCCGACACGGTCGGCGTCTTCCAGATCGAGAGCCGCGCGCAGATGGCCACGCTCCCGCGCCTGCGGCCGGCGTGCCTCTACGACGTCGCGATGCAGGTCGCGATCGTGCGGCCCGGCCCGATCGTGGGCGCCCTCGCCCATCCGCTCATCCGCCGCCGCAACGGCCTCGAGCCCATCACCTACATTGACCCCAGCGTCGACGCGCTCGTCGAGCCGATCCTGCGCCGCACGCACGGCGTGATCCTGTTCCAGGAGCAGATGCTCGAATTGGCGATGACGCTGGCCGACTTCAGCGGCGCCGAAGCCGAGGAGCTGCGGCGCGCGATGGGCTGCACGCGGGACACGGTGCGGCTGCGGCGCGCCCTCGACCGGCTGGCCGCGGCGCTGCGCGCGAAGGGCCGCAACGAGACCGTCGTGCGGCGGATCAGCGAGTCGGCGCTCTCCTTCGCCGCCTACGGCTTCCCAGAGTCGCACGCGCTCAGCTTCGCCCTCCTCGCCTACGCGAGCACCTGGTTGAAGGTTCACCGGCCCGCGGAATTCCTCGCCAGCCTGCTCAACCACCAGCCGATGGGCTTCTACGGCCCCGCCACCCTGGTGCAGGACGCCCGCCGCCACGGGCTGCGCGTGCGCCCGGCCTGCGTCGTCGCTTCGGATTGGGACTGCACGGTCGAGGCCGACGACGCCGTGCGCATCGGGCTGCGTTACACCCGGGGACTGCGCGAGACCGCCGGCCGCGGCATCACCGCGGCCCGTACGGACCGGGCGTTCGCCTCGCTCGACGATTTCCTTCGCCGCGCTCCGCTGAACGCCACCGAGCGCCGTGCCCTCGCCGCCGCCGGCGCGCTCAACGCCCTCGCCCCGCACCGCCGCGCCGCGCTCTGGCAGGCCGAGGCCGCATGGACGGACGCCGAGGACCTTTTCCGCACGGCGACGGCCCAGGACGCCGGCGACACCGGGGGTTCACCGCTCGCCCCGATGTCACGCGCCGAGCGCCTGCGGGCCGACTTCGAGGGGACCGGAATAACAACGGGGGCGCACCCGATGGCCCTGGTGCGCGACCAACTGCCCGACGTGTGGCGCGCGACCGACCTCACGCTGGCGCGCGACGGCGAGACGCTCACCGTGGCGGGCTCCGTCATCTGCCGGCAACGCCCGGGCACCGCGAAGGGATTCCTCTTTATCAGCCTCGAGGACGAGACCGGCATCGCGAACGTGGTGGTCACGCCGCAGCTGTTCGAGGAACGGCGGCTGGTCATCACGCAGGAACCCGCGCTGCGCGTCACCGGTGTAGTGCAGAACCGCGCCGGCGTCATCCATGTGAAGGCCGCGGAGATCACCGCGCTGGCGGAAAACGCCGTACCTGCCGGCGCCTCGCACGACTTCCATTGAAACCCGCCGAAACGGACGCGCCCCTCGGCGCCACCGTACCTCAGCCCACGACGAGGCTTTCGCCGGTCATCTCAGGCGGCTTGGGCAGGCCCAGCAGGTGCAGGACGGTCGGGGCAATGTCGGCCAGGCGGCCGCCCTCCCGCAGGCGCGTGCGACCGGCGGCAAAGCCCTCCCCCACCACAAAAACCTCCACGAGGTTGAGCGTGTGCGCGGTGTGCGGGCCGCTCACCGAGGGATCCCACATCTGCTCCGCGTTGCCATGGTCGGCGCAGACGACCGCCCGGCCGCCGCGCGCCGAAACCGCCTCGAGCAGCTCGGCCACGCCGCGGTCCGTCGCCTCCACTGCCTTGACCGTCGCCGGCAGCGAGCCGGTGTGGCCGACCATGTCGGGGTTCGCGTAATTCACGACAATGAGCCCGTACTTGCCGCCGAGGATCGCATCCTTGGCCGCCCGGGTCACCTCCGCGGCCGACATCTCCGGCTGCAGGTCGTAGGTCGGCACCTTCGGGCTCGGGGGACACGCCCGATCCTCGCCCGGAAACGGGTCCTTCCGGTAGTTGTTGAAGAAGAAAGTCACGTGCGGGTTCTTCTCGGTCTCCGCGCAGCGGAACTGCCCGATTCCCGCCTGGCTCACCACTTCACCCAGGATATTCCGCAGCTTCTCCGGCTTCGGCGAGATCACCTGCACCGGCAGGCCCGACTCGTACTCCGTCATCGTCGCGTAATAGAGATCAAGTTTCGCGCCGCGGTCGAAGCCGCTGAAGTCATCCATCACGAACGCCTTCGTGATCTCTCGCGGACGATCGCCGCGGTAATTGTAGAAGAGCACCGCGTCGCCGTTCGCGATCGTCGCGACGGGCTTGCCGCCCGCGCCGAGCACCCACGTGGCCGGCACGAACTCGTCGCCCACCTGCGTCGGCCCGAGCGGACGATCATAATACGCCTGCACGGCCGCTTCCGCGGAGGTCGCCGTCGCGGCCGCCTTACGTCCCGTGAGCATGTCGTAGGCCTGCTGCACGCGCTCCCACCGGTTGTCGCGGTCCATCGACCAGAAGCGCCCGCAGACACTCGCGATCCGGCCCACACCGATCGCGGCCATCTGCTGCTCGACCTGCCGGATGTAACCGAGGCCGCTCGAGGGCGGCGTATCGCGTCCGTCGGTGAACGCATGGAGGTAAACCTCCGAAAGCCCGTCCTCCCGCGCCTGGCGGAGGATGCCGTACAGGTGGTCGAGCATGCCGTGCACACCCGCGTCGGAGACGATGCCGAACAGGTGGAGCTTGGCGCCAGGCCGGCGCGTGCGGCGGACGAGTTCCCGCCAGACCGCGTTGGTCGCGAGGCGCTTCTCGGAGAAGAGTTTGTTCAGTCGCACCAGCTCCTGGTCGACGATCCGGCCGGCCCCGATGTTCTCATGGCCCACCTCGCTGTTGCCCATGACCCCGTCGGGCAGGCCCACGTCGAGACCCGAGGCCCGCACCAAGGTGTGCGGGTAGCGCGCATGCAGCATGGCGTCGCACGGCCGCGAGGCCTGGGCGACCGCGTTGGTCTTGTCCTGCGACGAGTCGGGATTCTTGCCCCAGCCATCGCGGATGACCAGGAGGACGGGCGGGCGGGAGGATGACATGGCGTGGAGCCGGCCAACGTGCACGCCCGCGCGCGGGGACAAAAGGCAATTTTATCCGCGCCGCCGATGAGACGGTTCCCGCGCCGTTTGACTTGGCCGCGAAGATGGACGGGATTGGATTCGCATGCCCAGACGCGCCATCCTGCTGGTGAACCTCGGTTCGCCCGATTCCACCTCGGTGCCAGACGTGCGCCGCTACCTGCGCGAGTTCCTCGGCGACGAGCGCGTCATCGACCTGCCGGCGCCCCTGCGCTGGCTCCTGCTCGAGGGCATCATCCTGCGTACGCGGCCCAAGCGCTCCGCCCACGCCTATGAGGAGATCTGGACCAAGGACGGTTCGCCCCTGATCCTCACGTCGCGTCGCGTGCGCGACAAGCTGGCCGCCAAGCTCGGCGCCGACACCCCGGTTTACCTGGCGATGCGCTACGGCAACCCGTCGATCGCCTCGGTCGTGGAGAAGATCGCGGCCGATGGCATCGAGGAGATCCTGCTGTTCCCGCAATACCCGCACTACGCGATGTCGTCCTGGGAAACCGTGGTCGTGAAGGTCTACGCCGAGGCCGCGCGGATCGCGCCCGCGCTGCGCGTCGCCTGCGTGCAGCCGTTCTATCAGGACGAGGATTACATCGAGGCGCTGCACACGGTTTCCGCGCCCTTCTTGGCCCAACCGCATGACTTCGTCCTCTTCAGCTTCCACGGCATCCCCGTGCGCCACCTGCGCAAGGGTGACCCGTCGAAGGCCCACTGCACGAAGGTGAAGGATTGCTGCGACACCTGCTCGCCGATCCACGCCACGTGCTACCGGGCGCAATGCGTGGCGACCACCCGCGCCCTGGCGAAACGAGCGGGACTCTCCACCGAACGGCATTCGGTGGCTTTCCAATCCCGCCTCGCCGGCGAGCCTTGGCTCAGTCCGTTCACGGACCACGAGCTGGAGCGACTGGCCAAGGAGGGGAAGAAACGCCTCCTGGTGCTTTGCCCCGCCTTCGTGGCGGATTGCCTCGAGACGATCGAGGAAATCAGCGGCGAAGGTAAGGAAACCTTCATGGAGGCCGGGGGTGAGACGTTCCAACAGGTACCCTGCCTCAACGACCACGAGGCCTACATCGATTTCCTCGAGGGTCGCTGCCAGCGCTGGCTCGCGTCGGGCGCGGTCTGAACGCCGTTACTCCCGCCACGTGAAGGCGTGGCAGAGAGCCACGCCGGCGGCATCAGCCTCGTCGGGAGCCATCGGTCGCCCATGACCGAGCAGCGCCATCACCGTGCGCGCCATCTGCTCCTTGGACGCCCGGCCGACGCCCACGACCGCCTGCTTCACGCGTAGCGGCGGGTATTCGAAGACCGGCAGGTCCTGCAGCGCGGCCGCGGCGATCGCGGCCCCGCGGGCGGCGCCGAGGACCTGAGCGGTACGCACGTTCTGCACATAGATCGTCTGCTCCAATGCGACGTGCCGCGCTCCGCGACCGTTCAGGAAATCAGTGACCGCGCGGTGAATCTCCGCCAGCGCCCCGGCGAGCGGCACCTTCGCGGCGACGTGCACGGTGCGGCAGCGCAGCAGGACCGGCTGTCGCCCGGTGGCGAAATCAACGAGCGCCAAGCCGGTTCCCCGCAGCGAGGGATCGACTCCCAACACGAGGCCCGCGAAAGGGACCCGGGCCTTCACCCCGAACGATCCCAGCGCCGTATCAGCCGCCGCACGCGGAACGGCCAAGGCGGCCGGCACGGGGCGTCCCGCGAGCTTCGCGGCCCACATCTGGCGGACGTTCATGCGGGGCATGGGAGGGACGGAAAAAGAATGGTGAAGGGAACCTGGAGGAGCGGGAAGGCGGAGCCCAAGCCCTCACCAGAGGAGCCTTGCTCCGGCGAAGAGGCTGAGCGCGAGAGCGATGTTCTCGAAGAGCCGCTGGTCGATGGCGAGCACGAGCTTCCGGCCGAACCAAGCGCCCGCGATCACCAGGGGTGCGAGGACCAGGTTCAGCGTGAAGCTGTCCGAGGTGATCAGCCCGAGGTGGAGCATGAACGGGACCTTGAAGAAGTTCAGCAGGAGGAAGAACACCGCGCCGGTGCCGACGTAGTCCATCTTCGGCAGGCGCATCGCCAGCATGTAGATCGCCATGAGCGGACCCGCCGCGTTGGCGACCAGCGTGGTGAAGCCCGCGAGCACCCCGATCACCGGGGCGAACCAGGCCCCATGCTCCGCCTCACGATTGCCGAACCGCCGGCGCAGCAGATGCAGGCCCGCGAGCGAGAGGATGATCGCGCCGATGAGCACCCTCGCCTGCCGGTCATCGATCCGGCCGAGAGCCAGGTAACCGATACCGACGCCCGCGGCCGTCCACGGGAACAAGCGCCAGAGATGATGCCAGTTGGCGTGCTTGCGGTAAAACGAGGCCCCCACCAGGTCGCCGATGCACAGCAGCGGGAGCACCGCGCCCGTGGCCTGCTTCGCCGGCAGGATCTGGGCGAAGATCACCACCGCCAGCATGCCGAGTCCGCCAATGCCGGACTTCGAGATGCCGACGACAACCGCAGCCACAACCGCCAGGCTCCATTGCCACGCGTCGAGCGTCATGCGGCCGTTCCGCCTTCCGTGAACTGCCCATCCTGCACGGTGAAAATCTGCCAGTCGCCGAACCGGCGCTCCGCCTCGACCGCCGCGTCGGGAGCATGCGTGCCGGTCGCGATCACCTGCGAGTCGGGCTCCACCGCGGCCCAGAACCGCCCGCGCCGGCCCGGGTCCAGTTCGCCCAGCACGTCGTCCGCCAGCAACACCGGCCGCACGCCGCTCCGCTCGCGGAACCAATCGGCCTGAGCCAACCGCAACGACAGCACCAGCGATCGCTGCTGTCCTTCCGAGGCGAAGTCCTTCGCCTCGGACCCGCGCACGCGGAAGGCGAGATCGTCGCGATGCGGTCCGGCCAGCGTGCTCCGAAACTGCCGGTCTCGCTCCCGGCCCGCCTCCAGCCGGGCCCGCAGGGCGTCGGCCGAGGGCTCCGCGAAGTTCGGCTGGTAGGCCAACGCCGCCGGCTCGGCCTCGTCGCTCAGCCGGGCGTAGGCCGCCGCCAGCCGCCGACCCAACTCGGCGATCCCCGCGGCGCGCCGCGCGATCAGGTCTGCCGCCGCCGGCGCCAGCGCGGCCTCGAACGCCGCCAGCTCCGCGTCGCTCCCTCGCCCGGCCTTGAGCAGCGCGTTGCGTTCGGCCAGCGCCCGCGTCGCGACCTGCAGCGAGCGCAGGTAAGCGGGATCCATCGCCGCGAGCGTGAGGTCGAGCCAGCGGCGCCGGCCGGCCGGGGTGCCGCGGATCAATTGAATGTCTTGGGACGAGAAGACGACCGTGGGAAACCGCCCCAGGTACTCGGCGAGCCGCGTCACCCTCGCTTGGTCACACCACAGCTCCTTGCCGTCGGGCCGCAGCGTGAGGTTCACCTGCACGTCGCCCTCGCGCTCGTGCTCCAGCGCGAACGACAGCGCGGCGCACGGGTGACCGTGGCCGATGAGGAGGCGGTTGTCGGTGGTGCGGAACGAGCGCACCGCGGTGACCAGGCCGGCAGCCTCGAGTAGATTCGTTTTACCCTGGCCGTTACGCCCCGTGAGGAACTGCCGCGCTCCCGCCAACTCCAACGAGGCGAAGCCCACGTTGCGGAAGTGGCGGAGCGTGATCCTGCGCAGGCGCATGCGGGCGATGGCCCGCGAGGAGGCCGCGTGACTCGGGGTGAGTCAACCCGCGGCCGGCCGCGGCCGTAAAAACCGCCTTGCGGCGGCAGGCACCGGCGGTTGGCTCGGCCCCTCCATGAGCAACCCTCCCGCCACCGAGCATGCCGTGATCAAGACCAGCTACGGGGAAATCACCCTCGCCTTCTGGTCCGACGTCGCGCCCAAGACCGTCGAGAACTTCAAGAAACTGGCCCGCGAGGGCTTCTACGACGGCACCGCGTTTCACCGGATCATCAAAGGCTTCATGATCCAGGGCGGCTGCCCCAACACCAAGGAAGGTGCGCGCGGCATGCCCGGCACCGGCGGCCCCGGCTACACCGTCAAGGCCGAGTTCAACGCCAAGCCCCACGTGCGCGGCGTCATTTCCATGGCCCGTTCCGCGAATCCCGATTCCGCCGGCTGCCAGTTCTTCATTTGCCACGGCGACGCCCGCTTCCTCGACCGCCAGTACACGGCCTTCGGCCAACTCGTGAAGGGAGACGACGTCCTTGAGAAGCTCGCCAACGTTCCGACCAAGGCGAGCGGCGGCGAGAAGAGCACGCCGATCGACCGCGTCGCGATCGAGAGCATCCGGATCGTGCCGGCGGCCTGAACCCCCGCCCGCGGCTACTTTCCGAAGATCGCGTCGCCGGCCGCCTTGGCCGCGAACATGAACGCGGCGTCGTGCCCGATGCCTTCGGTCTCGACGATCCGCCAGTTGAATTCCCAGCCGCGGGCCTTCGCGAGGGCCTGAGCAGTCGCGAAGGCCGCCCGGCCGCGGGCCAGGCGGTTGGGCCCCTGGCGCATCGCCGGGGGAGATGAGTCCATGCTCGAGTCCGCGACCGTGTCGCCGGTGCCCTGATACAGCGTGAGCGGCGCAGCGAGGTAGCGCCGGATGACATCGTCGCCCGAAAGCTCCGTCGGCAGGCCGCCGAAGCCATAACCGAAGTCGGCCTCGCGCGCGGGGAAAAGGTGCGAGCCCGCGTTGGCCGCGATGATCCGCTCGGCCGCGCCGGGCATGAAGGCGGCGAGCCGCACGAGGAACTGCCCTCCCGCCGAGTGCCCGACCAGATAGTACGGCAGGTCAGGCTTGCCCTCCAGTTCGCGCACCCGCGCGACGATCCGCGGGATGAAGGCGTAGGTCCACTTCTCGGCCGGCTGCACCTTTCCGTCGGCCCCCACGAGCCCGCCGCGCTGGTAGCGCGCCAGCGGGAAGCGTTCCTTGTCGAAAAGCGGCGCGACCACCAGCGCGCCGAACCGCTCCGCCAGCGTGATCGCGAAGTTACGGTAGTCCTCGGCGTTCCGCTGCACCCCGTGGCAGATCACGAGCAGCGGCCCGCCGCGATACGTCGGAGGCTTGTAGGTGAAAAGCGAGATCGGCTCCGCCGGATCCGGCAGCTCCGTGCGAGAAGGGCCGGAAGGAAGGGACGCGGCCTGGGCTACAAGGGCTAACAGGATCGGGAGGCACCAACGGAGCGAATTCATCGGCATCGCCGCACTCTCCCGGTCGCCACCGCGCCCGCAAGCCCGCGCGGGTCTGGCAGCGGGCCAACTTTGCCCTTCCCCTCTCCGGCCGCGTCATTTTTCCTGACCGGCTGGGCGGCACGCCCTCCGCAACTTATCCAACCATGAACACCACCATCTCCGCCATCACCGCCCGCGAGATCATCGACTCGCGCGGCAACCCGACCGTCGAGGTCGACGTGCGCCTCGCCGGCGGCGCCCTCGGCCGCGCGGCCGTGCCCTCGGGCGCCTCCACCGGCGAGCACGAGGCCATTGAGCTCCGCGACGGCGACAAGAAGCGCTACCTCGGCAAGGGCACCCTCAAGGCGGTCGCCAACGTCAAGGCCCGCATCGCCCCCGCCCTGATCGGCCATGACGCCTGCGACCAGGTCGGCGTCGACCGCGCCATGCTGCGCCTCGACGGCACCCCGACCAAGGGCAAGCTCGGCGCCAACGCCATCCTCGGCGTGTCCCTCGCCACGGCCCACGCCGCCGCCAACGCCCTCGGCCAGCCGCTCTACAAGTACCTCGGCGGGCCCAACGCCAAGGTACTGCCCGTGCCGATGATGAACATCATGAACGGCGGCGCCCATTCCGACGCCCCGATCGACTTCCAGGAGTTCATGATCATGCCCACCGGCGCCAAGTCGTTCTCCGACGGCCTGCGCATGGGCTGCGAGGTCTTCCATTCGCTCAAGAAGGTCCTCAAGGAAAAGGGCCTCGCCACCGCCGTCGGCGACGAGGGCGGCTTCGCCCCCAAGCTTGAGTCCACCGAGGCCGCGCTCGATGCCATCGCCCTCGCCGTGAAGAACGCCGGCTACAAGCTCGGCAAGGACATCCATCTCGCCCTCGACGTCGCCTCCTCGGAATTCTACGTGAAGGAGAAGAAGCGCTACGTCTTCAAGAAGTCCTCCGGCGAGGTCCTCACCGGCGACGACATGGTGGAGTTCTACCGCAAGCTCACCTCCAAGTACCCGATCGTCTCGATCGAGGACGGCTGCGCCGAGGGCGACTGGGACACCTGGAAGAAGCTCACCGACGCCATCGGCGACCGCGTGCAGCTCGTCGGCGACGACCTGTTCGTCACCAACACCGAGTTCCTGCGCCGCGGCATCGAGACCGGCACCGCCAACTCGATCCTCGTGAAGGTGAACCAGATCGGCTCCCTCACCGAGACC
>JBBAVH010000007.1:0-134356 GCA_040397825.1 Opitutaceae bacterium
GTGACCTTGGTGCGGTTGTGGTTGGCGCCCAGGTTGAAGGTCATCTTGCCGAGGCCGGCCGGACGGATCGTGTAGTGCATGTCGAGGTCCACACCCTGCGTGCGGGTATCCACCGCGTTGGTGAAGAAACGACCACCGATGGCCTGCGACTGTCCGTTCCGGGAAAGGAAATCCTTGATCAGGGAAACGCCGCTCGGGTCGATGAAGGTGGAGGACAGGACGATGCGGTCCTCGATGGTCACCTCGTAGAAATCGAGGGCGAAGGAGAAGCCCTTGGCGGCGTACGTGGTGCCGATGGAGAAGTTGACCGAGGACTCCGGCTTGAGCGGCGTGGCGCCCATGAGCTTCGCAACCGGGTCGGCCACCGGGAACGTCTTGTTGTCGAAGGGGACGCCGCCGATGAAGTTCGTGGCCGTCGACGAGAACCACTGCTGGGCCAGGTGCGGGGCGCGGAAGCCGGTGCTCGCGGAACCGCGCAGGGCGGCGGCCTTCGAGAGGGCAAGCCGGCCGGAAGTCTTCACGGTGGCCTTGGATCCGAAGTCGGAATAATCCTCGTAGCGAGCGGCGAGCGTGCCGGTGAAGTTGGAGGCGAGCTCGTTCTCCATATCGACGTAGAAGCCCCAGTTGCTGCGCGCCTGGCTGGTCGCGTCGCTCGGACGGAAGCCGGGGAAGACCTGGGCGCCCGGAGCGGCGAGGTTGCCGGCGTTCGGGCCGTCGAGGATGCGGACGCCGCCGTCGCGGTATGAGTCGGGTTCACCGGCCTTGATCTGGTAACGATCGCGCCGGAATTCGGCGCCGAGCGCCACCTTGACCGGTGCGCGGAAGCCACCGTCGACCGACCCCGTCAGGTCGAGGTTGTTAACGAGCTGGGAGAATTCGAGGGCCCCTGCGCGGAACCGCGTGGGGCTGTTGGCCCCGAGGGTGGCGTTGGCGGTGTCGGTGATGGTAAAGACGAACTCGTTCGCGCCCCATTGGGAGCTGGCATCCCAGTTCCAAGCGCCCGCCTTACCGCGGAGTCCACCGCCCAGCGACTGGTCGGTGATGTCGGAATTGATCTTGGGCAGGAAGCCGTTCGGGTAGATCGCACGCACGGTGCGGTCGTCGCCCGGGCGGCGGAAGAAGCCGGCGGACTTACCGTCACGCTTGGTCCAACCACCGAAGACGTAGGCGGTGGTTCCGGCGTCGACCGGGACCTCTCCGTTCAGGAACAGACCCTGGTCGCGGGTCTCGGAGTCGCCCTGCCAATGGTTCAGGCGGGCGAAGCCGGCCTCGCGGGGATCCAACGTATAGGTGGCGTTAGCCGGCGCCAGACCGGTGCCCAGGTTGCCATTCAGGGTATTGGCCGCACCCGTGGCGGTGACGCGACCGAAATACTGCTGGCGGGTATCGGGCTGGGAGCGGTTGGTGCCGCCACGGTCCCGGGAGAAGATCGAGGTGTAGATGAACCCGTCCTTGCCAAGGGGAGCTCCGTAGTAGGCGGAGGCCTCCCGGACGATGCCGTCGCCCTCCTTGGTGAAGCCATAGGTGGCGTTCAGCCCGTAGCCCATGGTGCGATCGAGCACGACGTTGAGGACGCCCGCGATGGCATCCGAACCGTACTGCGCGGAAGCGCCGTCGCGCAGGACCTCAAGGCGACCGATGGCGGCAGCAGGGATGGCGTTGAGATCGATCGAGACGGAGCCACGGCCGACGAAGCCGTTCACGTTGACGAGAGCACTGGTGTGGCGGCGTTTGCCGTTCACCAGCAGCAGGGTCTGGTCGGGCGCCAGGCCGCGCAGCATGGCCGGGCGTATGTGGTCCGTGCCGTCGCCGATGGTGGCGCGCGGGAAGTTGAACGAAGGCACCAGCGCTTGGAGCATCTGGGCGGACTCGGTGTAGCCGCCGAGGTTAAGGTCGACGTTCGTCAGCACGTCGATGGGAACGAGAGATTCGGTGACGGTGCGCGGATTGAATCGGGTGCCGGCGGTGACGACGGCCTCCAGTTTTACGACCCCCTCGCCCTCGGGGCGCGGGGTGGCGGGGGCTTGGGCGGCGAAGGCGGCAGGGACGGCGAAGAGCGCGGCCACCGTGAGGAGGCCCGCTCGGAAGGAACGCCCGGAGCAACGGGCAAAGGCTGGCAGTGGGGAGTGCATGGTGAAGGGAAGGAGAGTTCCCTGAAGCAATTCTCAAACCAAGTCATCGGATTTTCCCCGATTCCAGCAGGGGGATCCGTGTGTAAAAAAAGCCGCCCGGCACGGGGCCGGGCGGCTTGCTAGCAAGGGAAGGCGGGCGGCAGGGGCCGCTCACTCCTTCTTGCGGGCCTCGTCGAGGATGTCGCCGAGGTTCATCATGTCGTTGCCCGCACTGCGGTTGAGCGCCTCGTAGGCCGAGGTCTCGGCGGCGAGTTCCGCCTCCGAGTAGTTCGCGGCCTTGATCGAGAGGCCGAGGCGGCGCTCCTCGCGGTCGATCTTCACGACGCGCGCGGTGACCTCCTGGCCGGGCTTGAGGACATCCTTCACCTTGTCGATCCGGTCCTCGCTGATCTGCGAGATGTGGACCAAGCCGTCGATGCCGTCCTTGAGCTCCACGAAGGCGCCGAAGGAAGTGATCTTGGTGACGGCGCCCTTCACGACGTCGCCGATCTTGAAGAACGAGTCGATGTCGCTCCACGGATCGGTGGCGAGCTGCTTCATGCCGAGGCTGATGCGCTGCTGCTGAGCGTCGACGTCGAGCACGATGGCGTCGACCTCGTCGCCCTTCTTCAGGACCTCGGACGGGTGGTTGACCTTGCGGGTCCAGCTCATGTCGGAGACGTGCACCATGCCGTCGATACCCTCCTCGAGCTCGATGAAGGCGCCGTAGGTGGTCATGTTGCGCACCTTGCCGCGGACGCGGGCGCCGATCGGGTAGTTGTGGCGGACCATGTCCCACGGGTTGGGCTCCAGCTGGCGGAGGCCGAGGGAGATCTTCTGCTCCTCCTTCTGGATCCCGAGGACCACGGCATCGAGCTCCTGACCGACCTTGAGCAGCTCGGAGGGCTTGGTGATGCGCTTGGTCCAGGACATCTCGGTGATGTGGACGAGGCCCTCGACGCCCGGCTCGAGCTCGATGAAAGCGCCGTACGGGACGAGGTTGACGACCTTGCCGTGGACCTTGGAGCCGACCGGGAACTTGCGGTCGATCTCGTCCCAAGGGTTCTTGGTGGTCTGCTTGAGGCCGAGGGAGACCCGCTCCTTGTCGCGGTTGACCTCGATGATCATGACCTGGAGCTCCTCACCCTGCTTCACCATCTCGCTGGGGTGCGAAATGCGGCCCCAGGACATGTCGGTGATGTGGAGGAGGCCGTCCATGCCGTCGAGGTCGATGAACGCGCCGAAGTCGGTGATGTTCTTGACCACGCCCTTGCGGACCTGGCCGGGCTGGATGGAGTCGAGGAGAGCGCGGCGCTTCTCCGTGCGCTGCTGCTCGATGAGCTCGCGGCGGGAGAGGACGATGTTCTTCCGCTCGAGGTTGATCTTGAGGACCTTGAAGTCGTAGGTCTGGCCGACGTACTGGTCGAGGTTCTTGGGGGGCTGGATGTCGATGTGCGACGCCGGCATGAAGGCGTCGACGCCGATGGAGATGATGAGGCCGCCCTTGACCTTGGCCTTGACGCGGCCGACGGCGACGGAGCCCTCGGGGAACTTGGTGAGGATGTTGTCCCAGTTCTTCTTCTGTTCGGCCTTATCGTAGGACAGCACCGGCGCGCCGGACTTGTCCTCGAGCTTCTCGACCATCACGTCGATGGTGGAGCCGATCTGGAGCTCACCGATGTCGATGAACTCGTTGGCGGGGATGATGCCCTCGGACTTACCGCCGATGTCGACGACGACGTCGTTTTGGCGGATCTCGGTGATGGTGCCGGGGACGATCGCCCCCTCCTTCAGCTTGTCGAAGGAGGACTGGGCGAGCAGTTCTTGCATTACTGAACTCATGGGCGGAAGACGCCGGCCGGCCGCCTGCTCCAAGGACGGTCATCCGACGGGTTCGGCCCCGCGGAAGCGGGACCGGGATGGTTGAGGTTGGACTGACGGGAGGGGGCTGGCGGGAGCACGCGGCGTGACGCCAACCTGACCGACTGACTGCCGCGAACGGTCAGAATCCGGAGCGCCCCACCCTCCCGCAAGCCCAATTTCCCCTGAACTTCGGGGAACAACACCGAGTGCACGGGTTGCTTCCCGCTTGCGGACCAAGGTTGGAAACGGAACAGGTGGCGCATGCTGATGATCGCTTGGACGACCGTGGCCAAACGGGAGGATGCCGACCGGATCGCGACGGAGGCCGTCGGCGCAGGCTTGGCGGCCTGCGTCCAGGTCGAAGGCCCCGTCCGCTCCGTCTACCGCTGGGAGGGCCGGCTGGAGAACGCCGAGGAGTTCCGCCTCATGTTCAAATGCCTCCCGGGCCAACTCGCCTCCCTCGAGCAGCACGTGCTCGCCCGCCATCCCTACGACACGCCAGAGTGGATCGCGGTCGAGGCATACTCCGCGGGAGAAAAGTACTTGTCATGGGCTCGGGCGAACGCTCACCTTCCGCCCCTTTAGCAAGTCGCAACCCTCCATTCCGTCCCGCCATGTCACAGCATCCCAGCCTGCAGGGCTCCTCCGGCATCGTCCTCAAACGCAACGTCCTCAAGCGCTTCGAGCGCGTCGAGATCCTCCGCAAGCGCGGCCAGTGGAAGACCGGCGACCGGGTGATGGGATTGCGCAAGACCAAGCCCGACGTCTGATCGCGGCGACACCCTTTCGGCAGGCAGCCTCGACTGCCTGCCTTTTTTTTGCCCGTCACCCGACGCCCCCTCCCCGCCCGCCATGCTCGAACTGATCCGGAAGCTCGTCGACTTCATCGTCCACATCGACCGCCACCTCGCGGAGATCATCGCATCCTACGGCCTCTGGACCTACGGGGTGCTCTTCCTGATCATCTTCGCGGAAACCGGGTTGGTAGTGACCCCCTTCCTGCCGGGTGACTCGCTCCTCTTCGCCACGGGTGCGTTCTGCGCGAAACCGGAAACCGGTCTCAACGTTCACGTCATGGCCGGGCTGTTGTTCGTGGCGGCCGTGATCGGAGACACCCTCAACTACTGGATCGGAGCGCGCGTCGGCCCGGCGGTCTTCAAACGCGAGGATTCGCTGCTGCTCCGCAAGAAGCACCTCGAACGCGCCCACGCGTTCTTCGAAAAATACGGCGGCCGCGCGGTGATCCTGGCCCGCTTCGTGCCGATCGTGCGGACGTTCGTGCCGTTCGTAGCCGGCATCGGCAGCATGTCCTACCCGCGCTTCATCGCCTACAACGTCATCGGCGGCTTCATCTGGATCTACTTCTTCATCTACGCCGGCTTCTGGTTCGGCAACCAGCCGTTCGTGCAGAAGAACTTCAAGCTGGTGATCCTCGCCATCATCATCCTCTCGGTGCTCCCGATCGTCTGGGAAGCCTGGCGGGCATGGCAGGAATCCCGCCGCTCCACGGCCTCCGCCGACAAGTGACGGCCAGCTGACGGCGCCTCAACCGCGCCGGTCCGGTTTGCGCAGCAGCGCCCGCACGGGCGACGCATCGCCTCCCGCGATCCGCAACGGAGCCGCGATCAGTTCGTAATCCCCCGCCTCCACGCCCCGCAGGTCGAGGCTCTCGAGGATGAGGATCCCGGCCCGGTTGAGTTCGGCATGGATTGGCAGGTGCTTGCTCTCAAGCGCATCCACCGAGGGAACATCCAGCCCGACCAGCGTCACCCCGCGCGAGGCCAACCACGCCGCGACCCCCGGCTCCAGCAGCGGCCATGATGACGGAAAGACTTCCGAATCACGCCACGCGTCGGTGCGGAAAAGGATTCGCGGCGCCGCCGGGGAATCCAACGCGCCGGATCGTTCCAGCAGGTCCCGACCGAGCGTCGCACAACCGCGGGCATCGATCACGCGGGCCGGCCCGATCAGACGCGCGGGGTCCACGGCCTCGATGGTCACGCCATTCGGATCGTAGTGAAACGGGGCGTCGACGTGCGTGCCGTTATGCAGGGAAAGCGCGAGGCGACCCACATTGCACGAGGCCCCATCGGCCATGCGCGCAGTCGCCGCGAGCTCCGTCGGATAGTCCCCGGGCCAATGCGGCGAGCCCGTGCGGAGCGGACGCGAGATGTCGATGAAGGGCATCGCGGGATCAGGTCACTTTCGCCTGCTGCCCGGGAAAGCCGAGATGCGCACCCGCGGAAACGATCTGCCGCAGGCGTTCGACGGCCTCGAGGCATTCGGTGAACCGGGTGAAAAGCGGCGAGGGCGCGAGGCGGATAATGTCCGGCGCCCGGAAGTCCGGCACCACGCCCTGAGCCTTCAACGCCTGACAGATTCTCCAGCCTTCGGGATGCGCGAGCGCCACGTGGCCTCCGCGGGCGTGGGCGGAACGGGGCGTGACGACTTTGAAGCCGAGCGGCGCCAGCCGCGCATCGGAGGCCTCCAGCAGGAAGGATGTCAGCGCGAGCGACTTGTCGCGCAGGACACCCACGCCTCCCGCGGTCGCGATCACCTCGAGCGAACCCAGCAGCGGCGCGAGCGAGAGGATGTGCGGAGTTCCAACATGGAGGCCCGCGGCGCCCGCGGCTCGCTCATGCACCGGTGCCATCGCGAAGCGGCGCTCCGGCCGCACCCCCCACCAACCCGCGAGGCCGGGCTCCCGGTCGAAATGGCGGTGGTTCAGATACAGCCCGCCGACGGCGCCCGGTCCGGCGTTGAGCCACTTGTAGTGGCACCAGAAAGCGCCGTCGACGCCGTCGCGGTCGAGCGCGTGCGGCACGGCGCCGATGCTGTGCGAAAGATCCCAGAGCACCATGACGCCCCGCTCCCGCGCCTTGCGGGTGATCGTGGTCACGTCGAGCAATTGCCCGCTCGTGAAAACCACCGCCGGCAGCACGAGCAGCTGCACGTCCTCCGTGAGCGCGTTGAGGATGTCGTCGATCCAGAGGATCCGACCGTCGCGCGAGGGCACGGTCCGTAGCGCCTGTTCCGGGTTAAGGCCGCGCAACCGCAGATGGCTCCGGAGCGCGTGGGTGTCGGATGCGAAGTTGAGCGCGTCGCCCACGATGACGCGGCGCGTCGAATGCGCCGAATTGTAGAGCGTGGCCAGCAATTGGTGCAGGTTGGACGTCGTCTGACCCGTCACCGCCACCGAGGCCGTCTCCGCGCCCACCAACGGCGCCGCCGCCCGCGCCGCGTCGTCGGCCAGGGTGAGCCAGGGCGCGTTGCCCGACAGCCAGCCGTCGATGCCGTGATCGCGCCACGCCGCCAGCACCTCCTGCACTTTCGCCTCGGCCCGGCGGCCGGCCGGACCGAGGGAATTCCCGTCGAGGTAGATCCGTCCGGCCGGCAGGTGAAACTCATCGCGCCAGCGGGACAACGGATCCTCCCGGTCGAGTTGCTGCGCGCGCGCCATGTCGGCCATGGCGCCACCGTGATTGAAGGTTTGTCCGGCGCAAGGCCGACGCCGCCCTTGCGCCACGCGCCCAGACCGCACAATCGTTCGAGACCCCACCCACCCCGCCATGTCCGCCGACTCCCCTGCCCCGGCCGCATCCGCGCGCCTGCTCTCCCTCGATGCCTACCGAGGCCTGATCATGGTCTCGCTCGCGTTCAATGGATTCGGCCTCGCCGCGACGGCCCGCAACCACCTCAAGACCGATCCTGATTCCGGGCTCTGGCGCGCGATCTACTACCAATTCGAGCACGTCGACTGGACCGGCGGCGGCTACTGGGACCTCATCCAACCCTCGTTCATGTTCATGGTCGGCGTGTCGATGGCCTACTCCTACGTCCGGCGGCAGGCGGAGGGCCAATCGTGGGCGCGGATGTTCGGCCATGCTTGCTGGCGTGGTGTCGCTCTCGCGCTCCTCGGCATCTTCCTCATCTCAAACTCGCGGCCCTCGACCGAGTGGTCGCTGATGAACGTCCTCACGCAGATCGGCCTTGGTTATCCGTTCCTTTTCCTGCTCTGGGGACGCTCGGTCCGCACCCATGCGATCGCCGCCGCGGCGCTGCTGCTGGGCACGTGGCTCCTCTACGTGCTGTGGCCCACCCGCGGCATCGATCCGGCGCAGGGGGCGCCGCAGGTGGGCGTCACCGCCGCCTGGGCGAAGCAGAACCTGGCAGAGGTCGGCCCGGCGTGGCACAAAAACGCCAACGCCGGCCACGCCATCGACCTGTGGCTGCTCAACCTCCTCCCGCGGCGCGAGCCGTTCACCTTCAACGGCGGCGGCTACCAGACCGTCAACTTCATCCCCTCGCTCGCCACCATGCTGTTCGGCTTGATGTGCGGTGAACTGCTGCGGTCGAGCCGGGCCGCCCGGGACAAGCTAAGGCTCCTGCTGATCGCGGGTTTCGCCGGCATCGCCGCCGGCCTGCTCTGGCAGGCTCTCGGTTGCCCTCTCGTGAAGCGCATCTGGACCCCCTCCTGGGCGCTGTGGTCCACCGGCTGCTGCTGCCTGATCCTCGGCGGACTCTACGGGCTCATCGACGTGGCGGGCTGGCGCCGCTGGACGTTTCCGCTCGTGGTCGTGGGCATGAACTCCATCGCAATCTACGCGATGGGCATGCTGCTCAAGCCATGGACCGCGAAGACGCTCCAGACCCACCTCGGCGCGGATCTCTTCCAACTGCTCGGCTCCGCCAACTCACCCGCGCTCCAAGCCACGCTCACCGGCCTCGTCTTCTGGCTGATCTGTCTCTGGATGTACCGCCGGCGGATCTTCCTGCGGATCTGAGGAAATCTCGACCTGACGCCGCGCGGCTCGACAACCCAGCCGCGGGAACCTACGCCTCCTTCAACCCACCACTGCCATGCGCGCCAACGTCCTCCTCACCGTCCTCTCCCTCTCCCTCCCCTGCGCCGCGTCCCTCGCCGGCGCGCCCGCTAATCCCGCGGAGAAGTCCGCCGCAGCCGCCCCTGCCCTGAAAGGTGAGTTCAAGGGCACGTGGAAGGGACGCGACGACTCCAGCGGCGATCTGAAGCTCAAGTTCACCACCGGCGCCGACGCCAAGCTCGCCGTGGAGGCGATTTTCACTTTCGAGGGGACCCCGGTTCCGACCCGCACGAAGTCACTCACGCTGGTCGACAACCGCATCGAGCTCGCGTTCGCGTGGGAGGTCCAGGGCGTCTCCGCCACGAGCAAGCTCACCGGCGACATCAAAGGCGAAAAGCTCGAGGGCACCTACGAAAGTTCCACCGCTGAGGGCGCCGCCACCGGAAGCTGGTCGGTCAGCAAGGTCCAGGCGGGTTCCTGAGCCGCGATCCACGCCGCCGCCACCATGCCCGTGCGCGTCGGCATCATCGGGGGCGGACTTTCCGGCCTCTCAACGGCGGCCCATCTGCTGCTGAACGCACCCGGGGAGTTCTCCATCGACATCCTCGAAGCCTCGCCCTTCGCGGGCGGGCAGTGCGCCTCCTGGCAGGACTCTCACGGCAGGCCCGTCGAGACGGGCATCCACCTCGACTTTCCCTGGTACCATAACAAGGACGCGCTCTACGCCGCGATCGGGCACCCGCTCCCGCTGCGCGAGACCGACGGCAATTACTACGTCTGTAACGGCGCGACCAACCGCGTCGACACCCTGCTCGCCGGCAAGTCGGTGCTGAAGACGCTCGGCGGCCTCGCGACCTTCCCCGGACTCACCCCCGGCGAACGCTGGCAGCTCGCACGGCTCATCTGGCGCATCCTGCGGATGGACGACACGGCCGCGGAGGCGCACGACGGCAAGTCGGTCTCCGCGTTCCTCGCCGAGCAGGGCGCGACGCCGGCGCTCGCGGCGCAACTCTCGCTGGAGGCGGTCACTATCCAGGGTCTCCGACCCGAGGAAGCCGGGGCGACCTCCTTCATCAAGTTCCTGCGGACGATGTACGGGAGCATGGGGCGGTTCGACACCACGTTCTTTGGCGCCCCGCTGGCCGATGCGCTGATCGATCCGCTCGTCGCCTTCGTGAAGGGCCATGGCGCGCGTCTGCACCTGTCTCGGCAAGTCGCAGGCGTGGCGGCTAGCGCGCACGGACCACGGATCCGCCCGGCCGAGGGCGCCGAGATGGAATTCGACCACGTCGTATTCGCGGTCCCCGGGCATCTGGTCCCACCGCTGCTGCCAGTCGAATGGCGAGAACGCGCCCCGTTCGCCGGCCTGCGCGAGCTGCGCGAGACGCTGATCCTCACGCTCACGCTCTGGTACGACCGGCCTGTTTTCGAGGACGGTAACGTCTACATCTCCAACCGCGACCGGCGCGACGGACCGATCTTCGACGCGGTGGCCGACAAGGCCCGTCATTGGCAAGGATGGCCCGGACTCAATCATGCCGGGAGCATCCTGCAGGTGCTGATCGACGCCGCCGACGACGTGGCTCACCTCGGCGACGACGAACTGGTAACAGCCGCCTGCGCCGATCTCGCGCGATTCTTCCCCGGCTGCCGCGGAGTGAAGCCGACCGACGCGACCGTGCTGCGCCTCAAAGGCACGTATTGCGGCACGCGCGTCGGCTACTGGTCACTTGTCCCGCGCACGCACGAGACGGGGGTCGCGGGTGTCTGGCTCGCCGGCGACTACACCGCCGGTCCCTACCATTACGGCATGGAGTCGGCCGTGATCTCCGGGAAACAGGTCGCCAATAGGCTCCTCGCACTCCGTGGACTCCCGCCGCATCCTGTCCTTCGTCCCCGCTACCTACCTTTCGTCGCCGCGTAGGGATAATTATCAGAGCGGGTTCACGCCTCCACGACACACCTCAGGCGCGTGCTCACGAGGACCGTCCGCACGCAATTCGTAGCCAGGCCCAGCGCGGCCGCCACGGCCCGCCGGTAAACCGCCAATTGACCGGCATGACGCTCGAGCAGCGCCGCCGCGTCCTGCACCTGGTCGGTCTTGAAGTCGACGATCACCGCTTCGCGCACCGCGCCGGAGTCCGCGCGGCGGACGACAAGCCGGTCGATCACGCCGCTCCACCACTCGCCCTGATCCACAAGCTCCACCGGCAATTCGCGCCAGGCCTCATCGCCCGGACCTTCCGGCGTGAACAGGGCCGCCACCTGCGGTACGTCGAGACAGGCGCGCACGTCGGCCAACGCCGACTCGCCTCCGGTCAACGGCAGGTCGCTGCGCCACCACTCGATCTGTTCGAAGACCTGGTGAACCGCCGTGCCGTACTCCGTAGCCGCCGCGATGACCGCGACTGGAACCGCTGGTCGCTTACCCGAGGCGTGACCGGTGTCGGAGGGCCGCATACGCCGGCGCCGCGGCTCGGGGGCCGGCAGGACTTGCGCGGCGGTTGCCGCCGGCTCGGCGGCCGGCTCGACCTTGAACGCCGAGGCAAACTCCCGGGCTCCCCTCTCCCAAGCGAGCACCGAAGGTCCCCACGGGCCTTCGGCTCCGGCCGCGGCAGGCAGGGCATCCGTCAGGCCCAATCCGCGCAGCACCCACGCGCGGGCGTCAGCACTACGTCCACCGGCGCCGTCCCGCATGATGACGAAGGTCGCCTCCTTCGCACGGGTGAGCGCGACGTAAAGAACGCAAAGCGCCTCATGCTGCTGCACCGCCTCCTCGGCCTCCGCCGCCGCGGCGAGTTCCGGCCGCCACGCCCGCAGCCACTTCGGAGGATGGGAAATGCATCCGACCGGCCGGCCCGCCTCATCGCGCGTGACGAGGAAGGGCGTGGGGCTGCCGCCGCCGAGGTCGAGGTCGGGCAGGAACACGACATCGAACCCCAGGCCCTTGGCCTTGTGGATCGTCATGACGTGGATCGTACCTTTCGCCGCCGTCTCACGCACCGTGAGGCGGCGCAGCGCCTCCAACCAATCCGGCAACGCCAGCCCGCGGCCGGAGCGGCGGGCGAGCTCGTCGACGTGACCAAGACAGAAGCGCACATGCGCGTCCGGCTCCGCCGCGGAGAGGCGCGCACACCAAGCTGAGGTCACCGCGGCGGCGCCTTCGGCGGCGACCCGCCCCGACCAATGCGCCCAAAGGACCGCGTCCGAGACTTCCGCCCCCGCGCCCAACGGCTCCCGCAGGAGTTCGCCGAGCGGAGTCAGTCCCGCGTGCCCGATCCCGAACCGGTGCGCGGGATGCGCGATCCACTGCAGTGCATCCACGATCGCCGCCACCACGGGCGACTGTTCCGCGAGGGCGCAGTCGCCCTCCACCATGACCTCCGTCACGTCATGGCTCCGCAACCAGCCGGCAACCGCCTGCGCGTTGGCGCCCCGCCGAACCAGGATCGCGCACGACAACCCGCGCTCCAAGGGGCGGATCCGCTTCAGGACTTCGCAGATCGCCGCCGCTTGCCCCGCCATCCGCTCCTTCTCCTCTCCGGCTGCCGCGCCTGGGTCACCATCCGCGCCCGGATCCCGCGCGAGCAGCAAGGCCGCGTAACCGGGCCGGTGACGCAGTCGCGGCGCCGACTCATGCTCCTGGAATCTCCAACGCTCCCGCACCGCGGCCCGCAGTAGGCCCGGGTCCACCAGCGCCGGATTACGCGCGGGGTCGCAGACCGCGTTGACGAGTTCCAGCACCGCCGGCCGCGAGCGCCACGAAAGCGCGAGCTCCTGCACGGAAAACCTGCCCGGGTAGCCCGACTCCAGTTCGTCGAACAGCCGCGGCTCCCCGCCACGCCAACCGTAGATCGACTGCTTGGTGTCGCCCACCACGAAGACCGATTTCCCACCACCGTCGTCCTGCAGCGCCTCGTCCAGCCACGGCTGCAGCACCCGCCATTGCTCCCGGCTGGTGTCCTGGAATTCATCCACCAACCAATGATCAAACCGCTGGTGCCAGCGGAAACCGAGCGCCTGCAGCGCAGCTTCGGCGCCGAATCCCCGCTCACCTTCGAGGTTGAGCAACCGCGCGAGGTCGGCGAACGCCAGCCGTCCGCGCCGGCGCGCGAGGCGCTCGTGGCAGGCGTCGTAGCGCGACAGCACGGCGTGCAGCGCCGCCGTGCGCGCGGAGAGTCCCGCCAGTTCAGCGTCCAACCATGCCCTGACAATGGAACCAAGGGGACGCATGATCGCCGCCGGAACCATGCAGGGCGTCTTTGCGTTGGACCTCGGCAGGCAGCTCCATTCCGCCTCAGGCCACGCGTCGCGCAACCGCTGTAACTGGCCGTCTTCATCCAGCCAGGTCGGCGGCTTCGCCCCCGCGGCTCCGGGCTGGCGCGCGGCCAGCCACGCCAACGAGCTCCGCAGGCCCTTCGTCACCAGGTCGGAGGTGAGGTCGGCCTTCTCCACCTCCGCCATCAGCCGGCGCGCGTCCTCCCGCCAGCCGGCCTCCCCCGGCCGGATCAGGCCGGGATATCCCCATGCGCCGGCGTCGGGCAGTTGGTGAAGCAGGCCGTGCCCCTGCTCGACGAAGTGGCGTAGCTCCGTGCGCCAGCTTGCCGCGGACTTCAGCGCGGCCCGCTTGATCACCTGATGGAATTCCGCGAGCTCCGCGGTGCCCACCTCCCGGAACACTTCGCCGAGGAGCCGTTCGCGCTCCCGCTCGGCCGCGGGTTCATCGAGGATCTCGCAACCGCCGAGTCCCAGCTCGAACTCCAGCGTCAGCACCGCGCGCGCCATGAGCGCGTCGATCGTGCCGAGGGAAAGCCGGTCAAGCGCATCCACGACCGCGGCGAGCGCCCCGCGCAGGGCGTCGGCCGAGAGATCGGTCCCGGAGCCCGGCAGAAGCCCGGCCACACCTGCCGCCGCATCGCCCTCGAGCACCCGCTCGAGTTCGCGCGCCAGATTCCCCTCCTCGGTTGCGTTCGTGGCCGCCGTGGCGAGGCGTTCCAGGATTCGCTCGTTGAACTCGCCCGCGCCCTTCCGCGTGAAGGTGGTCGCCACGATCCGCTCCGGCGCCTGCCCGTCGCGCAGCCGCCGCTGGAGCAGCAGCAGCGCCAGATAGCGGTGCGCCAGCTGGTGGGTCTTACCCGTCCCCGCCGAGGCTCGGATCATCGTGTGCTGCAGCCCGTTCACGTGCTCTCCTCTCGGTTTCCCGACAACACCGCGGCCCAGTCCGGGCCGAGGGCTTTTTCCAGACCCTCCGGCGCGAGCGCCGCGAATCGATCGTAGGACACTTCCCGCGCCGGCGGCCAGAAGACGCCTGCGCGGATCCGCCGTACCGCCTCGCCCGCCCACGCCAGCGCCGAAGGCAGGATTTCAGACATTCCCTTGAAGTCACGGAACGCCGTTTCTCCCAGCGCGGGAGCCAGCCACGCGAAGCAGGCCGAGGGCACCTGCTCCAAGCCGAATTTCACGCGCACCGCCTCCGCGTACAACGGCAGCTGCACGTTCCTCCAGCCCGCTCCCCGCAGCCGCTCGTGATCCACTAGGGGCCCCAAAGCCGCGGGACACGACTCCGCGTCCCACTTCCGCAGATGCACCTTGGCGGGATCGCCGTCATTCGCCCCGGTCTTGTAGTCCACCACCCGAACGCGCCCGTCGACGTGGCGGTCGATGCGGTCGATCACCACCTTCACCGGCACTCCCTCGAGCGAGAATGCGCCCTCGATCACCGTCTCGACCGAATCCACCCTCCAGCCGTCCGCGTATTGCGCGGCTTGGTGCACCGCCAACGCGGCCAGCCGTTCCTCCGCCGAAAGCACCTGCATCCGCAGGAGGGGCGGCGGTTCCGGCCCCAGCTCCCGCTCCACCGTCGCGTGCAACCGCCGCAGCCAATCCGCCCGCAGCCCGTCCGCGTCGGGAATCTCCCGCGCCGCCCGGTCCTCTCCCCATTCACGCAGCACCCCGTGGATGAGGTCGCCGAAGGCCGTTGCCGGAAGCTCACCCTCGGCTGCTTCGAACTCCCGCCAGCCCAGCACTTCGGTGAAATAGTACCGCGTGGGGCACGCGAGATAGGCTCGGAGCCGCGACGCGCTGACGCGTTCCAGCACGGCCCGCGTCGCCACCGCGGGCGCACGCAGCCGCCAGCCGCCGCGCGAGGTCGGCGGCGTCGGCGGCGCGGGAACCAGCCGGTCGTTGTCCACATGCCGCAGCACCTGGGCGGGCAATTCGTCCTCGGACGCCTGCAGCAGGACGCGCGACGGCCGGCACGGATCACCCGCGGGACTGAAGCGCGCGTTCACAATGGAGACGGAACCGCCGGCCTTCCGGCTTTCCACCAGCGCCGCGAAGAGGAAGGCCTCGCGCGCCAGCCGCGAACGGCGCGTGCGGAGCCCCAGGCGCTCACAGACCGCCTCGGAAACCAGCGGCGAACCCGCCGGCGATTCCGGCACCGCCCCTTCGTGCAGCGCGGCCACCACCACGTCAGGTGCTGGGTCGTGGGCGACCTCCAGCCAACCCTGCAGCGCCAGCACGCCGTCACTGGTGTCCGGCCGGCGGGTCATTCCCTGCAAGGCGGCGCCCAGCCAGCGCAGGAGCTCCGCGGGCGAAACATCGGCCGCCATCAGGGTCGACCACGCCCGCATCTCCGCCCTCGCCCGATTCGCCGTCTCCAAATCTCCCGAGGGAAAGAACGCCGTGACCTCGCGTTCCAAGGCCTTCGCATCGGCACGTCCCAGCGCCGCCAGCCGCGCCTGCAGTCCTTCCAGGAAATCAGCCGCTGAGCGCCGCCAGGCATCATCGCGTTCGCGCAACCTGCGCAGGGCCTCCGCCGCGGCGAGCGCCGGTGATTCCTGCAGCAACGAGTCGATCAGCGTCACCAGCCGCTCCGGGCCCGCCTCGGCCTTGAGCCTTTCCCAGGCCGCCGGGTGCCGGGCCGCCGCCGCCAGCGCCGCGAAGTCTTCCGGCACCTCGATCACCCGCGCCATCGCCTCAAGCCAAGCCGGCCAGCCGTCCCGGGAGGCCGGGCGCTTTTCCGGATCAAAGGCCGGCCAGCCCGCCGCGCGGAACGCCCGCTCGATCACCGGCACGAAACCCGCGTCCCCCACTGCGACCGCCACCCGCAGGTTGCTCTTCCCGCGGCAGGAGCGGACCACTTCCTCCGCCAGTCCCGGCGAATCCGCCGCGACGGCGAGGTTGAACGCCAGCGGGGTCTGATGCCGATTCCGGTCCGACCAGTGTTCCGCGCCGGGACGTCCCCACGCATCGAAGGTCGAATGCAGGGCCGCGGGCGCCCCCACCAGGACCGTCACGGGCACCCCGCGCCGCAGCAGGGTTTCCCAACTGAGGATCCCCAGCGGCGCCGGGTCCGCCACTCCGGCCACGACAATCTCGTCCACCCCCGTCGGCACCCGCGGATCCCCGGCCAGCCGTCGGCGCTCCGCGATCACATCGGCGAAGCCCCAGTCGCGCCACACCGCCACGACGCGCTCCGCCAAGCCGGCCAACTCCCGCCAGCGACCCGCCTCCTCCGGCACCTTCTCCGCCAGTGCGGCAAAGTCCCATCCACCCGAGCCCAGGGTGTCGCGTGCCTCCTCGATCTGCCGCGCCACCGCGAGCCGCCATTCGCGGTCCTGCCGCGCGATACCCGCGGGAAAGAGCTCCGCGACGGCCGCGTCGGGGGTGTCCTCGAGGACCCGCCGCCAACCCGCCCAGCGCACGGCCTCGGGCATGGGATCCGCCGGCCGAAAGAAATCCTCCGGCGCGGCGAGCCGCGGTCCCAGCATCGCGGCGGCGCCGCCTCCGCCGAGGACGGCCAGAAGCGTCTCCCGCAGCCGGCGCCCCGCCTCCCGCGTCGGCACCACCACCAACCGGCGCCGCAGACGCTCCGGATCCGTCGCCAACCACTCCGCGATCGAGCGGGACCACGGTTTCTCCCAACCGAGGAAGATCCGCCGCGGGACCGCCCCGCCGGCGACCGGCTGGGCTCCGGGCGGTGAACCTTCAACGGGGAGCATGCACGACATCCTACACGGACCGGTGGGACATTTGTCGACCCAGGTCCCGCGTGCCAGCCACGAAACCCTGGAGCAAAGAACTGCCGCTGGATAAAACCAGAGGTCAGTTCCGGCCGCACGGACGGGCCTCCACCGACAACCGCAGAAACGCTGAGGCGATCGTCCCAGCTGGGTCCCAGACGTCGCATTTTCAGCGACGCACTTTCTCGCGGAACGCGAGGCCGGGTCGGGCCTGGCCGGCCAACGCCGCTACGCGGCGAAACCTAAGCCGCCGGGAGCGTGCGCCGGTATGTATTCCAATGCGTCTCTCTGCACGATCTGTAATCGCCATTTCCGCTGGTGATGCAGTTTGTTGCAGCGGGGCGCATCTCGTTTGTCAGGATCTCCCACTGCTTCGATTCCGCCGCGGGTGAAGGTATCCTCCAACAAGGGACTGGAGCGGTTGGCCTCTTAATTCTTGATATTAAATAAAACGTTACGTAACGTTTTATAATGCCGTATGAGAGCCTAAATCGGGCGCGGATCACCCGGGCCCTACGTCGATTGGGTGAGCTGGCGCATGAGCAAAAGGTCACGCTGGAAGTCTCACTTTATGGCGGAGCCGTCTTCACCTTGGTCTACGGTTCGCGAGACGCGACCAAGGATGTTGATGCGGTCGTTCACCCGAGCGAAATTGCCAGGAACCTCGCGCTGAAAGTAGCGAAGGAACTCGGTCTGCCGGAAGACTGGCTCAACGATCAGGTGAAGCAATTCCTGGCCGAGAAAGAGGCGAAACGGCGGCTCAACGATACTGAGTTTGGCGAAGGCCTCCGCGTTTCTGTTCCGACGGCGGCTTATCTTCTCGCGATGAAGCTCCGCGCCTGCCGCCCGCCGCTGCCTGGGTATTCCGGCGACTACGGCGACATTCGGTTTCTGGTGCGGAAAATGGAGATTACCTCCACCGAAGCCGCTGAGGCTATCCACCACAAATTCTTCCCGCACGATGTCCTTTCGGACGCAGCGAAAGAAGTGGTCCGTGGCGCCATTGAGCCACCGCAACCATGAACCTCCGTCCCACGACCTTGAAAGAGATCGCCAAACGCTCCGAGTCGATTGGCGACTTTGGCCGGCATCTCCGGGACTGGTTGCACGAGTTGCGACGCATTTCTTCGCGGCCGCAGGCCCAGCTTTCCATCATGGAGGAGCCGGCGCGGCTGCGCGACAAATTCCCCCGAGGACAGATCGCCGATGCTTGGTTAGCCGCTTATGCGGAGCACTTGGCGGGCAAGGTCGGTGCCGTTGCGCCCGAGTGGGCGTTTGCGCCGTGGCGTACATCCGACGATCCCCTCTTCGACCAGGGCAGCACACCCGGGCTGCGAGCGCTCGCGCTCGCCCGCGCACCGCTGGCGTTCAAGCGCCGCAATATTTTCACACCGTCGGTCGATCTTCCCATTTCGCTTCGAGCAGGCCGCCCGGCGAAATCCGCGGAGGAAAAACGCAAGTCCAACGCCGAACGCCAACGGCGTTTTCGCGAGATCCGCCGCGCCGAGTTGTCGGCCTTGCGAAGGCTCGCTCAGAAGCGTGCCAGATGAGCATGCCTGGAGCGATGGCAGAGTTGGCGGCGATGACTTCGAGCTTCGTTTTTTTCGACCACTGCGTCGCAGCCTTTTTAAGGCGGCGGAGGTTACGCTCCCTCTGCAGACAGCCGACGACCTGAAAGCGGACATCGGTCTTGCCACGCTTACCGCTGCCTGGGAGCCCTCGGGCCGGCCTCGCGGGATGGTGCTCAGGAAGGGACTCGAACCCTTACGCCTTACGGCACACGCCCCTCAAACGTGTGTGTCTACCAATTCCACCACCTGAGCATTTCCCGAAAAGGGACGCGGAGTGAGAGTCATGGCGCGGGGCTTGTCCAGCCCTGAAACGAAGTTTCGCCCGACCGCTCGTCCATGACTGAAACCCTCCGCTTCGCTGGAGCCGCGGGATGCCGACCTCAGGGCGAAACGCCCGCGACGGGTTGCACCCACGCGGTCTCGAACTCCCCCGCCACGCTCCCGTTCACCTTCGCCTTCGAGGAGACCACCTTCGCACGGACGTAGATCTCGTCGCCCTTGAAGGCGTACTCCGCCCGCGTGCCTGACACCTCGGCGAGGACCGCTCCCACATCCTGGCTGTAACGCCGGTGAGGAACTGTGCGCACCCCGCCCTTCTTCGTCTCCGGCGGCGTCAGCTCCGTGCTGGAACGATCGAAGCCGCGCCGCGTACCGATGAACTTCGTCACGTAGGTCACCCCGGGTTCGGGCTGAATCTCGACCGCCAGCCGGCCCGGTGCGCGCCGCACGTCGGCCAGCGTCACGCCAGTGCTCGCGTAGAAATCACCGTCCTCCATCGCGCGCACGATGGACTCGGCCGTCAGGTGCCGCGCGCGCACCATCACCCAGCCGCGGCCGACGTTGCTCTGCCCGAGCGCGACCTTGTGGTAATGATGCGAGTCGTCGGTGCCGATGCCCCACACGAGCCCCAGCTTCAGATCGGCCAGGCGGAAGGTCAGCACCGCGTCCCACATCGCGTCCATCGACAGGTGCAGAGCATCGCCGTCGTTCACCACGCCGGGATGCCCGTTGTAGACCTCGAAGAAACGCTGGCGCTCGACCTGCATCATGTCCTCGGCGGTGACGCCGGAGCGGAAGTTCGGATGGTTGAGATGGGCGAACATCGGCTGGCCGGTGCGCTCGCGCTGGGCGTGGAGCTCGTCGAGCGTCCGGCGCATGACCTCCACCGCCGAGGCGGCGGTGTGACCAGGCAGCAACTCCCGGAGATTGATCGCGTTGATGTGCACCGGCCCGCCGCGCTCCGGCGTCGTCTCCGTGCGCGCGACCTTCCATGCGCCGGTCACCTCCTCGGCCGGGATCATCAGGAAGCGGCCCGGCTCCTCGAGCAGGGAGCGGTACTCCGCGAGCGGTTTCAGCCGCACCTCCCGTTTCTGCCCCGTGACGCGCTGTTCCACCCAGTCACCCCCGAACCGGGCTAGGTACTTCTCCAGCACGGTGCCGCCGCCGCGCTGCACGACCTCGCCCTTCAGGGAGACCGGCTGCTTCAGCTCGAACCAACGGCCGCCCTCCTGGAGCACGTTATGGTCGGAGATGCCTAGAAAATGGTATCCGTTCCGCTTGTACCAATCGGCGATCATCTCGGGGTAGTCGTCGCCGTCGCTCCACAGGGAGTGGGTGTGGAGGTTGCCCTTCAGCCAGCGGGAGGGCTCGGCGGCGCACGCGGCGGCGGCGAGGATGATGAAGGCGGTGAATGGCAGGCTGAGGCGGAGCGTCATGATCGGCGGGGGGTTGGGCGGAGCGCCACTGCGACGAGCGCGCCAGTGCGGGATGGGAGTGACAACCGAAAAACCGGCTCCTCATGCTCGCGTCCATGCCCAGCTCCTTCCCGCCCCCGGCCGCTGCGCTGCGCGCGCTGCCGCTCGTCCTCGCCGTACTTGTCTCCGGCTGCAATGTCACCGCACCCACCGTCGGCCCCGCGCCGGCCGCGGCCGCGCCCGACACCGCCCGCGTCGGCCGCCACGACGACGGCCGCCTGGTCACGCCGGTGAATCAGCAAGTGACGCCGTTGGGCCGCGTGGTGGATCTGCCCGGCCTGCGGCCGCAGGCGCTCGCGCTCGCGCCCGACGGTTCCTTCCTGCTCGTCTCCGGCAAGACCAGCGAAGTGCTGGTGCTCGATCCCGTGACGGGCGAGATCCGCTCTCGCGTCACGCTGCCGAACGACAAGCAGGCCGAGCCTCAGCCGGCCGCGCCCTCGGCCAACTTCCTCGATCCCGATCGCAAGGGACAGGCCAGCTTCACCGGCCTCGTCTTTTCGCCGGACGGCCGGCGCGTTTATCTGAGCAACGTCAACGGCAGCATCAAGGTGTTCGCCGTCGGCCCCGGCGGCGAAGTCTCCCCTTCCCACTCGATCCCCTTGCCGCCGGCCGACGCCCCGCGGCGCAAGGAGGAGATCCCGAGCGGCCTCGCCGTCTCGCGTGACGGCACCCTGCTCTACGTCTGCGGCAACCTCTCGAATAGCCTGCTGGAGATCGAGACCGCCACGGGAAGGGTCCGTCGCACCTTCGACGTGGGAGTCGCCCCCTACGATGTCGTCCTCGCGGGCGACCGTGCCTACGTCTCCAATTGGGGCGGCCGGCGCCCCGGCCCCGGCGACCTCACCGGCCCTGCCGGGCGCGGCACCGTGGTGCGCATCGACCCGGAGACGCACGCCGCCAGCGAGGGCTCGGTGAGCATCGTCCCGCTCACCGCCGCGGCCGGCTCCCCCGCGGAAATCGTCACCGGCCGCAACGCCTCGGCGCTCGCGCTCGCGCCCGACGGCCGCCACCTGGTCTGCGCCAACGCGGGCGCCGACCACCTCTCCGTGATCGACACCCGCACCGGCGCCAAGGTGGAGACCATCTGGTGCAAGCCGAGCCCGGCCGACCTGCTCGGTTCCTCGCCCAACGCCCTCGCCTTCGACCCCTCCGGCCGCCGCCTCTACGTCGCCAACGGCGCGCAGAACGCCGTCGCCGTGATCCGCTTCGACCCGGCCGACCGCGAATCCCGCCTCCTCGGCCTGCTTCCCGTCGGCTGGTACCCGGGCGCGCTCATCCTCGACCCCCGGCGCGGCACCCTTGCCGTGGGCAACCTCAAGGGCCTGCCGGAGAAGCCGCAACGGGCGTCCGGCACGGCAGGCTCAGGATTCAATTCCCGCCAGTTCTCCGGCTCCCTGACGCTCACGCGCATTCCCGCCGACGCCGAACTGCCCGCGCTTTCGGAAACCGTCGCTCGCAACCTGCGGCGGGAGGCGATCCGCGAGGCGTTGCTCCCTCCGAGACCCGGCATCGCGCCGCGGGCGATCCCCGAGCGCATCGGCGAGCCCAGCCGCATCCGGCACGTCGTGTACGTCATCAAGGAGAACCGCACCTACGACCAGGTCTTCGGCGCCTTGGGACGGGGCAACGGCGACCCCTCGCTCGCGGTCTTCGGCGAGCGCTTCACGCCCAACCAGCACAAGCTCGTCCGCGACTTCGTACTGCTCGACAACACCTACTGCTCCGGAATCCTGAGCGCCGACGGCCACCAGTGGAGCACGACCGCCTTCTCCACCGACTACATGGAGAAGAGCTTCGCCGGCTTCCCGCGCAGCTACCCCGACGGGATGTCCGTGGACGGCGCCGACGCCCTCGCCTACTCGCCCGCAGGATTCATCTGGGACAGCGCCCGCCGCCGCGGCGTGAGCGTGCGCAACTACGGCGAGTTCATGATCCCCGACGTGCGCTGGCGCGACGGTCGCAAAGGCACGCCGGATTTCCTAGCCTGCTACCGCACCTGGCGCGGGCAGTCTGATGAGGTCATCTTCGCCAGCCGCCCCGCCCTGGAGAGCATCCGGCCGTTTTCACCCACCGGTTACGTCGGCTGGGAGATGAGCGTGCCCGACCAGGCGCGCGCGGACTTCTTCATCCGGGAACTTCGGGAGTTCGAGGCGCGCGGCGAGTTCCCAGGCCTCACCCTCATCTGTCTGCCCAATGATCACACGAGCGGCACCAAGCCGGGCACGCCCACGCCCGGCGCCTGCATGGCGGACAACGACCTCGCCTTCGGCCGGATCGTCGAGGCCTTGAGCCGCTCGCGCTTCTGGCCGGAGATGGCGATCCTCGCGATCGAGGATGATCCCCAGAACGGCTGGGACCACGTCAGCGGTTACCGTACCACCGCGTATTGCATCAGCCCGTGGGCGCGCCGTGGGGCGATCGTGAGTACCCGGTACAACACGACCAGCCTTCTCCGCACCATCGGGCAGATCCTCGGACTGCCGCCGATGAACCAGTTCGACGCCAGCGCCACACCGATGACGGACTGCTTCACCGACGCCCCGGACTTCACCCCCTTCACCGCCGTGCCGGCGAACATCCCGCTCGACGAGATGAACCCCCCCGCGAAGGCGATCGCCGACCCCGCTCTCCGCCGCGACGCCTTCGCCTCCGAGGCGATGAACTTCCGCGAGGTCGACAAGGCCCCCGAGGACGCGCTCAACCGCATCCTCTGGCGCGCGATGAAGGGCCCGCGGGCGCCCTACCCGGAATGGGCCGTGACGCCGGACACGGACGACTGAGACGCCGAGCCGGCGCCGGCCGGAGCGCAGGTTCCGGCTAATCCAGCGATCCGGGTTCCTCGAGCCGGGCGGCACGGCGCGCCTCCTCCCTCTCCTCCTCCAACGTGCGCATTTTCTCGCTGATGCAGCAGAGATGGTAAGCGGCGAGATACTCGAGTTCATCGTCGGAAAGCAGGCTCAGCCATTCCAAGCGCTCTCCCTCGCCCAACGCCCGCAGGCCATGGAGCGGACAGTCGGGGGGATTACTTCCGTCAAACGGACAGTGCCGTGAAAGAGCGAAGGCGAGGCGCTCCAGCCAGACGCGACGGTCCTCCCCCGGGCCGACCCGGTCGCGAAGAGGAGTAAGGAAGGCGATTTCCGGCAGCGTGCTCATGGTGGTCGGCGGGAGGGGCAGCCGCCGCCGGCTCCCGGCCGCGGAAAGGTAGCACAGGCCGTGCGCAAGGCTGCGCAGATCTTGTCTTGCCGAGAAATTGTCGCGCGGGCGCCACGGATTCACGCCCGGGCGGACGCACGAGCAGGTTTGGATCTTCGCGGTGCGAGCACAGCCCGGGAAAGTCGGCTGCTGCAGCGGCGGGCCCCTCCGCCCATCGCCACCGGAACAGGTAACCGTGGGAATTTCGGCGGCAACGACGGCAGCCACATCCGCCGCGGTGACGGCGGCGTCACCGCAGCCGCTCACACTTAAGACTGCGGAACAACCATCCCGGCGGGTCATTACGGTAGGTCACGCTGAGCGACCTCGACCCGGATCAGGCACCCGGCGCGCTCACGCCCGTCACCCAGGTTCCCTCGATCAGCACGGTCTTCGGAAAAGGCGGCGGGCCGAGGCTGTTGGCGTGAAGCTGCTCGATCACCAAGTCGACGGCCGCCGCACCCACCCGTTCGTTTTGCTGGTCGACTCCCGTGCACCCCGAGAGCGGCGCCACGAGGTGCAAGTGGGCGAAACCGATCCGCAAGCCGGAGCGGCGGGCGGCGGCCTCGATCAAGGGTCGCAGGGTCATCTCGGTGCTCACCACGACGTCCGGCTTCTCCTTCTTCATCCAAGCCAGCAGCGCCGGTCTCGTGATCGTGTCTGCGTAGAGCAATGGAAACGCGCGCGCTCCCTCCGGATGATCATGCCTCGCAAGCAGGAGCGACGACAACCAGTGGCGACGGGCGCGGAGGTCCTCGTGCCGGGTCACGGCGAGCCCGATCCGCTGGTATCCAAGGGAGCCGAGACGCGCCAAGGCCAGTTGCACGGATTGCAGTTGGTGGTTCACCGCGCGGTGCAACCGCGGCGCCTCGAGCGAAAAGCCGATGGCCGCCAAAGCGAACCCCTCCCAGTCCGCCTCCAGCCGCGTCGCGGTGCTCGGGAAAGGCGCGAACACCACCCCGCGGATGCCACGGCCCGCGAGCACCCGCCGGAGCGCGGCCTCCGCCTGGCTGGCCCTATCCAGGCGAAAGGCCTCCAGACGATGCCCGCGCCGCTCCGCCTCATCCCGCGCGCCGTTCCGGAAACGGAGCAGCGACGCGCGCTGCTGCGCAGTGGCGTCGGTCGGATAGCTGTCGACGTAAGCAATGACCTGGGCCGCGCCGCGCCGCGGGTGCTTTCCCCGCAGATCCGCCATCAGCGCGGCCACGAGCGGATTCGGGCGGTAACCCAGCCTCTCCGCCACCGCCTCGATCCGGTCCCGCGTCACCGCCGGGATGCTCGGATCGCGGCGCAGCGCGAGCGAAACCGCCCCGATCGAGACGCCGGCCGCGGCGGCGACATGCTTCATCGAGACGCGGATTGTGCGTTGCACTTAACGATTCAAGTGGAATTCAACTCGCACCGGCAAGCCGCGAGCCGTCCCCTGTCCAGCCCCGCCTACCACCCCGCCCGTCCGTGAAAACCCGCGCCTTCCTCTCCCTCTTGCCCTTCCTTTCCGCCGTCCTGCCCGCCCAGGTCGCGCCGCCACCCGCCCCTGCAGCCGTCGTCACCCTCACGCCCTTCGAGGTCTCCGAGGCCCAGGACACCGGCTACGCCAGCCAGGACACCCTCGCCGGATCCCGCCTCCGCACCAACCTGCGCGACATCGCGGCGGCGATCTCACCGATGACGGCCGAGTTCCTGCGCGACATCGCCGTGACGAACGTCGAGACGGCGATGGAGTACGCGCTCGGCACCCGCGTGGAGACCGATGACGCCCGCGCCGCCGGGCCCGTCGGCGACGGCTACAACGACTCCGTGCGCTCGATCCGGGTGCGCGGCCTGCCCGGCGCGACCCGCAGCCTCAACTTCTTCGGCGCACCCGCCGAGCTCGACGTCTACCTCATGGACCGCATAGAGCTTTCGCGCGGACCCAACTCCATCCTTTACGGATTCGGATCACCGGCCGGCCGCATCAACGTCTCCAGCAAGCAGGCGCAGACCAGCCGCCAATCCCACTCGGTGACCCACCGGGTGGACGACTGGGGAGGGCAACGCTGGTCCTTCGACACCAACATCGTGCCGGTTCGCGACCGTTTCGCACTGCGCCTCAACGGGCTACGGGGCCGTGAGGGCAGCTGGCGCGCGGCCGGCTACAACGACCAAGACCGCGTGTTCCTTGCCGCGAAATGGCAGGTTGACCGCCGCACTACGGTGAAGGCCGAGTATGAACGCGGCCGCATCGCCCGCTTCGTACCGCGGCCGTTCTTCGCCAACGACCTGATGTCGACGTGGATCAGCGCCGGGCAGCCCACGTTCAACAACTTCTCCGCGGGTTACATCCCGGGCACGCCGGGCACCGGAGCGGTCGGCACGCCCGGCAACCCCATCCGCAACACCGGCGCGACCGCGGTCAACGGCGTCCTTGAGCGCTCCGGAGGCGACTGGGTCGTGGTGTCCGACCGCTTTCCCTACGCGCAGAACTACCGCCAGTTCACCACGTCCAACTACCCGAGCGGCTCTCTGCTCTCGAACGACTTCGCCCTCGGTCGCTCCAATCCCGAAGCCGTGCCCGAGGCCAATTGGGTGCGAGGAAACTTCGACGTCCACTTCGGCTCCATCTACGTGCAGCGGGAACTCGCCCGCGACCTTAACGTGGAACTGGCGTTCAACCGCCAGCTGAGCCGCGGCGTGACCCGCAACCTCGCGAGCTGGAATTACTACGGCGTGGCGGCCGATCCGAACCGCTTCCTGCCCAACGGCCAGCTGAAGCCGGCCGACATGCAGTACTACTTCGATGTGTCACCCGATTACCGTCCAAGTAGTTCCCGGGTGAACCAGGGCCGCGTCACCCTCTCGTACGAACGCCGACTGCGCGACCTCGTCACCCTCCGCCTCGCCGGCCTGGGAGAACTCGGTGCCACCGACGCACGCTCCGAGATCCTCCAGCAGTACTGGCTCCGCGGACCCTCGCTCACCAGCGGAGGAGCGTTCAACGCCACGCCGGAAAACGGGGCCAACACGGTCTACTACCGGTACTACCTCAGCGACCTTTCCGTCCTCAACGACCGCAACTTCCGGATCCCTGCCCCTTACGATCTTTCGGCTCCGGTAAAGTACCAGGACCCGGCGACCGGGGCCGTCCGCGAGATCCACATGCGCCAGTTCAACCGCTCCCAGGGAAACATTGGCTACGTCGACCGCCGCACCGGAGCGTGGATGGGCGTTGCGCAGGCCTACTTCCTGAAGGACCGGCTCGTGGGTACCTTTGGCTACCGGCAGGACCGCCTGAAGAACTGGGTTGGAGTCGCCTTCCGCGATCCCGAAGCTGAACGACTCGCACCCAACACGGGGATCTGGAGCCCCGCTGACCCCAGCACCGCCAAATCCTCGGTGTTCCGCGGGCAGACGCGCACGGCCGGCGCCGTCGCCCATCTGCTTCCGTGGTTCTCGGTCTTCGCAAACGCATCAAACAGCGTCAGCACCCCGGGCACCAACTACATCACTCCCGCCGACGTGAAGAAGACGGGCCTGGCTGACCTCGTGCCATCACCCTCCGGCAAGACGACCGACTACGGGGTGAAACTCACGCTGCTGCGCAACCGCCTCTCCCTCACCGCCACCAAGTTCCACACGGTTTCGGAAAAGGAGTTCGGATTCTCCGGCTTCAACAAGGGCAACGTCGTCAACATCTGGAACGCCCTCGGCAACTCCACCGCGCTCCCAGCCGACGAGACCGCCTTCGCCCTCGCCCAAGCCCAAGTCATGAACATGGTCCAGGGCTACACGCAGAACTCGGAAAGCCGCGGCACCGAGGTCGAACTCATCGGGCAGGTCACCCCGGGCTGGTCCGTCGCCGTGAACTACGCCCTGAACAACTCCACGCGCACCAACATGGCCCCCGAGTACCGCGCGTACATCAACCACTGGAAACCGTATTGGCTGAAATACCGCGACCTCTCGATCAGCCAGAACATCAATCAGCCGCGGCCCCAGCGCGCGCCGGGCTTCCAGGACTGGAACACCCCCGCCGTCATCGCCAACACCGGTGACTTCACACTCAACACCGATTCGGTGAACGAGGCGATCGCCGACGCCGAGTCCCTCTTTTTCGACAACCCGCACGTGTTCGAGGGCAAGCGGTTCGTCGGCGACCCGCTGTACACGGTGAACCTCCGCACGCGCTACGACTTCCGCGAGGGGCTCCTCCGGGGCCTGTCGGTCGGCGGAGGCACGCGCTGGCGCGTCAACCGCATCGCCGGAGCCCGTACCGACTACTCGGTGACGCCGGGATCGGATTTCACCGACCTATGGAACGGACGCACGATCGACAAGGTCACGCTCGTCGCCGCGAAGGACCAAGCGGTCTACGACCTCCAGGTCGGCTATTCACGGAACATTCTCGCGCGGAAGGTCCGCTGGAGCGTCCAGCTTAACATCAACAACGTCCTCGATCAGCGGGAGCTGATTGTGAACAACGTGCATCCGCGCACCCTCGCGCCGCTCACCTTCCGTTACCAGGACCCGCGCCAGTTCGTGCTCACGAATACCTTCGGATTCTGAGGGGACCGGGTCCGAGCAGCCAGTCATTCCAACCGGCGATCCCGTCGGGCCCCCGGTTCAGGGACGGCAGGCCGCATAGCTCCTCCTCCCGGCGGTGCCAGCCGAGAAGCTGTCCGACCGCCGACCAATCGCGGATGAATTGCCCGCCTGCCGAGGTTGGGCGGGAACCGGCAAAGCTGAACGCTCGACGTCCGTTCCATCGAGCACGACCCACACCGCCCGCAACCGCGCGGTGTGCCAATCTCGCGCTTCAGTTCCCGACCGGCGCGAGGCGGGAACCCGGCCGCTTGAGGCGCATCTTGCGAAACTCGACCTTCATCGGCGGGCCCACGTGCACCTGCACGCCGAGCAGGCCGTCGAACTTACGCCGCGCCGCGTCGTCGTCGATCACGACGCTCATCACCTGCCCATTGAGCAGGTGGGTCAGGACGTTCCCGCGCGCGATGAGATGGTACTCGTTCCAGTCCCCGTTCTTCACCTTGGAAGCGAGTTCATCCTTCAACCCGACCGAGCCGATGACGCGCGCCTTGCCGTCGGCATCGACCCGGCTGATGTCGCCGCGCTGCGCGAGGAAGGTGCGGCCCTTCTCCTCGTAGTTCTGACCAGTATACCGCTGCTGCCCGTCGATGTCGGCCTGGTAACCGCGGAGCGCAAACCGTTGGCCCGCTATCTCCTCGCTCCGGTAGTTCACGCCGCTGTTGCCGCGTTCGGAGATGCGGTACTCGAGCTTCAGCTCAAAGTCGGCGGCGGTGCCGCCGCGCCAGATGATGAAGGAATTCTGCTTGAGAAGCGTCGCAGGCGTGACCTCGCCGACGAGCGCCCCGCCCTCCACGCGCCAATACACGGGATCGCCTTCCCAACCCGCCAGCGTGCGACCGTCGAAGATGGCCTCGAATCCCGTTTCATCACCCCGCCCCTGTTCCGGGTAGGTCTGGGCGGCCCAGGCTGTCCAGGAGGCGAGGAGCGAAAGCAGCAGCGCGAGGCGGCGGGAACAAGGGAAGGAAATCATGGAATCGATGGCCGGGGATCGTTAGGGGCTGGCGGAAAGTCCCCGGCCCCGTGTTCTCCGGGCACGCTGCGGATCGCGCAACGCGAATCCCGCACGGTTCAGGGCAACGCCGCCACGGCCCAGTGCGCCGTCGGACCACACCGCCCACGATGCCCGCACATTCGGACTGGCCGGCCGCGAAAAGGCGCGTCACCCGTCGAAGAGCCCCCCAGCGTCACCCTAATGAACCGTCGCTCCCTCGAAAAAGCCTACCGCCTTGCCCGCGAGCGCTACGCCGAGCTCGGCGTTGATACCGATCGCGCGTTGCGAGCCGCGGCGCGCATCCCGGTTTCCATGCACTGCTGGCAAGGCGACGACGTCGGTGGCTTCGAGGGCGCCGGGGCCGCACTCGGCGACGGGCTCGCGGTCACCGGCAATCACCCCGGCAAGGCCCGCACGCCCGACGAGCTCCGGGCCGACTTCGAGCAGGCCCGCGCCCTGATCCCCGGCACGCAGCGCTTCAACCTCCATGCCCTTTACGCAGAGCACGGCGGCGGACGGGTCGACCGCGACGCGATCGGGCCCGCACAGTTCGCGCGCTGGATCGACTGGGCCAACGAACTCGGCATCGGGCTCGACTTCAATCAGACCTTTTTCTCCCACCCGCGGGTGAAGGACGGCTGCACCCTCTCCCACCGCGACGGGTCGGTGCGCCGATTCTGGATCGAGCACGGCATCCGCTGTCGGGAGATCGGCGCCGCGATGGGGCGCGCCACCGGCAAGGGCTGCCTCACCAACCTGTGGATCCCCGACGGGATGAAAGACACGCCGGCCGATCGTCGTGGCCCGCGGGAACGCCTCGCTGAATCGCTCGACGCCATCTTCGCGAGCCGTTTCGACCCCCGCCACAATGTCGATGCCGTCGAACCCAAGCTTTTCGGTATCGGCTCGGAAAGCTACGTGGCAGGCTCGCACGAATTCTACCTCGGCTACGCCGTCAGCCGCGGCAAGCTGCTGACCCTCGATGCCGGCCATTACCACCCCACCGAAGGAATCGCCGACAAGATCTCGGCCGTGCTGCAATTCCTGCCTGAAATCGCTCTCCACGTGAGCCGCGGCGTGCGCTGGGACAGCGATCACGTCGTCACCCTCACCGACGACCTGCAGGCGATCGCGCAGGAGATCGTGTGGAACGGTTACGCCGACCGCGTGCGCATCGGGCTCGATTATTTCGACGCCAGCATCAACCGCATCGCGGCTTGGGTCATCGGGACGCGCAACCTCCAGCGGGCGCTGCTGCTCGCCCTCGTCGCCCCCATCACGCTCATCCGGAATGCGGAAAGAAGAGGCGACACCACCACCCGCCTAGCCCTCCTCGAGGAGGCGAAGTCCCTGCCCTTCGGCCCAGTTTGGGATCACTATTGCGAAACCCAGGACGTACCGGTCGGCGAGGAATGGCTGGCCGAAGTGAAACGGCACGAGCGCGACGTCCTCAGCCGGCGCACCTGAACGACGCGCCAGCCCGCGCGGAATCAGAGCAGTTCAGTCCTCAGGTCGTCACTGAACCACCCGGAATCCTGCGCCCTCGACGCCGGCGCGGCCGGAGCCGCAACGGGAACAGGGACCGCGCGAGGCGACTCAGGAGGCTGATCCGCCGGGGCTAGTTTAGCGGCCTCTCCTTTCAGCGGAACCAGATAACAGACGACATCACAGCCCAAGGCGCGGGCGGCCTTGCGCAGGGAGTATAGCGAGATGGCGTCGCGCTGTTCGGAGAGTTCCAGCTGCGCCCAGGCCTGACGCTGGGTGCCCAATCGGGCCGCGAGATCCTTTTGCCGGGTGCCCCGCCATTCCCGAACCGCGCGAATCCATCCTCCGGCGGGAGTGCGCGCGGCATCGCGCGCCGCCTCCAGCGCCGCCTTTTCATTCCCCCAAGGCTCACCCGCCGATCGCGCGCGCCGTCTGTGCTTCATTGCCCCATTCCTGCGCGACGCCGGGTCTTGGCAACGTCCAACTTGCCCGCGGTGCCTCCATCGATGCCTTCGCCCGCGTCCCGCAGCCGGACACCCGGCTGCTGCCCTCCGGCTTCGACCCGCATCGCCGCCCGCACAACCCGGAAGCCTTCCCGCAGACGCCTCAGGTAAGCCAGCGCCACACCACGGCAATGGCACCGGTGACTGCGAAGCCCATCGCGAGAGGAAGAAAAGTCGCGAGGGCCGCCCAGCGCACGCTCCGTGTCTCCTTGTAGATCGTGTAGATCGTCGTGCTGCACGGGTTGTGCAGCAGGCTGAAAAGCATGAGGTTGAGCCCGGTGAGGACGGTCCAGCCGCCGGCGGTGAGCAGCGCCTTGATCTCCTCGGGTGAATCAAGTTCGAAGATCACCCCGGCCTCCCGGCCGACGCCGTTCACCTTGGCCGACAGTACGGTGAGCATCAGGATGGTGGGGATGATGATCTCGTTCGCCGGGATCGCGATGATATAGGCGAGAAGGATCACCCCGTTAAGACCGAGCGCCAGGCCAAGTGGGTCGAGTCCCCCGATCGCATGCTCGGCCAGGCTTAGGCCGCCGATGTGGACATTCGCACACCCCCAGATGAGCGCGCCGCAGGGCAGCGCGAACACCACCGCTCGCCACAATACAAACAGAGTGCGGTCGATCAGGGAGGTATAGAGCGTGCGCCAGAAGCGCGGCGGCCGGTAGGGCGGCAACTCGAGGCTGAAGGTGGAAACCTGTCCCTTGAGGATGGTGCGGGAGAGCAACCAGGCCGTCGCGAACGTGAAACCGACCCCGAGCAGCGCCACGACGGTCACGGCCGCGGCCGAGACGAGGCCGGCGAGATGCGCGGGCACCAGGCCGCCGATGAAGAGGGTCGCGACGAGGATCTGCGTCGGCCAGCGGCCGTTGCACAGCGCGAAGTTATTGGTGAGAATCGCGATCAGCCGCTCACGTGGGCTATCGATGATGCGCGTGGCAACCACCCCGGCGGCGTTGCACCCGAATCCCATCATCGTGCTCATCGCCTGACGTCCGTGTGCGCCTGCCCGCTGGAAAAGTCGGTCGAGGTTGAACGCCACCCGCGGCAGGTAGCCGAAATCCTCCAGCAACGTGAAAAGGGGGAAGAATATCGCCATCGGCGGCAGCATCACGCTCACCACCCAGGCCGTCGCGAGGTACATGCCGTCGACCGTGAGGCCGCGCAACCAGCCCGGCAGGCCCGCGGCCTGGGCAGCCTGCTGCAGCCACGGATGCCCTTGGCCGACCAGCAAGTCCGCCAGCAGAGCCGAGGGCACGTTGGCGCCGGTGATCGTGAGCCAGAACATCAGCGCGAAGAGGCCGAGCATCACGGGGAATCCCCAGAGCCGGCTCGTGACGATCCGGTCGAGCGTCGCGTCAAACGTCGCCCGGGCCTGACGCCCCGGCAGCGAGACCGCGCGGCCCGCGATCCGCGCCGCATCAGCGTACAGCGCCTCGACAAGGTACTCGTGCACGTCGCCGGTGATCCCCTCGCGCAACCGGCGGGCAAGGCCGAGGATCTGCGGGCCGGTGCCCGCCTCCGCGGTCGACTCCGCCCCCGGGGCGGCGAACGACTCGCCCAAGAGCCCCTCGTCCTCGCCCCGCGCCCGCTCCGCAAGACCGGCCAGTTCGCCGCGACGCAGCGCCGCCGCCACGCGGTCGTCGCCGCCCAGCAGGCGCATCGCGACCCAGCGGGCGTTGGGCAGGCCGGGATGAGCCGACCGAACCTGCGAAGTGAGCTCGCGCAACGCGGCGCGCAGGGCCGGCGGCTCCGCGCTCAGCCGATGCACGCGTGCCGGCACTGGCTCCCGTGCGACCTGCTCCACCGCAGCGAGCAGTTCAGGCAACCCGTGTCCAAATCGCGCCGAGGCCGGGATGACCGGCACGCCCAGGTCGCGCGAGAGCTGTCGGACGTCGACCTTCACGCCGTGCCGCTCGGCCTCGTCCATGAGGTTCAGGCAGATCACGGCCCGGCCGGTGATCTCGAGAACCTGCAGCACGAGATTGAGGTTGCGCTCGAGACGGGTGGCGTCGGCCACGATCACGGTCACGTCGGGCCGCCCGAAGAGGAGAAAGTCGCGGGCGATCTCCTCGTCCACGCTCGTGGAGAGCAACGAGTACGTTCCCGGCAGGTCGACCAGCCGGTAACGACGATCGCGGAAGCCGAAACCACCCTCTGCGCGGGCGACGGTCTTGCCCGGCCAATTGCCGGTGTGCTGGCGGAGGCCCGTCAGGGCATTGAAGACGGTGCTCTTTCCCGTGTTTGGGTTGCCCGCCAGCGCGACGACGAAATCAAACTTTCCGTCAGCCAGACCAAGCTTTCGGAGCTCGGCGGCGCGATAAACGTCGCAAGTGGCGCAGGCCCCGGAAGGCGCGCCCGACGTCCGCGTTTCCTGAGCGTCGCTCATGCCGCCGCCTCCGCCTGCGGGACGATGCGCACGTGCCGCGCCTGCTCTCGCCGCAGGGCGACCAGCGCCCCACGCACTTCATAGGCCGTCGGGTCTCCCGCGGGACTGACCAGCCGTACCGACACGGTGGATCCCGGCACGAAGCCAAGATCCAGCAGTCGTCGCCGCTCCGCCCCGCGGCAGGAGGGACTTAGCCCGGCGACGTCTCCCGCCGATCCGGGCGGAAGGTCGGCCAGCGAGACTTCACCGCGCAGTTCAGCCCGCGTGACTGATTCCAGCACCCGGGCGGAAAGCTGCTGGGCAAGGCTTGGCCGCAGCCCGATCTCACGACCCTCCGCCCAGAGCCGCACTTCCTCCGCGGTCCGCCCCATCACGTAGCCGCGCATGCCCGGCCGCAGCCCCAGACGCAGGAGCGCCGCGTAGACGTCCTCCGGTTCGTCCTCGATGTGAACGATCTCGAACGGCACCCCGGTCTCGACAGCGTTGACCGGAACCCCGGCGTCGCCCGGAAGTTCCGTCCCCTGCGCGGGGATCACATCGCCATGCGGATCGCGCAACGGATGCCCGAGCCGCGCCGCCAGCGCTTCCGCCTGCTCCGGCGTGAGGCGGTGCTCATGCCGTTCAGCGATCCGGTGCCAGCGCGACTCGGCCACGCCGGTCTCCTCGGCGAGGTGCCGTTCCCAGAGACGATGGGCGCGGACGACGTGCAGCGCGATTTCCCGGCCGGCGGGCCGCAAAGCGAGGCTCCCCCCGGCGAAGGTCACGAGGCCGCGGGATTCCAGGTCACGCAGCAAAGCCGCCGCCGCCGGCTCCCGCAGCCCGAGCGCTCCTCCCACGCTGAGAGACGTGGCGGGTGGGCCGTTGGCTTCGCACTTGAGCACATGCTTCAGCGCGTCCTCGCGCCTGATCCGCGCCGCTGCCTCGCGCGCCTGGCGCCAGCGCGCCCAAAGACCGTGCCGAGGCCAGCCCGCGAGGGCCGCCGCGGCCGCGGCCCCGGCCAGCAACGCGAGCGTCTTCATGGCCGGACCAAAGCGGATTATTTTGATTAGTCAAAATAACTGTTTTGTTGCCTCAGCCAACGCACCCGCCATGCCGGTGCGCGCATGGCGACCATCGCGGTCGAGAACTACCTCAAGCGGATCCTCCTCTTGTCCGAGGGCGGGGAGGAGGTCGTGCCGATGGGCGCGCTGGCGGCGGCGCTCGAGGTCGTGCCCGGCACCGCCACGGCGATGGCCAAGGCGCTCGCCGGCGAGGGGCTGCTGGAACACCAGCCGCGGATCGGCGTCCGCCTCACCGCCCGCGGGCGCCGGCTCGCCCTGAACGTCCTGCGCAAGCACCGGCTGGTGGAGACCTTTCTCGTCGAAACCTTGAAGATGGACTGGGCCGAGGTCCACGCGGAGGCGGAACGCCTCGAGCACGCTGTCTCGGACGAGGTCCTCGACCGCATCGACGCCTTGCTCGGCCATCCGCGGCTCGACCCGCACGGCGACCCGATTCCCAGCCGCCACGGCCGGCTCGATTCCCAGGTCTATGCCACCCTTGCCACCTGCGCGACCGGGCGACGGCTCCGCATCGTGCGCGTCACCCAGCAGTCGGCGGACTTTCTCCGCTTCGCCGAGGAGAGCGGCCTGCGGCCCGGAACGGAGCTCCGTGTCGACGAACGGAACCTGACGTCAGGACTCGTCATTTTGCGGCGGAACGACGACAGCACCCTGGCCCTCGGCGTGGCCGCGGCCGGCAGCATCCTCGTGGAGCCGCGCGCGTGAAGCTCCGCGCACTTCGTCACCAGCCCCAATTCACCCGCAAAACGTGCTCCCAGTCCGTCGCGCGCCGGTTGAGACCGCGGACGACCTCATAGTCGAGCTGCAGGTGTCGGGTGACCTGGTAAAGAAGGCCGGCACCGGCGCGTCCCTCCCAGAGGGAAAGTCCGGCCGACGTCGCGGTAAGCAGGGCCTCTGCATAGGCGCGGAGGGAACGCGTGATTTCCTGCTGCGCCACGGCCGAGAGGAGAAAGTTGGAATCGTATCCGTCGTCGGCATCATTGCGCACCAGATCCCAGCCCAAGTTCGCTCCGGCGGTGAAGCCGGGCGACGGACGGACTTCCCATGGCATGATGATGCCGCCCTGGACCGCCTTGCTCCCCCCCAACGAGTTAGCGGTCGGCACGCGCGCGTAGGGAATGACGGCCGCCGCCCCGCCGGTGGACGCGTCCCGCCAGAAGTTCCACTTTGTCCGGAAGTAAAGGTCCCCGATCCCCGAGCGCGAGTCGCTGAACCCCTTCAACTCGAGCGTGCGACGCACGAAGAACTCCGCGCCAAACTGGATGTCGATCCGCGGCGTGAGCCCGGCGGTCAGCAGCGTGGACGCGACCGCAAGCGCCCGGACCTTGGGCCCGCCTCCCTCCGGTTGGTCGAAGGAAAAGCGGATGCCGTCGATCTCGGCAAGGAAGCGGCCAGGCTCGACTGTGATCGGGGATTCGGCGATCTGGGCCCCAAGCGGCGCGATGAGCACCGCGAGAAGGAGGACGAGGAGTAACGGGGAGCGCACGGTTTCGTTTCTGATCGGCGATGGAAGTCGCGCGAGCCGAAAGACGGGATCCGGCAACGGGCCCGAACCGGGGATGCACGTCGATGGAATCCCACCGGATTCCCAATTCCCCCTTGCGGCAGGAAACGCGGCCTTCGCACACTGCCGCTCATGTCCCAGGCACTCGCGAGAACCGTCTTCGCCGTTACGGCGTTGTTCTTCGCAGCCTTCTTCATCTGGCCGGTGCTCCAGATCCTGCGGGGAGGATTCGTCGATGACGACGGCCGGCTGACGCTGGCCTATCTCGGGGCGCTCCTGCGCGATCCGCTCTACCTCGGGGGGCTGCTCAACTCCTTCCTGCTCGCGACCGCCGCCACCACCCTCGCCCTGCTGATCGCGCTGCCGCTGGCCGTGGTGAGCGACCGCTACCTGTTTCCAGGAAAGGCGCTGCTCACCTCGGTGGTGCTCATCCCGATGATCCTGCCGCCGTTCGTGGGCGCCATCGGCATCAAACAGATCTTCGGTCAGTACGGCGCGCTGAACGCGCTCCTGCATCACCTCGGAGCCCTCGGCCCCGGCGAGACCATCGATTGGCTCGCGCGCAGCCAGTTCTGGGGCATCGCGCTGGTGGAGGCCTTCTCGCTCTACCCGATCATCTATCTCAACGCGGTCGCGGCGCTCGCCAACATCGACCCGGCGCTCGAGGAGGCCGCGCAGAACCTTGGTTGCCGGGGATTCCGCCGCTTCACGCGGATCACGCTGCCGCTCATCCGCCCCGGCCTGTTCGCCGGCGGCACGATCGTGTTCATCTGGACCTTCACCGAGCTGGGTACGCCGCTTGTCTTCGATTACGACCGCGTGACCAGCGTGCAGATCTACTACGGATTGAAGGATATCGGGGCCAATCCCCTGCCCTATGCGCTGGTCGCCGTGCTCCTCGTGTGCTCGGTCGCGCTCTATGGGCTGAGCAAGACATTATTCGGCCGCTCCCACCACGCGATGATGGCCAAGGCCACGTCCGCCGGCGGCGCCCGCGCCCTGCCCGCGGGTCGCGCCCTGCTTTGCACCGCGCTCTTCGCGGGAGTGACCTTTCTCGCGGTGCTGCCTCACCTCGGCGTAGTCCTGGTCGCAGTCTCTCGCGACTGGTATGGCTCCGTCCTGCCCCAGCGCTACACGCTGGAAAACTTCGAACTCGCCCTGGGCCACAACCTCACCGTGCCGGCCATCGCGAACAGCCTGCGCTTCGCGAGCATCTCAACGCTGGTGGACATCGTCCTCGGCGTCGCCATCGCCTATGTGGTCGTCCGCAGCCGGCTACGCGGACGCCAGGTGCTCGACTTCCTCGCGATGATGCCGCTCGCGGTGCCCGGGCTCGTGCTCGCCTTCGGCTACCTCGCGATGGCGCAGGACGGCCGCTTCTTCAGCTTCCTCAATCCCACGCGCGACCCGACGATCCTCCTCATCATCGCCTACGCCGTGCGGCGCCTGCCGTACGTCGTGCGATCGGCCGCGGCCGGCTTCCAGCAGACCAGCGAGACCCTCGAGGAGGCGGGGCAGAACCTCGGCGCCCCGCCGCTGAAGGTGCTTTTCCGGATCACGCTGCCGCTCATCACTGCCAACCTCATCGCGGGTGGCCTGCTCGCCTTCGCCTTCGCGATGCTCGAGGTGAGCGATTCCCTCATCCTCGCGCAGAAGCAGGCTTTTTACCCGATCACCAAGGCCATCCTCGAACTCTTCCAGCTCCTGGGTGACGGCAAGTTCATCGCCAGCGCGCTCGGCGTCTGGGCCATGGCTTTCCTCGGCGTGACCATCGCCGGCCTCAGCATCCTGCTCGGCAAGAAGCTCGGCGCGATCTTCCGGGTCTGACCGCGCCGCAAGCCCTCAGGCCGCCTCAACGGGACACCAGGCGGCGGTGCCGAGCGAAGACGCCCCTGAGCGCGAGGCTGAGGTCGTCCTGCAACGCCTGCAGCTCGCGGTAACGGGCATGGCGGGCCTTGTCGGGCACGCAGCGAGTCGCCTCATTGGTGTCCACGACTCCCTCGGTGAACTCGCCGATGCGCGCCTTGGCGCGGCCTTCCCGCCGCGCAACGCACCACGCGGCCTGCAGCGCGCCGCCCAGCGCCGCGCCTTCGTCCTCGCGCATTCCCACCACCGGCACGCCGAAGACGTCCGCCATGATCTGCCGCCAGGCCCCCGAACGCGCCCCGCCGCCGGTCACGCGGATCTCGCGCGGCCGCACGCCGAGCGCCGCCAGGCGCCGGAGGCCGTAATTCATCCCGAGCGTGACGCCTTCCATCGCGGCGCGCGCCAGCGGGCCACCGCGGAACGAACCCTGCGTGAGCCCGAGCAGCACGCCGGAGCCGTCAGGCACGTTCGGCGTGCGTTCCCCCGCGAGGTAAGGCAGGAGCAGCAGTCCGTCCGCCCCGGGCGCGGACGCCGCGACCGCGGCCTCCAGACCGGCGTGATCGAGGCCGAGCAGCTCCCGCATCCGCTCGGTCACGGTCGTCACGTTCATCGTGCAGAGCAGCGGCAGCCACCCGCCGGTCGACGAGCAGAACGCCGCGATCTCGCCCTGCGGGTCGACGACCGGCTTCGCGGCATGCGCGTAGATGGTGCCGCTGGTGCCGAAGCTCGCGGAGACGACGCCCGGGGTGACGTTTCCGGTGCCGATCGCGCCCATCATGTTGTCGCCACCGCCCGCCGAGACCACGACCTCCGGAGAAAGGCCGTAACGACGAGCCAGCTCAGGGCGAAGCGTTCCGACGGCTTCATGCGAGTCCGAGAGGGGCGGCAGCCAGTCGGCGAGGTTCGGGTCGATCGCCTCAAGGGCGGCTCGGGACCACCGGCGCGCCCGGACGTCCATCAGCGCCGTGCCGGAAGCGTCGCCGAATTCCATGAAGAACCGGCCGGTGAGGTGGTAATTCAGGTAATCGTGGGGCAGCAACACGTGCCGGAGCCGGCGGTAGTTCGCGGGCTCATGCCGCCGCAGCCAAAGGATCTTCGGCGCCGTGAATCCGGGCAGGACGAGGTTGCCGGTGCGGCGGATCGCCGCCTTGGCCCCGCCCAACCGCCGCGTGATGAGCGCGCACTCAGCGGTCGTGCTGGTATCGCACCACAGTTTCGCCGGCCGGATGACCTCGCCGGCAGCGTCGAGCGGCACGAAGCCGTGCTGCTGACCCGACACACCGATGCCCCGCACACGGGCCCGGTCTACCTTGGCGGCCACCGCGGCGATGACCGTATCGAGCGCCTCGGTCCATTCCCGCGGATGCTGCTCCATGTGCCCGACAGGCAGACCCGCGATCAGGCGGTGCGGGGCGCGGGCCTCGGCCACCACACGGCGAGAATCGAGGTCGAGGATGACCGCCTTGACGCTTTGGGTGCCGGAATCGATGCCGATGAAGAGGGACATGGGGCGAGGATTAACGGTCATCGCCGCAAAACCCTCACGAATCGGCAAGCCGGAGTTCGGGTGTCGCGAAACGGAAGTGCGTGTGACGCCTGCGATGGAAACTCCCAGCGCGCGGTCCACGCTGCTTTGGCCGAGGCATCCTGCCCCTGTCCCACAATGCGCGTTTCGAGCCCTCCGCGACCGCTTGGCTCAGGTCCATGCGCCTCCTGCGCAGTTTGACGGCTGCTTCCCGTCGTGCAGAGGACTTTGCCCCGTGAATTCTCCGCGGCTGCAGCCGCAGCCACATGGGACGGTTCGGTCGTTTTGGCCACGGGTGCTCCCGTGGAATTGCGGGAACTCGATTCCGACGTTCACCTTCCGGATTCGCCCGAATTTTATTCCGTGAATCTTCCGCGGCTGCAGCCGCAGGCACCCTTCAGATCCGCTGAGTAGTCAAGTCCTCGCCCGACCGGCCCCCACGAGGCGAGACGCTCATCCACTAGCTGAGCTCATGGCTGTTAACTCCGCCCTAAGCACCTCTTCCGTGGCCGAGGCATCCTGCCCCGCTCCTAAACTTCCGCGTTTCACTCCATTCGCACCCGTCTCACGTTATCCCCTGCGCTTTCTGCGCCTCTTCGCGGCCGCACCCCCACCCCTCGGCAATCCCTACTTCGTATTGTTATCCTTCACCGTGGTGAGGAACTCCACCGGCGCGAAGTCATCGGTGAGCACGCGGGCGCGCTTCACACGCGCGGCGGGGATTGGCATCACCTCGGACTTGATCTGCGCAAGGTCGAGTCGACCGGCGAAGGCGGGGCGCTGCAGCTTCGCGGGATCAGGCCATTTCGACGGGTCGGTGATCGACGGGGAGGTATACTTCACCGCCATCGCGATGACGTTGCCGCGGCCGTCCACCCCGAGGAGCACGACTTGAGGGAACACCGCCTGGATCGTCCTCAGGTCGGAGAAATAGAGCTCGGTGGTCGCGTGGAGGTTGCTCACAAACACGCCGCGGTCGGTAAGCCGCGCGGCACACTCGCGGTAGAATTCCTCGGTCTTCAGGTGTGGCGGCACCGAGTCGCCCCGAAAAGCGTCGAGGATGATCCAATCCCACCGCTCGCGGTCGCGTTTGATGAACATCCGGCCGTCCATGATCGTCACGGGGGTGTTGGCCGTGGGCGTGAATTTCATGCGCGTGCGGCAGAGCTCGTTGACCATGGGGTCGAGTTCCACCGTATGCAGCAGGGTGTCGGGAAAGGCCGCGGTGAAGAGACGATGAAAGCCTGCCCCGCCGAGCCCCACCATGAGCACGCGGCGGGGATTCGGCTCGATGAAGAGCGCCCCGTACAGGGACTTGGTGTACGCGACCACCAACCGGAGCGGGTCGGAGAGGTCGACAGCCGACTCCAGCGTATCGGCCCCGCGGTAACGCGCCCGCAGCTCCACGATGTCGCCCGTGCGCTGGAGCGTGATGCTGTTGTAGGGCGTGTCGAAACGCTCGACGTAGTCCTGCGCGCGAGCGGCGGCCGCGAGCGCGGTGAGCAGAAGCGGAACCAGGAAAAAGCGGGACGGGATCATGACGCGGCGGCGGGACGAATGAGGCGCAGCAGCACGGCGAGGCTGACAAAGGCCACCACCAGCCAGAGCAGGAGCAACGTGGAGACCGGTAGATGCGGGATCAGGACAAACGCCGTCAGCATCACGCCCGCGATGTTGCCGAGCGTGCTGACCCCATAAACCACGCCTGAAGCCTTGCCCGGCGGCGTACCCCGCGACGCGAGGTACTGCACGCATTGCGGACCGAAGGTGGAGAGCGCGGTCACGGGCAGGAAGAAGATGCCGACGCAGGAAACGGCGATGGCCACCCCGACATCGGCGAACGCAGACTCGATCCCAGCGAGGAGCGAACGACCGAGAAAGGCGACGATACCAAGGGTCGCGACGGCAACGAGCGCGCAGGCGAGGCCGGCGCGCCTGCGAGAAACATCCGGCAGATTGCTGATGATCCCTCCGAGGATCGATCCGGCGGAGAAGGCCGCCAGAAAGGTCGAGATGAGCCACGCCCAGACGACGATGGAGGAGCCAAAGTGCGGGTTGAGGAGCCGGGAAGCCAGCAACTGGAAACCCATGCTCAGGATGCCGAGGACGACGACGACCGCGTGAAAGGCGAGGTGCGACACGATGGGGCCGGAAAGTGCGCGGCGCTCGAGGGGATGTCACCATGAAATCTCCAGTTGTGACCCCGCCCGCATCGCCCGCTTGCGGGCGCTCCGATTACTCCTCTCATTGCCGGCCATGAAACTGATCCCCACGCTTCTCTGCCTCCTCGGACTGCACGTCGCCGCGATCGCTGCCGCCACCGACGAATTTCCCTCCATCAGCCATCAGGAGCTCACCGCGGCGATGGCCTCGAAAACCGTGACGATCATCGACGTCAACGGAACCTCCTCGTTCAAGAGCGGCCGCATCCCCGGCGCAATCGACTACGCCTCCCTCCGCGGCGGCCTGGCGGGCACCCTCCCGAAGGATAAGGCCGCGCTCGTCGTCGCCTATTGCGGCAACGAGAAGTGCAAGGCCTACCGCACCGCGGCGAAGGCCGTCGCTGCCCTCGGCTACACCAACGTCAAACACTACGCCCCCGGCATCGCCGGTTGGCGGGCCTCCGGCGCGAGCATCGAAAAGGGCGCGGAATAACCCGCGCCCCCTCGCCTCAGGCGGGCGTTTCAGGCGACCAGCGGAAGACGACGCTCGTCAGCGGCGGGAGAGAAACCGGCAGCGAGTGGGCAAGGCCGTCCCAAGGACGATCCTCAGCCAAGCGGCCGCCGTCGTTGCCGGCGCCCGTGCCGCCGTAGAAGTCGCTGTTGGTGTTGATGACCTCCCGCCAGTAACCGCCCCGCGGCACGCCGATGCGATGCTCACGGCGGGCGCCGCCGAAGTGGCACACCACCGCGTAGAGGGTACGCTCCTCCGCGTCACAGCGGATGTAGGCGATCACGTTGGCATCGGCGTCCTGGCAACTCAGCCAGCGGAAACCCCGCGGATCGAAATCGTGGCGGGATAGCGCCGGTTCCGAAACGTAGAGCCGGTTGAGGTCGCGCACCAGAAGGCGGATCCCCTCGTGGTCGGGGTACTGGCAGAGGTGCCAATCGAGGCTGCCGGCGTGGTCCCATTCGCGGGACTGGCCGAACTCGGAACCCATGAAGAGCAACTTCTTCCCGGGCCACATCCACGAGTGGGCGTAAAGCGCGCGCAGGTTGGCCGCCTTCTCCGGAATGTGCCATGCGCCCATCTTGTAGAGCATGGACGCCTTCCCGTGCACGACCTCGTCGTGGGAATAAACCGTCACGAACTTCTCGGAGTACTGGTACAGCATCCCGAAGGTGAGGTCCGAGTGGTGATGCCGGCGATGAATGGGCTCCTTGGAGAAGTAGCGCAGGGTGTCGTTCATCAACCCCATGTTCCACTTGTAGTCGAAGCCGAGCCCGCCCTCGGAGGTCGGCCGGCTGATCCCGGCAAACGACGTGCTCTCCTCGGCGATCATCACCGTCCCTGGGTGGTACTGGTGCACGAGGTCGTTCACGCGCCGCAGGAAGTCGATCGCCTCGAGGTTCTCTCGGCCGCCGTGGCGATTCGGCACCCATTGGCCCTCGGGCCGCGAATAATCGAGGTAGAGCATGGAGGCCACCGCGTCGACGCGCAGCCCGTCGAGGTGATACCGGTCCAGCCAAGCCAGCGCGCTCGCGATCAGGAAGCACCGCACTTCGTTGCGGCCGTAATTGAAGATCAGCGTGCCCCAATCCATATGCGCGCCCTGCCGAGGGTCGGCGTGCTCGTACAGGTGCGTGCCGTCGAATTCCGCGAGCGCGAACGCATCCCGCGGGAAATGCGCCGGCACCCAGTCGAGGATCACGCCGATGCCGCGCGCGTGCAGGTGATCGACGAACCACGCGAAGTCCTCCGGCGTGCCGTGCCGATGGGTCGGCGCGAAGAAGCCGGTGACTTGATAGCCCCAGGAGCCGTCGAAGGGATGCTCCGCCAGCGGCATCACCTCCACGTGCGTGAAGCCCATCTCCGTCACATGATCCGCCAGCAGCGGCGCGATTTCACGGTAGGTCAGCGGCCGGTCACCGTCCTCCGGCACCCGGCGCCAAGATCCGAGGTGCACTTCGTAGATCGACATCGGCCGGTCCAGCTTCCCCGCCTCGTCGCGGCGCCGCCGCATCCAGGCGTCGTCCGTCCAGCGGAACGCGCGCGTCCCGCACACGATCGCGGCGTTGTTGGGCGGCCCCTCGAAATAAGTGCCGTAGGGATCGGTCTTCAGCCGCAGGTGCCCGCGCACGTCGCGGAGCTCGAACTTGTACAGTTCGCCCTCCCCCAGCCCAGGCACGAAGAGCTCCCAGACTCCCGACGAACCGAGCGGCCGCATCGGGTGGTACCGGCCGTCCCAGTGATTGAAGTTCCCCACCACTGACACCCGCGTCGCCGCCGGCGCCCACACCGCGAACGACACGCCCTGAACGCCGCCGAGGTCGCGGACGTGCGCGCCCAGCTTCTCATGGACGCGGTGCTCGTTGCCTTCGTTGAAGAGGTAGAGGTCCTGCTCCCCGAGCGTCGGCAGGAAGCAGTACGGGTCGAAGAACTGCCGGATCTCGCCGTTGGCGCGCGTGGCGCGCAGCTGGTAGCGGAACACCCGCTCGCGGCCGGGGATGAAGACCTCGAACAGCCCGTCCTCCGCCACCCGCTCCATCGGGAACGCGACCGCCGGCGACGCCTCGAGGTCAACGACCTCGCAGGCCGCGACCTCCCGCAGGAAGGCCCGGGCCACCACGCCCTTCACGCGGCGACGCGTGATCGGGTGCATCCCGAGGATCGAGTGCGGCGCGGCATGGCGCGCCTCGCGCAGCAGGTTCAGGTCGGATTTGGGCAGGATCACGGCGGCGGTTTCCAATGCGCACCGTGCGGCAGTCGCCGGATGGCGTCTAGCCCGCATTCACGGGGAAACCCGCGGCCGTCCCTCGAGGAAACCCTCAGCGGCTCTGCAAATGGTGCTTGTTCAGGCCGGCCTTGCGGCAGGCGTCCCAGACGAAGGTCAGCCGCTCCAGCGTCGCCTTTTCGTCGGACCGGATGAGCACCGGGATGTCCTTGTCGACGTTCTTCACCTGCGCGAGCACGCCGGGCAGCTCGGCGTCGGAGACCGCCTTGCCGTTGAAGGTGAGCGCGCCGTCCTTCGCGATGCCGATGGTGACGCTGCCGCGGAACTCGTTCTTCCCCGCGGTCTCCACCTTGGGGAGGGTGATGTTGAGCGTCGCGGCCGACTTGAACTGCATCGTGACGAACGCGAAGAAGATCAGCATCACGAGCACGTCGATCAGCGGCACGAGGTTCATCTCGGGCCGCTTGCGCCGCTTGTGGGCGAGCAGGCTCATTGCGGGCCGGGCTTGCGCTGCAGGATGCGCTCGAGGAGCACGTCGAGCTGCGCCGCGTAGTTCTCGATCTTGCGCTGCAGGTAGCCGCTGCCGACCAGCGAGGGAATCGCGATGCAGAGGCCGATCACCGTCGCGGAAAGCGCCAGCGCCACGCCTTTGGTGAACGCCACGGGGTCGGGCAGACCGGTGTCGGGCGAGATCTGCGAGAACACCTGCAGGAGGCCGGTGACCGTGCCGGTGAGGCCGATCAGCGGCGCTGCGGCATAGATGACGTCCAGGTACGGGATGCCGCGCTCCATGCGGTTGACCTCCAGCCGCGCGAACGCCTTCACCGCACCTTCGTCGTTCTTATGCTGCTCGGCGAATTCGACGATGCGCGCCAAAACGGTGTGCTTGCCGCCCACCAGCGGGCGGCCTTCCACCACGGCGTCGGCGAGGTCCTGCGGCATGACCGCCGCACGCCGGAGGGCGTAGGCGCGCTCGCAGATGATGAACACCGCGGCGGCCGAGCAGATCCCCAGCGGGTAGATCAGCACGCCGGCACCCTTGAAGACCTCGATCATGGCGAAAAACATGGGTTTAGGATGAACCTGAGCGCGTGAGACGGTCCCGCGAGGGAAAAGTTCAACAAACCTTCCGACAATCGGCGCTCAGGCCGCGAGGTAGGGCAAGGCCCCGGCCCGGGACTTCACCGCCGGCACGCCGTCGAGGAGTTCCCCGATCGCGTCCCAACGGCCGTTCACGAGCGCGTCACGCGCGGCCGGCCGGACCTCGGCGCTGACGCTGCGGCCGCCGAAGCGGACCTCCTGCTTCGCGACGTCGAGCACGACCTCGAGCCCGGGATTGGCCTCGATCGCCGCGGCGATAGCCGCGATGTCCGCCCGCGAGGCGGTGGCGCACGGGATGCCGAGCGTCGTGCAGTTGCCGAAGAAGATCTCGGCGAAGTTCTCGGCGATGACGGCGCGGAAGCCGTGCTTCTGGATCGCCTGCGGGGCGTGCTCGCGGGACGAACCGCAGCCGAAGTTGGCGCCGGAGAGCAGGATCGTGGCGCCCTTGAACCGCGGATCGTTGAGCGGGTGCGGCTTCTCGGTGCCGTCGGCGTTCTTCCGGACGTCGTGGAAGAGGAATTCCCCGAGGCCGTCGAAGGTGACGCACTTCATGAAGCGCGCCGGAATGATGCGGTCGGTGTCGATGTCGTTGCCGGGCACCTGGACGGCGCGGCCGGAGACGGAGGAGATCTTGGCGAGGGCCATGGCGGGAGGGGATCAGCGGTTGACGGCGAAGACCTCGCGGGCGTCGGCGACGGCGCCCGTGACGGCGGCGGCCGCGACCATGAGGGGGCTCATGAGGAGGGTGCGGCCGGTGGGGCTGCCCTGCCGGCCCTTGAAGTTGCGGTTGGAGGAACTCGCGCAGAGCTGGTCGCCGACGAGCTTGTCGGGGTTCATCGCGAGGCACATCGAGCAACCGGCGGCGCGCCACTCGAAGCCGGCCTCGGCGAGGACCTTGTCGATCCCGAGCTTCTCGCATTGGAGGGCGACGATCTGGGAGCCGGGAACGGCGATGGCCTTGACCCCGGGAGCGACGCGGCGGCCGCGGACGAAACGGGCCACCTCCTGGAAGTCGCTCAGGCGGCCGTTGGTGCAGGAACCGATGAAGGCGACGTCAATGCGCGTGCCCTTGATGGCGGCGCCGGGGCGCAGCTTCATGTAGGCGAGGGCCTCCTCGATCGAGGCGCGCTCGTCGGCCGCGGTGGCCCGAGCGGGATCGGGCACGGTCTCGTCGATCGAGATGCCCTGCCCGGGGTTGATGCCCCACGTGACGGTCGGCGCGATCGTAGCGCCGTCGATGTTGACCACGTCGTCGTAAGGGCAGCCGGGGTCGCTCGCGAAGCTCTTCCAGCGGGCGACGGCCTCGTCCCAAGCCGCACCGGACGGCGAGTACGGGCGGCCCTTGAGGTAGGCGAAAGTGGTCTGGTCGGGGTTGACGTAGCCCGCGCGCGCGCCGCCCTCGATCGACATGTTGCACACGGTCATGCGCTCCTCCATCGAGAAGCGGTCGAAGACCTCGCCGCCGTACTCGTAGGCGAAGCCGGTGCCGCCGTTGACGCCGAGCACGCGGATGATGTGGAGGATGACGTCCTTGGCGTAGACGCCGGGCCGGAGCGCGCCGTTGACGTTGATGCGGCGGACCTTGAGGCGGCCGAGCGCCATCGACTGCGTGGCGAGCACATCGCGGATCTGCGTCGTGCCGATGCCGAAGGCGACGGCGCCGAACGCCCCGTGGGTGCTGGTGTGGGAGTCACCGCACGCGATCGTGGTGCCGGGCTGGGTGATGCCCTGCTCGGGACCGACGATGTGCACGATGCCCTGCTTACCGGTGGCGCGGTCGAAGAAGGTGATGCCGAACTCGGCGCAATTGCGGCGGAGCTCGTCCATCATGGCCTGCGCCAGCGGGTCGCGGTACGGCTCGACGAGCTGGTCGGTGGGCACGATGTGGTCGACCGTCGCGAAGGTGCGGTGCGGCATGGCGACCTTCAGGCCGAGGTCGCGCAGCATGCCGAACGCCTGCGGGCTGGTGACCTCGTGGATGAGGTGGGTGCCGATCAGCAGCTGGGTCTGGCCGTTGGCGAGCGTGCGCACGGCATGGGCCTCCCAGACTTTCTCGAAGAGGGACTTGGGCGTGGTCATGAGGAAAAGGACCCAGACTCTACCATCCGCTTGTCATACCCGGAAGTACTCTTTTAGGACTCTGTGATGCCGGCCGAGCATCACATGCCGTTCACCCTCCGCCAGCTCGCGTACTTCCGCGAGGTGGCCCGGAGGCTGCATTTCCGCCGCGCGGCCGAGGCGCTCGCCATCGCCCAGCCCGCCCTGAGCCGCGCCGTGGCGCAGCTGGAGTCCGACCTCGGCGCCGACCTGCTCCGCCGCACCCGCCGTGGCGTCGAGCTCACGCCGGCCGGACGGCTTCTCCTCGAGCGCAGCGAGCCGCTCCTCCGCGGCCTCGCCGCCCTGCCCGCCGACCTGCGCGCGCTGGCCGGAGGCCAGGTCGGCCACCTGCGCGTCGGCTTCACCGGCCTCGCCATGGCCACCGTCCTGCCCGGCCTGCTGCGCGGGTTCCACGCCGCCCATCCCGGGATCAGGCTCGAGCTCACGGAAATGCCCACTTCCGCGCAGCTCACCGCCCTGCTGGCCGGCGAGCTGGCCTGCGGTTTCTTCCACCCCGACGCCCCTTCCCCGGGCATCGAGACGCGCCTCCTGCTCCGCGAACGCAACGGGATCCTGCTCTCGGCAGCCGATGCCCTCGCCCGCCGCCGCACCCTGCGGCTGCGCGAATTGGCCGAGACACCGTTCGTGCTCTTTCCCCGCCAGCACAATCCGGGCTTCTACGACCGGATCCTCGCTTCATTCGCCGCGGCCGGGGTCACGCCGAAGATCACCGAGGAAGTCTGGCCGCGGGCCAACGGCATCGGCTTGGTGCGCGCCGGCCTCGGCGCGACGTTCATGACGCCGTCGGAAAGCCGCCACCTGCCACCGGAGGTCGTGTGCCGGCGCCTGCTCGGGCCCGCCCCCGAGAGCCGGCTGGTCCTCGGATGGAAACCCACCCCTGACCTGGAGCCCACGCTGGCGGCCTTCCTAGCTGTCGCAGCGAAGCGTCCGGCGGAGCGACAAGTTACCTCCGCAGCCGCATCGTCGTGATCCGCGGCGCTTTTCTGCTTGCGCCACCTCTTCGGCTGGGACTCCCTCGCCACCCCGTCGACAAGGCGGGTCTTGAACTGAATGTCGGGGCGTAGCTTAGCCTGGTAGAGCGCTACGTTCGGGACGTAGAGGTCGTGAGTTCGAATCTCACCGCCCCGACCATTTCAGACCGAAGATCAACCCTCCTACGGGTTTTCGCGCTTCTTCTTCCGCCCCGTGCGGCCCGCCGACTTAGCGGCCTCACCCCAACTCGCGTCGACGACCGGGACCTGTGCGGCCATCGCCCGTTGCACCGCCCGCACCTCGGGTCGACCTGCCAGATTCGTCCATTCATGTGGATCGTTCACCGAATCGTAGAGCTCTTCCTGGCCGTCCGCGTAGCGAAGGTAGCGCCAACGCGAGCCGGTGATGGCATAGTTACCGGCGTCGAAGGTGGTGACGACGTGACGATCAGACGCGCCGGCAGGATTCCGGAGGAGTGGCCCCAGCGATTCGCCCGCGAGCCCCGGACGCGGCGTCAACCCGCATACGTCGATCAGGGTCGGGTAGAGGTCTATCAGTCCGACCGGGGCGGCGCAGATCGCACCGCGCGGAAAGGCCGCAGTCGCGCCCTCCTGCGGCGTCGCCACGATCAACGGCACCCGCGTGGAACGCTGCCAGCCGGTCCACTTGCCCCAGTGCTCCTTTTCGCCGAGATGCCAGCCATGATCCCCCCAAAGGACGATCACCGTATTGCCGGCGGCAGGACCTTCGTCGATCGCCGCCAGCAGCTTGCCGACCTGAGCGTCGATGAAGGAGACGCAGGCCAGGTAAGCAGTCACAGCAGCCTTCCACTGGCCGTGCTTCACGACGGAGGCATGCGAGCCCGCGGTGACGGGATCGCGGGCCCACCGGAGCCCCGTGTCACTCAGGTCATCCAGGTCGTCGGCTCTGACAACGGGTAGCTGGATATCGAGGCCTTCATAGAGGTCGAAATACTTTCGCGGGGCGAACAGCGGGATGTGGGGACGGTAGAAACCCACGGCGAGGAACCACGGTTGCGCGGGCGTACGCGCCTGCTCGCGGATCCGCTGCACCGCCCAGTCGGCGATCTGACCGTCGCCCATATCAGCATCCTCAACGTCAAGCGGCCCCCAGTCGAAGGACTCACCGTTGGGCGAGGCAGCGGCGCGGTCACTCGGCATCCGGTTGAGCGGGAGCACGATTGGGCGACCCTTAAGGACCGTATGGTGCTGCGGATTGGCCGAACCCTTGGAAGGCAGCTCCCCGGCGGTGTAACTGGTCGCCTCAGGAGTGAAGGGGCTCCAGCGCTGCTCCGGGTAGAATTCGCTCTCAGCGAAGCCCGTCCCCTTCTGGTGGAGAAGCTTCCCGGTTCCGAAGGTGCGGTAGCCGGCCCGCTGAAAGTGCTGGGGTAGCAGGACCAGATCGGGCCTCGCCGTGCGGATGGCGCCCCCGTCGTTGGCCAGTACGCCGGTCTGGAAGGGCTGCAGGCCGCTGAACACCGCTGCGCGCGACGGATTGCAGAGCGGCGCGGCGCAGTGGGCGTTGGAGAACGTGACGCCGCGCCGGGCGAGGCGGTCAAGGTGCGGCGTCTTAACCTGCGGATGGCCCTTCAGTGGTCCGATCCAATCGTTCAGGTCGTCGACCGCGATGAAGAGGACGTTCGGGGGCACGGACTGGACGGGCGCGGCGGCGCGGACGAAGCCGACGACGGCCAGCAGGATCAAAACGGCGGCGGAGCGTCGCCAAACGGGAAAATTCATGGGAAAAGGGTGGCGATGAAAGGGATGCAGGCTGAACCCGCAACGGCGGAGGATTGCCCTTTCCCACCGATTTGACCGGGAGCGGGGCGGGGAACGGTGGACGCGATTGCCAGGGCTCATCTCTAAAATCAGGACCGATCAGCTGCCGAAGGCTAAGATGACCGGAGACCTACGGCCAGTTTCCGCTCGGCAGTTCTGCTGCTGCTCACTTATCACCTCCGATAACGATCCCCGCCTCACCTCACCAACCCGCCACTCCTTCGCCACGTTCCCTTTACCCGCCATGTCCCAGCTTACGATCAAGGACGAGTCCCAGCGCGAGATCCTCGGCATCTTCCAGCGCACCGGTGCGCTACTCAGCGGCCACTTCGTGCTGCGCTCCGGCCTGCACAGCGCGCACTACTTTCAATGCGCGCAGGTGTGCCAGCGGATGGACGCCGTGGAGCGCCTCGCCGAGTTGCTGGTCGCGAAGCTCCGCGCCTCGGGCGTCGCGTTCCAGACCGTGCTCGCCCCGGCGATGGGCGGTCTCGTGATCGGCCAGGAGGTCGCGCGGCAGGCCAAGGCGCGCTTCATCTTCGCGGAAAAGGAAAACAACGCGCTCGTGCTACGGCGCGGTTTCACGATGGCGCCGGGCGAGCCCGTGCTGATCGTCGAAGACGTCGTCACGCGTGGCGGCCGTGTCGTTGAGTGCCTCGACATCATCCGCAAGGCCGGGGGCAAGGCCGCCGGCATCGCCATGCTGGTCGACCGCAGCGCCGGTACGACCAAGTTCGAGGTTCCGGCCTTGTCCCTGCTCGAGCTGAGCTTCCCCACCTACGCCGCCGACGCCCTGCCGCCGGAGCTCGCGGCGCTGCCGGTCCAAAAACCGGGCAGCTGAACCGCCCCGCGGCGTTCAGCGCACGTTCACCACGACGTAGCGTACCCCGCGTCCGTCGAAAACCGCGACGAGGTTTCGGCCCAGCCGGACGCGCTCACGGGCCGACTTGAGGTCGGGCACCGGACCGCGATTGACCTCCAGGATCACCTGACCCTTCGCCAGCCGGTCCCGATGCGGCGAATCCTCGGCCACCCGCGTGATGACCAGGCCGGAAATGCGCGGGTCGTTCAGGCCCAACCGGCGGCGGGCATCAGGTGAGAGCGGCGCGACATCGACGCCCGCGAAAAGTTCATCCGGATTCTCGACCACGCGCCCCACGGTGACCTTGAGATCGCGCGACTTGCCGTCGCGCATGATGCGGAGCTTCGCCTCTGAACCAGGCAAGGTCTGTGCGACGAGCAGCCGCAGCTCCTCCCATGAGTTCACCGTCTGGCCGTTGAGAGCGACCACCACGTCGGACCGGCGCAGCCCGGCTTCATCCGCCGGGCTGCCGGGCTCGATCTCGGTGACGACCATTCCGCGGGCGTCGCGCTTGAGGCCGAGTTGTTCAGCGAGATCGGCGGTGAGGGCGTCGCCCCCCGTCACCCCGATGAACCCGCGGGCCACCGCGCCGGTCTCCACGAGGCTGTTCATGATGAACCGCGCGAGGTTGACCGGAATGGCGAAGCCGATGCCGACGCTGCCGCGCGACGGCGTGATGATGGCGCTATTGATGCCTATGAGCCGGCCGCGCGCATCGACGAGGGCACCGCCGGAATTGCCCATGTTGATCGCGGCATCGGTCTGGATGAAATCCTCGTAGCCCGAGACATTCTCGAGGAGCCCCAGCTTGCTGCGCCCCTTGGCAGAGATGATTCCCATCGTGACCGTCTGGCCGACGCCGAGGGGATTACCGACGGCGAAGACGACGTCACCCACGCGCAGCTTGTCGCTGTCGGCGAGCGGGAGCGTCGGCAGCCCCTCTCCGTCGATCTTCAGCACCGCAACGTCGGTCTTGGGATCGGTTCCGACGACCTTGGCCATGAAGTCGCGGTCGTCGGCCAGGGTAACCTTGAGCTCGTCGGCGCCCTCGACGACGTGGTTGTTGGTGAGGATGTAGCCGTCGGCCGTGACGATCACGCCGGAGCCGAGCCCCTCCTGCCGGCTCTCGCGCTCCTGGTCGGGGATGTTGCCGAAGAATTGCCGAAAGAACGGGTTGATCGCGATCCGCTCCTTGATGATCTTCGTCGAGTAAACCGAGACGACGGCGCGCTGGGCGGGCTCGAGCACGTCGGCGTAGCTGCGCACCCGGCCGGCAGAGTCACTTCCGGCTCCGAGGTCGCTGGTGTCGAGCGTGACCTCGGGCGGACGTCCCTTCGGGGGCTCGCGGCGGGAATCGCGGGGAGAAGCGGCCGATAAGGAGAGCGAGCCGCAGGCGAGCAGGACGAGGACCGGGCGTAGCAACGGGCACTTCATGCCCGGAACGGTGAGCGTAGGCCCACCCATCCGCAACCCGGCGGCGGAGCGCCGGCAAGGTCAGAAGCCCTTGACGCGGAAGAGGCCCGTGACGCTCTCGTTGCTGTTGATACGCTGAATGGCCTTGCCGAGCAGCGAGGCGATGCTGAGCACGGTCACGGGCAAGCCGCGGGTGTCGATCGGGGTGGAGTTCGTCGTGATGAGCTCGTCGATCGGCCCGCCGCGCAGGCGTTCCACGGCAACATCGTTGAGGATGCAGTGGCTGACAGCCGCGCGGATGCTGCGGGCACCGTGGGCGCGAAGGATCTTGGCGGCAGCGCAAAGCGTGCCGGCCGTCTCGGTGATGTCGTCGACCAGCAGGACGTCGCAACCCTCGACATCACCGACCACGTTGATGGCCTCGACGGTGGTGGCGCTCTTGCGCTTCTTGGCGACCAGGGCGAGACCGGCGCCGAGCACATCGGCGTAGGCGGCGGCCATCTTCATGCCGCCGACATCGGGCGAGCAGACCACGAGTTTCTCGGGCTTCGAACGGGAAAGGTGCTCGAAGAAGACCGGCGAGGCGTAGAGGTGGTCGACTGGGATGTCGAAGAACCCCTGGATCTGCTGGCTGTGCAGGTCCATCGTGAGCATGCGGTTCGCGCCCGCGGCCACGATGAGGTTGGCGACGAGCTTGGCCGTGATCGGCACGCGGGGCTGATCCTTGCGGTCCTGGCGGGCGTAGCCGTAGAACGGCAGCACGGCCGTGATGCGCTGCGCCGAGGCGCGCCGCGCAGCGTCGATCATGATCAGGAGCTCGACGAGGTGATGGTTCGTCGGTGGACAAGTCGACTGAATGATGAAGACATCATGCCCGCGGATGTTCTCGTTGATCTTAACGAACGTCTCCCCGTCGGGGAAACTGGTGACCGTGGCCTCTCCCAGCGGCTCCCCGATCGACCGGCAGATCTCCTCCGCCAGTACGCGATTTGAATTCCCGGAGAAGATCTTGAGCCGAGAGTCGGTCATGGGGCCGGCATCTTGCGGTCGGTCCCCTCGGGAGAAAGCTTTTTCAGATCGGCGATCACCGCTTCCAGCGCATCCACGCGACGGAATAGGTCGGGCAGGCGCTCCCGGAGCACCGCGATCCGGCGCTCGAGCATGTAGGGCAACGCCGGGCTGCCGTTGACGAAAGCACCGGCGTCGACGTCCGCCGTGACCGCCGCGCCCCCTCCGACCTTCGCCCCCCGGCCAAGGTTGATATGGCCGGCCACCCCGGCCTGACCGCCGAGCACCACGTAGTCCCCGAGCGACGTGCTACCGGAGATCCCGACATGGGCGCACAGAATGCAGTGCCGGCCGATGCGGACGTTGTGGGCGACCTGCACCAAGTTATCGATCTTGGTGCCCTCCCCGACCGTCGTGCGCCCGAAGCGGGCGCGGTCCAGTGTGCTGTTGGCCCCGATCTCTACGTCGTCGCCCACCTCGACGTTCCCCACCTGCGGCACTTTCTCGTGCCGCCCAGCCACGAATTCATACCCAAAGCCGTCCGACCCCACGACGACGCCGGGGTGAAGCCGCACGCGGCGACCGACCACGCACTCCGCGGTCACGACGACCCCCGGCATCAACCAGGATTCGTCTCCGACTAACGCGCCGTGACCGAGGAAGATCTGCGCCTGCAAATGGGCGCGCTCGCCGACCACGGCGCCGGACTCGACCACGCAGAGCGGCCCCACGGTGGCTGAGGCGGCCACCCGGGCGCCCGGGCTGATGACAGCGCTCGGGTGGATTCCGGGCGCGGGCCGGGGCCAGAGGCGCTGCTCGATCCGGGCGCAGACCCTAGCGAGGGCCACGGACGGGTTGTCGACCAGCAGGAAAAGCTGCCCGGCCGCAGGCTGGCCGGCGTGGTCAGCCGGCAGCAGGACCACACTCGCCTTCGTCGCGGCGACCTCGGCCTTGTAACGGGGATTGCCGAGGAAGCTGAGATCGCCGGCCTTGGCCTCCGCGAGGGCCGCGATGCCGCGAATGCGCTCATCCGATGCGCCGCGACGTTCGCGAGCGCCGGTGATCTCGGTCAGTTCCGCCGCGGAAAACTCGAACTGCATGGGCGCAGCGTGGGACTTTGCCGCCGCCGCGCAATTCCGCAGACGGTCGCGTGGGGACGGAAACAAAAAGGCCCCGCGTTTCAGGCGGGGCCGATTTTTTGAAATTCAGCGCTGACGCGGCGTCACTTCTTGGGCGAGACGCCCGGAACGGTGATCGGAGCCGCGGGGGCGGCGGGCGCCGGGGCCGCAGCGGGGGCCGCAGCCGGAGCGGCGGCGGCCGCGGGACGGTCCTTGTTGATCTCCTTCATGACGTCGTCGGTGATGTCATACGCGGCGTCGGAGTAGACCACGTTGGAGATCCCGATCGCGGTGGGACCGGCCTTGTCGACGACCAGCGTGGTTCCCTTACGCTTGGCGACGTCGCCGACGAGCTTGGTGATTTCCTCGAGCATGAGGGCGCGGAAGGTGTTGAGGCGCTGGCCGAGGGAGTTGCGAGTGTTCTGAATGAAGGTCTGGACCTCGCGCTGCTTGTTTTGGATGGCCTCGAGCTTCTTCTGAGCCTCGTTCTGGGCCTTGGACTTGGCCTCGGCCGAAAGCGCGGGGCTGTTGGCCTGCTCATTGAGGGTCTTGTACTCCTCGACGAGGGCGTTGCCCTCCTTGTTCATCTTGTCGACCTCTTCCTGGGCCTTCTGATCATCTGCCTGGATCTTCGCGTTCTGCTCGATCGTTTTGTAATGATTGTCGTACAGCTTGGCCATGTCGACCGTGGCCAGCTTAAGGGCCGGCTGGGCGCCGGCGACGGCCGCGGCGGCGAGCGAGGCCACGATGGCGAAGAGGGAGCGGAGGGAGTTCTTCATGGATGGAAACGGTGAGTTAAACCGGCGAAAAAGTCAGATTCAGAAGCGGGTGCCAAAGGAAAAATTAAACTGGTTACCCTTCTTGGCTTCCTTGGATCCGGTGATCGGGATGCCGAAATCGAGGCTGAGCGGCGCGCCGGCCACGAAAAGCCGGAGCCCGAAGCCGAAGTTATCGTGGTAGGAGGCGGGATTGAAGTCGTAGGCGCCCTTGTTGACGAACCCGGCGTCGTAGAAGAGCGCGAACCGGATGGGGCTGACGATGTCGGCCGAGTATTCGGCGCTGAAGAAACCGTAGGTCTTGCCGCCGATGGGTTCGTTGAACGGGTCGCGGGGTGACACCTCGCGGAACTCGTAGCCGCGCAGGGTCTGCGGGCCGCCCAGGTAGAACTTGTTGTAGTACGGAACGTCGTCCGAATCACCGAAGTTCTGGATGACGCCACCGCGGGCGATCAACGCCAGCACCTGTGCCTGCGTCTCGAAGACCGGGAAGAACTGCGACCCGCGGAACTCGACGCTGTAGTTGTTGTTGATCTTGCTTCCCCCCAGCGGCCCGCCGGCGAAGCGAAAGTTCATCTCCACGCGGTTGCCCGCCGTGGTGTTGATGATCTTGTCGCGGGTGTCGCGCTCGAGCTGGAAGCCGATGCTGGACGAGGCGTTGCTGCCCTCGAGGGCGCGGATCACGGCCGACGCGCTCGGGGAGATGTTGTTGATGTCGAAGACCTCGTACGTGTACGACAGACGCCCGTTCCAGAGTTCGAACAGGTGCTTGCGGAGGTACACCTCGAAGCCCGTCTGGATCTGGCTGTAGAACGTGCTGTTGTACTCCGAACTGGTGCGGAACACCGAGAAGCCCAACGCGAGCTGACGCTGGAAGAGCCACGGCTCCTCAAAGGAGAGAACCACCTCGCTCGACAGCGACCCCAGCTGCATGCGGAGGCGGAACTTCTGGCCGTCGCCTTGGAAGAACGATCGGCGGTTGAACAGGTCGAAGTTTGACTGCGAGACCTCCGCGAAGAGCGTCGCCCGCTCCAGTGAGGAGAAGCCCGCGCCAAACGTGAGGTTGCCAGTGCGGCCCTCGCGCACGGCGATGCGCATGTTGCGGCGGCCCGGGATGTTGGTCTCCTGATGGGTGACGTTGACGCTCTCGAAGAACCGCGTGTTCTCGAGGCGCAGCTGGCTGATCTTCATCAGCACCGTACTGAAGACGTCTCCCGGTCCGAGCACCAGCTCGCGCAGGATGACCGTGCTCTTGGTCTTCGTATTGCCCTCGATGACGATGGATTCGACGTTGAACTTCTCGCTCTCGGAAATGATGAATTCGACGTCGATCGCACCGGAGGCGACGTTGGGCTTGCGGTTGAGACGGACACGCGTGTCGAGATAGCCGTCCTTGCCGTAGAAGTCGTCGAGTCGCTCCACGTCCTTATCCAGCTTGGAGGGGACGAAGACGACGCCCGTCTTCTGACGCACTACACGCTTCAGGAGGGCAGAGTTGAACAGCTTGTTCCCCGAGAAGGAGATCTCTCCCACGCGGTACTGCCGGCCCTCGTTGATGTTCACCACCAGCACCAGCCTCTCCGGCGAGGGATAGTTGAACTGCACCTTGTCCGGCGGGATCTCGACATCAAGGAAGCCTTCCTCGCGGTAGAGGTCGCGCAGCTTGTCGAGGTCGTCGTCGAACTGGTCGTCCTTGAAGCGGCCCGAGCCGGTGAGCCACGAGAACATCCACCATTTCTTGGTCTCCATCGCCCCGCGGAGCTTGCGGGCGGTGATGCTACGGTTTCCCGCAAAGCGGATCTCGGCGATCTTCACCTTGTCGCCCTCGCGGATCTTGAAGACCACCGTGCCGAAGCCTCCCACGCGGTCCTTCTCGACCGTGTAGTTGATCGAGACCTGGTTGTACCCCGCCTTCTGGTAATAATCGCGGAGCTTCTCGGCGTCCTCCTTGATCTGACGCTCGTCAAGCGCCTGATTGGACTTCACCTTGACCTCCTTCTCGAGCCGGGAGGACTTCACCTTCGTGTTGCCCTCGAAGCGCACCGTGAGGACGCGGAACTTGGGCGTCACCTCGACGACGAGGTTGAAGGTCACGGCGTCAACGGCCTCGTGCTTGACCTCGATGAACTCGAATAGACCCGTGCGGTAAAGGGATCGGATGTCACGATCGAGGATGATCTCGTCGAACTCCCCTCCCTCGCGGATCTGCATGTTCGCGCGCACCACCTGATCGTTCACGTTAGCCGTGCCGACGAATTTGATCGTGACCGTGCCCACCTTGTAGGCCGGCGCTACGGGGCGAATGGCTTGGGAGGACTGCGGGGCCTGAGCCCCTCCCTGCGCTTTACTTACGGAAACCCCTGCCAGAGAGCACCAAGCAAATAAAATAAGGATGCGTGCCGCCCCCCCGTGGAGGCTACTGATGAAAGTTTTCAAAGCGTGTGATGTCCCTGAGGAAGGTGAGTTTTAGTTCTCCTACCGGCCCATTTCGCTGCTTGGCAACGATTAACTCCGCCGAGTCGCTCGCAACTTGGAATTTTTCGTCGGCATCACGAGGCCGGGCGAGCATGAGGACGACGTCGGCGTCCTGTTCGATGGATCCGGATTCACGGAGGTCGGAGAGTCGGGGGGTGCGGTTATCCTTTTCGGAGGAACGATTGAGCTGGGATAGAACAAGGACGGGGACGCCAAGTTCCTTCGCCAGCGCCTTTAATCCGCGGGAAGCCTCGGCTACCTGCTGCTCGCGGGGCACGCGGGCATCCGTCGGGCTGAGCAGCTGCAGGTAGTCGACGACGATGAAGCCGAGCGGGTGCCGCGAGTGGATGCGGCGCGCCTTCGCCCGCAGCTGCATGATCGAGAGCGCGCTGGAATCATCGATGAAGACGGGGGCCTTGCTGAACTCGTCGGCCGCCTCCAGCAGCCGGTTCTGCTCGTCGCCGTTCTTGGACAAAAGTCCGTCCCGCAGGAGCTTCATGTTCACCCGGGCCCGCGAGCAGAGCATGCGCAGGGCGAGCTGCGAGGCACCCATTTCCAGCGAGAAGATCAGCACGCGCTGCGGCTCGACGCCGGCCTTGCGGGGCATCGCCGCCGCCTCGGCGAAGTTCAACGCCAGCGAGGTCTTCCCCATGGAGGGACGCGCCGCGAGGACGATCATGTCGTTCCGCTGGAAGCCCCAGAGCAGCGCGTCGAGGTCCTTGAAGCCGGAGGAGACGCCGGTCAGCTCCCCCTTCTTCATCATCATCTTCGTGATGACGCTCATCGCCTCACGCGTCGCGTCGCGCATCTGGCGGGCGCTCTCGCTCACGCGGCTCTGGGTCACGCCGAAAATCCGCTGCTCCACCTGGTCGACGAACTCGTCGATTCCCCCGGTGAAGCCATAACACTCCTCCACGGCGCCGGTCGCCGCCCGGATGATCTCCCGCAGCAGGGCCAGCTCGCGCACTTTGTCGATGAAGTAACCTGCCTGGGCGGTCGTCGGGATCCGGCTGCTGACCTGCGCGAGGAAGGCATACCCACCGACCTGCTCGAGCTTACGCGCAGTCTTCAGCTCTTCCGCCACCACGGCGACGTCGATGGTCACCTGCCGATTGTAGAGATCCAGCAGTTGCTCGAAGATCACCCCGTGCCGAGCATCGTAGAAGGACGCCGGCGCGATCCTGCTCTCGAGGCAACGCGCCACGACGTCGGCCCCGTCGAGGAGGCAGCACGACAGGAGGTGCTCCTCGGCCTCAAGGCTGTGCGGCAGCGTGCGCCCGGCGGGCGCCGACGTGGGTCGGGCGGCCGGAGCGGCGGCAACTGGCGCAGGCACGGGCTGATCCATGGTCGGGGCGGCGAGTCAGCGGGTCTTCGCGGGGCGCCGCAACCCCCGCTTGTGAACAAAGTATTCCCAGCAAAAGACAAAGGCCGCGCCCGCCACCCGGGCGGGACGCGGCCTCGATGAAAGGGCGTCTTACTCGCGCGCTTCCTTGCGCGGACGGCGCTCGCCGCGCTTGTCGGCCGGCTCGGCAGCCGGTTCCACGGCCGCGGGCTCGATCGGGTTCTCGGAGACCACGTCGAAGGGCACTTCCACGCTCACCTCGGCGTGCAGTTTGATCTTCACCGTGTGCTTGCCGAGGGACTTGACCGGCGTGAACAGGTGGATCTTGCGCTTGTCCAGCTCGAGGCCCGAGGCGACCAGCTTCTCGTGCACGTCCTGCGCGGTGATGGCGCCGAACATCTTGCCGCCCTCGCCCGTCTTCACGGCGAAGGCGAGGCTGGTCTTCTCGAGGCGGCGGGCCATCTCGTGGGCGCCGTTGAGCTCGTTCTGCTCGCGCTCGGCGCGGCGCTTGCGGAGCGCCTCCACCTGCTTGCGGTTCGCCAGCGTGACCGGCACCGCGATCTTGCGCGGAAGCAGGAAATTGCGGGCGTAGCCGGCGCGGACTTTGACTTGATCGCCTTCGCCGCCGAGACCTTCGACGGGTTTGACGAGGAGCACTTCTGTGGAGGCCATGTGTGTGTCGGGTTGAAAAGTTATGGTTTATCGGGGTGTCACGATCCCGCCGCTGCGGGACCGACGGCGCCGAAGGGCGGCGCCGCTACGATGTCAGTGAGGGAGGGACGTCAGAACGGGACGTCCTCGTCTAGATTTTCCTTGGCCGGCGCCGGACCGGCGGGATTCGCGCGGGGCGGCGGTGAACTGCGTTCGAAGGAACCGGCGGGGTCGCCGCCCCCTCCCCCGGCTCCGCCCGCGCCGCCTGCGCGGCCGTCGCCGAGGAATTCGAACGCCTCGAGCACGACCTTCATGCGGCTGCGCTTCTCCTTCGTGTTCTTGTCCTCCCACTGGTCGAGACGCAGGCGCCCCTCGACGAAGAGCGGGCGGCCCTTGGTGACATACTTGGCGATGGTCTCGCCCTGCTTGCCCCAAGCCTCGACGTCGACGTAAATGACCTCCTCGCGGGACTCGCCCGACTCCATCTTGAACTTGCGGTTGATCGCGAGGGAGAACTGGCAAATGGGCGTGCCCTTGGGCGTGACCCGGAGCTCGGGGTCGCGCGTGAGGTTGCCCATGAGGAGGACCTTGTTGAGCGAGGGCATGGGGAGGATGCGGAGGGGTGACCGCGCCGAGGGTGGATCAGACGGTCTGGATGAACGTGCGGTAGACGCTCCCGTTCAGGCGGAGCTTCTCGCGCAGCTGAGCAGGGGCGGCGGCGGGCGCCGCGAAGGCGACCTGCACGTAGTGGGCGCCGGTGAGCTTGCGGTCGGTCACGCGCGCGAAGTCGCGCTTGCCCACGTTGTCGATGGTCGAGACCTCGCCCTTGAGCTCGGCGATGACCTTCTTGATGCCGTCGACGATCTGGTCGACGGTTTCCTCCTTACCCCGGTTATCGAGGATGAAGGAGGCGCGGTAGTTGCGGTTGGCGGATTTCATTTTGGCTCTCTGCGGTTGAGTTGGTTCATGGCGGCCTCGAGGCCGCGGGTGAGCAGCAGTTCAAGGCCCTGCACGTGGGCTTCGGTCTTTCCTGAAAGGATGGCGTGCTGTTCGGGTGAAAACCTTCCCAGCACGAAATCAGCGAGGTCCATCTCCGGTGGGTGCTTCGGCCCGATGCCGAGGCGGTAGCGCGCGAAGCCCGGTCCGAGATGCCGGATCAGGCTGTCGACGCCGTTGTGGCCGCCGGCGCTGCCGCCGACGGTCACCTTGACGAGCCCGAGGTCGAGGGTGAGGTCGTCGTGGACCGCCACCACCGACTCCGGGCCGGCCTTGAAGTAGCGCGCGAGCGCACCCACCGACTCGCCGCTCGCGTTCATGAACGTTTGCGGCTTGGCGATCCAAAGCGGACCGGCGCCGGAATCCCAGCGCGCGATCTCCGCCTTGAACTCAGGCGCCGGTTTCCACGCCAGGCCATGCCGCCGCGCGAACGCGTCTAGCACGACCCAGCCGAGGTTGTGCCGGGTGCCCTCGTGGGCCCGGCCCGGGTTACCCAGGCCGGCGACAAGGGAGAAGGACATGACTCAAAGAACGGAACGGACGCGGCGGCCGGACGGGCCGGCGCGTCCGGGAGGACGGCGGGCTTACTTCTTCGCCGGAGCGGCCGGCTTGGCGCCGGCGGCCGGAGCCGCAGCCTTCGCACCCGCGGCGGGAGCGGCGGCCGGCTTGGCACCGGCGGCGGGAGCAGCGGCCTTGGCGTCGCCCGCGGCGGGGGCAGCGGCGCCCTCGGCAGGAGCGGCACCCTCGGCAGGAGCGGCACCGGCGGCGGCGGAAGCCGTCGCGGCGACTTCCTGCACGATCTCGGCGACCGGCTCGACGCACGAAACGACGGGCTGTCCCTGCGGATCCAGGAACTGCACGCCCGGGATGGCCTTGAGGCCGCCCACCTTGATCGTCTCGCCGACCTTCAGCTCAGTGACGTCGACGACGATCGCCTCGGGAAGATCCTTCGGGAGCACGCGGATGCGCAACGTGTGCGAAGCCATCTCGAGCACGCCGCTCTGGTTCTTCACGCCGAACGATTCGCCCGAGACGTGCACGGGGATCTGGATCTCGAACTTCTCGTTGTCCTTAACCTCCTGCAGGTCGACGTGCAGGTATCGGTCGGTGATCGGGTCGCGCTGAATCTCCTGGAGGAAGGAGAGTGCCTTGTCGGACTTGTCGGTCCGCTCCAGCTCGATGAGGACGGCACGGTCGCCGACGCCCTTGAGGAGGCGGACGAACTCCGGTCCGTCGATGGAGAGGGACTCCGGCTTGGTGTGCTTTCCGTACAGGACGGCGGGCACGCGGCTCGCCTTGCGCAGGCGGCGGGAGGCGCTGCGGCCGGTCTGGCCGCGGGCGGTGACGTTCAGCTTGAACTTTTGGCTCATGGATTCGTTCCGCCTGTCGCCCCGGAATTGGAGGCAGGCGTAGTGGAAAAGGGGTTCAGGGGATAGGTTCACGGGAGCTGAACGCAACCAAAAGTTTGGTGCCGACGCGGATTTCCACGTGATTTCGCGCGACGCGTGAAAACGAGCATTGACACCCGCGGAGCGCGCCCTGTCTTTCGCCGCCTCATTTCGCGCGTCGCAAGCCGCGTGGAAGCCACTGCCCGGTAGCTCAGTGGCAGAGCAGGTGACTGTTAATCACTTGGTCGCTGGTTCGATCCCAGCCCGGGCAGCCAGTTTGATCCCAACGGCTTAAGTGCTGTTGGGATTTTTTATTGGGACAGTTTTTGACCGGTTTGTTGGGCCTGGATTGGGCCTGATTGAACTTGAAGGCATTCAGTTGCCTGTCAGCGGGCGGCCTCATGGCGCACCTCCTTCCCTTTCGTCGTCGCGACGAGATCGTCGGCTGGGTCGCGGTGCTTGGAGTCGGTGACGACGGGAAACGACGCAAACGGTTCTTCAAGGATAAGACTCGTGCCGAGTCATACCTCAACGAACACCTTCGTCTGAGCGTCGATCCTCTGCACGGTCGTCGTCACCAGGTGATGTTTTCCCTCGAACGAATGGATCACGTCGGAGTGTCGTTGAACGAGGTGGTCGAGTACTACCTCCGACATGGGTCACGGAAGAGGAAACCTCCCCTGCGGGAATCAAAGTTGGACCGTATCAAACGAAACGCTCTGTTTTTTCCTGCAGCTCAACGTGGAATTCATCTGCTGCGACTGTCCCAACGTGGAGCGTTTCACCGTGGGAATCCTCGCGCTCGCTGCGCAACGTGAACGGGAGCTGATCTCCGAGAGGACAAAGGCAGCCCTCGCCGCGGCCCGCAGCCGTGGAGTTCGACTCGGCACCCGTACCCCGACCGTCAGGTCTCCCTCATGAGGGAAGGTGTGCGTCGCGAGAAGGAGAAGTTCCTGAACGGCGCCCGTCCCATCGTGACCGAAATCCGCTCAACAGGAGTGCCAACGCTGCCGGGCATCGCCGGCTGCCTGACCCGTCGTGGCATCCCCACGAGGTACGGCAACACGACGTGGTTCCAATCAACGGTGAGAACGGTTATCGCTGCATGAGAAATTGTCGGTATCTTCTGACCGACGGCGGAGTTTTTCTCCGCGCGGGGCCGCACCGGCCTTCACCCAGCGACAAAGCCGGAACCAAAGGGTGCCTTATATGCGACCCAAGGCGGGCGGAGTGATCGACGGCCTCAACCCACTCGCTTCGACCATCGGCAAAAAGCCAGACCTGCCGACATGGCACGTAAGCTGCGTCCCTCCTACGACCCCTCAACAACAAGTTGACCACCAACCCGTTCAAACACACAAACGCAATCCGACAGCAAAACGCCCCCCCCTACGACCAAGGCGCTCCGCAGTGACTCAATCATTTACAGCCCCAAAACTTCCTGAACGTCAGAGCGTGGTCGAGATGCTCTACGACCTCAGGGGGTTTCCGGAAACCAGGAGCCTGTTTGAGATTCGGAGGCGGCTCTTCCCCCTGCACTGGCGACTCCTAGATTCGATTCGCCTACTCGTGAGCCGCGATACCACCTCCCCAGAGTGGCAGTTAATCAAGGATGTCTCCAAATGCAGGTCATCCCACGAAGTCGACGGGGCGTTCTTCAACTACGAAACCCATCCGTTCAGAACCGCAGACCTCACCAGAATCATCCTGGGACGCCCGAGGGTGCGGGATGCGATGCGATTCTACAGGGGACTCAAGTCAGATTGGCTGGCGAGAAGGGGTGAGATGAAAGTTCAGAACTCGAAAATCTGAACTCATACTTCAGGCCCAAAACCTTTGCTTCCCCAAACTCAAACGCACTTGTGCAAACCTGTTCGCCGTTAACCCGATTGGCCAGAATTGGAGTGCTCGACCGTTAATCACTTGGTCACTGGTTCGATCCCGGCCCGGGCAGCCATTGGAACCCCATCCACTTTCGAGTTGTTGGTTTTTTTAACTTCAAGGATTTTGTACGCTTTTCCGGCCCCTCCGACACTCGGACCTGAGCACCGTGCTCATGGGCACTACAAAAATTGCGCCGGGCAATCCGACTCTACCAGCGACTCAAGCCCAAGTGGCCGTCACCGCGGGAGAAAGATTGGTACCGTAACCACTATTCTGATACACCGACACGCACCCGATTTCAGAGTCGCTCCGCTTCCGCTGCGCCCAAGGTAACGTGGCGCACCAACAGAGCCTTGCGCGGAATGCCGTCGCTGCCCGGCCGCTTGAACCAGCTGTAAGCGATCAGAAAGGAATCCGCCGAAAGCGGCAGCAGGCTGGTGTAGCCGCAACTGTCGGCCTGCACGTCGGACGAGGTTAGTGGCACGAGAGGAAGCGGATCCGTCCAGTTCCCCCCGCGACCGTCGAGGCTGAAGCGCACTTCCGCACCCGGCCGGCCATAGCTGAGTACAAGGACACCGTTTCCAAGCTGGAGCAGGCGCGGCATCACCCCGGATGGGTTTACGACCACGGGCGTAGACCAGGTTTTCCCCAGGTCGGTCGAACGGCTGGAGTAAAGCGGCCCGACGCCCAAGCCGTCCGTAGTACGCAGCATGACCAAGATCGAGCCGTCCGCGAGCAACACGCTGCCCGGTTCGGTGAAACCCTGCGTCCGCGCTCGCGCCTGCGGGTCGGCCTGCGGGTCCGGCTGGTAGGCGATGCGCCCCTGGAGCCGCCATGACCGGCCGGAATCAGTCGAGCGATGGCATGCCACGTCGCCGTCGATCGAGCGGGGGTAGACGACGGCGAGGATCGAGCCGTCATTCGCGAGGTTGAGATCTCCCCACCAGACGACCGGGAAGACGTCCTGAATCGAGTAGCGCTGGAAGCCCGGATCCATGAGCTGCGCGCGCTCGGTAATCCACGTTGCACTCCCCGCTGGCAACCGCGCCAACGGCACACCGCGCAACGCAGCCGGAAGATCATCGTGGCGATAAAACGTATAGGGCAATCGACCGTACGTACCGATGATCGTGCCAGTCGGCTCCGGCAATCGCAGCTCCCGGACGGAGATTGCCGCCGGCGTGACGTCCGCGCGGCCCGCGATGATGCGATCACCGTCGGGGAGCAGCAGACCCGCGGGCCGCTCGGTGGCGTGCTCCAGCGCCCACGACTTTCCTTCATCGGCAGAAACGCCGCGATCAGGCTGGGAGGGTCGTCGGCCGTAGGCGCGGGCGCTATCCTCGTTGACATGGAAAGACAGCGCGATCCGCCCGTCGATAAGCCGGTCGAGGGAGGGAAACTGGTACCGGCCCCAGCGTGATTCTCCAACCGGGCCCTCCGCCACGAGAATGGGCTCGGAGACCCTCACCGAGGACGGTAGCGATGCGCCGCAGAGAGCGCGGAATCCGATGAGGAAACAGATGCCGAGCGACGTTTTCAATTGGAGCACGATCGAAATTGCAGCGGCAGTGAGTAAGGAGCAAAGCCGAAGCCGCGGAGGGCCGCAGTCGGCGGAGAGATACACCGGGAAGGTGAGCCTAACGTCCGACCCTTCTCTTGAATCCGTGCACGCACACGGAGCGGATTGGAGCAGCCTGAGCTCCGTCTCCTCGCGAATCCAAACAGCACCTCCGCCTCGGAGTTAATCCGGCAGTGCTCGAAACCCGAGCATCTACTCAACGGGACCGGAAGACCTCACTCACGAGCGACTCAACGATGAGGGACCGCAACCCGTTGCCATCGCGGCGCACCGCGGCGAGGATATCTTCGATTACGAAGTCGTCGGCAGCGTTAAGGTGCCGACCCGTCGCGAAGCTCAGGAACTGCCGCAGGAGGTGCCGGGTAAAAATGTCCGTCCGCCCTTCCACCAGGATGCGCCTGAAATCCGCGAACCCGTCGTAGGATTCGCCCGAGCTGAACTCACCGCTCGCATCCACCTTCGGGGCGGGCTCCCCGCCCTTCGGCTTCGGATAAACCGTCCGCCAGCGTCCGATCGGGTCGAAGTTCTCCAAGCTGAACCCTAGCGGATCGATCTTGCGGTGGCACTCCGCGCACGCCGGATCCGCCCGGTGCTTAGCCAGCCGCTGCCGGATGGTGGTCGCCCCGGTCACATCGGGCTCGATCGCTGGAACGACGTCCGGCGGAGGCGGCGGCTTGATGCCGAGGATGTTCTCCGAGACCCACACCCCGCGCGTTACGGGCGAGGTCTCGACGCCGTTCGCGCTCACCGTAAGCACCGCCGCCATGCCGAGAAGACCGCCGCGCTGACCGCTTCCCGCAAGGCTCACCCGTTGGAAGCCGTCGGCGATCCGCAGCGTCTTCTGCTCGGGCAACCCGTAGAGCCGCGCCAAGCGCTTGTCGGCGAACGTATGATCAGCGGCGAGGAATTCCCTTACCGGACCGTCCCGCCGCAGGAGATCGCGGAAGAACAACCTCACCTCCGTCTTCATCGCCTCCGGGAGGTTCTCGGCGTAGTAGACGCGCGTCGTCTCCCGCGGCGGCGGCATGCCACCGAGGTCGCGCAGGTTCAGCCACCCGTCGAGGAAGCCGTGGATGAAGCCGTCGACCCGATCGTCCCCGATCATCCGTCGGGCCTGCCGTCTGATCTCGTCGGGCGCCGTGAGCTTTCCGGAAGCGGCGGCGGCCAGCAGCTCGCGGTCGGGCGGCGCGCTCCACAGCGCGTACGAAAGCCGCGAGGCCAGGTCCCAGGGCCCCAGACGGCTCTCATGTTCGCCGGTGATCTCGCTCAGATAGAGGAAGGACGGCGAGCACAGGATCATCTTCACGGTGTCGAGGGCGGCCTCGCGCGGCGTCGCCTGCTCCGCGCGCCGCGTCTCGTAGGCACGGCGGACGGTGGCGCGGTCAGCCTCCGCGAGGGGGCGGCGGTAGGCGCGCTCCGCGAAGGCATGGAGTTGCTCCACCGCCCGCTCGGCCCGGAAACCGCCCTCTCCGAAGACGGCGATTTCCTCGGCACCGCCGCCGGGCTCCGCGAGGGGGCCATCGATCCTGACCTCGCTGATCCGGATGTGCGGTAGTTTCCCTTCCTGCAAAAGGTGAGTGCGGCTCACGCCCGCCTTGGCAAACCGGCCCTGGAAGTCGTCCGCATAACGCCGGTTGATCTGCAGCACCGAGGCGCGCGACTCGTAGGGTCCGTTGGGAAAGATAAAGCGCGGCGTCTGCCCGGCCTCGAGCCACACGCGAAACCTGATCCATTCCGGCTTGTCGTCCGGCACCGCGGCCTGAGCAAGCAACGGCTCGATCGCCTGCGGATAATGGATGTGGTTGCGCGTCGCGTCGCCCGGCACGACGCCGAGGAGGAAGGGTTCGGTGAAATCGATGCCGAAGATCGCGGGATCATAATGCGTGTCGCGGTGCATCGCCTGCGCTTCGACGGCGATGTCGTAAAGACCGGAGACCGGCACGCCTTTCAGGAAGTCCTCGATGTGGCCGTAACCACCCTGCCGCGTGTCGGTGTTCGGCTGCTCGTAGAGGCAAAGATATCGGAAGTTGAACGCCGTTCGGTGGGGCCCCTGCAGTTCCTCGTACTGCACGAAGTGCCCGTTGAAGCGCCAGCTCTGCAGCGGCGTCGCGGGTCGGCCCAGCCGCAGGTCGACCAGACGACTCGCCGCCTGGAAATACTGGTCGAGGAGGAAACCCGACGTGACCAGCGACTTCCCGATGGTGTCGAGGTGCTCGCTGGACTTCTCCTTGGGAAAATCGGCCGTGAGCCCGAGCGTGTCCACCCGCCGCCCGAACAGCGCCGCGAGGGTGTTCTCATATTCGCGGTTCGACAGACGCCGCATCACGGTGCGGCCGGCCGCCCCCTGGAATCGGCCGCGCGCGGAGGCGATGTTCTCCCGCAGAAGCCGGATGATCGCGAGGCGCTCCTCTTCGGAGGGCTGCCGCTCCGCCTTCGCCGGCGGCATCTCACGCAGCGTGAGTTGATCCACAATGTCCTTGGCGTCGATCAGCGCGGCCTCGGTCGCCAACGGCAGCCGGAAGCTCACGAACTCGCGGTCACCCTTGAGCGTCTTCTCATCGTGGCACTCGAGGCAGTAACGCCCCGCGAAACGGGCGAACGCCTCGCCGGCCAGGGGCTCGCCGGCGCCGGTCCAGGCCGCCGTCAGGCCCAGCCACCCGCATAGGGTGAGAACAATCCGGGCACCGCGGGAACGGCCAGCGCCGATCCAGGTTCGCATCGGTCCGGCAGCCACCCTCAAGCCAGACCGAAGCGGCCGGTGCTGGAGCCGAACGACTCGGCCGCCACGCCCATCCGCTGCGCGATGTCGACGAAGAGGTTGCACAGCGGGACCTTGTTCGGGCCCGACGCGGGCAACCGCCGGTACTCACCGTGACGGTAGCCGCCTCCGGCGAGGAGGATCGGCAGGTCGGAATTCTTGTGGGTGTTGGCGTCGCCGATGCCGCTGCCGAAGAGCACCGCGGTGGAATCGAGGAGCGTGCGCTCACCATCGTTCATCGCGGCGAGGCGCGCGATGAACTTGCCGAATTGTTCGACCTGATGGGTCTCGAGCGTGATGAGGTGTCGGATGGCCGCCTCGTCGTTCCCGTGGTGGGAAAGGCCGTGGTAGGACTTGTCGATACCGAGATCCTGCGGAAGGTAGTCGCCGCCGATCTCGAGGGTCGCGATGCGAGTCGCATCCGTCTGCAGCGCGAGCGCCAGCAACTCGTAGAGCAGCGGCAGGTCGGCCACGCGGCTGCGGTTGACCGGGCGTTCGAAAGGCGGCTTCGGCTTGGGCTGGCTGGCCCAGCGGCGACGCAACTCCAGGCGCTTTTCCACGTCCCGGATCGAGGTGAAGTACTCGTCGAGCTTCTCCTTGTCCTCGCGGTTCACGCGTCGGGCCAGGCTGTTCGCCTCGCCCAGCACGGTGTCGAGCACCGAGGCCTGCAGGCGATTGTCACGGTCGCGGCGGTCGCGACGCGCAGCCGAGTCATCCACGAACAGGCGGTCGAAAAGTTCCGCGGGGCCAGAAATGGGCGGCACCCGCACGCCGGCCCTCGTCCAGGCGATCTGGCAGCCTCCGTGGATGCCGCCTTCAGACCCCACCGTCAGCGATGGGAAGCGCGTCTGATGACCGATCTCGTCGGCCATGAACTGGTCGATGGTGACATTGCCCTGCGGGCGGTTCTGCGCCTCGGAGTTGAGCACTCCGGAAAGGAACGAATGGACCGCGAAGTGACCGCCCTTGAGTCCGTGGTCGAGGCCGCGGTAGACGGTGAAGTGCCGGCGGACGTCCCAAAGCGGCTTGAGCAACGTTGTCTGTTCATAGGCCGAACCGGTCGTCTCGGGAAACAGCTGCTTCACCTGGAAGCCCAGCAGGTTGCCGACCGCGACAAACCGCCGCGCCCCCGTTCCCGCTCCCCGCGCGGCCTGGATCGGGGAGGTGCCTCCGACGGAGCTAGCCAGGAGTGACGGCAGAGAGGGCAACGCGAGCGACGCGCCAAGTGACCTCAGGATGAACCGGCGACGGGTGACATTCTTCATTCTGACGGGGTGTCTTTATTTTTTGGGGCCAGGACGGTGCGAAGGGAGCCGGGCCAACTTCAATCCGCAGCACGCGCAGCGGACAGAAATTTTAGGAGCGACCCGCGACCCGCCTACGCAAACGCCAAGCCGAACACGTCGCGAGTCAATATTCTGGAGAGGCGCGAACAAAGGACTCGGGGAACGAAAGCCCCGTAGCGATTGCCGCGGCAATGGCTAGCAGTGCATCACGGCCCGTGGTCGGCGGCTCCCGCCCCCCCGAGACTGCGCAGGCGCGGGGAAAGAAAAAGGACCGAGCGTTTGCTCGGTCCTTCGCGGCTTACGCCGGCGGGTGACGCCGGCGGCATGTTATACGGAACTCAGGTCGTCGAGACCGATTGCACCGTCTTAAGGATACGGCCGGCCACGAGATACGGATCGGCCGCAGAGTTCGGACGACGGTCCTCAAGGTAACCCTTGTAGTCGTTGTTGACGAAGCTGTGCGGCACGCGGATCGACGCGCCACGATCGGCGACGCCGTAGCTGAACTTGTCGATCGACTGCGTCTCGTGGAGGCCGGTGAGGCGCAGGTGATTCTCCGGGCCGTAAACGGCGATGTGTTCGTCCATGTGCTTGGCGAAGGCGGCCATGAGCTTCTCGAAGTAGGCCTTCCCGCCCACTTCGCGCATGTGCTTGGTCGAGAAGTTGGAGTGCATACCGGAACCGTTCCAGTCGAGCGGGGCGTCGAAGGGCCCGCGGATCGGCTTACAGCGCCACTCGACGTCGATCGAATACTTCTCGCAGAGGCGAGCCATGATGTAACGGGCGACCCACATCTGGTCGGCGGCGCTCTTCGAGCCCTTACCGAAGATCTGGAACTCCCACTGGCCCTTGGCGACCTCGGCGTTGATGCCCTCGATGTTGATGCCGGCATCGAGGCAGATGTCGATGTGCTGCTCGACGATCTCACGGGCGACCGAGCCGACGTTCTTGTAGCCTACGCCGGTGTAATACGGCCCCTGCGGCTCAGGGAATCCGCCCGGCGGGAAGCCGAGGGGAGCGCCGTCCTTGTAGAAGAAGTATTCCTGCTCGAAGCCGAACCAGGTATCCGGATCATCAGGAATAGTGGCGCGGGAGTTGGAGGGATGCGCGGCGCCGGTGTGGAGGTAGGTCTCGCACATCACGAGCACGCCGTTCTTGCGCGTGGAGTCGGGGAAGACTGCCACCGGCTTAAGCACGATGTCGGAGCTCTTGCCCTCCGCCTGACGCGTCGAACTCCCGTCGAAGCCCCACGCGGGGAGCTCCGCGAGCTTGGGGAACGCGGCAAATTCCTTGATCTGCGTCTTGCTGCGCAAGTTGGCCAGGGGCGTGTAGCCATCCAGCCAGATGTATTCCAATTTGTATTTGGCCATAAGGGTGATCGGGTTTGGTTACAGGGTTGCGGCGCCCCTTCCCGCATCAGCCGGAGAAACCGGCGGGCCCGGAAAGGGAGGCCGCGAGGAGAGAGCAGCTCACGTGCCAGAAGCAACCTGAAGTTCTGAAATTTTGGCGATGCTTCCGGGAGCCGCGCGGACCGAAATACCCACCGCCGTTTCCCGCGGCTTGCCAGCGGGGCACCACGCGCAAACCCTTCGCCCGCCGCATGCAGGAGATCAAGGATACCGGACGAGCCACCGTGCGAATCGGCTACGACGGCCGCGTGCACAAAACCTTCCGCGGCCTCCGCGCCCGCGAACGCTTCGAGCATGAGTCGAGGGTGCTGCGATACCTTGAGGAAAGGGGCTGCCCGTTCGTGCCCCGGCTGCTCGAGAGCGATGCCGGCGCCCTCAGCATGGTCACCAGCAATTGCGGGCGCCGGGTGGACCACCTGGCGCCGGAGCGCCAGCGGGAGCTGTTCGCCGAACTCGAGACGTACGGCGTGCGCCACGAGGATCGCGAGTTGCGCAACATCACTTACCGCATCGCGGATGGCCGATTCTGCATCATCGACTTCGAGTTCGCCACCATCCTTGACGACGGCACCGGCCGGACCGTGACCCTCACGCCCTGATCCGCCGCCATGGAAGCCCCTCCCTCCCCGCCCCGTACCGCCGGCGATCAACCCTCGCCGTCCGACGTCCGCTGGTCCGGCCTCACCCACGTCGGCCGCGTGCGAACCAACAACGAGGACGTGTTCCTCGCCCTCGCCGTCGACGGCCATGAAGTGCGCTACCTGGGAAAGACCGGCCGCGCGTCGCTCGGAAGCGGCGACTTCGTATTCGCGGTGAGCGACGGCATGGGCGGCGCGAAGTCCGGCGAGTTCGCCAGCCGCATCACGGTCGACCGCGTCACGCGCCTCTTCCCGCGCGCCTTCCGGCTCTCGGCCGCCGGCATGGGCATGGGATTCGCCGACGTGCTCGGCGAACTCATCACCCAGATCCACGGCGACCTCATGCGTCTCGGTCGCTCCTACGAGGAATGCGCCGGAATGGGCGCCACGCTGAGCCTCGCGTGGGTCACCCCGGAATGGCTCTACTTCGCCCACCTCGGCGACAGCCGCATCTATTACCTGCCGCAAGGCGGAGCGCTCACCCAGCTCACCCACGACCATAGCCACGTCGGCTGGCTTCGCCGCACGGGCCGCATCAACGAACGTGAGGCCCGCACCCACCCTCGCCGCAACGCGCTTCAGCAGGCGCTCGGCGCCGGCCACCAGATCCTTGATCCCCACCTCGGCGCCGTCGGCCACCGGCCCGGCGACCGCTTCCTCATCTGCTCCGACGGCCTCGTCGACGGGCTCTGGGACCGCCGCATCGAGGAGATGCTCCGCGAGGTTCCCGCCGGCGACGTCAACCACGCCCAGCTGCTGGTGAACGAGGCCGTCGAGGCCTCGGGCCGCGACAACACAACCGCCGTCGTCGTCGACATCGCCGCGGCGGCTCCGGCGTGAACACGCTGCTCTTTGTCTACGGCACGCTGAAGCGCGGCTGCGGCAATCACGCGCAACTCGCCGGTCAGGCATTGATCGGCCTGGCCCGTACCCCGCCCGGGTTTCGTCTCCACGACATGGGCGGCTACCCCGGGCTGGTGACCGCGGCTGACGCGACCGAGGGCGTCACGGGCGAGGTATGGTCGGTCGACGCCAAGGGACTCGCGCGGCTCGATGCCTTCGAGGGCGTAGCGGAGGGCCTATACCGGCGGAATCCGATCGCGTTGTTGCCGCCTTTTCACGACCAGCTCGTCGAGGCCTACTGGCCCGCGCGGGCCGTGGATCATCTGCCTGTCGTCGGCGCCAATTGGCGCGAGTGACGGTGCCGCGCGGCGCGGCGGGCGCCGTCAGTCCTTGAGCGCGCGGCGCGGGATGCGCGTGGAGCGCACGAATCGCGCGCGGAAGAGGTCGTCGAGCAGTTCCCGCACCTCGGCGGGCACGCGGGCGACCAGCTGTTCAACCGGCGGCAATGGCGTGGCGTCGGACTCCTCAGCCGCTTCCACCTTGGGAGGAGGCGCCGGCACCTCCCCGCGGGACCGCGCCTCGGCCAGGAAAGCCGACTCAGCGGCGGCATCGGGCCACGAGGATTCCTCGCCGGAGGCGGCCGCGGAAACAGGCGCGGGCGCGGAGTCCGCGGAGCCTCCAACGGAGTCGGCCGTCACGGCCTCAGGTTCGGGCTCGGCCGGCTCACGCGGAGCCAGAGCTACGACCGGAACAGGCTGCTCGCCGCGCGCGAGGCGGCGCTCCAACTCGTCAATCAGGCCTTTTTTTTTTCGTCCGTGGCGGCCGCAGGCGATTCGTCGGCCAGGGAGGCGAGCTCCTTCAGCAGGCTGTCGATCGCACGGGCACGGCTGGCCTCGACGGCCTTCAGCAAGGTGACCTCAAGATTGACCTTCTCCGAAAGCCCAAGCTTCACGCTGCCCTCTCCCTCGCGCAGGCCGTCAAGGAGGCGGGTGAGTTGCTCGGTGGTGAGCGCGACGCCGCCGAGGGCTCGGCTGGAGCCGCCTTGCGCGATCGCATCGAGCAGCGCCGTCCGCGCCAGCGCCTGCACATCGGTGAGCAGCCGCACGAGATCGCGTCCGGCGGCGTCACACTCGTCAACCAGCGCGACGATGACCCGGTGGTCGCCCGCGGCGACCGCGGCGGCGAGCGCGGCGACCTTTTCCGCCGACACCAGCCCGTAAACGTCAAGGACATCAGGCTCGGAGATCTCGCTCCCGCAGAAGGAGATCATCTGGTCGAGGATGGACTGGGCGTCGCGCATGCCGCCGTCGGCCAGGCGCGCGATGCAGGCGAGCGCGGCATCGGCGACCTTGATCTTCTCAGCCTCGGCGATCTTCCGCAGCCGGCCGACGATGAGGTCATCGGGGATGGGCTTGAGGTCGAACCGTTGGCAGCGGGATACGATCGTCGGTAGGACCTTCTGCGGATCGGTCGTCGCAAACACGAACTTCACGTGCGCCGGCGGCTCCTCGAGCGTCTTCAGAAGGGCGTTGAAGGCCGCCGCCGAGAGCATGTGGACCTCGTCGATGATGTAGACCTTGAACTTCCCCTGCGCCGGCGCGTAGCGCACGGTCTCGCGCAGGTCGCGCACCTGGTCGACGCCGTTGTTGGAGGCGCCGTCGATCTCGATCACATCGAGATGGGAGCCCTCGGCGATGGCCTTGCACGAAGGATCGTCGGCGGAGAAGTCGGCCTTGGGGCCTCCGGTGCAGTTCAGCGCCTTGGCGAAAATGCGGGCGGTCGAGGTCTTGCCGGTGCCGCGCGGGCCCACGAAAAGGTAGGCGTGCGCGATGCGGTTGCGGGAAATCGCATTCCGCAGCGTGCGCACGACATGGTCCTGGCCGACGACGTCGTCGAACGTCTGAGGACGCCATTTTCGAGCGATGACCTGATAGGCGGAGGACAAGGCGGAGGAGGTTGAATCGGAACCAGTGGCGCGTGCCAGTAGAAACATGCAGACCCCGTCAGGTTGGTCCGGCCTCCAGGGGTCCGTATTCCAATTCTTGCCGCCGGCGGGCGCGCGAGGCGCCAACCATCACGAACATCTCCCTAGGGCCAACGCGGCCCGACGAGTCCCTTTCTCAAAGATCGACGATTCCCGCGGACATCGAACTTGCTCCCGCCGGCAATCGCGGCGCCGGATCGCTCAGATGTAGTACATCGAATCCGGCTCGCGCGACGCGATCTGGTCAAACGTCTGGGCGCGGGCCTTCGCCTCGAGCTCAGCCGCGATCGCCGCCCAGGCATGCCGCACCCGCCGGCCGCTGCGACCCGCGGGGTTGCCGCTGAACTGCAGGCTGTGCCCCTCGACCGCGATCAGCACGTCGAGGACGGAGATCTCCTCGGGCGGCCGGGCGAGCGTGTAGCCACCGAGGCTGCCGCGACGGCTGCGGATAAGTCCCTGATTCCGCAGCTTCAGCAGGATCTGGCCGAGGAAGTTAGCCGGCACGGCTTCCGTTTCCGCGAGATGCTCGATCCGCGCCAACTCGCCGGTGCCATGCAACCGGGCGAGCTCCGCGATCACGCGGCACGCGTAGTCGACCTGGGCGGAAACCTTCATCGGGAATCAGATGACATAGTCGGCCTGCTCAGGTCGAACAAACTCCCGCGGCGCCTCCAGCATGCCGGCGGCCACCGTGGCGTTCGTCCCTTGCTCGATCAGGATGAACGAACCGGTGAGGCGGTTCACCGCGTAGGCGTCGAAGAACAGCGGCTGCGCCGTCCGCAGCCGGATTTCCCCGAGGTCGTTCATCGCGAGCGTCGCCGGGGCGGACTCCGGTTCCAGCGTCTCAAGGTTGAGCCGGCTCACCAACTCCGACACCGCCACGGGCACGGTCTGTGCCGTGTGCTTCAGCAGGTAGCGCTTCCCAGGCTGCAGCGGCCGCGGATGCATCCAGCACACCCGCGCCGCGAGGTCGCAACCGGAGCCTGGCGGTTGCTCCCGCCCGATCACCATGCCCCCGCGGCTGAGGTCAACGTCGTGCGCCAGCACGAGCGTGACCGACTGCGGGCAGAACGCCTCCGCGACCGGCCCATCGTAGGTCCAGATCTCCTTCACCGTCGTGATCAATCCCGCCGGAAGGACGACCACTTCCTGCCCGCGGCGCACCACGCCGCCGGCGATCTGTCCGCCATAGCCGCGGAAGTCATGCAGGGAAGCGTCGCGCGGGCTGTTGGGCCGGTTGACCCATTGCACGGGAAACCGCAGGCCCTCGAGGTTCCAGTCGCTGGCGACGTGCACCGTCTCCAGGTGCCCGAGCAACGTGGGACCCTGGTACCAAGAGGTGTGCGCCGACGGCACGACGACGTTGTCGCCGTTGAGCGCGCTGATCGGGATGAACGCGACGTCGCGGAAGCCGAGCCGCGGCAGGAACGCCTCGAACTGCGCGCGGATCTCGCGGAAGCGCTCCTCGCTCCAGCCGACGAGGTCCATCTTGTTGACGGCCACGACGAGGTGCGGAATCCGCAGCAGGGCCGCGATGGCCGTGTGCCGCCGGCTCTGCTCGATCACGCCCGCCCGCGCGTCGACCAGCACGATGGAGAGGTTCGCCGTGGAGGCGCCCGTCACCATGTTGCGCGTGTACTGCACGTGGCCGGGAGTGTCGGCGATGATGAACTTCCGCCGCGGGGTCGCGAAGTAGCGGTAAGCGACGTCGATCGTGATGCCCTGCTCGCGTTCGGCGCGGAGGCCGTCGGTGAGGTTGGCGAGGTTGATCTGGCCGCCGCCGGTCAGGTCGGCCGAGCGCTCCAGCGCCTCGAGCTGGTCCTCCATGAGGGACTTCGAGTCGTAGAGGAGCCGGCCGATGAGGGTCGACTTGCCGTCGTCGACGCTGCCGCAGGTGTTGAAGCGGAGGATGTCGACCGGCGACGGACGCGCGGCGACGGGGGAAAGGTGCTCTTCGGTGTACACGGTGATGCGTCGAGCGGCTCAGAAATAACCGGCCTTCTTGCGGTCCTCCATCGCGGCCTCGGAGGCGCGGTCATCGGCGCGGGAGCCGCGCTCGGTGACGCGCGCCGCCGCGATCTCCGCGATGATGTCGTCCACCGCCGCCGCGCGCGATTCCACGCAGCCGGTGCTGATGATGTCCCCGATCGTGCGCACGCGCACCACGAGGTCGCGCACCTCCTCGCGGGCACGCACGGGCGCGAGGTCCGTGACCGGGAGCCATTGCCCGCCGCGGCGAACGCACCGACGAGAATGGCTGAAGTAGATGGAAGGCACTTCGAGGCGTTCGCGGCGGATGTACTCCCAGACGTCGAGCTCGGTCCAGTTGCTGAGCGGGAAGACGCGCATGTTCTCACCCGGGTTGAGGCGAGCGTTGTAGAGGTTCCAGATCTCGGGCCGCTGGTTCTTAGGGTCCCATTGGCCGAAGCCGTCGCGGTGGCTGAAAAACCGCTCCTTCGCGCGGGCCTTTTCCTCATCACGCCGCGCGCCGCCGATGCAGCAGTCGAACCGGAACTCCTCGATCGCGGCGAGCAGCGTGGGGATCTGCAGACGGTTGCGGCTCACCTCCCCGGGCGCCGGCTGCGCGATGCCGCGCGCGATCGCGTTCTCGACCGTGCGCACGATGAGGCGCGCGCCGAGCTGGGCGGCGCGGCGGTCGCGGAACTCATTCAGCTCGGGAAAGTGGTGCCCGGTGTCGACGTTGAGCAGCGGCATCGGCAGCTCGGACGGACGAAACGCCTTCTCCGCCAAACGAAGCAGGCAGATCGAGTCCTTGCCGCCCGAGAACAGGAGCGCGGGGCGCTCAAACTCCCCCGCAACCTCGCGCAGGATGTGGATCGCCTCGGTCTCGAGGAGTTGGAGGTGGTCGAGATGGTAGCCGGACATGAAACGAAAGGGAGGTTACTCAGGCCGGGACCGCCGCGGCGCCCCAAGCGGCGTGCAGGCCGCACTCGCGCTTCTCGTCGGCCTTGGCGGGATCGAAGTAGTCCCACTCGTTGGGAAGGTCGTGCTCCGCCAAGTATCGGTCGAGGTCGGCGTCGGTCGCGTGGAAGAAAGGGCTCACCTTGAGCGTCCCGAAGTTCGCGTCATCGGTAACGACCCCGAGCCCCGCGCGGCCCGGGTTCTGCACCCGGCGCAGGCCGGTGATCCACACCGCCGGTGCCAGCTCCTTCATGCCGCGCTGGAACGGCTCGAGCTTCATGACCGCGCTGAACCGACGGAGCGCCACCTCATCATCGGGACCCGGAATCGGACCATCGACCGCATCGCGATGGGCGGAGGTCATGCGTGGCAAGAAGGGCTTGAGATTGAGGCCCAGCCGCTGGCGCAGGAATTCCGCGTGGCGGTAGGTCGCCGGGCGGTTGTAACCGTGATCCACCCAGAGCACCGGAATGTCGGGTTGCACCTGTACCACCAAGTGGAGCAGCGCCGCCTCGTAGGGCCGGAAATTGGTGGAAACCACCACGCGGCCCCGCCCCTGCTCGACAGCCCAACGAACAATCTCAAGCGGCTTGAGAACAGAGAGTTGTGAAGAAAGTTGGAGGGTAGATAGGCCACTGGAAGACGCCGGGACGTCCCTCGGGGCGGAGTTTCGAAGCGCGTTCACGGTAAGACGTAAGGATTAAGAATAAGTGATTGAGACTTTTACGGGACGGCCGGTTAAACTAATGGTTCTTAACTACAGAACCATTTTTGTTAGGCCGAGCCACCGCAAGATTTATTCCTGTGTTCTTTGGTATTTTAGTCGTTTACTTCGCGAAGTGGCCTTATACCAAACCTCTGCCCCCATGTTGAATTTGAACATAGATGGTTTCCCGAACCTTGCCCTACCCCCGGCTCCGGGGCGGGTTTTCCTCGTCGGCGCCGGTCCGGGCGACCCCGACCTTCTCACGGTCCGCGCTTCGCGCCTGATCCGCTCCGCCACGGTCGTCGCCCACGACTTCCTCGTGCCGGACGAGATCCTCAATCTGGCACCGCACCATGCCCGCCGGATCTTCGTGGGTAAGAAAGGCGGCGGATTCTGCAGTCCGCAGCGCGAGATCGAGTCGTTGCTGATCGCGGAAGCTCGGGCCGGAAACGACGTGGTGCGGCTGAAGGGCGGAGACCCTTTCATCTTTGGTCGGGGCGGCGAGGAAGCCGCCGCCCTCGCCGCCGCAGGCATACCTTTCGAGGTCGTGCCCGGCGTGACCGCTGCCCTCGCCGCGGCCACCGCCACCCTTACCCCGCTCACCCAACGGGGCGTGGCGTCGTCGGTCGTCTTCCTGACTGGACACGAGGACCCCGCGAAGCCGGAGACCTCGATCGCCTGGGAGGACTACGGTCGGCTCGGCGCCACGCTCTGCATCTACATGGGGATGAAAAACCTCGAGACCATCCTTCGGCGCCTGCAGGCCGGCGGCCTTTCGGCCGAAACCCCGGCGGCAGTGATCCAGAACGCCTCCACTCCCGCGCAACGCCGCCTTGTCTCCACCACCGGGCGGCTCGCCCTGGAAGCGGAGCACGCGGGTTTCGGCGCGCCCGCGATCGTCGTGATCGGCGAGGCCGTGCGCACCGCGGAAAATCTTGCGCAACTGGCCGCGGCTGCCCGGGACGAAGCGCTCGCCCTCACCTGAACCCCGCATGATCGTCGCCCTCATCGACAACGGCTCGCTCGAGGCGGGCGCGCACCGGCAGCTGCGCCTGCTCGCGGCGGAGTTGTCGCGCCGAACCGGGGTCGAGGTCCAGGCCGTGTCCTGGAAGCACAGCGATCGCGCAGCCGTCGCGGAACTGGGCGGGATTCCCGGCGAAGTCCTCGCGACCTTCGTGCACCGCCACGTGGCGGCCGGCCACCGGGCCTTCCGCTTCGTGCCGTTCTTCATCAGCTCGCAGGGTGCGATCGGTACCGCGCTCCGACGGGACCTGGAGGAACTCTCCCGGCAGGCGGGCGGACTCAAATTCGACTTCACGCGGGGACTCGCGGAAGCGGGGGTTCTGCCCGCGATCCTGGCCGACCGCGTGCGCGCGACCGAAGTCGATGCGAACCTGCGAGGCGCACCCGTCATCGTGGTCGACCATGGCGGCCCTTCGGCCGAATCCGCACGTCTGCGCGACGCGATCGCAGCCGAAGTTTCGCGCCTGCTCCGCCGACCGGTGCGCCCTGGCTCGATGGAGGGTGCGCATCCCCCGCTCCTCGCCGACCTGCTGGCGGAACCGGAGTTCGCCGGGCGCGACGTCGTGGTCGCGCAACTGTTCCTCGCGCCGGGCCGCCATGCGGGACCGGGCGGCGACATCGAGGAGATCTGCCGATCCTCCGCCGCCCGTTGTCACCGCACCGCGCTCGCCGGCGATCATCCTCTCGCCGCCGAAGCTCTGGCCGACGCGATCCGCAGCTCCCTTTCCAACCAATCGAATTGAATTCCGCCATGTCATCCTCCCCTGCGCCCAGCCCCGCCCCGAAGCCGCCGCACAAGAACGAGCAGCTCAAGGCCGCCAGCAATTTCCTCCGCGGCAACATCCTCCGCGACCTCGCCGACCACAGCACCGGCGGAATCACCGAGGAGAGCGCGCAACTCACCAAGTTCCACGGCATCTACGCGCAGGACGACCGCGACCTGCGCAACCAGCTGCGGCGCGAGGGCAAGGAGAAGGCCTTCTCCTTCATGGCCCGCGTGCGCGTGCCGGGCGGCGTCTGCAGCCCCGGGCAGTGGCTCGCCCTCGACCAGCTCGCCGGCACCTACGCCAACCAGACCCTGAAGCTCACGACGCGCCAGGCCTTCCAGTTCCACGGCGTGCTCAAGGGCGACCTCTGGCGCACGATCAACGGCATCAACCGCGCCCTGCTCGACACCATCGCCGCCTGCGGCGACGTGAACCGCAACGTGATGTGCAACCCCAATCCGGCGCAGTCCTCCCTGCACGCCGAGGTCCACGCGACGGCCTGCGCCATCAGCGCCCACCTCCTTCCCCGCTCCCGCGCCTACCACGAGCTCTGGGTCGGCGACGAACTGATCGGCGGCGGCGAGCCCGAGGCGGAACCTATCTACGGCGAGACCTACCTGCCGCGGAAATTCAAGATCGGCATCGCCGTGCCCCCGAGCAACGACGTCGACGTCTTCTCGCAGGACCTCGGCTACATCGCCGTGACCGACGCCGCCGGGCGCCTCGCGGGCTACAATGTGACCGTCGGCGGCGGCCTCGGCATGTCGCACAACCAGATCGAGACGTATCCTAGGATCGGCGACATCTTGGGGTTCTGCACCCCGCAGCAGGCGGTCGATGTCGCGGAGAAGGTGGTCATCGTGCAGCGCGATTTCGGTGACCGCACCGACCGCAAGCACGCCCGCCTCAAGTACACCCTCGCCGATCGCGGCCTCGCCTGGTTCCGCGCCGAGGTGGAGCGCCGCCTCGGCTACGCCCTCGGCGAGCCGCGGCCGTTCACGTTCACGGGGAACGGCGACCGTTACGGATGGACCGAAGGCGATGACGGCCGTTCTCACTTCACCCTGTTCATCCAGAGCGGCCGCGTGAAGGACGAACCCGGTTATCCGCTGCGCTCCGCGCTCCGCGAGATCGCGCTCGTCCACCAGGGCGACTTCCGTCTCACCGCCAACCAGAACCTGATCATCGCCAACGTCGCGCCCGCGAATCGTCCGCGCATCGAGGCCCTCCTGCGCCGGCACCGGCTCGATACGGCCAACGAGGCCTCCGGACTGAAGCTCAACGCGATGTCCTGCGTCGCGCTGCCGACCTGCGGCCTGGCGCTCGCGGAGAGCGAGCGCTACCTGCCCGACGCCGTGGCGGAGCTCGAGCGGGAGTTTGCCGAAGTCGGACTGGCGAAGGATGCGGTGACATTCCGCGTGACCGGCTGCCCCAACGGCTGCGGAAGGCCGTTCCTCGCGGAGATCGGCCTGGTGGGAAAATCCCCGGGCAAGTACAACGTCTACCTCGGCGCCGCCTTCGACGGATCCCGCCTCAACGCCCTTTACCGGGCCAACGTCGCCGACGCCGAGATCACCCGCCTCCTGCGACCGATCATCCAGCGCTACGCGGCCGAGCGCACTCCGGGCGAGCGATTCGGGGACTTCACCGTACGCACCGGCTACGTGAATCCCACCGGACGCCCTCAGGATTTCCACGAGGCCAAGGCCTCGGCGTGAGGGACGCGCAGCTGCTCGGAGGCTGACTCAAAAAAGAGGGCGGACCGCCTACCCCTAAGCGGTCCGCCCATTGCTTTCTTACTTACCCCAATTCTCCACCGCTAAGCGGAGGAGAAAGTCTCTCCCTGTAAGAAAGCATAGACCGCGGGAAGTTCCAGCGACCCGCTTACTTTTTTAGCATTTACGCAGGCAAAGAGGATCCGGGTAAGAGGGCGAAAAGCCGCGACGCAGCCTTCGCCGCCTTTGAACCCTGAACCCGCCAACCAACCGGGGACAGGCTGCTCCCTCACCGACAGATGATCGACCTACTCCCAGGGAGGGACAGGTGGTTTAGAAAGCCCCGAGAAGCCTTGCCCAAAAATACGCAACCCACTGTTTTTCATCATTTAAAGCGTCACTCTTCTAAGGGCACCGGCTTAGCCTTCGGCTTCGGCTCCGTCCAAAGCCGAACCAGCAGTTCAGCCAGATTACGCATGCTGGTGCGGGCCAATCCTTCATGCCGGGCCGCCTCCTTGAAAGGCGCCGCCACCGCGCTCCGTTCCAAGTAATACCGCCACAGCTCCGCCTCCAGCCGAAGGCATGCCGCATGCCCGTCCGAGGATTCGCGTGCGACCACCCGCACCTTTTCCTGCCAATGCTGTCGTTCCTCCCGATGGGATTGAAGGTAGTCGAACAGGCGCTGCTCCGAACGGTTGAGGCTCACGCCGCCACCGTGCGGCCGGCGTCTTCGAAAACAACCGCAATCCCGTTCAAGCCGGCGTTGCGTTACCGGCCGCGTCCGACCTAACTTCGAACAGCACACCAACCAACAACACCTCCTCCGACCATGTGGCAGAAATTCACCGAACAGCTTCCCGCTGTCATCCTCACCGCCCTCCTGGTGATCGGCGGGGCCTTCTGGCTCCACCAGCAGACCGTCCTCCAGATGGCCGCCAAACAGCAGACCGAGCTCGCTCCGCTGCGCGAGGCCAACGACGCGCTCAAGGCCGCCTCGGAGGAGAACCGCAAACAGATCGAGTCCACCAACAAGCTCCTGCGCGACGCCATCGCCAAGCGCGAGGCCGACATGTTCCGCACCGACGAGGAGATGCAGAAGCTCAATACCGAGCGCATGAACGCCCTCGCCGAGGCCATCGCCAAGAAGGTCATGCCGTTCAACCCGCTGCCGAAGTCCGCCGAGGAGGCCGAGCGCCAGCAGACCGAGCAGGTTGACAAGGTTTCCGGCCGCATGGCCGAGCGCATCCAGCCCATCCTCGCCGAGATGGCGCGCGACCAGAACCTCACCCGCGAGTCGATCACCCAGTACAGCCAGCGCATCTCCGACCAGATCGGCAACGTCCTCACCGCCGAGCTCGCGAAGAATCAGCAGCTGAATAACAACCTTCAGCAGACCCAGGCCGTCGCGCAGGACGCCCTCAAGCTCTCGCACGAGATCACCGCGCTGTACCTGAGCTCCTTCAAGGACCAGGGCCTCATCACGCGCCTGCTCTCTCTCCCCGCCAACGTCGTGAAGGACGCCGCCAGCCTGAGCATCGTCAACAGTTCCGATCGCAAGAAGGTCGAGGAGCAGCTCGTCGCGCGCATGGCCGAGATCGACAAGCGTCTCAGCCAGATCCAGGCCGCCAATCCCCAAGTCGCCCCTTCGGCCCCGGCAGCCGCGCCCGCCGCACCGCCGGCCCCGCCCGCGCCGCCTCTCAGCTCGCCCACCCGCCCCGCGCCGGGCAAGTGATCCGGCCGCGCCGGCTTTCACGCCCCGCCGCCTTCGGCGCGCGGGGCGTTCGCTTTTTGGCCCGCCGCCCCCAACCTTCCCGGCGTTAATCCGCCCGAAGCGCGCGAACCCCCTTCCGAACTTGTCCGCCGACCCCACGCCCCCGCTCCTCAGCGCCAGCCAACGCCGGATCATCGGCGGCGCGCTCACGCTGCTCGCGCTGCTCACCGGCCTCGCGGCCGTCGTCGCCGCGTTCCTCGTGCTTGGTCGGCTGCTCGCGTTCTTCTCCCATGTGCTGTGGCCGCTCGCGGCGGCCGGCGTGCTCGCCCTGATCCTGCGGCCCGTGGTGACCGCCCTGGAATCGCGCCTGCGGGGGCGGCGCCTGACCGCGGTCGTCGTGCTCTACGGCGCCTTCGTGCTCGCGGCCGGGGCGCTGTTCCTCGTCCTCACGCCGCCGCTCGTCTCCCAGTTGGTCGACCTCGTGGCATATCTCCCCGAACTCTGGCGGAAGACCGCGGCGTTCGTCGGCGAACGCTACCCGGGGTGGATGACCGTGATCCGCGAAAACCTCGCGCGGCCCGAGCTGCGGCAGCTGGCGGAGAGCGCCGCACCCGAGGCCAAGGCGATCGTCGCGCAGGCCGTGCCCTCCGTCCGCGCCGCACTCGAGGTACTCACCAGCGCCGCGGCGTTCGTCACCCACCTCGCCCTCGTGCCGGTCTACCTGTTCTTCTTCCTGCTGGCCCGCGACCACCCGACCCGCGGCCTCGCGGAACAACTCACCTTCCTGCGTCCCTCGGTGCGCGACGACATCGTCTTCCTCGTCGAGGAATTCATCGGGATCGTGGAGGCGTTTTTCCGCGGACAATTGCTGATCGGCCTCTGCATGGGCGTGTTGCTCGCGGCGGGCTTCTCCGCGATCGGCCTGAAGTTCGGACTCTTCGTCGGCCTCGCCCTCGGCGTCCTGAACATCATCCCCTACCTCGGGACCATCGTGGGCCTCGCGTTCGCCCTGCCGCTCGCCTTTTTCCAACCCGAGGGCGGTTGGCAGCTCGTGGGGCTCGTCCTCGGGGTGAAGGTCGCCGTCCAGGCCGTCGAGGGCTGGGTGCTCACGCCCCGCATCATGGGCCGCCAGACCGGGCTGCACCCGGTCACGATCATGGTCGCGATCTTCTTCTGGGGCACCGCGCTCGGCGGCGTGCTCGGCATGCTGCTCGCGATCCCGCTCACCGCGTTCGTGGTGACCGCGTGGCGCCTCGCCCGCCGCAAGTACCTGCCGGCCGCTCATGGCTGAACGAACCGCGCCGCCCGAGTGCGCCAATTGCGGGGCGAAGCTCACACCCCGCGCCCGCGCCTGTCCGGATTGCGGGGCCGACGAACGCACCGGCTGGCGCGAAACCTCAACCTACGACGGGGTCGACCTGCCGGACTCCGCCTTCGCGGACGAGCCCGATCCCGCCCCCCGCCCGGCGTCCATCGCCGGCCTACCCTGGTATTGGTGGCTGACCGGCCTCGCCCTGCTGGCCCTCCTCATCGCCGCGCCGCTGTTCCGCCCATGAATCTCCGGGCGGCTGCGGCGGACTTTCCCGCGCGGCCGCTTGAGCCGCGGGCGGGTCGCGCAACACTCCCCGCATGTCGTGGCAGGTGCGTTTCAACGCGGGCGTCTGGCTGCCCGAGATAGGCTGGTGGCTCGATGCCCACCACGCCCAGGCGCGGTCGTTCGTCTCCCACGCCCACTCCGACCACATCGCCGCCCACGGCGAGGTGCTGCTCTCCGCCGGCACCGCGCGGCTGATGCGGGCGCGGCTCCTGGCCAAGCGCGTCGAGCACGTGCTCGAATTCGGTCGCACCGAGCAGCTCGACGGCGCCACGACCGTCACGCTCCACCCAGCCGGCCACATCCACGGCTCCGCCCAATGCCTCCTCGAGCATGCGCGCCTGGGCTCACTGCTTTACACCGGCGACTTCAAGCTCCGCCCCGGTCGCTCCGCCGAGGCCTGCGCCACCCCGCGCGCCGACACGCTCATCATGGAGACGACCTTCGGTCGCCCGCAGTACGTCTTTCCGTCCACGGAGCGCGTGCTGGCCGACATCGCCGCCTTTTGCCACGCCGCCCTCGCCGACGGCGACACGCCAGTGTTGTTCGGCTACAGCCTCGGCAAGAGCCAGGAACTCCTCTGCGGCCTCACCGAAGCCAGGCTTCCCGTGATGCTGCACCCGCAGACGCTCCGACTCACCCGTATCTACGAGGAACTGGGCATCACTTTTCCCCCGCACCGGGAATTCGACGCCGCCGAGGTCGCGGGGCACGTCGTGATCTGCCCCCCGCAATCACGCGCCTCGGCGTTTCTCCGGAAGATCCTCCGCCGCCGCACGGCGGCCATCACCGGCTGGGCGATGGACCCCAACGCCACGTTCCGTTACCAATGCGACGCCGCGTTTCCGCTCTCCGACCATGCCGACTACCCCGACCTCCTGCGCTTCGTCGAGGCGGTCAACCCGCGCCGCGTCCTCACCCTGCACGGCTTCGCGCGCGAGTTCGCGGTGACCCTGCGCGAGCGCGGGATCGAAGCCTGGGCCGTCGGCGAGAACAACCAGCTCGAGCTCGGCCTCGCGCGCGCGGCGGCCACCGCCTCCAAGGCGGAGTTGAACTCCGGGCCTCCCGGTTCTGAGCAACCCGCCGCACCCGATTCCTTTTCCCGGCTCACCGCCACGGCCGATGCCATCCACGCCACGCCCCAGCGCGGCCGGAAGATCGAGCTCCTGGCGGACTACCTTGCCGCCCTACCCGCCGAGAAGGCCGGCCACGCCGCGATCTTCTTCAGCGCCCGGGCGTTCCCGCAGAGCGACGGCCGCACGCTGGGGCTTGGCTGGGCCCTGTTGAAACGCGCCGTGCTCGAGGCGGCCGGAATCGGCGAGGCGGAGTACCGAACGCACTTCCGGCGATTTCCGGACGCGGGGGACGCGACCGCGGCGATGCTCGAGGGCAACGGCCGGCGCGGGGGACGGGTGGATCTCCGGGAACTGGCCGACTTCCTCAGCGCCGTGGCCGCGGAATCGGCACCGGCCGCGAAGCTCGAGCGCGTCGCCGCATTCCTGCCCAAGCTCGGACCGGCGGAGGCGAAGTACCTCGTGAAACTCGTCACGGGCGACCTGCGGATCGGCCTGAAGGAAGGCCTCATCGAGGAAGCGATCGCCCGCGCCGCCGGACGTCCCGTGGAAGCCGTGCGCGAGGCGAACATGCTCTGCGGCGACCTCTCCGCCGTGACGCGCGCCGCACGCGAGGACCGCCTGGACGAGATCCGGATCAAGGTCTTCCACCCGCTGCAATTCATGCTCGCGAGTCCCGAGCCCACGGCCGAGGCCATCCTCGCGCGCCTGCCCGCACCGGTGTGGCTCGAGGAGAAGTACGACGGCATCCGCTGCCAGGCCCACAAGCGCGGCGACCGGGTCGAACTGTTCTCCCGGGACCTGAGGCGGATCACCGGCCAATTCCCCGACCTCGCCCGGGCCCTGGGATCCCTGCCCGGCGACGTCATCCTCGACGGCGAGCTGCTCGCCTGGCGGGACGGCCGCGCCCTGCCCTTCGCCGAGCTGCAACGCCGCCTTGGGCGGAAAGGGGACGACTTCTTCCTCGGAGCGGAAGTGCCCGTCTCGCTGTGCGCCTACGATCTTCTCTGGCTGAACGACCAATCCCTCCTCACCGCCCCGCTGCACGAACGCCGCGCCGCGCTGGAATCGCTTTTCGCCCGGAACACCCCGGCGGGAATCACGCTTGCGCCTTTGCGGGAGGCGGCCGACGCCGACGCCATCGAGGCCGCCTTCCTCGCCGCCCGCCGCCGCGGCAACGAGGGCCTCATGGCGAAGGATCCAGCCAGCCCTTACACCCCGGGGCGCCGGGGATTGGCGTGGCTGAAGCTGAAGAAGGCCGCCGCCACGCTCGACGTCGTGGTCGTGGCGGTCGAACAAGGCCACGGCCGACGACGTGACGTGCTCAGCGACTACACCTTCGCCGTGCGCGACGAGGAATCGGGCCGGCTCCTCACCGTGGGCAAGGCATACTCCGGACTCACCGACGCGGAGATCGCCGCCCTTACCGCGCACTTCTCCGAACGCACGCTCGAGGAGCGCGGCCGGCGCCGCCTCGTGGTCCCCGACGTCGTGCTCGAGATCGCCTTCGACGCCATCCAGCCGAGCGAGCGCCACGACAGCGGTTTCGCCCTGCGCTTCCCGCGGATCGCAAGGATCCGCACCGACAAGACGCCGGCGGAGATCGACACGCTCGCGACCTGCCGCCGCCTCGCGGAGGCGAGCTTCGGGGCCCCTGGGACCAACGGTTGACTCGCCGGCGGGTGGGGTCGCGCCCCGCAAGGTTACCCGAGCGTTCGAGGCGCGGTTCCGAAGCGTTCGCCGCGCAACAGAGTCCCTCCCGCGGCAAAGGCGCTGCGCGCTCGTCAGCGCTGCTCGGCCCGGCCAAGTTCCCGCACCGACCATGCTCACCCGCGCCACCTTCCTTCTCTGCGCGCTCGTACCAACCTCGGCGGCATCCGCGGAACTCGCGTTCCGCGATGGGGAGAGGCTTGTCTACCGCGTCTCCTGGGCGATCGTGCGCGGCGCCGGAGAGATCGTCGTGAACGCAAGTCGTGCCGACGGGCCGGGAGGGACCCCACGACTGCTGGTCACAACCACGACCCGCACCCGCGGGCTCGCGCGGATGCTCCTGCCGTTCGACGCGGAGGAGCGCGGCGTGTTCGACCTCGCGACCGGTCACCTGCTCTCACTGCGGGAAACGAGCGTGCAGCGGGACAAACGCTCCGAGACCGCCGTCACGTTCGACCACCACCGTCGCGAGGCGACCTATCTGGGACCCAAGTCGGGTGGGGAGCCGCAGGTCCTGCGGATGCCGGGCGGGGAACCCACGGACCTGATCATGGGGCTCCTCCAGACGCGCGGGTGGAACCTGCCGCCCGGCGGCAGCAGGGAAACCCTGGTGATATTCGCGAATGAATTCTATGAGCTGACCTTGCACCACATCGGCACCGAGGAGGTGCGCACGCCGCTCGGCACCTTCCGCAGCGCGGTGCTGGAGCCACGCATGGAGCGCACGCCGCCCAAGGGCATGTTCAAGCGGGGGAGCACAGTGCGCGTGTGGATCGCCGAGGACCCGCGCCAGCTGCCAGTGAAGTTCGAGGTGGAATTCAACATCGGCCGCGGTACCGCCATCCTCGAATCTCATGTTCCGCCCGCAACCGCCCGCGATGCGACGCATTCTCGTCCTTAGGGGAGGCGCCCTCGGCGACCTCATCGTCACCCTGCCCGCGCTCGCGCTGCTCCGCGCCCGCTGGCCCGGGGCGGAGATAATCCTCGTGGGCAACGCCGTGGCCGGCTCCCTTGCGCGTGACCGCGGACTGGCGTCAGCGCTCCTCTCGCAGCACGAGGCGCGCTGGGCCGCGCTTCACGAGCCGGCTCCGTTGCCTGCGGAGCTGCGTGCATGGCTCGGGGACTTCGACCTCGTGTTCAATTGCTGGCCCGACCCCGACGGCGCCTTGCGCGGCCATTTCCCCGTGCGCCCCGATCAGGTGTTCCTTCACGCCGAAGCCCTGCCGCGCCCCGGGACCGGTCCGGCGGCGGCGCATTATTGCGCCGCGCTCGCCCCGCTCGGACTCAGGTCCGGCGAACTCGTTTTCCCTCTCGTCACCCCGGTCCCGCGAGTTGCGGGCTCGGGCCCGGTGCTGATCCATCCCGGCAGCGGTTCGCCGCGAAAAAATTGGTCGCTGGCGAACTGGCTCCGCGTGGCGGCCGCCCTGCCCGGAACCGCGACCTTTGTCCTGGGCGAAGCCGAGGAGGAACGTTGGGACGCCGCCGGCCCCGCGACGCGAGGGTTCGCCACGCTGCGGGGGAAACCGCTGCGGGAACTCGCGGCAGCGCTCGCCGCCTGCCGCCTGTTCCTCGGGCACGACTCGGGCGTAAGTCACCTCGCCGCCGGGTGCGGCGCGGATTGCGTGCTCCTCTTCGGCCCCACCGATGCCGCCACCTGGGCCCCGCCGTCGCCCCGCGTGAAGGTGCTGCAGGCCGGAGCGGATCTGACGGCGCTCAGCGTCGAGCGAGTGATCGCGGCGGCGCAGGAACGCCTGCGTCGGTCTCCAGCCTGAACCGCCAGGGCTTCGCCGCCCAAACCGCACCGGCGAAATCGACTCCCACCCGCGGACCGGCCATGACGGCGCCGCGTGGAAAACGCACGCCGCGGTCCTCGAGCCAAAGCCCCGACTCCACGCTGCAGGCAGTCGCTCCGTTGAGAAGGCGCCCGATGCCGAGCGCGCGCGTGAGCCGGCCCGGCCCCGGAATGCCTTGCACCCCGCGGATCAAAACCGCCGCCGGCCAATCCGCCGGGCCGACGACGACGTTAAGCATCTCATGGCAGCCGTAGCACAGGTACACGTACCACCGCCCTCCCGGGGCATACATCACCTCCGTGCGGGCGGTGCGGCCGGCGCGGGCGTGACAGGCCAGGTCGCGTTCCCCGTCGTAGGCCTCCGTCTCGGTGATCATCCGCGCCTCCACGCGGCCATCGGGATGGCGGCGCACCAGGTGCTTGCCCAGGAGCCAGCGCGCGTGCGCGACGGTGGCGCGGCGCTGGAGGAAATCGGGGGAGACGAGTTCCGATGGCACGCGGGGAAGGGACTGGTCAAAGATGGTCCTGACCAGCGGGCGCGCAATGCCCACCGGAACGGGCCAATTGCCCTTGCCGGTGCGGCGCGCTTGACCCACCAACCCCGCGTGACCGCCTCCCTCACGCGTGCCAACGCCCAGCAGCACAAGGCCGACCTCCTGCGGTCGCTGCGGCTGTGCACGGCGGAGGGCGTCATGGCGATGCCGATCGTGACGATGTCGCTGCCGGTGAACGTGTTCATGACGGCGCTCGTCACGAAGGCCTATGACCTGCCGAAAACGACGATCGGCCTCATCAGCGCGCTGCCCTTCGTGGGCAATTTCCTGCAGATCTTCATCGCCGCCTTCCTCGCGCGGTGGCGGCCGCCGAAGGTGATCTGCGTGGGTGCGGCCGCGCTTCACCTCGCCTGCTGGGCGCTCCTGGGAGCGCTGCTGCCGCTCATACCGCGCGGGGACGCGACGGCGGCGGGGCTCTGGCTTTCGGCCTGGTTCCTCGCCACGAGCTGCTTCGGCGCGGTGGCCGGCGTGTCGTGGAACGCCTGGATCCAGGAATGGGTGCCGTACCGCATCCGCGGGAAGTACTTCGGCCGGCGCAACGGCACCCTCCAGTTCTCCACCCTCGGCTTCATGCTGGTGGCAGGCTGGTCGCTGGCGCATTGGGACTACGCGATCCCCACCTTCCAGGCGCTCATCGCGGTCGCGTGCGTCATGCGGGTGTTCTCGCTGCGCTGGCAATGGATCAGCCCGACGCGCGCCCGGCGGGCGCCACCCGCGGAACCCCATTCGCTCCGCGAGCAGCTGCGCGTCGCGCTCGGGGCGCGGTCGTTGCTCGTCTTCATCGCCTTCGGAGCGGTGTGGTCGTTCGCCGCGAACTGCTTTGGTCCGTTCTACCACGTGTTCATGTTCGAGCAGCTCGACCTCTCGGCCTTCGACGTCGGCCTCCTGGCCACCCTCGCCCAGTTGAGCGGCGCGCTCTCGCTGCCCGCCTGGGGCCGGCTGCTCGACCGCTTCGGGAACCGGCCCGTCATGGCCGCCTCGCTCATCCTCTGGCAGGTGCAGAACTTCGCCTGGTGCTTCCTCACGCCCGAGAATCGCGGGATGCTCCACCTGATGTGGATCTGGGGCGGCGCGACCGGCGCCGGCTTCATCCTGGGCCAGTTCACGCTGCTCCTGCGCCTGCTCCCGCCCGAGGCGCGCAACCTCGCCATCGGCCTCAACCTCGCGATCACCTCGCTCTTCGCCGCGGTCGCGCCCATCACCGGAGGCATTGTGCTCACCTGGGCGCTCACCCGCTGGTCCGATCCGTTCGCGGTGCACCACGCCTGCTTCCTCGTGCAGCCCGTCCTCGCCCTCCTCGGCTGCGCGCTGCTGCTCCGCGTGCGCGAGCCGCAGGCCAGCCCGCTCACGATGGTGTTCGGCGCGATGCGCAACATCCGCACCCTAAGCGGCGTCTTCGGGCTCGGCTTCCTCGTCAACCACGTGTTCCACCGCGCCCAGCGGGAGGCGAAATGACCACCCCCGTCCGCCCCATCCTCACCTTCACCGGCAACCTGCTCGCCGAGCGCACGCTCGAGTTCGACGCATGGTCGCCGGGCCGCACGCAGCGCGCCCGCGCCGCTTCGTTCCAGGTCGGCGGCAAGGGGATCAACGTCGCCCGGATGCTCACCCGCCTCGGCGTTCCCAACACCGCGCTTTGTTTCGCCGGCGGCAGCACCGGCGCCGAGTGCGAGGCCTGGCTCAACGCCCGCGGCCACCGCCACCACGTCTTCCGCACCACGGCGCCCACCCGCTCCGGCACCGTCGTGCGCACCGCCGCCGGCTCAGTCGAGCCGCGGCCCGAGACCACGTTCCTCGGACCCGATGTTCCGCCCGACGACGCCGCCGTGAAGGCCTGCGCCGACTTCCTTGATGCCCAGCCCGCCGGTGGCGTGCTCGCGGTGTGCGGAAGCGTGCCCGGCTGGGCCGACGCCTCGTTCTCGCCGCTCCGCGCCGCCCTTTCGTCCTGGACCCGGCGCGGCATCCTCGCCGTCGACACCTACGGCCCAGCCTTGGCCGACCTCGTCGCGCTCGGACCGGACCTCGTGAAGATCAACGCGCAGGAACTCGCCGGCCTGCCGGAATCGCTCCGGCCCGGACGTGCGCCCGCGGCGACCCGCTGGATCGTGACCGACGGCCCCGGCGCGGTCCGGGTCCGCGACGCCGGCGGCGAGCGGGTGTTCCAACCACCGCGGGTAACCGAGGTTTCACCCACGGGCTCGGGCGACGTGCTGCTGGCCTGCGTGCTCGCGGCGCTTCATGCGCGCGGTGCGGGACTCGACGAAGCCGTCGCCTTCGCGCTGCCTTATGCCGCGGCCAACGCAGCTCACCCGGGCGTCGCCGAGTTTCCCGATCCTGCCTGACGCGTCATCCTCGCCTCCGAATCCGATCTCCTCCTACCCCATGCGCTCCCTCGCAACCTGCCTCCTGCTCGCCGTCACCGCGGTCCTGCCCGCCGCCGCCGCGCCCAATTTCCTCATCATCCTTGCCGACGACCTCGGCTACGGTGACCTGGGTTCCTACCGTCCGGGAGGCGACGCCCGCACGCCGCACCTCGACCGCCTCGCTGCGGAAGGCATGCGCTTCACCGGGATGCGTTCCAACTGCACGGTCTGTTCACCTGCGCGGGCCGCGCTGCTCACCGGCCGCCATCCCGACCGCGTCGGCGTCCCGGGGGTGATCCGCACCCAGCCCGCGAACTCCTGGGGCCACCTCGCGCCCGGAGTACCCACGCTCGCCGATCTGCTGCGCCCGGCGGGTTACCACACCGCGATCGTCGGCAAGTGGCACCTCGGGCTCGAGGCCCCGAACCTCCCCAACGACCGTGGCTTCGACTTCTTCCACGGCTTCCTCGGCGACATGATGGACAGCTACACCACGCACCTCCGGCACGGGCAGAATTACCTGCGCCGAGACCGCGCGGTGATCGAGGCCCCCGGGCACGCCACCGACCTTTTCACCACCTGGGCCTGCGACTACCTGCGTGGACGCGCGAAGACGGGAAAGCCGTTCTTCCTGTACCTCGCCTACAACGCCCCCCACTCCCCCATCGAACCTCCCGCCGAGTGGGTCGCGCGCGTCAAGGCCCGCGATCCCGGAATCCCCGACGCCCGCGCCGCCACCCTCGCGCTGATCGAGCACATGGATGACGGCATCGGGCGCGTGCTCTCGGTGCTGCGCGAAACCGGCCTGGAGAAGGACACCTTGGTGGCGTTCAGCTCCGACAACGGAGGCTCCCTGCAACACGCGAACAACAACCAGCCTTGGCGCGACGGAAAGCAGAGCCACTACGACGGCGGGCTCCGCGTGCCGTTCATCGTGCGCTGGCCCGCCGCGGTGAAGCCGGGCGCCGAAAACACCTACGCGGGCCAGACCTTCGACCTTTTCGCGACCTGCCTCCAGGCGGCCGCGCGGCCCGTACCGGCGACCATCGACGCCGTGAGCCTGCTTCCGATGCTGCGCGGCCAACCGCCGCCTTCGGCCGAGCGCGAGCTCTACTTCGTCCGCCGCGAAGGTGGGCCGGCCTACGGCGGCCGCGACTACCACGCGCTGATCCGCGGTGACTGGAAGCTCCTGCAGAACTCACCCTACGCGCCGCTGGAGCTCTACAACCTGCGCGACGATCCCGGGGAACGCACGAATCTCTTCGCGACGAACCAGAAACTCGCCCGCGAATTGCAGGCCCGCCTCGCCCTCCAGATCCAGCGCGGCGGCGCCGTGCCCTGGCAGCCGAACTCCGCCGCCCGGTAAGCCGACCTCCGGGCGAGGCCAGTCCAAAAAATCCATCGCCTCTCCGCGCCGGGCGCCCTTCTCTCTGACGCCGTGCCGACCCGCCACTGCATCTACCCCGGAACCTTCGACCCGATCACCTACGGGCACGTCGACGTGTTGTCGCGCGCGGCGCGGCTGTTCGACCGGGTGACGGTGGCGGTGGCGGTGACCGCGGGCGGCGGCAAGAGCCCGCTGTTCACGGCCGAGGAACGCGTGGCGATGATCACGCCCAACCTGACCGACCTGCCCAACGTCACGGTGACGACCTTCACCGGGCTGCTGGTGGAATTCTGCATGGCGCAGAAGGCGGATGCGATCATCCGCGGGCTGCGCGTGCTCTCCGACTTCGAGTTCGAGTTCAACATGGCGCTGATGAACCGCCACCTCGAGCCGCGGATGGAGACGCTGTTCGTCATGCCCAACGAGGAGTTCAGCTACACCAGTTCCACGCTGGTGAAGCAGGTGGCGAGATTCGGCGGCGACGTCGCCCGCTTCGTCCCGCCCAACGTGGCGGAGGCGCTGCGGCGGGCCTACGGCGTCGGCGGCCCGGCAGGCGGGAAAGTCAGCTGAACGTTTTCCGCAGGTGCTCGAGGCTGCGGGAGGCGATCACCTCCGGCCCCTCGTCGAACTTGAAGACCTCCACCGACACGGTGCCGTCGTAGCCGGTCTCACGCAGCGCGGCGGCGATCGGGCGGAAATCAACCTCGCCGAAGCCGGGCCCCTTGAGGTTGCGGTCATTGGCGTGCACGTAGGCGAACTCGCCACGGCACGCGCGGATGATGTCGGGCACCGGCCTCGCCTCGTGGCTCATCGCGCGGACGTCGAGGATCACGCGGAAACGCGGCGACCGCTGCTCGCGGGCGAAACGCACGGCCTCCTCGGCGGTGTTGATGAAGTTGGTGTCCTCCGCCGGCAGCGGCTCGAGGCAGATCGTCACGCCACGCTCCTCGGCGCGGGAGATCGAGGGCCGGAAGGTCTCCGCCATCCATGACCAGCCCTCGTTGTGGGTTACGCCTTCGGCGAGGCTGCGCTGCTTGGGCGAGCCCACGATGATGGACTCACCCCCGAGGTCGGCGCAGAAGTCGACGAGGTCGACAAAGTAGCGCGCGGTGCGGGCGCGGGCGGCGGCATCGCGCGCGGTGAGGTGCATGCCCTCGGTCTGCACGAGGACCCAATGGATGCCCGAGATGGCGATCCCGGCGCGCGCCGCGGCGGCCCGGATGCGCGCCCGTTCCGACGCCGGCACGTCGGTGACGTGCGGCGCCAAGGTGAACGGGGCCACCTCGACCGCCCCGTAGCCGAGGCGCGCGCAATGGGCGAAGACGTCGTCGATCTTCCAGCCCTGGAAGATCTCGTTGCAGATGGCGAAACGCACCTTCCGCCGATCCTCAGTGGGCGCCGAGGCGCTCCTCCTCCGGCAGGGGCTTGTCCTTGGTCTCCGGGGCGAACGGCAGCACGATCAGCCCCAGCAGGAAGACGGCGCACATGGTGAGGGCGGCCGGGCGCATGGGCTCGGGATAGTGGGCGAAGACCTCGGTCTTGAGGAGACCGATGAGCGGCACTCCGGCGGCGGCGACGAACCGGCCCACGTTGTAGCAGAACGAGGTGCCCGTGCTGCGCAGGTGCGTTGGGAAAAGCTCCGGCAGGTAGATCGCGTAGACCGCGAAGACCGACAGCTGGAAGAAGCCCATGATCGGGATCAGCCAGAACGTCTGGCTCGCGTCCCGGTAGAACTGGAACGCGCAAGCGGTGGCGATCATCGAGGTGGAGAAGGCCAGCGCGAAGGCCCGCCGCCGGCCGAGGCGCGCGGCGATCCAACTCGCGCACAGCATGCCGAAGAAGGCACCGATCTGCAGCGTGAGCAGGCCGTAGCTCGCCCACTTGTCGACCAGCGGCCCGATCTGTTCCTTCGCCATGCCCTGCGCCGCGTAGGTCTTGCTGAGCACGGTTCGGATCAGCTCCGGGGTGAAGAAACCGATGCCCCACAGGCCGATGACGCCGGAGCACACGAGGAGCATGCCGACGATCGCATTGCGCCGCCAGCGCGGGTCGCGGAACAGCTCCCCGTACGTGAACGCGCCGTGACGGTCGAGCTCGCCCGAATCCTTCATCCGCTGCCAGCGCTCCGGCTCCTTCATGCGGGCCCGGATGATCAGGGCGAGGAACGCCGGGATCGCGCCGATCACGAACATCCAGCGCCACGAATTGCCGAGGGAGATGGCGCCCGACTTCTCGAGGCCAGCCATTCCCATCCCGATCAGCGCCGCCGAGATGTTGCCGATGGCGGAGAGAGCCTGGAGGGCGCCGAGGGCGCCGGCCCGGGACCGGGCGGGCATCACCTCGGCCAGCAGCGCGACGCCCACGGCGAATTCGCCGCCCACGCCGAGACCGGTGATGAAGCGGTAGAACGCGAAGTCCCAGAACGAGGTCGAGAGCGCGCTCAGGCCGGTGCAGAGCGAGTAGATGAGGATGGTGATCATCATCGTCTTCGCCCGGCCGATGCGATCGCCGAGGACGCCGAAGATGAGTCCGCCGGTCGCCCATCCGGCCAGGAAGACGGAGGTCGCGTAACCGCCCCAGAGCACCGGGTCGCTGCCCGGCGGAAGAAGCGCCTTCATCGCGGGCATCCGCGAGAGGGTGAAGAGCTGCTGGTCGAGGCAGTCGAAGAGCCAGCCGAGCGCGGCCACGACGAAGACGAACCAATGGTAGCGGTTGAGGCCGTGCCACCAGCGGCCGGAAGTCTGATCAGGATGGGGGGTGTTCATGCGGGACGGTAAGTTAAAGGCGGGACGGGCGAGCCCCGGGGGCCGCAAGGACGGGGCAAGAATCAGCGCGGCGCAACCCGTGAAAGCGGTTTTTTCCGGCCGGCGGCGTCACATGTCGGGCGGCACGTTGGCGAGGGCCTCCTCGAGCGTGGTCAACCCGTCGCGCACCTTGAGCAGGCTGTCCTGGTGCAGGGTCTTCATGCCCCCGCGCATCGCGATGCGCTTCAGCTCCGCGGCCTCGGCCTCGGCGTTGATCGCCGCGACGAGCTCCTCGTTGGTCACCATGAGCTCGTGGATGCCGACGCGGCCCTTGTAGCCGCTGCCGCCGCATTTCGGGCAGCCCTTGGAACTGGCCCGGAAGACCGGGCCGCTCCAGCCCAGCGCCTTCTCCAGGATGGCCTTCTCGCGCCCCTCGGGCTGGTGGGGAACGCGGCAGGACTTGCACACCCGGCGCATCAGGCGCTGCGCGCAGACGCAGAGCAGGGACGAGGAGATCATGAACGGCTCGATCCCCATCTCGGTGAGGCGCGATACCGTGGTCGGCGCGTCGTTGGTGTGCAGCGTCGAGATGAGCAGGTGCCCCGTGAGCGCGGCCTCCACGGCGATCCCGGCCGTCTCCTTGTCGCGGATCTCGCCGACCAGGATGATGTCGGGGTCCTGCCGCAGGAACGCGCGCAGCGCGGTCGCGAACGTGAGCCCGATCTGCCGGTGCATCTGCATCTGGTTGAGGCCGGGCAGCGTGTACTCGATCGGATCCTCGGCGGTGCGGATGACGATGTCGGGCGTGTTGATCTCGTTCAGCGCCGAGTAGAGCGTCATCGACTTGCCCGAACCCGTGGGCCCGCAGTGGAGGATCATGCCGTACGGCTGGCGGATGCACTCGCGGTACTTGGCGAGATTCTCCTCCGAGAAGCCCAGCGCCGGCAGCGGGAGCGTCGTCTTCTGCTTGTCGAGGATGCGCATCACCACGCCCTCGCCGTGGTTGAGCGGCGCGGTCGAGACGCGCAGGTCGAGGTCCAGCCCGCGCTTCGAGTACTGCTTGAAGACGATCCGGCCATCCTGCGGCAGGCGCCGCTCCGAGATGTCCAGGTTGCACATGATCTTGAGGCGAGCGACGAGGGCCGGCCCGACGCGCTTCGGCAGCCGCAGCTTTTCCACGCATACGCCGTCGATGCGGTTGCGGACAATGACCTCCTTCTCCTGCGGCTCGATGTGGATGTCGCTCGTGCCCGAGAGGTAGGCGTCCTCGATGATCCGGGTCGCCAGTTGGATGATTGGGGCGGAATCCTCGTTCACCTCGCCGCCCGGATTGAGCCCCTCAACCTCCGACTCGCCCGCGCCGTACTCGGCGCCGATCCGCGTGACCACGTCCTCGAGGCCGGCCGGGGCGGCCGAGTGCGTCGCGCAACGTTCCCGGATCTCCTTCTCCCGGCCAACCATCCGCACGACGGGGCGACCGGTCAGCTCCTCAATCCGGCCGGCGAGGGCGATGTCGAAGGGATTGGCGCAGACGACCACGAGGGAACCCGCCACCTCGCCGACGGGCAGCACGAGGTGCTGTCGGCAGAAATCCTGCGGCAGCCGTTCAAAGGTCTGCGGCGTGACGCGCAGCCGCGCGACGTTGAACGGAGCCAGCCCGACCGCGCGGGCCTTGGCCACCAGCAGCGGGAAGGGCGGGACCTTGAATTCGTCCTGCAGCAGTTTGTCCAACGCCTCCCCCGTGAGGTCGTCCGGCCGGGCCGCGAGCGCGGCCCGCTGTGATTCATCCAGCCGGCCCATGGCGCCGAGCTGGGTGATGATCTGGAGCTGGATCTTACCTAGGGCCATCGGGGTGTTTCAGGCAGCGTCAGCCTGGGGCAACTTGCCAAGGTGTTCGGCGATGTCTCCGAGCGTGGTCCCGTACCACAGGATGGCACCGCCGGCTCGCTTTTCCCAGTGCGCCCGCACCGCGGGGCTGAGATGATACGCGGAGGCGAGGCAGGTGATGCCGTCCTCGCGGTCGAAGGGCACCGTCCACGTGGCCCAGCATTCGTCCACGTCAAACTCCTTGCGGAGGTCCTCGGGCACATCGATGACCCGGAGGTCGACCAGGCCGATGCCGTCGGCCTCGACCGAGCGGCGCAGGACGTCCGCCTCGCGCAACACCTTCAACTCGTGGGCCAGCACCCCCAGCAGGGTGCATTCCCGCGGCTCGCCGCGGGCGGTGAGCTCGAGCAGTCGCCCCGTGGCCCGTTCCAGGTCTTCCAGCGACACAAGGTCCCGCTCCACCAGGGCCGGACCGAGCAGCCGGTTGGCGCGCATCATCAGGTGGCGGGTGTCCTTGGAGGCGGCCATGGCGGGGTGGCGGTCAGCGAGCCGCAGCGCGGGCGGACGATGCGGCCGGGCGGCGACGGCCCACGCGCCGGAGCAGTTCTCGCCGGAGCGCGTCCAGTCCGTCGCCCGTGGCGCAGGAGATCTCGATCACGTCGACCGCGCGGTGGCGGCGCCGGAACTTCGCCAGCCACGGCTTCGCCTCCGGGAGGTCCATCTTGTTGGCAACCACGAGTCGCGGCTTCCGCAGCAGGGCCGGATCATAAAGCTCCAGTTCCCGCAGGAGGTGGCGGTAGTCCTCGCGCGGGTCGCGGGCGTCGACGCCGGCCATGTCGATCATGAACATCAGCAGCGCGCAGCGTTCGATGTGCCGCAGGAAGCGGTGGCCGAGGCCGCGGTTCTCGTGCGCCCCCTCGATGAGACCGGGGATGTCGGCCAGCAGCAGTCGGCGGTCACCGCGGCGCTCGTCGGTGAAGTCGATCACGCCGATCTGGGGATGCAGGGTCGTGAAGGGATACGGCGCCGTGCGGGGGCGCGCGCGGGTGATCCGGCCGGTCAGGGAGGATTTTCCCGCGTTGGGAAATCCCACCAGACCCACGTCGGCGATGCTCTTCAGCACGAGGCGATAGGTGCCGGCCTCGCCGGGCTGGCCGGCGTTCGCACGGCGCGGCGCGCGGTTCGTCGAGGTCTTGAAATGGGTGTTGCCCCAGCCGCCGTTGCCTCCGCGGCAGAGCACGATCCGCTGGCCGTCCTCCAGCACTTCCGCCACCGGCTTCTCCGTCGCCACGTCGATCACGACCGTGCCGAGCGGCATCCGCAGTTCGCGGTGCTCGCCTTCGCGGCCGTTGCAATCGGATCCCTGGCCATGCCCCCCGCGCCCGGCGCTCCAGTGCGGCTGGAACTTGTAGTCGACGAGGTTATTGGTGTTCACGTCACCCAAGAGGATGACATCACCTCCGCGGCCGCCGTCACCGCCGTTGGGGCCGCCCCAAGGCTCGTATTTTTCCCGGCGGAAGCTCACGCAACCGCGGCCGCCGTCACCGGCCGCCAGCTTCACCGTGCATTCATCGACGAACATCCGGCCGACGATGCAGAACGGCGCGCGTTTGCCAAGCGGCCCCGCGTGACGCGGCGCTCAGGGGGGTAGCACCGCGAGCACCGCCCTCGGCTCCGCGGCTTCCAAGCCCGCCAGCCGGAGCCCGCGCCTCACCTCCGCGGCCCGCATGAAGGCCCTCCAGACCAGCCCGCCGCGCAGGTTTTCCGCCATCACGACCATGATGCCCACGTTGATGCCGATCACGTCGGGCGAGACCCAGCCCGTGTGCGGATTGAAGGCGTCCGAGAATCCGTACCGGCCCCACGCCGCCTCACCGCCCGCCTCGCGCATCCGGTGCAGCGCGTCGAGGCACTCGCGCGGAGCGAAGGGCAGCGAACCGCCCGGCGCGCAGGGAACGACGGTCCCGTCGCTCAGGTCCTCATCCGGACCGGGCGTGCCCCACGCCAGGTACCCCCGGGCGCTGTCGGAGGCCGTCAGCCCCCAGAGGTCGCGCGACCACAGCGGGAACCGCGCCTGCTGCGCAGCCGACCACGCCCGCTGGGCCAGCGTGGCATCGACGGAGTTCCGCCAATAATCGACGCCCGCGTCGCGCCGGCCCCGGAAATCAAACCAGCCGTGGGCGTATTGGTGCGCGAAGAGCGGACCGCATTGGATGAAGCGCCGCCCTTCCCGCTCCACCCAAGGGCCGCGCCGCCATGCCCGCCACGTCGCGGGCGGCAGCGGATCGACCGGCGCACCGATGCCGAGCAGATAGAGACCCATCATCTCCGCGTAGCTGTCCCAACGGTGACGGATGAACCCATCCTCCGGCCGCCATCCGTGCGAGAGCGTCGGGCCGCCGTCGAGGGCCCAGCGCCAGTCGATCCGCCGGTAGATCCGGTCGACGAGCGCCGAAATCTCGGGGTCACGCAGGTGCTCGCGGGCGAACAACGCGCCTTGGAGCAGGAGCGCCGTGTCGATCGTGGAGGCCTCGCTCGCCCAGACGCGGGCGCCGGAAGCGGCGTCAACGAAGTGATACAGCCAGCCCCGGGTGTGCGCGTGCCGCTCCGCGACGCTCCGGAGCGCGAGGAGCGACCGGCGCCGCGCCTCGCCCGCGGGCAGCCAGCCGCGCTCCTCACCGATGCACCAGGCGGTGAGGGCGAAGCCCGTGGCCGCCACGCTGGAGGGCGCGGACGAAGGACCCGCCCCCTCGCGCCACGGCGCCCGGTCGCGCGTCAGGCCGCTGACCGGATCCGACTGCTCGACGAAGTAGGCGACGCCCCGCCGCTGGATCGCGTCGAGCAGCGCCTCGTCACGGGCCGTCGGCCGGAACTCGGCGGCGCGCGCCGAAACCGCGGTGATCGCGGCGACGAGCATGCCGACGACACACCACGCGCGGCGGCGGGCCGGAATCTCCTGCAGGGGTTGGGGGGCAGGGCTCGGTCGCATGAGGCGGACGACCTCCTCTCACCCTGCGCGCGGCCCGCGGCACGGCGAGAAAATTCAAGAACCTGGGCGGCAAAATAACCTGTCGCCACCAGCACCTCAACTTCCTCGCGGTCGAGAGCCCCATCCGCTCCCTACGCTTCGCTACGACCAGCGGTTCCGCGGTCGCGGGGCAAGCGAGCCGCGCGGCGGATGCCCCGTGATTCAATACAGTGCAATCTCGCCCCTCTGGCGCTTGAGCAGGGCCCCCAATCGCCGCGCCGTTGACCAATCGATCTCAGCCCTGATCCATTGAAGAGTACACGGACCGCACTTCCGGGTCCACCCGCTGACGCCGGAGATGTGCTGCTCGCACCTTCGCCCGCCGTCCTAGCTCGATCCGAGGTAATCCCTGCCCCCTTGATTTGGAAGCAGACTTACCCAGTGCCACGTCAAAAAAACGGCCGGCCACTCTCGCGAGCGCCGGCCGGAAATTGGGTGCAGGGGTTGGATTTGAACCAACGACCTTCAGGTTATGAGCCTGACGAGCTACCAGGCTGCTCCACCCTGCAACAAAGGGAGGGGGATGAGTACGCCCGCGCTTGGCACTGTCAACGGGTTTCTCGGGAAATTCCCCGGAGGAGGGCTAGGACGCCGCGCGAGGATGCGGCCGCGTCCGGCTCCGGGCGGGACGCTCCGCGCCACTAATCGGTAACAGCATTCACAGCCTAGCCCGGGCCCGAAGGCCGACCCAAGCTGCGATCAGCAACCCGAAACCCTCACCATGAAGCAACTCCCCACCCTGCTCCGCGCCGGCGCGCTTGCCGCCGCGGTGCTCGCGCCGCTCGCGGCGCAGTCCCAGCGCCCCGCCCCCGCCGACGAGATCGTCGAGCTCTCCCCGTTCGTGATCTCCACCGCGGCCCTCGAGGGCAACCGGATCACCGAGGCCACCGCCGGCACCCTCGTCGCCCGCCCGATCGACAAGCTCCCGATGGGGCTGCAGGTCGTGAGCGCCGAGATGATGAAGGAATTAGACATCTTCAACGCCGACGGCCTCAACCGCCTCGTCGCCGGCCTCGCAAACCAGAACCAGACCTCCTCGGAAGGCACGGGCAACAACACGCAATACGCGTCGCGCGGCTTCACCGTCCTCCCCCGGCGCAACGGCTTCGCACCCGGCGGCCGTCTCTACGACATGACCGGCATCGACCGCGTCGAGATCATCCGCGGCCCCAACTCCCTGCTCTACGGCCAGAGCGACGCCGGCGGCATCATCAACTACATCACCAAGCGCCCGCGCCTGCGCACCACGGCCGACGCCCGCGGCAGCGCCTCAGCGGCCTTCGGCAATTACGCGTTCTACCGCGGCCAGGCCGACGTCGACGTCACGCTCGTACCCAAGACCCTCGGCTTCCGCCTGCCCGCCTCGTTCACCAGCAACGAGCGCGAGTTCAATTTCTTCCGGAACAAGGCCGTCGCCTTCAACCCGTCGGTGCTGTACCGGCCCCTCGACAACACAGAGCTCTCCTTCGAATGGGAGTACCTCGACGTGCGCACCAACTTCGGCGCCTTCCAGCCCATCGTGTGGCGTCCGCCGGGGTCGACCGTCGAGTACGTCGACAAGGACAACCGCGGGCTCGGGCGCGCCGCGCGCGGCGGTCTCTTCGGCCCGTACGCGAAGGCCGAGAACAAGCAGACCAACTGGACCGCCGACCTCACCTCGCGCCTCACGCCGAACCTCACGTTCCGCGGCGTGTACTCGAAGAACGCCCGCGACCGCAACGAGATCGTCCCGACCGGCGGCGACGCCTTCCGCGTCACCCCGCTCCCCTACTACGGCGCCAACACGCGCGACGGCAACCGCATCACCGGCTACAAGGGCGACCTGCTCGGCGAGTGGACGCTCGGCGCCTTCAAGACCCGCACCCTCGCGGGCTATGAGTACAACAAGAACATCTTCTTCGCGACGGTCTGGCGCGGCTGGAACGCCACGACCAACTCGCGCGACAACATCTTCACCCTGAACCTCGGCTACGACCCCGTCAGCCAGCGCGTCACCCGCGCGCCCACCGCGGCTGACTTCCGCCCGTTCAACGGCGTCTCGGGCGAGTGGCTCGACACCCGGCTTGATCCCGCCTTCTGGCGCGTCGAGTCCGGCCCGAACCGCTTCCTCAGCGAGTGGACCAACACCCGCATCAGCGAGGTGCTCTCGGCGTTCGACGACCGCCTCCAGGTCCTCGGCGGCGTGGCGCGCGGCAAGAGCATCCTCACCAACACCACCACCGGCGCCGCCGACAACCGCAAGGCCACCGTCTGGCAGGCCGGCATCGGCTGGGTGTTCGACGCCCGCAAGCAGCACATGGTGTTCTTCAACCGCAGCACCAGCTACCAGCCGCAGTTCCTGTTCGACATCAACTTCAACCCCCTCGCCCCGCTCACGGCCGAGGGCATCGAGGGCGGTCTCAAGTCTACCTGGGGCGGCACCGGGCTCTCCACCACCCTCGTCGTGTACGCGCAGGAACGGAAGGACGTCGGCCGCCAGTACACCGACTTCAGCCTGAATCCGCCGCGCACCTACGGCATCCTCACCCCGGGTGAAGAAGTGAAAGGCCTCGAGTTCGAGGCCTGGTACCAGGCCACCCGCCAGCTGTCGTTCACGCTGCTCTACGCGCAGTTCAACGGTAAGATCACCGGCGCCCCCCCGGGCCGCGAAGCCCTCATCGGCTACGAGCTGCCCCGCGCCCCCGAGAAGAGCGCGAACGTCATGACCAACTACAAGATCGACGGCGCCGGCCTGCTCGGCGGCACGCGCTGGACCCTCGGTTACAACTGGCGCAACGACACCTGGCTCGACACCGGCCTCAGCCTCAACACCCGCGAGCGCCGCAGCGACGCCGGCGGCGTGCTGTTCGCGGTCATCACGAAGGACATCAAGCTGAAGGGCCGCCAAGGTCTCACGCTGCGCCTCAACGTCGGCAACCTCACCGACCGCGACTACATCTCCGAGGGCTCCACCTTCGGCGAAAAGCGCACCTACCGCCTCGCGACCGACTTCCGGTTCTGAGCCGGCCGCCACCGGTTCACTTCGGCGCCGCCCTCGGGCGGCGCCTTTTTTTGCCCACCGGCCCCCGCGCTTGCACCGCGCCCCGCACGTCATTCGCTGGTCGCACCGATGGTCACCCAGCGCGAGATCGCCCGCGCCGCCGGCCTTTCCCAAACCGCCGTATCGCTCGCCCTGCGCCACGGTGCGGGGATTCCCGTCGCCACCGCCGAGCGCGTGCGCGCCGTCGCCCAGCGGCTCGGCTACCGACCCGACCCGCTCATCTCGGCACTCATGTCGCAACGGCAGGCGCGGAACGGGGCCCGGCTGCGCGCGAAGGTGGCCTTCCTCACCGCCTTTCCCTCGCGCGAGGGCTGGCGACGCAGCCGCTACATCTCGGACTGCTTCGCCGGGATCGAGGCCGCCTGCTCCGCCCGCGGCTATCTCGTCGAGCCGGTCTGGCTATTCGAGCCGCTGATCGGCGGCCGCCGGCTCAGCCAGATCCTCTGGACGCAGAACGTTCAAGGCCTGGTCGTGGCACCCCTTCCGGTGGAGAATCCCCCGATGGACATCGACTGGGAGCGGTTCGCCGCCGTGAGCCTCGATTACTCGATGGCTGATCCCGTGCTGCACCGGGTGGTCGACGACCACGCGTGCGGCATCGAGCGCCTCGTCCAGGAAACGGACCGCCGCGGCTACCGCCGACCCGGCATCATCCTCCGCGCCCCGCAGAACATCCGCACCCGCCACAGCCGCCTCGGCGCCTTCCTCGCGCAGACGCACCTGCACCCGCGCTGGCGAACGGTGCCGCCCTTGATCCTGCCGGAGGACCGCTGGGACTCGCGGGAGTTCAGCCGTTGGGTCCGCCGGGAGAAACCCGACGTCATCCTCACCGAGGAACCCGAGGTGATGTCCGCCGCGGCCCGCCTCGGCCTGCGCATTCCACGCGACATCGGCGTCGTGTTCTTCCACCAGGAGCGGCCCGCCCGCCGCCTGACCGGTCTGCGCGTCCTCGCCGAGGAGGTGGGCCGCACCGCGGGCAGCGTCCTGATGCGCCTCATCGAGACCAACGAACGCGGCGTGCCTCCGATGCCCAACACCACGCTCGTCAGCTCCCTGACCTGGCACGAGGGCCGCACGCTCCGTCCACCCTGATCCGTCGTAACCTTCTTCCCGACATGCTGCGAAACCTGTCGAATCCCAACCACCGGGGCCGTCCCGGAGCGCTGCGCATGCTCGCGCTCACCGCTGCGCTGCTGCTGGGCACCTTCCCGGCCTCCGCCGCGGTCAAGCCCACCGCCGCCCGCATCACCGAGGTTTCCGGCTGGCTGCCCGCGGTCCCGGCGCCCGTCGGCCGGCCCGCCACCGATCGCGCCGCCTGGGACGCGGTCGCCGCCCGCGTGCCGCTCCGTGAGATCCTCACCGAGGCCGACCGCCTCGTGAACGTCGCGCCGCCGGCCGTGACCGACGCGCTCTACCTCGAGTATTCCCGCACCGGTTCGCGCACCGGCTACGAGACGGTATACAACAGCCGCCGCGATCGCCTCACCACCTTCGCCTGGGCGGAGGCGCTCGACGGCCGCGGGCGCTACGTCGCGGCGGTGCAGCGCGAGGTCGACGCCATCCTGGACGAGAAGGCTTGGACGCTGCCGGCCCATGACGCCTCGCTGAACAACTTCAACGGCCGCGTGGTCGAGGTCGACCTCGGCGCCGCGATGCGGGGCTGGAGCATGGCGACCGTCGCGGGCTGGCTGGGCGACGGACTCGGGACGGCGCGCCTCGCCCGCCTCCAATCGGAGATTCGCCGGCGCGTGACCGACCCCTACCTGAACGCGATCCGCAACGGCCCGACGGGCGGCATGTGGTGGGTGCACACCAACAGCAATTGGAACGCGGTCTGCCACGCCGGGGTCGTCGGCGCCACGCTCGCCGCCGTCGCCGACCGCGCCGTGCGCGCCGAGGTGCTCGCCTCGGCCGAGGCCAACCTGCCCTACTTCATCGCCGGCTTCACCGACGACGGCTACTGCTCCGAGGGCGTGGGCTACTGGAGCTACGGCTTCGGGCACCACATGCTGCTCGCCGAGGCGGCATCTGCCGCGACCAACGGGCGACTGCGGCTGGTGCAGGGCCCGAAGCTCGAGCGGATCGCGGCCTTTCCCGTCGGCATGGCCATCCTGCCCAGGGTGTATCCGGCTTTCTCCGACAACGCGACCACCGTGCAGCCGGCCAACTGGGTCGCCCCGCTCGCCCGTCGGCTCCTCGACGGAGGCACGACCCCGGCCCGGCTGCCGGCGATGGGCTGGGCGGAGGTCGCGCGCGACCAGCTGTACATCAGCGCCACCCGCGTATGGACGCCCTCAGTCACGGCGGCGGCGATTCCCCCGGAGCCCGAGTTGCGCCACTGGTTCGACGGAGCCCAGGTGCTCATCGCGCGCGCGGCCGATGACTTCGGGGCAGCGATCAAGGGCGGACACAACGACGAGCTCCACAACCACAATGACCTTGGTTCGTTCGTGGTCGCGCTGGGCACCACCGCCCTGCTCGTTGATCCCGGGACGGAGATCTATTCCGCCCGCACCTTCAGCACCCGCCGGTACGACAGCAACGTGCTCAACTCCTACGGCCACCCCGTGCCGGTCGTCGCCGGCCAGCTGCAGTCGACCGGCCGGGCCTTCGCCGCACGCGTCCTCGCCACAGCCTGGAGCAGGGACCGCGACCGGCTGCTGCTCGACCTCAGCGGCGGCTACTCCGTTCCGACGCTTCGCCGCCTCGAGCGGGAGTTTATCTGTCGCCGCGGCGCGAGCGAGGCGTTCGTCATCACCGATGAGTTCGAGTTCAGCGGCCCGGAAACGTTCGGAACCGCGCTGGTCACCTTCGCGCCGTGGCGGGCGCTCGACGCGGCGACGCTGGAAGTCGGCACCGGCGCCGCGCGGTTGCGCGTGAAGATCGAGACGGAGGGCGGCGAGGTCGCCCTGCGGAGCGAAATCATCGAGGAGAACCTGCCCGGCGGCGCGAAGCCCGTCCGGATCGGGATCGATTTCCGTCAACCCGTGGTCCGCGGAAAGGTCCGCATCACGGTGACACGTGCGGAGCCGCTGCTGGCACCCGACGCCGCATCCCTGGCCGCGACCGTACCGGCCCGTCTCGGCAACCTCTCGACCCTTAACTCCACCCAGCCCGGCGAGGGCGGCCTGATCGCCGGCTTTTCCCTCGCGGGAACCGGACGGAAGACCGTGCTGCTGCGGGCGGTTGGCCCCGGCATCGCCCAGTTCGGCGTCGACTCCCCTCTGCGTGACCCCGCGCTCATCCTGCGTCCGGCCGCGGGCCCGGAAGTGACGCGCAACGACAGCTGGCCCGCCACCCTCGGCGCCGCCTTCGGTCGCGTCGGAGCCTTCCCGCTGACGCCGGGAAGCGCCGACGCCGCCGTGCTCACCGACCTGCCCGCCGGCAGCTACACGGCGCAGGTGGAGAGCATCGATGGCACCGCGGGCAACGCGCTCGTCGAACTTTACGACGCGGGAGGCGATGGCCCGCGGCTCGTGAACCTATCCACCCGCGGGAGCGTCGGCCCGGGCGCCCCCCTCACCCTCGGGCTCTCCGTCGGGGCCGGGGCCCCGCGGTGGTTCCTGCTCCGCGGCGTCGGACCGGGACTGGTCCCGTTCGGAGTAACGAGCGCCCTGGCCGACCCACAGCTCACCGTCTTCCGCAGCGGAACCACGGTCGCCCGCAACGACGACTGGAGCGCCAGCCACTGGACGACCGAGCTTACCGCCGCAGCCGCCACCGTGCAGGCCTTCGCCCTGCCCGAGAACTCCCTCGACGCCGCCCTGGTCGTCCAATTGCCGCCCGGCAACTACACCTTTCAGATCGCGGCGAAAGGGAGCACCTCCGGCACCGTACTCGGCGAAGCCTACGAGCTTCCGTAGGCGGCGCGACGGACCGTCCGAAGAAATATGCCTCCTCGGCGGCCCGGAATCCTTGCCGTCGTTCGTCGACGGGCGTTTGGACTGGAGGCGAAACGGCTCACGGAGCCGGTGCCTCTCGCCGGATTCCCTGCTAATTAACCCCCTCTTCCCTCCCGCATGAACCCTCTGTCCAAACTCACCCGCCTCTCCGTGACCGCGATCGCCGTCACCGCGCTGGCCTCGCTGCTGCCGGCCCAGGTGGCGCCGCAGCCGGACCGCTCGGCCGCCGCCGGCGCCACGCCCCCGGTCGCGACCAGTTCGACCTCGGCGAAGGTCGGCAATGAGGTGATCGAACTGAGCCCGTTCACCGTCGTGTCGGAGGCCAAGGGCTACTTCCAATCTAACACGATGTCCGGCACCCGCCTGAACTCGAAGATCGAGGATCTCGGGCAGTCGATCACGGTGATGACCAAGGAGCAGATGCGGGATTTCGCGATGCTCGATATCAACGATGTCTTCGACTACATGGCCAGTACCGAGGGCACCAATTCCTACTCCCAGTTCGACACCGACCGCACGGGCGCCGTGGTCGACCAGGTGAGCCTCAATCCGAACAACGCGAACCGGGTTCGCGGCATCGGCAACGCCAACATCGCCTTCAACAACATCCAGACCTCCGGGCGCGTGCCCGTGGACCCCCTCTGGATGGATTCGCTCGAGCTGAGCCGGGGCCCGAACGCGAACATCTTCGGCCTCGGCAACGCCTCGGGCACGGTGAACCAGGTCCCCGCGACGGCCAACGTCACCCGCGACTTCGCCCGCATGGAATTCCGCGCCGACAGCTACGGCGGCTGGCGCACCTCCCTCGACCTGAACCGCCAACTGCTGAAGGGCAAATTGGCCGCGCGCGCGAGCTACGCCAACCAGCACACCGGCTTCCAACGCAAACCGTCCGGCGAGGATGCCCGCCGCCTCAGCTTCCAACTCAAGGCGCAGCCCTTCAAGGGCACCACCCTCGCGGCCTCCTGGTACAACTACAAGAACGCCGCGGTGCGGCCGAATTTCACGACGCCCCGCGACTATTACACGGACTGGATCAGGGCCGGGAAGCCGGCCTGGAACCCGGTCACCCGTCTGGTCACCCTCGCCAACGGCACCGTGCTCGGCACCGGCAACGTCCCCGGTTCCACCACGCCGTACTCCGCCAACCCGAGCTTCTTCACCGGCGGCGCGGAGAGCCGCTCGCCCTTCCTGATCGGCGCCCCGGGCGAGACGCCGTACTGGAGCATGGCGCGCTACACCGCCAACCCCGCCTCCCCGGCGGGCAACACGTTCTCGGTGACCGACCCGTTCGCGTCCTCGGCCTCCGGCATCGGCCTGCTCACGATGGGACCGGCCGAAACCTACACCGCCGCGCAACAGCCGCTCTACAACTCGGTCGCCCGGCCGATCAACGACCGTTCGATCTACGATTGGACGAGCATCAACCTCGCGGGCAATGGCAAGGCTTGGGACGACGTCGACACCTACATGGTCCAGCTCGACCAGATGGTCCTCAACACGCCGAAGCACACGTTGGCGGCGCAGGTCACCTTCATGCGCGAGAGCGCCAAGCGGCTGGAAAACCAGCCGATGGGCCCGGCGAGCGTGAACAGCAATGTCGGCCAACTGCAGGTCGACGTGAACCAGGTCTTCCTCGACGGCACCCCCAATCCCTACTTCGGCCGGCCCTACCTACGGAGCAGCGAGCCCTTCCTGCGCAACCGGCCCCTGCAATGGGACACCGCGCGCGCCCAGGCCGTCTACAAACTCGATTTCTCGCAGGACAAGGGATGGAGCAAGTGGCTCGGAACCCAGCAGCTCCTCGGCTACTACGAGTACAAGGACCAGAAGAACTACTCGTGGACCTACCGGCACACCGCGCTCGGCACGGACAAGGGCTGGCAACAGAAATACGCCAACACGCTGCTCGCGCTGCAGACGGTGACCAACACCGATCCCCGTTACCTGATCAACGGCACCTCGATCGTTCCCAGCAACTACGGCCGGCTCAACGAGCAGTACTATGTCGGCAGCACCCCCGGGGCCGGAATCCAGTATGCACCGAGCCTCTTCCCGGAGGGCGTGAGCGTCCCCTTCGTGTGGGGGCCGGCCTCCAACGCGATGATCAAGGATGTCTCCGCGGTGGGATTCACTCCGGGCCAGGGCGGCGGCCTCAACAACCTGAACGAGGTCGTGAAAACCAAGGGTGGCGTGCTGCAGAGCACCTTCCTCACCGGCAAGCTGGTCGGAACCTTCGGCCTGCGGGAGGACAAGGTGAACGTGCGCAACTCCCCGCTCGCCCTCATGACCCCGAACCTCCGGGACTACGACTTCGCCGCTTCCAGCCGGTGGGTCGGTCCCTGGCGCGTGGCGCAGGGCAAGACCAAGACCTCCTCAGTGGTGGGTCGTCCGTTCCGCGACCTCGCGGCCTTGCGCCCCGAGGGCAAGACCGGCCTGGGTCGGTTCCTCGCCGAAGCCGCCGGCAGCCTCAGCCTCACCTACAATCTCTCGGATAACTTCATCGCGCAGGGTCCCGCCTACGACCTGTTCCTGAAGCAGCTGCCCAACCAGAGCGGCAAGAGCAAGGACCTCGGGTTCTGGGTGACGGTGTTGGACGGCAGACTTTCGCTCCGCTACACGCGCTTCGACACCAAGCAGCTCGATCTCCGCAACGGCGACATCTCCACGATGGCCCAGCGTATCCTGCGGTACGAGGGCTTCGTCGCCAACGATTCCTACAACCTGCGGACCCAGTCGACCGCCTGGCTGAGCGGCCTCGGCACCGGCGGCACGGCGACCAACGCGCAGGTCGCCTCGGCGATCAAGATGTCTCCCGATCAGTACACCGGGCTCCAGGCCATCTCCACCGCCGCGACCTATGCCGCCGTGAACGACGCGCGTTCCCGGGGCCACGAGGTGGAGGTCAACTACAACGCCAACCGTTTCTGGACGATCAGCGGATCGGTCACCCAGACCGAGTCGATCAACACGGCGGCGGGCGCCGCGGTCGACCAATACATTGCGGCGCGCCTGCCGATCTGGACCTCGCTGGAAGACCCACGCTTCACCCAGACCACCCAGACGATCGGCGGCGTGACCACTCCGTATGCGACCGGACCGGTCAATATCCCCGTCGGCCCGACTGGCCACCTGCTCTGGTGGCACATCAAAGGGGCGCCGTTCAACACGGTGGCCGGCTACAATGCCACCCAATCGGCTGCGGACAACTTCGCGGTGAACGTCGATGCGCCCATGGCCGTGTTCCGCGCCCTGATCGGCCGCCCCCGGCCCCAGATCCGCAAGTACTCGGCGAAGTTCAATACCCGGTACAACTTGGCCGGCCTCACCGAACACTCCATCCTCAAGAACCTGAGCGTGGGTGGGTCACTCCGCTACGAGAGCAAGGGCTCCATCGGCTTCTACGGCCTCGGCTACACGCCGGGCATGGATCTCACCCTCCCGCAGAACAAGATCCTGCAGCTCGATCCCAACCGGCCGATCTACTCGCCCGAACAGGTCTACGTCGACCTCTTCGCCAGCTACCGACTGAGGCTGCTCCGCGACCGGGTCAGGGCCAACGTCCAGCTCAACGTGAAGAACGCGCAGGAGAGCGGCGGCGGACTCCAGAAGACGCAGGCCTTCTTCGATGGAAGGGCCGCGACCTACCGCATCGTCGACCCGCGACAATTCATCCTCAGCGTCGCCTTCGAGCTCTAGCCGGGGGCCCGCATTGAAGCGTCGACCGCCGTCACTCGCCCGGTGACGGCGGTCCTGTTTAGGCACACCGCACGCGACCGATGGAGCCTGCCCGCATCCGACTTGCCGGCCCGGCGGCCCAACCGTTGCTTCAGGAGCGCCCATGAAACCGCCGGCCCGTCCCGCTTCGCCCGTGCCGGGCCGCGACGGCGCCACTTCACCGCCGCGCGGGGTGCACGGAGCGGTGTTCTGGCTCCTGCTGCTGGCGACGCTCCTCGCGTACGGTCCAAGCCTCTCGGGCGACTTTCTCTGGGACGATGCCGGACACGTCACCAATCCAACGCTGCAGTCATGGTCGGGGCTGACGCGGGTCTGGATCGAGCCCGGCGCGACGCAACAGTACTACCCCCTGCTGCATTCGGCCTTCTGGCTCGAGCACAAGCTCTGGGGCGACGCCCCGCTCGGCTATCGGCTGGTCAATGTGGTGTGGCACACGTTGTCGGCCTGGCTGCTGATCGCGCTGCTGCGCCGGCTGGCGCTGCCCGGGGCGCTGCTGGCCGGCTTCCTCTTCGCGCTGCACCCGGTGGCCGTCGAATCCGTGGCGTGGATCTCCGAGCAGAAGAACACCCTCTCGACGGTCTTTTACCTCACCGCCGCCCTCGCGTGGCTGGCCTACGAGGAGGACCGCCGGCCCGCACGTTACGCCCTCGCCAGCGCCTGGTTCCTCGCGGCGCTGCTCACGAAGACCGTCACCGCCACGTTGCCCGCGGCGCTCCTCGTGCTGGCATGGTGGCGGCGCGGCCGCATCACGTGGCGCGGTGACGTTCTGCCGCTCCTGCCGTGGCTGGCGGCCGGCGTGGCGGCCGGAATCTTCACCGCGTGGTTCGAGCGGACGGGGATCGGCGCACAGGGGGCTGGCTTCGAACACGGACTGCTCGAGCGCTTCCTGCTCGCCGGAAGAAACGCTTGGTTCTACCTCGGCACGCTCCTCTGGCCCGCGAACCTCGCGTTTCATTACCCGCCTTGGTCGGCCGATGTCTCCCGAGCCGCGCACTACGCTCCCGCCCTCGCAGCGCTGCTGCTGCTGGCCGCGCTGGCCTGGTACGCCCGGCGGCAGCGCGGTCCCCTCGCAGCCACCCTGCTCTTCGGCGGCACGTTGTTCCCCGCGCTGGGATTCATCGATGTCTACCCGTTCATCTTTTCCCCCGTGGCGGACCACTTCCAGTACCTCGCCAGCCTCGGCGTCTTTGCCTTCATCGCCGCGGGCCTGACCCGCGCCGTCGGCGGCGGACTCCGCACATGGACGCGCGCTCAGGCCGCGACGGCGGGAACGGCCCTCGTATTGATGCTTGGCGTCCTGTCCTTCGCGCAGAGCCGTCACTACGTCGAACCCGTCACGCTTTACCGGGCGACGCTCAAACGTTCACCCGACAGTTGGATCGCGCATCACAACCTCGCCGTGGAACTGGCCGCGCGCGGAGAAGTCGGCGAGGCACTGACCCACTCGCGTCGCGCGGTCGAGCTGAAGCCCGACTTCCCCGAGGCCCTGAACAACCTGGCCGACAACCTCGCGCGTTCCGGCCGGCCGGCCGAGGCGCCGCCGCTGCTCGAACGCGCGCTGCGGCTGAAGCCGAAGTTCGCCCGGGCGGAAAACACCTGGGGCGTGGCGCTGGCCATGCTCGGGCGCCGCGACGAGGCGACGCGGCGGTTTCAACGCGCCATCGAGCTGGAGCCCCGACTCGCCGAGGCCCATTACAACCTCGGGCTGACACGTGCGGAATCCGGCGACTTCCGGGCCGCGATCGCGGATTTTTCCCGAACGATCCAGCTGCAGCCGACCCACGCCGGCGCGGAGTTGAATTGGGGGCTCGCCCTCGCGTTGAGCGACCGGTTGCCGGAGGCGCGCGGCCATTTCCAGCGGGCCCTGGAGCTCGATCCCGACTCGGCTGCCGCGCGTCAGATTTACGCCCGGGTGCTGCTGCGCGCCGGCGAATTGGAGGACGCCGCCGCGCGACTGCGCGAAGCATTCGACCTCGAGCCGAACCTGCCCGGCCTGCGGGGCGAACTGGAAGAGACGCTCCGACGCCTCGGCCGAAGGTAGGTGCCCTTTCGCCGCTGGCGGAGCGACGGCGCGGGTGCGACACCCTCAGGACGCCTGCCTCGGCTGAGGCAGATCCCAAGAGCAACCGGCTTGTAAACCGCTATAGCGCAACCTAGCGCTCTCAGCGTGTCTCTCCCACCGGAACTCCTGCTGAAACGCCGGGACGCGATCCTCGATGCGGTCTCGCGCGTGGCCGACGTGATGGCCGCCTCCGGCCCATGGGAACGGAGGGTGCCCGATGCCCTCGCGTTCCTGGGGAGGGCGACGGGCGTGAGCCGCGTCTACATCTTCGACGTCACCACCGGCCCGACCGGGCGGGTTGTGGTCAACCAGCGCTTCGAATGGGTCGCGGACGGAGTGACACCCCAGATCGACGTCCCTGAACTGCAGGGTGTCGATCTCATCGAAGCCGGCTTCACCCGCTGGGGTGAGGAACTGGCGGCGGGGCGGGCGGTATTCGGCGACATCGACGATTTCCCGGCGAGCGAGCGCCCCCTGCTGGAGATGCAGCAGATCCTGTCGATTCTCATTCAGCCAATCTTCGCCGGCGAGCGCTGGTGGGGGTTCATGGGCTTCGACGCCTGTGCTTCGCTTCAGGCATGGAGCAAGGTCGAGGTCGACACGCTGCGCATCGCCGCCCGGACCATCGGCGGCGCCATCCATCGCCAAGGTCGTGACCTCGAGATGAGACGGCGAGTGGAGCTGCTTTCGGAGACGGTGATCGATACCGGCGCCGACGGTGTCATCCGCTACGTCAACGAGGCGTGGCGCGAGCTGCTTGGGTATGATCCGGCGTCCGCTCCGGGTCAGCCGCTGGCGCGTTTTGTCCACGCCGACGACGCACCGATGCTGGAGCGCCTACTTCGCGAGGCGGGCGGTCCCGTCGCGGCATCCCGGACGGAACTGAGACTGGTTCGGAAGGACGGTTCGGAGCGACGCGCCTTCCTCGCCGTCGCTCCCCTGCCGGAGGGCGGGTTAGTCTGCGCCGCCCACGACATCACGGCCTGGCGCGAACGGGAGGCGGCGCTCGCGGCGAGCCGCGCGAAGAGCGACTTCCTGGCCAGCATGAGCCATGAGATCCGCACGCCGCTGAACGCGATCCTCGGGCTCGCCTACCTGGCGACGCGGGGCGACCTTCCCGAGCCTCAGGCCGGCCACCTTAGGAAGATCGAACGGGCCAGCCGCAGCCTGCTGGCCACCATCAACGACGTGCTCGACTTCTCGAAGATCGAGGCGAACGCGATGACCCTGGAGTCGGAACCGTTCTCCATCGCGGCCCTCGTCGCCGGGGTCGAAAGCGTGGTCCTCCCGCTCGCGCGCAAGCAGCAGCTGGCCTGGTCTGTGGAAGTCGGGCGTGACGTTCCCGACGTGCTGCTGGGCGACGCGGTTCGGCTGGAACAGGTGCTGGTCAACCTCGCCGCCAACGCGGTGAAGTTCACCGAGTCCGGCTCGGTGTCGGTTCGCGTAGCGCTGCAGTCGGCGGACTCCGACCGGGCGACGATCCGGTTCGAGGTGACCGATACCGGGATCGGCATGACCGAGGAGCAGGCGGCGAAGATCTTCGAAACGTACCGACAAGCCGAGACCGGCACCGCGCGCCGCTACGGCGGCACGGGCCTCGGCCTCAGCATCGCCCGCCACCTCGTCCAAGCCATGGGAGGCACGATCTCCGTGCGCTCCATGCCTTCCGCTGGCAGCACCTTCACGGCCACGGTGCCGCTCAGCCGCGCGGCGTTGCCCCCGGGCGCCGAAGCGCCGCGCCCATCCGGCCAGCGTAACTTGGCGGCGCCTCCACCTCCCGAGGGATTCCTGCGCGGGCGCCGCATCCTCGTGGCGGAGGACAACGACTTCAACCAGGAGGTCTTCCGCGAGATCATCGGGCGCACCGGCGCCGAGGTGGTCATCGCGCCCGACGGCGCGCAGGCCGTCGCTCGCTGGCGCGAACCGGGGAAGTTCGACCTCATCCTGATGGACATGCACATGCCGGAGATGGACGGCCTCGAGGCCACCCGCTCCATCCGGCGCCTTGAGCCCAACGGTACCCGCATCCCGATCGTGGCACTCACCGCCAACGTCACCCCGGAAGATCGGGAAAAATGCCGCGACGCGGGGATGGATGACTTCCTTTCCAAGCCGGTCGTTCCGGACGTGCTGATCTCGCGGTTGGCGGATTGGCTCGGGACGCCGTCCGGAGGAGACTAGGCTGACCAGGCCGGCCCCGCCAGCCGTTCGGCGAGAGAGGATGCCCCGGCCACGTTCGAGGTGACAAACCCGGCGCCTTGCGGCACTGGTGACGCGTGTTCCGCTGCCTGCTCCGTTGGCTGCCCCTCGCCGTCGTCGTCGGCGCGGCGCTTTGGCTGCGCAGTCACGACCTCGGTCGGCGTCCGATGCACGCCGACGAGGCCAATCAGGCGGTGAAGACCGGCGAACTGCTGGAGTCGGGAACCTACGCCTTCGATCCGCGCGACCACCACGGGCCGACGCTGTATTACGCGGCGGCGGCGCTCGCGCGCCTGCGCGGTGAGACCAACCTGGCGACGCTCACGGAGACGACGGTACGGCTGGTTCCCGCCATCGCCGGCACGCTCGCGGTGCTCCTGACCGCGCTCCTCGGTTCCTCGTTGCCGGCGGCGGATCCGAACCGCTCCGCGCGCTGGCTGGCACTGGCCGCCGCGGCATTCACGGCGGTGTCGCCGCCCGCGCTCTACTACAGCCGATACTTCATCCAGGAGACGCTGCTGGCGACGTTCACCCTCGCCGCGTTCGTGGCCGTCCGGGCCTGGTGGCGCACGGGCCTCACGCGCTGGGCGGTCGCCGCGGGCATCGCGGCCGGCCTCATGCAGGCCACCAAGGCGAGCGCGCCCCTCTTTCTCCTGCTCGCCGTCGTCGCGGCCGGCCTCGCCGGCCTGCGGCCCGCGGGACGGAGGACCACGCGCGCGCTGGCCGTCGCCGGATCAGCCGCACTGGTCACCGCGGCGCTGCTGTACGCGTCGTTCGGCGCGAACCCGGCCGGACTTCGCGACGCTCTCGCAGCCTACAGCCACGCCTTGGAACGTTTTTTGGGCCCGGCCTCCGCGCCGACGGGACATGAGAAACCATGGACCTACTACGCCTCCCTCTTCGGCTGGCGTCGCGAGGGAGGGCTCGTCTGGCATCAGGCGGCGTTCTCCGCCCTCGCATTGGCGGGCGTCGGGGTCGCGTGGTCGCGGCGGGAGGCGGTTCCGCGCGCCCTCTCGCTCTACGCGCTGTTCGTCGCGGCGGCCTTCTCGCTCTTTTCCTACAAGACGCCGTGGCACGCGATCCACGCGGTCGCGCCCCTCGCGCTCCTCGCGGCGGTCGCCCTCGGCGCGATCGCGCGCCTAAATACCGGTCGGCCGGTGGCGGTCGCGTTCGCACTCATCGTTACCGCCACCCTCTTCCAGCAGGCCTGGCGGACGTCCTTCCTGCGCCCCGCCGACTGGCGTAATCCGTGGGCCTACGTCCACAGTTCGTCCGATGTCCGCAAGGTCCGGGCTCTCGCCGAGGCGGCGCGGGCCGCGGATCCCGTGCGCCCCATCCACGTGGTCGCCGAAGAGTATTGGCCCCTGCCTTGGTACCTCCGCGGCCTGCCGGCGGTAGGCTATTGGACCACGCCTCCCGCGGACGGCGAAGGCGCTCTGATCATCGCCTCCCAAGGCCTCGCCGACCCGGTGCGCGAACGCCTGAGGCGGCCCTACCGGGAATCGATCCTCGGTTTGCGCCCGGGCGTACTGCTCGTCGTGTTCACGCCCGAGCCGTGAAACCCGCCCTTTCGCTCGTCATCCCGCTCTACAACGAGGCCGGCAACATCCTGCCGCTCGTCGGCGACTGCGTGAACGTGTTGAACGGGATCGGAAGGCCTTTCGAGGTGATCCTCGTGAACGACGGCAGCACCGATTCCACCTCCGATGAAATCGCCGCCTGCGCCGCACGCTGGCCGCAATGCCGGGAACTCCGGATGGAGCGCAACTCGGGCCAGGCACTCGCGCTGCTCGCCGGACTCAAGGCCGCGGCCGGGGACTTCATCGTGACGATGGACGGCGACGGCCAGAACGACCCCGCCGACGTCCCGGCGTTGCTGCGGCTGGTGGAAACCGGAGCCTGCGATCTCGCCTGCGGCTGGCGGGCCGACCGTCATGACTCGACGCTGCGCCGCATCATGTCGCGGGTCGCGAATGCGGTCCGCGGCCGGTTCCTCGGCGACCGGGTGCATGATTCCGGCTGCCAGCTGCGCGTGATGCGCCGGGAGGTCACGGGAGCATTTTACCCGATGGAGCTGATGCAGAGCTTCGTTCCCGCCTTGGCAAAGGCGGCGGGATTCCGCCTCGGGGAATTGCCCGTGCGGCATCACGCCCGGTCACGCGGGGTGTCGAAATACGGCCTCGGCCGGCTCTGGTGGCGCCCCGCGGTCGCGATGCTGGGCCTGCGCTGGCGCATGTGGACCGGGAGGCGGCCATGAACCATCCCGTCTTCCAGCAGGAGGCGATGAACACGTTCTTCGAGATCGCGGTCGCCGGCCAGCCACGCGACTACGCGCGCCATGCGGCGCAAGCGGCATTCGCCGAGCTCGAACGCCTCGAGGAGGAACTCAGCCGCTTCATCGACGGCAGCTCCATCGCCCGCGCCAACCGGCTGGCCCTCGGCGAGTCGGTGACGCTTTCGCCCGACGCGCTCGAGTGCCTGCTGATCGCGACCGACCTCGCCTTGGCGACCGGTCGGGCCTTCGACCCCGCCTACGCCTCGGAACGGCCCCCGGACCTCGATCCCGAGTTGCCTCCGTACGCCCTCGACCCAACGAGCCACACGCTCACCTCGCGCGCGACGCGGTTGCGTCTGGACCTCGGCGCCGTGGGCAAGGGCTACGCACTCGACGTGATGGCGGCCACGCTGCGCGAATGGGGCGTGACTTCCGCCTGCCTCAACTCGGGCGGGAGCAGCGTGCTCGCGCTCGGGATTGATCCCGACTCCTCGGTTGAAGGCTGGTCCGTCGGCTTCGGGGAGGACGAAACCCACCGGACCTTTCCCTTGCGCGATGCCTCGCTCGGCGGCTCCGGCGTCGCCATCAAGGGCGCCCACCTCATCGACCCGCGGACCGGCCAGCCGGCAACGCGCACCGGCCGCACCTGGGCGCTGGCCCCGACCGCCGCGCAGGCCGACGCGTTGTCGACGGCGTTTTTCCTGATGACCGAGGAGACGGTGGCCGCGCTCTGCGCCGCCCACCCGAAGATCGGCGCGGCCTTGGTCCGGGAAGACGGTTCGCTCACGGTGCACGGGGCGCTGTCCACCTCCGGCGACCTCCCGAGCTCATGAAACGACCGCTCCTCCTTTGGCTCGTCGCCCTGTTCGGGGTCTCGCTTCCTACCCGCGCCGCGCAGCCCGCCGAACCCAGGGACGGGTTCTCCCTCGAGGAGCGACGGACGCGCCTGCAGCCTCACCTCGCGGAGATCGACCGGGAGTTCCGCGAATACGCGGAGAAGAAGCGGCTCCCGGGCATGACTTGGGGAATCGTGCTGGACGGCACCCTCGTCCACACCGGCCTGCTGGGCTGGGCCGACCTCGAACGCCGCGTGGCAGTCGGCCTTGAAACGCGCTTCCGGATCGCCTCGATGACGAAGAGCTTCACCGCCGCCGCCATCCTTAGGCTGCGCGACGAGGGCAAACTCAACCTGCATGATCCGGTCGCGAAGCACGTCCCGGAGTTTTCCGCCACGAAGCCGGCGACGGAGGATGCGCCCTTCATCCGGATCGAGCACCTGCTCGCGATGTCGGCGGGATTTCCCGAGGACAACCCATGGGGCGATCGCCAGCTGGACGTGACCGACGAGGCGTTCGCGAAGTTCCTTTCCGAGGGAACCTCGACCTCCTCCGCCGCCGGTACCGCCTTCGAATACAGCAACCTCGGCTACGCCCTTCTCGGGCGGATCATCACCGCGGTCTCGGGCATGCCTTACCAGGACTACATCCGGCGCGAGATCCTGTCGCCGCTCGGGATGAAGGACACCGTCTGGGACGCGAGGGATGTCCCCGCGGGCAAGCTCGCCCTCGGGTACCGTGCCATCGACGAAACGTGGCGAGGCGAGCCGATGTTGGCGGACGGAGCCTACGGCGCGATGGGAGGGCTGTTCACGACGCTGCCGGACTTCGCGCGCTACGCCTCCATGCACCTCGCCGCTTGGCCGGCGCGCAATGAGGCGGAAGCTTATCCCCTTCGGCGCGCGACGCTGCGCGAGATGCATCAACCTCGGATGCCATCGGGCTTCGCCGCGACCGACAAATCCCTCTCCGGCGAAGCGCAGCCCCACGTGAGCGCCTACGGGTTCGGCCTGGTCTGGAACCTCGACTCGCGGGGCACCGTGCGGATCGGCCACAGCGGCGGACTCCCCGGCTTCGGCAGCAACTGGCGGTTTTATCCCGACCATGGCCTCGCGGTGATCTCGTTCGCCAACTGCACCTACGCGGGCACCAGCGCGGTGAACGGCCGCGTCGGCGCCATCCTCATCGAGAAGGTGGGAATGCCCCGCCGGCCGATCGGGGTCTCGCCGATCCTGGAGCAACGCCAGCGCGAGGTCACCGACGTCCTGCTCCGCCGCGGGCCGCGGGATGCCGCCGAGCCGTTCGCCATGAACTTCTTCCTGGACCACGATCGGGAGCGCTGGCGCCGGGAGGCGGACGAGCTCCTGGCCCGTGCTGGAAAACCGATCTCTGTTTCCACGCTGCAGCCCGTGAACGCCTTGCGCGGAACCTACCGAATCGAGGGCGAGAACGGCTCCGTGGAGGTATTCTTCACGCTCACTCCGGAGCGAATTCCCCTCGTACAGGAGCTGAAGTTGAAGTTCCTCGCGCGGGAACGCTGAGGTCGTCCGGAATCGTCAGGGACCGGGCCGGCGTGGCACACCGCTGCGCCAGACGGGCGCTGCCCCGAAAGCCCTCGCTTGCATCCATCGAGTGAACCCGTCCGTAAAAGGGTTGGTACGGAAAACGCTCGCCTGCTCGGAACCAAGTCAACGACCAGCCCCTCTCACTTCCACAGCTTCCCTCCATGCCTTCCCGAACCAAAGCCAGCCGTTCAACCTCCTCCCCCGCGACCGAGTCTTCGCGCACCGGCTCCGAGGCAGCCCAGCTCGCCTCGGTCCCCCAGGACGCTCCGCCGTCCTTCCTCGAAAAGCCCGAGCCGCCGCCTTCCGAGCCCATCGCTCACGGTGAGCGCAGCAACCTCCAGCTTTACCTGCAGGAGATCGCCAAGACCCCCCTCCTCACCATCCAGGAGGAAATCACCCTGGCGCGACGCATCCGCCGGGGCGACAAGGCCGCCCGCGACCACATGATCTCCGCCAACCTGCGGCTCGTGGTGAAGATCGCGATGGACTACAAGGACTTCGGCCTCCCGCTGCTGGACCTCATCAGCGAGGGGAACATCGGTCTCGTGAAGGCCGTCGAACGCTTCGACCCGCGCAAGGGCGGCAAACTCTCCACCTACGCCGCATGGTGGATCAAACAGTCGATCAAGCGCGCCCTCGCCAACCAGAGTAAGACCATCCGCCTGCCCGTCCACCTCGTCGACAAGATCTCCAAGATGCGCCGCACCGCCATGGCGCTCACCGAGCAACTCGGCCGTGAGCCCACGGACGAGGAGTTGGCAATCGAGCTGCAGATCCCGACTTCGAAGGTAGCCCACCTGAAGTCGGTGAGCGTCCGCCCGGCCTCGCTCGACGCGCCGGTCGGCGACGAGAGCGACTCCGCCACCTTCGGCGAGATCGTGGGCGACGAGAATGCCCTCAGCCCGCTCGAGGGATTGCACGAGAAGAACCTCAACCTCGACCTCGCCGCGATGGTCAACTCCCTCGACGCCCGCGAAGCCGAAATCATCAAGCTCCGCTTCGGCCTGGAAGGCCGCGAGGAGCTCACCCTCGAGGAAGTCGGCAAGAAGTTCCAGGTCACCCGCGAGCGCATCCGCCAGCTCGAGTACCTCGCGCTGAACAAGATGCGCCGCGCGATGGCGAAGCGGGAGTCGATCCGCACTTCCGACGAAATCGAGCAGGAGAACCGCCAACGCGAGCGCATGGCCGTCATCCGCGAGTTCGTCGAGAGCAAGACCCGCCAGCCGGCCACCGTGGGCCGCAACTGAGCCTCGCTGCCAACATCGGCCTTCTCAACGAGGCGGGGATGAACTCCCCGCCTTTTTTGCGCCCGGTTCCGACGACCACGTTACGCTTGCGACCGCGCTTCGGCCCCGTGAAGCCTTCCGCCATGCGCCCCCTCGTCACCCCTGCCCTGCTGCTCGCCTGCCTGCTGACACCCCTGCCCGCCTCAGACTGGCCCGGCTGGCGCGGCCCGCGCGGCGACGGACACGCCGACGCTTCGCAAAAGGTCCCCGAGAAATGGACCGAGTCAGATAAGGTGCTGTGGCGTTCCCCGATCCGCGGCCGCGGGCATTCCTCGCCGACCGTGGTGGGCGATCGCATCTACCTCACGACGGCCGACGTCGCGGCGCAGGAGCAGATCGTGCTCTGTCTCGACCGCGCGACCGGACGCGAGGTGTGGTCGACCGCCGTACACCGCGGTTCACTCGACCAGGGAAACCATCGCCTCGCTTCGCCGGCCGCCTCCTCGGTGACTTGGGACGGAGAGCGGCTCTACGTGAATTTCCCCAACGGCAAGGGCATCCACACCTCGGCGCTTGATCGCTCCGGCAAGGTCCTCTGGCAGCGCCGCGTGAGTGATTTCGTGATGCATCAGGGCTTCGGCTCCTCCCCAGTCGTGCACCGCGACATCGTCCTCGTGAGTGCCGACCATCGCGGTGGCGGCGTCATCATGGGCCTTAACCGCCGCACCGGTGACGTGGCCTGGCGGCACGAGCGTCCCAAGATCGCCAATTACACGACCCCCGCCCTGATCGAGGCCGCCGGCCGCGTGCAGGCCGTCCTCGGCGGCTGCAACCTGATCACGAGCCTCGACCCGCTCACGGGCCGCAAGCTCTGGGAAGTGGCCGGTGCCACCGAGGAATGCGTCACGACGGCCGTCACCGACGGCCAACGCGTGTTCGTCAGCGGCGGTTACCCCAAGAACAACACCACCGCCGTCGAGGCCGATGGCTCCGGGAAGATCGCATGGATGAACAGCACCCGCGTCTACGTGCCCTCCAAACTCGTCCGCGAGGGCCACCTTTACGCCATCCTCGATGCCGGACAGGCCGTCTGCTGGAAGTCCGACACCGGCGAGGAGCTGTGGCGCGAGAAGGTCGACCGCGATTTCTACGGCTCGCCCGTCATGCTCGGAAACCGGATCTTCGTCACCAACCAGCGGGCGGTCACCTCGGTGCTCGAGGTCTCCCCGCAGGGCATGAAGGTGATCGCCCAGAACAAGCTCGGTGACGAGTCGCTCTCGTCACCCTCAATCTGCGGCAACCGCATCTACCTGCGCGCCGCCAAGACCGGTCCCGAACGGCAGGAATACCTCTGGGCGATCGGCGACTGAACGCCTCGCCTAGGTCTGCCGGCCCTCGCGCCGCTGCGCGGCGGCGAAGAGGAAACCCAAGCCGGCTCCGAAACCGATGCCGTGCGCCGCTCCCCACAGGAGTCGGCCGAGCGGACCACGGACGGCCGCGTGGAGCTCATCGCCCAGCGTGTAGCCGAGCGTGTGACAAGCGAACAGGACCGCCCACGCCGCCAGCCCGCCTTCGTTGGAGCCGAACGCGTGCCGGATGATCAACGTCAACAACGCGAGACCGACCGCGGCGCCCCAGAGGTCGGCGTGGTGCTTCCCGCGCAGCCCGAACCAAAACACGCACCAGACCACGGCGTAGGCGAGGAATGCCGCGGCGAACAGCGCCGTCACCCGCGCCACCACTCCCTGCCCCGCGACGAGACCGGCCAGCGCCAGACCGCCGAGGCCGAGGTACACGACCGCGATCGCCGCATACATTCCGATCCCGTACGGTAGCAGCCCGAAGGCCCAGATCCCGTAGGCCAGCGTGCTGACCGCGCCGAAGGCCAACGCCCCGCGCAGGGCGGATACTCCCGGGGAGAAGGGCGCCGCCGGCTCCTTGCCCGCGCGAGCCGCCCGCGCGGCGCGATCCAAGCCGAACACGCTCATGTCACGCCGCGGCCAACAACCGCCGCAGGGTCTCATCGACCGCCTTGGGGTTGGCCTTGCCCTTCGCCGCCTTCATCACCGGGCCCTTGAAGGCGTTGATCGCGCTGTCCTTGCCGGCCTTGAACTCGGCGAGCGCCTTGGGATTACCCGCGATCGCATCGCGGCACCACTGCTCCAGTTCCCCGCCGTCGGTCGGGGCCGACTTCAAACCGCGCCGTTCGGCGATGCTGCCTGGGTCCTCCCCCGTGGCGAACATCTCGGCAAAGACCTCGCGCGCCGCGGCCGTCAGCAGCGTGCCGCCATCGACGAGCTTCACCAATTCGGCGAGGCGCCGCGGCGTCACCTTGCAGCCGCCGAGCGGCTGCTTCGCGTTGCCCAGCTCGCGCAGCAGGTCGTTCACGATCCAATTGCCGGCCGCCTGGGGTCGGCCGCTGAGCGCCGCCGCCTCTTCAAAGTAATCAGCCAAGGCGCGGTCCCACACCAACACCGAGGTCAGCGTGTAGGGCAGTTGGTATTGATTGAGAAAGCGGCGCTGCTTCTCGAAAGGCAGCTCGGGGCAGGTCGCGCGAATCCTTTCCTTCCACGCGTCATCCACCGCGACGGGCATCAGGTCGGGATCGGGAAAATACCGGTAATCATGGGCCTCCTCCTTCGACCGCAGAGACTGCGAGGTCCCGCTCAACCCGTCGTAGTCGCGCGTCTCCTGCGTGATCACGCCGCCCCGCTCCAGCAGCGCGATCTGCCGGCGGATCTCGTGCGCGATGCCGTCGCGGACGAACGAGATTGAGTTGAGGTTCTTGAGCTCGACCTTCGTCCCGAGCGTCTTCTGCCCGACCGGGCGCACGGAGATGTTGGCGTCGCAGCGCAGCTGGCCCTTCTCCATGTCGCAGTCGGAGATGCCGCCGTAGATCATCGTCGCGCGCAGCGACGTCAGGTAAGCGTACGCTTCCTCCGGCGTGTGCATCGCCGGATCAGAGACGATCTCCATCAGGGGCGTTCCGGCGCGGTTGTAGTCCACGAGGGAATCCGACGCGCCGTGGGTGAGCTTGCCGACGTCCTCCTCGAGGTGGATGCGCGTGAGGGGGACCTGTTTGTGCTCCCCCATCACGTTGCGGGCCGATCCCGGGAGCTCGATCTCGACGGCGCCGCCCACGCAGATGGGCAGGTCGTACTGGGAGATCTGGTAGTTCTTGGGGGAGTCGGGATAAAAGTAGTTCTTCCGGTCCCACTTGCAGACAGGGGCGATGCGGCAGCCGAACAGCAGGCCCGCCTTGATGATGGCATCAAGCGCGGCCTTGTTCATCACCGGCAGCGCCCCCGGCAGTGCGAGCACGACGGGATCGGTCAGGGTGTTGGGTTCGTGGCCGTAGCCCGTGCCGACGGACGCGAAGACCTTGGAGGCCGCCTTGATCTGCACGTGCACCTCAAGGCCGATGACCGCTTCGTACTTGCTGGATTCCATGGCGAACGGCGGAGGTCAGAGGAAAGGCACGCGGCTCCACCAGTCGTGGGCCTGTTCGTAGGCGCGCGCGGCGGCGAGCAACTCCGCCTCGGCCAAGGGCCGCCCGATCAGCTGGAGGCCGATCGGCAGGCCGCTCCCGGTGAAGCCGCACGGCACGCTGATCGCGGGCAGGCCGGCGAGGTTCACCCCGATCGTGTAGATGTCGCAGAGGTACATCGCGAGCGGGTCGCTCTTCTCCCCGAGCCGGAAGGCCGGCACCGGCGAAGTGGGGGTCAGCAGCACGTCGACGTCGCGGAAGGCCTCGAGGAAATCGCGGCGGATCAGCGTGCGCACCTGCTGGGCCCGCACGTAGTACGCGTCGTAGTACCCGCTCGAAAGCACGTAGGTGCCGAGGATGATCCGGCGCTTCACCTCCGCGCCGAAACCTTCCGCCCGGCTCTGGAAGTACAGGTCGACGATGTCCTTCGCCTTCGTCGAACGGTGCCCGTAGCGGATGCCATCGTAACGCGCCAGGTTCGAGGACGCCTCGGCCGTCGCGATGATGTAATAAGTATCGAGGCAGTGTCCGGTATGTGGGAGCGAGACCGGCTTCACCTCGCAGCCGAGGCGGCGGTAATGCTCCACCGCCCGCTCGACGGCCGCACCTACCTCCGGATCGAGACCTTCGCCGAAGTACTCCTTCGGGATCCCGATCCGCCACGGCCCGCGGCGGGCGGCCAGCTCCGCCCGGTAATCCGGCATCTCCACGCGAAGGGACGTCGAGTCCCGTTCGTCGTGCCCCGCGATCGCGCCCAACAGGATCGACGCATCCTCCACCGTGCGCGTCATCGGACCAATCTGGTCCAGGGACGAGGCGTAGGCCACCAAGCCAAAACGGGAAACCAGCCCGTAGGTCGGCTTGAGCCCCACGACTCCGCAGAGGGCCGCCGGCTGGCGGATCGATCCGCCCGTATCGGAACCGAGGGTCGCGATGGCCTCACCCGCGGCGAGCGCCGCCGAGCTGCCACCGGAGGATCCGCCCGGCACTCGAGCGAGATCCCAAGGATTGGAAGTCGGGTGAAACGCGGAATTCTCCGTCGAGGATCCCATCGCGAACTCGTCGCAGTTGAGCCGACCCCAGAGGACCGCCCCGGCGCGCCGCAGCCGGGTCGTCACCGTCGCATCGTACGGGGAAATGAAGTTGGCCAACATGCGGCTCGAGGCCGTAAGCGGTTGATCCTTCACCGCGATGACGTCCTTCAGGCCGAGCGGGATGCCATCCAGCGGCCCGAGCACTCCGCCAGCGGCACGGCGCGCGTCGGAGGCGGCGGCCTGCGCAAGCGCGTCCGCTTCATCCCGGGAATTAAACGCCCTCACCCGCGGCTCGACGGCACGCGTGCGCTCGATCACGGCGCGCATGAGCTCGACCGCCGAGACTTCCCGGCGCGACAGGCGCTCCGCCAGGGCGGCGATGGTTTGGTGATGGAGGGGCTCGGACATCGGCGGACTCACTCCACGACCTTGGGCACGACCACCTGATGGTCACGCTGGGCCGGCGCGTTGCGCAGGGCGTCGGCGACCGGCAGTCCGGGACGGGCGACGTCCTCACGCCATACGTTGGTGACGGCGGCGGCGTGAGCGGACGGCTCGATTCCGGTGACGTCGACGCGCCGCAGCGCCTCAACCCGGGCCAGGATGCCGCCGAGCTGCTCTCCGAAGAGCGCCCTCTCCTCGGCCGTGAGCGCGAGCCGGGCGAGCTTGGCGACGTGGTCGATGTCTATCCGCGGGGTATCGGCCATGGTCACTTCCTGATCTGCCAACTGGTGCCACGCGTGACCTCGTCCTGGATCCGCTGGAACACCACGTTCACCTCGTCGTCGGTCAGGGTCCTCGCCGAAGACCGGAAAACGAGGCCGAACGCGAGGCTCTTGCGCCCCTCGGGCAGCCCGGCGCCACGGTAGACGTCGAACACCGACACCCGCTCGACGGAGAACGCTTCGCCGGCAGCCGCGCGGGCGACGGCCAGCAGCCGCGCCTGAGCCTCGCCGGCCGGGACAGCCTCCTCGACGACCAGCGCGAGGTCGCGCAGGGCCGCGGGGAAAAGACTGAACTCGGTGAATCGACGGGCGCCCGCCGCCGTCGGCAGCTTTTCCGGCAGGATCGCAAGGAACCCCGCGTAAACGCGCCCCTCGATCCCGAGGGACTGCAACAGGGCGAGGTTAACAAGTCCGACGCGGGCGCTCCAACCGCGCACGATGTCGCCATAGGCGGCGCTGTGGCCGGCCTGCCAACCCGCACCGGCTCCGCCGGGGATATCACCATGCTCCTCGAGGTTCACACCCGCGGCGCGCGCGAGCGCCGTCACGTGATGCTTGGCCGTGAAGAAGTCGGAGCCCTCGCGGGACTTCCACGAACGTTCACCAACGGGTTCAGCGATCACGAAGGCCACGGCCGCGCACTCCAACGCGTGGCCGCCGTCCTCGATGAAGACGCGTCCGCTCTCGCTCAGACGCGTGGCGACGACGCCGCGGGACTGGTTGAGGCGGAGTGATTCCAGCAGGCCGCCCAGCAGCGAAGGGCGCAGGTGGCTCTGGTCGTCGACGAAGGGGTTCGCGAGCGCGAGGTGATGGACCGCGGAAGGCCCGGCCCACGCGCCGATTTCCTTAGCCGACCGGAGCGTATAGGTGACGCACTCGTGGAAGTCATGCCCGACAAGGTAGTCGGTCGCGCGGCGGTTGAAGAGCACCACCGGATCATCGTCGGTCACCAACGCGGGCGAACGAACGACGTCTGCGGGAATCTTCTCGGTCCCGTGGAGGCGCAGCACCTCCTCGACCAGGTCGATCGGGCGGTCGAGATCGTCGCGCCAACTCGGTACGGCGACAGTCCAGGCCGGACCGCGGGCGGGATGCGTCGTCGGTTCCTCGCGCGTGACCGTGAGTTCAAGGGACTCAAAAGCGGCGCGCATGTCGGCGGCAGGAATATCGAAGCCCAGCCGGTCGGTGATGTAGTCGTGCGTGACGACGATCTCCCGCTGCCAAGGCACATCGCCGCCGACGCGGTAGACCGGGCCCACCACGCGGCCGCCGGCGGTCTCGATAATCAGGTCGATCGCCCGCCACGCGGCCTCCAGCGAGGAATGCGGATCAACCCCGCGCTCGTAACGGTAGGATGAATCGGAAGAGAGCCAGAGCCGGCGCGACGTCGAGCGCACCGACTGCCGCCGGAACACCGCGCACTCAAGCACGAGGTCGGTCGTGGCTTCCGACACGCCGGAATCCACGCCACCCATGATCCCGGCCACGACGACCGGCTTCGCGGCGTCGGCGATGACGAGCATGTCGGCCGACAGCACCCGCTCCTTGCCATCGAGGGTGGTGATCTTCTCCCCCTCGGCGGCCCGGCGGACGACGATGCGCGGCCCAGCGAGGCGCGCGGCGTCGAACGCATGGAGCGGCTGGCCGGTCTCGAGCATGACGTAGTTACCCACGTCGACGACATTGTTGATCGGCCGAAGGCCCACAGCCTTCAGACGTTCCTGCAGCCACGCCGGGCTGGGCCCCACCTTCACGCCGGTGATGACATGGGCGGTGTAGAGCGGGCAGTCCGAGGAATTCTCGACCGTCACGCCGGCCAGCAGATCCGGGCGCGCCCCGGCGCCCGAAACGTCGCCGCGGAACTTCTCCTGCGGGTAACTCAGCGGCAGCCGGAACCAGGCCGCCAGTTCCCGCGCCAGTCCAAGGTGCGACTGGCAGTCAGGCCGGTTTGGCGTGATCTCGACGTCGAACACGGTGTCGCCAGGCGGCAGCACGGAGTTGATCGGCACTCCGAGCTCCGGCCGGCCCTCGAGGATGAGAAGGCCGCTGTGTTCACCGCCGAGGCCGATCTCGTCCGGTGAACACATCATTCCCTCGGAGGCCTGCCCGCGGATCTTCGACTGCTTGATGCGGAAATCACCGGGCAGCACCGCTCCCGGAAGCGCGACAAAAACCCGGTTGCCGGCATCGCAGTTGTGCGCGCCGCAGACGATCGTCTTCACGCCGCCGGCGGGCCCTACGTCGACCGTGCAGACCGAGAGCTTGTCGGCGTTCGGATGCTTGGCGCGGGTGAGGATCTCGCCGACGACAACATGCTCGAGCTTAGGCGCGCCGGTGGTGTGCACCGACTCGACTTCGAAGCCGAGGAAAGTGACCGCGCGGGAGATCTCCTCCACCGAGGCGGTGAGCGGCAAGTAATCGCGGATCCAATTAAGGGAAATCTTCACCTGGGAAAGGAGATGGGAGTTAGGAGTTTGAAGTCAGGAGCTGGCGGCAAGCGAGGAGCAGTATCCCTCGAGCATCCGGCCCACCTCGTTGAGGGATTCCGTCAGAGGCCGGGTGTCGGCGTAGCTGAGGTCATGGGAGAGGATAAGGTAGTAGTGACATTCCTCCACCGACCCCTGAGCGATGTTATAGAACCGTAGCTTGTCGGGTTTCCCGCGCTTCTTGAAGCCCTCGGCAATATTGGCCGGAACCGAGACCGCCGCCCGACGAAACTGCGACGTCAACCCGTACAGCTCGGACTTAGGAAATCCATCGGTGAGACGATAGACGGCCAGAACGAAGGCGTGAGCCTTCTGCCAGACGATCAGGTCTCGGAAGGTCTTTGCGGGCGTCTTCATGCGAACTACCAGCTTCCAAATTCCAACTTCTTCCCGGATCACCCAAACTGACGCAGGAAGCGCACATCGTTCTGGTAGAAATACCGGATATCATCGATGCCGTAGAGCAGCATTGCGAGCCGCTCGAGGCCCATGCCGAAGGCGTAACCGGTCCAGACTTCCGAATCGTACCCGACCGCCTCGAAGACCGAGGGATCGACCATGCCGCAGCCGCCGATCTCGATCCAGGGCTTGTTGACCTTGGGCAGGTGCGAGGCCCCGAGGTCGACCTCGAAGCTCGGCTCGGTATAGCCGAAGTAATGCGGGCGGAAGCGCGTCTTGGTGTCCTTCCCCAGCAAGGAAGCGAAGATGTAGTCCAGCAGCGCCTTGAGGTCACGCACGGTCACGTTGCGGTCGACGCACAGGCATTCGAGCTGGTGGAAGTTCGCGCTGTGGGTGGCGTCAGACGTGTCGCGCCGGTACACGCGGCCGGGCGAGACGATGCGGATCGGCGGAGCGCCCTTGAGCATCGTGCGGATCTGCACGGACGAAGTGTGGGTACGAAGCAGGTAGCGTTCGTCGGGCGTCTTTTTCGCGACATTGCCAAAGCGGGCGCCGGCGGGGAAGTAAAACGTGTCCTTCTCATCGCGCGCCGGGTGGTCGGCGGGCGTATTCAGGGCGTCGAAGCAGTAATACTCGCTCTCGACCTCAGGACCGTCGGCGACGGTGAATCCCGCCTTGCGCAGGATGCGACACATTTCCTCCCGCACGAGCGTCAGAGGGTGGCGGGTGCCGGGCCCCGCGTCCGGCGACGGCAACGTGGCGTCGACCGGCGGCCCGAGCCGCGCGGCGAGCTCGCTGTCGCCGATCCGGGCGAGCGCGGCGTCGAGATGCTCCTGCAGGCGCGCCTTCGCCTCGTTGATGAGCTTGCCCGCGGCGGGTCGCTGCTCCTTCGGCACCGCGCCCATTTGCTTCATGAGGGCGGTGAGTTCGCCGTTGGGGCCGACGTACCGGGCCTTGGCGGCCTCAAACTCGGGGCGCGCGCCCAGCGTGGGGAGTTCGGCGGCGGCCTTGGCGAGGAGGGCGTTGAGTTGGTCCTGCATGAGGAAACGTTAGGCGGAAGTCGGAAAAGGACAAAGGGGCTAACGACGGAGGAGCGCGGAGCGCTCCCAAAAAAGAAGGACGGCATCCCGCGGTGCGGGACCCGTCCTCCGGCGTCCGGGGGGCGAGCCCGCCCGGGGCTCGCGTTGAGGATCAGGCCTTGGCGGCGGCGGCCTTGGCCTTCAACGCGTCCTGGGCCTGCTTGACCAGGGCGTTAAACGCCACCTCGTCACGGATCGCGAGGTCGCTGAGGACCTTGCGATCGAGGGTGATGTTGGCGGCCTTGAGCCCCTCGATGAAGCGGCTGTAGCTGATGCCCGCGTTGCGGCAGGCGGAGTTCAGACGCACGATCCAAAGACCGCGGAAATCGGCCTTCTTCTTGCGGCGAGCGCGGTAGGCGTACTGCCACGCGTGCTGGACGGCTTCCTTCGCGTAGCGAAAGAGCTTCGATTTGCTGCCGAAGTAGCCCTTGGCGTACTTCAGCACTTTCTTGCGGCGCTTGCGCGACGCGGGACCGTTGGTTGAGCGAGCCATGTTGGTTTTTTCCTTTTTGGATTAGTCGCCCGCAGGTCGGCTTGGGTGATTCACCCGCGGAGCGAAGTTATGGTTTCAGCGGCTAACCTGTAACGGATTACAGGCCGAACGGCAGGGCGCGCAGGAGCGGGCGCGCATGACCATCAGCCACGAGCTTGTCCCGGGTCGCACGACGCTTTTGCTTCGTGGACTTCGAGCCGAGCAGGTGACGAAAGCCAGGCGTGCGGCGCACGAGCTTGCCCTTCGCGGAGATTTTGAACCGCTTGGCAATGGACTTCTTCGTCTTTTGCATGGAGAGCGGTCGAAAACAGAGACGCCCCCCTGCCATGGCAAGGGCAATCTTGAGCCTTTTCCCGAGGTAAAACAGCCCGCTGGCCGAGTGAAAACCGGCGCGCGGGCGCTCAGTCGACCCGCCCGGTGAAACCCGCGAGCCACACCGCGACGTCGTCGACCTCCTGCCGCACGTTGCGCTCCGGAGGTTGGCCGGAATTACGGTTGAGCATCACGCAGAACGCCAGCCGTTCGCCGCCCGCCGTCGTCACGTACCCGGCGATACTGTTAGCGTAGCGCAAGGTACCCGTCTTGGCGCGGACGTTGCCCTCGGCGGGGCTTCCCTTCATGCGCGTGCGCAGGGTGCCGTCAACGCCCGCCACCGGCAGGGACCGCTCAAAGTCGGCAGCCGCGCGGTGCCGCGCCATCGCCACGAGGAGCGCGACCGTGGCGTTGGCAGTCGTGAGGTTGTTGCGGGAGAGACCCGAGCCTTCCTCGAACTTCACTTCGTCGGCCGGCATTTTTTCCCGCTGCAGGAAGGCCCGCAGCGCCGCCACGCCGAGTTCCTCCGTCATTCGCCCCGCCGGTGTGGCGTCGGTGCGCGCGAGCTCCGCGACGTGGCCGAAGATCAGGTCAGTCTCGAGGTTCTGCGACGGCTTCATGAAGCCGGCGACCAAGTCGCGCATCGGTGCGGAAACCGCCTCGCCCAGGACCACCATGCCCGGACGCGCCACCGGCGCCTCCGGCCAGCGCACCGCCCGCGTGCGGCCTTCGACCGTGATGCCCTTGCGCGCCAGCGCCGCCTTCAGTCCGGCGGCATACCACGCGGCAGGCCTCGGCACCGTGACATCCACGACCTCCGGTTTCCCTCCGGCCGGCAAACCTCCGGAAAGGTAAACCGTCGTCTCGCCGAAGACGCGGATCGGCGTGAGCCGAACGGCAGCATCGGCCGCACGGGTCAACGTGCGGTTCTCGACGGCCAGTCCCGTGTGCGGCTGCAACCATTCCACGAGGCACGGTTGGCCCACGGTTGAGCCCGGCGTCACGCGCAGTCCGGTGTAGTTCTGCTCCAAGCTGATCGCCGAGACCTCGGCGCCGTAGTAGTCGTTGAGGTCGTCGGCCGTCCAACCGGCCCCGTTGGGCAATGATTGGAACCAAGTCGCGTCCGCGACGAGTTCGCCCCTGATCCGTTTCACCCCCGCCCGCTCGATCACCTCCACCACGGGGGTAAAGGCCGACCAGAAATCGCGGTTGGACCCCCGCGATTTCCAGCCGGGGTCGCCGCGCCCCCAGACGATTACATCCCCGGCGACGGTGCCGGCGGCATCCGGCCGCGCGGCGGCGAGGACCGGCGTGCGGATGAGGTAGTCGCCCCCGAGGACGTCGAGCGCGAGGGCCCCGGTGTAGAGCTTGGTGTTCGAGGCGGGGCTGAGCAGCCGGCGCGCGTCATGCTCGAACCACACGCGACCAGTTTCGAGCGAGACGACCTTCACGCCCCAGAGCGCAGGGGCAAACCGCGGCTGGCCGACGTGCGCGGCGAGGCGGGCCTGCAGTTCATCCAGCGTGCGGAAGGCCGGAGCCGCCGGAACGTTCGCCTCGGCGCCCAATAGCCGCCCCGGATCCGCACAGGTGACCGCGGCGATGGCGCAGGCGAACGTGAGGCGCAGCGGGGAAGGCATTCTTGGGCGACGGTGCCGAGGCGCGGATCGGAGGCAACGCCGGAGCGCGCCGGGAATCTCCTCGCCATGCGCGGAGGGTTTTCCGTCGATCGGCCCGCCGCATGAACACCTATTTCGGCTACGGCGATTGGGTCATCATCCTCGTCTACCTCGCCGCCATGATCGTGCTCGGCGTCTGGTTCGGGAAGGACCAGCACAACACGCGGGACTACTTCCTCGGCAGCCGAGACATCCCTTGGTGGGGCATCGGAGCCTCGATCATCGCGACGGAAACCAGCGCCCTGACGATCATCGGCGTGCCCGCGATCGCCTACGCGGGGAACCTCGGCTTCCTGCAGATGATCCTCGGCTACGTCATCGCGCGGGTGATCCTCGCGGTGGTGATGGTGCCGCATTACCTGCGCGGGGAGA
>JBBAVH010000008.1:0-132849 GCA_040397825.1 Opitutaceae bacterium
AGACCTGCGGCTGGTAGACGTAGGTCTTGCCGTTGGGGTGGACGAGCGAGGTGAAGGGCCAATCGCCGCCGCCGATGACCTTGTCGGGAAAGATGGGCATCCAGACGGTCGGCAGCGTGGTGCGGCCGGATTCGCTGTTGGTGATCTGCGCGAGGTTCTGGATGGCGTTGCCCGAGGCATCAGCCTCGTAGAAACGCCACGGCTCCTGGTTCACCCACGACTGCATGTCCTGATAGAAGACGCTCGCCTGGTGGCGGCCCCACCGGCCGAGGTTCTTCTGGTAGGCGAGCGCCGCGCGGTAGCCGCGCGCGCCGGTGTGGAAGGGGACGGCGTTCATCGACGGATTGAAGGACCACTTGGTGCCTACCTGCCCCGTGGCGGGGTCGACGTACAGGTTCCCCGGCGCGCCCGGCGCGTAGACCGTCGTCGAGGTCGTGCGCAGGGGGTCGTTGATGCGGGCGTCATGGCCGTAGCGCACCTGCAGCGCGAGGCCCTCGGCCAGGGTGGCCTCGGCGACGATGGACTTGATGCCGTTCTTGTAGGCGTCGCGGTTGAACGGCCCGATCGCGGAGTCGACCTTGGTGAGGTCGAACACGCCGCCGGTGAGCTCGGCGACGTTGGGAAAGGCCACGAGGTAGCGGGAACTCTGGTTGTCGACCCGCTCGCCGGTGGGCAGCAGCAGGTTCAGCGGCGCCCGCACCGTGACCGCCTGGGCGAAGATCGTGTCACGCGTGAAGTGCCGCCACTCGCCGCGGATCTGCAGCCGCTTCCAGGGCTGCAGGGTGGCGGCGAGATGGAGCCCCTCGTTGAGCTGGCGCGTGCCGGGGCGGAAGAAGCGGGTGTCGCCCCGCGCCGCGTTCACGCGGATCGCGCCGTACTTGTAGCCGGCCTGCGCGTCGAGGGTGTAGCGGCGCGTGCCCTCGGAGTCGCCCGTGGCGGAGAAGGTCACCGTCGGCCGGCGGTTCAGGTAGGCGCGCTTCGAGGCGCTCGTCACCACGCCGCCCGCGTCGCCCGAGCCGAAGAGCAGCGAGTTCGAGCCGCCGATCGCCTCAACGCGCTCGATGTCGAACGAGTCGAGCAGCGTCGTGTCGGAACGCAGGAAGCCGTCGCGGCGCGGGTTGTTGATCTGCAGGCCGCGCATCGTCATGCTCTTCGGATCCTGCCGGTCGCCCTCGAGGTCGCCGCGCACGTCCTCGTTGCCGCCGCCGATGATCGCCGAGCCGAGGCCGCCGAGCTTCGAGAGCATCTCGGTCATGTCGACGACGCCCATCTCGTCCATGAGCTGGCGGTTGAACACCTTCGCGTCGAGGGGCGTCTTGCCCAGCGCGGTGTTGGTGCCGGTGATGGAATTCGTGTTGGTCGCCTCGTAGGTGTCGAAGGCGTCGGTCTTCACCTCGAACGGCGTGAGCAGCACGGAGTCGCCGGCCCGGGCTTCCTCCGCCTGCTTCGCGGCGAGTTCATCGGCATCCAGCCGGCCGTTCTTGTTCCTGTCCCAGCGCGCGAGCGCGGCCGGATCGGTCGAAGCGGGTGCGGCGGTCTGGGCGGCCACGGCTTGGGCGAGCGCGAGCGCGGCAAGGCCGGCGCGTAGGAGGGGCTTGGGATTGCGCATGGGTAAGTAAACGGGGTGGGGTTTCTTCGACGTGTCTCCTTCAGTTGGCAACCGGGAATGCTGGCCGGCCCCGGGGAATCCCGCCTCGACGCGACCGGCCGCTCCGCATCCGCTTACCCCATGCCCCTGCGTGCCACCGTCTGCCTGTTCATCCTGTCCGCTGCCGCGACCGCCCTTGGCGCCGATGCCGCTGTGCGCGTCTCCAAGGACGTCGCTTTCCTCGCGCCCGGCCGCGCGGAAAAGCTCGACGTCTACCAGCCGGCGCCCCGGGCCGATGGCCGCCCGCATCCCGCGCTCGTCTGGATCCACGGCGGCGGTTGGACGGGCGGTACCAAGAACGAGGCGCGCGCCGATAACATCTGCCGCACCGCCGCCGCGGCCGGCTACGTCGCCGTGAGCATCGACTACCGCCTCGGCGACGGCGCTTGGCCCACGAACCTCTTCGACTGCAAGAACGCCGTCCGCTTCCTGCGCGCCCACGCCGCGCGTTACTCCGTCGATCCCGCCCGCATCGCCGTCGCGGGCGGCTCCGCCGGCGGACACCTCGCGCTGATGGTCGCGCTCACCGCGGGCGTGGCGGGGCTCGATCCTGCCGGGGCAGACACTCCTTACCCGGGCGTGTCCGACGCCGTGCGCTGCGCCGTGAACCTGTACGGCATCACCAATATCACGACGCGCCGCGACGTGAGTCCCCAGGGTGTCCCTGGGGAGCTGCGCGCGTGGTCTCCGAATGCGCTCAAGGTCTACGGCGCCTCCGATAACACCGCACCGGTCCTTAAGCTCGCCTCGCCGGTGACACATGTGCGGCGCGACAGCGTGCCCTTGCTCACGCTGCACGGGAAGGCCGACGCTACCGTCGACTACCTGCAGGCGGAGGAACTTGACCGTGTGGCCCGCGAACGAGGCGCGCGCCACGAGCTCATGCTCATCGACGGCGTCGGCCATACGTTCGACCTCGAGAAATGGTCGAAGAAGCCGCTGCCCCGCGACCTGCGGCCCGTCTTCCTCGGCTTCCTCGCGAGGCACCTCGGGGAACCGTGACTCCGCGCCTCCGTCGTCCGGTTCAAGCCGGACCGACGTGTGTGAGGTTCAGCTTGGGAAAGTAGTGCCGGTAGAAGCCGCGATCTCGCGTGATCAGCTCGGTCGCATGATGGAACGCATGCGCCGCCACGAGGAAGTCGGCCACCACGCGGTGCCGCGGCTGCGGGGCGAGTTTGCGGTACTCCAGGAAGATGCGGCCCGCGAGGTGCAGGTCCTTCCACGCGAACGGCGAGAGGCGGATCTGCATGCGACGCAGGGTTTCCTCCGCCTCGTCCGCGCTGGCAAAGTACAGTGACGTCTCCGCCGCCACCACCGGACAGATGACCAGCGCGCCGCGCCCGAGGGCCGCGTTCAATGCCTCGACGGCGTGCGGCGTGTGCTCGGTGGGACGCCCGAGCACGTCGATCAGGATGTTGGAGTCGATCGCGACGGCCATGGTCAGCGGCGACCGCGGGCCTTGCGCCGCTGCGGAGCGGGGGGCGGGAGCGGGGGAGCATCCTCCATCACGCGGAGCTCCTCGCGGGCCTCGTCGCCGCTGGCGAACGGGGCGCCCTCGGCCTTGAGGCCCACGAACTGGTCGAAGAAGCCGGGCTCGGTCTTCTTGCGGAGCACCACGCTGCCGCCGGTGCCGAGCTCGACCTCGAGCACCGTGCCGGCGTCGATGCCGAGGGCCCGCCGCACCTCCACCGGAAGGGTGAGCTGACCTTTGGTCGTGACCGTGGTTTCCATGGTCACGAGCAAAGTAAGGAATAAGGGTAAGGCAACGCTTTCCGTGAGTAAGGAATGCGTTTCCTCCGTCGAGCTTTACGCGGCGCGCGGCCGGTGTCCTGTCTTCCCTCCGTGACCCCGCCTGCCGAATCCCGCCGCCTGCGCGCCGTGCAGTCGCCGATCATCCCCGTGATCGCCGACTTAATCCGCGCGCATCCGGGGACGGTGTCCCTCGGGCAGGGAGTCGTGGGTTACGAGCCTCCCGCCTCGGCCTTCGCGGCCATCCCGCGGTTCCTCGCCGATCCCCTCGGCCACCGGTACCAGGCCGTCGGGGGCATCCCGCCGCTCGTATCCGCGCTGGAGTCCAAGCTCGCGGCGGAGCATGGGGTCCGCGTCGGCCCCGCCCACGGCAACCGGCTCATGGTCACCGCCGGCGGCAACAACGCGTTCCTCGCCGCCTTGCTCGCGATCGCCGATGCCGGGGACGAGGTCATCCTGCCCGCGCCGTACTACTTCAACCATGAGATGGCGGTGACGATGGCGGACTGCCGTCCGGTCGTGGTGCCGACGGATGCGCGCCACCAGCTCGACGTGGCGGCGATCCGCGCGGCCGTCACCCCGCGCACGCGCGCGATCGTGACCGTCTCGCCCAACAACCCGACCGGCGCCGTGTTTCCTGAGGCGGCGCTGCGGGAGGTGAACGCGCTCTGCGCCGAGCGGGGCATCTTCCACGTCAGCGACGAGGCCTACGCGGCGTTCACGTGGGACGGCGCGGTCCATTTCTCGCCGGCGTCGATTCCCGGGGCGGCCGCCCACACGATCTCGCTGCATTCGCTGTCGAAGTCCCACGGCTTCGCCAGCTGGCGCATCGGCTGGCTGGTGTTTCCCGAGCGGCTCGAGGGGGCGTTGCGCAAGGTGCAGGACACGATCGTGATCTGCCCGCCCGTGGTATCGCAGTTCGCGGCGGTCGGCGCGCTCGAGGCGGGGCCGGAGTGGGTGCGGACGAGGCGCGAGGGGATCGCGGCCAACCGCCTCATCCTGCGCGCGGCGCTGCGGCCGCTGGAGGAGGAGGGCGTCGTCGACGTTCCGCGGGCGGATGGCGCGTTCTACTTCCTGCTGCGGATCCGGAGTGCGCGTCCCGCCTTGGAAATCGCGGAGCGACTGATCCGCGAGCACGGCGTGGCGGTCATCCCGGGGACCGCCTTCGGCGAGGGTGCGGCCTGCCGCGTGCGGGTCGCGTACGGCGCGCTCACGCCGGAGACGGTGACGGAGGCCATGGACCGGTTGGTGCGCGGCCTGCGTTGCCTCGCGGGCTGAAGGGCGCGCTTTCCGGAGCGGCCGTTCAGAAGGTGCCGCGCAGCCCGAAGGTCCAGGCCGAGCCGTAGGAGACGCGCTGGCGGAACTTCGCGTAGTCGGGGGTGTTCGGGCCGTAGATCTTCGAGTCCTCGGTCTGGTCGTGGATGTTACGCATGCTGCCGAAGAGGGTGAAGCGGCGGCTCAGCACGTAGTCGGCGTTGACGTCGATGTAGAGCCGCTTGGAACCCCAGTTGTAGGTGTTGGGCTCGATGCTCCGGCCGGTCGCGATGATGCCGCGCCGCTGCGTCCCCCGGTAGTTCCAGTTCATGCGCAGCACGTACTTCGGGCGGGTGAGGCTCCAGCCCCAGCTGCCGCTCCGGGGAACGAAGCCGGCGAAGTTCGCGGCGCCGTCGCCGGTCGCGCGGATGGCGCTCGCGTTGGCGAAGACCTGCACGCCCCGGGCCCAGGAAGGCAGGAAGGTGAGCGCCTGCTTGTAGTCGAACTCCAGGCCGGTCATCCGCACCGTGGTCGACAGGTTGTGGTTCGTGGAAACCTCGTACATCCCGTACTCGTCGGGATCGAGGTCGTAGTAGGCGAGGAACTCGGGCGTCGCGGGGAAGCGCACGCTGCCGAAGAAATTTTTGAACTCCCGCCGGAAGCCCCCGATGTTCAGGGTGCCGACGCGGTCGAAGTAGTACTCGAGGCGGAACTTGTAGCTCTCGGCGCTCCACGCCTTGATGCCCGCGTTGTTGACCGAAATGACGGTGTTGGACGTCACGGGTACGGAGGTGTCGGGCAGTGTGAGTCCCCCGGCGTACTGGTTGAAGTCGGGCCGCCCCACGCTCTGATAGTACGCGAGGCGCGCGGTGAGGTTCTCGCGGAGGAGGTAGCTCACGTTGAGGTTGGGGAAGAGCCGCAGGTACTCCTTCGAGGTCGATTGCCCCCGGTCGAGGTAGGTGAGCTTCGAGAGGCCCAGCGCGTCCGTCGTCGGCACGATCAGCGCGGGCAGCGGCGCGCCTGCGGCGTTGCGCAGGATGTTGCCGGCGGCGTCGCGGCGCGGGACGACGTTGCCGGCGGCGTCCCGCAGGAAGTTCCGCGTGGGATCGGTGAGCGGGCCCTGCGCGCTGATGTTGGTCTGCTCGGCGCGGAGGCCGCCGACGAACTGGAGCCGGCGTTCGAGAAACGCGGCGTCGGTGCGGAGATAGGCCGCCGAGATCACCTCGCGGGCATACTTCGAGGCGCCGATCGCCGCGCGGTAGTTGGTGTTGTCGTTGGTGGTGAAGTACGACGGGTTGCTCCGGTACAGGTCGTAGTAGTCGTCGTTTGAGATCCACTGGATGCGCGGGAAACCGTAGGAGCCGACGCGCTGGGAGAACGCCTCGTCGAGCACAGGGCCGGCGTTGTCGTCGCCGCGCAGCGGGGCGTTGCCGGCGAAGCTGTTCACGCCGTCGCGGCCGACGAACGTGTAGGTCTCGGTCGTCGCCCGCAGGTCGCGTTCCATGCTGCGGAGTTCCAGGCCGGACTTCAGGGAGACGGGCACGCCGCCGGGGGCTAGGTCGCGGCGCACGTTGACGCGGGCGCTGCGCTTGAGGTCGTACGAGTCGCGCACCACGGCGTTGGCGGTGTCTAGGGCGTAGTTGTCGAGCCGGTACGGGTCGACCGGCAGGCCGTCGGCCCCGGTGACCGAGATGGCGTTGGGCCGGAGGTAGAAGATGTCGTCGAACGAGACCCGCACGCCGGTGCGGCGGGCCTGCGTCGCGCCGAAGAATCCCTTGTCGACGTTGCGCGTGTGGAGGCTCGCGCGGGAGAAGCCGACGCCGGCGTCCATCTTCCAGACCGGTCCGTCGTGACGCCAGACGAGCGAGGGGCTGTACGTCGTGCCGTACCAGTCCTGGGCGCCGCCGTTGATGCGCGCCTCGCCGAGGCCGCCGGCGGGACCGAAGCCGCCCGGGGTGCCGGTGGTGCCGGCCGGGAGCGGCGCGCCGCGGGTGAAGGTCGGGCCCCATTCGCCGGGCAGCACACGGTTGATGAAGAACGAGAACGTGCGGTTGTTGTGCACGACGCCGATCCAGTTCCAGAGGAAGGAGAACGAGAGGGTGGCGTTGGCGTAGGGACGGTAGTCGAGCGTGGTGCCGACGGAGTCGGCGCGGTTGCCGCGCGTGCTGTCGCGGAGGGCGAAATCGGTGAGGTAGGGGCGGTCGGGCGTGGTGTCGGGCAGCCCGGTGGTCGCGGTGGCGGCGACGTTGGTGGCGTAGCCGTTGCCGCGCCAGGTGCTGGCGGCGACGTCCTCGTAGCTGTACTGATCGACGTGGTTGCCGGAGAGCGTGAAGCCGAAGCGTCGGTTAACGGGCACGACCGAGGAGAAATTGAAGCCCGGGGTGACCTTGCGCGTCGGCTTGTTCAACGGCCCGGGGGTCTTGTTGAAGTGCCGGTCGCCGTCCTTGAGCGTGAGGAACACGCTCAGGTTGTGCTGCGGGCGGGAGCGCTCGAAGGCCGAGCGCGGCACCATGTTGACCGAGCCGGCGAGGGCGGAGCCGCTCGACTCCGGCGTGGGCGAGTGGTGCACCTCGATGCGCGCGATGCTGTTGACCGAGAATTGATCGAGGTTGGTCACGCGGCCCGTGCCGTTGCCGGCGGCGCTCGCGAGGTCGAATCCGCCCACCGTGATCGGCACGTTGGCCGCCGGCACGCCGTTCATCGAGACGGTGCGGGCCTCGCCGGCGCTGTAGTCGAGCGTCACGCCGGGCAGGAACTTCATCACCTCGCCGGGGGTGCCGTCCACCACCGTGCCGAACTCGTCGGCCGCGACGACGTTCACGATGTTCCGCGCGAAGCGCTGCTCGTTGATCGCGATCGCCGCGCCATCCATCTCCTTCGAGGTCGCCACGACGAACTGGTCGAGTCGGATGGCGCCCCCCGGGGCGGCCGCCCGGGCTCCTTCGCCCGCCGCAAGGTTGAAGTCCAATTGGGCCGTCCCGCCCGCCGGGACTTCCGTCGCGAGCGTCTGCGGCGAAAGCCCGGTGAAGAACGCGCGCACCTTGGCCGCGCCGGCGGGTACGCCCGTCAGGCGGTAGCGGCCGCCCGTCTCCGAGAAGGCCTCGAGACCCGTGCCTTCCACGACCAGCCGCGCGCGCTCGAGGAATTCACCGCGCGCGGGATCATACACGCGGCCCTCGATGGCCCCGGTGGCGCCCGGTTGGGCGGCGAAGGCCGGTGCGGCGAGGCCGAGGCAAAGCAGGAGACGCGAGGGGAGAAGGCGCAGCAGGAAGCGCAGGGTGGGGCTCATAGGGGTGGGGTGTCCTAAGCCCGCCGTGGGGTCTGGCGGGGATGGAGCGGGAAAAAGCAACCGTCGCGCCTGGCGCACAAGGCAATTGTCAGTCGTAGCCAAGCAGCCGCGGGACCGTCATGGTTGGTACATGCCCCCAATCCTCCATGAGCGTCGCGGTCTCATCTTGGCGGTGGCCTTGTCCGCGCAGTGCCTTCACGCCGCCTTGCCGCTCGACCAGCGGCCGGCCCGGGCCGACGAGTGGGGCTACCGGCCGGCCGACGGCGCGGCGGTGGCGTTGAATCCTCCCTCCTTCGCGTGGATCGCACCTGCGGACGCCACGCGCTATCAGGTGCAATGGTCCTCCGACGCGAGCTTCCCGGCGGGGAGCACGACGACCGTCGAGAACGTGGTGTGGCCCGCCTACACCCACCACGCGGCGTTTCGCCCGGGGGTCTGGTTCTGGCGCTATCGGGCGGTGACGGCGAAGGGCGTGGCCACGGAGTGGAGCGCGACGCGTCGCGTCGAAGTGCCGGCTTCCGCGGCCGAGCTGCCCATGCCCACGGTCGCGCAGCAGCGCGAGCGCGTGCCGGCGGGTCATCCGCGCCTGTTCCTCCGGCCCGAGGACTTGCCGCGGCTGCGCGAACTGGCGCAGGGCCGCGAGGCGGCGGCGTTCGCGGCGCTCCGGAAGGCGGCCGACGGCTACATCCTCAAGGGCCCCACGCCCGAGCCGGCGCACCGCGGCTCGGCCCGGGAGAAGGACAACCCCGAGCTGATCAAGTACTGGTGGCCGAACCGGGAGCAGGCGGAGGCCGCGTGCACCGAGGCAGAAACCCTCGCGTTCGTCTACCTGCTCACCGGCGACAAGGCCTACGGCGAGGCGGCGCGCCGCTGGGTGCTGCACCTCGTATCGTGGGACCCCGCGGGAAACACCAACTTCACGCTCAACTGCGAGGCCGCCAAGCCGATGCTCTACCGGCCGGCGCGCGCCTACGATTGGGCCTGGGACATGTTCACGGACGCCGAGCGCGCCAAAGTGCGGGCCGCGATGCGCGCGCGCGTGATCGACGCGTGGAACAGCAGCGAGGTCGGGCGCGGGGTCGGCCACCTGCAGCGGCCGTTCGGCAGCCACGCCAACCGCGTCTGGCACAAGATCGCCGAGGCGGGCATCGCGTTCCTCGACGAGATCCCCGAGGCGCCCGTGTGGCTCGATTACGCCGTGACCAAGTTCTTCACGTGCTATCCGGTGTGGTCCGACGACGATGGCGGCTGGCATGAGGGCGTGAGCTACTGGAGCGGCTACCAGAACAAGGCGGTGTGGTGGCTGCAGGTCGCGCAGGCGGCGCTCGGCATCGACGGCATGCGCAAGCCCTTCTACGCGCAGGTCGGCGACTACCCGATGTACCTCGCCCCGCCGAATTCTCCCAACGCCGGCTTCGGCGATCTCTCGGGTCGCCCCATCACGCCGCCGGCCTTCATGGAGTATCACCTGCGGGCGCGCGGGGCCAGCGGTGACGGCGGGCGGGCGGGCTACTGGCGCGACTGGGCGGAGCGCGGCGGCATGCCCGCCAACGGCGGCTTCCTGGGCTTCCTCTATCGCGCGAATCTGCCGCCGCTGCCGGAGAAGCGCCCGCTGGCCGAACTGCCGCCCTCGAAGGTCTTCCACGGCGTCGGCGTCGCCAGCCTGCACCTCACGCTGGCCGACAGCCGCGACGACGTGCACTTCGCGTTCAAATCCAGCCCGTTCGGAACGCAGAGCCACGGACACAATTCGCAGAATGGATTCCTGCTGAACGCGTACGGCGAGGCTTTGCTGGTCGCCAACACCTACCGCGACCTGCACGGGAGCAAGTTTCACTACCAGTACGTCCATTCGACGCGCGCGCAGAACGCGGTGCTGGTCGACGGCGAGGGGCAGGTCCCGCATTCGGCGGCGTCCACCGGCCGCATCGTGCGAGAGGAACTGGGTGCCTCTCATGACTATGTCGCGGGCGACGCCACGAAGGCGTACGGCGGCCGGTTGCGGAAGGCGTGGCGCCACGTGGTGTTCCTGAAGGGCGATCGCCCGTGTGTGGTGCTTTACGACGAGCTCGTCGCGACGAAGCCCGCGACCTACCAGTTCATGCTGCACGCGCCGCGCGCATTCACGGTCGACGAGGCCGCCGCGCGTCTGAAGGTCGAACAGCCGAGGGCCGGCCTCGAGATCGCCTGCCTTTCGCCGGAGCCGCTGACCTTCCGGCAGACCGACGGTTTCCAACCGCCACCCACCCGCGAGTTCCCGAACCTCTGGCATGTCGAGGCGGGCACGACCGTGAAGCGCGCCGAAATCGGCGTCGTGACCGTCCTCGTGCCGCATCGTGCCGGTCAGGCCGGTCCGTGGACCGCGCGGCGGGTCGAGACCGATGGCGAGGTCAAGGTTGAGCTCGACCTCGGAGGCCACGCGGCAGTCGTCCGCTTCCCAGCGCCTGGACGCGAAACACCCGTGCGGGTGGAGCGGAAGTAGGCGCGGGGGGAGGTGGCCTAGAGCTTCCCGGGGGCGCTCGTGGCCGCTGCGCGTAGCTTCCGCCGGCCCGACCCTTCAGATATTGAGTCGGAAACTAGTTCCGTGTGGCCGCGGCGGGAGCCGCGGAGAAGCGCGGTGAGGAAGTCGGAAATTTCGGTTCCGAATCGTCCGACGGGGATGCGTGAAATTTCCGCGGGTGCCCCCGCGGCCACAGGGACGGCATATCTGACGATGAGGCGGTTAGGGTTTCCGGTCGGAAAGTGGTTCCGTGTGGCCGCGGCTGCAGCCGCGGAAAATTCACGCGGGGCTTCCGGCTCTTCCGCGTATTTCGCGGCGCACGTCTTCCCGGCGCTCCTTTAATGCAGATCCTTCGGACCGAACGCGTGGGGCAGCAACCCGGCGAGTGAGGTTTCCTCCTGGTGCGCCGAGTCGCAGATGCTGATGACGATGGCGTCGGGGCCGAACTCATTGATCACCTGCCGGCAGGCGCCGCAGGGCAGGGTGGGCTTCGGGGTGGGCGTATAGACAACCACGGCGCGGATGCGCCGCTCGCCAGCGGCGACGGCGCTGAAGATGGCGGTGCGCTCGGCGCAATTGCAGAGCCCGTAGGAGGCATTCTCGACGTTGCAGCCGGCGAAGATGCGGCCGGAGCCGGTGAGGACGGCGGAGCCCACGCGGAAACGCGAGTAGGGTGAATAGGAATGACGGGCGGCGGCGCGGGCGGCGCGCTCGAGCCGGCGGCGTTGGGTGGGGGAGGGAGTGATCACGGGGAATTTAAGGTCAGCATCGCGCCGCCGCCCTGATTCTTCAATCCACGGAATTCACCTCGCCGGCGGCTACGGGAGGCGGAGGGAAACCGCGGCGCACGGCGAGTGCCGGTGTGGAAATTGGTTTGGCGCCAGAGCGGCGCGGCGGTGGAATCATGCCATGTCCGACCACCCCGAGCCCGCCCGTGCAGTCGCGCGCGCCGAGATGGACGGGGAGGGCCTTGTGGTGACCGTAGAGGGCGTGTGGCGGATCACGGAGCAGCGGCCGGATTGGGCGGCGCTCGCCGCCGGACTCGAGCCCGGCCGAGTTTTCCTGCGGGCCGGGGCGCTCGGGCGTTGGGACAGCTCGTTGCCGTTGTTCGTCTTCGCCGCCCAGGAGTGGGCGCGCGGCCGCGGAATCTCGTGCGAGACTGAGGGGCTGCCGCCCGCGTTACGCGAGGTGCTGGGGCAATTGGCGCGCTCGCACGAGACCAGCGTGCCGGTCGACCGTTCGGAGAGCTTCCTCACCAACGTCGGCCTCGCCTCGACCGACGTGCTCGCCAAGACCCGCGCGATCCTCGACTTCGTCGGGGAATGCGTCCTCGCGGTGCAGCGCGTCGCGCGGCAGCCCGGCCGCTTCCGCTGGGGTGATTGCTTCCGCGAGATGCAGCAATGCGGCGCGATGGCGCTGCCGATCGTCAGCCTCATCAGCTTTCTCGTCGGCGTGACGCTCGCCTACACCGGCGCGCTGGTGCTGCGGCAGTTCGGCGGGGACATCTGGATCGCCGACATGATCGGGCTCTCGATGGTGCGCGAAATGGGGGCGGTGATGACCGCGGTGGTGCTGGCCGGGCGCACCGGCGCGGCCTTCGCCGCGACGCTGGGCAACATGAAGGCGGGGGAGGAGATCGACGCCTTGGAGACGCTCGGTATCCCTCCGGTGCAGTTCCTCGTGCTGCCACGGATCCTGGCCCTCGCGGTCATGATGCCGCTGCTCACGATGTATGCCAACGCCCTCGGCATCCTCGGCGGCATGGTGGTCGCCTACGGCCTGCTCTCGATCCCGCCGGCTGCCTACTGGGTCGAGATGCTCACGATCGTCGACCTCTCCGACGTCGCCTCGGGCGTCATCAAGGCCGCCGCCTTCGGCGTGATCATCGGCGTCTCCGGTTGCCTGCGCGGCCTGCAGGCGGAGCGCAGCGCCGCCGGCGTCGGGTTGGCCGCCACCTCGGCGGTGGTGACCTCCCTGCTGCTGATCGTGGTGGCCGACGCTCTGTTCGCGGTCATCTTCAACATACTCGGGATCTGATCCGTCATGGAAGAACAGGCACAACGGTCGGAGGGGCCCGCGATCGAGGTGGACGGGCTGGAGTGCGGCTACGGCGGCGAGGCGGTCCTGCGGGACGTGAGCTTCCGCGTGCGGCGCGGGGAGATCTTCTTCGTGATCGGAGGCTCCGGCTGCGGGAAGAGCACCCTGCTGCGGCACCTGGTGGGCCTGCACGCGCCGGTGCGCGGCACGGTGCGTTTCCTCGGCCGCTCGTTCACCGACGCCGACCCGGCGGCGCGCCGGGAGATGCTGCGGACCTTCGGCATCCTCTACCAGGGAGGAGCCCTGTGGAGCTCGCTCACGCTTCGTCAGAACGTGGAGCTGCCGCTCGAGGAGTACACGACGCTCGGCCGGCGCGAGATCGAGGAGGTCGCGACCCTCAAGCTCGCGCAGGTGGGCCTGCTCGGCTTCGAGGACTACTTTCCCGCCGAGGTTAGCGGCGGCATGCGCAAGCGCGCCGGCCTCGCGCGGGCCTTGGCCCTCGATCCCGAGATCGTGTTCTTCGACGAGCCCTCCGCCGGACTCGACCCTGTCACGTCGCGGCGGCTCGACGACTTGATTCGCCACGTCCGCGACACCTTCGGCACCACGATCGTCGTCGTGTCGCATGAGCTCGCCTCGATCTTCGATCTGGCCGACCGGGCGATCATGCTCGACCGCGCCGAGCGCGGCATCATCGCCGAGGGCGCGCCGCGCGCCCTCCTCGAGGCCGGCGGCGATCCACGCGTGCGGGAGTTCCTGACCCGCGGGGAAAAATGAACGCGCTCGCCTCCGTGGTCCGCGCCGCCGAACCTCCCGTCTTCCCGTCCGTGACCCTCCGGCCCCTTCCGTCCCCGATCCCCGCCCCGCGCGAGACCCGCGCGGTTGCCGCCGCATGAGGACGAAGATCAGCCCCGCGGTCATCGGCGCCTTCGTCATCGGGGGCTTCGCGCTGCTGTTCCTCGCGCTGATCTCGTTCGGCGGCGTGAGCTTCTTCTCCAAGCCGCAGCGCTTCGTCGTGCTCTTCGACGAGTCCATCCACGGCCTCGACCTCGGTTCCCCGGTGAAGCTGCGCGGCGTGCGCGTGGGCCGGGTGGTGGACCTCAACCTCCGCTACGACGCGTCCTCGGGCCGCTCGGTGGTCGCGGTCGTCTGCGAGATCGGCAAGGACGCCATGACCGACGCCCGCGGTGCGGGGATCGACGTGGCGAGCCGCGAGGAGCTGCAGCGCCTCGTCGACCGGGGATTGCGCGCCCAGCTCGGGGTGCTCGGTCTCGCGACCGGCCTGCTCTACGTGGAGCTCGACTTCGCCGATCCGGCCGCGCTGCCGGCCGGGAAGGTCGCGACCGACCCCCGCTACGTGGTCGTGCCCGCGCTGCCCTCCGCGATCTCGGCCTTCCAGGCGAGCGCCTCCGAAATCCTTTCCAAGATCAAGCGCATCGACTTCACCGGCCTCTCCGAGGAGGTGAAGGCCTTGGTCGCGCAGACACGCCGCCAAGTGGCCGGGATCGACGTCCGCGGCACGGTCGAGCAGTGGCGCCGGACCGGCGCGGCGCTCGAGGCCCTCGCCGCCGATCCCGCCATCCGCGCCACCCTCGACGAGCTGAAGACGGCGGCGAGCGACGTGCGGGCGGTCATGGCGCGGCTCGACGGCCAGCTTGAACCGGCGGGGCGCGAGGTGTCGCAGACCATGGCCGAGGTACGCCGCTCGCTGCAGGCCTTCAACGCGGCCGCGGAGTCGGTGCGGGGCTTCATGGCGGCGCAGTCGGGCGTCGGCGCCGACGTCGGCGCCACCCTCGGCCGTCTCAACGAGGCGGCCGATGCCGTGGCGCGGCTCGCCGAATTCCTCGAGCGCAACCCGAACGCCCTCCTCACCGGTCGCAGCCGCGACCGCTGATCATCCGCCCTTCCGTCGCATGAAGCCGTCCCGCCGCCTCCCGCTTCTCGTCGCCGCCACGTTGCTCTCCGCGGGCTGTTCGCTGCTGCCCGAGCCGCGTCCCGATCCGACGCGCTTCTACGTGCTCACGAGCCCGTCCGCGGGAAACGCCGCCGTGACCGGGGTCGCCGCGGTGCAGCTGCGACCGGTGGAGGTGGCCGGTTATCTGCGCAACCGCCCGCTGGTCGTGCGGCGCGGGGCGAGCGAGATCGAGTTCCGGGAGCATGCGCGCTGGGGGGAGCCGTTGGAGCAGGGTATCGCGCGCGTGCTGGCCGCCGAGCTGCGGGCGCGTGGGGTGAGCGTCGTCCCGGCCGCCGTGGGTGGGCCGGTGCTCACCCTCCGTGTCCATGCCTGCGAAGGTGGGGCCGACGGCGCGGTGATCTTCCGGGCGGCATGGGAGCTCACGGGAGGCGCGGTTTCGGCCGCGGGGGATTTCACGGCGCAGGGAGTGCGTTGGGACGGGAAGTCCGAGGGTTCCTTGGCGACGCAGTTGGCGGCGGCGGTGGCCGGCCTGGCGGAGGAGATCTCCGCCGGCGCGGCGCGCAAATCCTGAGCCGGCTCCGGAGCCCTTCGACGGGAATCCCCGGTCTGAAGGCAAAAAATTGCCCGGGGTTTGATAGGTCTTCTTGCCATGGGCTAATGAGGTTTTATACCCACGACAGGTGTGGTTCGCGGCCGGCAGGTCTCGGCTGGTTCCCGCCGTCCTAACCTCATCCTGCATGAATCCCTCCGCCCGTCTCGTCGTCTTCCAAGTGGGGGATGGGCGTTACGCGGTGCATCTGGGCGATGTGGAGCGCGTGGTGCCCGCCGTCGAGCTGGCCCCGCTGCCGGAGGCTCCGCGGATGGTGCTTGGGGTCTTCAACCTGCAGGGACGCGTGATTCCCGCCCTGGACCTGCGCCGGCGCCTGGGCTTGGCCGAGCGAGAGTTGGGGATCTCCGACCAGCTGCTGGTCGTGCGTGCCGCCAGCCGAGTGCTGGCGCTCGCGACCGACCGCGTCGAGGGCATCGTTGAGTTTGCCGCCGGCGAAGTCGCGCCGGTCGCCGAGGTGGTCCCGGAGGTCCCCGGAATCGAGGGTGTGCTGCGGCGGCCGGACGGGGTGGTGGTGATCCACGACCTGGCGCGCTTCCTTTCCGTCGAGGAAGGCCTGCAGCTGGATGCGGCCCGGGAGCGGCTGGCCGCCACGGCATGACGGGGGAAATTCCAGCTCCGCGCCTCGAGGCTCTCAGCGCGCTGGTCGCGGAGCGGCTCGGCCTGCATCTGCCGGCCGCGAAGCTCCGGACGATGGAACGCGCCCTCGCCGAGGCGGCCCGCGCCGCCGGCTTCGCGCGCGCGGCCGACCTCGTCGCCGCCCTGCTGCGCGGTGGTTCCGCTCCCGAGGCCCTCGACGCTTTGGCCCGCGAACTCACCGTCGGTGAGACCTACTTTTACCGTGAACCCGGCGCCTTCGCGGCGATCACGGAGCATTTCCTGCCGGAGTTCACGCGGCGCGGGTGGGCGCGGATGCCCCGGTTCTGGAGCGCGGGGTGCTGCACCGGCGAGGAGGCCTATTCGCTCGCGATCGTGCTGGAGCGCGCCGGTTTTCCCGCCCCCGCGCGCGCCGAGATCCTGGCCACCGATCTCAACCCGCGGTTCCTGCGGAGCGCGCGCGAGGGCATCTACCGTGGCTGGTCGTTCCGCAATACGCCTGACTGGCTGCGGTCGGCGTACTTCCGGCCCCTTGATCACGAGCGTGCCGAAATCCGCGGCGACATCCGCGCGGCCGTGCGTTTCGCGCGGCTCAACCTGGCCGAGCCCTCCTTCCCGGCCGCCGACAATGGCACGGCCAACGTCGACCTGATCCTCTGCCGCAACGTCCTGATGTATTTCACCCCGGAGCGGCTGGCTCGAGTCATCCGGCAGATGGCGGACTGCCTCAACGAGGGGGGCTGGCTCATCGTCGGCGCGGCTGAGACCGGTCACGTCGAAGCCCTGGGCCTGAGTCCGCTCCGGTGGGGTGACGTCACCATCTTCGAGAAGCGGACGTCCCGTGCGGCGCGCGCGCTCGTCGCTTCCGAATCATCCGGTTGGACGGGAGCGAGCGTGGCGCCGCGTCCCGCGCCCCTTCCGGTCGCCGTGTCCCCCGCTGCCGAGCGGGCCCGGCCTCCCGAGGCCGCGGCGCCCTCGCTCGGGGAGGTCCGGCGACTGGCCAGCGCCGGGAATCGCCCGGAGGCGCTCGCGGCCTGCGAACGCCTGCTGCGGATTGATCCGACCGACGCGATCGCGCACTTTCTGCGGAGTTCGGTCCTGCTGGAGGCCGGCCGGCGGGAACAGGCCGAGGAGTCCCTGCGGCGCGCCCTTTATCTTGATCCGGACTTCGTGGCCGCGCACCTGGCCGTCGCCCAAGCCGCCCGGACGGCGGGCCGCTCCGCCGCGGCCGAGCGCCACCTCGGCGCCGCGCTCCGGCTGGTTTCCGCCCTTCCCGCGGCCGCGATCGTGCCGGAGACCGATGGCATGACTGCCGGTCAGATGGCGGCGATGATCTCCGCGCTGGGTTCCGGCGGGCCCGGTACCAACCGCCGGCGTCCAGCGGTCCTCGCGAACGCATGAGTTCCACCCCCTCAGCCGACTCCGCCCGCCGGGCAACCTTGCGTCGCCGCGCTGCCGCGCTGGCGCGCATCCCCGCGGCCGAGGCCGGCCGGGAGGACCTGCTGGAGGTCGTCGAGTTCTCCCTCGCCGGCGGCCGCTACGCGGTGGCGTCTGCCAGCGTCTCAGAGGTCCTGCCCTTCACCAACTGCACGCCGCTGCCCTGCACGCCGGCGTTCATCCCTGGGCTCGTGAACGTGCGCGGCCGCTTCGTGCACGTGATCGAGGTCGGGCGCTTCCTCGGCCTGCCGGCCCGCGGAATCGTTGACCTCCATCATGTGCTTCTCGTGCGGCACGCCGGAATCGAACTCGGCATCCTCGCGGACCTCGTGACCGGGCTCCGGCGGGTTCCGCCGGCCGCGCTGCTGTCGCCCCCGCCGGCGCTCGCCGGAGCCGGAGAGGGCCACGTCCGCGGTGTGACCGCCGACGGCCTTGCCGTGCTCGACGTTCCCTCGATCCTCTCCGACCCCCGCCAGGTGGTGGAGGAGGAAGTCGGGCTGTGACGCCAGCCGCGTCCCCATTTCAACCCAAACGCAACCGCTCCCGCCCATGAACTGGATCCACAACCTATCCACCCGCGCCAAGCTCCTGCTGGGATTCGGCGTCCTCCTTCTGTTGCTGGCCGCGGCGGTCGGCACGGCCGTCACCTCGCTGCGGGGCATCGAGGAGGCCCAGCGCACGCTGATGGAGCGCGACTTCGTGGTCGTCGGGGCGATTTCCGAGATGCGCGACCGGCAGGACTGGCAGCGCATGCGGATGCTCGACGCGATGGTTTCGGAGGATCCGAAGGACCGGGAGCGCAACCTCGCTCAGATCCCGGAGGGCGTTGTTCAAGTAAACCGCGGGCTTGAGACCCTTGAAGCGCGGCTGGCCGACGACCCCGCCTCCATGGCCCGCCTGAAGGACCTCCGAGCGGCGCTTGATTCGTATCGGCAGGGCCGGAACGACCAGATCACTTTGGTGAACGCCGGTCGGGCGGCCGAGGCCCGCCAACTCTCCGGGGCCCAGCAGGAGGAACGCTTTGCCCGGATCGCCAAGATCCAGGACGAACTTTATGCGGCTGCGCAGGAACGGGCGCGGCGATCGGCCGCACGGATGCAGGAGCTCGCCGCCACGGCGCGCACCACGATGCTGGTCAATGGCGCCGTCGCTCTCTTCGCGGGCCTTTTCCTCGCGGTCCTCCTCAGCCGGTCGATCTCCGAGCCGCTCCAGCGCATTGCCGGGATCGCGGAACGCTTCGCCAAGGGCGACTTGTCGGCCGAGCGCATCGAGCTCGACCGGGGTGACGAGGTCGGCGCCTTGTCGCGGGCCTTCGCCCGCCTCGCCGAGGGCATGCGGAGCCAGATTCGTAGCATCACGGAGGGCGTGAACGTGCTCAGTACGGCTGCCAGCCAGATCTCCACCTCCACGACCCAGCTCGCCGCGACGTCGGCCGAGACCGCTGCGGCCGTGAGCGAGACGACCACGACGGTCGAGGAGCTTCGCCAGACCGCGATCATCGCCAGCCAGAAGGCCAAATCGGTCTCCGACACCTCGCAGCGCGCAGCGCAGATGGCGCAGTCCGGCCGGCAATCGGTCGACGACACCGTCGCCGGCATGCGCCGCATCCGCGAGCAGATGGAATCGATCGCCGACCGCATGGTGCGGCTGAACGAGCAGTCCCAGTCGATCGGCCAGATCGTGACCACGGTCGAGGACCTCGCCGCCCAGTCCAATATGCTCGCGGTGAACGCCGGCATCGAGGCGGCCAAGGCCGGCGAGCACGGCCGCGGCTTCGCCGTCGTCGCCCAGGAGGTGCGCAACCTCGCCGAGCAGTCGCGGCAGGCGACGGCGCAGGTGATGGCCATCCTTGCCGACATCCAGAAGGCGACCGGTGCCGCCATGCTGGCGACGGAGCAGGGCGGCAAGTCGGTCGAGGCGGGCGTTTCGCAGGCGACGCAGGCCGGCCAGTCGATCGTGCAGATCACCTCGAACGTGTCCGACTCGGCTGCGGCCGCGTCACAGATCGCCGCCTCCAGCCAGCAGCAGCTGGTGGGCGTCGACCAGGTGGCCGCGTCGATGGACGGCGTGAAGCAGGCCAGCCTCCAGAACGCCGATGGCGCGCGGCAGCTCGAGGCCGCCGCCCGCAACCTGAAGGAGCTGGGCGAACGCCTCCAGCACCTGATCCAGCACTACCGCCTCTGACGCCACGCCGCCGCCAGCCGCGATGACCCCGCGGGAACAGGAATTTCTCCGGCGCCTCCGCGCCACCTTCGAGGTGGAGGCGGCGGAGCACATCGGCACGATGTCGGCCGAGCTGCTCGCGCTGGAGAAGCTGCCGCCCGGCCAGGAGCCGGCGCGCTACGAGACCATCTTCCGTACCACCCACAGTCTGAAGGGCGCGGCCCGGGCGGTGAGCGCGCGCGACGTCGAGGTCCTCTGCCAAGCGATGGAAGGTGTCTTCGCCCGTTGGAAGCGCGGCGAGGCGCGGCCCGATCCCGCCGCCTTCGACGTCTTCCATCGCGCGCTGGCCCTGCTTCCCGATCTGATCGCGGCCCTCCAGTCAGAAACGGCCGCAGGCTCTCCCCATCCCGGCGTCACCGAGGCGGTCGAGCGCCTGCAGGCGATGGCCGCCGGAAGCTCCTCCTCTGCTGCCTCTGCTGCGGCTCCGGCTGCCCCCGCGCGGGTCGAGCCACCGCCGGCCGCCGCTCCCGCCGCGGCACCTCCGCGCGCGGTCCAGGCCCCGACGGCGGCGCCCGCCCAGCCGGCAACCCCGGCCGCTTCCGAGCCCAAGACGGCCGCCTCGGTCCGGCTTTCGGTCCAGAAGCTTGATCAACTGCTGCGGGCGGCCGAGGAGTTGCTCGTCCTCCGCCAGGCGGCCCGCAAGCGGGCGGGCGAATTGCGCGAGATCGCCGAGCGCCTCGGGGAATGGGACCGGCGCTGGGCGGGCATGCAGGCGGCGCGGCGCTCCCTCGCCGGGGGTTCCGCCTCCGTCGCCGGGGTGGCTCGTCAGGAGGACGCAGGCGGAGCCGCGGGCGAGGTGGCGGATTTCCTGGACTGGACCGCCGCCCAGCTGCGCGCCACCGGCTCGCTCGTCGGGGCCGCCCACCTGGCGGCGCGGAGGGAGGGTCGTTCGGCCGACAAACTTTTGGACGGCGTGCTCGAGGGCGCCAAGCAACTGCTGATGCTGCCCGTGGCCACCATCACCGACGCGTTGCCGCTCCTCGCCCGGCAGGTCGGCCGCGAGCGCGGCAAGGACATCGACCTCGTCGTGAAGGGTGGCGAGGTCGAGATGGACAAACGGGTGCTCGACGAACTGAAGGACCCGCTGATCCACCTCGTGCGCAATGCCGCCGACCATGGAGTTGAACCGACCGCGGACCGCGTCCGCGTCGGCAAGCCCGCGTTGGCGCACATCACGATCTCCGTGGGCGCGGTGGATGGCTCCAAGGTCGAGATCACGCTGGCGGACGACGGCGCGGGCATCGACGCCGCGCGCGTGCGCGCCGCTGCGGTGCGGCGCGGGGTCGTCACGGCCGAGGCCGCGGCGGCGATGGATGAGGCCCGCTCGGTCGCGCTGATCTTTGAGTCCGATGTGACCACCAGCCCGATCGTGACCGACATTTCCGGCCGGGGCCTCGGGCTCGCGATCGTGCGGGAGAAGGTCGATAAGCTCGGAGGCCGGGTGCTGGTCGAGAGCACGCCGGGCCGCGGCACGATTTTCCGCCTCGTGGTGCCATTGGCGCTGGCCGCCTTCCGGGGGCTGATCGTGCGGGCTAACCGCCGCGCGTTGGTGTTGCCGGTCTCCTCCGTCGAGCGCGTCGCGCGCGTGCCGGCCGGCGGCCTGCGTGTGGTGGGCAACCGGGAGACGGTGACGCTGCAGGACCGGCCCATCCCAGTCACGCGGCTGGCCGATGCCCTCGAACTGCCTGCGGAGGAGACCCCGCCCCCCGGCTCCCACCTGCTCCTGGTGGTCGTCGCCCAGCGCGATGAGCGGGTGGCCTTCGTGGTCGACGAGGTTTCGCACGACGAGGAGGTTCTGGTGAAGCCCCTCGCTCCGCCGCTCCGCCGGGTGCGAAACGTCGCGGGCGCGACCCTGCTGGCCTCTGGCGCGCTCGTGCCGGTACTCAATCCCGCGGACTTGCTGCGCACCGCCCGTCGGTCGCAGTCCGGCCCGGCTTCGCCGGCGGCCGACGCCCGCCCGGCGCGCGGCCCGCTTTCCGTGCTGGTGACCGATGACTCCGTCACCTCGCGGATGCTGATCAAGGGCATCCTCGAGGCGGCCGGCCACCGGGTGACGACGACGGTCGATGGCGTCCAGGCGCTCGAGGCTCTGCGGGCCGGTTCCTTCGACCTCGTGGTCTCCGACGTTGAGATGCCCCGCATGAACGGCTTCGACCTCACCGCCCGCATCCGCGCCGAGCGCCGGCTGGCGGACCTGCCGGTCGTGCTGGTGACCGCCCTGGCCTCGCCGCGCGACCGCGAGCGGGGCGTGGAGGTCGGCGCCAGCGCCTACATCGTGAAGAGTGAATTCGACCAGGGAAACCTGCTGGAGATCATCCGGCGACTCGCGGGATGAGCATCGCGGCCAGAAAGCGGGTCCTGGTGGTGGACGACTCGGGCGTCGACCGCATGCTGATCACGCACATCCTCGCGTCCGATCCGCGCGTCGAGGTGGTGGGAGCGGCGGCCAGCGCGGAGGAGTGCCTTGCCCTCCACGGGCGGCTCCAGCCCGACGTGATCGTCATGGACGTGACCCTTCCTGGAATGAACGGGCTCGAGGCGACCGCGCGGATCATGAGCTCCCAGCCGGTGCCGATCGTGATCTGCTCCGGACTCCACGGCACCGATCCACTGATCTCGTTCAAGGCGATCGAGGCCGGAGCGCTCGCGGTGCTGGAAAAGCCGCGTGGCCCCGCCGATCCCGGCTACGCCGCGGTCGCGCGGAACCTCGCCGACACCGTGGTCCTCATGTCGGAGGTCCGCGTGATCCGCCGGTGGGATCGGGCGAAGAAGCCGGCGGTGCCTTCACCCGAGATTCGCGCGACTCCGGCGGCATCACGGTCGTCTTTCCCTTCGCGCGACGCCCTGCTTCTCCTGATCGGAGCCTCCACCGGCGGCCCGGTGGCGCTGCATGCCCTGCTGGCCAAGTTGCCGCGGGACCTGCCGGTGCCGGTCCTCGTGGTGCAGCACATCGCCCCCGGCTTCCTCGTCGGCATGGCGGCCTGGCTGCAGCAGGTCACGGGTTGGCCGGTCAGGATCGCCCGCCACGGCGAACGGCCGATGCCCGGAACGGTTTACCTCGCGCCCGACCACAGCCACCTGTGCGTCAACGGTGCCGGCCTGATCACGCTCTCCGGCGATCCGCCAGACGGCGGTCACCGGCCGGCCGTGAGCCGGCTCTTCCGCTCGGTTGCCGAGGGTCCGCTCGCCTCCCGCTCGGTCGCCGTGCTCCTCACGGGCATGGGCGTGGACGGAGCCGCGGAGCTCCGCCTGCTACGCGACCGGGGCGCGCTCACGGTCGCCCAGGACGCCGAGAGCTCCGTCGTGCACGGCATGCCGGGGGAGGCGATCCGCCTGGGCGCGGCGGCTCACGTCCTTCCGCCCGAATCCATCGCCTTCCTGCTCCGTGACTGCGGCCGCCGCCCGCTTCCGACCGTACCGGCTTCGCCCGCCTGAGCCATCCACGCCCATGACCCCGCCGAACGACCCCGCCGCCGACCGCCACCCCATCCTCATCGTCGAGGACAGCCTCACCCAGGCCGTGCAGCTGCGCTTCGTACTCGAGGAGCACGGGTTCTCCGTGCGCCACGCCCGCCATGGCGCGGAGGCGCTCGTGTTCCTCGGCTCGGACCCCCTCCCTCTCGCGGTCATCAGCGACATCAACATGCCCGGGATGGACGGCTACGAGCTGTGCCGCCGCATCCGCGGCGAGCCGCGCCTCGCCGGGCTCGCCGTCGTGCTGCTGACCTCGCTCTCCGACCCCTCGGACGTCATTCGCGCGCTCCAGTGCGGCGCGGACTACTTCTTCACGAAGCCCTTCGACGAGAACGTCCTCGTTCCGCGCCTGCGGCGCATCCGTGATAATCCCCAGACCCGCACCGGCGGCGCGGGGGGGGCGGGCCTCGCCGTGCCCAGCCCGGAAGGCGGCGCGCCGATCAGCGCCGATCCGCGGCAGACCCTCGGCCTGCTGCTTTCGACTTATGAGGCCGCCGTGGCCCAGAATCATCGTCTGGAGCGGGCCGAGGCCGAGCTGCGCCAGCTCAACGAGAACCTCGAGGCCCGCGTTCGCGAGCGCACCGCCGAGATCGCCGCCGCCAACGAATCCCTCCGCGCGGAGAACGCCGCCCGCCTCCGGGGCGAGGAACGGTTGCGCGAGCAGGCCGAACTCCTCGACAAGGCGGGCGAGGCGATCGTGACGACCGACCTCGAATGCCGGGTGCGGTTCTGGAACAACGGGGCCGCCCGGATGCTGCTCTGGGACGCAGCCCAGATGGGCGGGCGCCGCCTGCAGGAGATCTTCGCTGCCGGCGAAGCTTCCGACGCCGGCTCTTTGGCCGCCGCCCTGGCCGCCGGCCGCGACTGGCGCGGCGAGGTCCGCGCGCAGCGCCGCGAGGGAGGTCCGCTCTACCTCGAGGCCAGCGTGACGGTGCTGCGCGACTCCGCCGGCCGGGTGGACGGCTGGCTGATCTTCGGATCCGACATCACGGAGCGGAAGGCCCTCGAGGAGAAATTCCTGCGCGCGCAGCGCCTGGAGAGCATCGGCATGCTCGCCGCCGGGATCGCGCATGACCTCAACAACGTGCTGGCGCCGATCGGCATGGCCTCCTCGCTCCTGCGGATGCGGCTCTCGTCCGCGCCCGACCTGAAGTTGATCGACACCCTGGAAAAGTCCGTGACCCGCGGCTCCGGCCTGGTGAAGCAGATCCTCGGTTTCGCCCACGGGGTGACGGGTGAACGCCGCACCCTTCAGGTGAAGCACCTGATGAGGGACATCACCGGGATGATCACGCAGACCTTCCCCAAGTCGGTCGAACTCGCGGAGCATATCCCCACCGACCTGTGGCCGGTGCGCGGCAACGCCACGCAGATCCACCAGATCCTGCTCAACCTCTGCGTCAACGCCCGCGACGCCATGCCCGAGGGCGGTCGGCTCCGGGTGCGCGGCGAAAACCGCCGCCTCGACGCCGCGGCGGCGCGCGCGACCCCCGGCGCGCGCCCGGGTCCGTGGACGGTCATCGAGGTCGGCGACAGCGGCACCGGCATTCCGCCGGATGTCGTGGCGCGCATCTGGGATCCCTTCTTCACGACCAAGGGTGTGGGCAAGGGCACCGGCTTGGGACTCTCCACCGTGCGCGGCATCGTGCAGACCCACGAGGGGTTCGTCACGCTCGAGACCGAGGTGGGCAAGGGCACGACGTTCCGGGTCTTCCTCCCCGCCGCCGACGTGCCGGAGACCGCCGGCGCCGATGCCGCCGCCAAGCCGGTCGCGGCCGGCAGGGGTCAGCTGGTGCTCGTGGCCGACGACGAGGATTCCATCCGCGAGATCATCAGCTCCGTCCTCACCGCGGCGGGCTACGTCGTCGAGACCGCGGCGGACGGCCTGGCCGCCGCCGCCCTGTGCGCCGAACGTTCCGGCACGTTCGCGCTGCTGATCACCGACTACGACATGCCGGGTCTCGACGGAGCCAAGCTGGCGGAGTTCGTGCGCTCGCGCGACCCCGGCACGCGGGTGCTCGCGGTGAGCGGCCTCGCCGACGAGAACTCCGGCCAGGCGCACGCCTCGCTGAAGTTCGGTGATGCGCAGCTGGGCAAACCCTTCACCGCGGCTCAGCTGCTGGAGCGGGTGGGCCATCTGCTGGCAACCCCCCGCGGTTGAGTGCGCACCGGCGCGTTCCGGACGGGCGGTCCGCCGGCGCCGCGTCAGCCCGCGGCGGGTTTTTCCGGCAGGCCCTCGACGTAGGCGGAGATGCCCGCGATCACGGTCCCGAGCCGGGCGACCAGGTCCAGCGCCGACGGCAGGTCGGGCGATTTCTCGAGCTGGAGGCAGAGGCTCGCGCAGTCCCGCGCGCCCGCCATGGCTGCGGACGATTTCAGTTTGTGCCCGAGCCGGTTCAATGCGCCGAGGTTGGCGCCGTCGCGCGCCGCTTGCATCTCCGCGAGCGTCTTGCGCGCGGTTTCGGCGAAGTGCCTCGCGAGGCGCAGCGTCTGCACCGGGTCGTGGCCCGTGAAATCACCGAGGGTGTTGAGGTCTAGGGGGGCGTCGGGCACGGGAGGGGAGGGTTCGCCTGGGGGAGGTTGGGAAATGCCTATGGTTGGATCGGTAGAGTCAATTACCTTGCCCGGGGTTATTACCCTAGGCATGTCTCAAATCCCAAACGAAAAAATCCATGAACGCAAAGAACACGGCCGTCATCCTCGTGGGATTCCAGAACGACTACTTCGCCAAGAACGGCATCCTTCGCGGGGTGGTGGAGGAGCCGAACCGCGTTGATGAGGTGCTGGCCAACTCGCTCGAGTTCATCCGCGAGGCCGCCAAGACCGAAATGTCGATCGTCTCCACGCCGATCGTCCTTGAGCCCAACTACCGCGCCATGGCCAATGCCGTCGGCATCCTCGACAAGATCAAGCAGTCCGGCGCCTTCAAGCAGGGCTCCACCGGCGCCGATACCATCCCCGAGCTCCTCGCCTTCGGCAACCGCATCGATTACGTCACCGGCAAGGTCGGGTTCAACGCGTTCTCCGATACCACGCTCGAACAGCTCCTGAAGCAGCGCGGGATCCGCAACGTCCTCGTCGCCGGCATGGTCACCTCGCTCTGCATCGACTCCACCGGCCGCGCCGCCTACGAGCGCGGCTTCGCGGTCACCATCCTCTCCGACTGTTCCTCGGCGCGCACCATGACCGAGCACGACTTCTACTGTAAGAATATCTTCCCGCTCTACGGCCGCTCGGCCTCGAGCAAGGAAGTCCTGCGCGAGCTCGTCCGCACCGCCGCCTGAGCGGCGCCGCGCCGGCCATGTCGGAGGGTCCGACCGGAGGCTTCTCGTCGTCGCTCGCGACGGACCTCCACGTCGAGGCCACCAGCCGCCTCACCGAGGCGCTGATCGAGTCGGAGAACCGGATGCGACGGCGCATCCAGATTCTGTCCGAGGTCGTCTTCGAGACCGACGCCCAGGGGGCGATCGTCTTCATCAACGACGCCTGGAAGGGCATGGCGGGCGTCACCCCCGACGACGCCGCCGGCAGGCCGATGCTCGAGTTCATCCACGAGCCCGACCGCGCCGTCATGGAGCGGCTGCTCGCGGGACCCGCCCCCTCGGGTGAGTCGGTGTACCCCCAGTTACGGGTGCGCCGTGACGACGGTTCGCTCATCTGGGCCGAGGTGTCGGTGGGCCGGTTGCCGCGGGGCGGCGTGGTCGGGGTCATGCGCGACGTCACGCGCCAGAAGGTGGCGCGCGATGAGCTCGCCAAGCTTTCGCTCGTGGCCAGCGCCACCGATGACCTGGTGATCATCACCGACCCCGCCGGGATGATCGAGTGGGTCAACGAGGCCTTCACCCAACGCACCGGTTACTGCCTCGACGAGGTCCGCGGCCGGAAGCCCGGCTCTTTCCTGCAGGGTGCGGGTTCGGACCTCGCGGCCATCGCCCGCATCCGCGAGGCCCTGCGGCGCCACGAGCCGGTCCGCGAGGAATTGGTTAACTATGCCAAGGGCGGCGAGCCCTACTGGGTGGCGGTGCACATCAGCCCTATCTTCTCCGAGGAGGGCGAGCTGCAGCGCTACGTTTCGGTGCAGGTGGACGTCACCGAGCGCAAGCGGCACGAACAGGAGATCCTCCTGCAGAAGGCCCTGCTGGAGGAACGCGTGCGTGAGCGTACCGCCGAGCTGGCCCGGGCCAAGGAGTTGGCGGAGGCGGCGACCGCGGCGAAGAGCCAGTTCCTCGCCAACATGAGCCACGAGATCCGGACGCCGCTCAACGCGATCATCGGGCTTTCCCACCTCTGCCTTCAGACCGGCCTCGAGCCGCGGCAGCGCGACTACCTCGTCAAGACGCAGCGCGCCGCCCAAAGCCTGATGCAGACGGTGAACGACGTCCTCGACTTCTCCAAGATCGAGGCGGGTGGGCTCACCCTCGAGGCGCGTCCCTTCGACCTCGAGGCCATCCTCGTCTCGATCGACTCCATCATCGGGTACCTGGCGCGTTCGAAGGGCATCAGCCTCGCCGTGAATATGGGCGAGGACGTGCCGCGCGCGATCGTCGGCGATTCCTTCCGCTTCGAGCAGGTGCTGCTCAACCTGGCGGGCAACGCGGTGAAGTTCACCGCCACGGGCGGGGTGACCCTCGAGGTGCGGAGGGCCGGCGGCGACGGCGCCGCCGTCGACCTCGAGTTCCGCGTGCGCGACACCGGTATCGGGCTTTCGGCGGAGGAACGCGACCGGCTCTTCCGGCCTTTCAGCCAGGCCGATGCCTCCACGACGCGCCGCTTCGGCGGCACGGGCCTCGGGCTCACCATCTGCAAGCGGATCGTCGAGCACATGGGCGGCCGCATCTGGGTGGAGAGCGAGCCGGGCCGCGGCAGCATCTTCGCGTTCCGCGTCCGTTGCCCGGTGGCGACCGCGGCGGCGCCGGCGGCGGGCCGGGAGCGGGATGGTTCCGGCCCGGCGGAGCGCCTGCTGGCTCGGATCCTCATCGTCGAGGACAACGATTTCAACCAGCAGATCCTCCGGGAGCTGCTCCAGGCGGCGGGCGCGACTGTGCAGGTGGCGGGCAACGGCCGCGAGGCGCTCGAGGTGCTGCGCGCCTCCGATTTGCCCTTCGACCTCGTGCTGATGGACGTGCAGATGCCGGAAATGGACGGCTTCGAGGCCACCCGTCGGATCCGGGCCGACCCCGTGCTGGCCGGCCTGCCGGTCGTCGCGATGACGGCCAACGCGGGCGAGGACGACCGCGCGCGCTGCCTCGCGGCCGGCATGGACGGCTTCGAGAGCAAGCCGATCAACCCGGCGCGCATCTGCACGAACATCGCCCGCTGGCTCGCGACGGTGCGCGCCCGGGCGGGGGCGTGACCTTGCGGCGCGCCGACCTTCAGGGGAGCTGCGGAGCCCAGCGTTCGAGCTGGGTACGGTGGAGGGTGACCTCGGCGTCGTTGGCCGCGCCGGAAACTCCCCGGCTCGAGCCTCCCTTGACCAGCCGTTCCAGGCCCGCGCTCAGCCGTGCCAGATCCGCGGGTCGCTCCGCCGCCAGGTCCCGCTTTTCTCCGACGTCGTCGCCGAGATGGTAGAGTTCGACCGTCCGCGGCTTGCCCCGGGATTGAGCCAGAGGGCCCTGATTCCGGAGGACGAGCTTCCACGGTCCCTCACGGTAGGCGAATTCGCCGTGGTTCGAGTGATTGACGAGATTGCTCCGGGTGGGACCGGCCGTTGCCCGGCCCACTGCGGCGCCAAGGAAGCTGAAGCTGTCCTCGGCGGATCGGTCCGGCAGCGGTGAACCGACGACCTCCGCAAGCGTGGCGAAGATGTCGGTGAGGCAAAGCAGCTGATCACTCTGCGACCCAGCCGCCACTCGCCCCGGCCAACGCATCACGAACGGGACCCGATGGCCCCCTTCCCAGATGTCACCCTTGCGGCCGCGAAACGGTCCACTTGGCAGATGGCCCGCCGCCACCAGTTGGTCCCATCCGGTGTAGCCGGAGTGGCCGTTGTCCGCCGTGAAGATGACGATCGTGTCCCGGGCGGAGCCGCCCTCGTCCAGCGCACGCAGCACCTCGCCGACGGCCCAGTCGGTCTCCATCAGGAAGTCGGCGATCGGCGCCAGACCGCTGCGACCCCGGAACGCGGAGGAGGGTGACACCGGCTCATGCGGGGACGTCAGGGCGAAATACAGGAAGAAAGGTTTCCCAGCACTCGACATCTCGCGGATCTCGCGCGTGGCGCGGCGCGTGATCTCGGGAAGGATTCCGTCAAACTTCCAATCCGGAGCCATGGGTGCTCCGGCAAAGGCCTTCGGCAGCACGACGCCTTGCGAGTCTTCGGGCGCGTACCTGGCCGTGGGTGCGATCGCGATGCGGTCGTCCTCGATGAACGTGAACGGCGGGAAGTTGGGCACGTCGGGACCGAAGTAGTGATCGAAGCCCCGGGTCGTGGGCCCGGAGCCGATGGGTCGAGTGAAGTCCCATGTGAGGCTCTTCTGCCCGTTCTGCACCGCGGTCATGCGGCCGGGCTGCGGTCCCGGCCACTCCCAGCCGAGGTGCCACTTGCCGATGCAGGCCGTGCGGTAGCCCTGCTGCCTCAGGAAACCCGGCAGGGTGGGACGGTCGGCGGCGATGAGCGGCGGCTCGTACACCGCGAGCACCCACTCCTGCAGTCGCGTGCGCCAAGCGTAGCGGCCGGTCAACAGCCCGTAGCGCGAGGGCGTGCAGACCGCCGAGGGGCTGTGCGCGTCGGTGAAGCTCCGTCCCTCGCGTACGAGGCGGTCGAGCGCCGGCGTCGGCACCTTGTTCGCCGGGTAGTGCGCCTGAATGTCGCCGACTCCGAAATCGTCGGCCAGGATCACGACCACGTTGGGCGGGCGCTCCTTCGCGCTGAGCGCGGTCGCGAGGCAAACCAGGAGCACGTGGGCGAGCGAGGGGTAGCGCGGGGTTCGCATGCCGCAGGTTCCGTCGTGGTGGAGAGGGGAGTCAACTCCGCCGCCCGTCCTCCCGCGGCAAGAGTTCTTCCTCGCCTCGGTCGGGGCCCGGACGTCATTCGTCTTCCACGGAGCCGACCCGCCGCCCCCTCCCGTTTCGTTTCGGGCCTTGGCGTCCGTTCACCCCATGACGTGCTTCACGCTTCGCTTCCGGAGGCTGCTTGGCTGCGCCTTCCTGCTGACGATGTTTGCCCCTGTTGCCGTTCGCTCGGCCGGATCCGCCGACGGCGGCGCGCCGGGCGCGATCTCGGGTCGGATCATCAACGAGATCTCCGGGGCGGTGCTGGAGCGCGCGCGTGTGACGGTCGAAGGCACCTTGCTGGAGGCCTTCTCCGATTCGGCGGGCCGCTACGTGCTGTCCCCGGTGCCGCCGGGTGCGGCCACCCTGCGGGTGTTTCACACGGGATTGGCGCCTGCCTCCCGCGTGGTGGCGATTCCCGCCGGCGGTTCCGTGGAGGCCGACTTCAGCCTTACGTCGGCCGAAGCGGCCGCCGCCGGCGGGCCGCTGCGGCTCGAACGCTTCGTCGTCGGGGACTCGCGCGAGATGAGCGGCACCGCGATCGCGATCAACGAGCAGCGCTTCGCGCCCAACCTCCGCAGCGTCGTTTCGGTCGACGAGTTCGGAGACTCGCCTGACGGCAACGTCGCCGAGTTCCTGAAGTTCCTGCCCGGCGTGAATGTGAACAGCGCGCGGGAGGTCTCCATCAACGGCGTACCCTCCGCCAATGTGCCGGTCACCATCGGCGGCTTCAGCGTGGCGAGCGTGATCGGCTCCGGGGGCGACGGCGGCACCGGCCGTTCCAACTCGATGGACCTCTTCACCACCAGCAACCTGTCGCGCATCGAGGTCTCCTTCTCGCCCACGCCTGAGTCCGAGGGCGCAGCGCTGGCGGGCTCGGTCAACCTCGTTCCCCGCAGCGCGTTCGACCGCGTCCGGCCCGCGTTCAACGCGAGTGCGTTCACGTCGATGCTGAACAACTCCCGGTATTTCCTGCGCGACTCCTACCGGAGGCGCTTTTTTCCCGGCGTCGATTTCTCCCTCGTCGCACCCGTCAGCCGACGCTTCGGCGTCACGCTTTCCGGCGGACACTCGACGCGGCTCACTGATACCCCATTGCTGCAGAACGTCTGGCGCGGGGTCGGCTCCGCGACCAACGGCGGCACGTTCCCGGACACTCCCGCGGGGCGACCCTACCTTTCGAGCTACACCCTGCAGACGGCCGGCCGGCGCGCCGTGCGCAGTTCGCTCGCGGCCAACGCCGACTTCCGGCTTTCGCCGCGGGACCGCCTGACGCTCAGCCTTCAGTACTCCACCTTCGACGTGAACATCGAGTCGAACCAACTGGTGCTCGACACCGGCCGGGTGCTTCCGGGCCAATTCTCAACGGCCAACACCAAGGGCGCCGCCGGTTCCGGGACCCTGCAGCTCAACGGCTCCGTGAGCATCCGCACCAACTGGAACTACCTTCCCTCTTTGGTGTGGCGCCATGACGGGCCGGTCTGGAAGGCGGAGGCGGGGGTGGCGCTCGCCCGTTCGCTCAATCGTACCCGCAACTCCGCCGAGGGCGCCTTCGGCACGACCACGGCGCGGCGCACGGGCGTCACGGTCGCCTTCGACGACGTGGGCTACAGCCGCCCCGGCGTCGTGACGGTCACGGATGCCGCGGGCGCGCCGGTCGATCCCTTCGCCCTGTCGACCTACGCCGTCACCGCGGGCAACGCCAACATGAGGCGCACGGACGACACCCGGCGGAGCGCCTACGCCAACCTGCGACGTGACTTCACGTGGGTTCTGCCCTGGACGGTCAAGGCGGGCCTGGATTTCCGCGAGGCCGTCCGCGACGCCCGCGGGACCGGAGCCGCCTACACATTCCTGGGACGGGACGGGGTCGCCAGTACCACGCCCTTGTCGGGAGATGATCAGGCCGTATCTTATCCGAATCCGGAATTCATGCGTCGGAATCCGATCGCGGGATTCCCGGTGCTGCAGGGGGTGTCGGCCTGGCAGCTTTGGGAGGAGGCTCAGGCAAACCCGGGTCGCTTCACGGTGGCCAACGCGAACACCCAGTACCGCACGGCGGTGGGTCTATCGACGGTGGCGGCCGAAACGATCTCCTCCGCCTACGTCCGGCTCGACCTCGCGCTCCTGCACAACCGGCTCCGGCTGGTGGGCGGCGTGCGGGCGGAGCAGACGAACATCTCGGCGGCCGGACCGCTCACGGACCCGACGCGCAACTACCAGCGTGACGCTCAAGGCAACGTGGTGCTTGGGGCGAACCGCCGGCCGGTGCCGGTCACGACCGACGCCTACCAGACCTCGCTCCTCACGTACCTCGACCGCGGCAGCAGGGCGGCCAAGGAGTACCTCGACCTCTTCCCCAGCCTCAACGCGAGCTTCAACCTGCGGGAGAACCTCATCCTGCGGGCCGCCGCCTACACGTCGATCGGCCGGCCCGACTTCATCCAGTATTCCGGTGGCCTCACGTTGCCCGACACTGAGTCGCCGCCGTCGCCGTCCAACCGGATCTCGGTGAACAACGCGGGCATCCGCCCCTGGAGCGCGCGGACGGTGAGCGTGCGGGCGGAGTACTATTTCCCGGGCCTGGGGCAGCTTTCGGCCGGGGCGTTCCGGCGGGATTTCTCCGACTTCTTCGGCAGCACGGTTCTCCGGCCCGGGCCTGAGTTCCTCGAAGTCTACAATTTGGACCCGGCGGAGTACGGGGATTACGATGTGGCGACCCAGCGGAACCTCACGAGCCGGGTGCGGATGGAGGGCGCGACGCTCAACTACAAGCAGGCGCTGGGCTTCCTTCCCCGCTGGGCGCGGGGCGTCCAGGTCTTCGGCAACCTGAGTGTGCAGCGCACGATCGGGGAGGCTTCGGCGAACTTCGTCGGCTTCGTGCCGCGCACGGCGAGTTGGGGCGCGAGCCTTACCCGCGAGCGGCTCGTCCTGCACGTGAATTGGAACCACCGCGGCAAGGTGCGGCAGGGACCGGTCGCGGCCGGGGCCAGCATCGAGCCGGGTACGTTCACATGGTTGGCGCCGCGTCAGGTCACCGACGTGATCGTGGAATACAAGGTCAGCCGGCGCCTGTGGCTGTTCGCCAACCTCCGCAACCTGCTGCACGAGCCGCAGGAAACGGAGATTCACGGACCGAGCACTCCGGGCGGGGCTCGGCTGCGGCAGGTCGGCGCCGACTTCGGATCGCTATGGACGATCGGCGTGAAGGGCGGCTTCTGACGCGGCTGCCAACCTCCTGCCGCCTACTTCAGCGCGGCGGCGATGCGGGTGAGGGCGGTCTCGACGTTGGCGCGTGAGTTGAAGGCGCTGATGCGCACGTGGCCCTCGCCGCACTTGCCGAAGCCGGCGCCGGGGGTGCACACCACCTGGGCCTTCTCCAACAGCAGGTCGAAGAATTCCCACGAGTCGCGGCCGGTGTTGATCCAGAGGTAGGGCGCGTTGTCGCCGCCGGCGCACTTGAAACCGAGCTTCGTCATCGCCTCGCGGATGAGCCGGGCGTTGGCGAGGTAGAAGTCGATCAGGTCGTTGGTCTGCTTCCGGCCTTCCGGGGTGTAAACGGCGGCGGCGGCCTTCTGGATCGGGTAGGCGACGCCGTTGAACTTCGTCGTGTGGCGGCGGTTCCAGAGCGCGTGCAGGGAGTGGGTGTTGCCGGCGGCGTCGCGGGCGACGAGCGACTTCGGCACGACGGTGTAGGCGCAGCGGGTGCCGGTGAAGCCAGCGGTCTTGGAGAAGCTGCGGAACTCGATCGCCACCTCGCGCGCCCCCTCGATCTCGTAGATGGAGTGCGGGATCTTCGGGTCGCGGATGTAGGCCTCGTAGGCGCTGTCGAAGAGGATCACGGCCTGGTGTCGCCGCGCGTACTCGACCCACGCCGCCAGCTGCTCGCGGGTCGCCACCGCGCCGGTCGGGTTGTTGGGGAAGCAGAGGTAGATGAGGTCGGCGGCGACCGCGGGCACCGCGGGCACATAGCCGTTGGCCGCCGTGCTCTCGAGGTAGGTGATGCCCTGATAGCGGCCGTCGACGTTCGCGCCCGTGCGGCCGGCCATCACGTTGGTGTCGACGTAGACGGGATAGACCGGGTCAGGAATCGCGAGGCGGGTGTCCTGCGCGAAGATCTCCTGGATGTTGCCGCAGTCGCACTTCGAGCCGTCGGAGATGAAGATCTCGTCGGCCTCGATCCGGCAGCCGCGCGCCGCGTAGTCGTGCTGCGCCACCGCCTCGCGGAGGAACGCGTAGCCCTGCTCGGGGCCGTAGCCCTTGAAGGTCTCGCGCCGGCCCATCTCGTCGGTCGCGGCGTGCAGCGCCTCGATGCACACCGGCGGCAGGGGCTCGGTGACGTCGCCGATGCCGAGGCGGATCACGGGCTTACCCGGGTTGGCGGCGGTGTAGGCCGAGACCCGCTTGGCGATGTCGCTGAACAGGTAGGAGGCCTTGAGCTTGGTGTAGTTCTCGTTGATGCGGATCATGGCGGTGGGGCGCCGTTCGGCGCGAATAAAGGGCGCAGCAAACGGCGCGGGCGGGGCTTGATCAAGTCCGCTATCGGCCGGTCGGCGCACGCCGGACGGAGCGGCCTCAGAAGATCGAGAGGGCGCGGGCGCTTTCAACGACGACCCAGGCGCCGCCGCCGGCGAGGGCGAGGCGCAGGGCGTGCCGTAGCATCCGCCGCGACCGCAGGACGGCGTCGAGCAGGTCAGTGTCGACCCGCCGGCGGTTGTTCTGCGCCATGAAGCTCGCGAACTGCGCGCTCCGGAACCGGGGCTGCGGGCCCGATCCGCCGCGGCGGCGGGAGGTTCCGCCGGTCAGCAGTTTCAGGAGGGCGCGCAGCATCAGCGGAACCACGAAGTTTGAAGTGGTTTTTTCAAGCGGAAAGCGGCTACGGTCGCCGTTCTTTCCCGTTCATCACGCCTCCTTCCGCCATGCACCACTTCCACTACTCGGGTTCCGCGCTGCACTGCGAATCGGTCGATCTCGCGGCCGTCGCCGGCCTCTACGGCACGCCGACCTACGTCTACAGCGCCGCCACGATGGAGGACAATTTCCGGCGCCTGCAGCGCGGGCTCACCGGGCTCGATGCCCGGCTGTGCTACGCGATGAAAGCGAACTCGAGCCTCGCGATCCTGCGCCACTTCTCGAACCTCGGCGCCGGCTTCGACCTCGTGAGCGGCGGTGAGATCCGCCGCGTGCTCGCGGCCGGGGGCAACGTGCGCGCCAGCGTCTTCGCCGGCGTCGGCAAGACCGAGGCCGAGATCGAACTCGCGCTGCGCAACGGCATCTTCTCGTTCCACGTCGAGAGTGAGCCCGAGCTCGCCCGCATCAACCACGTCGCCGGCAAGCTCGGCGTGAAGGCCCCCGTCGCCATCCGCGTCAACCCCGACGTCGACGCGCACACCCACGCCAAGATCACCACGGGCAAGAGCGACAATAAGTTCGGCATCCCGCTGAAGTTCGCCGCCGCCGCCTACGAGGCGGCCGCGCGCTTCCCGCACCTCCAGATCAAGGGCGTGCAGATGCACATCGGCTCGCAGCTCACCTCCGTGGCGCCGTTCGTCGAGGCTGTCTCCAAGGTCGGGCCCTTCGCCGCGGAGCTGAAGGCCCGCTACGGCATCACCTACTTCTCGATCGGCGGCGGCATGGGCATCATCTACCGCGACGCCCTCGCCAGCGGCGCCCGCGCCTGGTGGGACGCCCAGCCGGCCGACCAGCGTCCGCTCACCCCCGAGTCCTACGGCGCCGCGCTCGTCCCGCTCCTCAAGCCCCTCGGCCTCACCATCCTGCTCGAGCACGGGCGCTTCATGGTGGGCAACGCCGGCGTCCTCCTTTCCCGCGTCGAGCACCTCAAGCGCGGCGCCGGTAAGAACTTCCTCATCGTCGACGCAGCCATGAACGACCTTGTGCGCCCGGCGATGTACGACAGCTACCACGAGATCGTCCCGCTGCACCGTGACTCCTCGCGCGCGGCGCTCGTCGCCGACGTGGTCGGCCCGGTCTGCGAGAGTGGCGACTGCTTCGCCAAGGACCGCCAGCTGCAGGAGGTCCGCGAGGGCGAGCTCATCGCCTTCCTCAGCGCCGGCGCCTATGGTTACACGATGGCCAGCCGCTACAACACCCGTGCGCTCGCCGCCGAGGTGCTCGTCAAGGGTAGCGCCTTCGAGCTGGTGAACGCCCGAGAGACCTTCGAGCAGATGATCGCCGGCGAAAAGGTGCCGGCGTTCCTCGGCTGAGGAATGGGTCGACCCGCAGGGTGCGCGGCACGCCGATTCCCGACCGGGTTCCGCGCCGCGTCCGGAACCGGGCTCTTTTTCGTGTATTTCGCGGTTTTCGCGGTTAATCCGGCGGGATGAATTTCGTCGTCGCCGGCGCCGGTGCGTGGGGCACCGCCTTCGCGGTGCACCTCGCCCGCCTCGGCCACGCGGTCACCCTTGTGCCGCGGCGCGCGGAGCATGCGGCCGCGATGGCGGCCACCCGCGTCAACGCCGATTACCTCCCCGGCGTCGTCCTGCCGCCCGGCATCACCGTCGCGGCCGAACCCGGGCCGCTCGCCGGAGCCGACGCCGTGCTGCTGGCCTGCCCCGCGCAGGCGTTGCGCGAGACGTGCGCGCGGTTCGCCGCGGCGCCGTTCATCGTCAGCCTCGTCAAGGGCCTGGAAGCAGGCTCCCACCGGCGGCCTTCGGAAGTCATCGCGGAGGTCGCGCCCGGTGTGCCCGTCGCGGTGCTTTCCGGCCCTACCCATGCCCTCGGTGTCGCCCGGGGCGACCCTTCGGCCATGGTGCTGGCGGCGGATCAGGTCGACGCCGCCGTCGAGCGGCTGCAGCAGGCGTTCAGCGGCCCGACCCTGCGGGTCTACACGGGCGACGACCTGCCGGGCGTCGAGTTCGGTGGCTGCCTCAAGAACATCTACGCGATCGCCGCGGGTTGTTGCGACGGCCTGCGGCTCGGCGACAACACCAAGGCCGCGCTGCTCACCCGCGCCCTCGCCGAGATGGTGCGCGTGGGCGCCGCGCTCGGCGCGCGAGCGGAGACATTTTACGGGCTCGGCGGGTTCGGCGACCTCGTCGCCACCTGCTACGGCGGTTGGAGTCGCAACCGCGAGTTTGGCCAGCGCATCGGCGAGGGGCAGACAGTCGCCTCGCTGCTCGCCGGCCGCCGCACGGTGGTCGAGGGCTATCGCACGGCCGATTCCTTCGCCGGCCTCTGCGCCGAGCGCGGTATCGACGCCCCGATCCTTCGCGAGACGCGCGCGATCCTCTTCGAGGGACGGCGACCGGCCGACGCCCTGGCCGCGCTCATGACCCGCGGGCTCAAGCGGGAGACCGGCGGCCCATGACCGCGGTGGCGTCCGCCCATCGCGGCCGCGTGGTCGTGTTGGGCTCCCTCAACGTTGACCGCATCTGGCGCGTGCCGCGTCTGCCCGTCGCCGGCGAGACGCTGCGCGCCTCGTCCACCCGCGTGGAGTTTGGCGGCAAGGGAGCAAATCAGGCGGTCGCCGCGTCGCGTCATGGTGCGGTGGTCGCGCTGGTCGGTGCCGTCGGGGCTGACGCCGACGGCGAAGCCTACCGGGCGCATCTCGCCGGCGAAGGCGTTGATGTCTCGCAGGTCCTCACGATCGCCGGGGTCGCGACGGGCGCGGCGTTCATCTGCGTGGACGACCGCGGTGAAAACCAGATCGTGGTGGCCGCGGGGGCTAACGGGCTCGTTTCCGCGGAGCACGCGAGCCGGTCGGTGACGGCGTTGGCGCCAACGGTGAAGGTGATGCTGGCCGGATTAGAGTGCCCGGTTCCGGCCGCGGTGGCGGCATTGCGCGCAGCGGCCGCGGCCGGATTGACGACGGTGCTGAATCCCTCGCCGGTGGCGCGGGAGTTTCCGTGGGGCGAGGTGCCGGTCGGCACCGTGATCGTGAATGCAGGCGAGTGCGCGGAGATCTTCGGCCGGCCTGAACCCTCGGCGCTGGTGCGCCGGGCGGTGGCGAACCTCGTGGTGACGCGCGGGGCGGAGCCGACGCTTTGGATCAGCTCCGCGGGCGTCAGCGAGTTTCCAGCCCACCCGGTGCGGCCCGTGGACACGGTGGGTGCGGGCGACGCGTTCGCCGGTACGCTGGCGGCGCGGTTGGCCGAAGGTGAGGACTTTCCGCGCGCGATCGCGGTGGCGAACGTCGCGGCGGCGTTGTCGACGCTCGGGCCGGGCGCGCAGGGGCCGGTTCCCCGGCGCGCCGTGGTGGAGGCCGCCCTTGCCGAGCGTCGTTGAGACGGGCGATGCGCCAGACGTGAAGGCGTCAGCGCCGGAATCCCGGCCGGCCTGGCCCTGAATCGCCGGCGGTGCCGTCGATCACGCCCTGCGTTCCGCGGCCGGGAAAAGCGCGGCGGTCTGGCGGGCGCGGTGGTCGAAGATGCCGTCGAGCTTGCGGCGGATCCACGCCGCATGGGCCAGCGTGCCCAGCGCTCCCCAGCCGGGGTCGTACGTGACGTGGTCCGTCATGCGCACTCCGCCCGGTGCGGTCGCGAAGAGGTGCTGGTGGTGCCAGAGGCGGTAGGGCCCGATCCGCTGCTCATCGACGAAGAACTCGCCCTCGCGCACATGGGTGATCTCGGTCAGCCAGCGCGTCCACAGCCCCGGCACGATTCCTATGCGGTATTCGATGAGCTGACCGGCGTACATTCTCGGCGCGACGTCGCCGACGATGCGGAACCGCAGGTGCGGCGAGGTGAGGCGGTCCAGGTTCCGCGGGGTCGCGAAGAATTCCCAGATCACGGCCGGGTCGCCCGGCACGAATTGCTCGCGGTGCAGGTGGAAGATCACGCGATGGTTCGCGCGGCGGGCCCGCGCGGATGCGTGGTATCAGCCCGCGCGTTCGCTGGCCGACGGGCGTGTGCGCGCCGCCGTGATGAGCACCACGGAGCTGACCACGAGCACCGCCGCCGCGAGCAGGCGGGGCGTGAGCGGCTCGCCGAGCACCGCCCAGCCGAGCACCACGGCAACCAGCGGGTTGACGTAGGCGTAGGTGGCGACGCGCGCGGGTGTGCTGTGGCGCATGAGCCAGGCGAAGGTGGAGTATCCGACCAGCGAGCCGGCTACGATCAGGTAGGCGACCGCGCCCCAGGCCTTGGCGGGAACGATCGACGGGTCGAAGCCCCTCAGGTCCCCGTGCAGCAGAGCGAGCACGGCGAGGCCGGCGCCGCCGCCGAGCATCTGCAGCGCGGCCGCGGCGAGCGGTCCGGTCCCGTGCCGCGCATGACGCGAATAGATCGAGCCCACGCCCCACGAGGCGCAGGCCAGCAGGATCGCCGCCACGCCGCCGGGGTGCGGGGCCGCCCCGGCGGTGGTTTCCCAGGGGGCCGCCAGCCACGTCACGCCCGCGAAACCGAGCGCGAGGGCGAGGAAGACCCGCGCGGGCGGACGAGCGCCGCCCGGCCATGCCCATTCCGTGAGCACCACGAAGAGCGGTCCGATGCCGATGATCAGGGCGGTCACGCCTGACGGCACGTATTGCTCGGCCCAAGTCACTCCCCCGTTTCCGCCGAGCAGCAGGAACAGGCCGATGATCCCGTTGACCCGCCATTGCTCCGCCGTGGGCCACGCCGTGCCGCGCAGCCGAAGCCAGCCGAGCAGGAGGCCGCCGGCGACGAGGAAGCGGAACGATGCCATCAGGAACGGCGGCAGCGATTCCACCGCGACGCGGATGCCGAGGTAGGTGCTGCCCCAGACGAGGTAGATCGTCGTGAATCCCGCCGCGAGGGCGGCCCGCGAGGGCGTGGTGGAACCGCTCACGGTCAGCCGGTCGGGCGGCCCGCTGCGTCGGCGGGCTTGTGCTCGAGATAGCGGGCGGTCGCGGCGGCCGCGGCCGCGCCCCGCAGCCGGCCGACGACGTGCAGGGCGCAGTCGATGCCGGCCGATATTCCCGCTGCCGTCAGGATACGGCCGTTGTCGGTGAAGCGGGCGCCTTCGTCCACGATCACGCGCGGCCCGGCCGCGCGTAGCCGGTCGAAGGTGGTGTGGTGCGTGGTGGCGCGGAGCCCGTCGAGCAGCCCGGCGCGCGCGAGCACGATGGAGCCGGTGCAGACGCTCATCACGATTCCCGGTTCCTCGGCCCGGCGCCGCAGCCAGGCGAGCAGGCCGGCGTCGTTCTCCAGCCGACGGGTGCCGAAGCCGCCGGGAACGACGAGGACTTCCGTGGGGGGACAATCGTCCAAGGTGTGGTCGGGCAGGATCCGCAGGCCGTGGCGCGTCGTGATCGGCCCCGCGGATTCCGCCACGGTGACCACGCGGAACAGCCCGCCGCCTCCGGTCTCGTCGGCCGCGCCGAAGACCTCGAACGGCCCGGCGAAATCGAGGACCTCGACTTCGGGAAACACGAGGATGGCGACGAGGCGGATCATGGCGGTTGAGGCGCGAAGAGGTCAGCGCCGCCCGGGCGGGTTGGCGAGGCGACATTCCGAGGCGGCGGGGAGGACTCCGGACGGCCGCGGTTGCGTCTGGGCCCGTCTCCCCTCAATCCCGTGTTCATGCAAAAGAAGCGCGTCGTTCTGATCGAGGACGAGACCCTGTTCCGCCAGCTGATCCGGCTGACGCTGGGGAAGGTCAAGGAGCTCGAGGTGGTGGCCGAGTTCGGCACGGCGCGCGAGGGGATCGCGTATTGCCAGGAGGAAAAGCCCGACCTGCTGGTCACCGACCTCATGCTACCCGACCTCGAGGGAACCGATCTGATCCGAGCGGTGCGGGCGGCGCTGCCCGACACCAAGGTCGTGCTGCTCACCGGTCATCCCGGGGGCCGCCTGCCGTCGGAGCTGTTGTCGCTCGGGATCGAGGGGTATTTGGACAAGAGCAGCTCGGTGGACTTCCTGCTGCACGCGGTGCGGACGGTGTTGGACGGCGGCATGTTCTTCGCGAGCCGCCAGTCCCCGCGCACGAAGTCGGCCGAGGAGGCTCAGGCGCTGCCCTCGCTGCCGTTGACGGCCCGGGAGCAGCAGATCGCCCGGATGGTGGCCGCGGGTAAGCCCTCCAAGGAGATCGCGCGCGAACTGGGCCTGAGCGTGCGCACGGTGGAGAAGCACCGGGCGAACCTCATGGCGAAGATCGGGGTGCGCGAGGTGGCCAGCCTCACGCGCTGGTGCCTGCAGGCCGGGTTGCTGACGGGCTGAAGGCGACCGCGCGCGGCGATCGCCGCGCGCTCAGCGTCGGAACAGGTAGTGGCTCACCAACCACTCGCGACCGCCGCGGTAACCCCACAGTTCGGCGCAGGCCAGGTAGAAGACACGCCAGTAGCTCCACCACTTGAGCGCCTGGTCGGCGCCATAGGTGGCGGCGAGGATCGGCATGATCTCGGCGCGGTGGGCGTCCATGTTGTTCAGCCAATGCTCGGCGGTGCGCTGGTAATGCGTGCCGTCGACCTTCCAGTCCTGCTCGAGCCGCAGGTCGTCCTGGAACCCCATGAGCAGGTCGTGCGCGGGCATCTGGCCCCCGGTGAAGAAGTATCGCGACATCCAGTCGCTCGGTCCGCGCGAAACGAAGTGGTATGACAGCCGTGAGTGGGTGAAGATGTGGACGAACAACAGTCCGCCGGGCTTCAGCCAGCGGGCGACGTTCGCGAGGAGCCGCTGGTAGTTCTTCATGTGCTCGAACATCTCGACCGAGACGACGCGGTCGAAGCGCGCGGGCTCGAGCTCGAGGGCGTTCATGTCGCGGGTGAGGATGGTGAGGTTGCTAAAACCGCGCCGACGGGCCTCCGCCTCGATGTGCTCGCGTTGCGTGGCGGAGTTGGAGACGCCGGTGATGCGGGCCCGGGGGAACTTCTCCGCGAGGTAGAGCGAGAGGGAGCCCCAGCCGCAGCCGAGCTCGAGGATCTCCTGCCCGTCGGCGATCCGGGCGCGCTCCACGTAGAGCGCGAGCATGAGTTCCTCAGCCTCGTCGAGCGACTCGCGCCCGGTCGGGTAGAGGCAGCCCGAGTATTTCAGCCGTTTGCCGAGGCAGTACTGGTAGAAACGCGTGGGTACCTCGTAGTGCTGCTCGTTGGCGGCGCGCGTCTCCTCGGCGATGGGCCGGGTGCGGAGGTCGGCGATGTAGCGGGCGCGGTCGTAGCCGGCCTCCTCCCGCAGGCGCTGGGAGAGCAGGCGGCGGATGCCGAAGCGAACGAGCGCGTCGGGCAGGAGGTTCTTCTCGAGGAGGGCGTCGATCATGGGAAAGGGTGGTTCAGGCCCCGGGGCCGGCGGGGCGCCGCGGCGGCCGGGGCACGAAGGCGCTCGTGATCTCCTGATAGCGGCGGTAGGCTTCGCCCTTGGAGCGGAGGCTCTGCTGCTCGGCGAGCGGGATGCCCGTCACGCGGAGCAGCAGGAAGAGGATGACGGCGGGGCCGATCACCGCCGCCCAGCCGCCGGGCGACGGCAGGGCGAACACGAAGAACGCCACCCAGACGAGCCACTCGAAGAAGTAGTTCGGATGGCGGCTCCAAGCCCACAGGCCGCGGTCGCACACCCGGCCGCGGTTCGCCGGGTCGCGCTTGAACGCGGCCAGCTGCGCGTCGGCCACCGCCTCGCCCACGAGCGCCACCAGCCACAGCACCGCGCCGACGATCTCCAGCGGGTGAAGGCCCGGCGCCGGGTTGCGCGCGGCGACGAGGAAACCGATCCCGAGCACCGGCACCGAGGCGGCCTGGTACTGGAAGAAGCGGAACATGCGGAAGCCGAGCCGATCGCCGTACTCGCGGCGCAGCGCGGCGTAGCGGGCGTCCTCCACCGGGTGGTGCCCGGCGACGCGGATCAGCAGGTGGGTGCCGAGCCGGAGGCTCCAGGCGCAGACCAGCGCGGCGAGGAGCCAGCGTCGCACCGGCCAGCCGTCCGCGGCGGCGGCGTAGAACAACGCGAGCGGGGCGAAGGCGTAGGACCACGCGACGTCGACCGTCCCGTAGTTGTCGAGCCGGCGCGCGAGCAGGAAGACGCCCGCGAAGGCTCCGCCGAGGGCGGCGAGCGCGAGGAGGAAAAGGGCGGGGGCGGACATGCGGATTCAGGCGCCGGCGGGGGCGGGTTGGACCGTGGCTAGACGTGCGGCGGCGCGGCGCAGCAGGGGGCGGGCGGGCAGGTAGACCGCCGCGGCGAGGAACGGGGCGGTGAGCAGCCATGCGGTGAAGGCATGGATACCGGCCCAGCCGAATCGGGCGAAGAACTCCGCCGCCGAGAGGTCGCTGAACGCGGCGAGCATCTCGCCCACGGTGAACGGGTGCCCTGAGGCACCCCAGAGCACCTCGCCCGCTCGCACGTAGACGAGGATGAGCGCGAGCTGCACGGGACCGAGCAGCTGGTTGAGCGTCTGCAGCACCGGCTGGTTGAGGCGCAGGGCGAGGCCGACCCCGAGGTTCAGCAACGCGGTGAAGCCGAGGAACGGGAACAGCGAGCAGACCGCGCCCACGGCGAAGGTGACGGCGAGCCGGTCGGGCGTGACGCCGAGCGTGAGCTGGCGCCGCACGGGCCCGGTGACCCGGCGCCGCCAGAACGATTCACGCCCTTCCGGCGCCGCGTCACGGGTTTCCATGCGCGCTCAGGCGAGCAGGTAGACGCCCACGCCGGCGACGGCGAGCAGCACGGGGAGCAGCACGCTGCCGGGGTTGCGCCGGGTGAAGACCGGGTCGAGCGGGCCGGCGGCCGGGACCTTGAACAGCTCCCGCAGCAGGTAGGCCGCCATGGCGATGTTCCCCAGCGCGATGATCGCGACGAACCAGCCGATGCGCGCGGCGGCCGACTGCTCCTTCCAGGCCACCCAGACGTAGAATGCGATGAACGCCCAGTAGGCGTCGAACAGCGTCGCGATGAACCACGGGTGGGTGAACACCTCGCGCGGGATCGAGAAGATCGGCGTGTGCAGGCTCGCCCAGGTCGTCACCGCGAGCATCGAGGCGATCACGACGACGAAGAGGAGGCGGAGGGCGATGATCATGACTTCGGACGATTCCGGCGGTTCAGAGGGCCGCGTTGTTGGGGCGCGTGTGCACCGTGTGCACCACGGAGATGTTGCGCAGCGCGAACGCCGCCTCGCAGTAGCAGAGGTAGTACGTCCACTTGCGGATGAAGCGGTCGTCGAAGCCCAGTTCGCGCACGGCCTCGAGCCGCGCGTGGAACGACTCGCGCCACAGCCGCAGCGTGCGCGCGTAGTCGGGGCCGAAGTCCTCGAGCTGGTGCAGCACGAACCCGCCGGCGCGGGCGAGCAGGTTGTTCATGCGGTTGGCCGAGAGCAGGAGGGAGCCGGGGAAGATGTGCTTCTGGATGAAGTCCACCCCGCGGCGGAACTCCGCGTACCGCGCGTCGGGGCAGGTGATGAACTGCAGCGCGGCCACGCCCTCGGCGGGCAGCACCCGCGCGACCATCTCCGCGAAGGCCTCCTGATTACGGTGGCCGACCGCCTCGAGCATCTCGATCGAGACGAGCTTGTCGAAGCGGCCGGTGATGTCGCGGAAGTCCTGCAGGCGCACGTCGACGCGGCCCTCGAGGCCGGCCTCGGCGACGCGCCGCCGCGCGAGATCGTGCTGCTGGCGGGAGATCGTCACGGTGGTGACGCGGCAGCCGCGCGTGCGGGCCGCGTGGAGCGACCAGCCGCCCCAGCCGGTGCCGATCTCGAGCACATGGTCGGAGGCGCGGAGCCGGAGCTTCCGGCAGAGCGATTCGTTCTTCTCGGCCTGCGCCTCCGCGAGGGAGAGCTGCTGGGCGTCGGCCGGCCAGCGGGCCGACGAGTACATCATCGACGGGTCGAGCCAGAGGGCGAAGAAGTCGTTCGAGAGGTCGTAGTGCTCCCCGATGTTGCGGCGCGCGATCTCCCGCGTGTTGGGGCGCAGGAGATGGCGGACGCGGTTCGCGAACCGCAGGAGATTGAGGCCGGCCCCGGCGGCGCGCCGTGAGCCCGAGAGCGTCGGGGCGTCGTCGACGTTGCGCACGAAGTGCGCGACGACCGCGGTAAGGTCGGGCGTGTCCCAGTCGCCGTCGATGTACGCCTCCGCGAAGCCGATGTCTCCCGCGAGAACGCACTTGGAGAAGAAGGCCTCGCGGCGGACGCGGATCACCGCGACGGGCTCACCCGAGCCGAACTCGCGGGTGGCGCCACCGGGCAGCTCGAGTTGGAGGCGACCACGCCGCAGGCCGGCGAAGGAGTCGAGCACGAGGCGGCGGGAGAAGGTGGGCCGGGCGGCGGCCTCGAGGCCGGTGAGCGGGGTAGAGGTGGAGGCGGAGGACGACGTGCTCATGCGGATTCAGACTGAACGGCGGGGCTGGCGGGGGCGAGCGAGTGATGCGGTCGGTAGAGGCCGCGTTGGTCGGCGGCGCGGGCCGCCTTGGCGAACCACGGCACGCGCTTGAGCCAGAGCCGGAGGGCGTGCCAGTGGATGAGGGTGATGACGCGGAGGGTGAGGGCAGGGTACTTCAGCGTGAACCACGCGAGCCGCCCGGAAGTGAGATCGCGGCGCGCACCCGTGAGCGTGCTGGTGAGCGTGCGGCGCCCGCCGGCGAGGTCGTCGATCCGCACCGAGAGCCGGTCGCCCGGCAGGCGCAGGTGGAAGTCGAAGGCGACATCGACGTCGGAGAACGGCGAAACGTAGAAGTGCTTCGGTACCCGGAGGCGGAACTCGCCGCGCGCGGCCGCGTCGGCGTCGGGCCGCAGGAAGAACGGCTTCACCTCGCGGAAGGTGTTGGTGACCTCAGCGATGGCGGCCGCCGGCTGACCGTGGCGGTCGAAGCAGAAGTAGAACGAGACCGGGTTGAACAGATAGCCCAGCACCCGCGGCAGGGTGACGAGCTGCACGCGCCCGCCGGTGAGGTCGATCCCGTGGGCGGCGGCGAAGGTCGCGACGCGCTCGCGCAACCCGGCGCCGGGTTGCGGCCACGCCGCGGGACCGGCGGGGTTATGGCCGGCCTCATGCAGCGGCAGGTAGTCGCCGTCGCGGTACGAATACAGGTTGGGCTGGCCGACGGAGAAGAACCTGAGTCGTCGCGCGAGGTCCGGGATCTCGTCGAGGTCGAAGGCGAAGAGGAAAATGCGGTACGAGAAGCGGTGCGCGCGCGGCTCGAACCGGGCGTGCATCACGTCGCATTCGTACAGGCAGGAATTCATCGCCGGTTGGCTTCGCGAAAGAGGTTACGGCCGGCGGGGTCGGGCGGATGTGCCCGGCCGCGGTGGGGCCATGGCTCAAACTGCATACGCCATGCCGCGGGGCAAGGCCCCGTCTCGTCCGTGGACGCCGGCCTCAGGCCGCCCACGGATCGCGGCCGAGGAGCAGTTCGCAGAGGCGCACCGCGCTGAGCAACCCGTCCTCGTGGAAACCGTACCGCTGCCAGGCTCCGGCGAAGTAGGTTTCGCTGGACCCGCGGGCGGCGGCGTTGAGCGCGGGGATTTCTTCCTGCGCGCGCACCGCGCCGAGGCTGAACAGCGGATGCTCGTAGGCGATGCGGCGGAGCACCTTGCCCGGCGCGACGGCCTCCGGACGGTTGATGCTCACGAAGTAGTTCACGCGGTCCGAGACTCCCTGCAGGGAGTTCATCCAGTAATGCGTGGCGGTCGAGCGCCGCCCGTCCGCGTCGTGGTTCAGCTCGTAATTCCAGCTCGACCACGCGAGGCGGGCGCGGGGCATGACCGACTCGTCGGTGTGCACGGTCGCGGTGTTCGGCTGGCAGCGGAATTCCCCCAGCAGCCGCCGTTCGTCGGGCGTCGGGTCGGCCAGCAGGTGCAGCGCCTGGTCGCCGTGGCAGGCGAGGATCACCCGGTCGAACGTCTCCTCACGGCCCGAACGCAGCGTGAGCGTCACGCCGCCCGGGCCGCGCGCGACACTCCTCACGCCGTCGCCGGTGCGGATGCGGTCGCGGAAAGGCGCGACGAGCCGCTCGACGTAGTTCCGCGCACCACCGTCGACCGTCCACCACGGGTGCTGCGTGTGCAGGCCGAGGAAGCCGTGGTTGTGGAAGAAGCGCAGGAGCGTCGTGGCGGGGAACGCGAGCATCAGCTCCGGCGGCGTGCTCCAGACCGCCGAACTCATCGGCACGAGGTAGAGGTCGAGGAAGTCCCTCCCGTATCCGCGGCGCCGCACGTAGTCGCCGAGTGATTCGTTCCGCGCCGCCGGGTCCTCGAGGGCGGCGATCGCCTCCTGGTTGAATCGGTTGATCGAGCTGAGCATCCGCCAGAAACGCGGGCGGAGCAGGTTGCGGCGCTGCGCGAAGAGGTGGTTCAGCGAAGAACCCGCGAACTCGAGGCCGGTCCCGGCGTGACGCACGCTGAACGACATCGACGCGGGCTTCACCGGCACGCCGAGCTCCGTGAAGAGCCGCGTGAGATGCGGGTACGTCACCCGGTTGAACACCATGAACCCGGTGTCCATCGTCGCCCGCTTTCCGTCGGGTCCGTCCACATCCACGGTGTGGGTGTGCCCGCCGATGCGGTTGTCCTGCTCGAGGACGGTGAGGTCGTGGTGGCGGTGGAGGAATCGGGCGCAGCCGAGCCCGGCGATGCCGGTGCCGACGATGGCGAGGGAAGGCATGGAACGCGAATGTTACGGGCGCGGCGGGCCGGCGGACTCCCGCGACCCGGGCGGGCTCGCACTCAGGCGGAGGACGGCGGCGTCTCGACGCGGCTCGACGCCTGCTGGTGCAGTTCGGGCCCGGCGGCCTTCTTCGGCAGGTCGGCCTGCGCGGCGGTGGCCGTGGCGACGGCGATGGCGGCGGCGGCGGGCACGACCTTGGCGAGGGGCGAGAATTCAGGATGCACGGCCGAGGCGCGCTGGGCGGCGGCGATGCTGGCCTCGTGATCGGCGCGGGCGGCCTCCTCCAGGATCGACTTGGGCACGGGCTTGAGACCCCAGATGAGCCCCGTCCAGGAAAGCGCCTTGAGCCCGTAGTAGGTGATGTCGATTTCCCACCAGTAGAAGCCGTTGCGGGTGGAGGACTGGTAGCGGTGGTGGTTGTTGTGCCAGCCCTCGCCGAGGCAGATCAGGGCGAGGATGAAGCTGTTCCGGGAGTCGTCGCTGGTCTGGAAGCGCCGGCGGCCCATCAGGTGGGCCATCGAGTTGATGCACGACGTGCCGTGGAAGAGCGCGGTGGTGCTGATGAAGAAACCCCAGGTGAGCATCTGCCAGCCGTCGGTGCCTAGGCCGGGTGCCCAGGTCTCGAGGGCCGCGCCCGCGCCGAAGATGGCCAGCGCGAACAGCGCGGGTACGACGGTGTCGAATCGGTTCAGCCACACCAGCTCGGGGTATTTCGCGAGGTCGCGGATCGTCGAGTAGTCGGTCGGGAAGTTGCGCCGGCTGGTGATCCAGCCGATGTGCGACCACCAGAAGCCGTGAACATGCGGCGAATGGGCGTCATCGGGCTGGTCGGAATGCCTGTGGTGGTGCCGGTGGTGGTAGGCCCACCAGAGGGCGCCGCGCTGCACGGTCGTTCCGCCCCACAGGGCCAGGAGGAACTGGCCCGCGCGGGAGGTGCTGTAGGTCTTGTGCGAGAAATAGCGGTGGTAGATGCCGGTGACGGCGAACATCCGCACGAAATAGAGCCCCACCGCGGTCCAGACGGCCGTCGCGCTCGCGCCCGTCCAGATCACCCCGAGGCATCCGGCGTGCAGCACGATGAACGGCACGCAGCGCATCCAGTCGACGCGGTCGGGTTCCTGGCGCATCCGCTCCGGCCCGCCGGGCGCATGGTCGGCGTCGAACCACTGGATGAGGGGTGCGAGGAGGCTTCGGGGGAAGGAGGCGGTCGACGGGACGGAGGTCTCGGGCATGCGGAATCGCAGGGAGGCAACGCGCGCGTTTCCCGGCGCGCAAGCCGCCTTTAGGGAAAAACCGCGGGCTTTTTTTGAACGCTCCGCGCCGGCGCCGCTCAGTGCGCGTTGGGGTCGTCCTTCACGGCCTTCACGCCGGCCATCATCAGCTTGTCGGTCCACGCCAGCGCGATCGCGGAGAACACGAACACGCAGTGGATGATGACCTGCCACATCACCCCTTGGCTGTTGAGCGGCACGCCGCCGGGCGGGTTGAGCGCCATGATGAAGGTCTTCAGCAGGTGGATGGAGGAGATGCTGATGAGCGCCGTGGCGAGCTTCACCTTGAGCACACCGGCGTTTACGTGGCTCAGCCACTCCGGCTGGTCGTCGTGGTTGTCGAGGTCGAGCCGCGAGACGAAGGTCTCGTAGCCGCCGATGATCACCATGATCAGCAGGTTCGCGATCATCACCACGTCGATGAGGCCGAGGACGTTCAGCATGATGAACGTGCTCAGGTCGGGCGCGATGGTCTTGTCGAAAGTCTGCGTCGCCGCGCTGTGGGCGAGGTGCCACAGCTCCAGCAGGAACTGGTAGACGTAGATGCCCTGCGCGAGGATCAGGCCGAGGTAGAGCGGAGCCTGCAGCCAGCGGCTGGCGAAGATGGATTTCTCAAGCAGGCCTTCGATGAAGTTTCCGTTCTTGGACATGGCGGTGTCGGGCCGTCGAGGGAACCCGTGCGGGCGCGCCTTCCGCAAGCCAAACGTTCCCGTGCAGGCCTTTGCCGCGGCGATACCCCCGCCTGTCTCCTCCGCGAGGGTGCGGGTGATCGGTGAACCTCGGAGCGGATCGGCAGTTCGGTTGCGACTCCACTTCGGGGGTCGTTTCCGTCTTGCATCGTTTCATGTTGCCTCGCGCGTTTCGCTTTCGTCTTCCCTTGGGCCTCTTCCCGTGCCGGTCGTCGTTTCCCCCAGCTTCGCTCGCCGCGCCTTCCCGGCCTTTATCCTGCTGTTCGCTGGGGCCGGGTCTGGAGCGGTCGCCGCCGAATCCGAGGGACGGCGGCCGGCGCCGGCCACATCCGCTGGGAATCTTGACTCGGGCCTGAACCGGCTTCGGGAGGCCCGGAGTGGAGCGGCCCTGGGGCAGGGTGCGCAGGATTCATCTCTTGTTGCAAAGTCCGGTGGCGCCGGCCCGGTCCCCGCCGCCTCCTCCCCGTCCGCGCCTTCGGCTTCCTCCGTCCCTCCGGCCGCTCACCCTCAGGTTGCGTCGCCGTCCCGTGACAAGCCCGCGCCCCCGGCGAAGGCCGCGGAGGTCGATCCGGGCGTGTCCGGCGGCATCAGCTTCCGCGGCGTCATCATAGGTGCGGGTGTCCTGATCCTCTTCACGGGCGTTTGGCTCCGCGTGTCTCAGGAGGGTTACAGGATGGACGCCGAGGAGGCGATCAAGGACAACAAGATCTCGGCCGACGCGGCGTCCCTTCTCGTGGAGAATCGCCGCCGGGCCGGCTCCGTCGCCGTGCTGGCCGGTATCGTCGTCTCCCTGCTGGGGCTGTTAGGTTGAACTGACTTCTCCCGTCGCCCGCTTCACAGGCTGAGCCGGTAGGTGAGCGCGAGTTCCCGTTCCTGCCCGAGGCGGTGGTGGCTGCGGAGCAGGTCCCGGTCGAGCGCGTTGCGCACCGACAGCGAGGTCCCGTGGGTGCGCGTTCCCTCCCGCCGTGAATAGGAGACGCCGAGGTGGACAAGGCCGTACCCGGGATACTCCAAGTTCTCCCGGAGACGGTCGGCATAGTACGCGGTGAAATCGGAGATGTAGATCCAGCTGCCGGAGAGGGACAGGCCGGACCACCGACCCTTGCCGAAGGAATAGGAGGCCGAGGCACTGGCGTTGTAAGGCGGGAAGCGCGTCAGCCGCCGGCCCACTTCCTCCGGCAGGTCGGGAGACGCGGTGGTGACGCCGCGCACATGGGAGCCCGCGAAGGCCAGCTGCAGCGTGGGAAGGAGTCGCCAGCGGGCCTCGAGTTTGCCACCGGCGAACCTCTCCTCGCCGGCGGCGACGAGCTGCGGCTGCGTGTGGAGGGCGTCGAGCACCGGATCGCCGTAGAGCGGGTTGCGACGCGAGATGTCGGAATTGGTCCAGGAAAACGCGGAGGCAGTGACGTCGAGGCGGCCGCCCGCCAGCCGGGCCTTGGTGCCGGCTTCATGCCCTCGAGTCGTCTCGTTGCCCTGGATCTGACCGGTGCGGCCGTCGACGCGCGTCGACGGGTTGAAGGCGGTGCTCGATGTGGCGAAGAGAAGCAGCCGCCCTGGGATCGCCTGATGGTTGATCCCGGTGTGCCAGGTCACCTCGCCGGTCTCGTCGTTCACGCGGGCCAGCGCGGGGGCGAGCCCGGGGCGGCGGTCTTCCACGGCTAGGCTCACGAGGTCGGCCCGGGCTCCGCCGGTCACGACCGTGCGCCCGCGGTTCGCACTCAGCCGGTCGCTCAACTCGAGGGCGGTGAACGCGGCCCGCTCGCCGCGGTCGGTGATGATGCGGCCGTAGTCGGCGCGTTTGAACGCTGGTCGCCGGTAGTCCGGCTGGGCGGGATCGAAGTTCCGGATCGAGGCGGGGAGCGCGTTGCGCAGCGCCGTCGTGAGGGCGCGTTCCTCGCGTTCGAGATCGGCGCGCGTGTGGCTGAGGGACGCCATCAGCTTGTGTTCGGTGCGGCCCACGGCGAAGCGGGCGGTGGCCTCGGCGAGGGCGATCAGCGCGCCCTGCGGCTGTTCGCTGTGGAGCGGTTCCCGGATACCCTCGAACCGACCAAGGGACAGGTTCAGCAGGCCGGTGGTGAAGCGGTCCTGCTCGATGCGGCGCCACCAGGCCTCGAGCCCGGCGCGCAGGGCGATCCGCGGGTGCACCTGCGCGTCATGCATCACGCTCGCCATCGCGCTGCGACGGCGCACTCCCGCCTCGGGGCCGAGCGCGTTGAAGCCCGCCAGCGGCAGGTAGGGTCCCCGGATGCGCTGTCCCGTCGCGATCCGGTATTCCGGAATGGCCGGCGCGGCCGTCGCGCTGAGCTGGTAATAATCCACCGCGAACTGCGTGCTGGACGCCGGTCCCTGCCGCCAGGTGAGCGCGGCGTCGAGGCTGCGGGTCTCGCTCGCCGCGAATGCCTCGGGCCCGGTGCGCCGTGTCCAGCCGGCGGCCACGCGGTGCCAGGCGCGTTTCGCGATCGTCGGGGCATTGAGCTCAAGGCTCGCGGCCTGCCTCCGCAGGGTGCCGGCCGTGAAGGAGAACGAGCGTCCCGGCGTCGTGCGCGGCCGGGCAGTCCAGTAATCCTGGATTCCACCCGGGGCGGCGCGGCCCAGCACGGGCACCAGTGCCCCCTGGATGACGAGGGTGCGGCCCACGTTCAGCAGATCCACGCCACCGAGGCGCACGAAGCCGTTGCTGAGCAGCGGGGTCGGAAATCCGCGGAGCCCCACCCGGCTGTCTCCCGTCGCGAGGTCGACGGCCGAAGGCGTGGCCACCGACCTCAGCTCCGTGCGCAGTTCGAGCGCGGCGGCATCCTCCTCCAGCGACTCGTCGTCGATCAGCGCGTTGGAAAAAACCGGATCCCGCAGCTGCTGTTCGTAGGAACCCATTCCGGTGGGGTCGATCCCGGGATCGTCGGACCGCGCGGCGACGTCGACGCGTCCCAGCACCACCGGTGTTTCCTTGGCGGGCGACGGCGCGGACGTCGGGGCGATCTGGGCGCCGGCAGATCCCGCCGCCAGCAGGCAGGCGAGCAGCCATGGGCCTACGCCGCCCGTCACGCGGCCTTCCCTCGGGGAGGAAATTCCCCGCGGTCGGAGGCTGGACTGGACTCGGCTGGCCTGCACCCGCGTATCGACGCCGCCGGATCGCTCCGGTTGCAAGGCCGTCGTCGCCGAGGTGGCGAATTCAGAGGACGCCGCCGATGGCGTCGCGCCCGGCTTGCGCCTACGCCCGGTCATTGCTCCCCGGTGACTTGATGCGTGGTGCGCAGGTAGGCGATGAGGTCGCGCACCTCTTCCCCGGAAAGCGTCTTCAACAGGCCCTCGGGCATCATCGAGACCGGGGAGACCTCGCGCGCGAGGATGTCGGCCTTGGCGACGGGGGTCTCCTGGCCGACGGTGCGGAGGATGACCTGGCGCTCGTTTTCCGCGGCGATGTTGCCGGCGAGAGTGCGGCCGTCGCGCAGCGTGAGCGTGACGAGATGGTAGCCTTCCTGGATCACCTCGCTCGGGTTGATGATCTCGCCGAGGATATAGTCGAGGTTGGCTCGGTTGGAGCCGGTGAGGTCGGGTCCGATGAGGCCGCCCTGATCGTAGAGCTTGTGGCAGGGCGCGCAGGTGCGCTCGAAGACACCCCGGCCCCGGCCTGGACGGGCGGCGGCCAAGGCTTCGTCGGTGAGCAGGCGTTTCAGGCGGGCGGTCTCGGCCTCCTTGTCGGCGGCGGCCGTCTCGAGCGTTCCCCAGAACTCGGTGAAGTTCGGCCCGATGACGCGCTGGAGCTGGCGGGCGGCGAACGCGGAGACGTCGGCCTTAGGGATGCGGTTCGCGCGCAGGTCGCGGAGCAGACGGCGCGCGCTTTCCGGCCGGATCGCGAGTGCGAGGATCGCCTCCGCCTTTTCGGCCGCGTTCCACTGCGCGTAGCCGGCGAGGAGCCGCTGGGAAACGCGCTCATCGTCGAATTCGGCGAGTGCGCGGATGGCGTCGCGGCGCAGCGCGGGCTCGCCAAGGGCGGCCAGGATGGCGTCGAGGGCCGGCCGGTGCGCGTCGCGCGCGAGGCCCAGCAGCGCCTCGCGCCGGCGCTCGATCGGAGCTGCGGGATCGCGGAGCAATCCCAGCTGGGCGGCCGTTGCCGCTGGGTCGCCGAAGAGCTGGCTGATGTGACGGACCAGCGTCGCGATGGCCGCATCCCCGCCGGAAGCGAGCCGAGCCGCGAGCGCGGCCCAGCCGGCGGGGGCGGCCAGTTCGCGGCGGCCGAAGGCGCCGAGGCCGTCGCGGAAACCCTCGAGCAGGGTGCGGCGCAGGCCGGCGTCCGGCGCCGCGGCGATCGCCGCGATGACGGCGTCGAAGGCCTGGGCGGCGGTGGCGCGACGAGCGATGAATCGGGTGACGAGCGGAAGCCGCGCGTTGGCGGCGAGCGCAAGCGCGCGCGCAGGCTCGGCCGCGGCAAGCGGCTCGACCGCGAACCAGATCATCTTGGGCAGGTTGTGGTCCTCGGCGTCCTCCGCGCGGGCCGCGAGCGCGCCGGCGATTTCCCACCGGTCCCCGGGAGCGAGTCGTTGCAGGGCCGAAGCCAGCTTTAGCCGCACCGTGGCGGAGGACTCGGTGCGGGCCATCGCCGCGAACTTCGTCACGGTGGCCGGGGTCGCGGCTCGGTCTTCGTTGAGGAGTTGCACGGCCCAGCCACGCACCGGGGCGGCGGGATGATCGAGCAGCGCGAGGAGTTCCGCCGGCGCGAGGCCGCCGGTGACGTGTAGCGCCCAGAGCGCGCGGAGCTGGCGACCGGGGTCGGTCTCGCGCGCGAGGATTTCCCGGAGGCGAGGAGCGGTGCGCGGGTCGAGGCGGCCGGCGGCGGCGCGCTCCTGCAGGAGCAGGCGGGCGCGGCGGACGTACCAGTCATTGCGGTGGGTCTGCAGATCGGCGAGTTCGAGGTCCGATTTCGCGGCAAGGTCGAGGCCCGCGCGGCCGGGCAGGCCCTTGGGCGCGACGCGGAAGATCCGCGCGGTGTCCTGGTTGAGGACGTCGTTGCCGCAGATGTCTCCGTCGTGCCAGTCGAGCACGTAGACCGCCCCGTCGGGGCCCGTCTCGACGCTGAAGCCGATCCAGCGCGGGTCGTTCGCGAGCACGGTGTCGTCGCCGTGGCGGCCGATGTAGCCCGAGCCGGCCGGCTCGAGGATGTCGGTGAGCAGCGCGCGCTCGTGGAGGTTGGCCATGAAGATTCGGCCGCGGTAGGAGGCGGGAAACTCGTCGGCGAGGTAGACGCGGGCGCCGCCGTGGGCCGAGCGGTGGCGATGGTCGGCGATCGTCTTGATGTCGTCGTAGACGTGCGGGCTGATGTGCTTGCCGCCCTGCCGGTGGTAGATGCCGCCCGGGATGACGTGCCAGAGGTGCGGGATGACGCAGGCCGTGATGAACATCTCGCCGACGTCATCGAAATCGAGTCCCCAGGGGTTGCTGAACCCGTGGGCGAGGATCTCGAAGCGGTCCTTCGTTGGGTGGTAGCGCCAGACGCCGCCGTCGAGGTACTGACCGTCCTTCACCGGGATGTTTTCCGGAAACGGATCGCCCGGCTGCGGGATGCGGCCGCCGTCGACGGGTTTCCCGACGTTTGAGCGGGTGGCGTAGCCCTGGCAGCCGTACAGCCAACCGTCGGGGCCCCAGATGAGGCTGTTCAGCGTCTCATGACGGTCCTGGATGCCCCAGCCGGTGAGACGGACCTCGATGTTCGCGTCGGCGCGGTCGTCCCTGTCGCGATCCGGCACGAAGAGCAGGTTGGGCGGCGCGCCGAGCCACAGGCCGTCGAAGCCCACCGCGATCGCCGCCGGGAACGGAATCCCCTCGAGGAAGACCTTGCGCTGGTCGAAGCGGCCGTCGCCGTCGGCATCCTCAAGGATCACGATCCGGCTCTTGCCCTTGGCGCCGGAGAAGCCGGCCTTGCGGTTCTCGTAGTCGTGGTTCTCCGCGATCCAGAGGCGGCCGCGGTGATCCCAGCAGAACGCCATGGCCTGCGAGATCATCGGCTCGGCCGCGGCCAGTTTGACCTCGAGTCCGTCCGCGACCGTCATGCGCGCCACGACCTCTTCGCCGGTCAGGGTGGCGGCGCGGCGGCCTTCCTCGCGGGCGAGCACCCACAGCGCGAAATCCAGCCGTTCGCCGGTGAACGCCTTCCACGCCTCGTCGACGCCGACGTCGTCGAGCGCACCTGCGTAGCCGACGAGTTGGTGGCGGAAGGTCGCGCGCTTGCCTCGCTCGATCCGCCAGGCGCCCTGCAGGGCGCGGACGGGACCGCTGCCACCGGCGGGATCGACCCGCCACGCGGCCGGGTAGCCGGGGTTGCGCGGGTGATCGAGCACGGCGACGTGCACGGTCTCGTCGCGTTCGGCCACGCGGGCCGAGAGGTCGAGCCACATGGCGCGCTGACGCTGCGCGCGGACGTCGCGCTGCCGGGCGGCGTTCACCGCCGCCGTGCCTTCCCCCGCGACCGCCAACGTCAGGCCGCCGCGGTCACCTTCGGCGACCGTGACGTCGACGTGCGCCTCGCCGTTCCATTCCACGTCGAGCAGCAGGCGCCGGCCGTTCTCGCGCACAGTCCAAGTCTGCGTCTCGGTGAGCACGCGGCCGCCCTGCGCGTCGAGCAGATCGTAGCTGGTCGCCCAGCGGACTTCCTCGCCGCGCGCGAGGAGGATGCCGGAGGAAACGCGGCGCCAATGGCTGCCGTCGGAGTTCTTCACGTAGTCGCGGCCGTTGAGCGAGGGAAACGCCCAGAACACCCCGTCGGGTCCGGTGAGGCGGCCGCGGCCATCGGGCGCGGCCGCGGGATGGACGGAAGGCCGGGCGTCGGGGCGCGCGCGGAGTGTGACGAGCGTGGTTCCGCCTCCGGGGCGGACGACGGTGAGCGTGTGCGCGGCGGCGTCCTCGCGCAGCTCGAGTTCGCCGCCGGTGGCGCGGGCGCAAAGGAGCAACGCGGAGGTGAGGAGGAAGAGGGTGCGGGAAAACATGGAGGCGCGTCGGGGTTCAGCCCTTGGCGGCGGCCTTCTTGGCCTTCGCGGGCGGCGGCGTGTACTCGGGCTTCGCGGGGTTGTGCTTCGGATTGGGTACCGGCATCTGCGCGCCGACGTCGCGTTGCCACCGGTGCAGCCGTTCGCGCAGTTCGGCGACGCGTTGCGGCTGGGCCGCGGCGAGGTCCTTCGTCTCACCGATGTCCTCGCGCAGGTTGTACAACTCGAGACGGATGTCCTTCAGGTCGTTGTAGAACTCGATGAGCTTGTAGTCGCCGGCGCGGATGGCCGCGTACGGCATGGCGCCGCCGAGCTGGTAATGCTGGTGGTGCGGGTAGTGCCAGAAGAGCGAGTCGCGCCCAGGGGCGGGTCCGCCGCGCAAGTGGCCCGCGAGGCTCACGCCGTCGAGGGCGCCGCGGCTGGCCGCGGCGGGCAGGCCGGCGAGCTCCACGAGCGTCGGGAAGAGGTCCATCGTGATGACGGGGACTGCGGAAACGCCGCCGGGGGGTATCACGCCGGGCCAGTTCACGATGAGCGGCACGCGTACGCCACCCTCGTAGGCCGAGGCCTTGCCGTACCGCAGGGGCACGTTGGTGGTCGTGCCCTGCGTGATGCGGCCGCCGTTGTCGGACGTGAACGCGATGATCGTGCGCTCCCGCAGGCCGAGGCGCCCGAGGGCGTCGACCACGCGGCCGACGGCCGAGTCGAGGCTTTCGGTCATGGCCGCGTAGGCGGCGTTGCGGTGGCGCATGCCCTCGCGGATGCGCGCCTGGTACTTCGCGACGAGGTCGGCGCGGCCTTGGATCGGGGTGTGGACGGCGAAGTGCGGCAGGTAGAGGAAGAACGGCCGTGCCTGGTTTCTCTCGATGAAGCGCGCGGCCTCCTCGCCGAGGCGGTCGGTGATGTACTCGCCGTCCTTACCCTCGGGCGTGAGCGTGGGGATGTTGTACGGCGCGTGGTAGGTCGGCGGCTGCGCCTTGTCGGTGCCGGCGATGTTCACGTCGAAGCCGTGCATCTCCGGGTAGGTGTCGGCGCCGCCGAGGTGCCACTTGCCGATGGTGCCGGTCGCGTAGCCGGCGGCGCGGAACACCGTGGCGAGGCTCGTCTCCGAGGTGGGCAGGAACTTCGTCCATTCGGGCACGAGGAGCTTCGGATTGTCGGGCATCGCGCCCGGGATCCAGTCGGTGATGCGGAGCCGTGCGGGGTACTTGCCGGTCATGAGCGCGGCGCGGGTGGGCGAACAAACGGTGCAGGCCGAGTAGTTCTGCGTGAACTTCATGCCCTCTCGCGCCAGCCGGTCGAGAACGGGAGTCTCGTGCAGGTCGCTGCCGAATGCACCAAGGTCGGTCCAGCCGAGGTCGTCGGCGAGGATCAGCACCACGTTGGGCTTGGCGACCGGCGTGTTCTGCGCGGCGGGTGTGGCCGCGGTGAGAAGCAGGGAGGCGAGCAGGGTGAAGACGGGGGTTGGCACGGGATGAGAGAAGCGGGCGGTTGCGCCGGGGTGATGGGGGAGAGGCTAGCGGGAACGAATCCGGGCCGTAAAGGCCGGCGGTGGCAGCGGGGTTTCCGTCTTCCGCCCGGCACTGGCGACCCTTCCCGCATGGGCTTCGGAAGCCGGGCGGTGAGCTCCGTCCCGGGCGCGATTTCCCCCGAGCGAAAATCCGGCATGCCGACGCCGGACGCCGTTTGAGTACCGGGCGGGAGAGCGTTCACTTCCCATATGCCCCGTGGCCATGTGTAACGACGGTCACCCTTCGAGGGCTCGTCCACCGCCCGAGCGCTCGCGGCAGTCGGCCGCCGACGATCTCGCGCGGTACGTCTTCGCCGCGCGTTACGCCCAGCCCGTGGGCGTCGGCGGCCGGCTCGAGACCTTCGAGGAGGCGGTGGCACGCGTGCGCGGCATGCACCGGAGGTTTTTCCACGCGCGGATCGGACGCGCGTTTCCCGCCCGTCTGCCGCGGCCCGTGGCCGCCCTGGCGGGTGCTGACGCCGCGTTGCTCGCGGGCCTGGTGGCGCGCCGAACGCTCGGCGATGTGATCGACATCGCCTTTGCAGCCGCGGCGGAGCGTCGGGTGCTGCCGAGTCTGCGTTCGTTGCAGTGCGCGGGTGAACGGGTCCTGCGCAACCACGCCCGGCTGTTCAATTGCGCCTTCTCCAACGTCGACCGATTGGAGTTCTTCGGTGGCTACCTCTTCCTGCTGCTCTGCGGCTGCGGCGTGGGCTTTTCGGTGCAGCGCCACCATGTCGCGCGCTTGCCAGCCTTGCCCGACCGCACCCGCGGGCGGGCGATCCCGCATCGGATCGCCGACACCCCGGAAGGCTGGGGGGACGCGCTGGATGCCCTGCTGTCGGCCGCCTTCGCTGGCCGGCGGATCGTGTTCGCCGGCGGCGCAGGCCAGCCCGCGCTGCGATCGGCGCTCCCGCGGGTGGCGCGTGTCCTGCGCGGAGCCGCGGGCCGACAGCTGCGACCCGTTGAAGTATACGATATCGCCATGCTGGTCGCGGCGGCGGCGCGCGCGCCCGGCGGCCGGCGGGCGGCCACGATCTGCCTCTTCTCACCCGATGACGCAGAAATGCTGAAAGCGAAGTCCGGCCGCTGGCTGTTGGCGCATCCGGAGCGCGCCGCTTCGAACAATTCCGCGGTGATCCCGCGGCGAAGGAAGGGCGCAGCGTTGCTCGAAAAGGTCCTCGCGACGTGCCGCATCCTCGGCGAACCGGGAATCTTCTTCTGCGATCATCCCGATGCCGGCTGCAATCCCTGCGGTGAGATCAGTCTCCTGCCGATCATCAATTGGCGTCCCTCCGCCTCCGAGCGGGTGATCCTGAGCAAGGACGGGGTCGGCGGCGGACGTCGGTCCGGTTTCCAGCTCTGCAACCTCACCACGATCAACGGGGCGGCGGCGCGCACAGCGGAGGATTTCCTGCGCGCGTGCGTGGCGGCGACGGTGATCGGCACGCTGCAGGCGGCGTTCACCCGCATTCCTTACCTGGGGCCGGTGACAAGGGTGCTCAACGAACGCGACGCGCTGCTCGGGGTGTCGATCTGCGGATTCATGGACAACCCCGCGCTTCTCCTCACGTCGCGGTTGTTGCGGCGCGGGGCGCGTCTCTGCCGTGCCACCAACTTCCTGGTTTCGGCGCTGATTGGTATCCGGCCGGCGGCGAGGATCACCACCTGCAAGCCCGAGGGAACGGCGTCGCTCCTGCTCGGCACGGCGCCGGGGATCCACCCTTACCATGGGCACCGCTTCCTCCGTCGCCTCGTGGTCGACCGCCGAGAGCGGGCGTACGCCTGCTTCCGCGCCTCCAATCCGCACCTCACCGCGCCTTCGGCGTATCATCCCGAGACGGATGATGTGATCACCTTTCCCGGCGAAGCCCCGCCCGGCGCGGTGGTGCGTTCGGACCTTTCCGCCTTGGATTTCCTGCGCGCGGTGCTCCTCGTGCGGCGTCATTGGGTCGTGCCGGGAGCGGATCCCGCCGCGCGCTGCCCGGGCCTGCATCACAACGTGTCCCACACGTGCACCGTGCGGCCGGGTGAATGGGAGGCGGTCCGCGCGTTCCTCTGGCGCCACCGGCGTTCGTTCTCCGGCGTGGCGCTCCTGCCGGAGGCGGGCGATCGCGCTTACCCGCAGGCTCCGTTCGAGGCGGTGCTTTCCCGCTCTGAACTCGCACGCTGGCGGCGGCTGTTCCCGCGTCCGGTCGATTATTCACCGGCGCGTGCGGGGAAACCTCTCACCCCGTGGATCGCGGTGTGCGGGCCTTGGGATTGCGCTGCAATCTGAGGACGGGGTCCGCGCCGGATCTTGGGACATCCTGGGAGATGTCTCGCCCACCGCGCCGATCCTTGCTGCGTTGCGGAAGCTTCCTTTCCCGTGCGCGCGCCCTGCCTTCTGCTGTCCGTCCTCACCGTCGCCATTTCCTGCTCAGCGGCTGAGCCAGCCTCGTTTGAGCGGGCCATCGCGCAGGGTCGCTTCTCCGTCAATGCGCGGCTGCGGCATGAGGGGGTGGAGCAGACCGGGCTGCGCGACGCCGCCGCCTTCACGCTGCGCACGCGGCTCGGTTACGCGACCGCCCCGTTCCAGGGTTGGCGTCTCATGGTCGAGGCCGAGAACGTGGTCGCGGCCGACGGCGACGCCTACAGCCAATCGGGACTCAACGCCGGCGGCGCCGGCCGCGCGGTGATCGCCGACCCCGAGACGACGGAGCTCAACCAGGCCTTCTTCGCCTACGATGCCGGCGGCACGACCGCCACCGTCGGGCGACAGCGGATCGTGATCGATAACGCGCGCTTCGTCGGGGAGGGAGCCTGGCGGCAGAACCAGCAGACATTTGATGCGCTGCTCGTGCAGGACCGGCGGTTCAAGGAAACCATGCTCACCTACGGGTACATCAACCGGGTCCACCGATCCGTGGGCGACCGCCATCCGTCGGGCAACTGGGCCTCGTCCTCCCACCTGTTCAACGCTTCTTGGGTCGGGGCCAAGGCCGGGACGCTCGCGGGTTACGGTTACCTGCTAGACCTGCCGGGATCCCGCGCCAATTCCTGTGCGACCTTCGGGGCGAGCTTCAGCGGTTCGCCGGCGCTTTCGCGTGACCTGCGCCTTCTCCACCGCGTGGAATTCGCCCGGCAGTCCGATCACGGCTCCAGTCCGCTCGCCTACACCGCCCACTACCATGCGCTGGAGCTCGGCCTCAGTGTTCCGGCCGGGAGTTTGGTCCTTGGACACGAGCGCCTTGGCGCGGACCGCACGGCCGCCTTCCGCACCCCGATCGCCACGCTGCATCCGTTCAACGGCTGGGCTGACGTCTTTTCGACGACCCCCGCGGCCGGGCTCCGGGATGGCTACGTGCGGGTATCCGCCAACCTGCCCGCCGCCTTCACGTGCAACGTGATGTACCACCGTTTCACGCTGGACCGCGGCGGCACGCATGCCGGCGACGAGTGGGATTTCCAGCTGATACGCCGATTCAGCGCCGCATGGACCCTGATGGCGAAGCACGCCGATTTCCGCCGTGCCTCGCCGGCCTTCCCGGACGTCCGCAAGTTCTGGCTGCAGGTCGAGTTCGTGCGCTGATCTCCAGTCTGATCAGGTTCGGCGCTCGGAATGGTCAGGCGGTACCGCTACGAATGACCTTTGGTCAGGTCGGAGCCGCGAGCAGCGTTTCCCCCGGGAACTCCCGCCCGCGGAGCTGGCAGAGGGCGCAGAAGGCGCCGATCTCGCGGCGCGCGATGTGGCGGAGGGCGAGGTTGAGCTCGGCCAGTTCGGTATCACGCTCGAGGGCGCTGAGCTCGGCGCGGGCGGATTGGGCGAGCACGAGGGACTCCTGCAGCGCCTGTTCGCCTGCGGCGAAGTAGACGAGGAGGGGGTTGTGCCCGCAGGGGCAGTCGAGTTCGCCGCGCCCGAGTGGGCGCAGCGGGCGCCGGCGCATCGGCAGACCGCGCAGGGTCCTTTGCAACTCCGAGAGGGTCCAGTCGATGAGGTGGACGAGGGCCTCGGGGGAGGCGAGGGGGCTGCAGGCCTTATCCGCGCGCAGCAGCGCCTCCCAGCGGTCCCGGATGTCGCAGTGCCTGTTGGCCAGGGTGATGAGCAGTTCGGCCTGCACGGGCCGATGCTGCCATGATCCGGTCGCGGAGGCTCCGCGGGGGTTGGCTTACCCTGCGCCTTCGTTGGCCGAACTCACCTCACCAGCTCATCGCGGCGCTGAGCGCGGCGCGATCGGCGGCGGAGGTGACCTCGTTCCACTCGTTCACGCGGAAGGGGTTCCCGCTGGAGAAGTTCGCCAGAGACTCGTCGTAGTGGAAGTTGGCGTTGCCGGTCACGGTGATATCGTTGGCGACTACCGAGCCCATGACGTCACCGTTGCCGTTGACGCGCACGGAGGCGTTGGGGGCGTAGACGATTCCCGAAAGGACGCCGTTGCCGGCGATGCCGATGCTTTGCCTCGTCGAGCTGGTGCTGGTGCCCCAGAGCTGGAACTTGGTGGGATTGTTGGCCGCCGCGGTGGTGGAGCCTCCGGAAAGCACGCCGTTGCCGGCGATGCTCACGTCGCCGGCGGTGTAGATGATGAGCGAACTTCCAGCGGTGATCTCGATGCTGGCGTTGCCGGTGACGCTGATCGCCGAGCTGCCGGCGGCGGCCGTCAGATAGAGGGTCACATCGCCGTTGATGATGAGCTTGTTGGTCGCGGCTCCGCTGAGGGAGATTGCGGTTCCGCTGAAGGTCGTGGTGGCACCCGCCGTGCCGAGCGTGGTGGAGCCGATCGGCCCCACGTAGGTCCCGCCGGTCGGTTGCGCGACCGGGTCGAAGTTGGCCGAAAAGTCGGTCGAGACTCGCGACATGTCCATCGTGCCCAGCGCCGTCGTGAAGGTGCCCACGCGACCGTTGGGGCCGACGGTGGGCAGGGCGCCGCCGGTGGCGGCGTAGCCGAAGATGTCGGCGTTCTGCACGGCGACGGCGCTCACCGAAACCGAGACGCTGCCGACGCTGCCCCTGTCGCGCCGCACGCCCGCTGAGTACTTCACATCGGAAGTCGGGTAGCCGGACTCCCAGCTATCGACGGTGGCATTGGTACCGGAAAAGCGGATCGTGTCCTTCGCGACGAGGCCGTTGGCGAACTTGGAGGTACGCACCAGCGTGACCTTGATCCATTTTTCCACGGCGGGTCCGGCCGAAGCGCCGCCTCCGAGGGTCACGAGCGATCGGGCGTAGATCACGGGGCTGCTGGCGCCGGCGTAGTTCTCGACGCGCACGCGCACCTCGCCGGTGGCGTTCTGGTCGAAGCGGGTGCCGGTCCACTTGCGCTTGGCCTCGGTCCCGCTGGTGGTCCAGCCATCGCCGGACCAGGAATAGCTCGAGGCGGTGGCATCCTGGTTGATCGCGTACATCGCCTCCTCGAGCCCGTTTTCGGCGAGGTTCATCGCCGCGTTGTTGTAGAGCGCGCGGTTCGCGACGGTGAGGCTCGTCCGGCCCAGTTGGATGTAGCTCGTGATGGAGATGCCGATGACGGCGCAGATCAGCAGCGCGACGATCAGCAGCGCGCCGCGCGTGCGGCGGGAGCGCTTGGCGGGGCCGCGGTTCATGCGGTGACGCGCTTGTTGCGCAGGATGAAGCGCGCCGAGAGCACGGTGTTCGTCGCGGTCGCGACGGTCGTGGTGGAGCGGGAGGCCTCGAGGGAGATCTGGAGCTGCTTCGTGTTGAGGTTGGCCGAAGCGAGCGAGGTCGTGGTGCCGATGCCCGTGAGTTCGGCCCCCGTGATGCTGTAGGCCTTGAACGCGAACGTCGTGATGCCGCTGAGCAAGGTCATCGTGCTGGAACCCGTCGTTCGCGTGAATGACCCCGAGGTGTAGGCATAGGTCACGCTCGCGCTGTCCACCGTGAGCACGATGGTGTTGGCATCGGTCCAGCTGATGGCGCTCGCCTGCCGTACGTCCTGCGCGAACTGCTCCAGCGCACGCCGCGCCTGCGACTCCATGTCGCTGTAGTTCCGGATGTTCGCGCCCGTCCGCCCCATGAACAGAAAAGTCGAGAGCACGCCTGCCAGGATGAAGCCGGAGAGCCCGGCCCCGACCATCATCTCGACGAGCGTGAACGCCCGGCTACGACGAGCGCGCGACCGTGTAGAAGTAGTCATAGAGGCCGTTCTTGATGTACTTGGCCTGGAAGCTTCGCGTCTGCAGGCGGCCATCGACCGCGCGCCAGGAGACGGACAGCGTGATCAGGCGGACGTCGCTTGCGCGTGAGGTGTCGGCCTCGACGGTGCGGGTCACCGTGAAGCGCCGCGCGAGCGTGGTCGACGAGGAGAACATGTCGGAAAGGTTCACCTCCGCCGAGGCCGGCAGGGCTGAGACCGAGGTCCAGCTCATCATCCGGATGCGCTCGATCTCGCTCTGGAGGATCTGGGCGGCGAGGGTCGTGTCGCGCGAGACGTCGATGAACTTCAGGCCCGACTGGATCGCGACGATCGACGTGGCGATGCCGAGCGCGAGGACGAACGAAGCCATGGTCACCTCAAGGATCGTGAAGGCGCGCAGTCTCCGCACCCGCCGGCGGGCGGGCGTCGTGGCCATGGGATTCTCGGGGTTGGCGCTCACGCTTTTCTGGCTGGAGGTTCAGTCGGGAGCGTGCTGCCGCGCCCGCGGTGGAGCAAGGCGTGATTGGCCGGATCGGCCGCGGAATCACGGCTCGAGCCAGACGTCCTTGTAGTTGCGGAAGCCGAGGGGGGACGGTTTCCAACCGCGCACCGACGGTGCGACGAGCGTGGTGCGGGCGCCCCAGTACACGGGCACGATGGGCATCTGTGCCATGAGGTGCTCTTCGGCGCGGCGCAGTGCCGCGAGCCGGGCGGCAGGCGTCGGTTCCCCCGCCGCCGCTGCCACGAGGGCGTCGTAGGCGGGGTCGGAGAAACCCGTGCCGTTCACGCCGTTTCCCGTCGTGAAGATCGACAGGTAGGTGAGAGGATCGGGGTACTCCGCGATCCAGCGTCCGCGCGCCAGCTCGTAGTCCAGCGTGTCGAGCGAATCGAGCAGCACCTTGAACTCCTTTCTCAGGATCCGTACCTCGATCCCCAGCTCCCGGCGCCACATGGCCTGCAACGCCTCGGCGATCCGCTGGTTAACCTCGGAGGATATCGTTGAAAGTTCCAAGGGTCCGAGGCCGCGCCCGCCGGGAAAGCCCGCCGCCGCCAGCAGGTCGCGCGCCGCCGCCGGGTCGTGCGTCACGCCCGTCGGGGGCGCATAGCCGCCCAGTCCCGGCGGGGTGAGGCTCGTCGCGGCGGTTTGCCCGGCGCGCAGCACGTCGCGGGAGATCGCCGCGCGGTCGACCGCCAGCGCCAACGCCCGCCGCACGCGAGCGTCCTTCAGGACCGGATGCCGGGTGTTGAGGCGGATGAAGTAGCTCTCGAAGTAAGGTTCGGCGCGCAGTTGCCCCGGCGACTCGCGGCGCCAGGCATCGACCTTTGAAAGCGGCACGTCCCAGGTCGTGTGCAGCTGGCCGGCGCGGAACGCCAGCTCCTGCGCCTGCGTCGATTCGCCCGGGTGGAAGCGGATACGGTTCAGCCGGACGCGCGCCGCGTCCCAGTAGTGCGCATTGCGTTCCACTTCCAAGTGCTGGTGGTCCTTCCATTCCACCAGCCGGAAGGGGCCGTTGCCCACGAACGGCCGCGCATTCGTCCACCTCCCGGTGCGGTCGTCGAAGCGTGTCCCGTCTCGCTCCACCGAGGCCGCATGGACCGGGAAACACACGTTGGCGCGGAGGACTGTCGGGAAATGCGGGGCCGGCCGCTCCAACGTGATCACGAGGGTGTGGTCATCGGGTGCGGCGAATCCTGTCTCCGCAAAATCCGTGATCCTTCCCCGGGCGAACGCCTCGGCGCCCCGCACCGGGTAGAGCGCATCCTTGTACTCGGATCCCAACGCCGGGGTCAGAGCCCGACGGAAGCTGAATAAAAAATCCCGACTCGTGATCGGGTCTCCATTCGACCAGCGGCCGTCGCGCCGCAGGTGGAACGTGTAGCGCAGTCCGTCGGCCGAGACTTCCCAGCGCTCGGCCGCGCCGGGACGCGGGAGCAGCGTCTCCTCGTCCAGTGTCAGCAGGCCCTCGAAGAGCGTGGAGAGGACGTTGTGGTCGACGCTGCCGCCGGCCAGATGCGGGTCGAGGGATTGGATCTCGGCCCCGTTGCCGACGTGCAGCACCCCCGCGCGGTCGCCCGCGGCCACTGCCGATTCGCGGCGGCCGCAGCCTGTCGCCGCCAGCACCACGACGAGCGTGAAGGCGAGGGCGGGCGCGGGCTTCATGCGAGCAGTCCGATTGCGGACATCATCAGCAGGGCACCGGCGAGACGCCAAGGCAGCAAGCGACGGTCGGTGTCGCCGCCGGACCCGAGCCGGTGCGCCACGGCCCCAGCGAGGACGATCGTCCAGAGCCCGCGCGAGCTATAGGCGACATTCGCGAGCGCGGCCTGCCCCCAGCGCGCGATGGTCGAGACAAAGATCAGCGCCTGCAGCGCGATGAGCAGCGCACCGGCCAGCAGCCAGGGCCAGGCGGCGCGGTCGATGGCGGAGAGCGGGGCGCGGAACCGCGGGACCAGCGCCAGGGAAAGCAAGGCCGAGCAGCCCATCGTGAGCGGCAGGAAGCGGCCCGTGCCCCAACGTGGCGCCCACAACTGCACGAGCACGTCGAACACGGCGAACACCGTGGCCGCCGCCCCCGCGGTGAGGATCGTGCGTCCGATGTCATGCCGGCCGCCTTCCGCCGGGCGGCGGTTGAGCAGCGCGACTCCGGCGGTGGCGATCGCCGCCGCCAGCCAAAGGCGTGGGGGGAGCCGCTCACCCGCGAGCAGCGTCGCGATCAAAGCCACCAGCAGGATCTTCACCCCGAGTACCGGCGTGGCGACCGACACGTCCCCGCGCTCGATCGCGGCGAACGTGAGCCATTGGCCGGCGACAAAGCATGCGCCGGTGAGGATCGGCTGCCACCACAGCCCGGGGTGCACCTGCCCGCCGAGCGGCAGCAGTCCGAGGAAGACGCCGGCGCAGATCACGTTTGCTACGAACGCAGTGCGCCAGACGCCCGCACCCAGCTCCGCGGAGCGTTTCAGGACAAGCGCGGCGATCGCGTACAGGAAACCTGCGAGCAGGCTCAGCTGGATCGTCGGCGACTGCGTCAGGACGGGCATGGGCGACGCACCGTAACGCGACCGTCGGCGCCGACGAGTCTCGATTCGTGGGAGGAGACCACGGAACACACGGAAGACACGGAAGTCGGATCGGCCGGGTGGATGCGAAGCGTCGAGGTCGTTTGACGCCTCTTTCTCCGGCGGGTTGCGGGTGGACGAGGCGTCTCGCCTCGTGGGTTCATTCGAAACGCCCGAATGGCATTCCTCCGGAAAACAGCCGGAGACGAGGCAAGATGCCTCGTCCACGACGGAGGATCGCTTCAGCGGCCCGCCGCGAGGAAGGCGATGAGGTCGGCCATCGCCTGTTCGTTCACGGCGGCCTCCAGCCCTTCGGGCATCAGCGAGCGGCCGGAACTCATCAGCGAACGGAGTTCACCGCGCAGGATGGTCTGCTCCGTGCCGTCCAGCCCGAGGAGGGTGAGGCTGCCGCCGGTCTCGCCGGCCACAAGTCCCGCGGGGGTGCGCCCGTCCTGCAGCGTCGCGGTGTAGAATTGGTACCGATCCTCGACCGCCCGGTTCGGGTCGAGGATATGCGTGACGAGATAACCGGCGCTGCGGTCCTTCACGATCGCGAGGTCGGGTCCGACGGCGCGCCCCGGGGTTTCTCCGAAGCGGTGGCAGGCCGCGCATGCGTTGGCGAACACCGTCGCGCCGCGGGTCACGTCGGATTTCAGTCCGGACATCGTCGCGAGATAGCGGTCGATCACCTGCTGGCGGCCGGCGTCGAGTCCGGTGCCGAAGATCGCGGCGGCGCGGTTCGCCAACTTGGCCTGCGGATGCTGGGCCAGCACGGTGCGGCGGCCCGGATCGATCTGCGCGCGGAACGCCTCATCCTGCTCGGCGCGATCCAACAGCACGTGCGCCCAGGCGGGTCGCGCCGAGACGAGGTCGAGCACCGCCGTGCGCACCTTTGGTCCGTAGCCGGGCCAGCCGGCGAGGAGTCGCTCCGGAGTGGCGGTGCGGTTCATGCGGCCGAGCGTCTCGACGGCCGCGAGTTGAATTTCGGCCGGCTGCCCGGCCGTCAGCAGCCCTGCGAGGCGGTTGAAATCATCGTCCTGGCCCTTCCGTCCGCGGCCGAGCAATCGGATTGCCGCCACGCGGTTGACGGTGTCGGCATCACCGTCGGTCGCGGCGACGCGGGCACGCTCGAACGCGGCGTCCGCCCCCTCGAGCGCGGCGCGCATGGGCTCGCCGCCCCGCGTCGCCAGCTGCGCGAGCGTGCGGTTGTTGCGCTGCAGGAGGTCGAGCAGGTTGGCCAGGGCGGCAAACGCGGGCCGCGGATCTTTGGCGGAGGCGTCCGCCGTGGCGCGGGCGAGCAAGTCGGCGATCGCGGCGGCGTTGTCGGTCGCGGTGGCGATCTCGGCGACCAGAGGTGCGAATTCCGGTCCGCCGCGGGCGAGTTCCGCGAGCAAGGTCGCGGCGTGCGGCAGCGCGGAACTCATCGCGGCCGCGCGGATGTAGCGGTCGGCGTCGGCCTTGAGGACGTTCGCGAGGGCGGTTCCAGCCTGCGCCCCGGGCCACTCACCCAGGGTGTAAGCGGCCTGCTGGCGCACCGCCGCGTCGGGATCGGTCGCGCACGCAGCCACGGCCGTGCCGAGCGCGGCGTCCTTCCCGGCGAAGGATTCGCTGAGTCGTAAGGCCTGACGTCGCACGCCGGGATGCGGGTCGGCCAGCGCGCGGCGGACGGCGTCGGGCTGGAGTGCCCCGAGTCCTTGCAGGGTCCAAAGTGCCTGGCCACGGGCCGCGGGAAGCGAAGACGAAACGGCGATCCGCTCCAGCGCCGGAGCGGCGGCGCGGACGTTCTTCCCTGCGATTGCTTGCTGGGCGAGGTCGCGAACGACGCCCGACGGGCTTTCCAGCGCCGAGGCGAGCCCCGCGGCGTCGGCGCGGTCGAGGCGCGGGATGGGGCGAAGCGCGCGGCCGCGGGGTTTCACTCGATAGATGCGCCCCTGGGTTTCCCCGCGGCGGAGATCGCCGAGTTCGCGCTGCCACGCGTCGGGGATCCACTTCGGGTGCTCGATGACGAGCCGGTACATGTCGGCCACGTACAACGCGCCGTCGGGGCCGGCGCGCGCGGCCACGAAACGCGACCAGGTGTCGGTGGAAGCGAGGAACTCGGCCGCGGCGTCCTCCGGCGCGCGCTCGCTGCGGAACGTCGCGCCGGCGGGGCGAAGGACCGCGCGGTGGACGAGGTTGTGGACGGGTTCGCAGATGAAGGCGTTGCCGGCGTAGGCGGGCCCCAGCAGGTCGTCGCGGTAGATCATCGTCCCGCAGGCGGACGTGAAGTGGTTGGCCGCGAAGCCGTCGTTGAAGCGCGCCATGGTCGCGCTGCGGGGGAAGACGCGGGCCGCGCCCGGGATCGCGGCGATGGTGGAGACGGGGTTGGGCGGAGCGAAGTGCGGGTTGCGCCGCAGGTAGTGTTCCTCGAGGGCGAAGTGCCAGATGGGGTTCGAGTTGTTGCCGCCGAACCAGTTTCCCCAGTCGTCGCGGTTGCGTCCCGCCTGGGTCTGGCCGGAGACGAGCTCGACCTCGCCGGTCTCGACCCGCACGCGGAAGTCGCGTTGCCCGAGCTCGACGACGCGTCCGAGTTGGGGCGAGGTGACCTTGCCGCCGCTGTTGCCGTTCGCGAGGTGGAGCCAGCCGTCGAGGCCCCACTGCAGGCCGTTGGCCAGGTGCTGCTCGTTGCCTTCGGCGAGGCCGGAGAAGAGTTCCTCGCGGCGGTCGGCACGGCCGTCGCCGTCGGTATCCTCGAGGTAGAGGATGTGCGGCACCGCGACGACAAGGAGGCCGTTGCGCCACGGCACCGCGGTGGTCGGGGAGCGCAGGCCGTCGGCGAAGAGCGTGGACTTGTCGAAGCGGCCGTCGCCGCGCGTCGATTCCAGCACGCGCACGCGGCCGCCGGGCCGGCCCCGGCCGTCGATGCCGAGGGGGTAGTCTGCCATCTCGACGACCCAGAGGCGACCATCAGGGCCCCAAGCGAGGTCGACGGGGTCCATCACCGCGGGTTCGGCTGCGACCAGCTCGATCTCGAGATCGGCGGATACGCGGATCGCGGCGAGTGACTCCGCCGGGCTGAGCGGCGGCGGGAGCACGACCTTGGCCGGCGGCTGGACCTCCTTGTAACCGCTGCCGAGCAGGGCGGCGGCGAACAGCAGCGCGGGGCGGATGAGCGCGTTCCTCACGGTGAGTGGGAGGTGGAGGTCAGCATCGTGCGGACCGTGCCGATGATCAGATCCTCGGTGCCCTCGGCGAGGCGCGTGGGCCAGCCGTAGTAGTCCATCGAGGCGTCGACCTCATAACCGCCCTCGGGATACATCCGGCGCGAGGGGATGTAGCACGGGGTGGCGTTGGCGTAGGCGGTGAACCAGAGGGGCTCCGAAGGCAGCTCGCGGCGCAGCCGGAGGGAATATTCCGAAACGACCTCGCCCGCGAGGAAGACCATGCGCAGGTCGCGACCGAAGCTCCAGGCCTGCAGGACGTAGGGAATGGCTTTGGGTAGGGGGCGACCGGCGTCGAGGTCGGCGAGGAAGCGGCGCGCGGCATACGCCGCCTGCGTCCTCGCACCCGGTTTGGTGCGGATCTCGAGTTCGGCGCGGGTGACGGCGCGGTCGAGCGGGAGTTCGATCCGGCGGAGCGTGGCGGCGGTCACCGGGCCGAGGGGCCGCAGGGGACCGCCGAGGACGCGCGCCACCTCGGCGGCGACCTTGGCGCCGTGGACGGGAACGCCCTCGAGCCCGCGTGGCATGCTTGGATTCGCGTCGGCGCCGCAGCCGATCGTCACGATCGCAGGCGCTCCGCCGTGCGTGGCCTCGATCCGGGCGGCGGCGTCGCCGGCCCAGTCGGGATGCACGAAGTTATCGTTCCCCCCGAGCGTGGTGCAGTGGCAGGCGTAGCCGAGCAGCACGCCGCGCACCGTGCCGGCCGGGTCGGTGACCCGCAGGACGGGCAGTGCGTGATCCACGGGGCCGCCCGGCACGATTCCGAAGTTCTTCCACTTCCCGTCGACGATCGTGCGCCGGTGCGCGGCGACGTCGACGCGGCCCTCGCCCCAATCGAGGCGCGCGGGCCGGCGGGCGGCGATGGCGTCGGCGGCGACGGCGATGAGTCTTTCGCGGAACACGCGCGTGTGGCGGTCGATCCGACCCTGCTCCCCGGCGGGCAGGTCGCGGGAGAACATGAAAGGGATCGTGTCAGCGAGGGCGGGCCCGGCGTGCGTGTGCGTCGCCGTCACGGCCAGGTGGGCGCGGTCCAGCCCGAAGCGGCGCTTCAACTCCGCGGCGACGTAATCCGCGGTCTCCTCCCCGATGGCGATGACCTCGGCCGAGACGAGCACGGTGAGCCCCGGACCATCCTCGCCGATCGCGAGGGCGCGGGCGTGGAGCCGCATCTCGATGCGCTCGGCGGCGGCCGCGCGGGACTGGTAGCCCGAGAGCAGGATCGGGGTCTCCGGGGTGATGTCGACGCGGGCGAGGCCGACGGGCACCACGGGGCCGGCGGCGCGGAGCAGGGTAGCGCACGCCGCAAGCAGGACCGCGGCGGCGGGGGCGCGGAGGGGATTCATGGCGCGGAACTTGGCGGCGACGCGCGGCGGAGGGAAGCGTGGGTGGCGCGCGGACCGCCCGGTCAGAACTCGGCGTTGCCCGGCGTGCGCGCGAACGGGATCACGTCGCGGATGTTACCCACGCCGGTGACGAACATGAGCATGCGCTCGAAGCCGAGTCCGAAGCCCGCGTGCGGCACGGTGCCGTGGCGGCGGAGGTCGAGGTACCACCAGTAGTCCTTCTCGCTGAGCTTGTGGTGCGCGAGGTTCTCCCGGAGCACATCGAGCCGTTCCTCGCGCTGACTGCCGCCGATGATCTCGCCGATGCCGGGCACCAGCAGGTCCATCGCGCGCACCGTCTTTCCGTCCTCGTTCACGCGCATGTAGAACGGCTTCAGCGTGCGCGGGTAATTGAAGACCGTGACCGGGCACTTGAAGTGTTCCTCGGCGAGGAACCGCTCATGCTCGCTCTGCAGGTTGTCGCCCCAGATCACGGGGTGTTCCCATTTCCGGCCCGACTTCGTGATGATGTCGATCGCGTCGGTGTAGCTGCAGCGCTGGAACGGCCGCTCCAGCACGAACTCGAGCCGCGCCAGCAGGTCCTTGTCGACGAACTTGCCGAAGAATTCCAGGTCGGCGGCGCAGTGTTCGCGCGCGTCGCGGATGAGGTGCTTCACGAACTCCTCCGCGAGGTCCATGTTCCCCTGCAGGTCGCAGAACGCCATCTCCGGCTCGATCATCCAGAACTCGGCCGCATGGCGCGAGGTATTGGAGTTCTCCGCGCGGAAGGTCGGCCCGAACGTGTACACGTTGGACAGCGCGCAGGCGAAGACCTCCGCCTCGAGCTGGCCGCTCACCGTGAGGTACGCGCGCTTGCCGAAGAAATCGCGGCGGAAGTCGACGTCGCCGGCCTCCGTCATGGGCGGGTGAGACGGGTCGAGCGTCGTCACGCGGAACAATTCCCCCGCGCCCTCGCAGTCGCTCGCGGTGATGATCGGGGCGTGCACGTAGGCGAAGCCCTTTTCCTGGAAGAACTGGTGCACGGCGTAGGCCAGCCGGCTGCGGACGCGGAAGACGGCGCCGAACAGGTTCGAGCGCGGCCGCAGGTGCGCGATCTCGCGGAGGAACTCGAGGGTGTGGCCCTTCTTCTGCAGCGGGTAGGTGGCGTCGGTGTCGCCCACGATCACCAGCGACTCCGCCACGACCTCCCACTTCTGGCCCTGGCCCTGCGAGGGAACCAGCCGGCCCCGCACCTCGACCGAGGCCCCCGTCTGCGCGCGGCCGATGTCGGCCGCGTAGTTTGGCAGCGTGTCCCGGGCGATGACCTGGACGCCCTTGAGGCAGGAGCCGTCGTTGAGTTCGATGAAGGAGAAACCCTTGGCGTCGCGGCGGGTGCGGACCCACCCTTGCAGGAGGATGGGGTCGGCCGGCGCGGCGGCGGCTTGGAGGGCGTCTTTGACCAAGGTGCGGGCGGAGGACATCGGCGGGAGTTTCGGCCCAACGAAGCGCGGGGGAGTCGTGCTGGCAAACGGCGAATCGGCCCCCGCGGGGTCAGGGCGCTTGTCATTCCATGCGCCTAAACCCGTGGGGGGCTCAGAAGTCGCGCTTCAGGCGCACTACGAGGTCGCGGAGACGCACGTTGCCGAAGCGGCTGTAATAGAAAGGCGTGTTGCCGCTGCGGGCGTCGAAGGGCGGCAGGGTGTTGAAGACGTTGTTGACCGTCACCTGCAGGCCGACGCCGCGGAGCAGGGAGCGGGTCGCGGCGCCGCGGCCGAAGTTATAGGTGACGGTCGCGTTGTGGTAGGTCTGGCCGCTGATGTCGTAGCCCCCTTGGGGTCCGGTGCTGGTGGTGACCAGCGTGGCGTTCGGGTTGCCGAGGTAGACCGGATCGCCCGGCGCGCCCGCTTGACGGTAGCCGCCATGGTGGACGACGGACCAGCCCGCGCGCCAGCCGCGGCCGCCGGCCCAGTTGAGGGAGAGGTTTGACTTGAAGCGATTCACGCCGCCGGCGTTGACGTGACCGACGTATTGGAGCGCCGGGTAGCTGATGGTGGGCGGGAGGCGCAGGTTGTCGGTGACGGTCACGCGGGCCCGCAGGTTGAACACCCCGAGCGGCGTCGCGCGGCGGTAGTCGGCGGAGAAGTCCCAGCCGTCGGTCCAGCCGTCGCCCACGTTGTAGTTGGCGAACGTGAACAACTCGATGCGGTTGGTCGACGGATCGCGCGTGACGCTGCCGGCCGGGGCGTCGGCGCCGAGGTTGGCGAGGAGCTGGACGTTGTTGACGTTGCGGATGAGCCCGAGCTTCCGGATGAACCAGTACTCGACGTTGAGGCGCAGGTCCTTGAATGGGCCCGACGCGGGCGCCCAGATGACGCCGGCGTTCCAGTTCTCCGCAGTCTCGGGCCCGAGCCCCGGGTTGTTGCCGGCGATGCTGAGGGACGCGTAGCTCTGGCGGAGCACGGGGTCGTAGAAGACGGGCGTGATGTTCGGTGGCTGGAGGCCGCCGGTGTTGATGCGCTGGGTGAGCTGGGCGAAGGTGGGAGGCAGGAAGGCCTCGGCGTAGGAGGCCCGGAACGTCACGCCGGCGAGCGGCTCCCACTTCAGGCCGAGGGTGGGCTTGGTGGCGCGCAGCTTGGCGATGTCCTGCCGGCTCTCGGTCGCGCTGCGGGTGATGCGCGGGGGGACGGCGTCGGGGAACACGTTGATGCGGCCGTCGGGGTTGGTGTAGACGTGAAATTCCTCGGCGCGCACGGCGGCCTGCAGCTCAAGGGCGCGCAGGAAGGGCCGCTCGTTGCGTCCGGAGAACACGGGCACGCTCAGCTCGGCGTGGCCGGAGTAGGTGGAGATCCGCTGGCCGATGAAGTAGGAGTGCTGGTTGGTGGGGTTGGCCGCGGCTCCGCCGAACGGCGGGAACGTGCCGCCCACGTAGGCCTGCGGGAGGCGCTCGGTGTAGACCTCGGTGCCGACGGTGAGCGTGGGCGGACCGCCGGGCAGGGAGAACAGCGGGCCCGACGCGCGCAGATTGTAGTCGAGCATCGTGTCCTGGTTGTAGCCGGTCCATTCGCCGTACCAGCGGGGGAAGTCGATCGGGTGGGCGATCGTGTCGACGAACGGGTTGATGGTGCCGTTGTAGAGCAGGGTGGCGTTGCCGCCGAACGTGGTCGTGTTGGCCAGGTTCATCAGGTCGTAGAACACCTTCTGGGCCGACACCGAGTAGTTGCAGTCGACCGCGGCGCGCCAGTCGCCGGGCAGCTTGACGACGGCGCCGAGCACGGCGTTGGCGCTCTGGTTCGTGATGTCGTTGCGGCTGGCCTGGCCGGCGGGGATGGGGATGCTGACGAGGACGTTCTCCCGGAAAGGGTTGGTGGGAGCGTTGCCGGGAACGGCGAACTGGTAGGTGCCGTTGCCGAGCGGGACCCAGAACGAGTCGATGAGGGAGCTGCGCTGGAACGCGAAGTCGGCGAACAGGCTCACGCGGTCGTTGAGTCGGTGGTCGACGCGCGCCATGCCGGACTGCCGGCGGGTGACATGGGCGAGGGTGCTCTCGTAGCCGCGCAGCACGCTCGGCGCGAAGTCGAGGTTGTAACGGCCGGCGTTGGCCAGCAGTTGGGCGCCGAGCGTCGCGGCCGGGGTCGAGGCGGACGTGCCGTAGGGGACGTAGGTGAAGCGCGAACCGAGCGGCGTGCCGTTCTTGAGCGTGAGCGTCTGCGTCTGCGCGTTGGCGAAGCCGTTCACCGCGGCGGGGTTCAAGGCGATGTTGGGCGTGGCGCCGCTCACGAAGGTCTGCGTCGCGGAGTAGAAGCGCGCGGGGTCGTTGGCGACGGCGCGGCGGAAGTACTGCTCGATGAACGGCCGGTCCTTCAGCCGCAGCGGCTTCCCGTCGGAGTAACCTCCGCTGATGGTCACATGCGTCCTGCCGCCGACCGGGAACCCGTAGATCGCGTTCACCGTGCGCACGGGGGCATCGGTGTCGAAGGGGTTCTGGTACGACACGCTCACCTGGCCGCCGCGGTAGTTGCGCTTGAGGATGACGTTGACGACGCCGCCCACCGCGGTGCCGCCGTAAAGGGCAGACGCGCTCGCCGGCAGTACTTCGACGCGCTCGATGGCGGCCAAGGGTATGCCGTTGGTGTCGGGCTGGTACGTCGCTCCGCGGTTGGCGAAGTTCGCGGTGCGCTGGCCGTTGATGAGGATGAGCGTCTGCGACGCGCCGAGCCCGCGCAGGTTGATCGAGCTGGTGGCGCCGAGCTGGTTGGTAAGGCCGTTGGGATCGATCTGCGCGTTGGTCTCGGAGATGGTGTTCTGCGTGAGGTTGTCCTTCAGCACCTCCTCGAGGTCGACCTTGCCCGAGCCCTCAATCTCCTCGGCGCTGATGATGTAGTAGGCCTGCACGTCGTTCACGCCGCGCGGAATGTCCATGTTGGCGTCGGTGAACGGCACGGGCTTCTTGTCGTACACCTTGAACTCGGCGAGGACGCTGACCTCCCCACGCGTGGTCGGCGCCGGCGGGGTGGCCGGCGCGGGCGCGATCTGGGCCAGCACGGTGAGGGGCGGCAGGGCGAGGAGCGCCAGGCGGCTCATGGGGAGGGGCTCGCGGGTCGAGCGGTCTTCAGCGGGCGGCAGCCGACTTGCCCGACAGGAAGACGAACGTGCCGCGCTTGTTGGCGCTCACGAGGTCGGGGATGCCGTCGCCATCGGCGTCGGCCGCGACGAGCTGCACGCCGATGCCGGAGGCGGCGTCGATGAGGCGCGGTTCGAAGCGGGCCTTGCGCCCTTCGCGACGCAGCAGGAAGGCCTGGATCACCGGGTCGGCGTTCGGCTCCGCGTCGCCCTTCGGGCCGTGCGCCCACCAGCGCTTGCCGGTGATGATGTCGGGCAGGCCGTCGCGGTCGAGGTCGGCCAGCGTCACCGCGTGCAGTTGCGAGAACTGCACGCCGCCGAGCTTCTCGTCCGCCTTGGTCGAGGTGATCGGATGCTCCGTGAAGGTGATCGCGCCCTCGGCGCCGCGCGCCTGCTCGAACCACGACAGGCCGTAGCCGTGCGCGTCCTTGGCCGAGACGACGTCCGCAAGCCCGTCCCCGTTCACGTCGGTCACGAGCATCTGCGAACTGCCGCGCCCGGGCGCGAAGGGGAACGGGTGCTTCTTCCAGACGGGATCGCCGGCGAGCGATGCGGGTTGCTCCCACCAGCCGTCCTTTTCCAGCAGGTCGGCGCGGCCGTCGCCGTTGAGGTCGCCGAAGCCGAGGCCGTGCGTGAAACGCTGCCATTGGCCGGGCGGCGAGATCGGGTGGAAGGTCCACGGGCGCGTCGGGTCCTTCGGGTCCGGCGTCGCGTAGCCAAGGCGCATGAGGCTCGAGCAGATCAGCACCGGTTGGCCGTTGCCGAGGAGGTCGCCGAAGGTCGGCGACTCGTTGTCGACCGGCAGGTACACGACACGCCGGCGCCAGGCGCCGCCCTTCTCGCCGGGGTTCTCGTACCAGGAGGCGTCCACTCCGGGGAAGCCGAGCACGAGGATGTCGGACCAGCCGTCGCGGTTGAAGTCGTGGGCGAAGGCGAAGAAGTTGTCGGAGTACCGCAGCGGATCGAACGGCGCGGCCGGGTAGAACTCGTGCCGCTTCCGGAAGTCGGGCCCCGCGTACCAGTAGGGGCCGGCGACGACGTCCATCACTCCGTCGCGGTTGAAGTCGCCGAAGGTGGCGCCCTCGGCGAGGAACTGGTCGTTCAGCTGGAGCTTGCGGTAGGAGGCGACGTCGGCGGCGGCGAGGCCTCCGGACAGGAACAGCGGGATGAGGGCGAAGGCGATGCGATGCATGGGGTGGCGTCTTAGGGAAAGCGGAGCGGGGCGCGAGGGAGCGGGGGCGCGCGAGCCGATGAGAAGTCGCGGCGTTGGGATGCGTCAATGTCCGGCCGAGCGTATCCGCCGCGCTTGCCACGTCACCCGCTTCGGCCATCCCCGAGGCGTGCCCTCGCCCCGCCGTCTGCCTCCGGTTTCCGCCCTTGCCCTGCTCGCCGCCTTCGCCGCGGTCGCCCCCGCCGCCGAGCCGCCGCGGCTCGCGGTGGTCATCGTGATCGACCAGTTCCGCGGGGACTACCTCGCGCGCTTCGGCCCCCACTTCGGGGAGGGCGGTTTCCGGCGGCTGCTCGCGAACGGCGTGAATTTCACCAATTGCCATTACCGCCATGCGATCACGTTGACGGCCCCCGGCCATGCGACGGTGCTCACCGGCACGACCCCCGATGCGCATGGAGTCACGGCGAACGACTGGCTGGACCGTGGCACGTGGGAGACGCGCAATTGCGTCGAGGATCCCGCCTCGCCCCTCGTGGGCATCTCGCCGGCCGAACTCGGTCCCGTGGCGGCGGCCGCCCCGGCGAAGACGGGCCGTTCGCCGCGGCCGCTCCTGGCCGCGACGGTGAGCGACGAACTCAAGCGCCTGCGCGGGCCGAAATCGCGCGTCTTCGCGGTCTCCAACAAGGACCGTTCGGCCATCCTCCTCGGCGGGCAGCAGGCCGAAGGCGCGTACTGGGACGAGAACGGCCGGTTCGTGACCTCGCGTCATTACCGCGCGGATTTGCCCGGGTGGGTGCGGGCCTTCAATGCCGAGGGTCGCGTCGCGGCCCGTTTCGGCGCGACCTGGGACCGCCTGCTGGACCGCGGCGTCTACGACCGCGTGCAGGGGCCGGACGACGAAGCCGGGGAGGCCGACACCGCGGGCCTGGGCCGCACCTTCCCGCGGAAGATCACCGGCGGCCTCGCGAAGCCGGGCCCGGCGTTCTTCACCGCGTTCGACAATTCCCCCTTCAGCGCCGAGGTGCTCGCGGATTTCGCGATGCGGGCGGTGACTGAGGAGAAGCTCGGCCGTGGCGAGGCGACCGACCTCCTCGGCGTGGGCTTCTCGCAGGTTGATACGGCCGGCCACAACTACGGTCCCGATAGTCACGAGATCATGGACTCCGTGCTGCGGCTCGACCGCACCCTGGCCCGGCTGCTGGATCACATCGAACGCGAGGTCGGGCTGGCGCGCTGCGTGGTGGTGGTCACTGCCGACCACGGCATCATGCCGCTGCCCGAGCGCGTGCAGCGGACGCAACCCGGCGTACCAGCCGGCCGGGTGAAGCCCGCCGAGATGGACGCCTTGGCGGTGAAGGCGCTCGAGGCCCGCTTCGGGGCGGTGCCGAAGGGCGAGGCCTGGTTCACGCGCGACAACGCGGGCATCCACCTGAGGCCCGCGTCGCTCGCCGCGCGCGGAGCGACCGCCGCCGAGGCGGCGAAGGTGGTGCGCGAAGCATGGGCGGCTTTGCCCTACATCGCGGCCGTGCACACGCGGGAGGAACTGCTCGCGACCCGCCGCGATGCGGACGGCATCCTCGGCGCGCTGCGTCGGAGCTACCGACCCGAGGGCGACCGCGACGTGGTGTACGCGTTCAAGCGCAATTTCGTCGCCAAGTCGGGGGCGGGCGTGAGCCACGGCTCGCCGCACGATTACGAGACGCACGTGCCGCTCCTGTTTTCCGGGGCCGGCGTGCCGCGCGGGGAGCGGAGCGAGCCCGTATCCGTCGAGGATCTGGCGCCGACCCTCTCGGCGCTGCTCGGCGTGCCGGCTCCGGCGAACGCCACGGGCCGCCGGTTGTTCTGAACCCTTGAAGGCCCGTTCCCGCCTCCTTCCGGCCTTCGTGGCGTCGGTCGTCGTGGCGGCCGCGATGCCGGCCGCCGACGCCCCGGCCGCGCGTCGGCCCAACGTGCTCTTCATCGCGGTCGACGACCTCAACGACTACATCTCGCCGCTGGACAACCACCCCGGCGTGAGGACGCCGAACCTCGAGCGGCTCGCGCGCCGCTCGGTGAACTTCGCCAACGCCCATTGCGCGGCCCCCGCCTGCCACCCCTCGCGTGTCGCGGTGATGACGGGTGTGCTACCCGCGCGTTCCGGTCTCTACCTCAATCTCTTCGGCGCGCACGGGCCGCGCTGGCGCGAGGAGTCGGCGACCCTGCGGGATGCCGTGGTGCTATCGCGACACTTTCGGGACCACGGGTACCGGGCGGCGGGCGGAGGGAAGATCTTTCACGCGTTGCAGTGGACTCCCGGTGACTCCCAGAACGATCCGGCCGCCTGGGACGCGTATTTCCGCGACCCGCTCGACCCGATCGCCTCCGACTGGCCGCGGCCCCGCCTGCGGCCTGATGCGGAGGAGGGCCTGACCCCCGGCCGGCCGCTCGGGGAGAGGCAGCTGTTCGGCGCGGCGCCGCTGGCGGTGGCCGACGAGGAGACCGGCGACCACAAGGTCGTTGACTGGGCGCTGGGGGAACTCGCCCGCACGCAGGACAAGCCGCTCTTTCTGGCAGTCGGGCTTTTCCGTCCGCACATCCCGTGGGAGGTGCCGCCCAAGTGGTTCGACCTGCATCCGCTGGATAGGGTGCGGCTGCCGGAGTACCGGGCCGACGACCTCGCCGACGCCCGCGACCACGGCCGGCAGGACTGGCACCGCTGGGTCGTGGCCAACGGCCTCTGGGCGCGATTCGTGCAGGGGTACCTCGCGAGCGTGAGCTACGTCGATCACCAGATCGGCCGCCTCCTGGACGGACTCGATGCGTCCCCGCTGCGCGACAACACGATCATCGTGCTCTGGAGCGACCATGGCTTCCACCTGGGCGAGAAGGGAAATTGGGAGAAGTTTGCGCTCTGGGACCAGACCACGCGGGTTCCCTGCTTCATCCATGCCCCGGGCGTGAGCCGCGACGGCGCGAAGACCCGCGCGCCGGTGACTCTCACCGACCTCTACCCGACGCTGTGCGAGCTCGCCGGCCTGCCGGTGCCGCCGCAGTGCGATGGCGACTCGCTGGTGCCGCAGCTGCGGGATCCAGCCGCGCCGCGGGCCCGGCCCGCCCTCACGTCGTACGTCTTCCGCGGCGACGCCGGCCCCTCGCACGCCGTGGCCGACACCCGTTACCGGCTGATCCGTTATGCCAACGGCTTCGAGGAATTGTACGATCTGACCGACGATCCCCACGAGTTCACCAACCGCGCGGCCGACCCCGCCTTGGCGTTGGTGAAGGCCGGCCTGGCCGCCTTCCTGCCCGCCCGTGCGGCGGCGAGCGTCGGGATTCCGGCGCAGTCGGCGCACCAGCTGCGCAAGTCGCCGGGCAAGAAGGCGAAAACCGCCAAGTAGCGGCACGCCAGGGGATTCGCGGGTTTTACCCGAGGCGGGTGATAGGGGTTGCCCTTGGATTGGAAAACAGCCATGCCGTTTCCAAGCCAAACCGGCCGCAGCCGCTCCGGCTGTTCCAGAGCAAAGTCAGTACTACCCCCATGAAAAGTACCCGTTCGTCCCCGCAACTCGGGCACGTCGTCCAGGTGGTGAAGAACCGCCTCCGTGCCCTCACCGGCCGTGGTCTGCCGACCGCGGCCGCCGTCGCCCTCGCCGTGCTGTTCGCCTCCGTGCAGCCCCTCGGTGCCCAGAGCAACACGGCCGGCGCCCTCGTCGGCAAGGCCAAGGCCGGCACCCTCGTGACCGCCGAGCAGGTCGGTACCGGCGCGAAGCGCTCGGTGGCGGCCGAGACGGACGGTTCCTTCCGCATCGGTGCCCTGCCGACCGGCGCCTACAAGGTGACCTACACGGACGCTTCCGGTCGGTCCCGCACGGAGCAGGCCGACGTGAGCCTCGGCGCCAGCACCGAGGTGGGCGGCGACGTGGTGCGGATCGACAAGTACGTGGTCTCGGCCGGGTCCATCAACCCGGTCGACTTCCGCAGCACGGAGGCCGTCACCATCCTCAATGAGAAGCAGATCGCGATCCTCCCGGTAGCGCGCGACCCGCAGGCGATCGCTCTGCTCGCGCCCGGCACCGCGCAGGGCGTGAGCGCCTTCGGCAACCTCGTCTCCTTCGGCGGCGCCTCGGTCGCCGAGAACGCCTACTACGTCAACGGCTTCAACATCTCCAACTTCCGCAACGGCCTCGATCCGGCCTCCGTGCCCTTCGAGCTGTACAACGACTTCGAGATCAAGACCGGCGCCTATTCCGCCGAGTTCGGCCGGTCCACCGGCGGCGTCATCAATACCACCACCAAGAGCGGTTCCAACGAGTACAAGGCTGGCGCCAACTTCTATTATTCGCCGGACGCTGGCCGCTGGAACGCGCCCGACGTCTGGTACGTGAACGACGCGGGTGTGAACACGCCCTACATCTATAACCAGCGCGATTACTCCGACTCGTGGCAGGGCAACGTTTACGCCAGCGGCCCCCTCTGGAAGAACCGGATCTTCTTCTACGGCCTCTACCAGATGCGGGATGCGACGCGCGAGGACGTCACGACCGAAGGCAGCCGCTTCTCGCGTTCCTATTCGAACGACCCGTTCTGGGGCGCGAAGATCGACATCATCCCGTTCGACGGCCACCGCCTCGAGTACACCGGTTTCCGCGACGAGCGCCGGAGCACCGGCGAGAGCTTCGACTACAAGATCGCCACCGGCGCCGTGAGCGGCGCGCCCTCCATCTCCTACGCCGACCGCGGCGGCACGACCCACATCGGCCGCTACACGGGCATCTTCTTCGACCGCCTCACGCTCTCCGCGATGTACGGCACCAGCACCCAGAACCGCACGAGCTCGGGCACGGATGACAGCGTGCCGTTCATCTACGACGGCCGCTCCGGCAGCCTCGTGTTCGTCCAGGGTAATCCCAACCTCACGGTCTCCACCGCCAGCGACAAGCGCGAGGCCATGCGCGTCGACGCCGAGTTCCCCTTCACGCTGCTCGGCTCCCACCGCATCCGCGCCGGCGTCGACCGCGAGGACAACCTTTCGCTGGATAACACCCGTTACTCCGGCGACCTCTACTACCGCTACTACGCGATCCCGGCCAGCCGCACGATCAACGGCGCCCCGGTGCCGGCGGGCGCGACCGCGGCCGTGCGCACGCGCATCTACCGCAACGGCGGTTCGTTCCAGGTGAAGTCCAACGCGTGGTATGCCGAGGACAACTGGACCACGCTCGGCAACCGGCTCGTGATGCGCCTCGGCCTCCGCGGCGAGTCGTTCGAGAACCTCGACGCCCAGGGCCAGATGTTCATCAAGGTCACCAACCAGCTCGCGCCGCGCCTCGGTGCCTCCTACGACCTCGGAGGCGACCAGAAGACCAAGCTCTTCGCCAACTGGGGCCGTTATCACCTGCCGGTCGCCTCGAACACCAACGTGCGCCTCGCGGGCGGCGAGTTCTTCACCGAGAAGTACAACGTCCTCACCTCGGTCGACGCCAACGGCAAGAATCCCGTCCTCGGCGCCCAGATCGGCAACACCACCACCTATTCCGACGGCTCCGTGCACGACCGCCGTGAGATCGTCGACATGGACATCCGCCCCATGTACCAGGACGAGATCGCGCTCGGCGTGCAGCGGGCCGTGAGCAAGAATCTCTCCATCGGCGCCCGCTACGTGAACCGCACGCTCGACGGCACCGCGATGGACGACCTCATCGTCGACCACGCCCTCACCGCCTGGGGCAAAGCCAACGGCTTCCCGAAGTTCGACGCCACCGGCGACCACGCCTACGTGCTCGCCAACCCCGGCCAGCCGATCCGCATGTACTGGGACTTCAACGGCAACGGCACGCTCGACTCCAACGAGCAGGCCGTGCTCACGCCGCAGCAGCTGCAGTACCCGTCCGCCGTCCGCAAGTACCATGCCGTCGAGCTCTTCGCCGAGCGGATGTGGGATGGCAAGTGGACCGGCCAGGTGTCCTACACCTGGGCCCACTCCTACGGCAATTACGAGGGCTGGGTGCTCTCCGACAACGGGCAGGCCGATGCCGGCATCACCCAGATGTTCGACTCGCCGCTCCTCACCCGGAACACCTACGGCGACCTGCCGAACGACCGCCGTCACCAGATCAAGGCTTTCGGCGCCTACGCCCTCACCAAGGAACTCACCCTCGGCCTCAACCAGTATGTCTCCTCGGGCCGCCCGAAGAACAAGATCGGCACCGCGATCGACGCGATCGCCGGCAACTACGGCTCCGCCTACCTGCTGGCCCCCCGCGGCTCGCTGGGTAACACCGACTCGATCTGGCGCACCGACGTCGCCCTGACGTTCCGCCCCAAGTGGTGGGCGAAGGCGCGCAGCCTCACTTTCCAACTCGATGTCTTCAACGTGTTCAACCGCCGCGGCGTCACCGAGGTGTTTGAGAACGCGGAGAACGCCGCCGGCGGCGTCGAGCGCAAGTACGGCCTGCCGACTTCGTGGCAGCCGCCCCGCTCCACGCGGCTCGCGGTGGGCATCGACTTCTGATCTGGCCCTCGCCTCTCGTTCCACGACCCCCGCCGCTCGGCGGGGGTTTTCTTTTTTTCCGGGGCCGGGTCCGCGCGTCGCGCCGTCGGGCTCAGCGCGGGAGGGCGAACGCGACGTAGGCGTCGCCGGGACCGCTGGCGCCGCCGACGCGCCCGCCGCCGGTGGCGGTGATCACCACGAACTGGCGGCCGCCGGCCTCGTAGACTGCTGGCGCGGCCGTGCCGGCGAAGGGCAGCTTCGCCCACCACAGCTCGGCGCCGGTGTCGGCGTCGAACGCACGGATCCGCTCGTCCTCGGTGCCGGCCACGAAGACGAGACCGCCGGCGGTGACGGTCGCGCCGCCGAGCGTCTGCGAGCCGGTCTTCGGCACGCCCTGCGCGGTGAGCTTTTCCAGCTCGCCGAGCGGCACGCGCCAGAGCGCGCGGCCGGTGCCGAGGTCGTAGCAGTTGAGCAGGCCCCAGGGGGGCTTGATGCCCGGGTAGCCTTCGTGGTCGGTGAGGAAGCGGAAGCCGTCGAACGTGTGTCGCGCCGGTTCGGCCGTGGCGCCGTCAGACTGGCGGGCGCGGCCGGCCGGGGGCTGGTTACGGCGGAACAGGAAGTCGAGTAGGTCGCGCTTCTCGTCGTCGCCGATCAAGGGGTTGGGCGGCATCGCCCCGCGGCCGTTCTCGATGAGCGCAAGCACGTCGGCGTCCGTCATCCGGTTGCCGAGCGAGTAGAGGGGAGGAGCCAAGCCGAGGCCGCCGCGGTCGGGCCCGTGGCAGGTCGCGCAGTAATGCTGGTAGACCTTTTCTCCCGCGGAGGGTGGCTGGCGTGGATCGCGGGGTCGCTCGTCGGTGCGGATGAGCGTGATCCGTGACACCCAGCGGTTGGAGGTCACGTACAGCCGGCCCGTGGGCACATCGACCGCGCCGCCCGACCACTCGGCGCCGCCGCGCGACCCGATGAAGAGGTTGGGAATCCCCTCGGTGAACGGCTGGAAGAACCCGTACGTCGAGCGGGCCACCACCTGCTTGACGAACTCCCGCGCCTCCGGCGTGCGGTCGGTGATCATGTCGGGATGGAATTCCATCCGCGACACCGGCTCCGGTAGTTCGGGGTCGGGCTGGTAGATCGCGGTCACTTCGCCGGGCAGCGTCGAGGCGGGCGCGCGGCGCAGCCGCCAGGGAAACACCGGGCGGCCGCTCAGGCGGTCGAGCAGCATCAGGTGCCCGCTCTTCGCCATGCCGACGACGGCGTCCACGCTCCGGCCCTCACGGGTGATCGTGACGAGGTTGGGCGGTGCGCACACGTCCAGATCCCAGATGTCGTGCCGCACGTCCTGGAAATGCCAGAGCCGGCGGCCGGTGGTGGCGTCGAGCGCGACGACGCAGTTGGCGAAGAGGTTGTCGCCCAATCGGCCTGTGCCGACGATGTCGGGTCGCGGCGCGCCGAAGGCCACGAACGCGATGCCGCGCTGCTCGTCGATGGAAAGGCCGCTCCAGCCGTTGGCTCCCTGCTGGGGACCGTTCCAGGTCTCGGCGCCGAACTCGCCGTCGCGCGGGACCGAGCGGAAACGCCACAGCAGGCGGCCGTCGCGGACGTCGTAGCCGTACGCGTCGCCGTACAGGCCGCAGATGACGAGGATGTTCCGGTAGATCGCCCCGCTGGCCGTCGCGCTGGTCGGAATCTCGGTTCGGCCGCCTTCGCCGAACCCGGGTGTAGGCTCACCCGTGCGGGGATCGATGGAGTGGATCCACTCGCCCGCGCCGAAGAGGATCCTCGCCGGGGCGGTGCCGTCTCCCGGCCAGTAAACCAGACCACGGCGGGCGGGGGCGTCTTGTTGCCGCGGGCGCGTCACCGCGGGCAGTGTGCGCCGCCAGATTTCCTTTCCCGTCGTGGCGTCGACGGCGACGATCGCGCGGCCGGGGGTCGGGGCGTACATCACGCCGTCGACGATGATCGGCGTGCACTGGATGTTCGCGGCCCCGTCACCGGAGCGATAGGTCCACGCGACGGCGAGTTCGCGCACGTTGGCCTTCGTGATCTGCGTGAGGGCGGAATAGCGGCGGGCGCCGCCGTCGCCTTGCGAGCGCGGCCAGCCACGGAACTGCGCGGGATCGGCGGGCAGCGCCGGCGTGAGTTCCGCGGTGGGCGCCGCGGGGATGACCTGAAACTCCGGGAGGCTCTCCCTTGCGGACGCGTCGGCGGGTGGAGGCACGGCGGCCGTCAACCCGCCGGCCAGCGCGAGCAGGGCGGTGGCTCGCACGGGACGCGACCGGGCGGGGACGGGGGCTCGGGGCATGGCTTGCGGCTACTCGGCGGTCTTCGGCGGAGTGGGCAGGCCGCGCAGCGCCCGGGGCAGCGGCGCGCCCGTGCCCTGACCGCCGGCCTTCAGGCTCGCGACGTATTCCACGACGTCACGCAACTCGGTCGGGGATAGGATCGTCGTGTAGACGTCGGGCATGCCGGACGGCGCGCCCTCGCGGCGGGTGATGTCGACTTTCCTGACCTCGATGAGCCGGTTCTCGGCGTCGCGCAGGGTGAGGAGGGCGTCGGTTTCCGCGGCGACGATGCCGGCGGCCGACGAACCGTCGCGGCGGGTGACGACGACGGTGTCGTAGCCCGGGGCGATCCGGGCGTTGGGGTGCACGATCGATTCGAGGATGTACTCGCGGTCGTGGCGCGCGCCGAATTCGGCGAGGTTGGGGCCGGCGTCGCCTCCGTCACCGCCCGCGCGGTGGCAGCGGATGCAGGCGAGGACGGGCTGGTTCTCGAACGTGCGCCGGCCGCGATCGGCGTTGCCGCCGCTCAGCGAGAGGCGGAAGGGTGCGAGCGGGTCCTTCTCCGTGGCGGCCTTCACGGCGGCTTCGCGTTCGGCGAGGAGACCCTTGATCTCGGCGCTCTGGCGCCGGCCGGCGGCGGTCACGAGCTCGAGCTGGACCTCGGCGGGCACGTTGCCGGCGGCGAGGGCGCGGAGCTGGCCGGCGAGCAGGCGGTCGGCGGCGGGATTGCGCGAGAAGCCGAGCGAGCGCAGGGCGGTCTTCTTCTCGGCGCTGCTGCCGAAGGTCACGAGGTTCTCGAGCACGGGGGCGGCGGCCTCCGGGGAAAGGCGCGTGGCGATCGGCAGGGCGGCGAGGCGGAGCGTCGAGTCGGCCGAGGCGCCGGCGGCCGCGACCGCCTCCTTGAGCCGAGGGTCCTTCACCGCGTCGAGGGCGCCAAGGGCGGCGGCGCGGGCCGCGCCCGGCTGGCGTTCGTCGCGCACCATCGCGACCAGCGCGTCGGCGGCGCCCGCGACGGAGAGGGACTGCATGGCCTCGAGGGCGGCGGCCTGCACGACGGCGGGAGTGCCCGGGGCGAGGAGCGGGCGGGCGGCGCGCTCCACCGCTGCCACCGCCACGGCGCGGTCCCGGGTGGGCGTCGTGGTGGGCCGGAAGATGCCGACCAGCCGGTCGCGCTGCAGCGGCTTCGGCCACTGGGCCAGCTGCGCCAGCGCCTCGGCGCGGGCCCGGGGCGGGGCGTCGGCGCGGGTGGCGTAGGCGGCGATGGCCTCGGCGTTCGCGGCGGTGCCGAGGCGGAAGTGCGCGTTGATCGCGCGGAACTGCACCGGTTCGTCGGACGAGCGGCCGAGCATCGCGGCAAGCGCCTCCTGCGCCTCGGGTACGGGCGCGTCGTTGATGGCGATCGCCGCTTCGCGGACGATGGAGGGTTCGGCGTCGCTCAGGAAACGCGCGAGGTCGGGGCTGCGCAGGCGGCGCAGCGCGAGCACGGCGGCGAGGCGAACCGCGGGCGAGGCGTCGGCCGCGGCTGCGGCGAGGGCCGCGCGGTCGCCGGCGCCGGCGAGGCCCATGACGAGCGCATGGCGGAGGACGGCGTCCTCATCCCGGTTGGCGCGCAGCGCCACGAGCAGGGCGGGGGTGTCGGACGCTCGGCCCAACTTGCCGATCACCTGGGCCGCGAAGTAGCGCACGCGCGGAGCCGGGTCGTCGAGCAAGCGGGACAGACCCGCGAGGAAGGCCGGGGAAAACCCGCCGCCGCGGACCTGATCGGCGGTGACCCGCAGGGCTTGCGCGCGAACCTCGGGTTCCGGGTCGGCGGCGGCGCGCTCGACGTGGGCGAACGCCGCGGGATGCTTGGTTCCGAGCTGACCGAGCCCCCAGAGCGCGTGCAGCCGGGCGAGGCGGGGAGCTGCCGCGTCGGCGGCCACGGTGGCGAACGTCGCGATGCTGGCGGCGCCGCGGCCGGCGAGTTCGAACTGGGCCTCAAGGCGGACGCGCCAGTCGGCGTGGCCGAGCAGCCGGGCAAGTTCGGCGGGCGCACGCTTCGTCCAGTCTCCTCCGATCAGGGCCTTGGTCTCGGCGACGAGGGGGTCCTTCTCATGCTTCGGGTCGGTGATGGCGTAAATGCGGCCGCGCTTCGACTTCGGCCAGCCGGTGGCCCAGTCCGCGGTGTAGAGACGGCCGTCGGGCCCGAACTTCACGTCGGTGGGCAGGGCGGAGGTGAGGAACGGCTTGGCCTCGCCGATCTCGTACGAGGCGCCCTTGGGCTTGAGGGTGTAGGTGTGGATGCCGCTGCTCGAGGCCGAGCCCTTGAAGTGCGTCATGAAGAAATGACCACGGTAGGACGGGTTGAGGCCCGTGCCCGGGTAGTACTCGATGCCGGAAGGACCGTCCTCGACGTTGCAGATCGGGGGGACGATGTAGGCGGGCTGGCCGGGGTGACGCTGGTGCCACAGCCGCTCCGTGTTCCACGGCCCGGCCTTGCCGAGCGGCGCGAACTGGTAGCCGACGCGCCAGCCGCTGTCGCCGCCCTCGACGACGTGCACGAAGCGCTCCTCGTCGCCGTTGTCGCAGTCGTTGTCGCCGGTGAACAGGTCGCCGACTTCGTTGAAGACGAGCGACTGCGGGTTGCGGAGACCGGTCGCGAAGATCTCGAGGCCGGAGCCGTCGGGGTTGCAGCGGAAGACCGCGCCCTCGTCGGGCACGGCGAGGGTCGTGCCCTCACGGGTCGGCACCGTGGCGCCGCGGTCACCGTTGCTGAAGTAGAGCCGGCCGTCGGGTCCGAAGATGAGGCCGTGCAGGTCATGGCCCGTGAAGTTGAAGCGCACACCGTAGCCGCGGCTGATCTCCGTGCGTTTTTCCGCCCGGTCGGCGCCTTGGAAGCGCCAGACGCTCGGGATGTTGGTGAACCAGACTTCGCCGCGGCGCGCGAGGACGCCAGAGCCGATGCCGTCGAGCGGGGAATTGAAGCCGTCCGCGTAGATCACGCTCTTGTCGGCCCGGCCGTCGCCATCGGTGTCGGACACCAGCCGCACCACTTCGCCCTCGATCGAAAGCTCCTTTTCCCCGGCGGGCCCGAACGCCTTCTTAATCAGCGCGGCGCGGTCCTCGACGGTGCGGCAGGCGAGTTCCTCCTCGAGCATCCACATGTAGTCGCGGATATCGAGGACGCTGCTGCGGTAGCGGTACGTCTCGGCCACGAACACGCGGCCCTTCTCGTCGAAGGTGAACGCCACGGGATTGGCGAGCATGGGTTCGGCCGCCCAGAGGCGCGCCTCGAGGCCGGCGGGCAGCCGCATGCGCTTCAGGGCCTGCTCGCCCTCGTCGGAGGCGGGGGCGACGTCGGGGGCCGCCTGCCGCGTGCCGGCGTCGCGGATCCGGCCGCGCGTGGCGGAACGGTCCTCGTCGTCGGATTCGGCGGCGCGGACGCCGGCGAAGGCGGGAAGCAGGGCCGCGAGCAACGCGGCGCGGAGGAGGCGGGGAGCGGGCATGGGGGAGGGCGCGGAGCGTACGGCCGCGACGAGGCGAGGCAAGGCGTCGTGCCGCAGGGAGCGGCGGAGATCCGCGGCTGCGGCGGTCCGACCGCGTCAGGGAGACCGCTTGGCCTCTGCGGATCCGCCCTTCGGGCCGGGCGCCTTCCGGGTCGGCGGCGGCGGTTTGACCTGGTCGGCCGGGGCGAAGCAACCGGGCGGCGGGTTCTCCGGCAAGGAGGCCTTCCAATCCAGGGCAAGTCGGCTCAGGCGGGCCACGACGGCCGGATTGCCGGCGGAAACGTCCAGCATCTCTTCCCGGTCGGCCGGCAGGCGGTGGAGGGAGACGCGCTTCGCGTCGTGGGTCAGGAGCAGTTTCCATTCACCCTCGCGCACGGCGAGGCGCGGCCACCAATCGGGTTCTGTCTGGTTGCCACGCCATTCCCAGAACACCGGTCCGGAGCGTGCGGTGGGTTGGCCGAGCAGGGCCGGCAGGAGGTTCTCGCCGTCGCTCCGGGAGCCGGCGGGTGGCGTCAGGCCGGCCGCGGCGCAGAGCGTGGGTAGGAGGTCGACGGCGGTGATGACGGTGGCGTCGTCCCGGAGACCGGCGGGTGCCCGCCCGGGCCAGCGCACGAGGAATGGCACGCGCACGCCGCCCTCGAAAAGGCTGCGCTTGCGGCCCCGGAGGCCTCCGGTTCCGCCCACGCTGTGGTAGGTGTCGTAGCCGGTGACGCCGGAATCCGCTTCAGTGTAGGCTGGTCGCTTCACCTTGCCGGTGTTCTCCGGGCCGTTGTCGCTGGAGAAGATGACGAGGGTGTTCCCGTCGACGCCCGCCTCGCGCAGGGCGCCGAGGATGCGGCCGACGGCGGCGTCGCCGTCAGTGACGACCGCGGCATAGACCCGCCTCTGTTCGTCGAGCTCGCTCCAGAGCGCCATGGCCTCGGGGCTCGGCGAGTGCGGCGTGTGGGTCTCGTGCAGCCAGACGTTGACGAAGAAAGGACGCTCCCGGTTGGCCCTGATGAAGGCGATGGCGTTGGTGGCGGTGTCGCTGGCGTTGGCGGCGGGCCAGCCGGCTCCGCCGTTGAAGACCGCCCAGGCATCGAAGCCGTATGCGCCGGGCTGCGGCGCGCCCGGTGTCTGGCGGTTGGTGAGGTGCCACTTGCCGAAATGGCCGGTGCGGTACCCGGCTTGCTGCAGAAGGCGCGGGAGGGTTGGCGCGCGAGGGTCGAGCCAGTCGGGCATGCCGCGTTCGCGGTTCTGGGCCGGATGGGCGAAGTGCTGATGCACGCCCCAGCGCGCCGGGTACTGGCCGGTCATCACGGCGGTGCGGCTGGGCGAGCACACCGGGTTGAGCACATTGAATTGGCCGAAGTCGATGCCCTCACGCGCGAGGCGGTCCAAGTGCGGAGTCTTGAGCCAAGTCGAGCCGTGGCCGGAGAGGTCACCCCAGCCCCAGTCGTCGGCGAGGATGATGACGATGTTGGGCCTTGATGCGTCGGCGGCGCGCAGGAAACCGACGAAGGCGGCCAGCACGAGTGCGGCGGCGGCCGCGCGGCGGAGCGGGTTCGGGCGGGGGAACATGCTCCCAAGGTGGGAGGCGCCGCGACCTCGAGGCGAGCGCGCAGGAGCGCCGCAGTGAGCCCGGAACGACCGCCGGCGGGGCACGCGGTTCGGCCGGTGAGGCCTCCGCGTCAGGTGGGACGCCGGTCCGAGGCTTCCCCACGCGTTCGACGGCAACTGCGCTCTCGGGACTTGATCCGTGCGCTCCGCGACCGCCCTGCCTTCAATTCAGGTCACGGTCCTTCCAGTACTTCGTACCCTGCAGCGTCAGCTGCAGCGCGACGCCATTCTTGGTGAGTTGGTAGACCTCGACGCCCGGCATGACGGTAACGGCGCCGGATACCGCGGTGCCCTTGTCGTCGGACTTCGCGGCGGCGTCGGCCTGGCCACTGAAATCCCAGCCCTTGTCGACAAACTCCCGCAGACGGGCGCGGTCGCTGAACACGAAGACGGCGCGGAAGTCCTTCACGCCAAGCCCGAGGCCGACCCCGGCTGAGCCCATGTTCATGAACGTCTCGGTGTCGCGGAGCGTGCCGCGCTCGACGACGATCCCGGTGCCGCCGGCCACGCTCGCGAAGAAGACGTTCACGCCAACGTTGGAGAAGACAGCGTAGCCGGCGGCTTCGCGGATGCGGGCCTTGGCGCCCGGGTGGGCCTCATAGAGCCGGGCGAGCACCTCGTCGCGCATCTTCCGCACCTCGGCGCGATTCGCCTCAACCTTGTCCTTGGCCGCGACGGTTGCAGGCAGGGCGACGGCAAGGGTGGCGGCGAGCAGACTGGCGAAACGGAGGATTTTCATTGCGGAACGATAACCGGATCCCGTCTGAAGGAAACCCCTCGCTTTCGCATCCGGTCGGGGCCGGCCGCGGTCTCCCGCCGCCTGATCAGCCTTCCTCCCGCAAACCCCGCAGCGTGCGGAAGGCGTCGTAGACCACGTCGCGGATGTCGGCGTAATCCAGCCGCAGGAGATCGCCGGATTCGAAATGGTAGAGGACGCGGTAGTCGCCAACGCGCAGCCGGTGGAATCCCTCGATCTCCCGGCGGAGCGGCTTGATGTCGAGCGACCGGGTGCCGTCCCGGGCGGGCGCCTTCAGGGCGCGCCGCACCCGCGTCTTGCCCTCGGGTGGCAACGCGCGGAGCCAGATCCGGACGGGCTCAGAGGCCGAGATTTTCATCCTCGAGATCGAGGTCCTTGTACGACAAGCGGCCGGCCTTGGCCGCGGCCAGGACCTTCATCGCCTTGGGATTGGCGAGCAGGTCGAGCGTCTCGATCAGCGCCTCGTAGTCCCCGATTGGAAGCAGCACCGCGGTGGGCTGGTCGCGATTCGTGATGAGATAGCTTTGCCCGGAATTGCAGAGCTTGGGCAGCCCCGCCTGCGCGCGGGAGACGGTCAAGGTTCGACCTGAAACGTTCATGTCCCTCTTACGTAGCTTGATCCGATCGGGGATGCGACCTCCGATCGGTCCGCCCTTCAATACGACCAAGTGGTCGTGAGCCGCAGTTCGCGCGGGGCGACCAGGTCGTAGCGCGCGTAGGCCACGCCGCGGCCGCCGGGGACGAGGAATCCGTCGGGCGCGGCGGCGCCGGAGGCGAGGCGCACGGGAATGATGCGCGTGTTGTTAAGGACGTTCGCGACGTTGGCCTGGAAGCGGAGTCGGCCCGGGACGCGCGGGAGCCGGAGAGTGTAGGCGAGCATGAGGTCCGTGGCGGCGAGCACACGGCCCGTGATCTCGCGGCCCTGCGAGTCCTCGCCGATCACGTTGGCGCTGCGCCAGCGCCAACCACCGCCGACGGTAAGGCCGCGCAACCGGCCCTCGCGGAAATCGTACGCCGTGAAAAGGCTCACCTTGTGCGGCCGCACGCCCCAGCGGCGCTCCTCCTGCTCCTTGTCGTCGTTCATCCCCGTGATGAGGTTGTAGATCTCCTGGGCGACGGTGATCGCGTTTGCGGTCGTGAGGGCCGAGGGGTTGGCGTCGGGATGCTGGGCGCCGAGCTCGATCCATTTCGAGACCGCGCCGGCGGGGTCGAACGCGGCGCGGTTGATGACCCAGCGGCCCGCGGCATCCTGCGAGACGCCCTGCACGAGGCGTCCGTTCTCGGTGCGAAGCCCGTACCAGGCCGCGATCTCGCCCGCGACGTTGCGGCGGATCGAATCGGTGTAGGAGTAGTTGGCGACGAGCCTCCAGTTGCGGGTGAGGTTGGCGGTGAGCCGCGCCTCGTAGCCCTCGGCCTCGAAGTCCGACGACGCGGCGGTCGCGGGCGGCGTGTACCGGCGGTAGACGGCCTCCCATTGGCTGGCGGTGTAGGGCCGGCCGGCGCCGACCAGGGTGGAGGCGAACGCGTCCATCACGCGCGTATTGCGCGCGGCGGCGCCGCCGAAGCCGGTCGTCGTGATCCGGCCCTGCTCGTAGGAGGTGAAGGCCACGACCTTGGCGTTGAGGCGACCGCCGAGGAGGTCGAGGCCCACGCCGTAGTCCTCGCCGGTGCCCTTCGAGGCGGGCGCGAGGTTGCCGTCGGGAAAGGTTTTCCGGGTGAAAGACGGTACGCCCTGGTTTGAGGAGCGGTTCGCGATGAGTGAAATCTGGTCGGTCACGTGCCACACCGCGCCGAGCGCGCTGGTGCGTCCGGTCGCGCTCGTGAGGGTCGCCTTGGCGCGGTTGCGGTCGACGTAGTTGCCGATGTCGGGATCGTCGAGGAACCCGAGTTCGTAGACGTCGACCCGGTCCTGCCGGTAGCCGGCGGTGGTCACGAGGCGGTTGTTGAAGAAGTGGCTCTGCACGACGCCGAGGAGGGAGTCCGACTCCTGCTCGCCGCCGCTGTTGTTCGCGCCCCAAACCTCGTTGGCAAAGACGAGCGGGTAGTCGACGCCGAGGAACCGGACCCGGGAAGGCAGCGTGCGCCAGTCGCCCACGCGGTAGGTCGTGTAGCGGCCTTCGGTGACGTAGTTCCGCACGGTAACGCGGTTGCTGATGTTGTTAGGCGTCGCGTTGAACGGGCGACCGGCGAGGGCCAGCCACGAGTTGGCGCGCACGTCGAACTGCGCGTTGCGCGAGGCCATCGCGGCGAGGCGGTGCCGGCCGAGGATGCGCGAGCGGGTGTCGAGCTGGTACGAGACGGCGAGGCGCGTCTCGCGCACGTCTCCGGTGTGGACGTCGCGGCGCCACGTGCCGTCGAGGTAGAGGCGGCCGGCCCAGGGGTTGGGGGCCCCGCCGACGCCGAGGGTTCGGTTCGCGTCGCCGCGCAGCGTCGGGTCCTCGCCGGTCATGAGGTTCACCCGCGCGTCGGTCTCCTGGTAGTTGTGCGCGAGGTTGACGGCGAGGTTCGGCAGCGGCTGCCAATCGACCGAGAGCGTGTAGTTACGCAGCGTTTGGTCGCGGTACATGCCGGGACCGGCGCCGTTCATGTCGTAGGGCCAGAACGCGGGATCGTGGACCTTCAGGGTGCTGGCGGTGACGCCGGGCGTGCCGTCGGGCGCGCGCACGCCGGCGTTGTTGTAGCTGCCCGTGATGAAGGCGCCCGAGAAGTCGAACACGACGCCGTCGTTCTCGATGAAGGTGACGCGGCGGTTGCTGGCGGTGCGGGTGCTGTCGCGGCTCACGACGCCCAGGGCCACCTGGGCCGCGGTCGGCGCGAGGGTGCTGGGGGTGAAGGTGACGGCGTCGACGCCCCGGGCCTTGAGGTTGTCGTACCATGCCAGGACCTGGTCGGACTCCACGGTGTTGCGCATCACGGCGGTGAGGTCGCGGCCGCTCTCGCCCATCGCGGTGAAGGTGAGCGTGCGCGTGGGGCGGAACGTGACGGAGCCGAAGACGCGGCGCTTGTCCTGGAAGTCGAACTGGCGCCAGCCGCCGTTTTCCTGGTGGACGGCCGCGACCGACAGGGCGAGCCGGTCGCGTTGCAGGACCTTGTTCACGTCCACCTCGGTGCGTTGGCGTGACCATGAGCCGAGCCCGTAGCGGACGGAGGCGGTGTCGCCGCGCGTCGAAGCGACCTTGGAAGTCTGGTTGAGCATGCCGCCGGGCGCGCCGATGCCGAACAAGATGCTGTTGGGTCCGCGCGTGTCCTCGTAGCGGCCCACCCGGTACGGGTCGGTGGGCGTGATGCTGTTGAAATAGTCCATGCCCAGGCTGGCGGCGAGGCCTCGGACGAGCACCGGCGGCGTGAGGGACTGGGCGTTCACGATGGGGTTCTGGCCCGAACCGGCCTGATTCTCGTTGGTGTTCATCTCGGAGTTGACCGAGTACTGCACGAGCTCGCTGAGGCTGGTGATGGCGACGTCGTCGAGGAATTCGCGGGTGAAGACGGAGACGGAGCTGGCGGTGTCGCGGAGCGACGTGTTGAGCCGGCTGCCGGCGAGGGTGTTCTCGGCGAAGTAGCCGGTGTCCTTGTCGGTCGCGACGGTGAACGGGCTCAGCTCGACCACCTCACCCGAAGCGGGCACGGCGGGGGCGGGGCGGACGGCCTCGGCGGCCGCGGCGCCGAGAAGGAGAATGGGCAGGGCGACGACGCGACGGGCGGATCGGACGAGGGTATTCATCGGGGAATGCCCCAGCCGTAAGCCGCACGCTGCGTTTTGCAGCGCAAATCGCCGGCGGCCGCGGCAGCTCAGCGCGCCAGCTTCCGGTACTTGATGCGGTGAGGCTGGTCGGCGTCCTTGCCCTTACGGCGGCGGAGGTCCTCGAGGTAGCTGGAGAAGTTGCCGTTGTGCCACGCCACCTGGCTGTCGCCCTCGAAGGCGAGGATGTGCGTGGCGACGCGGTCGAGGAACCAGCGGTCGTGCGAGACGACGACGGCGCAGCCAGCGAACTGCTCCAGCGCCTCCTCGAGCGCGCGGATGGAGTTCACGTCGAGATCGTTGGTCGGCTCATCGAGCAGGATGAGGTTGGCGCCGGCCTTGAGCAGGCGCGCGAGGTGCACGCGGTTGCGCTCGCCGCCGGAGAGGACGCCGACCTTCTTCTGCTGGTCGGCGCCGGTGAACCCGAACTGCGCGCAATAGGCGCGGGCATTCACCTCGCGGCCGGCGAGGCGCAGGATCTCCTCCCCGCCGCTGATCGCCTCGAAGATCGTGGCTCCGTCGGGCAGTGAGTCGCGCGACTGGTCGACGTGCGCGATGCTGACGGTGTCGCCGACGCGCAGCGCACCGGAATCGGGGCGCTCCGTCCCGGTGATGAGCCGGAAGAGCGTGGTCTTGCCCGCGCCGTTGGGGCCGACGACGCCCACGATGCCGCCGGGCGGCAGCGCGAAGTTCACGCCCTCGAACAGGAGCCGCTCGCCGTAGGCCTTGGCGAGGCCCTGCGCCTCCACCACGAGCGTGCCGAGCCGCGGGCCCGCCGGGATCAGGATCTCGAACTCCCGCTCCTTCTCGGCGACGCCTTCCTTCAGCATGGCCTCGTAGGCGTTGATACGCGCCTGCGACTTCGCCTGGCGGGCCTTGGCCGACTTCCGGATCCATTCCAGCTCGCGGGCCATCGCCTTCTGGCGGCGATCCTCGGTGCGTTGCTCGATGGCGAGGCGGCGCTGCTTCTGTTCGAGCCACGAGGAGTAATTGCCCTTCCAGGGGATGCCGTGGCCACGGTCGAGCTCGAGGATCCACTGCGCGACGTTGTCGAGGAAGTAGCGGTCGTGGGTGACCGCGATGATCGTGCCCTCGTACCGTGCGAGGTGCTGCTCCAGCCACTGCACGCTCTCGGCGTCCAGGTGGTTGGTGGGCTCGTCGAGGAGCAGGATGGAGGGCTTTTTCAGGAGGAGGCGCGCCAGGGCGACCCGGCGGCGCTCACCGCCGGATAGCTTGTCGACCGGCTGGTCGCCCGGCGGGCAGCGCAGCGCGTCCATCGCCATCTCGACCTGCGGGGCGACGTCCCACGCGCCGAGCGCGTCGATCTTCTCCTGCAACTCGCCCTGCCGAGCCATGATGGCGTCCTTGGCGGCGTCGTCGGCAGCCGCATTGAGCTCGTCCCAAGTGGCGTCGTAGGCGGCGACGAGGTCGGTGAGGTGCCGGACGCCCTCCTCGACGCAGGCGCGCACGGTCGCGCCGGGAGTGAGGTGGGGTTCCTGCTCGAGCAGGCCGACGTCGTAGCCGGGTTCAAAGTGCACCCGCCCTTCGATCTCGGTGTCGCGGCCCGCGAGGATCCGCAGGAGAGAGGACTTGCCGGAGCCGTTCAGCCCGAGGACGCCGATCTTGGCTCCGAGGAAGAACGAGAGCGAGATGTCGCGGAGGATCTCCTTGCGCTCGATCTTCTTCGAGACGCCGAGCATCGAGAAGATGACCTTTGGTGCTTCGTCGGGCCGAGCCATGATGGCGTCACTCAAGCGGAGCCGCGCGGATGTGCAAAGCCGGGAGGAGAAAAAAGGGCGAGACGGAGGAAGACGAAGACGGCGGAGAGCGAGAGACGGGAAAGAGAGGAAGACGGGGGAAAACTGCGTTCCTGTGGTCGCGGCTGCAGCCGCGGAAAAGTCACGGGGCAAGTCGGGCTCCCGCAACCCCCGGCACGTTTCCCGCGGGTCGGGTGGCGAGTTCGAGAGAGGTGAGGCGAGCGAGGGCGTCCGCGCGGTCCGCGCCGCACATCGATTCCGTGGGCCGCAGGCTGTTGCAGAAGGCCGGCCGTTCCGGCCTTCCGAACAGCGCGCAGCGAAGGTCGGGCAGCAGTTGCACGCAGGGGATGCCGGCGGGTTTGCCGTGCGGCATGCCGGGAATCGGGGAAGTGATCGAGGGCGCGATGCAGCACGCGCCGCACGCCGGACGGCAGCCGGGCCCGTCAGCGGGGAGCGGTGCCGGGGCATGGTTCATCATGCCGCGACGCTGATGCTCCGTGCGTTTGCCGCCAAGCCCGGCGGGCCGGAGCCGGCGGGTCAGCCGACCGTGCGCTCAGGTCGGAACCAGGCCCGATCCTCGTCCGCGCAGAGGTAGCCGGGCCAAACCTCTCCCTCGGCGCAGAGTCCCGCGCGGTGCGGCACCCGGTGGAGGGCCCGGAATGCATCCGCGAGCTCCGCGGGGTGTTCGAGCGGGTGGGCCTCGTGGCCGGGTTCCCAGGCGACCCCGGCGCGGCGGAGGCAGGGCGTGAGCCGGCGCTTGAGTTCCGCGACCGCCGCCTCGGGCATCCTGTCGGGCGCAAGGGTGGCGATCAGGTGCGCGTGGCGCGGCAGGAGGACGGCGCAGCGCACGCGCCACCAGTTTTCCAGGGCAAGCAGGTGGAGCGCAGCGTGGAACTCCGAGGAAAGGTGGGCCGACGTGAGCGGACTCCCGCGGCGGCCGGCGCGCAGGGTGATCAGGTGGGCGGCTTCCGCCGGGGGGCGGACGACAGCGAACGGAGGGGCGGAAACGCGGACGGGCAATCGGAGCATCCGCCTACTCCGCGCGCGGGACCGCCAAGCGCCAACCGCGCCTCGTACCCGTTTCGCGGGATGGCCGCGCGGGCCGGCCTCAGCGCAGCCCGCCGGGAGTGACGGATGAAACGACGGGCGCCTTGGCGGCGGCCTTGGGCGCGGGAGCGGGACGGTAGAGGCTGACGAGGCAGCCGCCGGTGGCGGCCATCACGATGCCCGCGTAAAACTGCCAAGGCACCCCGGCGAAGCCGTCCTTGGGCGGATGCATCCAGGTCGCGACGACGGCGTTCACGATCGGCGCGCCGGCGAAGACGATGGACATGACGACCTGCGGGTGGCCCTTGGCGCCGAAGGCCAGGAGGATGCCGAAGGCGCCGACGGCACCGAGCGTGCCCGCGATCAAGGAGATCCAGACGCCCTTGGCGGGAAAGCTGAAGTCGGAGCCGTTGGCCTTGAGCAGCAAGAGCGGCGCGAGGACGGCGAAGATGAAGTAGGCGACACCGACGAACAGGAATGCCTTGTAGCGGCCCAGCACGGGGTCGTTCATCGCCATCTGCCCGCTGTGCAGGAAGACGCCGTAGAGGCCCCAGGAGGCGACGGTGAGGAGGACGTAGATGAGCCATTGCATGGTCGTGGAGGGAGGAGGTTGCGGGACGATTCAGGCGGAGGGAAGCGGCACGGCCGGCTCGCGGCCAAGGGCGGCGCGCAGGACATCCGGGACGGGGACCTTGCGGATGCCGTGCGACGCGACGTCGAGTGTCACGTGGATGATCGAGCAGCGACCGGTGGCGATGGGGTCGGCGGGCCCGGAGCCCGGACCGAAGACCCAGAAGCCGTAGGAGAGACTGTGGGTGCGGACCTCGGTGCCCCGCAGGCCGATCCGCAGGACCTCGCCGAAACGGGCCGGCCGCAGGAAGTCGCACGCGACCGCGAGGCGGGGCCAGCCCTGCTGGCGCGCGCCCTCGGCCACGTGGACCGGCAGGCCGAGCGAGCGGAGGAACGCGTGCTCGGCGTTCTCGGCGTAGCGGAGGAAGTTCGCGAAGTGCACGATCCCCGCGAGGTCGGTGTCGGCGAACGCGACCTCCTGCCGGTGGCAGAAATGGAAAAGGGCGGGGACTTCCATGCGACGGACGACGAAACTCGGGCCGGGGCGGAGCGGTGGCAAGCGTGCCGGCGGCTCAGGCGGGCCGCGCCGGCTCGGCCGCGAGCGCACGCAGGTAGGCGCGGCGGGCGTTGCGGTTGTGCCGGCGCAGGGCCGACTCGAGCGAGGCGGCCGCGCCGCGGCGCACGGCGGCGACGATCGCGCGGTGCTCCCGCTGGGCCTCAGCGAGGCGCGGGCCCGGCACGGCGCGGAAGAAATGTCGCCGGATGCGGTCCCAGTGGTCGAAGGCGAGGCGCAGGCCGTCCCCCACCAGCGGCAGCCGGGCGATGGCGGCGAGACGCAGGTGGAAGGCGGCGTTGGCACGGCTCCACGCGGCGGCGTCGCCGCGGCGGGCCGCCCGCTCAAGCTCCGCGAGCCTCTCCTCCAGGGCCGCCACGTCGTCGGGCGTGGCGAGCGCGGCCACGCGGGCGGCCGGTGCCGTTTCCAGCCCCTCAAGCAGGGCGAAGACGTCCTCGACCGAGTCGGCGTCGAGCGGGGCCACCTCGGCCCCGCGGTGGGGACGGATCACGACCAGCCGTTCGCTGGCGAGACGGGCGACCGCCTCGCGTACCGGGATGGCGCTCACGCCGTGACGGCGCGCGAGGGCGTCGAGGTTGACCCACTCGCCCGGCGGCAGCGCGTGGGTGAGGATCGCCCCGCGCAGCCACGCATGCACCTGCTCGGTCTTCGTCGGCGGGCGGGCGGGGACGGCGGGCAGCGCGGAGGCCATGGGACGCGGCGAGACTGGAAAGCGTTTGACGGTGAGGCAATCATATATGATATAGGATGCCTTCTCCCGATGTCCGCCGCCCCGCTCCCCGATCTGCGCCGCCTCTGCATCCACACGATCACGACCAAGCCGTGGCCGGTGGAGACGGCCGCCGCGCGGTTCGCCGCGGCCGGGGCGGGCGGGATCACGGTGTGGCGCGACGCCCTCGCCGGGCGCGACATCGCGGCGACGGGCCGGCTCCTGCGCGACCACGGCCTGGCGGTGGTCTCCCTCTGCCGCGGCGGCTTCTTCCCGGGCCGGACGGCCGACGAACGGATCCGGGCGGTGGACGACAACCGCCGCGCGGTCGCCGAGGCGCACGCGCTGGGCGCGCCGCACGTCGTCCTCGTCTGCGGAGCGGTCCCCGGCCAGCCGCTGGAGGAATCGCGCCGTCAGATCCTCGACGGCATCGCGGCCGTGCTGCCCGACTGCAAGGCGGCGGGCGTACGCCTTGCCATCGAGCCGCTGCATCCGATGTACGCCGACAACCGCTCGGCGGTGAACACGCTCGCGCAGGCCAACGATATGGTGGAGGCGCTGGGTTCCCCCCTCGTGGGAGTCGCGGCCGACGTCTACCACCTCTGGTGGGATCCGGCCCTGGAGTCGGAGATCGCGCGCTGCGGCCGGCTGGGCGCTTTGTTCGCCTTCCACGTCTGCGACTGGCGCACGCCGACGACCGACCTGCTCAACGACCGCGGGCTCATGGGCGAGGGCTGCATCCCGATCCGCCGGATCCGCGGCTGGGTGGAGGCGGCGGGCTTCCGCGGCTTCAACGAAGTCGAGATCTTCTCCAATCGGCTCTGGGCCGGCGACCAGGATGAGTTCCTCGGGCGCATCACCCGCGCGTACCGGGAGCATGTGTGAGGAAGGACTAAGGGACCAAGGGACTAAAGGACTAAGGGACTAAAGGACCAAGGGACTAAGGGACCAAGGGACTAAGGGACTTCTTGGCGCGCGGGCGTTTTTCGACTTCGGACTCAACCTAACTTCCAACCACTTTCCTTCTCATGAAAACCCACCGGATCGGCATCATCATGAACGGCGTCACGGGACGCATGGGCACCAACCAGCACCTCATCCGCTCGATCAAGGCGATCATCGACCAGGGCGGCGTGAAGCTTTCCGATTCGGAGGTGATCATGCCCGACCCGGTGCTGGTCGGCCGCAGCGAGGAGAAGCTGAAGGCGCTGGCGGCGCGCACGGGCGTGTCGCGGGTCTCGACGAACCTCGACGCGGAGCTGTCGAACCCGGCGAACCAGATCTACTTCGACGCCACGCTCACGGGCCAGCGTCCGGTCGGCGTGCGCAAGGCGATCGCGGCGAAGAAACACATCTACTGCGAGAAGCCGACCGCCACGACCGCGGCCGAGGCCCTCGCCCTGGCGAAGGAAGTCACCGCCGCCGGACTCAAGAACGGCGTCGTGCAGGACAAGCTCTGGCTGCCCGGCCTCGTGAAGCTGAAGTACCTCATCGATACCGGTTTCTTCGGCCGGATCCTCTCCGTGCGCGGCGAGTTCGGCTACTGGGTCTTCACCGGCGAGTTCGAGAAGCTCCAGCGGCCGTCTTGGAACTACCGCAAGGAGGACGACGGCGGCATCATCGTCGACATGCTTTGTCACTGGCAGTACGTGATTCAGAACCTGTTCGGCGATATCCGGAGCCTCACCTGCCTGGGCGCGACGCACATCCCGCGGCGCTGGGATGAGGCCGGCAAGCCGTACGCCTGCACCGCCGACGATTCAGCTTACGCTACCTTCGAACTCGCGAACGGCGTCATCTGCCAGTTCAACTCCTCGTGGGACGTGCGCGTGCGCCGCGACGACCTGTTGACGCTGCAGGTGGACGGCACGCACGGCTCGGCCGTCGCCGGCCTGCGCGACTGCACCGCGCAGTCGCTCGCCGCCACCCCGCGCTGCGTCTGGAACCCCGACATCGACAGCCCGATCAAGTACATGGACGGCTGGACGCGCGTGCCGGACCAGGGCGTTTACGACAACGCCTTCAAGGTCGAGTGGGAGCTCTTCCTGAAGCACGTCGTCACCGGTTCGCCGTTCCCGTGGACGCTCCTCGAGGGCGCCAAGGGCGTGCAGCTCGCCGAACTGGGCCTAAAGTCCTGGGCCGAGCGCCGCTGGGTGGATGTGCCGCCGCTGAAGTGACCCGCTCGGAAGCTCCCTCGGGAAAGGGCCGCCGGCGCGGCCCTTTTTTGTTTCCCGTCGGGGAAGGTTTCCCGCTCTCTCTTCCAAACCATGGCCGACCCGAAGATCCTCGATACCTTCCCGAATCCAGCGCCGCAGCGCGATTTCATCATCGAGCACACGCACCACGAATTCACCTCGCTGTGCCCCATGACGGGCCATCCCGACTTCGCGCACATCACCGTGCGCTACGTCGCCGACAAGGCCTGCGTTGAGCTCAAGTCGCTGAAGCTCTACTTCCACGCCTATCGCAACGAGGGCATCTTCTTCGAGGCGGCCACCAACCGCATTTGCGATGACCTCGGCGCCGCGCTGCGTCCGCGCTCGCTGACCATCATCGCCGACTGGAAGGCCCGCGGGGGTTTCTCTTCCCGGGTCACCGCCGAATGGCGCCCGGCTCGGCGCCGGCGCTGAGCGGTCGGGGCGTGGTTCAGCCTTTCAGCGTGCGCAGCACGGCCGCGTGCAGCTCCGGCGTCGCGCACGCGATCGTCGACTGCGCGGGATAAGGCTCGGCGCCCTGCCAGTCGGTGATCACGCCGCCCGCCCCGCGGATCACCGGTACCAGCGCCGCGATGTCCCACGGGTTCATGATCGGGTCGAGCATCACGTCAGCCCGGCCCGACGCCACGAGCAGGTAACCGTAGCAATCGCCCCACGTCCGGCCGAGCCGGGCGGCGCGGAGGACGCGCTCGTAGCCCGCGCCATCCTGGTGGCGTGCCGGGTTCAGGGGATCACTCGTGAGCAGGGTGGCCTCGGCGAGCGCGGTCGTCGGTCGGCAGCGCACGGGAAGCCCGTTGAGGGTCGTTCCGGTCTCGTCCCCGAGCATCAACTGGCCGAGCACGGGCTGATGGATGCAGCCGAGCACCGGCCGGCCGCGATGGAGCAGCGCGATCAGCGTGCCCCAGAGCGGGACGCCGGTGATGAACGACTTGGTGCCGTCGATCGGGTCGAGCACCCAAGTGAGTTCCGCGTCAGCGCGTTCAGAGCCGAACTCCTCGCCGATGATGCCGTGGCTGGGAAACGCCTCCGCGATCCGCCGCCGCATCAGTTCCTCGGCGCCGCGGTCGGCGGCGGTCACGGGTGACGCATCGGCCTTGGTCTCCACCGCCAGCCCGGGTTGCCCGTACAGTCGCGTGATCAGGGCTCCGCTCTCCCGGGCGAGGTCGGCGGCGAAGGCGCGGTACGGTGCGAGGTTCACGTCCGCAGCTTGATCCGGCGGAAGGAGGGATGACACGGAAAAAGGTTGGGCCGCCGCGCCGCGGCGTGTTCCGTGGGCGGGTCGTGGTTTCCTGGACCGAGCAGCCGATCTTCTTCGTCGACTTCGAGGGCAGCCGCGCCTCCGGAATCCTGGAATTCGGGGTCGCCGAGGTGCTGCGCGGCCGGGTCGTCGCCACCCGCACGCGCCTGTGCCGTTCCGTCGGCCCCGTGCGCGAGGAGGACGCCGCCGTGCACGGTCTCCGCGAGTCGGCGCTGCGGGAACACGCGCCGTTTTCCGAGGAGTGGGGTTACTTCCTTGGACTGCGGGAGCGCGGCCCGCTCGCAGCCCACTACTCGGGCGTGGAGAACGGCCTGCTCAAATCCGTCTGGCCCTACCCGCGCGCCGTGCCCGACTTCGCCCGCCCCGGTGCGAGCGTCGTCGACTGGGGCCCGTGGGTCGATTCCGCCCGGCTTTGCGCGGACTTGCTGCCGGCCGCGGGCTCCGGCCGGCTGGAGGTGATGGTCGCCGCAGCCGGACTGCAGTCGGAACTCGACGCGCTCGCGGCGGAACATTGCCCGGCCGACCGCCGGCGCTACCACGCCGCCCTCTACGACGCCCTCGCGGGGGCCCTGCTACTCACCTTCCTTGCGCGAGATCCCCGCGCGGCCGGGCTGTCGATGATGCAACTGCTGGCGCTCAGCACGCTTGATCCGGTCCGGCGCGACGCCTTGCAGCAAGGCGAGCTCTTCTGAGGCGCAGCGTCCGGTGCGGCCGTGGCGGCGGCCGCGGAGAATGCGCGAAGTGGAGTCGGCGGCCTCCGGCTTGGACGAGCCGTCCCGCTGCGCGCGAAGCGGAAAAAAGCCGGGTCAACCGCGGATTAACAGCAGGTGATCACGGCTGGAGATAGGCCCCCTGCGGAAGGCGCGCCGACGATTCCTCGGGTGCACCCGCCGCCGCCCCGGTGCCGTTTCGCATCCGCGTCGGATTGGCATGGGGCTTCCCCGGCGCAACGCCGCATGCCCTCTCACTCCGCCGGCCAGCGGCCGGTGGCCGGCTAGGTAATCGGGTAGCGTCGCAACCCGAGCCGCTGCGCGGCCGCCCGCAACGCGAAGAGCGGCGTGACGCGCAGGTAACGCGGCCCGAGCCGGCGCGGCTCGGCGCAGAGGCGGAACAGCCATTCGAATCCGGAATGCCTGATCCAGCGCGGCGCCTGCGGCACGCGTGCGGAATGGAAGTCGAACGCCGCTCCCACGCCGATGAGCACCCCGGCGTCCAGGTCGCGCCACAGCTCCGCCATGAGGCGTTCCTGCTTCGGCGAACTGATTCCCACCCAGACCACGTCCGGACGTCCGGGAGCGACGTCGGCCGCGAGGGCCGCGCGCTCCGCCGCCGTCGGCGGTTGGTAGGGCGGACACCACGTGCCCACCACCTCGAGTCCCGGGAAGCGGCGCTCAAGGCGCGCGCGCAACTCCTCCGCCACACCCGGGGCGCCGCCGCACAAATAGTGGCGCAGTCCAACCGACCTTCCGGCGTCGCAGACCGCCAGCATGAGGTCTGGTCCGTAGACGCGACCCGTGCCGCGTGGTCCGAGCCAAACGAGCGGCATGCCGTCGGGAGTCGTCAGCCACGATTCGTTGTAGATGCGGCGCAGCGCCGGATCGCGTCGCGCCTCGGTGAGGCCGTGCGCCGTCGCGAGGCAGACGTAGCCCAGTCGCTGCCTCCCGCGTGCGCCGACGATCATTTCCGTCGCCCGCGCGAGCGTCAGTGCCGAGACGCCGACGCCGAGCACGTTGAAGCGCGGCGGCGCCGCGGCGGTTGCCTCCGCCGCGGCCGGTTGATCCGGGTTCTGCCCGGCATTGCCGTCGCTCATCCCCGCAGCCCACTGCCTCCGGTCGCCGGTCGCAACTGCGCAGCGGCAGGGCGGGCCTTGCGTCGGGCGCAGCTGGCCCGATGCTTGTCCGTTTCCCATGGCCCTTGTCAGTCTCCTCGATGTCAGCCTGAGCTTCGGCGGCGCCCCGCTGCTGGACCGCGTGAACCTGCAGATCGACCGCGGCGAGCGGGTCTGCCTCGTGGGCCGCAATGGCGCGGGCAAATCCACCCTGATGAAGGTGATCGCGGGGGAATTGCGGCCGGATGACGGGCAGGTGTTCCGTTCGCCACCCGATGCAGTCCTGGCGACGCTGCGGCAGGAAGTTCCGGCGGGGCTGGGCGGCACGGTGCGCGCGGTGATCGAGGGCGAAGGCGGGAGCTTCGAGGAGCACAACGACTGGGAACGCCATGACCGGGTGGAGCGGCTGATGGAGCGGATGGGCCTGCCGCCCGACGCGGATTTCGCCTCGCTTTCGGCCGGGCAGAAGCGCCGCGTGATGCTGGCGCAGGGCCTGGCCTCGGAGCCGCAACTCCTGCTGCTCGACGAGCCGACGAACCACCTCGACCTCGAGTCGATCCGCTGGCTCGAGGAGTTCCTGCTCGAGTGGGGCGGGGCGCTCGTCTTCGTGACGCACGACCGCGCGTTTCTGCGCCGTTTGGCGACCCGCATCGTGGAGGTCGACCGCGGCCGGCTGATCGGCTGGTCGTGCGACTACGACACGTTCCTCGTCCGCAAGCAGGCGGTGCTCGAGGCGGAAGAGGTGGAGCGGGCGCAGTTCGACAAGAAGCTGGCGCAGGAAGAGGTGTGGATCCGCCGCGGCGTGAAGGCGCAGCGCTCGCGGGCGCAGAACCGCATCAACGCCCTCAAGGCGATGCGCGCCGAGCGGGCGGCGCGGCGCGACCGGACGGGCGTGGCGAAGCTTTCCGCGCAGGAGGCCGACCGCTCCGGGTTCAAGGTGATCTCCGCGGAGGGCGCCGGCTTCCGCTGGGGCGATCGCTGGGTCATCCGCGGTCTCGACGCGCGCATCGAGCGCGGCGACAAGATCGGGATCGTCGGCCCCAACGGCGCGGGCAAGACGACGCTGCTGCGGCTCCTGCTCGGCGAACTGGCGCCGGCCGCGGGCAAGGTGGAGCAGGGCACGCGGCTGGAGGTCGTCTACTTCGACCAGCTGCGCGCCCAGCTCGACGAGGGCATGCGCGTGCAGGACGCCGTGGCGGACGGCAACGCCACCGTCACCATCAACGGCCGCACGCGGCACGTGATCTCCTATCTCGAGGATTTCCTGTTCGAGCCGGCGCGGGCGCGGACGCCGATCCGCGCGCTTTCCGGCGGCGAACGGAACCGCCTGCTTTTGGCGCGGCTTTTCACGAAGCCCGCCAACGTCCTCGTCCTGGACGAGCCGACGAATGACCTCGACGCGGAGACGCTCGAGCTGCTGGAGGACCTGCTCGTGGAGTTCGGCGGCACCGTGCTGCTGGTGAGCCACGACCGCGCCTTCCTGAACGAAGTCGCGACCAGCCTGCTGGTGTTTGAGGGCGACGGGGTCGTCTCGGAGTACGTCGGTGGTTATGACGACTGGCAGCGTGAGCGGGCGGCGAAGGAGCAGGCGAAGCTCCGCGCGGAGTCGGCTCCGGGCGCCCCGGTGGCGTCCGCGCCGGAAGCGGCGGCTGGAAAGAAGCAGCGCCGGCTCTCGAACAAGGAGCGAGCCGAGTTGGCCGCGCTGCCCGCGCGCATCGAGGCGCTTGAGGGCGAGCAGACGGCCCTCAACACGCGTCTCGCCGACCCCGCGTTCTTCCGCACCGCCGGAGCCGAAGTCACTCGTTCCACGGCGCGGCTCGACGAGATCGAGGCCGAGTTGGCGAAGGCGTACGCGCGCTGGACGGAATTGGAGGGTTGAGGTTGCCGGCGTCCTGACTGGCGCGGTCGCGAAGAACGGAAGGCCCGGAGACGAGGCAAGATGCCTCGTCTACCGCGAGAGTGCGCTTCGCGGTCGGAGTCTCGGAAGGTCGGGTCGCGCGTGGAAGAGGCGTCCCGCCTCGTGGCTCGGGCACACAGATTTCGAACCGTCGATCGGGCATCGACTCCCCATGACTTCTCGCCGCGGGCTCCGGCCGGGTCCCCTGCGCCTCGGCCGCGTTCCCCGGTGACTTCCGCGCGCCGGCCGTGTCAGTCGGCCTTCTTCCGCTTCTTTTCCGACCGCTCCTCCTTCGGGGCGCGTTCCGAAGGATCGGGCGCGTTGGACTTCGGTAGGAAGGTCGCGAGCTCGGCCTTGCGGGCGGCGAACTCCGGCTTGGCGGCGAGGTTGGTCCACTCGTTGGGATCCTTGGCCTCGTCGTAGAGTTCCTCGTCGCCGTTGGCGTAGCGGATGTAGCGCCAGCCTTCGCTGCGCACGGTGTGGTTGCCGTAGCGGTAGGTAGTGAGCGCGGGCAGATCCCATGCGGCCTTGGGGTCGGCGAGCAGGCGGCGGATGCTCACGCCCTCGTTGTGCGTGGGCATCGGGATGCCGCAGAGATCGGTCAGCGTCGGGAAGATGCTCATGAAATCCACGGTACGTTCGCAGAGCGTGTTAGGCTTGGTGACGCCCGGGACCACCCACATGAAGGGCGCCTTGGTGGCCTCCTCCCACAGCGCGAATTTCCGCCAGTGGTGCTTCTCGCCGAGGTGCCAGCCGTGGTCGCCCCACAGGCAGATGATGGTGTTGTCGCGGTAGGCGGAGCGCTCGAACGCGTCGAGCAGGCGACCGAGGTTCATGTCGCAGTAGGCGATGGTGGCGAGGTACGCCTGCACGGCCTCCTTCCAGCGGCCCGCCTTCAACATCGGCCCGTGATCGTTCTCCGGCCGCGCCATCCGGACGGCGGCGGGCGGCAGGTCGTCGAGGTCGTTCTCAAGGTAGGGCGGGAGCTTGATGCTCTCGAGGGGAAACAGGTCGAACCACTTGCGCGGCACGTTCCAGGGCATGTGCGGCTTGTGGAAGCCCACGGCGAGGAAGAACGGCTTGTCGTGTTTCCGCTGCAGCGAGGCGATGCCGTAGTCGGCGATGCCCCAGTCGGAGAGCTCGTCGTCGCGGCAATCGAGCGGCGCGAACTTGATGCCGCCGACGCCCTCGCTCTGGCCGGCCGACGGCCGCGGATCGCCACGCTCCTTGTCGAGGTAATCGTCCCACTCCTCGCGGCGGCGGTACGCCTCGTGGTAGATCTTGCCCGAGCCGTGGACGAAGTAGCCGGCGTCGCGGAAGGCCGTGGTGAGCATCTTTGCCGGCGGCAAGATCGGGCGGAAGTCGACGTTGTTCTCGTAGACCCCGGTGGTGGAGGGGCGCAGGCCCGACATCAGGGCGGTGCGGGAAGGGTTGCAGACGGGCGAGGCGCAGTAGGCGCGCGTGAACGACGTGCCCATGCGCGCGAGGCGGTCGTAGTTGGGCGTCTTCGCCTGCGGATTATGGCCGAAGTAGCCGACCCAGTCGCGGAGGTCATCGACGGCGATGAACAGGACGTTGGGGCGGGCCGGCGGCGTGGCGGCGAAAGCCGGCAGGCAAAGCAGGAACAGGGCGGCGAGTCGGGCGGGGTGCATGGGTGGGGAAGGGGCGGGGAAGAGGACGGGCGGCGGGGGGCGCGGTTACGCGGATTCGAAGCGGGCGCGCAAAGCGGGCAGGTTGACGGCGGCTAGGGAGGGCACGAGCCAGTCGGCGTGCGAGAAGTCGTGGTGCGCGGTCGACTCGTTGGGCGCGGCGACGCACCATATGCCGGCGCGGCGGGCGGCGCGGGAGCCGGTGTTGGAATCCTCGAAGGCGACCGCCTCGCGGCCGCGGAGGCCGAAGCGGTTGAGGACGAGCCGGTACAGGTCGGGCTCCGGCTTCGGCGAGGCGACGTCCTCGCGGCAGGCGACGAATTCAAACCGCGCGAACAGGCCCAGACGCCGCAGGTGCTCGTCGACCCAGCTGTGGGGTGAATTCGACGCGAGGCCGACGCGCAGCCCCGCGTCGCGCGCGGCGTCGAGCAGCGCGATCACTCCGGGCAGCACCGGGAGCGCGAGGATGATCTGCTCCTTGGCGGCGCGGCGCTCGTTCTCGAGCGCGGCGCGATCGGCGTGCGGGCTGAAGCCGTGCCATGGGTCGAACGAGTAGTCGGCGTGCCCGACGCCGTGCAGGAAGAGCTTCCGCTCGAAGGGCACGCCGTGGGCGGCGTGCACCGCCGCGTAGGCGTCGATGAGCGGCGTCTCGGTGTCGAGGATCAGTCCGTCGAAGTCGAAGATCAGGGCGCGGAGCATCGTCTGATCTCGGCTTCGGTGCGCGGGCTTGGCAACCACGCCGCGCGCGGGGCTTGAGCCCGCGGTTCCTCGGGGGCATCAACGCCGCATGAAGTTCCCGCCCCGCCCCGCCGCGCGCTGCGCGCTTTTCCTGCTCCTGCTCGTCGGGTTCGCGTCGGCGGCCCGCGCCCAGCTCGGCGCGCGTTCCACCGCCGAGTGGCTGCGCATGCTCGACGCCCAGAACCGCGTCTCGAAGCTGCGCGTCGACGACGTCGTGGCTTCCCTTGGCCTCGCGCCGGGGGCGACGGTGGCCGATATCGGCGCGGGTTCGGGCGTGTTCACGCTCCCGCTGGCCGGCGCCGTCTCGGCGACGGGCCGCGTCTACGCGGTCGACATCGACCAGGGTCTGGTCGACCACATCGTCGGCAAGGCCCGTGAGGCGCGTGCGGCGCAGGTGCAGGGCGTGCTGGGCAAGTTCACCGACCCCGCGCTGCCGGCGCGCGACCTCGACCTCGCCTTCATCTACGACGTGCTGCACCACATCGAGGACCGCGCGACGTACGTGCGGAACCTCGCGGGTTACCTGAAGCCCGGCGGGCGCATCGCGGTGATCGACTTCTTCCCCGAGCGCGGCCCGCACCGCGCCGACCCGGCGTTGCAGATCACCAAGGAGGAGACGCGCCGCCTGATGGCCACCGCCGGCCTGCGCGTGCTCGCCGAGCACCGGCTCTACGACGACAAATGGTTCGTCGTGTACGGGCGTTGACCGCCGCGCACCGCTGCTCGCACGCTTCGTCCCGAGACTTTCTCCCCATCATCGCCTCCCCATGAAGACCCGCCTCCTCGCCCTCGTCCTCCTCGCCGCCGCCCCGTTCGCGGGCGCGGCTGAAAACACGCTCACCGCCGCCGAGAAGGCCGCCGGCTGGCAGCTCCTCTTCGACGGCACGTCGTGGAACGGCTGGCGCGCCTACCGCAAGAAGGCGGGCGAGCCCATCGCCGGCTGGGAGGTGCGCGATGGCACCCTTCATTGCCTGCCCAAGGCCAAGGGCGACCAGCCCATCACCGAGCGCAAGTTCCGCGACTACGAGTTCTCCTGGGAGTGGCGCATCCTTCAGGGCGGCAACAACGGCGTGAAGTACTTCGTCACCGAGGAACGCCCCAAGTCTCCCGGGCCGGAGTACCAGATGCTCGACGACGCCGGCCATCCCGACGGCAAGATCGGGCCCCATCGCCAGACCGCCTCGTTCTACGAGGTGCTGCCGCCCGCCGCCGACAAGCCGATGCGCAAGCCGGGCGAGTGGAACGCTTCCCGCATCGTGGTCCGCGGAAAGAAGGTCGAGCACTGGCTCAACGGCCGCATGGTCCTCGCGTACGAGCTCGGCAGCGAGGCGGTGAAGGCCGGCCTGGCGAAGAGCAAGTTCAAGAACGAGGCCGGCTTCGGCGACAAGATCGACGGCCACATTCTGCTGACCTACCACAACGACGATTGCTGGTACCGGAACCTGAAGATCCGCGAGCTGAAGTGATTCCCGTGGGGATGGGGCATTGTGCCTCGGGTCCGGCTCAAAAGCGGCCGCCTCTTCAGCCGTGCGCGCGTCCGATCCGCCTCTGACAAGGGCGTTGAAAACGCCGCCCACGGCCTTCAATCCTCCCGTCGCCATATGAAAATCCGTTACCTCCTCCCCTTGGTGTTCAGCTTCGCCTTGGGCGCGTCTGCGGCGCAGCCCAAGGAGTATCAGGTCACCGGCCCGATTGTGGCCCTGACCGACGACGTCATCACCGTCGATAAGAGCGGTGAGAAATGGGAAATCGGCCGGTCCGCCGCGACGAAGGTCACCGGCAAGCTCGCCGTCGGCAGCCGCGTCACCGTCTATTATCGGATGGGCGCCACTGCCGTCGACGTGAAGGAGGACGGCAAGGGCAAGTCCGACGCCAAGGCGGGCGCGGCCGAAAAGTCCGCCACCAAGGCGGCCCCGAAGGCCTCCGATGCTTCGGCCGACAAGGCCAAGAAGGCCAAGTCCTGACGCCTTCGCGTCACGTCACTTCCGCCGCCGCCGGCTCCGCGCCGCGGCGGCTTTTTCATTTCCGAGTTAGGTATGTCGCGGGATCGAGCGGCCGCCCATCCTAACCACGACGAACCGGGATCAAGCGAGGCCATCGGCCCCTTGCGACCGGAGGAGATGCGGCGATAGTGAGGGGTGAAGAGTCTCCTTCTGCGGTTGCTCGTCACCTGCGCGTTGGCCGGTTCCGCCTCGCTGCGGTCCCAAGCGGTCGGCGAGGGATCGCCGATCCTTGGCGGCGTATGGGCCGGCAACGTCACCCCTACCAGCGTCACGGTCTCGGTCCGCCTTAATGCCCCGGGCCAGCGTGTGCGGTTGCAGGTGAGCCGCTCGGACTCGCTGCTCCCGGCCGCGTTCTCGCCCGCCGCGACCACCGCGGCCGCCGCGGGAAACACGGTGAAGCTCACCGTGCAGGGTCTCGTGCCGGACGTGGAGTACCTCTATGCCCTCGAGGTCGCCGGGGAACTGCGTTCCGAGCCGGAATCCCGCGGCCGGTTCCGCACCTTTCCGCTGGGCCGGGCTTCCTTCCGGGTGGCCTTCTCCTCCTGCGGTGACCCCCGCGCCGCGGACCAGCGGGTGTTCGCCGCGATCATCGCCGAGGCGCCGTTGCTCTTCCTCCACCTGGGCGACCTGCATTACCGCGACACGAACAGCACCGTCCCCGAGGACTACCGCGGCAACTACGACGCCGTGCTCGGCCATCCTTCGCAGGGCCCGCTCTTCCGCAGCCTCCCGGTGGCCTACACGTGGGACGACCACGACTACGCGGGCAACGATTCCGACTCGACGGCCGCGGGCCGGGCGACCGCGCGCGCCGCCTACCGGGAGCGCGTGCCCCACTACCCGCTCGGGCCGGGCGACGGCACGATCGGCCAGGCCTTCACCATCGGCCGCGTGCGCTTCATCCTGACCGACCTGCGCAGCGCCGCCGCACCCGCATCGCTTCGCGAGTCCGCCGCCAAGACGAGGCTCGGGGCCGCCCAGAAGGCATGGTTCAAACAGGAACTCATCAACGCCCGCGACAACGGTTTCCCGCTCATCGTGTGGGCCTGCACCAATCCCTGGATCGCGGCCGCGAAGGTCGGCGCCGACAGCTGGGCCGGCTACGCGACCGAGCGCACCGAGATCGCGAACTTCCTCCGCGACAACCGCATCACCAACCTCGCGATCATCTCGGGCGACATGCACGCCCTCGCCTACGACGATGGCACCCACTCGGACTACGCCACGGGCGGCGGGGCGCCCGTCCATGTCATGCACGGGGCGGCGCTCACGCAGCCGCCCTCGGTGAAGGGCGGGCCCTACTCCGGCGGCGTCGCGCCCGGCAGCGCCCAGTACGGCGTGCTGGAGGTTTACGACAGCGGGGGGCCGAGCGTCGCCTGCCGCTTCCTCGGCGTCCACGCCGTGGAGGGCCGCAAGCTCACGCACATCTTCAGCAGCTCGCTTTCCGGGACGAACGGCCACTCGATCGTGAATATCTCCACCCTCGGCCGTCTGGGGGCGGGCGGCGAGTCGCTCACGAGCGGCTTCGTCATCGGCGGCGGCGCCGGCCGCACCGTCCTCGTGCGCGCGGTGGGACCCACGCTGGCGGCCTTCGGTATTCCGGACGCGCTCGCGCAGCCGGTGCTCTCCGTCTTCCAGGGCGCGCGCCTCATCGCGAGCAACGCCGGCTGGGCGGGCGTCGATGGCGCGGCAGCCGACGCGCTCACCGGGGCCTTCGACCGCGCCGGCGCCTTCCGGCTGCTCGACGACACCAGCCGCGACGCCGCCTTGATCCTCTCGCTTCCGCCGGGTGCCTACACGGTGCAGGTGCGGAGCGCGGATGGCGCCGCCGGCTCCGCGTTGCTCGAGGTCTACGAGCTTTAGCCCGGCGGGCGGCGCCGGTGATTCCGCTTGCGCGCGGGCGGCGGGCCCGGCTTTCCTCCGCCCGCCTGTAGGGGTGTCTTCCGCGGAAGACTGAGATTGCGGCGCGACCGGCCGCTCGACCCTTTGAACCTGTGCGGGTCATGCCGTCGGAGGAAACAGCAGGCGCTGGACAACGCGCCATGGGGCGTGCCACCAGCGTCCCTTCGGCGGCGGCCTTCCGGGTCAGGCTTCACGCCATGACCAACGTCCTCCGCCTTCTACCCGCCCTCGCCGCCGTGCTCTGTCCGGCGGTCCTTCACGCCCAGGCCGCGCCCGCCGTCCAGCTCGCGCCGCTGCGGGTGACAGCCGACCTGTGGGAATCTCCCCTCGACCGGATCCCGGCGAGCGTGAGCGTGTATGAAGGGGCCGCGTTGCGGGACGGCGTGCGCCACTTCGGCGATCTGGTCGACCGCGTCCCGAACCTCACTTGGACGGGCGGGACTTCCCGGCCGCGTTTCCTGCAGATCCGCGGGATCGGCGAAAACTCCCAGTACGAGGGCGAGACGCCCGACTCCGCGGTCCGCTTCCTCGTCGATGACCTCGACTTCACCGGCCTCGGCATGGTGGCGGCGACCTTTGACGTCGAGCAGGTCGAAATCCTGCGCGGACCCCAGGCCGGCGCGTTCGGTCCCAATGCCGCCGGCGGGCTCGTGCGGCTCGTCACGGCCGCCCCGACGCCGTTCTGGACGGGCCGGACGGAGCTGACTGCCGGCGGGGACGGCCTGCTCGAGGCGGGGGTCGCCGCGGGCGGTCCCTTGCTCGCCGGAGCCGAACCCCACGCGCTGGTGGGGCGACTCTCCCTGCGCCGGCACGTGAGCGATGGTTTCCGCCGCAACGTCACCCTCGGTCGAGACACCAACGCGCGCGACGAACGCGACGCGCGCCTGCGCCTGACCGGCAACCCGTCAGCCGCGTGGCGCTGGGAGGCCGCGCTGCTGCATTCCGATCAGCGGAACGGCTTCGACGAGTTCGCCCTCGACAACAACGGACGGCTGACCTTCAGCGACCGGCCCGGCCGTGATGAGCAGCGTTCGTGGGCGGGCAGCCTGCGCAACGGGTGGACGATCGGTCCCGCGTTGCGTGTGACCGCCGTCGCCGCCGCGACGCGCGCCGACTCCCGCTACAGCTATGACGACGATTGGACCGCGGCCTCCTACGCCGGTTTCAGCGACCTCGCCCGGCGTCGGCGCGGGGCGTCGGCCGAGCTGCGCGTCGACGGCGATCCGGGCGGGCCGGCCTCCGACCGGCGCTGGACGCTCGGCCTCCACGCCGCCCGTCTCGAGGAGGAAAGCCGCTACACCAACGAGGATCCCGGAAACCTGCGCGGCCTCTCGACTGACTACGCCGGTCGCCAGCTTTCCCTCTTCGGGCAGGCGGGGGTTCCCCTCGGCGCGGCGGGACGGCTCGTCGCGGGCCTGCGGCTGGAGCGCGTCGCGCAGGAAGGCGAGGGCACGCGCACGCGCTTTCGGAAGGCGCGCGGCACCTACGACGCCCCCGTGAGCTTCCGCCCGCGGTTCGCGGACACCCTGCCGGGCGGCAAGCTCAGCTGGGAGATCGACCTTGCGCCGGGCGTGCTCGCGTTCGCCTCGTTGACGCGCGGCCACAAGGCAGGCGGCGTGAATGTCGACGCGCGCATCAATCCCCCGGCTGATCCGCTGACCTATGGGACGGAGCGGCTGTGGAATTGGGAGGCGGGCGTGCGGGGCCACGCGCTGGGCCGGCGGCTGACCGGCGAGGTGACGGCCTTCCTGCTGCGGCGCGAGCGCACCCAGGTGCGCGACTCGGCGGGATTCGGGGGCAATTACCGGTTCTTCACGGCGAACGGCCGCGACGCGCGGGTGGCTGGGCTTGAGGGGTCGGGGGCCTTCGCGGTCACGCGCGGGCTGTCGCTGCAGGCCGCGCTGGCCGCGATGGATTCTGAACTGGAGCGCTTCACCCTGGCGAACGGCAACGCCGCCGGCGGCCGGCGCCTCGCGAACACCCCGCGGTACGGCTACACGGTGGGGCTGCGGCAGGAGTGCGCTTGCGGCTTCTACTTCCGGCTGGAGCAGGTGGGCCGGGCCGCGCAGTTCGACTCCAACAACCACGACGAGCAGCGCCGGGCGTTCCGCCTCGTGAACGCGGCCGTCGGCTTCGTCCGCGGGGGCTGGTCGGTCTCGGTGTGGGCGCGCAACCTCCTCGATTTCCGCCACGAGAAGCGGGTGTTCTTCTTCGGCAACGCCGAGCCCGACTACGCGGAGACCCGCTACGAGAGCCGCGCCGACCCGCGGCAGGTCGGCATGACGGCCGTATTCAGGTTTTGAGCGACGGGGCGCGGCGCTTGCGGAACGGACCGCGCGGCGGTTGGATCAGGCATGATCTCGTTGCATGAAGGCCGCGGGTCCCGCCGGAAACGGCCGGTCGACCGGGCGCTGACGCTGCACCTGCAGGTGGCGGGCTGCGAGCCGCGCATCTGGCGGCGCCTTGTCGTGCGCGAGTCGATGTGGCTGACCCGGCTGCACGAATCGATCCAGACGGCCTTCGATTGGTACGATTACCAGACGCACGCGTTCATCATCGATGATCTCCGCTACGGGAACCCGGTGAAGCGCGACGAGCTCACGGTCGAGGACGACCGCGACTTCCGGCTGGCGGACCTCGACCTCCCGGGCCGCGGCTCCATCGCCTATGATTATCACTTCGGGGAAGGCTGGCGCGTGGAGATCGCCGTCGAGGAGGCCGCCGCTGTGGTCAAGGGCTTCCGCTACCCGGCTTGCGTGGCCGGCGAGCGCGCCGGGCCGCCGGAGGACTGCGGCGGGGTGGAGGCGTTCCACGACATGCTGGCCTCGATCCGGGAGCCGCACACCGAGCTGGGGCGCGAGTGGCTGGAATGGGTGGGTCCCGACTATGACCCAGCGGCCTGCGATCCCGTGCGCATCACCAAGGCTCTGCGGCCGCTGGCGCGCTGAGCCGTCGGGCGTCAGTGGGACTCGCTGAAGCTGGTGATCGAGTGCCGCCCGAACACCTCCTGCAGCAGCGCGCGCTCGACGCGGGCGACGACGTGCTCGAGGGAGCCCCAGGTCTGCGCGAAGCGCGCTTCATTCGGCGGTACCGGAGGCCGAAAGGCGGTTGAGGAAATCGAGGTTCGGGTCTCTCGCTTGCAGCCATTCGAGGCTCCCGCGGTGCACCGAGAGGTTGGCGGGATCCCTAGTCGCGCAGTTTCTCCAGCACCGCGGCCAATGCGCCCGCCACGCCCGCGGGGTCACGAAGCTGCCTTGGCCTGTCAACCGCGAAGCCCCCGCCGGGCGCGGGGTTCAGTTCACGCGATTCCAGACCGGCTCGCCGAGCACGGCGGCGCGCGCGATCCGCGCTGACGTCGTGCGCATCTCCACCATGCCCTCCGGACTACAGAAGGCGGCGTGGCAGGTGACGATCAGGTTGGGCGTCGCCGCTTCCTCCGCCGTGCGCAGCGGCTCGTCCTCGACGACGTCTAGCCCTGCGCCCCCGAGCCGGCCGGCGTGCAACGCGGCGAACAGCGGGGCCTTGCGCACGATGTCGCCGCGCGCCGTGTTCACCAGGAATGCCCCCGGCTTCATCGACGCGATCTCGCGCTCACCGATCATCCCGCGCGTCTCCGCGGTGAGCGGGCAGTGGATCGAGACGGTGTCGGCCACGGCCAGCAGTTCCGCGAGCGAGCCCGCGCGGCCGATCCCGAGCGCCTTGTGCGCGCCGCTCGGCGCGAACGGGTCGAAGAACACCACCCGGAAGCCGAACGCCCGCGCGCGGAGCGCCGTCGCGGTGCCGATCCGTCCGAGGCCGATGATCCCGAACGTCTGCGTGCTCAGCCGGCGCATCCGGTGCTGCACCTCGATCCTCCAGCCGAGGCGCTTGGCCTCGGCGTCCAGCGGGAACAGTTGCCGGTACAGCGCGAGCGTCAGCGCCAGCGCATGGTCAGCGACCTCCTCGGTCCCGTAGTCCGGCACGTTGCACACCGGGATCCCGGCGCGCGCCGCCGCGGCGAGGTCCACGCTGTCGAAGCCCACCCCGTTGCGCACGATCGCGCGGCAGCGGCGCAGGCCGGCCACCACTTCCGCCGTCACCCGCGGCCCATGCCACAGAATCACGGCGTCGGCCCCGAGCACCTCCTCGGGAAACGGGTCGTTGAAGCCGAGCCAGACCGTCGTGACGTCGGCGGCGCCGGCGAGCACGGGGCGCTCGATCGACGCCTCATGGTCGGTGAACTTGAACTCGCGGGGGCAGACGATGGCGACGGTCGCGCGGGGCATAATACCTTTGACCACCGATTGCACGGTTGGCACCGATGCGGAAGCCTGTTCTGAGAACGCCGTGAATTCCGCCCTACGCCCGCTGCTCACGATCGCCTGCGTCCTCGCGCTCGCCGCGCCCGCGCTCCATGCCCAGCGCGAGAAGATCCCACCCGCCGACCTCGAGGTCGTGGAGCGGACGTGGCCCCAGGCGCGCAGGACCACGACCGGGATCCGTTACGTCATCCAGCGCGAGGGGCAGGGCGACACGCCCAAGCCCGGCGACAAGGTCAACGTGCTCTATGTGGGCAAGCTCCTCGACGGCACCGTCTTCGACCAGGCGACGGATGCCTCCAAGCCGTTTTCCTTCCGCGTGCGCCGCGAGATGGTGATCGAGGGTTGGGAGCAGGTGCTGCAGCTCATGAAGCGCGGCGAGAAGCGGCTCGTGATCATCCCGCCCGAGATGGGCTACGGCACGCGCGGCCAGCCCCCGAAGATCGGACGCAACGCCACCCTCGTGTTCGAGATCGAGCTCCTGGGCTTCGGCAAGGACTGATCCCCGCCGCTTCCCAAGGATTTTACCCCCATGCTCCGCCCCGTCGCCCTCGGCCTCGCCCTCCTTCTTCCATTGCTTGCCCGCGCCGGCGTCGGCGTCGGCGCCCCGCCGATCCCGGGCGCGGAGGTGATCCTCGACGGCACGCGCGAGATGCTGGATGCCAAGTGGACCTACTGGGAGGGGCCGCGCTTCGCGTCCTCGCTCCCGATCAAGTGGCGCCTCGTCGAGGACCCGGTCGACAAGGGCACGGTGCTGATGACGTTCGATCCGGCCGCGCCGAAGGGCCGCTACGGCGCAGCGGACATCGTGACGAAGAAGGCTTACCGCGACTTCCGCCTGCACGTGGAGTTCTGCGTGATGAACGAGGGCGGCAACAGCGGCGTGTACCTGCAGAACCGCTACGAGATCCAGATCCAGGACGGCGACGGCACCAAGCACGGCATGGGGTCGGTCATCAACGAGACGGCCTCGCCGTATTACCTCTACAAGGGCCTGCGGCAGTGGAACGCGTACGACATCGTCTTCCGCGCCGCCCGGTTCAAGGACGGCAAGCTCACCGAGCGTCCGCGCGTCACGATGTTCTTCAACGGCGTGAAGATCCACGCCCACGTCGAGATCCAGCAGGTCTGGGGCGGCGCGAACTCCGGCCTCGACGGCGGCAACGACGGCGGGAAGGGGATCACCGACACTCCCGGCGGCCTGAAGCTGCAGTGCGAGGGGCACGACGTGCGCTTCCGCAACATCTGGATCAAGGAACTGGACCTCGTGCGGTCCAACACCGCTTTCGCGCGGGAGAATTGACCGGGGTACCGGCGTGACCGGCGGCCGGGCCGCGCGACCATGAGCCCGTGCGACCTGCCTGCTTGTTCACCTCTGCAGCGTGCGGCCGTGCGCGCCGCGCTGGGCGTCTTGCTCGTCACCCGTTTCGGCGGTCTCTGGTGGGGAGCCTTCCTGTTGCCGGCCGCCGCGCTTTCCCTCGGGCTTCGTCCGCGGATCGCCGCCGCGGCCCTCCTGGCCGCCTTGGCGGCGACGGTCGCCCGCAATGGCGATCCGTGGCGGGAACTGCCGGTGGTCGCGGCGTTGTTGCTGTTCGCGCTGTCCGACCGAACCGCGGCTTCCCCCGCGGCGTTCGCGGTAGCGCGCTGGACGCTGCTCGCTTCCCACGTGCTCTGGGCCGCGACCGGCCTGGTGCCCGGGTTTGGCGGCCCGCCTTGTCCACCGGCCCCTCTGGCGGCCGCGCACCTGGCCGCGGCCTCGCTGCTCCCCGTGGCCCGGGCGCGGGTCCCCGCGTGGCTCGTGCTTGGAGCTTTGACGCTCGGCGAGGCGGTCCTGCTGCCCGGCGCGTGGGCGCCGGCGCTGGGACTCGCGCTGCTTCACCTGCTCACCTTCGACGCGCGCTGGCTGCCGGCGCGGGCGGATGAACGGCGGCCGGTGCTGCTCTACGACGGGGAGTGCGGGCTCTGCTCCGTGGTGGTGCGTGCGCTCGTGCGGGAGGACGTCGCGGCGCGGCTGCGGTTCGCTCCGCTGCAGGGCGCGCCCGCCCAGGATTACCTTCGGTCCCGCGGCCTGCCCACCGCCGACTTCGACAGCCTCGTGTTCGTGCCCGATTGGGAAAAGCCGGACGCCTTTCCCCCGCGCATGCGGTCCGACGGGGCGCTGGCGGCGGCGGACGAACCGGGCGGTCTCTGCCGCCTACTCTCGTGGGCGCGGGTGGTGCCACGGCCGGCTCTCGATGCCGCCTATCGGCTGGTAGCGCGCGTCCGGGGCATTTTCGGCCGCCCGGCGTGCACTCCGGCCGAGGATCCCGCCTGGGCCGGGCGCTTTCTACGCTGAGCCGGGTCCATGTGGCTGCGGCGGCAGCCGCGGAGAATTCACGAAAGATCTTTCGGGCGAAGCCGGACGGGAAACGTCGGAAGGGGGGGGCCGACAAGTCCACGGGAGCACCCGTGGCCACAACGACCGCGCGGCGTGCGGAAAATGTGTTCCCACAAGCCGAAAGATCTCCGTTGAGATGCTCCGTCCCTGTGGCCGCGGCTGCAGCCGCGGAGAATTCACGAAATGCCTTTCGGGCGAAGCCGGACGGGAATCGTCGGAAGGGGGGTTCCAACAAGTACACGGGAGCACCCGTGGCCACAGCGACCATGCAGCGTGCGGAATCGTTGCACCGCTAATTCTACCGATCGCCGTTGAGACGCTCCGTCCATGTGGCCGCGGCTGCAGCCGCGGAGAATTCACGAAAGATCTTTCGGGCGAAGCCGGACGGGAAACGTTGGAAGGGGAGTTCCGACAAGTCCACGGGAGCACCCGTGGCCACAACGACGCTGCGTCCATGTGGCCGCGGCGGCAGCCGCGGAGGATTCACTAACGACCTTTCGGACGAAGCCGGACGGGAAACTTCGGAAGGGGGTTCCGACAAGTCCACGGGAGCACCCGTGGCCACAACGACGCTGCGTCCATGTGGCCGCGGCGGCAGCCGCGGAGGATTCACTAACGACCTTTCGGACGAAGCCGGACGGGAAACTTCGGAAGGGGGTTCCGACAAGTCCACGGGAGCACCCGTGGCCACAACGACGCTGCGTCCATGTGGCCGCGGCGGCAGCCGCGGAGGATTCACTAACGACCTTTCGGACGAAGCCGGACGGGAAACTTCGGAAGGGGGTTCCGACAAGTCCACGGGAGCACCCGTGGCCACAGCGACGCCGCATCCATGTGGCTGCGGCGGCAGCCGCGGAGAATTCGCGCCTCCAAGTCATCCCTTCACGGTCGGCTTTTGGCCTGACGTCGCCGCGATGCGGCACTTCTCTCAGTCAACCCCGCCCCATGAGACGAACGCTCCTCCTGCTCGCCATCCTGCTCGCGCACGCCGCCTCCGTCTTCGCTGCGAAGCGTCCGCCAAACCTGGTCTTCATCCTTACCGACAACCAGGGCGCGTGGACGCTCGGCTGCTACGGCAACCCCGACATCCGTACGCCGCACATCGACGCGCTCGCGGCGCAGGGTGTTCGTTTCACGCGGGCGTTGAGCAGCAATCCCGTTTGCTCGCCGACGCGCGCGACCTTCCTGACCGGGCTGATGCCGTCCCAGCACGGCGTGCACTCGTTCCTCGACCCGAAGTACATGATGGGCCCCGAGGCGTACAACACGCTGCGGGAGTTCACGTCGCTCGGCGAAGTCCTGCGCGACGCCGGTTACGTCTGCGGGCTGAGCGGCAAGTGGCACCTTGGCGCGAACCTCACGCCGTCGGAGGGATTTTCCGAATGGGTGACCAAGCCCGACGGTCACACGAAGGAGTTCTACGACCAGGAGGTGATCGAGGACGGCAAGGTGCGCAAGGAGGCCGGCTACACGACGGACCTCTGGACGCGAAGGGGCATCGACTTCATCGAGCGCAATCGCGACCGGCCGTTCTTCCTCTTCCTCGCCTACAACGGACCTTACGTCCTCGGCGGGCTCATGATGAACCCGCCGCGCAACCGGCACGCGGAGTATTACCGCGGGATCCAATTCAAGAGCTTTCCCGCGGAGCCGATGCATCCCTGGCAGCACGCCAACAAGTCGTTCCACAACACGCGAAATGCGATGGAGCGCACGGCCGCCGAGGTAAGCGGGGTCGACGATGGCGTGGGCGAGGTGATGGCCACGCTCCGCCGGCTCGGCTTGGACGATAACACCTTGGTCGCCTACTCGTCGGATCAAGGATGGATGGGCGGTCAGAACGGCATGTGGGGAATGGGCGACCATTTCCGGCCGATCGGCGCGCACGAGTTGATGATGCAGATTCCGCTGATCTTCCGTCAGCCGGGCCGCATCCCTGCCGGCTGCACGAGCGACTTGCTCGTGAGCAACTATGACTTCCTGCCGACGGTGCTATCGCACCTCGGGCTCGGCGATCGCATGCCGGTCTCACCCCGCTCGCCCGGCCGCGACTTCTCCGCGGTGCTCGCCGGCGGGATGCCGGCGGCGTGGGACGGCGCGGTCTTCTACGAAATGGAGACGGTGCGGGCGGTCCGCACCGAAGAATGGAAGTACGTCGCGCGTTTCCCCAACGGCCCCTTCGAGCTCTACGACATGCGCAAGGACCCGCGGGAGCGCTTCAACCTCTATGGCCAGCCGGGTCTTGAGGAGACGCGCGCCGGGCTCGCGCGGCGGTTGGACGCGTTCTTTGCCGCTCACGCGGACCCGCAGTACGACATCTGGAAAGGTGGCCGCTCCAAGGCGAAGCGGCATACGGAGTGATTGCTACCGCTGGCTTCTCGTTGGCGTGGGAAAGTCGTTCGACGTTTGGCGAATCGGTCGGGTGATGCGAAGGGAAGGGCGGCCGGCCGAGGACGGCCAGCCCTACCACGGTCGGTCCTGCCGCGGGATACGCGGATCAAGGTAGGGCCCGCCGTCCCCGGCGGGCCGTTCCGCGGAGAAACAGCGTGCCGACTGATCCGACGAGTTCGATGCTCAGAAACGCACGCTGATCGTGAGCGCGGTCTTGCGCGGATTGAGGTAGTGGAAACCGTGCGGAACTGGTACGCCCTTGGTGATACCGCCAAGGGCGTAGGTGTAGGTGCTGTAGCTGGTGAAGATGAGGTTATACTCGTCGCGTAGGTTGCGACGTTGAGTTGGAATTTCCAGGTGAGCCTTCCGAGTCGGCGCTCATACCCGAGCATCGCGGTGTAGAGGTTTTAGCCCACAAGCGCTGAGCGGATCGCGAATCCTTCAATCAGCATGCCGGTTGGCACTCAGGGTTCACTTTGCAGGTGCCGTGATGCGCGTACCCATCGACCCCCCGGCATTCCGGAGGGTACGCCCCATGTTCCAAGTCCCCTTCAGCGTGAGCGTGATCGGATGTTCGGGGATACCGGTTTCGTTGCGATCGACCAGGGAAATCAACTGATCCACCGCCGCCGCGCCGATCCGCTTGGCGTGCTGGCGAATGCCGCTCAGGGGACTGTCGTCCGCGTGGACCGAGAGGCTGACGAGGCCCACATCGTGAGGAATCCGGATCCCCATCCTTTTCAATTGGTCCAACTGCGTTTCCGAAAAGACTGACAGCACCACGTCAGGCTTCTCCCTCTTGATCCAACGGGCGACCGCCGCGGGATCCCACTTCGGAAAGATGAACGACGGAACATTCCGCTCGAACGCACCCTGTGCCCGCGCGATCTCGAACGCTGCCTCCCAGCGACGATCGATCCGCTCGTTGACCCATTGGTCCACAGCGAAGCCGGGACGTCGGCACCCGCATTGCCAACAGGCCTGCATGGCGAGCTGCATCGATTGGTAGTGGTCGTTCGACATGCAATGTAAGATCGGATGGGCCAAAGGAGCCCCCACGGAAACCACGGAAAAATACGACCACACCAGATCGATCTGCATTCCCGGTCGTGGCAGCGGCGGCAGCAGGATGCCGCGCACTCCGCGGGCGTGCATTACCTCGCTTAGCCGCCGATTGCTCATGTCGTCCTGGTGGAGCCAAAAGTGAGAAAGGGTATAGCCTCGTTCCGCAGCCCGTTGCTCCGCACCCGCAAATACCATCGGCAAAAAGGGGGTCGGCATTTTCTTCCATGCGTCAGCCGTCCCATACGCTGTGACAAAGGCGAGAGGCGGCGGCTGGCTGGGCGCCGTGCGCTTCCGGCGGGACTGCATCAGCGCGGCAACGAAGGGATGGGTGCGATAACCCATCTCTGCCGCCACCTTCGCGACCGCCGCGCGCGTCTGCGGAGGAATGCTCGCGGCGCCGCGCAGGCTCTTGCTCACCGTCGCGACCGAAACTTTGGCGCGGGCGGCTACATCACGCATGGTTACGGACATGGTTGGAGGCCCCGGTTGGTGGTTGGTTGATCTTATTGCCGCAGGGCGATTGGGTAAGAACTACCGACCGATCAGGCGCATGATTCAAGTTTAGGTAACGGGTTAACTAACGAAGTCGTTGGCTCCAGGTTGCCGCTGCTCCAGCTCTGTTTCGCCGAGTCGACGCCTTCGTCGGCTCGCCCTCGTTTTCGAAACTACGATGCCGACATGAAATCCACGACCCCTACACCCTCGCTCCTCAGTGGCCTCGTTCGCCACGGCTTCGCCGCCTTCGGTTGCTTTCTCTTGGCCGCCGTTCTCGCCGCCCAATCGCCCGCCACCGGGACCATCGAAGGCCGCGTGTTCGATGCCAGGCGCGGCGAGTACCTTGAGAACGCGCGCGTCACGGTCGAAGGGACCAATCTGGAGGTCCTGACCGACGGCATCGGCCAGTTCCGGCTGTCCAATGTTCCCGCCGGCCCCGTGCGCGTGAAGGTGTTCTTTACCGGCCTCACGGGCTTGATCGAAAATTTCACCGTCACCGCGGGGCAGACGGCCGCCCGCGATTTTACCTTCGGCAAGCCCGACGTCGGCTCGTCCGCCCGTCCGTCAGACGTCGTCAAGCTCGGCGCCTTTCAGGTCTCGAGCTCCCGGGAAATGGAAAGCTCGGCCATCGCCGTCAACGAGCAGCGTTTCGCCAAGAACATCGTCAATGTCCTCTCGGCCGACGAGTTCGGCACGGTGGTCGATGGCGCGGTGGGCGAGTTCATGAAGTTTCTCCCGGGCATTCGCATGAACTACGTGGACGGCGATCCGCGGCTGATTTCGCTCGACGGGGTCCCGGCCAACAACGTTCCGGTTTCGGTTGGAGGCTTCGACCTCGCCACGGCAGGAGGCGGGTCCAACATGGCGCGGCATGTCCCGCTAGACCAGATCTCCCTCAATAATGTCGCGCGGATGGAGGTGAACCGCTCGCCCACGCCCGACGTTTCGGGCTCTGCGCTCGCCGGATCGGTCAATCTCGTGCCGCGCAGTTCCTTCGAGCGCAACCGGCCGGCCTATTCCTACAGCCTGGCGTGGATGTGGAAGGACTCCGAACGCGCCTTCGGCCGGCGCACGCCTGGTCCGGGCTACGGCGGTGCCACGACCTACAAGATTCGCCCGGGCTTTGATGCCTCGGCCATCGTCCCGGTTAACCGGGATTTCGGCTTTACCGTCTCGGCCGGCTTTTCCGAGCAATACTCCCCGCGCGAACGCGCCGGACCCAACTGGCGCGGGGTCGCTTCGTCCTCCTCGGTCGCGTCCGCCACCAATCCCTACCTTGGCGCTTTCGGCTGGCGCGATGGAGGCCATGACATTACCCGGCACTCCTTCGCGACGACTCTCGACTGGCGGCCCGCCCCACGCGACCGCCTTTCCTTTTCCTTCAACTACGGCTTGTTCAAGCAGCTCTCGGGCGTCCGGTTTCAGACCATCACGATCAACACGACTACAGCCGGCAATTGGAGCCCGACCCACGCGTACAGTTCCCCGAGCACCTTTCCCGCGACGGGCACTGCCACCAACACTGGCCAGTATGCCATCGCCAACAGCGGCGCGCTCCGCTTTGGCTTCACCGCCACCCCTTCGCTACGCTGGTTTCACAACGGTCCGGTCTGGACGGCCGAGTCCGGGGCGAGCTACGGCAACGGCCGCATCCACTTCCAGGATGTCGACAAGGGCTTCTTCAACGGCGTTACCATCCAGCGGAACTACGTGCAGGTAAAGTTTGATGACATCTTCTACCTCTACCCTCGCCAGATCACGGTTCTCGACCCCGCCGGCCGCGTCGTCCAGCCCTCCCTGCTCGACACCTACTCGATCGTGTCGGCCACGAGTACGCGGAAGCTGACGCAGGACATCACCCGCCAGGCCTATCTCAACGTGCGCCGCGACTTCACCGTCCAGGACGTCACCGTCACCGTGAAGCTCGGCGCCGACGTGCGCACCCGGACGCGCGATGCCCGGGGCGTCGGCACGGAGACTTACACATGGGTAGGTGACGACGGCGTCGCGAGCACCACGCCCTTCAAGCAGAACGGGCAGGCCAACGACGACAGCGCGCTGCCCTTCCTCGATGCGACCTTTTCCGAACGCATCCCGACCTGGGGCCTGCCGAAGCAGCAGCACATCGACAGCGCCAAGCTCTGGGACGACTATCAGGCCAACCCGCGGCACTGGACGCGCAATGCCAACACGAACTACATTAACGCGACCAATGCCTCGATGGTCGTGCACGAGGCCATCTCTTCCCTCTTCTGGCGCAACGACCTGTCGCTTTTCCAAAACCGGCTGAAACTAGTAGCCGGCGTGCGCGCCGAGCAGACCAACGTCGATGCCGAGGGCCCACTCAACGACCCGACCCGCAACTACCAGCGCGATGCCGCCGGGCGGGTCCTGCGGGGTGCCAACGGTGCACCGCTCCTCCTCGTCCCAACCACCGCCGGTCTCGCCTACAGCCAGCTGACGGTGATCGATCGCGGCTATCGCGCGCGGAAGGAATACCTGAGGCTCTTTCCGAGTCTGAATGCCTCGTACAACCTCTCCGAAAACTTCATTGGACGCTTCTCCTACTACGAGTCCGTGGGCCGGCCCGATTACAACCAGTACTCCGGCGGACTGACCCTGCCGGACCTCGAGAATCCGAAGCCCACGGACAAGATCACGGTGAGCAACGCCTCCATCAAGGCGTGGCAGGCGCGCAGCTACGTCGCGCGCCTCGAGTACTATTTTGGCACCGGCGGCCAGTTCACCGCCGGCTTCTTCATCCGCGACTTCACGAACTTTTTTGCGGACGTGACCGTGCCGGTGACACCCGAGTTCCTAGCCATCTACGCCCTTGATGCGCAGACCTACGGGCAGTTCCCCGTGGTCACCCAGGTCAACAGCTCCGCGAACGTCCGCATGACGGGTCTCGAGTTCAACTACCGGCAGGCGCTGACGTTCCTGCCCACGTGGGCCCGCGGCATGCAGTTCTTCGCCAATGCCACGTCGCAGCGCGCAAAGGACACCGACGAATTGCAGGACATGACGCCGTTCAGCGGCAGCTGGGGTCTCAGCCTGACGCGCCCCAAGTGGAACCTGCGCATCAGTGAGAACTACCGCGGCCAGAAGCGCACCAGCCCCGTCAGGGGGACCAACATCGATCCGGGCACCTACAACTACTACAAGAAACGGCTCTTCATCGACGTGAGCGGGGAGTACTACCTGCGCCCGGCGATCGGACTCTTCGTCTCGGTGCGCAACATGAACAACGCACCCGAAGACCAGAAGGTCTACGGCCCGCGCACCCCGGACTACGCCCGCTTCCGGGCCCGCGAGGCCTACCACCCGCTCTGGACGGCGGGCATCAAGGGCACGTTCTGAGCGGTTACCCAACGGGGCCCCCAGACGCTGCAACTTATGTGCCACGGTTCTCCTTCAAGGCGGACGGACCCTCCGCTGCCACCTCGCCGCCGCCACCCTTCGCTTCAACCCTGCCATCCCAGCTATCCAACCCCATGGTGCCCCCTTGGAAGTTCCGCTGTGCCCGTGCGATTACCCTATTTTTCCTAGGCGGTGTTCTCCCGCTTGCCGCCCAAGTCGGAACCTCCGCATCCCCGCCGCGCGCCCAAAAATCCGGAGAGGCCGTGCGCCCGTCGGCGCCGACGGCCGTCGTTTCCCCCGAGGTGCTGGCCGACCGACGCGTCACTTTTCGCCTCCGTGCGCCCAGCGCCCAGAAGGTCGACTTCGCTGTCAGCCCCGGCGCCGCGGAGGCGATGACCAGGGACGCCGCCGGCGTCTGGTCCCTCACCGTCGGTCCCCTCGAACCCGAGATTTATCGTTACCATTTCGTCGTCGACGGCCTGCGCATCATCGACCCCGTCAACGATTGGATCGACGTGGGACGCAACACTTCCACCAGTCTCTTCGAGGTTCCCGGTTTCCCCGCCCGCACCGCGGAGCGCCGACCCGGCGAGGGCGGCACCTTGCACCTTCGCCACTACACCTCGTCCGTGCTCGGCGTCAGCCGTCGGGTTCTCATCCATGTCCCTGCGGTCTATGATCGGGAGCCGGCTCGCCGATTCCCCGTCCTCTACCTGCGCCACGGGGCCAACCTGCGTGAGAGCAGCTGGAGCGACCTTGGGCGCGCCGGCGTGATCCTCGACAACCTGGTCGCCGACGGACGGGCCGTGCCAATGATCATCGTCATGCCGAACGGCTATGCCGACCGGCCAGGCAAGCCAGGTACCCCGATTCCGTTCGGGCAGGAGCCACAAGACGCGACCCGCACGGAGTTGCTCGAGGATATCATCCCTCTGATCGAGCGAAACTACCGGGTTCAGACGGGGTCGGAACATCGCGCTATCGCCGGTCTATCGATGGGGGCCGGTCAGGCGTTCTTCACCGGCCTGATGCATCCCGACCACTTCGCGTGGGTTGCTGAGTTCAGCTCCGGTGCCTTCAGCGAGCCGAAGTTCAATTTGGCGACCGCGCTTCCTGGCCTGCTCGAAAAGCCCGCGGCCACCAACGCGCGCCTGCGCCTGCTCTTCCTTTCCTGCGGCACGGAGGATCCTCGTTTCAAGGGCCAACTCCGTCTCCACGAAACCCTGCGGCAGCACGGCATCCGCCACGAGTGGCACACGTTTCCAGGCGCCCACGAATGGAAGGTCTGGCGCCACTCGCTCGAGGCGCTGCTGCCGCGGCTCTTTCAACCCGCCACCTCGCCATGATCTTCGGCCCATTCTGCCTGCTCCGGTTTCTCGCCGTTGCTCTTGCCCTTCTCCCGCTCACCGACGCCTCCGCCGCTCCGGAAAAATGGAAGGCAGACATCGACCGACTCACTGCGGCCGAAGCCACTCAGCCGCCGCCGTCGCAGGCCGTAGTCTTCATCGGCAGCTCCACGATCCGGAAGTGGACCTCGCTCGCTCAGGATTTCCCTGCTGTCCAGGTCATCAACCGCGGCTTTGGCGGCTCTGAACTTTCCGACAGTGTCTTCTACGCGGACCGTATTGTGATTCCCTATCAACCGCGCCTCGTCGTCGTCTACGCCGGCGACAATGACCTGGCGCGGGGGAAGACCCCGGAGGGCGTCCACGCGGATTTCCGGGCATTTTGCGCCAAGATTCACGCCGCGCTGCCTCAAACCCGGATTCTCTTCGTGGCCATCAAACCCAGCCCGTCGCGCGAAAAATTGAAGGACAAGGTCGTCGCCGCGAACGCCCTCATCGCGGCCGAATGCCGAAATGACCAGCGACGCGGTTATGCTGATATCTACACGCCGATGCTGGATGCCAAGGGCGGCATGCGCCCCGAGCTCTTTGTCCAAGATATGCTGCACATGAACGAAGCCGGCTATGCCGTGTGGAAAGGAGTCATCGGGCCTTTGCTGAAGTGAAGAATCGCGGTCCGGGAGAACCATGAGGCAGCGCAGTCCGATGATCCTTCCTTCCCGCGCGCCGTGAACGGACCGTTCTAGCGCGCCACCCATGAAGCCTTCCCCGCAACTGCAGCTCCGGCTCTGCATGTTCCTGAACTACTGCGCGTATTCGATCCAGCTCAGCAGTGTCGGGATCGCCGTACTGCAGGTGCAGCGAAGCTTCGGGATCTCCCTCGTCACCGCCAGCACGCTCGCGCTCTACAAGGGGCTGGGCGTCTTCCTTGGCGCGGTTGTGGTCGGCTCGTTCGTGAAGCGCATCGGTTACCGGAACGCCATGCTGATCGCCCTCGGCACGTCCGCGGTCGTGCTCGGCCTGGTGCCGCTCATGGTGAGTTTCGCCATGATGAAAGTGGTCTTCCTCATCACGGGAATGTGCTACGGACTGATCAAGGTGGCGATGTATTCCACGATCGGGCTCGTTTCGCCCGACCGCAAAGCGCACGCCAGCCTACTGAGCTTCGTCGAGGCTTTTTACAAAATCGGCAGCATGCTGACCTTCGTGGTTTTTACCGCGTTCACCGACGACGCCCACTCCGAGTCTACCTCCTGGGCCAATGCCTATTACGTGCTATCGGCGCTCATGCTCACCGCGCTGTGTCTGCTGCTCGCCACCCAACTCGATGAGCGCGCCGCGCAGGAAGCGGAGCCGAAGCCGCGGACGCAGCCGTTCGTCGAGATGGCCCGGTTAGCGACCACCCCGATCGCGCTCACCCTCGGGCTGCTGGTCGTGGCTACTGTCGTCACCGAGCACGGATTCATGAACTGGCTGCCGACCTTCAACACGGCGGTCCTGAACCTCACGACGTCGCTCTCCATCCAACTGGCCGGCTTCTACGCCGCCTGGTCGGTCATCGGCCGGATCGGTGTAGGCTTCATCGCGCGCGGGGTACATTGGTTTCCCTTGCTCATGGGGTGTGTGGTGGGCGCAGCCACCGTGCTGATCGTGGCGCTTGCACTTAAGGGCGACATGCCCGCTAAGCCCGTTTCAGATTGGCGCAAGGCGCCGCTGACCGTCCTCCTACTGCCCATCGCCGGCCTTTTTGTCGCGCCTATCTTCCCGATGATGCACTCGGCGGCCCTCACGTCGCTGCCCGTCGCGCGGCACAGCACGCTCGCGAGCATCAGTGTGCTCTGTTCGTCGATGGCGGGGGCAGTTGGCACCCCGCTGATCGGCCTAGTCTTTCAACACTACGGGGGCGTCGCCGCGCTTTGTTCCCTCTTGGCGCCGATCGCGGTGCTATTGGTGGGCATTAACCTGCTGCGCCGCATCACCCAGGCCCAGCCCGCCGTCGCCTGACCCTGGACGGTTCGCCTCCTACCATCATGATCATGCGCCGATCACCGGAATACCTTCCTAGCCAAGACCAGGCCGCGACCAGCGTGGGCCTGTTTGGGTCCTTCATCAGCCGAGCATGGTTTGGCGACGAGGCCCGCCGGATCTGGAGCGACCTCGGTACACTGCAGACGTGGCTCGACGTCGAGGCGGCACTGGCTGAGGCACAGGCCGAGCTGGGACTGATCCCGAGCGAGGCTGCCCGGAAAATCCGAGACCGGGCCTCGGCGGAGGCGTTCGACCTGGGGCGGCTGACCCGGGACATCGCGTTCACGGGACATCAGCTCGTGCCGATGTTGCGGCAGTGGGAGGAACTCTGCGGCGAGCCCGCGGCCGGCTACCTTCACTGGGGAGCCACGACTCAGAACATCTTCGAGACCGCCCAATCGCTGCAGATGCGGCAGACGCATCGTCTGGTCCTGGAATCGCTCCACGGTACCATGGATCGGCTGACAGCGCTGGCCCGGGAGCATCAAACCACGCTGCAGGCCGGACGCACCCACGGTCAGCACGCGCTGCCCATGACCTTTGGCTTCAAGGTGGCCGGCTGGCTAGATGAGCTGGCCCGGGGCCGGAACCGGCTGGAGGAGCGCTTCTCGTCGTCTTTCGTGGCCAGCATGGGTGGCGCGATCGGCACGTTCGCCGCGATGGGCACGGCCGGACCTGCCGTGGAGCAACTCGTGGCCCGGAAGCTCGGTCTGAAGCCGGCCGGCCTTTCGGTGCGTTCATCGTATGACCGCGTGAGTGACTATGTGGGCACCCTCGGCCTTTTGGTCGGCACCCTGCAAAAGATCGCGCAGGACCTGTATTTCCTGCAACGCAACGAGGTCGGCGAGGTCGAGGAGGCCTTCCATCTGGGCAAGGTCGGAAGTTCGACGATGGCGCAAAAGCGCAACCCGACCCTGTCGTCGACCGTCGTCGCGATGGCCCGTCAGCTGCGGGCCCGGGTGATGCTAGTGCAGGAGTCCGTGGTCAGATTGGACGAGGGTGACTGCACAGCCAACAACGTGACCGACACCGTGATTCCTGAGGTGGGCCTGCTGGCCGCCGGCATCTCCGAAACCTTCGCCAAGCTCGTGCAGGGGTTGAGGGTTCACCCCGAGGCGATGCGGCGCAACGCGGAGCTAACGCATGGCCTCATCATCTCCGAAGCGGTGATGATGAACCTTTCCCAGTTCATGGGCCGGCATCACGCGCATCAGGTGGTCTACGCCGCCGCCCAGCGTGCCATTTCGGAGGGTCTTCCGTTCCTCGACGCGATCCGGGACCATCCGCTGTTGAAGCGCCATGGCCTATCCGCGGAGTTCGAGAAGACCTCGGCCACCGCCTCCTATGTGGGTGAGTCGGCCCGTCTGGTGGATCAGGTCCTGGCGAGGCTAGCCGGTTGAGACCCGGGCGCGCTTGGGGCTCGTTGAGCAAAGGCGCGCAGCGGGTTGTCGCCGGTCAAAAGCGCCACCATTTGCTCGCGTAGTTTTCGCTTTGGTCGCGTCCTTGGTCGGACGCGTCATGGGTTTTCCTTCACTGGTGGCTTTTGGCTTTATCACCAAACCGCCTACCATGATCCGTCTTTTGGCTGAACTTTTCGGACACTATCGAACCCGGCGGGCCGCTTCGGGTCGAAACGACGTTCCGACTACTTCGTGGGCGCGTGCGCGCCTGCGGCGTTCGGGAAGTCGATCCGACCAACGGCGAATCGGTGGGTGATTCGAAGGGAAGGGCGGCCGGCCGAGGACGGCCAGCCCTACCACGGGCGGTCCTGCCGCAGGATACGCGGATGCAGGTAGGGCCCGCCGTCCCCGGCGGGCCGCTTCGGGTCGAAACAACGTTCCGACT
>JBBAVH010000009.1:0-3531 GCA_040397825.1 Opitutaceae bacterium
ATCTCGCGGGCGTTGCCGCCGGCGTACTCCATCGTGACCCCGGGCAGGAACTTCAGGAACTCGCCCACGTGCCCCTCGGCCACCGTGCCGAACTCGTCGGTCGCAACCACCGTGCGGAGGTTGGCGGCGAAGCGCTGCTCGTTGATCGCGATCGCGGCGGCGTCCATCTCGCGCGACGCCGCGACCGCGAAGGCCTCCAGCCGCACCGTGTCGCCGGGACGGCCCGCGGCCGGCGCGAGCGTGATGTCACGCCGCACCGTACCGCCGCCCGGCACCTCGACCGGAAATACCTGCGGCGGGAGCCCGGTGTAGAAGACGCGCAGGCGGGCTGGTCCCGCCGGGACGGAAGCCAGCGTGAACGAGCCGTCGGGACGCGTCGCCGCCTCGAGGCCGGCGCCCTCGACGGAGACGCGAGCGTTCTCGAGGTAATCGCCGCTGCCGCCGTGGAGCACCCGGCCCTCGATGACGCCCGTCGTGACCGGGAAGGCGGCGGCGAAAGCGGCGGCGGTCAGGGAGAGTAGCGCGACCAGGAGGCCGCGAAAAGCTGCACGAATGGCGATCATGGGGCGGGGATGGCGCAAAACGGAGCAGTTACGCCGCACGCTGACCAGCCTTCAGGCGAAACGACCCGAGGTGACCATCAATGGACCAATTCACCCGAACGAAGCCGAACGTCCTCTACGGCCCCGAACGCAGGTTCCCAGCTTGGACCGCCAGAGGTTTCCGCGACCGGTCGCCCCTTCTCCTTGGAAATACGCGCGCCCTTGCGTCGGCTGGCGGTTCGCAGTCTGCGTCGCCCCGGCTCGGGCGGCCGGGGACGCGGCGCGCAGAATGAAGTTGCCGGCGCTTTTTCACCGCGGCGATAGTCCGCCTCCAACTATGAAGAACGTACGCCTCGGGATCGTCGGTCTGGGCAACATCGGCCGGTTCCACACCGGGTACCTGCTGGAGAACAAGGTCTCCCGCTGCACGCTGGCGGCGGTGAGCGACGCGTTCGCCCCGAGCCTCGAGGCGTTCAAGGGTAAGCCGGGCGTGAAGACCTACGCCGACGCGAGCGAGATGATCCGCTCGGGTGAGATCGACGCGATCGTCATCGCCACGCCGCACTTCCTGCACACCTCGCTCGGCATCGAGGCCCTGAAGGCCGGCCTGCACGTGATGGTCGAGAAGCCGATCTCCGCGCACAAAGCCGACGCCGAGCGGCTGATCGCCGCCGCGAAGGAGCGCCCGAAGCAGGTCTTCGCGGGCATGTTCCAGATGCGCGTCGAGCCGCGCTACCTCAAGGTCCGCAGCCTCATCCGCAACGGCGACCTCGGCGAGATCGTGCGCGTGAACTGGATCATCACCGACTGGTTCCGCACCGAGGCCTACTACGCGAGCGGCGGCTGGCGGGCGACGTGGAAGGGCGAGGGCGGCGGCGTCCTCCTCAACCAGTGCCTGCACCAGCTCGACATGCTCCAGTGGCTCTGCGGGATGCCGGCGCGCGTCCGCGGCTTCTGCCAGCTCGGCCGCTTCCACAACATCGAGGTCGAGGACAACATCACCACCTACCTCGAGTGGGCCAACGGCGCCACCGGCGTGTTCATCTCCTCCACCGGCGAGGCCCCGGGCACAAACCGCTTCGAGATCTGCGGCACCCGCGGCAAGGTCGTCCTCGAGAATAACAAGATCACGTTCACCCGGAACGACGCCGACATGATCGAGTTCTCCAAGACCTCGAAGAGCGGCTTCGCCAAGCCCGAGGTCTGGAACGTCGACATCCCGTTCGACAACGCCGGCAACCCGCATTGCACGCTCATCCAGAACTTCGTCGACTCGATCCTCGACGGCACGCCGCTCATCGCGCCCGGCGCCGAGGGCATGGGTTCCGTCGAGCTCGCCAACGTGCTGCTCTACTCCTCGCTGATCAACCAGGGCGTCGAGCTGCCGATGGACAGCGCCGCCTGGGAGAAGAAGCTCAACGAGCTGATCGCCAACTCCCGCCACGAGAAGAAGGTCGTGCAGCAGGTCGCGGAGGACTTCACCAAGTCCTTCCGACGCTGACGGCAACGGCCGCGACGCTCCGGAGCCCAGCCGCGACCGGGCGCACGGAGCCGTAGGGCGCGCGGCCAAGGCAGCTGACAGCTTCGGGGTGTCCACAGCGGCCGTCGACCGCCTGACTTGGACGCGACTATTCGCGACGCGACGTGGTTCAGCTCGTCCCGGCAAACGACCACGGATCACGCGGATGTCACGGATCGGCTTTTCCCATCAAGACGCTTTGTGAAATCGGCGATGGTTGCCCGGTTCCTCCATCGAGCCAGCTAAGCTTCCGTGTTTTCCGAGTGTTCCGTGGTCACCTGAAACCACGAGATGCTTCTTCGCCGGTGCAGAAGCAGCCGAAGACAGTTCGTGAATCTTCCGCGGGTGCACCCGCGGCCACATGATCCGCGCTGCCCATCGCGGTGATGTGCGGCAAAGCGTACCGTCCTTTGGTGCCTTTCGTGTATTTCGTGGTTCCCTACCCTCGCTACGCCAACGGAGGTCAGGCCCATCCTCAGTCCCTCGGCGCAGCTGGCCCGTTCGGTGTGGTCACCTGCCCTCGGCGTCGCCGAAAACCGGCTTCTCCAAGGCGGGACTTCCACCGATCCAGCGTGCGAGCCAGGACTGGACCTCCCAATTCCAGTAGATCGAGTTCTGCGGCGTGAGGATCCAGTGGTTCTCGTCGGGGAAAATCACCAGCCGCGAGGGCAACCCCATGGCCTGATAGATTCCGTAGAGCGCGGTGCCGTTCACGTAGGGCACGCGATAGTCCTTCTCGCCGTGAATGATCAGCATCGGCGACCGGAAGTTGCGCGCGTAGGTCGTCGGGTTGTTGCGCTGCATTCCCTCGGGGTTGTCCCACGGACGCCCGCCGAGGACCTGGGTGAAACCGAAGGACGTGATGTCCGCGCCGAACTGCGTGATGAAATCATTCACCCCCGCGTGGTTGATGATGCAGGCGAAGCGGTCCGTGTGGCCCGCCACCCACGCGGCCATGTAGCCGCCGTAGCTGGCACCTGCCGCGGCGAGCCGCTTGGGATCCAGGTTCGGCATACGCGCAAGCAGGAAGTCGGTCGACTTCATGATGTCCTCCAGCGGCTTCACGCCCCACTCCCCGATGATGCTTCGCGCGAACTTCTCCCCGAAACCGGTCGAGCCGTGGCGGTTCACCCAGGTCACGACATAGCCGGGCGCGGCGAAGACGTGGGCGTTCCAACGGAAGCTCCACGCGTCGCGATTCATCGTGTGCGGTCCGCCGTGCATCAGCTGCACCAGCGGGTAGCGGCGCGAGGCGTCGTAACCCGGGGGAAAGTAGAGCCAGCCATGCACCCGCGCCCCGCCCGCGCCTTCAAACCAGTATTCCTCGGAGCGACCGAGGTCGAGCTGCGCGAGCAGCGCATCGTTGAGTTGCGTGAGCCGCCGCGCCTGCCCGGACGCCCCATCCAGCACGAGCAGGTCGTCGGGCCGCGCGGAGGTGCTGTGCAGGAACGCGACGGATCCGCCCCGGGC
>JBBAVH010000009.1:3631-118413 GCA_040397825.1 Opitutaceae bacterium
GGTCGTCGGGCCGCGCGGAGGTGCTGTGCAGGAACGCGACGGATCCGCCCCGGGCGACGAGCGAAGCCGCGGTTCCGGTGCGGTGCACCGCCGTGAGGCCCGTGCCGTCGGCATTCAGCCGGAAGACCGGCACCGAGCCCTTGTCCTCCGCCGTGATCCACAGCGTGCCCCCGTCGGGCGAAAACGCGACGTCGCCGATGGAGAGGTCAATCCCCTCCGTCAGGGCCGAGTTGCGGCCGGAGGCGAGGTCGTGGCGCCAAAGCTTCTGGGACTCGCCGCTGTAGTAAGGGATGTCGAGCCGCTTGAACACGAGTGAGCGGCCATCGGGCGAGAAGCGCGGCTCGCTGTCGTCGGCCGTGTTCTCCGGCGTGATGTTGCGGAGCTGACCCGAGCCGTCGGTCGGCAAGAGGTAGACGTCGTGGTTGAGCTGCCCGGCGTACGGCGGGGGCGTGCTGTTGATCGTCAACGCGACCGTCCGGCCGTCGGGGGACACGTCGAAGGTGAACTCGCCACTCACCGTGAAGAGGTAGCCGAAGCCGGGCGTGAGATCGCGGATCGCCCGCGTCGACACGTCGACGTGCACCAGGCGGTTGGCGAGGTTGTCGGTGATCCAGGCGTCCCAGTAGCGGAAGGCCCGCGACTCCGAGACCTTGGCGCTGACCTTGGAATCCTTCCGGCGCTTGAGCTCCTTCCGCATCGCCGCGAGGTCTGCCGGCGCGAGCTTCCCGGCCAGTTCCGGAATCACGCGCGTGGCGACGACGATCCCGCGGCCGTCCGGCATCCAACGGGGGGCCGAGACCGCGAGCGGCAGCTCGAGCACGCGCTCGGGCTCCCCGCCGTCGAGGCGCATCACGTAGAGCGCCGCGTTCTCGTCCTCGCCGCGCTTCGATGTGAACGCGAGCCGCGTGCCGTCCGGGCTCCAAGTGGGTGCGCCGTCGGTCACCGCCGCCGTCGTGAGGCGACGAACCTCGCCGGTCGCGACCTCGGCCAGCCAAAGGTTGGTGGTGCTGCGGTTCTTCGAAACCGACCATTCCTGAACGGTGAACACGACGCGCCGGCCGTCGGGTGACAGCGCCGGGGCGCCCGCCCGCTTCATCGCCCAGAGGTCGTGGGGAGTGATGGGGCGCTTATCGGCGGCGAAGGCCGCGGTCAGGAGTACCAGGCACGAAACCAGCCAGCGTAGGGTATTCATCGGGCGCACGCTGCACCGCCCGCGCCCCGAGTCAAAGGCGCCCCCGCTCAGCGGAAATCGTTCCACTCGGACGACGAATACTTCTCCGTCAGGCCCTCCAGCTCGCCATCCGAAAACTCCGGCCACGGCGCCCGCGCCGCCTCAGCCGAGAGGGTCGAGGCGAGCGCCGCGCCCACGAGGTCGGCAAGTTCGTCCCATGGCACCGACCCCGCGGCGGCGGGCCGCCAAAGGGATCCCTGGAAAAGCATCCCGTGGCGCGAGCGTTTCTGCGCCGCGCCCGCGATCTTCACGCCGGTATCGGCGTGCACGACATCATGGACCTCGGCGCGCTCGAAGCACACGCCGGCCGGGCCATCCTCGCCCGCCCCGGGTTCGGCCGAAGGCTTCGTCACCGCCGGAACACCGTGCGCGCGCAGTACCGTGGCCAGCGCCTCGTGCACCGCGCGGTAGCTTTCCGACGCGCGCATCTCCTCCAGCGGATGTCCGCGGGGCACCACCAGGGCGTAGGTCCAGTCGTCGCGGTGGTCGACGAGACCGCCGCCGGTCGGGCGCCGGCAGACTTCCGGCGGCCGGCCGTCGCCGGCGACCGCGGCCACCTGTCCGAGGATGAAATCGAGCCGCTGCGAGTAGCCGAAGGTGAAGGCCGGGTGACGCCAACCGTAGTGGCGGAAGCGGGCGACACCCGGACGCGGTTGGCGCTGCAGCAGCAGGAAATCAGCCGCCATGTTCTCGGCGGCGCCGGCCGTGCGTTCGGGCAGGATCTCTAAGAGCATGGGGAAGCGGATGGGTCAGCTGGAGAGCCCGTGGTACCAGTCCCGCACGGGCGCAGGCACGTGGAGCTCCTCCAATTGCGCGGCAAACGATTGCGGCCTGGTCTTGAGCCTCCCCGCCAGCGGGGAGCAGTCGATCGCGAGGCAGGGTTGGCGGGAGCGGGCGGCGACGGGGTTGTCCGCCCGCGAGACCGCCTCGATCGGCGCCTGCCGCTCCGAAAGCCGGAAGTGTTCGCGGATGCGGCGGCCCATCTCGTGCCGCGACAGCAGGTCCGCGCCGGCCCAGTGGAAGAGGCCGCGGGTGTCGTCCCGCTCGCAGAGCTCGAGGATCACCTCGGCGACGTTCTCCGCGGTGCACGGCTGACGAAATTCGTCGGTGAACAGCCGCGGCGTGCGGCCGGCCGCCCAGTCGGCGAGCAGGCGCTCATGGTTGCTGCGGGCGCCGCCGGGGCTGTTGCCCATCAGCAGCGGCAGGCGGACCACGGAGGCGAAGGCGGGCGCGGCCGAGAGCACCGCCTGCTCCGCCGCGAGCTTCTGGCGCGCGTAGAGGTTGATCGGCCGAGGGGCGTCGCCGGTGCCGTAAGGGCTCGTGCGCGTGCCGTCGAAGACCTGCTCGGAGGAAAGGTGCACCAGGCGCGCGCTCACGTGGTGCGCGAGGCGGCCGAGCAGCGCCGGCAGGGTGACGTTCATCGCCTGCGCCCGGGCCGGGTCGGCCTCGCAACGCTCGGGGACGGAAACCGCCGCGCAGTTGATGATCGCCTCAGGAAAGACGTCCAGCACGGCGGAAGTCGCCGCACCCTCATCGGTGAGATCGACGCGCAACCGCTGCGCGACACCCTCCAGCGATCCCTCATGGGTATGCGTGAAGCCGGTCACGCGGTGGCCGCGCCGCGCCGCCGCGCGCACGAAGGCGGACCCCACCAATCCGGATGCGCCCGTGACGAGGATGTTCATCGGATGAGCTCCGGCGAGAGGTGCCACCGCACGATCCAGGAGCGTCCCGCGCCTTCCAACGCAATGACGGCGCATTTCCGCACGGCGAAGCGCGGAGGCTCGGCCGCCCCGGTCACGAGCAGGGAAGCCAACGCCCCGAGGAACGGCTGGTGCCCCACCACGGCGATCGACTCGGCGCCGGCGCGGAGCCGGCGCGCGAAGGCGGCGGGATCATCCTCAGGCGCGAGTCCCGCGACCTCGACCGGCGCGGGAGCCTTGCGCAATTCGGCCGCGATCAGACCGGCCGTCTCCCGCGCGCGGACGAGGGTGCTGTGCCAGATTTCATCGGGGGCGAACGCGCCGGACTTGCGCAGGAAGACTCCGAGCGCGCGGGCATCGGCCCGGCCGGAGCGGGTGAGGCGGCGAGAATCGTCGGGCGTGGCGTCCTCCGCCGCCGCGTGGCGGATGAGGAAGAGGTTCACGGCGCGAGGCGTTCCACGGCCCAACCGTCGGCGACGCGGCGGTAACGCAGCCGGTCATGAAGGCGGCTCCGGCGGCCCTGCCAGAACTCGACGGTCTCGGGTGAAATCCGCCAGCCGCCCCAATGCGGGGGTAGCGGAACCTCGCGGCCCTCATGCTGCCGCTCGACCGCCTTGAAGGAGTCCTCGAGCTGCGCACGTCCAGGAATCACGCTGCTCTGCTGCGGTCCCCACGCGGCCAGCTGGCTGGCCCGGGGACGGGAATGGAAGTACGCATCGCTCTCCTCGCGCGCGACGCGGGTCACGGAGCCCTCGATGATCACCTGGCGCTCCAGCGCAACCCAGGGAAAGACCGCCGTGGCCCGCGGGTTCGCGTCCAGCTCGCGGCCCTTGCGGCTCTCGTAGTTCGTGAAGAAGACGAACCCGCGACCGTCGAGGCCCTTGAGGAGCACGGTGCGGGCCGAGGGACGCCCGTCGCGCGTGGCCGTGGCCACCAGCATCGCGTTGGGCTCCGGCAGCTTCGCCGCCTCCGCCTCCTGGAACCACTTCTCGAATTGGCGGAAAGGGTCGCGCGCGAGGTCCTTCTCCGCGAGTCCGGCGAGTGAATAATCCTTCCTGAGATCGGCGAGCGTCACGCGCGCACCGTGCGCACCGCCCTCAGGGCTGTCAAAGGCTCAGCGCGTCAGCCGCGCGATCCAAGCGGCGTGCCGTGGAAAGGCCGCCGCGAGCGCCTCCCGCGCACCGAGTTCGAATCCCTCCGGTGTCCATGGCGGCGTCACCGTGCAGCCCAGCAGCGCGTAGCCGTGCGGTCCGGCGGCCGTTCGCGCGCCCTGCCAGTGGCCGGCGGGCACCGCGAGCTGGGGAGTCTCCCCGCGGGCGATGTCGGCCCCGAGCCGGATGATCGTCGCTTCGCCGGTCACGGGATCGATCCGCACGTGCTCCACCGGATCCCCGGAGTGAAAATGCCAGAGTTCGTCCTGCGCGATCCGGTGCAGCGCCGAGAAATCCTCCGGCGTGATCAGGAACAGGATGGCCGACCCGTGAGCCCCGCGCCACGTCACGCGGTAGTAACCGCCCTCGCCGGGCAGCGGCGCGAGACCGAGGGTTCCGATGAGGGCCCGGGCGGCGGGATTCATCCGGCAAGACCCCTCTCAATCCACCTTCCGCGGGCGAAGAGCCCCGCGGGAGCCGTCTGCCCATGCGTCCGCGCGAAAGACCACCACGCAGTTGCTGCCGTCCTGCGTCGCCAGCCACTCGGGACGCAGGGAACCGAATTCCCGGTCGATCGCCGCCCGCAGGCCGCCGACCTCGATCGCAAGCACGCCATGCGGCGCGAGCCGCCCCGCCGCCTCGCGGATCAGCCGGCGCACGACCTCAAGGCCGTCGCGTCCGCCGTCGTGGGCCATCCGCGGCTCCGCGGCGAACTCTGGCGACTGACCGTCGACGTGGTCGCTCGGCTCATAGGGCGGATTGCTGATGATGATGTCGTAGATCGCGGGCGGCACCGCGGAAAGGACGTCGGACTCGAACAGCGAGATTCGGTCCGCCAGCCCGTGGTCGCGGACGTTGATCCGGGCCACCTCGAGCGCCGGCGGCGAAAGGTCGGTGGCGTCGACGTGCGCCGCGGGGAACCCGTGCGCCAGCAGCACGGCGAGGCAACCGGAGCCGGTGCAGACGTCGGCGGCGCGGCGCACCTGCCTTCCCTTCGGCAGGCAGGCCGCGAGGGCGTCGGGGATCAGTTCCAGGAAGTAGCTGCGCGGAATGATCACTCGCTCGTCGACATGGAAACGGTGCGGCCCCAGCCAGGCCTCGCGGGTGAGGTAGGCCGCGGGAACGCGGTCGACGACGCGGCGGCGGAAGACGTCGGCGAGCCGAACGCGCTCGGCCGCGTCGAGCCGACGGCGCAGCACCGCGGGACGGCTGTCGAGCGGCAGCCCGAGCGTGCGGAGGATGAGGTAGAGGGCCTCGTCGTGGGCGTCGGTGGCGACCTGGCCGAACGCGACCCCGGAACGCGCGAGCAGCGCGGTGGCGAACTCCAGCCACGCGCCCGGAGTGGCGAGCTCCGCGGCGCCGGCCAGCGGATCAGCGGCCGCTCGCCTCATCGGGGGCCACGACGTGCTCGTGGCGTTGGATGTGCTCCGGGCAGTAGCACTGGTCGCCGGCGCACTTGGAGCAGTAGCGGAAATCCAGCTCCGGATTCGTGCGGTCGGTGCGGCCGCACACGTGGCAGACGTGGCGCGGGCGCACCTCCTCGGCCGAACGCTCGGCGCGCCGCGCCGCCTGCCGCCGCCCGCTCCGCATGCGCAGGAGGATTTCCGGACCGAAGAAGACGAGGAAGGTGACGACCGGGGCGGCGATCTGCAGGCGCAGCGAAAGATCGCCGCGCACGAATTGCACGAGGTTGAGCGCCCACGTGATGATCGCGAGCCACTTGATCTTCACCGGCAGGATGAAGAACAGCAGGAGCTCGAAGTCGGGGTTGAGGAACGCGAACGCCAGGAAGACCGAACCGAGGATGAAGAGGTTGGTCACGCCCTGGAGGGGCGCGAGGAACGAGAGCGCCACCGTGAGCACGAAGCTCAGCAGCAGGTAGAGGTTGAAACGGAACGCCCCCCAATGCTGCTCCAACGCCCCGCTCATCAGCCAGAAGATGTACCAGCCGAAGACCGTGAAGACGAGCCCGAGCGTGCCGCCGGGCGACGGCACGAGCAGCATGAACGTGAGGATCCGCCACCACTCCCCCGCCCCGGTCACCAGCGCCGGCGCGAAGTCGAGGCGCTCGGGATCCAGCACGCGCAGCATCACCGCGAGCAGGACGAACGCCTGGCCGATGACGAGGTAGAGTCCGGCGTTGGGGATCGCGTAGCGGCCGAGGGCGCGCTCGAGGCGGTCGAGGAAGGACATCACGGCCGGTCAGCCTGCGGCACGCCCCGCCGCGACCGCAAGTCCGGGCGAGCGGACCTCAACGGCCGGCCGGAGCCAGGAGGGGGCGCAGCCGGTCCTTCTGTCCCTGCAGCTTCGGCTCGGTGACGGTCTCCAGCAGCATCCGCGCGTGGTCCGGCCGGCCGGTCTTGATCAGGATGTTCGCCGCATGGAGGCGCATCGTCTGACGCTCGATGTCGCTGGGCGCCTTTTCCTCGAGCGCGCTCCACAGCTTCAGCGCGGTGTCCCAGTCCGGCTTCTCGACGTCGTAGTGCGCCTCGGCATGGCGGTACGCGAACTCGAAGCGGTCGGGCGACAGCTCGGACGCCTTGCGGAAGGCCTCCAGCACCGCGGCGTCGAGGGTGGCGCGCGTCCATTGCCCCGTCTTGAGGAATTCCTCCCGGCCCTCGACGAGGAGCGTACCCAGCTGGTAGTGGTAAAGGGGTTCGGCCGGCTCGAGTTTGATCGCGGCGAGGAAATAGGAGGCGGCCTGCACCGGCTTGCCGTCCTCGGCCAGCAGGTTCCCGAGTTGGTTCTTCACCAGCGCGATGTCGGGATCGAGCTCGTTGGCCTTCAACAGCATCGCCGCGGCCTCCTTGCGCATGTCGACCTTGCTGAGCAGGTAGCCGTATGCGGCATAGCCCGCGGCGAACCGCGGATTGTCGCGCAGCAGCACCTCGTAGTCGTGCGCGATCTCTTGCAGGCGGCGCTTGAGCGATCCCTCGTCGAGGTCGTCGCCCTGCCGGGCGGCGTCGGCGAATACGTCCTTCTGCTTTTCCGCGATCCGCCGGAGGTTGCGCTCGGCGAGGGTCTCGGCGCCAGCCACGGCCGGGGACTCGGCGGCGCGCGCGAACGGGGCGGCGAAGGGGAGCAGCAGGAAGGCGGTGACGAGGAGGCGGCGCACGGACTGGTCCGACACCATCATCCGGCGACGGTGCCGGCGTAAACATTCATTCTCATGGGTGAACCCGGCCCGGCTGCCGGTCGCAGGAAGCCGACCAGCGTCTGGCCGCTCGCGGCGGCGAATTCCACCGCCGCCGAGGTCGGCGCCGAGATCGCGGCCACGCAGCCGGCCCCCGCCGCGAGCGCCTTCTGCATCAGCTCGAAGGACACCCGGCCGCTCACCAGCATGGTGCGGCCCGCCAGCGGCAATCGACCGTCGAGCAGCGCCCGGCCGACGACCTTGTCGATCGCGTTGTGGCGGCCGACGTCCTCGTGCACGCCCTCCAGCGCGCCGGAAGCATCGAAGAGCGCGCAAGCGTGCAGCCCGCCGGTGACGGCGAACGCCGCCTGTGCCGCGCGCAGCCGCTCCGGCAGCGCGACGAGCACGTCCCGCCGCGGCGGCGGCGCGGGAGGCGGCGGGGGAAAGGTTCCGCGGATCGCCTCGAGGGTGGCCTTGCCGCAGATGCCGCAGCTCGAGGAGGTGAACAGGTGGCGCGTCAGCCGAGCCTCATCCAGCGTCAGGCCCGGCGCGGGCAGAGCGTCGATCAGGTTGGGCGAAGGTTCGCCGGATTCCCCGCGGCACCGCACGAGGTCGAGGAGGTCGTCACGGCCGCGGATCACGCCTTCCGTGAGCAGGAAGCCCGCCGCCAGCTCGCGATCCTGGCCGGGCGTGCGCATCACCACGGCCACGCTGCGGCCGCCGAAACGGATCTCCAGCGGCTCCTCCACCGCCACGGCATCCTCGGCCGCCGCGGGAGGGGCGCCGCCCTCAAGCCGCACGATCGGCTTCGCGAGCGTCGAGGGCGGAGGCATCGCGCGAGCAAAGCGGATCCGGCTGGCCCCGCCACGAATTTCGCTACGTTGCGCCCATGAACCCGCCGCGCGTGCCTCCCTCCCCTCCCGGGAGGGGCGCGGCCTCGAATCCGCCCAACCGGTTCGAGCGGCTCCACCTCGCGCCCGATCCCGAAGCCGAAACCGAGGCTCCCGGCGGGGAAGAGGCGCGGACGCACCCCCGAACCGAGTTCTACGACGACGCTTCGGAATCGATCCTCTCGCGCAACGACAGTCCCGACGTGCCGTACACCTGGGGCCTCAATCCCTACCGGGGCTGCGAGCACGGCTGCGCGTACTGCTTCGCGCGTCCGTTCCACGAATACCTCGGCTTTTCCAGCGGTCTCGACTTCGAGACGCGCATCATGGTCAAGCGGCGGGCCCCGGACCTGCTGCGGGCCGCGCTGCTCGAACCCGCCTGGCGCGGGGAAACGATCACGTTCAGCGGCGCCACCGACTGCTACCAGCCGGCCGAGCGGAGTTTCCGGATCACCCGCGCCTGCCTCGAGGTGTGCGTCGGGTTCCGCCAGCCGGTCGCGATCGTGACCAAGAACGCGCTCGTTGCGCGAGATACCGACCTGCTCGCGAACCTCGCCCGCGACCGTGCGGCCCTCGTGTTGGTCACGGTGACGACCCTCGATACCGACCTTGCCGGCCGGCTGGAGCCGCGCGCCGCACGTCCGGCGGCGCGGATCCGCGCGATCGCCACGCTGGCGGCGGCGGGCGTGCCGGTGGGCGTACTGGTCGCCCCCGTGATCCCGGGACTCACCGAGCACGAGATCCCGGGGATCGTCCGCGAGGCGGCCGCGGCGGGGGCGACCTTCGGCGGCTACCTCGTGCTGCGGCTGCCGCACGCCGTGAAGGAGATCTTCCAGGAATGGCTCGCGAGGCACGAGCCGGGCAAGGCGGCCCGAGTGCTGGACCGCGTGCGCGACCTGCGCGGCGGCCGGCTCAACGTGAGCGAATGGGGCGCACGGATGAAGGGCGAGGGCATCCACGCGGAGCAGATCCAGGCGCTCTTCGCCGCGGCCGCGCGCCGCCATGGAATCGCCCACGAGCGACCCGCACTCTCGTCAGCCGCCTTTCGCCGCCCCGGCGAGCAATTGCCCCTGCTCTAAGCAAGGCGCCGAAAGGGACGCGCGCTGCAGAAGGCGGACGAATTTCATTGCGAACGCGCCTGCGGCACCAGGTCCCCTTGGGCCGCGGTTGCCCGTTTACTCCCGCTCTCTCCTGCCCTGCCGGCGGAGCGCGAACGTCAGCGCGCGGCGCGCGACCGCGCCTTCATCCACTTCCGGAATTCGCCGCCGCGCCACTCGGGCAGCGCGCGACGGGCGGACCACGCCTGAAGCGCGGGCACGGGCAGCAGGGACGTGGGAAGATGGTTGAGGATCCGGCCGCCGATGAGCGCGGCCTTCCACGCGGCAGGCTGCGACGCAAGGAGCGCCCACGGCGCCATCGGCGGCGAGCCGGGCGACGGCACATTCTCCTCCTTGGCCCGGTTGCGCAGCCGCAGCAGCAGGTCGGGAATCGGGATGTTGACCGGGCACACCTCGTGACAGGCGCCGCAGAGCGACGAAGCCTTCGGCAGGTCGGCCTTCTGGGGGAAACGGTCGCCCATCAGCAGCGGCGAGAGCACCGCGCCGACCGGCCCCGGGTAAACGCTGCGGTAGGCGTGGCCGCTCGACTGGCGGTAGATCGGGCAGACGTTCAGGCAGGCGCCGCAGCGGATGCACCGGAGGATCTCACGGCACTCGCTCGCGAGCACCTCGGTGCGGCCGTTGTCGACGAAGATCACGTGCATCTCGTCGGGACCATCGGGCTGGCCGGGGGCGCGCGGGCCGCCGATGAACTCGGTGTAGACCGTGAGGTCCTGCGCCGTGCCGGAACGGCCGAGGAGGTTGAGCAGGATGCCGAGGTCGCGGTCCCGCGGCACGACCTTCTCGATGCCGACGAGCACGATGTGGCAGCGAGTGGCGGCGAGGCAGAACCGCGAGTTGCCCTCGTTCGTCACCAGCACGATCCGCCCGCTTTCCGCGGAGACGAAGTTGGCGCCCGTCAGCCCCACGTCAGCCGCGAGGTACTTGTGCCGAAGGTGGTGGCGCGCGCGCCGCGTGATCACGCCGGGATCATCGTCGTACTTGCCGAGGCCCTCGCGCTCGAAGCTCGTCGCGATCTCGCGGCGGTTCTTGTGGATGATCGGCCGCACGATGTGGCTCGGGTGGTCGTCGTCGATCTGGACGATGAATTCGCCGAGGTCGGTCTCCACCGCCTCCACGCCGTGGCCCTCCAGGAAATGCGCCAGCTCGATCTCCTCGCTGACCATCGTCTTGGCCTTGACCATCCGCGTGGCCCCGCGGGCCCGCATGATCTTGAGCACCGTCTCGCAGGCGGATTGCCCGGTCGAAGCCCAGTGCACCTGCGCGCCCGACTCCCGCAGGCGCGCCTCCACCTGCGGCAGGAAGGTGTCGAGGTTCTCGATCGCGTGCTGCTTGATCTCGCCCGCGAGGTGGCGCAGCCGGTCCGGATCCCCGAACTGGTCGAACAGCAGCCGGGTGCGCTTCTCGTGCGTCGTCTTGGTGCTCTGGTAGACCGAGGCGCGCTTGTCTGCCGGCAGGCGCGCGGCGAACTGGTCGATGGGCTGCGGCATGGTGGTCCGTTCAGGCGCGAGGCCCGCCCTTGAGGGCGTCGCGGAGCACCTGCGCGATGTGCCGCGCGCGGATGGGCCGGCCCTCGGCCGCGGCCATGCCGACGAGGTGCATCAGGCAGCTCATGTCGGGCGAAACATACTCGTCCGGGGCGGCCGCCCGCACGTGCTCGAGCTTCAACGCGCCCATCGCGGTCGAGAGATGCGGGAACGTGACCGAGAACGTGCCGCCGAAGCCGCAGCACTGCTCGGGCTCGCCGAATTCCACGAGGGTGAGGCCGGCGATGGAGCCCAGCAGGGCCTGCGCGGATTCAAGCGTCGCCGTCCCGCGCGAGTGGCAGGAACGGTGCAGCGCCACGCGCGCCGCGTAGCGTCCAGGCCAGGATTTCACGCCGAGGCCGTTCACGATGAAGTCGGCCAGCTCCCACGTCCGCCGGCCCAGGGCCCCGACTTCGGCCGCGTCGGGTTCGCGCTCGAACTCCAGCACCGCGCCGTGGAACAGCATCGCCGCGCACGAGGCGCTCGGCACCACCACCGGCTCCTCGCCCGCGAACGTGCGGACGGTGTGCCGCACCACCTTGCGCGAGGCCGCCCAGTCGCCGCCGTTGAACGCCGGCTGCCCGCAGCAGGTCTGCGCCTCGGGGAAGACCACCTCCACGCCGAGGTGCTCCAAGACCTCGACCGTCGCCGCCGCCACGTCGTCGTGGAAGGCGTCGCACAGGCAGGTCGCCATCAATTGCACCTTCCGGCCCATGATGGGCGCTCGCTCGGCGTTCAGCATTTTGAGATTGGAAAACCGTGGGTGCGACGGAGTTTCTGGCAATTGGAAACCTCAGCCATGTCCCGCCCCGTCCACACCGTCGCCCTCGACTTCGGAGCCACCAGCGGCCGCGTCATCCTCGGCACCTGGTCCGGTCAACGCCTCTCGCTGCGCGAGGTGCACCGCTTCCCCAACGCGTTCCGCTCCCTCAACGGTCATGACTACTGGGAGATCGGCACCCTCTGGCACGAGGCGCTCATCGGGCTGAGGAAGGCGGCCGAAGCCCTGCCGCGGGGAGCGTCCATCGCCTCGGTCGGCGTGGATTGCTGGGGCGTCGACTACGTGCTGCTCGACGACGCCGGCCGCCTCGTCTTCCCGGTCCACGCCTACCGTGACGCCCGCACGCAGCCCGGGCTCAAGCGCCTCGCCCACACCCGCGCCGCGCTGGAGCGACTCTACGCCGCCACCGGCATCCCGAACGTCTTCTACAACTCATCCCTCCAGCTCGCCGAGGTCGTCGCCTCCTGTCCCGCGATCGAGGACCTCGCGGCCCGCTGTCTCTTCCTGCCCGACTACTTCAACTACCTGCTCTCGGGCCGCCAGGAAAACGAGTTCACCATCGCGAGTACCTCGCAGCTGATCGACGTGCATTCGCGCGGCTGGTCGCGGCACGCCTTCGAGTACTTCCGCATCCCTCCGCGTTGGTTCACCCCACCCCTCCCTTCGGGCGCCGCGCTCGGCCGCCTCCGGCCCGAGATCGCCGCGGGATGCAAACCACTCGCCCGCACCCGGGTCATCGCCGTGCCAGGCCACGACACGGCCTGCGCCTACGACGCGATGCCGGCCTCGCCCGACGGCGGCGACCTCTTCATCTCCTCCGGCACCTGGTCGCTCGTCGGTTTCGAGAGCGAAGTTCCCGTGCTCGGCTCCGCCGCGATGGCCGCGCGGATCTCGAACGAACGCATCGGCGACGGCCGCTACCGTCCACTCACCAACGTCATCGGCCTTTGGCTTCTCGAGGGCACCCTGAAGGACTTCGCCTCCCGGCCCGAGGGCGACCGCGCGTGGGAGACACTCATCCGCGCCGCCGAGCGGCTGCCCGCCCCCAAGGGCCTGCTCGATGTAACCGACCCCGCCTTCGCCAACCCCGCCTCGATGAAGGCGGCGATCGACGCGCACCTGAAGCGGCGCAAGCTCCCGCGGCCGGCCAACCTCGCGGGTTACGTGCGCCTCATCTGCGATTCCCTCGGCCGCGGCCACGCCGACGCCATGCGGGCCTTTGAACGGATGACCGGGAAGAAATTCCGCCGCATCCTCATGGTCGGCGGCGGCTCCAAGAACCGGCTGCTCTGCGCCGCGACCGCCCGCGAGGCAGGCGTTCCCGTCGCGAGCTTCGCCCTCGAGGGCACCGCGGTGGGCAACATCGCCCGCCAGCTCATCTCGCTCCGGGCGGTGAAGGATCTCCCCACCTTCCGTCAACTGCTCGGCGCCGGTCTCAAACAGAAGACCTACGCCCCCTGACGCGGCGTCCCGCCCTCATTCCTGCTGGAGGAGGGCGACTTCGGCGACGGCGGTGCGCGCGGCCGGCAGCCGATAGACGGAGATCCGCGAGTTGGAAAAAAGTCTCGCCGAGACGGGGAGGCCACGGTGGGCCTCGTCGTTGAGGGCGTGGTCGACCAGGACGTAGACCGGCGCCGACGCGACATCCTCGCGCCGCAGCGGCCCGCCGCGGTAGAAGAAATCGGACGCTTGCGCGGCGCGCCGGCTCAGCCTCGAGGTGTCGAGGACGTAATGGTGCCCCTCGAACCACAGGCGGCGCTCCGAAAGCGCGGAGTAGTAGAAGTGCACCCCGAGCAGCGTGCGGTCGAGCGCACCCCAACGGTCGAGCCGCGTGTTCTCCGGAGTCCACGCGTTGGCGACCAAGACCGCATCGCGTTCCGTGTTGCCTCGCACCCAGCGCATCGCCTCGGCGAGGTCGCGCATGTCGGCATCGGCCCGCGCGATGGCGGGGGCGCGCAGCCAGCCGGCGAACGCCGGGGCATTCCGCGCAAACCAGAGCGAGAGCTGGACCGAAAGCGCCGCCCCCAGCAGGACGGCGGCCACGCCCAGCCGAGCGAAGGCCGGCCGGCCGGCCTCCAACCCGCGGCGCTCCGCGAGGCGTCTACCCGCCGCCACCACGAAGCCCGCCGCCAGCACGGCCATCGGCAGGCGCATCATCAGGAGGACGTAAATCTCGCCGTAACTGTTGAGCTCGAGCAGCAGCCCCATGCCGACGCAGGCCGCGAGGAAAGCTCCCAGCAGCCGCACGAGGCCGCGGTCCCGGGACCAAGCCGCGGGCCAAGCGAGGAACGGAAATGCCAACAGCCGCACGCCGGCCGTCCCGGCGAAGATCACCAGTCCGCACAGCAGCTCCGCCCCCGCCCCCGCCACGGGCGCCGGCAGCACGTGCCGGAGAACCGACGCGCAGCCCGGACACCACTGTTTCCAGAAGCCGGTCAGCTCGAAGATGTGGAAGGGATTGAACCTCGCCTCGCCGGTCCGCCACGCCGACATCGCCGGCACGTAGACGAGCGCGAAGGCGGCGAGGCTCAGGCCGGCCGCGATGAGCACGTTCCCCGGCACCCGACCCGAGCGGCGCCATACCCAGAACGCGAGCAGAGCCAGCGCCGTCACGATCACCGGCAACACCGTGCCCTTCGCCCCCGTGCCCCCGACCCCGAGCAGCAGCAGGAACAGGCCGTCCCTCCGGCCCGGCCTCCTTCGTAAGCCGCGCCCCAGGGCCAGCAGCAGGGCACCCGCAAAGGTGAGCCCGAAGTAGAACGTGGGGCTGACGAACAACCAGCGGGAGAACAGGCCGAGGTAGTGGCTGTCGCCGTAGCTCGGGGAGAGCGAGAGCTCGCTGGTGACGAAGAAAAGCACGCACGCCGCCACCCCGCCCCACGGCGTGCGGGAAACCGCCCGTCCCAGCAGGAAGACCTGCGCGGCAAGTGCCGCCGCCAGCGGCAGGTAGACCAGGCGGAGCAGCACCGTGGAGATCTCGAGTCCCGTGGTCCACGAGGCCGCGGCGGCGTGGACCATCATGAGGTAATGGTACTGCAACGGGGTTCCAGAGAGGCTCGGATCCTCCAGGGGCCAGTGATTCTTGATCACGCCCGCGCGGCTGATGAGGTAGATCCAGTCATGGAAGATCGCCCGGGCCGGCATGCCTTCCGCCAGCGGCGACTCGACGAACATCTGGCCCGCGGCCAACGCCAGCGTCCCCGCCAACACCGCGCCCATGGCGGCGGCAAGGCCCGCGTGGTGGGCCGAAATCCGCGGAAGCATCCAACACCCCCGCCGCGCCTGCCCGGCCGCGAGCACCAGCCAACCGAGCGGGGTCCACGCGTGGGCTTCCTTCGCTCCAATCGCCGCCAGCCCGAGGAACAACAGCGACTCCAGCGCGAATCCCGCCGGCACCCCGAGCGCGAGCAATCGGCCGAGACCCACCCGGCGGGGCTCGAAAAACCCCACCGCCACGAACCCGGGCAGCATGACGTGGCTCAGCAGGTAGCCGAGGTAGGACGCCGGCACCGCGGCGTCGTAGCCGCACCCGCGCACCACGATGAAGACCGCCAGGCCGCCAAGCACCAGTGCGACCCGCCACCACGTCTCCGGGGAAGGAGCGGACGCGGACCGGCGCAGCACGTGACGCAGCGGCTGGAACATGGGGGGTGAGGCAGGCTCGGCGCAGGGCTCGGCCCGGGTGGGGCGGAAGACCCATCGCGGCGGACCGATCCGGCCTCTAGCTGGATCGGATGAACTTTTTGTAATCTTCCCGGCCCGTTGCGCCCGCCGCGTCCCGTGCCGGCGCGGAGGCTCGCCACGCCATGGATATCCGGGGCAGACTCCGCCGATGGTCCCGGCATTCCCTCGTTTCCGCCCCGACTTCCTCCTGATCGCGATCCTGGTGGCAGGCCCCCTGCCTGCCATCGGCGCGACGGAGACGGCGATCCAAGCGCTCCGCGGCGCGTTCGTGATCAACGAGGACAACAGCCACTTCTTCGGTACCCGCCCAGCCGAGGCCATGAACCTCGCGGGCCTGAACGCGTTCATCGACCAATACGCGGGGACGAAGGTGACGCATCTCTTCCTCAGCCCGAACTCGATGCGCGCCAGCTTCCGCAGCCGCACGCGCGATGCGATCTGGGATCCCGTCGAAGGCAAGACGCCGACGGGGGACTGGCCCGACCACACCCGTCGCCTGCACGAGGCGGGAATCGATCCCTACGCCGTCTGGATCGCCCGCTGCCGCGAGCGAACGATCTCCCCTTGGCTGTCGATGCGCATGAACGACGTGCACAACGCGTCCGATCAGGGCAACTACATGCATTCCTCGTTCTGGCGAGCCCACCCCGAACTGCGCCGCCTGCCCGGCGGCCCCACGCAGCCTTGGACGAACCATGCCCTGAATTACGCCCACGCCGCCGTGCGCACCCACCAGATGGACTTCGTGCGGGAGCTGCTCGAGCGCTATGCGCCCGATGGGCTCGAGTTGGACTGGATGCGCTTCAGCCGCCACCTCACGCCCGGGCGCGAACGCGAGGAAGCGCACATCCTGACGAATTTCATGCGCGAGGTACGCGCGCTGACCCGGGAATGGTCTGCGCGCCGCGGCCATCCGATTTTGCTCGGCGTCCGCGCGCCGGCCCATCCCGACGCCGCGGCGGGGCTCGGCCTCGACGCGGTCGCCTGGGCCCGGGAGGGACTCGTCGACCTGATCGTGCCCACGCCGTTCTGGTCGTCATCGGACTTCGACATCCCGGTCGAGCTTTGGCGCAAGCAACTCGGCGACGCGGCCGCGCGCACCGTCCTGCTTCCGGGCCTTGAGCACAACGCGCGCGCATGGATCGGCGGCGTGACGGTGCCGACCGACCTCCCGAGCGCCTACGGCTTCGCCGCCACTGCACTTAACCGCGGGGCCGACGGCATCTACCTCTTCAACTGGATGGACAGCCAGACCCGGCCGGTCGGCGCCGAGGACTACGCCCGGCTGCTGCGCACGGGCTTCACCCCCGCCGCGCTGGCCACCGAGCCGCGGCGGCATCCGGTCACGTTCCGCGACACCGTCCCGGAAGGATTCCCCAGCGGGACCCAGCTCCCGATCCGTCTGCCCGGAAAGGGGACGATCCGCCTGAACCTCGGGCCCGGCCCGGACGCGGGGACCGCGGAAGTCGTGATCGGCCTCGCGGCGGGCGCGGAAGCGGCGGCCGGGAAGCTGCGGGTCGCGTTGAACGGCCGAATCCTTGAGGCGAGCGGACAAGTCGCCGACCGGCGACCGCTGGGCGGCACCGCCCTCGCGCTGCGGTTCAGTTGCCCGCCCGGAACCGCCCGGCCCGGGGAGAACACCCTCGAGCTTTCGACCCCTCCCGATGTCCCGGCGGGCGAGGTGGTCTGGACCGAGATCCGCGTCACGCCGCGCTGAGCCTGATGCCCGCCGACCCGCTTAACGATCCGGCGGGCATGCGCCGCCAATACACGCGCGGCGTCCTGCGCGAGGAGGATCTCGCGCCCGACCCAGTAGCGCAGTTCACCACGTGGTTTCGTGACGCGATCGAAGCCGGGCTGCCGGAGCCGAACGCCATGACGCTCGCGACCGCGGGCGCGGATGGCAGGCCGGCGGCGCGCACCGTGCTGCTGAAGCATTTCGACGAGCGCGGCTTCGTGTTCTTCACCAACCTCGGCAGCGCGAAGGCGCGCCAGCTCGGGGAAACCCCGCGCGCCGCCCTGTTGTTCCCATGGCTGCCGCTGGAACGGCAGGTCACGGTCTGCGGCGCAGCCGAACGCCTCAGCGTGGCCGAGACGGTGAGATATTTCGTGACGCGACCGCGCGATAGCCAGATCGCCGCGTGGGCCTCGCGGCAGAGTGCGCCGCTCTCCTCGCGGCAGGTGCTGGAACTGGAGTGGCAGGCGCTTCGGCGGAAGTTCGCCGCGGGCGAAGTGCCGCTGCCCGACTTCTGGGGCGGGTTCCGCGTGTTTCCCGAAACAGTCGAGTTCTGGCAGGGCGGCGCGAACCGCCTGCACGACCGGCTGCTCTACACGCGCGCGGCCGGCGGCGGCTGGACGATCGGTCGCCTCGCCCCCTGAGGACGTTCAGCGGCGCAGGCGCAGCAGGCGCTCGCCGGCGGCGTGGAGCGTGGCGGGACGTTTCGCGAAGTTGAGCCGCACATAGCGGTTCTCCGGTCCGGCGAAGAACGACGATCCCGGCACGGGCGCGACGCCGATCTCGCGCGTCATCCAGTGCGAGAACTCGACGTCGCTCGCGTACCCGAAGGGCGAGATGTCGAGCATCACGAAATACGCCCCCTCCGGCCGCGTGTACGACAGTCCCGTCCGGTCAAGGTAGCCCAGCAGCACATCGCGCGAGGCCGCGTACTCGTCCCGCAGGCCGTCGTAGTAGGACGCGGGAAAGTTCAGCGCCGTCACCACCGCATGCTGCAGCGGCGCGGCCGCCCCCACGGTGAGGAAATCGTGCACCTTGCGCGCCTGGGCGATCACGTCGGGCGCGGCGTGCACGTACCCGAGCCGCCAGCCGGTGATCGAGAAGGTCTTGGAGAGCGAGGAGCACATCAGGGTGCGCCGCGCCATGCCCGGCAGCGTGCTGAAGTAGGTGTGCCGGTGCGGGGCGAACACGATGTGCTCGTAAACCTCGTCCGTGAGCACCCACACGTCGTGCTCCTCGGCCAGCGCCGCGATCGTGAGCAGTTCCTCCCGCGTGAACACACGCCCGCAGGGGTTGGAAGGGTTGCAGAGCACGAAGGCCTTCAGGCCCGAGGCGAAAGCCCGCCGGAGTTCGTCGGGGTCGAACCGGTAATGCGGCGGATGCAGCGGCACCAGCACCGGCTCGGCGCCGCTCAGGATCGCGTCGGCGCGGTAGTTCTCGTAGAACGGCGAGAAGAGCCCGACGCGGTCGCCCGGGTCGCACACCGTCATCATCGCGACCATCATCGCCTCGGTCGCGCCACAGGTGACGACCAGCTCGCGCTCCGCGTCGACCGGCACGCCGAGGAACCGGGCGAGCTTCGCCCCCAGCGCCGTCCGCAGCTCTGGCGCCCCCCAGGTGACGGCGTACTGGTGACGGTGCGCGTCCATCGCCTCGCGCCCCGCCGCGACGAGCTCCGCCGGCGGATCCCAGTCGGGAAAACCCTGCGCGAGGTTGATCGCGCCGTGCCGCGCGGCGACGCGCGACATCTCGCGGATCAGGGACTCGGTGAAGACCGCGGTGCGCTGCGAGGTGCGGGGCATGGGAGGTCGCCGTTCCCGCCGCTCAGGGGATCCGCAGCGTCATCCCCACGCGGAGCGGCGTGGAGGCGCTCGGCAATTGGGAACGATTCGCCGCGAGCAGGTCGGAGACGGACACGTTGTGCCGACGCGCGATCGAGAACAGCGTGTCCTTGGGCGCGACCGTGTAGGACCGGCCCGCGGCAGCCTTGGGGTTGGAAGCGGGGGCGGCGGGAACGGTCACGGAGGGTCGCACCGGTGCCGGGGCGCGCTCGATGACCGGATCCTCCGCGGGCGGAAGGCTGACCGGCGCGCCGGTGGCATCGACGACGGCCGTGACGGGCGGCGAAGGAGCGGCCGGGCGGGCCTGCACCTCCGGTGGCAGCGATATCATCCGCGGCGAACGGGCCGCGGGCACGACGCCGCCTCCGCGCAGGACGGCGACCTCGGCGCGCAGTTCCTCGTTCTCCCGCCGCAGCCGGCGCACCTCCTCGTCGAGCCCGAGTCGCACCGATTGGTCGTCGAGCGGCCGCCCGGGGAGCGTCGCGGCGAACTCGCGGCGCGCGGCCTCGATCTGCCCGAGCACGTAGGGCGCCTGCTTGGAGTTGGGATGCACCTTCAGGTAGCGGCGCAGGTGATAGACGGCGGCCAGCGGGTCCTTCGTGTGATGGAGGCTGATCAGGCCGACCTCGAGGTGCGACTCGGGCGAAGGGTTCTCGCCGCGACGATCGATGACCTTCAGGAAGGCGTTCAGCGCCTCCGTGTTGCGGGACTGCTTCTGCAGCTGCTTGCCCTGGACGTAGAAGGGGTCGTCGGTCTCGGCCGGCAACTGGCTCCGGTCGCGCTCGCCGCAGCCCGCCAACGCGAGCCCGAGCGCGGCGGCGGCGATCCGGGTGAGTCGGCGGAGGATCCTCATCAACGGGGCAAAAGAATTTGAACGGGCGGCGGTTCGCCGTACGTTCCGGCGCCCGTTCCGACGACTCAAATCCTAAATGGCGATCACTTCCCGCACCGCCCTCGCCCGCGCCCGTTCCTGCCTGCGCGTCGAGCGTGAGGCCCTGGCCGCCACCGGCCGCCGGCTCGACGCGTCGTTCGTCGCCACCGCCCGCGCCGTGGAGCGCGTGATCGCCGCCGGCGGCAAGCTCATCTTCACCGGCGTCGGCAAGAACGCCCCCGTCGCCGCCAAGATCGCCGCAACCTTCAACAGCACAGGAGCGCCGTCCTGCTTCCTCGACGCCACCCAGGCCCTCCACGGCGATCTCGGCCTCGTGGCCAAGGGCGACCTCGCGTTCCTGCTGAGCAACAGCGGTCAATCCGAGGAGATCCTGCGGCTGCTGCCCATGCTGCGCCGCTTCGGCGTCAGCGTCGTCGCCTTTTCCGGCAACGCGGGCTCCGACCTCGTGCGGCGCGCCGACCTCCGCCTCCTTTACTCCGTGCCCCGCGAGGCCTGCCCGCTCCGGCTCGCCCCCACCGCCAGCACCACCGCCGCCCTCGCCCTCGGCGACGCCCTCGCGATGGTGCTGCTCGAGGCCCGCGGCCTCACCCGCGACGACTTCGCCCGCTACCATCCGGCCGGCAACCTCGGCCGCGTCCTCCTGCTGCGCGTCAGCGACATCATGCGAACCGGCGGCCGCCTCCCGGTCGCGCGGGATGACGTCAGCGTCCAGGAGGCCATCCTCGCCATGACCCGCGCCAAGAGCGGCAGCATCGCCCTCGTCGGCCGCACTGGCCGGCTCACCGGCATCCTCACCGACGGCGACTTCCGCCGCGCCGCGCTCTCCGGTCCCGGCTTCCTCGCCGCTCCCGTAACGCGGTTCATGACGCGTCGGCCGAAGGTCATCCCCGCCGACGCCCTCGTGGTCGACGCCCTGCGCCTCTTCGAGGAGCACCGCATCGACGACCTCATCGCGGTCGACGCCCGGGGACGGCCGGCCGGCCTCGTGGACAGCCAGGACCTGCCCAAGCTCAGGATCGTGTGAACCCTCCGGTACGCGTCGCGATCATCGGCATGGGCGGCTTCGCCGGAGCCCATCACCGCACGATCGCCTCGCTCGAGGAACGAGGGCTGGCCCGCCTCGTTTGCACCTGCGACCCGGATCGCTCCGCCTTCTCCCGGGAACATCGCGAATGGCGGCTCGACGAGCGGCGCGTGAGGGTGCACGCCGACTATCGCGACATGCTCGACGCCTGCCATGGGACGCTCGACCTAGTCGTGATCCCCACTCCGATCCAGCTCCACGCCGAGATGCACGCTGCCGCGGCCGCCCGCGGACTCGCGGTCTACCTCGAGAAGCCGCCGACCCTCGATCACGAGGAACTGGAGCAGATGATCGCGGCCGACCTCCGCGCCCCGCGCCGTGCGCTGGTGGGCTTCAACTTCATCGTGGAACAGCCGCGGCTCGCCCTGAAGGCCCGCCTGCTGGCCGGCGAGTTCGGCGCCCCGAGAGCCGCAGCCCTCCAGGCCCTCTGGCCGCGGCCCTCGGCTTACTTTCGCCGCAACCGCTGGGCCGGGCGCCTACTGCTGGATGACGGACGGATCGTCGCCGATTCATGCTTCGGCAACGCGATGTCTCACCACGTCCACAGCCTGCTTTTCTGGGCCGGCGGGGAGGGACTGCATGACTGGCCCCCGCTCGCCGCGGTTCGGGCCGAGCTCTACCGCGCGCATGCGATCGAGGGCGCCGACACCTTCTTCGTCGAAGCCGACACCCCCGGTGGAATGACGCTGCGCTTCGCGACTTCACACGCGTGCTCCGGCGCGGGTAGCCAATGCGAAACGGTCATCTGCGAGCGTGCGCTGATCCGCTACGTGGTCGGCTCGGCCTGGGAGGTGCACTGGAACGACGGCCGCGTCGAGCGCGGAACGCCCGGGACTTTTGATGCGCTGGAGGCGAACCACCTTGACTATCAAAGCTACCTGCGCGGCGAGTCGCCCCGGCCCGCGACGACCCTGGCCGACTGCCGCTCCTTCGTGGCGCTGAACGACCTGGCGTACGTTTCGAGCCGCGAGATCACCACCCTTCCCGCGGACGCGAGGAAGCAGGAGCGGGACGAGCAGGAGCAGCTGGACTACCTTCAGGTGCAGGGTCTCGCCTCCGCGCAGGACCGGTTTCTCAACCACGGAACGTGGCCCGGCGGCAACCGCTGGCCCCGGCCGCCGGGCGGGATAGCCACGCCGGGCGACCTGCCGCGGTTCGCCGCCACCCTGCGGACGATGGCAGGCCGGTGATCCGACGAGACACGGGCCCCGAGGCGTTTCCGGACGGAAGGCGCGCCTGGACTCCCGCGAGAACTTCGGAAAGCGGTTGAGCGCGGCCGAGGAAGCGGCAGTTTTGACGAGATGCGGGCATTCCCCTCCAAAAACCGGCCGGGCTGAACGTGGAATCACTGCGCGTCCTCCTCGAAATCCTGCTCGTGCTCGGCCTGGTGGCGGCCAACGGCTTCTTCGTGGCCGCGGAGTTCGCGCTGGTGAAGATCCGCGCTAGCCAGCTGCGGCCGCAGGCGCGCACCGGCGGCTGGCGCATGAAGATGGCGCTGTTCGCGACCACCCATCTGGACGCCGTGCTTTCCTCGACGCAGCTCGGCATCACCCTGACCAGCCTGGGCCTCGGCTGGATCGGGGAACCGGTGATCGGCCGGCGCATCGAGCCGCTGCTCGGCAGCTTCGGCGTGACGGATCCGGCGGCGGTGAAATCGGTGGGCTTCGCGGTGGCCTTCGGCGTGATCACGTTCCTGCACATCGTGCTCGGCGAATTGGCGCCGAAGTCGCTCGCGATCCAGCGGCCCAAGGCCGTCTCGCTGAACGTGGCCGTGCCCCTGGTCATCTTCTACCGCGCGTTCTTCCCCTTCATCTGGCTCCTCAACGGCACCGCGAACCGGATCCTGCGCCTGGCCGGGCTCGAGCCGGCCCGCGAGGGCGACCACGGATTCAGCCCCGAGGAACTGGAATACGTCTTCAGCCAGGCCCGCCACACGCACCCGGGCGACGCCCTGATCAACCGCATCATGGTGAGCTCGCTCCGCCTCCGTTCGGTGACCGCGCAACAGGTGATGCGGCCACGCGAGCAGATCGTGGCGCTCTGGCTCGACCGGCCGATGGACGAGAACCTGCGGATCGCGCAGACCGCCGGCTTCAGCCGCTTCCCCGTCTGCGCCGGGTCGCTCGACGACGTGCGCGGAATCGTCCTCGTGCGCGAGTGGCTCTGGCAGGGGCAGGTCCTCGGACCCGAGACCTCGTTCGAACCGCTCGTGCGGCCCGCCCTCACCTTCATGCTGAAGACTCCCGTCCACACGATGATCGAGATGTTCCGCAATTCGCGGGTGCATCTCGCCGTCGTCCTGGACGCGGACCTGCGCACCGCTGGCATCGTCAGCCTCGAGGACGTGCTCGAGGAGATCGTCGGCGACATCCGCGACGAGCTCGACATCGGCCGCGGGCCGGTCTTCGAGCGCGACGAGACCTCGATCACCGTCAGCGGCCGCTTCACCATGCGCGAGCTTCAGGCCGAGACCGGCTGGGCCTTCGAGCGCCTGCCCCGCGAGACCGTCGCCGCCTGGGCCGAGCGCACCCACGACCGTCCCCTGCGGAAGGGCGAATCGTTCGTCACGGGGGAATTCCGCGTCACCGCCACGGAGGTCGGCGCCGAGACCGCGCGGCGGGTGCGCGTCGAACGCCTGCCAGCCGCCCCGCATTGAGCGCGGCCGCGCGGAGGTCAGTCCGCTTGATTTTTGAGGACGGCCGCTAAACTGGACGGCTCCGTTTTCCACCACCATGTCCACCGCCGCGCCGCAGAAGTTCGAATTCCAAGCCGAGATCAAGCAGCTGCTCGATATCGTCATCCACTCCCTCTACACAGAGAAGGAGATCTTCGTGCGCGAGCTCGTCTCGAACGCGTCCGACGCCCTCGAGAAGCTTCGCCACACCCAGCTCACGGAGAAGGAGATCCACGACGATAAGCTGGAGCTGGAGATCAACGTCACGACCGACGACCAGGCGAAGCGGATCACGATCCAGGACTTCGGCATCGGCATGACCCGCGAGGAGCTCGTGCGGAACCTCGGCACCATCGCGCATTCCGGATCAAAGGCCTTCCTCAAGGCCCTCGGCGAGGGCGCCCAGAAGAACTCGAACCTCATCGGCCAGTTCGGCGTCGGCTTCTACTCGGCCTTCATGGCGGCGAAGTCCGTACAGGTGCGCTCGCGTTCCTGGCGCAAGGACGAGCCGGGGCACGTCTGGACGAGCGACGGCTCGGGCAGCTACACCGTGGAGCCGAGCGAGGGTGAGCGCCGCGGCGCGAAGATCGTGGTGGAGCTGAAGGACGACTGCGCGGAGTTCGCGCAGGAATGGCGCATCCGGGAGATCCTCGAGCGCTACAGCGCGTTCGTGTCGTTCCCGATCAACCTGAACGGCAAGCGCATCAACACCGTCCAGGCCCTTTGGCTGCGGAACAAGGCCGAGGTGAAGGAAGAGGAGTACACGGAGTTCTACAAGTTCCAGGCCCACGCCGGCGAGGAGCCACGGATGCGGCTGCACTTCAGCGCCGACGCCCCGCTCACGATCAACGCCCTCCTCTTCGTGCCGAAGGAGAACACCGAGCGGCTCGGCTTCTCGCGCCTCGAGCCGGCCGTGGCGCTCTACTGCCGCAAGGTGCTGATCGACGCGAAGCCGAAGGACCTCTTGCCGGAGTGGCTGCGCTTCCTGAAGGGCGTCGTGGACAGCGAGGACCTGCCGCTGAACATCTCGCGCGAGACGATGCAGGACAAGGCGCTCGTCGAGAAACTGAATCGCGTCATCACGAAGCGCTTCCTCAAGTTCCTCGAGGAGGAGGCGCGCAACCGGCCAGAAGGCTACGACGCGTTCCACCGCGAATTCGGCATCTTCCTGAAGGAGGGCGCGGCGCTCGACTTCACCCACAAGGAGCAGCTCACCAAGCTGCTACGCTTCGAGTCCTCGCTCACCGAGAAAGGCAAGGTCACGTCGCTCGCCGACTACGTCTCGCGCATGGGTTCCGAGCAGAAGGAGATCTATTACCTCGTCGGCCCGAGCCGCACGGCGCTGGAGAGCGGCCCGTACCTCGAAGGATTCAAGGCCCGTAACCTCGAGGTCCTGCTGTGCACCGAGGCCGTCGATGAGTACGTGATGAACAACGTGCGCGAGTTCGACGGGCGCAAACTGACCGCCGCCGACCGGGCCGACTTGAAGCTGGCCGATCTCCCCAAGCCCGAGGGTGCACTCAGCGAATCAGAGACGAAGGCCCTGGCCCAGTGGCTGAAGGAAAGCCTCGGTGAACGCGTCGCCGAAGTGAAGTCCAGCGACCGCCTCGTCGACTCCCCCGTCCTGGCCCTGAACGCTGACGCGCTCATGACGCCCCACATGCGCCGCATGATGAAGGCGATGAACCGGGAGGGGGCCGACACGCCGTTGAAGGTGAACCTCGAGTTCAATCCCCGGCACGCGGTCATCAAGCGCCTGCACGAAAGCCGGAACGCCAACCCGGAACGGTCCAAGCTGGTGGCCGAGCAACTGCTCGACAACGCCCTCATCGCGGCCGGCCTATTGGAGGACCCCACCACGATGGTGGCGCGGCTGAATAAGCTGCTGGAAAGCGTTTAAGAGAAAAGCAGTATAAATACATGATGGATAATTATTAACATATAGTATGGCCTATTAACCATACTCTTGGGTTGATCGTATGGCACAATAGCCATACCCACAGGCGGGATGAAGATGACCATGCACATCGAGGAGGAGGTGCTGGAGCGGGTGATGAAGATCACCGGCGCCCCCACGAAGACGGCGGCGGTGAAGATCGCGCTCTCGGAGATGGCGCGGCGCCACCGGATGAGGGAGTTGTTCAGCGCCGGGCTGGGGATGACCCCGGAGGAATTACGCGATGGGCTCGACCCGGCCTCGTACGCCGTGCCCGCGGAGACCGTAGCGCCGACGGCGGAGCCGCCTCCCCCGCATGATGCCACCCGTCATCCTGCCGGATAGCAGTGTCTTCATCGGCGACCTGCGGGCGGGCATGGATCCGTTCGCGCGGTTCGCGCCGCATACCGGTGAATGCGAGTTCGCCACCTGCGGGATGGTGATCGCCGAGGTCTGCCGCGGCGTGCGCGACCCGCGTCTGCTGCGACGGGTGCGGGAACGCTTCGCGGTGATGATCCTCATCCCGACGCCCAACGGAATCTGGGAACGCGTCGCTCAACTCGCCTGGTCGCTGGACCGGCAGGGCCTTGCGCTGCCGTCGGCCGACCTTGTGATCGCGACCTGCGCGCTGCACGTGCGGGCGGCGGTGTACGCGCACGACGCGCATTTCAGCCACATCCCCGGCCTCGAGGTGATCAGCTCGCTCGGCTGACGGCCGGCCGGCGCGGGCCTTCGGCCGACAAAAAAGGCCGCCCGGCGAAGGGCGGCCCGGGAAGTGGGGACCGGCAGCGGTCAGGGCAGGACGCGCACCTTGATGTTGCGGTACACGACCTTGCTCTCCGGGTCGTGGCCCTGGATGGCGAAGGTGCCGTTGGAAACCATGCGGCCCTTCATGTTGGCCGGAGGAGCGGCGGGCGTGGGCTCGGTGAAATCGACGATCCGCTTCCCGTTCACGAAGGTCTGGATGCGCTTCCCCTCGACGCGGACGACCATCGTGTACCACTCGCCGTCCTTGGCCGGCGCCTCGAGGTTGTCCTTGATGGCGTAGAGACCGGCACCCTTCTTCACGTCCTTGTGGGTGTTGTTGACCTGCACCTCGTAGCCCTTCTCGGGCCAGCCGGTCTCCTGGTAGGCGGTGTGGAAGTAGACGCCGGAGTTGGCCTTGGGGAAGGTCTTGATGTCGAGGCTGAGCTCGAAGTTGCGGAAATTGGCCCCGTTGACGGGACCGGTGTAGAATAGATGGGAGCGCTTGCCGAAGACGACGAGTTCGCCGCCCTGGACGGAGAAGACGCCCGGGTTCTCGCTCGATTTCCAGCCGTCGAGGGACTTGCCGTCGAAGAGGAGCTGCCAACCGCCGGACTTTTCGGCGGCGCTGAGCGTGTTGTGCTCGGCGGCCGCGAGGCCGGAGCCGAGGAGGATCGCGAGGATCGGGAGGGACAGGATGCGTTTCATGGGTGAGGTTTCGGGGATGAGGGCGGGACGCTAGAACGCGAGCGCGCCGCGGGGCGAGCCCGGATCAAGGCGGGCGCAACCTCAAGCGGCTGATCGCCGCACCCGCGCCGGCCGGCGCTGCCAGGTGTGGTACAACACGGCGTAGCCGATGACGCCGCCAAGGATCCCCACGACGACGGAGCCGAGGTAAAGCGAGATGGCGGCGTCACCGGAGAGCAGGCTGCTGCTCTCTTCGGTCACGCCCTGCCATACGCGGCCCGGGCTGCGACCACGGACGAGTTCCCCGGCGAGGAAGCAGATCGGCAGATGGACGGGAGCAGTGAGCGGCGTGGAGAGGAACTGCAGCGCGATGCACAGCAGGATGTTTCCCCGCACCAGCAGGGCGGCGACGGTGGCGAAGACCGTCTGCAGCGGCAGGAACGGCGTGATCGTGATGGGAAATCCCACCAGCCAGGCGCGGGCCAGCGAGTGATGCGTCGGCAGCCAGAGCTCCTTGGCGAGGACGCGATCACCGAACCATCGATGGAGACGGCCACCCCGCATGTGCCGCCGGGAGAGTTTTTGGCGATGGAGCCAGCGGAGGGTCTTGAGCGGGAGCCGCATGCGGGGAGCGCGCGACCGTAGGAGCGCGACCGCGCAATGCAACCGTTACGGCGCCGCCGCGCACCACGCCGCGCGGCAGATTCGGGTTGCGGCGACCGACGTCGGAGGCACGCTCGCGCCGCCCCGAATCCGCGGAAACCCCGCGCCGGATTTTCCGTCATCAGCGAATACCCTTCCCCGTCATGCTCCTCCGCCTCGCCCTCGCCACCCTGCTCTTTCCGCTCGCCGCGACCGCGGCTCCCGCCCCGGCGGGCTTCACGCCGCTCTTCAACGGCAAGGACCTCGCCGGCTGGCGGGGCGGCAGCACGTTCGACCATCGGAAACTGCTCGCGATGAGCCCGGCCGAGCGCGACGCGCAGATCGCGAAGTGGACGGCCAGCATGCTGGCGCTCAAGGACGGCAAGCCGCACTGGCGCGCGGAGGACGGCGTGCTCGTGAACGACGGCCAGGGCGACTACGCGACCACTGAGAAGGACTTTGGCGACTTCGAGCTCATGCTAGAATTCAAGATCGCCCCCGGGGCCGACTCGGGCGTCTACCTGCGCGGCGTCCCGCAGGTGCAGATCTGGGACTTCAACATGCCCGACCCCAAGGGCCACGGCTACGCGCTCGGCTCGGGCGGTCTCTGGAACAATACCAAGGGTACGCCGGGGCGCGACCCGCTGGTGAAGGCCGACAAGCCCGTGGGCGAATGGAACGCGCTCCGCGTGATGATGGTGGGCAGCCGCGTCAGCGTCTGGCTCAACCAGAAGCGCGTCGTCGACCACGTTGTCCTCGAGAACTTCTACGACAAGAACGACAAGAAGCTGAAACCCGACGAGCGCCGGCCCGTGCCCGCGCGCGGCCCGATCCAGCTGCAGACCCACGGCGGCGCGACCCATTGGCGCAACCTGTTCATCCGCGAGATCGGTGCCGACGAGGCGAACCGCATCCTCGCCGGCCGCGGCGGCGAGGGCTTCAAGCCGATCTTCAACGGCCGCGACTTCACCGGCTGGGCGATCGAGGAGAAGGGCGGCAACAAGACCGCCGGCGACGTCATGGAGGTGAAGAACGGCGTGATCGTCTGGAAGGCCGGCAAGGGCGGCACGCCCTACTGGAACGAGGAACTCGCCGACTTCCAGGCCCGCCTCCTGTTCAGGATCCCCCCGGGCGGCAACAATGGCCTGGCCATCCGCTACCCCGGCAAGGGCAACGCGGCCTACGACGGCGTGACCGAACTGCAGATCATCGACGAGAACTACTACGCCGCCCGCAAGCAGCCCGACAAGAAGCTCGACCCGCGCCAGTACCACGGCTCCGCCTACGGCATGGTCCCGGCCGCCCGCGGCTACCTGCGCGCCAGCAGCGACTGGAACTTTCAGGAGGTCACGGTCAAGGGCTCCAACCTCCGCGTGGAGGTGAACGGATCCGTGATCCTCGACACCGATCTCTCGAAGGTGGATCTCACCGCCGTGATGGGCAAGACCGCCCACCCGGGCAAGGACCGGAAGAGCGGATTCCTCGGCCTCGCGGGTCACAACGACCCCGTCGAGTTCAAGGACCTCTCCATCCGGAAGCTCTGACCATGCTCCGCCGCGACCTTCTCCGCTCCTCGGCCGCGCTCGCGACCCTCGCCTCCGTCAAGGGGCTCGCCGCCGACAAACCCCGGCGGAAGCTCCGCAAGGCCTACATGTTCGGCGGGCTCCGGCCCAACGCCAAGAACGGGGGCTCGCTCACCGAGCGCTTCAAGCTTCTCCGGGAGGCCGGCTTCGAGGGCGTCGAGGTCAGCGGCGCCATGGATCAGAAGGAAGTCCTCGCCGCGCGCGATGCCAGCGGGCTCGAGATTCCCAGCGTCGTGGTGCACAACCATTGGACGCACCCGATCACCTCCCCCAACCCGACCGCTAGGGAGACGGGACTGAACGGTCTGCTGCAGGCGCTCCGCGACGCCAAGGCCTACGGTGCGAGCTCCGTGCTCTTCGTCCCGGGCGTGGTCAATCAGGACACCTCCTACGCCGACGCCTACCCGCGTGCGGTCGAGGGCGTCCGCAAGGCGATCCCGCTGGCCGAGGAACTCGGCGTGGCGATCGCGATCGAGAACGTCTGGAACAAGTTCCTCCTCAGCCCGCTCGAGGCCGCGGCCTTCGTCGACCAGTTCAAGACCCCCGCGGTGCGGTGGCACTTCGACGTCGGCAACGTCGTCGACAGCGGCTGGCCGGACCAGTGGATCCGCATCCTCGGCTCGCGGATCACCAAGGTCCACGTGAAGGAATACAGCCGGAAGCTGCGCGACAAGGAGGGCCCTTCCGCCGGCTTCAAGACCGAGCTCTTCGGCGGCGACAGCAACTGGCCCGCCGTTATCGCCGCCCTCGACGCCATCGGTTACTCCGGCTGGCTGATCTCCGAGCAGTACCGCACGCCCGGCCTCTCCGACGCCGAATGGCTGAAGACCTTGTCCGGCCAGATGGACCGCATCATCGCCCTCTGATCCTCATCCCCCCAACCATGGAAACGAAACCCAGCACCCCCGCCGTCGCCCGCCGCCACTTCCTCAAGGCCTCCTCGGGCCTCGCCGCCGGCGCGGCGATCACGGCATCGACGCCCCGCTTCCTGACCGCGGCCGAGCGTGCCCGCTCGATCGGCGCCAACTCGCGCATCCGCATCGCGCAGATCGGCTGCGGCAGCCGCGGCGTCACCGCCCACATGTCGGGCATCCACAAGCACGCCGCCGCGACCAACATCGAGGTCGTGGCCGTCGCCGATCCGTGGAGCCAGGCGCGCGAGAAGGCGAAGGCCCGCGCGAAGGAATGGTTCGGCAGCGACGCCAAGACCTTCGCCTCCTACCGCGACGTGCTGGCGATGAAGGACGTCGACGCGGTGATGATCGCCTCGCCCGACCACCTGCACACCCTCCACCTCGAGGCCGCCGCCAAGGCCAACAAGCACATCTACGTCGAGAAGCCCCTGGCGACCGAGTTCGACAAATTGCTCCGGGCCTACGATGCCGCCAAGGCCGCCCAGGGCCGCGGCAGCATCATCCAGGTCGGCACCCAGCTGCGCAGCCTCCCCGGCGTCGCCGGCGCACGCGAGCTCGTGAAGAGCGGCATCCTCGGCAAGATTACGCGCGTCGACGAGACCCGCAACGCCGAGAAGCCCTACTGGTACAGTTACCTCGGCCGTGACGTGAAGGAGTCGGAAGTCGACTGGAAGGAATTCCTCGACGACCGGAAACCCCGCCCGTTCGACGCCCGCCAGTACGCCGCGTGGTATGGCTACTACGAGTTCTGCCAGGGTCCCGTGCCGCAATGGGGCGCCCACTTCCTCGACCTGATGCATTACGTCACCGACTGCGGCTTCCCCGAGTCCTGCATGTGCATCGGCGGCGTGACCTACTGGAAGGACGAGAACAAGTTCACGACGCCCGACAACGTCATGGCCACGTGGATGTATCCCGAGGGCATGATGGTCACGAGCTCCAACAACTTCGGCAACAGCTCCGGCAACCTCCGGAAATTCTTCGGCGACAAGGGAACCCTCGACGTCGGCAACTGGAACGCGCCTTCCTACAGCGCCGAGGGCGGCCCGAAGCGCGACGGCAAGATCCGCGGGAAGCAGGAGGTCACGCCGGTCGACCGGCCCGACCACTTCCTCAACTGGCTCCAGTGCATGCGCGACAACAAGACGCCGCACGCCTCGATCGACGCCGGTTACCAGCACGCCGTCGCCGTCCTCATGGCCGTGATCTCCTACGACACCGGCCGCAAGACGTTCTACGACCACGCCAAGCGTCGCATCACGGCCGTCTGACGCCGGCCGGCGATCCGCCTCATTCCCGACCCCCGCCGTTCCCCTCGGCGGGGGTTTTCATTTTTCCCGCCACGCCGTCGCGCCGGCAACGCCCCGCGCCCCCACGGGATCACGGCCGTGGACGCCGTCGGACTCGGGCACCGGTAACCTTGGTTGGCTGCGTTGCGGCCGATCGGTGCAATACCACCAATTGCGCGCGAAAGTGAACGTCTCGGGCGCCGTCCCCGGCCCCACGTTCACGCCGCCCTCCGACCAGCGGGACGATTCGAAGACCACGAGGTTGTCGGTGAAGCTGCCGTTGCGGCACGCGACGAATCCGGGCGCGCGGTTCTCCTGCAGGATGCGCAGCACCCAACGGCCCGGCTGCTCGAAAGTGTTGAAGCGCACCACGGCCCCGTCCACGCCCGCGAACGCCACCGGGGACGTCGCGCCGGTGAAGCGGTTGCCCTCGACGCGGATGTCGCGCGCCTCGGCGTGCGGCCCGTCACCGTTGAGCGGCGGGCGGAAGAACGCGGTCCCCGTACTGCCGCCGAGGTTCACGCCGCGGGCGCCGGTGTCGTCGAAAAGGTTGCCGAGGATCGCGATCGCGGAGGAGCCGCCCTTGCACTGCACGCCGTTCGCCGCGGGCGGCAGCGTGTGGCGGAAGACGTTGCCGCGGATGACGCCGCGGTGGCAGCCGACGAGGTCGATCGCCGAGCCGGCCGCGCCCCAGCGCTCCACGCGGCAGCCCTCGACCGTGAAGTCCGACACGCCGGAAAGCTTGATGCCGTCCTCATTGCCGCCGCCGCCCACGTCGCGCACCCGCAGGCCGCGCAGCGTCACGTGGTGCGCGTCCCCGTCGCGACGGCCGCCATCGTCGATATTGAGTCCGTTGGCGTGGAGCACGGTGAACTCAAGGTCGCGCAGCTCGACGTGCGCGGGCGAGCTCAGGTGCAGGCCGGTGCGCGCGTCGCGGAAGACCGCCGGCTTGGCGGGGTCTTCCGAAGCGATGGTGATCTGTCGACCAGGCTCGCCCCGCAGTCGCGGGAAACTGAACCCGCCGCCGTAAACGCCCTCCGCCAGCAGGATCACCGTACCCGGCCGCGCCGCGGCCACGGCGGCACGCAGCCCGGCAGCATCACGCACCCGCACCTCCTCCGCCCCGAGCCCCGCGCACCCCAGGACGATCGCGAAGGCGGCGCGGGAAAAGCGGAGGGGCGGAGATTTCACCGGCGGTCAGCGCTTCTTCTTGCCGCCCTTCTTGGCGGCGCCGGCCGGCACGTCGGGCGCGCTGGGCTCGGCCTGCTCCGCGCTCCATTTGTCCCAGAGCGCCTGCAGTTCCCGCACTTTCGCGGGCTGGGCGGCGGCGAGGTCGCGCGACTCGCCGATGTCCTTCGAAAGGTCGTAGAGCTCGGGCTTGCCGCTGCCGCCCTTGGAGACGACGAGCTTAAGGTCGCCGTGGCGGACCGCCCATTGCGGACCATAGCGCCAGTACAGCGTCTGGTGCGGCCGCGCGGAGTTGGCGCCGGTGACGAAGGGCGTGAGGTCGACGCCGTCGAGGCGCCACGAGGCGTCCACCTTGCCGCCGGCGGCGGTCACGAGGGTCGGGAGCACGTCGAGGTTGATGACCGGCGCGTCGTAGACCTTGCCGGCCGGCCAGCGGCCCTTCCACTGCGCGAGGAAAGGCACGCGCGGCCCGCCCTCGAAGGTCGTCATCTTGAAGCCGCGGAGGGGACCGTTGCCCGAGGTGGTGCTCGCGGTGGGACCGCCGTTGTCGGCGATGTAGAACACGATCGTGTTCTCCTCCTGGCCGAGCGCGCGGACCTTGCCCATCACGCGGCCCACGGCGTCGTCCATCGACGCCAGCATCGCCGCGAAGATGCGGCGCTTCTCATCAGGAATGCCCGAGAAACGATCGAGGTACGTCTTCGGCGCCTGCAACGGGGCGTGCTGCGCGTTGAACGGCAGGTAGAGGAACCACGGGCGGCCCTTGTTGCGCTCGATCCAGTCGACCGCGCGTGCGGCGTAGGCGTCGGTCGTGTAAAAAGCGGCGTCGGTCACCGGCCGCGTCTCGTCGGAAACCAGGGAATCGACGAAGTTCGTCGGGTGGTAGAACGGCGTGTTGGCGAGCGTGCCGTAGAACTCGTCGAAGCCGCGCTTGGTCGGGCGGTACTCCAGCCCGCCACCGAGGTGCCACTTGCCGACGCACGCGGTCGCGTAGCCGAGGGTGCGGAGCCGGTCGGCGAGCGTCACCTGGTCAAGGCGGAGCCCGGTGCGGTTGGCGACGCTGTTGAACTCGTGGCCGAAGCGCGTCGGGTAACGTCCGGTCAGGAGTCCCGCGCGCGAGGGGCTGCAATAGGTGGCGGCGACGTAACCGTTGGTAAAGCGCACGCCGGCGCGCGCGATCGCATCGATGTGGGGCGTCGGAATCTGCGGGTTGCCCTGGCAGCCGAGTTCCCCCCAGCCGAGGTCGTCGGCGTAAAAGACCACGACGTTGGGCGGGGCCGCCAGGGAGGCGGCGGGCGCCGCCACCAGCGCCGCGAAGAGGAGGACGAGGGAGAGGGTGATCCGGGGGTGGGGGCTCATGAGACGAGTGAAGCCCGCCGCGCGGTGGCTGGCAACGGGGCAATCCGCCGGAAGAGAAAGTTCAGGGAAACCCGCACCGGGAGCGGAAGGTTGCGGGAGCGCCCGCCGCGGCCAACGTGACCGCATGCCCCTGTGCCCCCGTCCGCTCCGGCTCCGTCTCGCCCTCGCGTCCGTCCTGCTGCTCCTTCCCACGCTGGCGCTGCCCGCCGCGGCCCCGCGGCACGAGGCCCGCCTCCTCTTTGCTCCGGAAACCTGGCACAACCACTCATCCTGCGTCGTCGAGCTACCGAACGGCGACCTGCTCGCGTGCTGGTTCCATGGCTCCGGGGAGCGCACGGCGGACGACGTCAGGGTCGAGGGCGCCCGCCTGCGCCGCGGCACCTCCACGTGGGGACCGCGCTTCACCCTCGCCGACACCCCCGGCTTCCCCGACTGCAACCCGGCGATGTTCCTCGATCCGCAGGGCAGGCTCTGGCTCGTGTGGATCACGATCCAGTCGAACCGCTGGGAGTCCTCGCTCCTGAAGTACCAGCGCTCGGAGGACTTCCTCGGCGACGGTCCGCCGCGCTGGAACGACCGCGGCGTGATCCACCTGAAGCCGCCCGCGGAATTCGCCAACGCCGCGCTCGCCCACTTCGGCCGCGTCGAGGCGGGCCGGCTCGCCGCCGCGCCCGACGAGGAGGCCCGCGGCAAGGTCCGCGAGGAATTCGCCACCTACCGTGCCCTCGCCACGGACCGTCTCGGCCAGCGGCTCGGCTGGATGCCGCGCGCGCATCCGTTCGTGCTCGAGGGCTGGCGCCTCATCCTGCCGCTCTATTCCGACGGATTCGATTTCTCGCTGATGGCACTCAGCGACGACGGCGGCGAAACGTGGCGCACCAGCACACCGCTCCTCGGGGAGGGCAACATCCAGCCGAGCCTGGTGCGTCGCCGCGACGGCTCCCTGCTCGCCCTCATGCGCGACAACGGTCCGCCGCCGAAGCGCCTGCATCAGGCTGAGTCGCGCGACGGCGGCGAGACCTGGTCGGCGGTGACCGATCACGCCGTGCCGAACCCGGGTTCCGGCGCCGAGATCGTCGGGTTGCGCGACGGGCTCTGGGCCCTGATCGGCAACGACACCGAGACCGGTCGCCACCGCCTCGCGGTGCGGCTCTCCGACGACGAGGGCCGCACCTGGCGCTGGATCCGCGCCTTGGAAGAGGAGTCCGCCGGACCCGACGCGGGACGCTATCATTACCCCAGCCTGATCGAGGCGGCCGACGGCACCTTGCACGCCACCTACAGCCACCACACCCACGGGCCGTCATCCCCCGGGAAACCCGGTGAAACGCGCAAGACGATCAAGCACGCCCATTTCAATCGCGAGTGGGTGCGCGCCGGCGCGGCGCCGTGAGGGGACGCCGCACTTGCCAAGACAAGCGCCCGGCGCAACTTTCTCTCCCTATGCATTTCGACCACCTGCAGTCCTCGCTTTCCGCCCCGCTCCCGCGCCTGGACGACGAGGAGGAAGAGGAGGAACGGGAAGACGGGAAGAAGGCCCCCGCGCCCGTCGCGATGATGATCGCACGGAAGTTCCTCGAGCAGCGGAAGATCTTCCTCTGGGGCGCGGTGACCGACGAGACCGCGAAGGACATCACCGAGAAGCTCCTCTACCTCGAGAGCGCCGCGCCGGGTAAGGACATCACGTTCTACATCAACACGCCGGGCGGCTCGATCACGGCCGGCATGGCCGTGTATGACACGATGCAGTTGGTCACCTCGCCGATCACCGTCGTCGTCACGGGCATGGCGGCGTCGATGGGCTCGATCCTGCTCTCCGGCGCGAAGAAGGGTCGCCGCCTGCTCTACCCGCACTCCCGCGTGCTCATCCACCAGCCGCTTATTTCCGGCCGCATGATCGGTCCCGCGAGCGACATCAACATTCAGGCGCGCGAGATGGAGAAGCTCCGCGCCGAGCTGAACCAGATCCTCGCCAAGGCATCGGGCCAGCCGCTGGAACGCATCAACCGCGACACCGACCGCGATTTTTATCTGAACGCACCCGAGGCGATCGAATACGGGCTAGCGGACCGGATCGTGGACAAGGTCTGAGCCGTCTCACGCTAGCCGTTTTCAGCGCGGTGCGCCCTTGATCGGCGTGAGCCGCAGCGATTCCGTCTGCCAAGCCTCCGCCTGGGAGCCCGCCCCGGCGACCCGGGCCGTCCGGATGGCTTCCGGCAACCACGCCACGCGAAGATCGGCCCCGAGCGCCGGGGCCGAGAGGAGCCGGCGCCACCACTCAACCGCGGCCGACGGAAGGCCGGCTGAATCCGCCAGCAACGCCGCCTCCCGGAGCAGCGCCCATTCGTCCGCGGCGGGACTCGCCGGCGGCTTCGTCGCCGCCAACGTCGCGGCCGCCGCGGCCGCGTCGCCCCGGTCCAGTTGCCGGCGAGCCAACGCCAATCCGAGGGCAAGCGCCGGATTCCGCCCGAAGGCGACGAGCCCCTCGTTCATCGCCTCCGCTTCCCTGCCCTCCGCCTCGAGAAGGCGCATGCGACGGAGCACGTCGTAGCAATCGAGCCGCGACGGCGCCGCGGCAGCCACCCGCTCCGCAGCGCCGCCTCCCGGCGGAAAGGGGCGGTAAAGGGGATCGCCGATCGCGACCGCCTGCCAGCTGAGCGCGGGCAGGGCGAAATAGACCGCCTCCACCCACGTGGCGCCGCGCGCGAGCGCCCGCAGCAACAGGTGGGGTGGATGCGTGAACTGGAGGTATGGCTCATGGACATTTCCCACCGTGGCCGTCACGCCCCGCGCGACGAAGGGCCCTGTCCAGCCGTTGTCCGCCGACCGGAGCGTCGCGGCCGAGTAGCTGTGCAGATGGAGCGCGATCGCACCCGGTGGGAAACGAAAGCCGGGCAGCGTGAACGGGCCGTCAACCGAGCCCGAGTACCAGCCAAAGTAGAGCGCGGGCGCATCGAAGCGCGCGGCCGCCGGGAGCGTGCCGGGTTCGCGGTCGACCGAGGTGTCGAAGCCGAGCTCCGTCAGCTGGCGCGCAGCCGCCTCGAACCAAGCGTCGCCCACCGGGTCGCGGTTCGCCACGTCGACGTAGGCGCGGCCGCGCAGACCCGACCGCTCGGTCGCGACCGCACGGTCGACCAGTCCGTTGACGTCGGCGACGGAGGGACCGTCGAGCCGCGAAACGCGAATGACCTGCGCGAGGTCCTGCGCGGACGGCGCCGCGTTCTGGAAGAGCGGATTGGAGACGAACGCGTTGATCGGGTAGTTCGGGTTCGCGAGCAGGCTGAGTTCGGCGTCGACCGAACCCGCGTTGGTGCGGAACTCACCGCGCCGCGTCGCGGGCGGGACCTCGGCGTAAAGCGCAGGATCGTGTTCGATCTTCAACGGGACGCCGCGGCACACCACCAACCCGCCGATCCGGTGCCCGTTGGGGGCGTGCTTGCGGCGGCCGGCGGCGTCGAAGGTCGCCATCGGAATCGCGTCGATCCAGCGCTCCGCGACCAGCCGCGCGAGCAGGGGATTCCAGACCTTTTCGACGAACTCGCGCCACCCCACGGACTCCGCCGAAGGCATCCGCAGGGCCAGCACGTTTTCCCCGGGCACGCCGCGCACGGATGCGTAATGGCGCGCGACCGCGAGCGAATCGGGATCCGCAGCGTTGGCGAGGATCACAAGACCCCGGGGTACAACCACCTGCTCCCGAACGGGCTCCGCCCGCGCCACCACCGCGAGAAGGAGGCAGGTGAGCAGCGGGCCGGTCCGGGGCGGTCTCACGACGGCGGAACGACGGCGGCGCGTCAGGGCGTCGTCTTGGCGGCCGCGGCCTGGCGGCGGACGAGCGCCGCGCGCAGGTAGGTGTCGGGGACGGCGCCGCGCCACGCGGTGTTCCAGATCGCCGCGAGCATGCGGCCGCCGTCGAGCAAGCGATCCTGCACGAAGGCGCGCGCCTCGTCGTGAACCACCGCGCCTTCGGCTTGCCCGAGCTTGCCCTCCTTCTCCATTGCGTAGAGCGGCTCGACCCACGTGTGCTGCCGGCGCAGGTAATCGAAGACCGCCATGAACATGGGATCGTTGCGGTCGTCCCGCGGGGCCAGGGAGATGACTTCGGCCGGGGTGATCCGCGGCAGCAGCGGATCGATGCGGATGCCCGCCTTGGCGGCGAGACCGCCGTCGATCCAGGCGTGGAGGCCATTCCAGGTCGTGCAGCCCTTCGGGTTTTCCCCGGACCAGCCGTTGTAATGCTTCGTGGTGTGCAGCGGCTGCGAGCAATCGCCGACGTAGTGGCCCATCAGGCCCATCATGTAGACGATGTTGGCGCGGGCGTTCTGGATCTCCTCTTGCGTTCCCAGTTCCTCGAATACGCGCAGGTAGGAGAACCCGGAGCGCAGGCGGCCGAAGTGCTCGGTGATGGCCCAGGGCGCGAAGCCCGGCCACTCCTGCGTGCGGTCGGCGTTGCGGGCGGGATCGATCGGTTTGAAGTTCCGCGCGTTTTCGGCGCGGCCCCTGGCGAAGCGCACGATGAACTCGTAGCGGAACGAGGAGACCTCGGACCATTCGATCCCCGCCTCCGGGATGTACTCGAGGTCGCAAAAATGGTCGGTCCAGCTGCCGCCGGAATGCTTCACGGGAAGGTCGGGCACGTTGCGCCAGCGGTCGGCCTCACCCGAGAGAAAGGCGATGCGCGCGGCGTTCGCCGGCTCGCGCGCGAAGGCCGGAAATTCCGACGGGAGCGCGGCCAGCGCGAGCTGGTTGACGATGCGGTGGCCCTCGTAGTCCCAGGCCTGGAGCGGCAATCCGGCGGGAGCGAGGAGCGCGAGGATGAGGCGGGCGGTGTTCATGGCGGAGGACGATTACCGGACACGACCGAGCACGGCCGCGTAGTCGCGGATGCCGGCGGCCACGGCGACCGCGATCCGCTGGCGATGGGCGGGGGTCGCGATCTTCCGCGCCTCGGCCTCGCTGCTGAGGAAGCCGCATTCGACCAGCACGCCGGGGCAGTCGAGCGGGCGCAGCACGGCGAGGTGCATGAGCTTCTTGCCGCGGTCGTCGGACTTGAGGTCGTCGACGAAGCGCCGGTGCAGCGCGTGCGCGAGGACGACGTTCCAATGGTCGTGGCGGTTGCCCGGGGACGCGTAGTCCTCGGTGTCGTCCTTGGCCCCCGGCCCCCAGGCATTGGTCGAGCGCTGGAAGCGTGGCGCGAACGTGTAGACCTCCACTCCGGAGGTGCGGGTGTCCCGCGGCACGGCGTTGAAGTGGAGGCTCACGAACACGTCGGCCTTGGCGGCACGCGCGGCCGCGGCCCGCTGGGGAAGCGCGACGAAGGAATCGTCGTCGCGGGTGAGGAGGACGCGGAGGCCGTCGGCCTCCAGCAGACGCTTCACGCGGCGGGCGACGTCGAGCGTGAGCGTCTTCTCGTTGATCCCCAGTCGCTCGTTGATCTTGCCCGGGTCGGAACCGCCATGTCCGGGATCAAGCACAATGACCCGCGGCGCGGGCCGGGCCGCCTGGCCATGGCCCGGACGCAGCAAAGGAAGCAGGCAACGCTCGTGGTCGACACGGCTCACCAGGGCGTCGCCCTCGGACGCCACGACCGGATCACCGAGGAAAATCCGCAGGCCGTTGACCGTGATCTCCCGGCTGTCGGTCTCGATCTCGGCCCGCCCGCCCGCACCGATCAGCTCGAGCCGGCGACCCGGCTCGCGCCAGACCAAGCGGCAACCGAGACGCGGGGCCGCGGCGGCGAGGGAGACGTACTCCACGCGGCCGATGCGACGGCCGGGCAGCGCCTTTTCGGCGGCGGGCGGCGGGCGCGGTTCCACGGCGGACGCCGGGGGCGCCGCGCCGGGACGGGTGGGAGCCGATCGCTGGGGCAATTCCGCCGCGACGGCCATCGCCGCAGCCAGGAGAGCGGAAAAAAGGAAAAGCGCCGCCCGGGTCATGGCGGCCGGAGAATCAGGCCGGGCCGGCGCCCTGCCCACCCTCTCCGGGATCCTCGTCGTCCTCGGCCTCCTGCAGGAACTTCGCCTTGCGCTTATTGGCGGGCAACGGCGTGAGCATCACGTGGATGTTTCGCCCGATGAGCTTCGGGTCGGCGTCTGGATGGGCCATGCCGGCTAGCTCCGTGACCGCCCGCTTCATGACGTCGAAGCCAATTTCGGTGTGCGCCATCTCGCGGCCGCGGAACTTGAGCCGCATCTTCACCTTGTTGCCGTGGTCGAGGAACTCCTCGGCATGGCGCAACTTGGTCTCGAAATCGTGCTGCTCGATGCGCGCGGTGAACTCGATCTCCTTGATCTTGCTCGCGGTGGACTTGGCGCTCGAGGTCTTCTTCTGCTCCTCGTAAACATACTTGCCGAAGTCCATGATCCGGCAGACCGGCGGCGTGGCGTTGGGCGCAACCTCGACGAGATCCAGCCCGTTCTCCAGCGCGAGATTGATGGCCTTGGTCGTGTCGATGATTCCCAACTGCTTTCCTTCGGGCGAGATGAGCCGCACCTGCGGCACCTTGATCCGGTGGTTGCGGCGGATGGCCGCGAAGGGGTCGACGTTGCGACGCTGATAAGAACCGGGACGACCGCCTGAGGCGGGGGGAAACGAATTGGCCATCAATTAGATTGTGCTGGAGACTGTCCGCGAGCTTCCGCCGGCGGCGCCGCTCGGGGCAAGGGTTATTTCCGAGGGCGAGCCGCCGGGGCGTCAGATGCTGAAGCTCTCGCCGCACGAGCAGCTGGCCTTGGCGTTGGGATTGGAAAACTTGAACCCACCCGCGACCAGGGCCGCGGAATAGTCGATCTCGGTGCCCTTGAGGAAAAGAGCGCTGCGGCTGTCGACCAGCACGGCCACACCGGCCGTGCGCACGAGGATGTCGCCCCGGCGCGGATCGGGCACGAACTTCAGCTTGTAGCTGAGACCGTTGCAGCCGCCGCCGGTGATCGCCACGCGCAGGAAATCGCCCTGCCCCTCACGCGCAATGAGGGCGCGCACCTTATCTCCGGCCGGCGGGGTCAGCCGCACCAGGCTCTCGCCGCCTTCACGTACCCCCTCGGGCAGACCGGGCGCGACCGGCGGCGCGGAAGGGAGCGTGGCGGATTCCATCAGGTGACACCAAACGCCACCGCCCACACTCCGCAACTTCCGAACGCGCGTGCCGACCGCGTGAATGCTCCGCAGCAACAGCCGCAGCCACATCAGCCGGGCCGACCTCGGAACCGTTTCCCACTTTTCCGATTTCACCGCCTCCCAATTTTCCCTCCGCATTCGGCCTCGACTGATCCTATCCGTGTGCACCCGTGGTTAAAACCCCGCGCCGCGCGCGCATCGTCCGCTTCGGAGAAGAAGGTAGCGCCCGCCCCCGAAGAGACGGCGCGATCGAAACGCGAAAAGGCCGGAACGCGTCGCGTGAATTCTCCGCGGCAACAGCCGCAGCCACACCAGCCCTGCGCCCTGTTTCTCCCTTTTCCAATTTTACTGCCCCCAATTTTCCCTCCGCCTTCGGCCTCAACCACTCCCATCCGTGTCGATCCGTGTGCATCCGTGGTTAAAATCCCGAGCCGCGCACGCCTCGTCCGCATCGGAGGTCGTCACCGCGTGAAGATTTCGGCTGACGCCCCCGCGCCGTCGTGCGCGAGTCTCGGGTTCATGCGAGAAATCCAGCCGCCCGCGCGCTTCTTCGCCGGCACCGCGATCCTCGTGGTGCTCGGTGTCATCGCCGCCGAGATCGCCGTGGAGGAGGTGCTCACGCGCGGGGTGCAACTCGGAGCCGTGCTCGGCGTGCTCCCCGCGGACGCCGCCTCCACGCCCACGCTCCTCATCATCACCAAGCTGCTCGCGACCTGGCTGATCGCGGCATGGGTGCTGCGGCGCGAAGGGGAATCGTGGCGGCACACGGGCACGCCCGGCTTCACGCCCGCCCACCTCGCCTTCGCCCTGCCCCCGATCGTGGCGGCCATCACGATCTTTCTCTCGGAATTCGACAACGTGCTGCGCGCGTTCCTGCCCGACTTCCTGATCGCCCGGCTGGATTTCGCGCCCGACCTCGACGAGCTCGTGACGACGGGCTGGCAGGGCCCGGTGCTCGCCGTGCTGATCGCGCCGTTGACGGAGGAACTCGTCTTCCGCGGCCTGATCCTGCGCGGTCTGCTCGGGCGGTGGCGTCCGGTCGCCGCGATCACAGCCTCCGCCGCCCTCTTCGCCGCCACGCACCTCAACCCGGCGCAGGCGCCCGTGGCCCTCCTCCTGGGCGTGATCCTCGGCTGGATCTACGTGCGCACGCGCTCGCTCGGGCTCTGCGTCCTGGGCCATGCGCTGAACAACGCCGCCACCTACGTCAGTGAATTCCCCTTCGAGGTGCGCGGCTTCAACGCCCTGCCGGAAACGGACGGTGCCATCTTTCATCCCTGGTGGTTCAACGCGACCGGCCTGCTCCTGCTGATGGGCGGAATCTGGTGGATCCGCCGCCATGCGCCCGCGGCCATGCCGTGGCAACGAGTCCCCGCCGCGGGGACGCCCACGGCCGAGCCGCCGCTCCTCCCTCCGCCGCTGCTGCCGGCCGCACCGGCAGTTGGGGGTTGTCAGGCCGGTGGCTCCGGCGAGAGTCGCGGCGCCATGTCCGGCGAAGTCGCCCAACTCGTCACCTCACTCGCCCAACGCGCGCGCGCCGCCTCCTTCACGCTCGCGACGACGCCGCGCGCGGCCAAGGACGCCGCCCTGCGGCGCCTCGCCGACATGATCGACGCATCGGGCCCCGAATTGCTTGCCGCCAACGCCCGGGACCTCGCCTCACCCGAGGCCGCCGCGCTAACGCCCGCCGCCCGCGATCGCCTGACGCTCAACGAGGCTCGCCTGCGCCAGCTGGCGGAATCGGTGCGGGAAGTGGCGGCACTGGAGGATCCCGTCGGCAAGGTGCTGGAGGAGACAACGCGCCCCAACGGCCTGCGGCTCCGGAAGGTGCGGGTCCCGATCGGCGTGATCGGCATCATCTACGAGTCGCGGCCCAACGTGACCATCGACTGCGCCGTGCTCTGCCTGAAGAGCGGCAACGCGGCCGTGCTGCGCGGGGGCAAGGAATGCCTGCACACCAACCTCGCGCTCGCGGCCCTCGTGCAGCGGGCCCTCGCGGCCGCCGGCCTTCCGGCCGACGCCGTGCAGCTGGTGCCCACCACCGACCGGGCGGCGCTCGCCACGCTGCTGCGGCTGGACCACCTCATCCACTGCATCATCCCCCGCGGCGGCGAAGGCCTCATCCGTCACGTCGCGGAGAACAGCACCATCCCCGTCATCAAGCACTACAAGGGCGTGTGCTTCGTGTACGTCGACGCCGCGGCTGACCTCGCGATGGCGGAGGCCGTGACGGTCAACGCGAAGGTCACCCGGCCCAGCGCGTGCAACGCCGCGGAGCAACTGCTGGTGCACCGCGCGGTGGCGGACGTCTTCCTGCCCGCGGCCGCCCGCGCGCTCGCGGCGCGCGGCGTGGAGCTGCGCTGCGATCCGGCGAGCGCCGCGATCCTCGCCCGCGAGGGCCTGCCGGCGACGGCGGCCCAAGCCGGGGACTTCACGGCCGAGTTCCTCGCGCCCGTCCTCGCGGTGCGCGTCGTCGGCTCGCTCGACGAGGCGGTGACGACGATCAACCGCGACAGCTCGGCGCACAGCGACGCGATCATCACGGCGGACGAGGCCGCGGCGCGGCGCTTCCTCGCGGAGGTCGACAGCGCCGCGGTGTTCTGGAACGCGAGCACGCGGTTCAACGACGGCTTCGAGTTCGGATTCGGTGCGGAGATCGGCATCAGCACCGACCGCCTGCACGCCCGCGGGCCGATGGGCCTGCCAGAGCTGTGCTCCTACAAATGGATCGTGGAAGGCGCCGGCCAGGTGCGCGGCTGAACGCCCGCCGCGACCTCAGCCCGCGCGTTCCTTGAAGCCGCAGGCGAGCAGCGTCTCGAAGCGCGGCTCGACCTCCTCGCGCGCGACGGCAGTGACCTCGACCTTGGCGAAGCCCGCCTTGCGCAGGAAGCCGTGCAGCGCGCTCTCCTTGAAGCCGAGCCAGCGGTCGGCGTAGAGCTCGCGCGCCTTGGCGAAGGTGTGCTCGTTGAGGTCGAGGACGACGAGCTGCCCGCCGGGCCGGAGGATGCGCCAAGCCTCATCGACCGCCTTCTGCGGGTGCCGGGCGTGGTGGAGGGCCTGGCTCAGGATCGCAAGGTCCACCGAGCCATCGCCCAGCGGCACCTGCTCGATGTCGCCCAGACGGTAGGCGAGGTTGGCGAGGCCGTTCTTGCGGGCCAACTCGGAGCCCACCTCGACCATGCGCGGGGAATTGTCGATGCACCACACCTGCCGCGCCCGGCGGGCCAGCAGCTGGGAGACCAGGCCCTCCCCCGCCCCGAGGTCGGCGATGTCGATCGCCGGCGTGAGGCGCAACGCGAGGTGACCGATCGCCTCCCAGGAACGCCCCGGGCAGTAGTTCCGCCCCAGCCGGCCGGCGATGAGGTTGAAGTACTGCTCCTGCGTGCGCCGCCGCTTCTGCAGGATGCGATCGAGGTTATCGCGATCCTCGGCCAGCAACGGCAGATCGGTGACGGCATCGAGCGCCGCGCGCGTGAGGGCCTGCGTGCGCGCCGGCAGGCCCGGCCGGATGGAATAGAAGGCGTTCTTCCCCTCGCGCCGGTCGGAAACCAGGTTGACCGTGCGCAGCAGGGCGAGCTGAGAGGAGATGCGCGACTGCCCCATGCCGAGGATCTCCTGCAGCTCCGCGACCGAGAGTTCCTCGCGCGCGAGCAGGGCAAGCAGGCGGAGGCGCGTCGGGTCCGACAGCGCCTTCAGGATGTCCCAGGATTCGTTCACGCGGTGGTCACCGTGGAAGCCGCCCCGGCCGAAGGCAATGGAGGAGACGGCCTCAGCCGCCCGCAGGCTCGGTGGAGGCCGGCGCCGACTCACCCTTGAGCGCGTTGAGCACGGCGTGCCAGCCGAGGGTCGCGCACTTGATGCGCGCGGGAAACGCGTGCACGCCGGCAAACGCGGCGAGATCGCTGATCTCCTCCGGCGCCTGCCCGGAGGTAACGATGCGTCGGAAATCCTCGTACATCGCGCGGGCCTCGTCGGCCGTGCGGCCTTTGACGAGGGTCGTCATCAGCGAGGCGCTGGCCTGCGAGATGGCGCACCCCGCGCCGTCGAAGGAGATCTCCGCGACGCGGTTTCCCTCGAGCCGCAGGTAGACGTTGCACTGGTCGCCGCAGGTCGGGTTCTCCCCGTGCGCGACGCGGTTGGCCGTCGGCAGCCGCCCGCGGTTCCGCGGGCGCTTGTTGTGGTCGAGGATGACCTGCTGGTAGAGCTCGGTGAGATCGCCTGACATGCCGGGACGTTGGGGCCGCGCGCGCGCCGGCGCAACGCGCGGCTGGAATCAGCTAACGGAGCCCCACCGGCGTCCCGAGGATCTCGCGCAGCAGGATGGCGCGGCGGGCCGAACCGGCGTCGCGCAGCTCACCGGCCAGGCCACCGGCCGCGGCCGGGGCGCGGGAGGACCGCGCGGCGGCTGTCGCCTCGGCTTCCTCGCGGGCGGCACGGCGACGCGCCGCCCGTTCCTCGTCGAGCCGCCGCACCTCGTCGGCCAACCGTCGCTGGCGCTCAAGTTCCGCGGCCCGGCGGTCGACGGCCGGCTCTGGCGCGGGAGCCGTTTCCAACGCAACCACGGGCGGGGGCGCGGGGGCGCGCTCCGCCTCCGGATTAAGCGCCCGCTCGAAATCCCGCATCATCCGGCGCAACGGGTCCTCGAGCGGATCGGGCATGCGCGTCGTTCCGGGGTCGGGCACCGGCGCTTCCTCGCGCCGCGCCAGGGGCGGCGGCTCGGGCGCGGCCTCCGGCGGCAACGATTCACCCCGCCGCTCGGCAATGCGGCGACGGATCTGCTCCTGTACCTCCTGCACCCGGCGCTCCTCGTCCAGGGCGTCGGGTTTCGAGGCGGGAGGCGCCGCCTGCCGCCTCGCCTGCAGCAGGCCGCGGAAGATCTGGACGAGGAAGATGACGACGAAGATGACGACCCCGAGGCGGTCGAGCAGCCAGTCGAGCAACGACGCTTTCACGCGCGTGGGGCGGTGGGCGCGGTTACTTCTTACCCTCGGGGTGGGCGATCGAGGAGCGCATCTGGGTGTCGGCCTGGACGTTCTCCATGCGATAGAAGTCCATCACGCCGAGCCGGCCGTTGCGGAAGGCCTCGGCCTGCGCGAGCGGCACCTGAGCCTGGGCCTCGACGACCTTGGCCTGCATCTCCTGCACACGGGCCTTCATTTCCTGCTCGAGGGCGACGGCCGCGGCGCGACGGATTTCCGCCTGCGCCTGGGCCATGTTCTTGTTCGCCTCGGCCTGCGCCTCCTGCAGCTTCGCGCCGACGTTCTCGCCGACGTCGACGTCGGCGATGTCGATCGAGAGGATCTCGAAGGCCGAGCCGACATCGAGGCCGCGCTGCAGCACGGTCTTCGAGATGCTGTCGGGCGACTCGAGGACGGACTTATAGCTCTCGGCCGAGCCGATGGTGGTGACGATGCCCTCGCCGACGCGGGCGATGATCGTCTCCTCCTTGGCGCCGCCGACGAAGCGGTCGAGGTTGGTGCGGACGGTGACGCGGGCCTTCACCTTGACCTGGATGCCGTCCTTGGCGACGCCGTCGATGGTGGTGCGGCCGCCTTCAGGATTGGGGCAGTCGATGACCTTGGGATCGACGGAGGTGCGCACGGCCTCGACGACGCTCTTGCCCGAGCCCTTGGTGGCGAGGTCGATCGCGCACGCGCGGTCCCAACCGAGCTCGATGCCGGCCTTCTGGGCGGCGATCAGCGCCTGGACGGTGGGGACGACGTTGCCGCCCGCCTGGAAGTGCGAGGCGATCTGGTCGGCGTCGAGGTTGATGCCGGCGCGCACGGCGGTGATGCGCGCGTCGACGATCAAACCGTAGGGAATGCTGGCGAACTTGAGCGCGACCAGCTTCGAGAGCGGCACGGGGGCGCCGTTGAACAGCGCCTTTACCCAGGCGCCGATGAGGCTGAAGACGATCGCCCCGACGACGAGGATGATCAGTCCGATGAGGACGAAGCCGATGAGAGTAATGCTCATGATGATGGGTTTGGGTTGGTGGAAAGGGTGACGATCACGCGGAAGGCATCGATGCCGACGACCTCCACGGCCGATCCGGCCGCGACGTGCCCGCTGCGGGCGAAGGCCTCGTAACGGCGGCCGTCGCACTCGATCAGCCCGCTGGGAGCGAGCGTGGTGGCGGCAACGCCGCGGCGGCCGATGAGCGAAGCCTCGGCGACCGCAGGCTGGCTCCGGCCGGAGACGGTGGCCGCCATGGAGAACTTCCGCGCCAGCCGGCTCCTCGGGAGCAGAACGAATTCGAGGTAGAAGGCCACGCCGCCGATCAAGAGCGCCGCCGCACTGGCGAGCGCACCGCCCTCGGTCCCGAAACGGTCGAAGGAAAGCCCCACTCCGACGAAGAGCAGGACTCCCCCGACGATGCCGAGCACCGCACCGGGCACGATGACCTCAAGCGCCAGCAGGAGGATGCCGGACGCGAAAAGCAGGAGGACAGCGGTCACGCTCCGCCCTCCTTTTCCACCACCAGCCCGAAGTCGGTCCGCCGGCGCACGACCACGCGGGTGCCGGCGGCCGCCGTGCCGAAGGCAAGCCTCGCCTCATAACGCCGCCCATCCACCTCGACCTGCCCGCTGGGGAAGAGACCGGTCGCCGCGACGGCGGCGCGCCCGACCAGCGAGTCGATGCGCGGCCCTTCCTCCGGAGGCGCTCCGGCGACCTGCGCGGAACCCTCGACGGGGCCGGCGACGGCCAGCCGCGAGAAGAACCAGCCCCTCGGGATGAGGCGTGCGAGGAGCAGCGCGAGACCCGCCGCCAGCGCAAGGCCGAGGCCCAGGTCGATCAACGGTTGGAGGAAGAGTTCGTCGCTCACCCGCACCGGCTGGTTGGGCCAGATGTCGGCCATGGACCAGACGAGAGAGCCGAGCATGAGGGCGAGCCCGGTCACCGCGAAGATGACCGCGCCGGGCAGGAAGAAGATCTCGGCGAAGACGAGCGCCAGCCCGAGCCCGAACACGAGCATCGGCTCCTGTCCCGAGAGCCCGGCCACGTAATTGCTCAGGAAGACCACGGCGAGGCACGCGATCCCGACGACGCCGAACACCCCGAAGCCCGGGGTCTTGAACTCGACGTAGAGGGCCAGCAGGCCCAGCCCGAGGAGGACCGGCACGAGCGACCGGAGAAACACGGCGAACTGCTCGGACCACGTGATCTCCAGCGTGGTGACTTGGAAGCCCCTTTCCCCGAACTTCTGGCGAAGCAGGTCGGGAATATCCTTCGCGATCCCCGCCGCCAGGAGCGGCTCCGGCGGCTCGCCGTAGGTTTCGGCCGCCTCCTTCGCGGTCAGGGAAAGGAGCTCCCCCTTACCCTTCAGGACCTTGTCCCCGATCTTCAACTCGTAGTCCGCGTCGATCATCGCCGAGATGACCTGACCGCGGTAGCCGCCCTTGCCTTCGCTCGTCGCGCGCACCCGGGCCCGCAGGTAACTGACGATCTTCTGGCGCATCGTGGCGTCGATTTCCTGCCCGGTGGCCATGACCGGGGCGGCGGCCCCGATCACGCCTTCCGGGGCGAACCAGATCTCGGCCGTCGTGGCCGAGATGAAGGCACCGGCGGAAATCGCCTCGTTGTTGACGAAGGTGAGCGTCTGGCCCGGGAACTTCCCGATCGCCTCCATGATCTCGAAGGTCGAATCGAGGGCACCCCCCGGCGTCTTCATGTCGAGCACGACGAGGTCGGCCTTGTCCTCGATCGCCTGTTTCAGGCCGCGCCGGATGACGAACAGCATCGGGGAGTCGATCTGCTCGCGCACGGGGATCACCACGACGCGCCTGGGCCGCTCCGGCGCCGGATCCGCAGCCTCCGCCGCCCGCGATACGGCCGCGAGCCCGAGAAGCATCGCGAGCGCGGCGAGGGCGCGAGGAAGGGAGAAGCTGGCAAACATCGCCGCATCGTAGCATCTCGGCCCGACCCTGCAAGTGGTCGGGACCTTTCGGGAAAGGCATGCGTTCATGCCCTCCATGACGCGCGGTTCACCCTCGGGAGCGGGATACCTCGACGGAGACTGCGGGCGCCGAGGCAACAAAACCTTTGCCCCCGTTCGCAGCCGCCGGTAACGACCCCCGGTCATGGAGAAGGTGAATTACCTCGGGAAGACGCTCACGCGCTGGCAGATGGGCAACTCGACTTTCCTCGCCCTGCCCGAGCGGGGCGCGCGACTGATGAATTGGAACGTGCGCCTCGGCGACGGCTCCGTGCGCGATGTCGTCTATTGGCCCGAGAACGCCGACTTCGGCGACATCGCCAAGGTGCGCGGCGGCAACCCCATCCTGTTTCCCTTCAGCGGACGCTGCTTCGACCGGGGCGAAATCTTCCATTGGCGCGCCGCCGACGGGGTTCGCCGACCCATGCCGCTGCACGGGATCGCGCGCCAGGGAGAATTCAAGGTCACGCGGCTCGACGCCCGCGGGTTCGATGCGCTTTTCATCCCGGGTGAGGAAGCCCGTGCGTGCTACCCCTACGACTACGAGTTCACCGTGGCCTACCGCTTCGAGCCCCTCGGGCTGTCATGTGAGTTCGCGGTGACAAACCTCGGCTCCGAGGCGCTGCCGTGGTCCGCCGGGCACCACTTCTATTTCACCTTGCCTTGGAGCGAGAGCGCCGGCCGGAAGGATTACTCCATCCGCATCCCGGCGACAAAGCGCCTGCGGCATGATCCGACCGGCGCGCTGATCCAGGGCCCCGAGCTCGGCGAGAAGGAGAATTTCGGCAATGCGGCACTCGTCGACTGCCTCCACGCGGGCCTCCGCGGCAACGAGGCGGTTTTCGGCGAGGAGGGTCGACCCGGCTCGATCGTCGTCCGCCTCGGCACCGAGCCGGTGCCGCCGGCCGATGCCGTCTTCGTGACCTGGACCCTCGCCGATACCTCGCCGTTCTTCTGTGTGGAGCCGTGGATGGGACCGCCCAATGCGCCGGAGAACAAGCTGGGGCTGCGTTGGGTGAAGAAGGGCGAGACCCAAAAGTTCTCGGTCTCGGTGAATCTGCGTTGAGCGCGCGGCTGCCTTCGGCTCTCTAGGCGTACTCATGACGGAAGCGACCGTGATCCTCAACACCCTCCCGCCCCTCGGGTTCATCGACGGGCTCGGCGGCCCGGAGATGCTGCTCGTCCTCGTGATCGTCCTCCTGCTCTTCGGCGGCGACAAGCTCCCCGAGTTCGCACGCGGCATGGGCAAGACGATGCGGGAGCTGAAGAAGGCGGCGTCGGGCGTGGAGGACGAGTTCCGGCGCGCGATGGATGAGGATGAACGGAAGAAGGCTGCGGCCTTCGATCCCGCGGTCTCCGCCACCCCAGGGACGGAAACCGGCTCGACCCCGCCGCCCGCCGAGGGCGCCCCCGCGGAGGCCGGACCCGTGTCCCCCGCAGCCGAGGCTACTCCGACCGGCACGGCGGGTGAAACCACTCCTCCGCCGGCCCCTACCCCCGCGAAGCGCGTCATCGCCAGCGACGATTGCCCGTGAACGGGGCCGCGGCGAAGGATGACGCCGGAACGGAGGCGGTGCCGCTGCCCATCACCGGCGAGCTAGACCTGCACACGTTCCGTCCGGCCGACCTCGGGGAACTGCTGCCGGCTTACTTCTCGGAATGCCGCGCCCGCGGCCTGCGCCGCGTCCGGGTCGTGCACGGCAAGGGAACCGGTGCGCTCCGCGCGACCGTCCACGCGCATCTCCGCCGCTCGCCGCAGGTGTGGACCTTCGGGACCTGCGACGGAAGCGCCGGCTCCTGGGGTGCAACCTGGGTGGAGTTGGCGCCATGAAGCCGCCGGCCCTCCAAGGGTTCATCGCCCTGCTGCACGTCCTCGCGCTTTGCACCGCCGCGCACGGGGCCGGCGCGGAGTCGCCCCTCGTGCTCATCTCGCTCGACGGCTTCCGTCACGACTACTGCGAGCTGTACCCTGCCGAGAGCCCCACCCTGCGGGCCATGCGCGCCGCCGGCGCGTCGGCCCGCAGCCTGCGGCCGGTGTTTCCGTCGAACACCTTCCCAGGCCACTACTCGATCGTGACCGGCCTGCATCCCGCGCGGCACGGGATCGTGAACAACGACTTCTTCGACGCCGACCGCGGCCTGTTCTTCCATTACTTCCAACCCGCGTCCTTCCGCGACGGCTCGTGGTGGGGCGGCGAACCGGTGTGGGTGACCGCGGAGCGGCAGGGGCGGCGCGCCGCCGCGCATTTCTGGGTGGGATCGGAGGCCGCGATCGGCGGCGTCCGCCCGACGCATTGGAAGCCATTCGACTACTCCGTGCCCTTCGCGCGCCGGCTCGACGAGCTTTGCGACTGGCTGCGGCGCCCCCCGCCGGCGCGGCCCTCCGTGGTGGTGTTTTACCTCGAGGAGGTGAACGGCGCCGGGCACCGCTTCGGACCGGATTCACCCGAGGTCGCCGCCGCGGTGCGTAAGGTGGACGGCCACCTCGCGGACATGCGCGCGCGACTCAGCGCGATCGGCCTCACGCCGAATTACCTCGTGGTCTCCGACCACGGCATGACGGCGACGAGCCTCGAACGCGTTGTCATCCTCGACGAGATCGTCGACCCCAAGACCGTGCAGGTCGACTCCGACGGCAGCCTGCTCGCGCTGCGGCCCTTGACGGGAACCGCCGAGGAGCTGGTCGCCCGGTTCCGCGTCGTGCCGCACGTGCGGGCTTTCCGCGCGGAGGACCTGCCCCCGCACTTCGCGCTGCGGGCCGGCCCCCGTGTGGCGCCGGTGTGGGTCTTGCCCGACGAAGGCTGGCACCTCGCGCCCCGCGCGACCGTCGAGCGGTTGCGTCGCCGCTACCCGGAGAAGGGCTACCTCGCGGGCGACCACGGCTACGACCCGGAAATCCGCTCCATGCACGGCATCGTCATCGCGGAAGGACCCGCGTTCCGACCCGGCCGGGTCGTGGAGGAAGCGCGCACCGTGGACCTTTATAATCTGATGTGCGCCGCCCTCGGGCTCCGACCCGCGCCCAACGACGGCGACGACCGGCTAGCGCGGGAACTCCTGCGCTGACCGGGCCGCCCCCTGCGACTTTCGGAGTCGCCACGGGGTTATGAGAACAGGGGCCCAGCCCCTTTGATCCATGAAAACCGTATTCCTGTTGGCGATTGCCTGTCTGGCCAGCCTCACCGCCCTCATCGCGGGTCTGGTACTCGATGTCGGCTCGGGTCCGATTTTTGCCCTCACAATGATTTCACTCATCCTGTTGCTTTGGGCGGGCGACTACCGGCGCTATCAACGGCTAGGAGAGCACCTGCGCTCGCACCTGCCGTGATCCGGGGTGAGAACCGGGTGGGGATTTCGCGATTGGCGCGATGAGGGGCTCGCACAGATTCGGTGCATGAGCACACCTCCCCTCCTGGCGCCACGCATGCACGCGATCCAGCACGTGATCCACGGCAGCGAGATGCAGTACGTCGAAATCGAGCTCGACCCGGGCGAGTCGGTCGTAGCCGAGGCCGGCGGCATGATGTACATGGAGGACGGGATCGCGATGGAGACTGTCTTCGGGGACGGGTCGGCGGCCGGCGGAGGGCTCGTGGGCAAGCTGATGGGAGCGGGCCGCCGGCTTCTGACCGGGGAATCGCTGTTCATGACCGTGTTCGAGAACCGCGCAGGCGTGAAACGACATGTGGCCTTCGGAGCGCCCTATCCCGGAAAGATCATCGCCGTCGACCTGGCCTTGCTCGGCGGCGAGCTGCTGGCGCAGAAGGACTCCTTTCTCTGCTCAGCGCGCGGTGTCACGATCGGGATCGGATTTCAGAAGAAGATCGGAGCGGGCTTCTTCGGCGGTGAGGGCTTCATGATGCAACGCCTGCAGGGTGATGGGTGGGTGTTCGTCCACGCAGGCGGCACACTGCACGAACGCGTGCTTGCGGCCGGCGAGACCCTGCGGATCGACACCGGCTGCATCGTGGCCTACCAGCCGACGGTCGGCTTCGACATCCAGTACGTCGGCGGGATCAAGACGGCCCTCTTCGGAGGCGAAGGACTGTTCTTCGCCACACTCAGGGGCCCGGGTCGGGTGTGGTTGCAGTCACTTCCATTCTCCCGCCTCGCCGGCCGGATCATGGCGGCGGCGCCGGGCGTCGGCAAAGGCGGCCGGGAGGAAGGCTCCGTGCTCGGCGGTCTCGGGCGCGCTCTCGACGGCGACAATTCCTGAAGCCGGCGCTGACCCGAGCCGCGATCATGAGAACCCAGTTCTTGTACGGAGCCGGCATCGCCATCGCGCAGGCACTCGTCTCCCTTGGTTTCTTCTTCGCGGGGCTGCACTCCACCGCGGAGCGCCTCGCGGGCGCCCAGTGGCTCGGCACGCTGCTGATGCTCGGCGTCAGCTTGGCGGGGTTGAGTTTCGCCGTGAGGGAACGGCGAGCGGACTTCCCGCTCGACCGCGAATGGGGTTTCGCCCCCGCCTTCGGCACCGGCGTCCTCACCGGGCTGTGGGCCAGCCTGCTCGGAATCCTACCCAACTATCTCTACTTCTCGGTCATCAACCCGGGCTTCGGCGACGCGCTGATCGAAATGCAGCAGGCGGCGCTCGAGGCGAAGGGCATGCCCGCGGCCGAGATCGAAAAAATCATGCCCGCGCTCGCCAAGTTCACCGGGCCGGCGGTCCTGACCGCCTCGGGCTCATTCATGGGCTTCTTCTGGTCGAGCATCCTCGCGCTCGTCGTGGCCTTTTTCCTGCGGCGACGCCCGGCGGTGGCCGGGGAGTAAGCACGCCGGCCTCGCGCAAGCCGACCGTCAGAACGACTTGGGCCGTGGCGGCTGGACGGGCGGCACGACATCGGGAGTCGCTCCGCCTTCGAATCCGGGCTCCGCCGGCGCAGGCTGCGGTTGGACCGCGCCCGGACCACCGCGAGGGAACGCGCGCGGGGGCATCGGGCCCGGCATGCCGCCCATGGGATACTTGGGCATGTCCTGGGCGATCAACTTGACCTTGGCCGTCGCCTTCTGGCCACCGCGCAGGTAGGCGAGCGTCACTTCCTCACCCTCCTTCCGGTTGCGCACGAGCACCATCAGCTGCCGGACATCGATCAGGATCTGATCGTCCAGCATGGTGAGGACATCGTGTTCCCGGAGGACACCCGCGGCGGGGCTGCGCGGCGACAGACGCTCCACCACAAGGCCCGTGCCCCGCGGAAGCCCGAGTTGGGCGCCCAGAACCGGGGAAACCAACGTGACCTCCACCCCGAGAAACGTGGTGCGCTCGACCTCGCTCCAGTCACGACGAGGTCCCTGTTGCATCCGACGCTCCATGCCGGGGCCTGCTTCCGGGGCACCGCGGCGCACGCCGGGAGCCGGATTCGGTCCACGAGGCGGAGCGTCGGGCGGGACGGAGTCGGCGGCGGACAGCGGCAAAACGGCGAGGACGAACCCGGCGATCAAAGCCAGGCGGCGGACGTGAGCGGAGGAGTTCATGGTGACGGCTGGCTGAGTTTGAGGGAACGGGTTGCGCACTCGGACGAGGTTACGCCTGCCCACGGGGACAAAAGCCTTTTCTTGCCAAAAGAAAAGGGGCCCGGATTGCTCCGGGCCCCGTTAGGTGACCGATGGACGAACCGCGTTCAGGCGCGGCTGCCCTTGCGGCGGGTCAGTACGCCGTAATCAAGCATGGCGACGGCGAGCAGCGCTCCCACGCTCGCCCAGCCGATGACCAACTCGACCGTGAACTCGGAGTTGATGGAAAGCACGGAGGCGGCGATGGCCGAGAGGCCGAAGGGGACCGCGATGATCAGGTTGTTCTTCATGTTTTTCTTAGAGGTGTCGGGAGGGATATCCACCGACGGGGACAGATTACCTCAGATCACGGAATAGTTGAAATCGATGTTTTGTATCACTTCCATCGTTCCTAACTATGGAAATGAACCAATTGAGGTCCTTTCTGGCGTTAACCGAGACCCAGAACTTCACCCGGGCCGCGGAACGCTCGAATCTTACCCAACCATCCTTGAGCCAACAGATTATAAATCTTGAGCGAGAGCTCGGTCAAAAGCTCTTCCACCGCTTGGGGCGCAAGGCGGTGCTCACCGAGGCCGGTAACGCCTTCCTCCCGCGCGCGCGGAACATCATCCGCGACGTCGATGATGCCGCCCGCGAGCTGAGCGACCATGCCGGACTGGGGCGGCGCATCGCAGTCGGGGCGGTGCAAACGGTGATGCCGTACCTTGTCAGCGATCTTATCATCCGCTGCCGCTCTTCCCACCCCCACCTCACGATCAACGCCCACGAAGGCTTCCGGACCGACCTCGTCCGCGCGGTCCTGGAGGGTAACCTTGATCTGGCGGTCGTGCCGCTGCCGGTGAAAGACAACCAACTGGCCATCGAACCGCTGCTTTCCGAACCCTTGCTGCTGGCGGTGGGCCGCGAACATCCCTTCGCGCGCCGCACGGAGATCGATGCGGGCGCAATCGCCGGGGAAACGTTCGTCGGCCTTGGCGACTCGAGCGCCCTCGCCGCCCAGGTGCGGACCTTCTTCGGCGACCGTCAGCTCGAGCCCCGCATCGGCATCCGCTGCACCCAGGTCGCCACGCTGAAACGCTTCGTCGCCGCCGGCCTGGGTATCTCGTTGCTGCCCCAACTCGCCCGCCATGAGGAAGACGGCGAGTCCCTCGTGTACCTGCGCCTGAGCGGCACCGAACCGCGAAGGGAGCTCGTGGTCATCCGCCACCTGCAACGGTACCAAACCCGCGGCGCCGAGGAATTCCTGACTCTCCTGCGGGGTCACGTGCGCGAACGCTTCCCGACGCCGCAAGCAGAGGAGAAGGCCTGACCGCGGTTGCACCCGCGCCCGGCAAGGTCACCGTCACCCCGATGTCCACCGCCTTGCCCTCCGCTCCCGCCGCTCCGGCTGAAGCGCCCACGGCTCCGCTCCCGGAGCTCTTGGCACCCGCCGGCGATTGGGAGTGCGTCAAGGCGGCGATCGAGAACGGAGCCGACGCGATCTACTTCGGACTCGACCGCTTCAACGCGCGGATGCGGGCGCGGAACTTCACGCAATCCGACCTGCCGGCCCTGATGGAGCATTTGCACCGGCGCGGGGTGCGCGGCTACGTCACGTTCAACACCCTCGTTTTCACCAACGAGTTGGAGCAGGCGGCCGATTACCTGCGCACCCTGATCGCCGCCGGGGTCGACGCCGCGATCGTCCAGGACGTCGGCATGTGCCGGATGATCCGCGAGCTCTCGCCTGATTTCCCGATCCACTGCTCCACGCAGATGACGATCACCAGCGCGGCCGGCGTGGAGTTCGCCCGCGAGCTGGGCGCCCAGCTCGTGGTGCTCGCCCGCGAGAACTCGATCGACGAGATCAACCGCATCCGCGCTGATCTCGGTCCCGCGGCGCTGCCGCTGGAGGTCTTCGTCCACGGCGCGCTGTGCGTGGCCTACTCCGGGCAATGCCTCACCAGCGAGTCGCTGGGCGGCCGATCCGCGAACCGCGGGGAATGCGCCCAAGCCTGCCGGTTGCCGTACGAACTGATCGCGGACGGCAAACCCGTCGACCTTGGCGACCGCCGCTACCTGCTCAGCCCCCAGGACCTGGCCGGCCTCGATGTACTCCCGCAGCTGGTGCGCGCCGGCGTGGCCTCGCTCAAGATCGAAGGCCGCCTCAAGGCCCCCGAATACGTCGCGAGCATCACCCGCGTATACCGCCAGGCGCTCGACCGGCTGGCGGCCGGCGGCACGGATTCGGCCGATCGGACGGTTCCGGAAACGGATCGCTACGAACTGCAGATGGCGTTCTCCCGCGGCCTGCACACCGGCTGGTTCGGCGGCATCAACAACCAGGAGCTCGTGCACGCGCGCTTCGGTACCAAGCGCGGCGTATTTGTCGGCGAGGTCACGCGCCTCGCCGGCGAAGCCGCGGTCGTGCGGATGGAGGCGCCGGTGAAACCCGGCGACGGCGTGGTCTTCGACGCCGGACGCCCCGACGAACGCGAGGAAGGCGGCCGCATCTACCAAGTCGAGCCGACCGGCCGCGACGAAGTCACACTGCGCTTCGGTCGCGGCGACATAGACTGGCGCCGCGTGCGGCCGGGTCAGCGGATCTGGAAGACGAATGACCCCGCGCTCGATCGCGAGCTGCGCACCACCTTCGCGGGCGAAACCGTGCGCTTCCAGCGCCCGCTTAACTTCGAGGCCCACGGGCGCGCCGGCCAGCCTCTCACCCTGATCGCCCACGATGGCGAGGGGCACGTCGCCCGCGTGGAGTCGGCCGTGCCGCTGGCCCCGGCGGAACGCCAGCCCCTGACGCGCGAACGCCTCGCCGATCAACTCGGCCGGCTGGGCGGCACGCCTTTCCGCCTCGGCGCCGTGGAATGCCGGCTCGAGGGCGAGGTCATCCTGCCCGTGAGCGAACTCAACCGCCTGCGCCGTGAGGCGGTAGCCGCGTTGGACGCGCTGCGCTCCCGCCCCCGGAGCTGGACGATGCGCGCGGGCGCGGACCTGCGCCCGGACCGCTTCCGGCCGAAGGCGCCGGATGGCGGCGGCGAGGCGGAACTGATCGCCGTCATCCGCCGACCGGAGCAGCTGGAGGCGGCCTGGGAAGCGGGCGTGGACACGGTTTATTGCGAGTTCGAAAACCCGAAGCGCTACCGCGAGGTCGTCGCGCGTTTCCGCGAGCTGAGGAACGCCGCGCCCGGCCGATCCGGGGCGACGCTCTGGGTGGCTCCGCCGCGGATCTTCAAGCCCGGCGAGGAGTGGATCCTGCGCCAGGTCCGCTCCAGCGAGGCGGATGGCTACCTCATCCGAAACGCCGACCACCTGAAGTTCTTCGCGAACGACCGCCGCCGCGGTGACTTCTCACTCAACGTGGCGAACCCCTGGACGGCGGAGCACTTCCTCGGCCGCCACGAGCTCGAGCGGGTCACCGCCAGCTACGACCTCAACATTTCCCAGCTCGAAGCCCTCCTGGCGGCAGCACCCGGAGGATGGTTCGACCTCACGATCCATCAGCACATGCCGATGTTCCATATGGAGCACTGCGTGTTCTGCGCGTTCCTGTCGAAGGGCCGCGACTACCGCGACTGCGGCCGACCCTGCGACGAGCACCGCGTGGCCCTGCGTGACCGCGTCGGAGCCGAGCTGCCCCTGCGGGCCGACGCCGGCTGCCGGAACACCGTGTACAACAACCGCGCGCAGACCGGGGCAGAATATGTCACGCGCCTGCGCGAACTCGGGGCGCGGCACTTCCGGGTGGAATTCATCGACGAGGAGCCCGCGGAGGTGCGCAAGACCCTCGAGCGCTACGCGCAGCTGCTCCGCGGGGAAACGACCGGGTCGGAGCTGTGGCGGGAACTGCGCCTGATCAACCAGCTCGGCGTGACCCGCGGCCAGATGGAAGCGCCGCCGAGGATCCTGCCGCGCAAGTCCTGAGCCGTTTTCCTTGTCGAATTCCGTCCGATTCCACCAACCTCCCCCGAACATGCCCGCTGCGACCGACCGACCCGTCCATGCCCCCGCGGGCCCGCCCAAGCTCACCGACCTTGAGATCAAGGACGCGCAGCTGATCTTCACGTCATTGTGGCGGGACCTTGAGACCGAGGTCGGCCGCGAGAACCTGCGCTTCCCGAAGGAGATCATCCTCCTGGGCGGAGCACCCGGGGCCGGCAAGGGCACCAACACCGCGTTCATCAACGAGGCCCGCGGCCTCACCTGCCCGCCGATCGTGATGAGCGCGCTGCTCGATTCATCGGAGGCGCGGAAACTGAAGGACGCCGGCAACATGGTGGGCGACCGCGAGGTGGTCGGCCTGCTCCTGCGCGAACTGCTGAAGCCCGATTACCGCGACGGCGTGATCATCGACGGGTTCCCCCGCACCAAGGTGCAGGTCGAGTGCCTGAAGATGCTGGTCGACCGCATGCAGGCGCTGCGGACGGAGTTCTACAATACGCCCCTGAGCATCCATTTCCGGCAACCGACGATCCACATCATGGTGCTCTTCGTCGACGAGAAGGAGTCGGTGGCCCGCCAGCTGAAGCGCGGCCGCGAGACGCGCGCGCACAACGAGGAGGTCACCCGCACCGGAATCGGCGAGCCCATGGAGGACCGCCCCACGGACCACGACGAGGCCCTCGCCTCGCGGCGCTACCGGGTCTTCAAGGAACAGACCTGGGACGCGCTCCAGTCGCTGAAGGAGATCTTCCATTACCACTTCATCAACGCGCAGGGCGCGATCGACGAGGTGGAGCGCAACATCCTCCACGAGCTCGAGTACCAGAGCACGCTGGAGCTGGACCCGCGGACGGTCGACCGCCTGCGCGGTGTGCCCGTGGCGAGTGAGATCATCGTCCACGCGCGCCAGGAGCTGGTGCGGCGGCTCGACGCCTACGAGCTCGAGCACCCCGAGCGCTTCGCGAAGGTGATCGGCTTCATCGAGAAGAAGATCGTGCCGATCGTGCTGCGGCACGCCATCTCGGGCGTGGCGCACATCAACGCCGAGGATCCGGTCCTCGAGGACCCGCTGGCGCTGGCCATGCTGATCGACGTATTCTCCGAGCGGGGCTACCACGCCGTGGTGGACATCCACCGGATCGAAGTGCCCGAGCACGTCGATCTGGCGACCGGCCAGATCCGCTGCCGCACGAAGAAGGTCTATCGCATCCAGATCCGCTTCCAGGGCTCCGAGATCCGACGCGGTTGAGACCGCGCGCGGTACGCATCACTCGTAGCGCAGGGACTCGATCGGGTCGAGGCGGGCGGCCTTGAGGGCGGGATACAGGCCGGCGCCCACGCCGATGACGGTGCACGTCAGCAACCCGATCAGCGCCCAATCCCACGGGAAAACAACCGCCGCGTTCAGCCAGACGGCCAAGGCGTTGCCGGTGGCGACCCCCAGCACGATGCCGGCGACGCCTCCCGCGAGCGAGAGCACGACGGCCTCGATCAGAAACTGGGCGAGGATGCTGCGGGAGCGCGCACCGATGGACTTGCGCACGCCGATCTCCTTGGTGCGCTCGGTGACGCTCACAAGCATGATGTTCATGATCCCGATGCTGGCCGCGAGCAGGGCGATGGCGGAGATGACGAGGGCACCGGCGCGCACGACGTCGGCCACCTGGGCAAACGCGGCGATGAGCGAGTCGTTGGAGTAGAGCTCGAAGTCGTTCTCCTCCTCGGCCTGCAGGCTCCGGACCATGCGCATCGCCGTGATGGCCCGGTCCACCGTCTCGTTGTAGAGTTCCTGCGAGGGCGCCTGCGTGGCGATCGTGACGGAGAAGCGGGCCGCGCCGTAATCGGACAAGAAGCGGGTGATCGGCGTCATCACGATGTCGTCCTGGCTCTGGCCGAAGTTGCTGCCCTTGGCCGCAAACGTGCCGATGACGGTGTAGGTGCGGCCGCCGACCTTGATCATCTTGCCGAGGGGCGACTCGGCGGGGAAGAGCCGGCGCAGCACGTCCTGACCGATGAGGGCGAACGGACGGGCGAGGTCGACGTCCTCGGGCGTGAAGTTGCGGCCGGTCTCGATCGAGTACTGGTTGGCGGTGAGGAAGTGCTCGTTGGTGCCGCCGAAATTGACGCCCGGCTCGGTCTTGCGGTTGGCGTACGAAACCTGCGCCGGGCCGTCGCGGTTGAAGACCTTCAGGCAGACGACGTCGCTCCAGCCCTCCATCAGCTGCCGGTAGCGCTGGGCCTGGTCGAATGTGACGTTGCGGCGCTGCTCCACGCGGCGGCGGTTCTCGCCGCTCAGCTGGATGCCGGTGGGATTCTTGCCGATCTGGAACATGTTCACCCCGAGAAAGGTCAGCCCGGTCTCGATGGAGCCGCGCATGGCGGAGACGGTGGTCATCACGCCGATCACCGAGAACACGCCGATCGTGATGCCCGACATCGTGAGGAACGAACGGAGCTTGTTCACGCCCAGCGAGCCGAACGCCATGCGGAGGATCTCGGTGAGAAGCATCGGGAGGCGGGACTATTCGTACCGGAGAGCCTCGACGGGATCGAGGCGCGACGCCCCGAGCGCGGGGGCGAAGCCGGAGATGATGCCGGTGAGGATGGAAACGGCCATGCTCACGAGCATGAGCCCGCCGGAGAACTCCACCGGCAGTTCGGGCAGGATGCTGCTGATGCCGACACACGTCGCGTAGGTGATCAGCAGGCCGACCGCACCGCCGATCAGGCAGATCGAGACCGCCTCGATGAGGAACTGCAGGAGGATCGTGCGGCGCCGCGCACCCAGCGCCTTGCGGGTACCGATCTCCTTCGTGCGCTCCTTCACGCTCACGAAGGTGATGTTCATGATGCCGATCGCCCCTACGAACAGCGAGAGGCCGGTGATGAAGAGACCCGCGACCGCGATGCCCGTCTTCACCGGGTCCAACTGCTCCTTGAAGGCCTGCTGCTGGTTGATCGAGAAGTTGTCGCGTTCCGCCGGCAGCTGCCCGCGCACGCGCCGCATCGCGCCGGTGAGCTCCTCCTCCGCTTGAGTGAGCTGCGTCTTGTCCTTCACCTTCACCCGCAGCTGAAGGTCCATGCGGTTGCCCCAGAGCTTCCGCATGGCGTTGAGCGGAACGAGGATCTGGTTGTCGAAGCTGAACAACCCGAGGAACTCACCCTGCTTGGCCAGGACCCCGATCACTGTGAAACCCTGCCCGCGGATGTCGACCTGCTGGCCGACGGCGGGGCGGCCGGGAAAAAGGTTGTCCGCCACGCCGGACCCGAGCACGCACACCGGCCGGCCGCCGTTGGCCTCGAAATCGTTGAAGAGCCGACCATCCACCACGTCGGCCGTGACGATCCGCGAGTAGTCGGCGTTGGTGCCGAAGAGCATGATGCCGCCCAGCTTCACGTCACCCGCCTTGACGGTGGTACCTCGGGTGCCCACGGGAACGGCTACCTCGAGCAGCGAACCGGGAGTCGCCTCGAGAATGCGGTTCAGGCGCTCCGCCTGCTCCACCTGGATCGCCGGACGGTTGACGTAGTTCCACCAGTCGGGCACCCGGCGCCACGGCCACCGCTGCACGTAGAGCACGTCGTCGCCGAGCAGCGCGAGGCTGCGGTTGAACCCGATGTCGATGCCGTTGATCGCCGTGCCCATCAGGGTGACGGCAACGATGCCGATGATGACGCCCAGCGCGGTCAGCACCGACCGCATCGCGTTGGCCCTGATCTGGGCGAAGGCGATGCGGAAGGACTCGGTGAACTCGTAGAGGGTGCGGGTCACGCGTCGGTCGGCGCGTCCTTCTCGATCAGGCCGTCGCGCAGCCGCACGATGCGCCGGGAATGGCGGGCGATGTCCTCCTCGTGCGTGACGACGATGATGGTGTTGCCCTGATCGTAGAGCTGCTCGAAAAGACCCATGATCTCCTCGCCTGTGCGCGAGTCGAGGTTGCCGGTCGGCTCGTCGGCGAGGAGGATGGAAGGGCGGTTGACGAGGGCGCGCGCGATGGCGACGCGCTGGCGCTGGCCGCCGGAAAGTTCGTTGGGCTTGTGATGGACGCGGTCCCCGAGGCCCACGTTGCGCAGGGCGGCGAGGGCTCGCTCCCGCCGTTCGGCGGGGCCGACGCCCGCGTAGACCAGGGGCAACTCGACGTTGTGGAGGGCGTCGGACCGCGGCAGCAGGTTGAAGGTCTGGAAGACGAAGCCGATCTCCCGGTTGCGGATCTCCGCCAGCTCGTCGTCGACCATGTGGGCGACGTTCTTGCCGTTGAAGTCGTACCGACCCGCGGTGGGGGTATCGAGGCAGCCGAGCATATTCATCAGCGTCGACTTGCCGGAACCCGAGGGCCCCATGATGGCGAGGTACTCGTTGCGGCGGATCTCGACGTTGACGCCGCGCAGCGCATGGACGGTCTCCGCGCCCATGCGGTAGAGCTTGGTGACGCCCTCGATCTTGATGACGAGCTGGCCGGGCGTGCGGTAGGAACGGGTGCCGGCGGCGGGGGGAAGGGGTGCGATCATGGGGAGGCGGGGTGGGACTCGAGACGACGCGGCGGGGCCGTCGGCTTCAGCGCTTTTCGCCGTCCTTGGCCGGCTTCGCGATGGTCACCGCCATGCCGTCCTTGAGCTGGCGGCTGATCGCGGCGTAGCTGCCGGCGACGATGACCTCGCCGGGCTTCACGCCCGACTTCACCTCAATGTGGGTGGTGTCGGCGATGCCGACCTCGACCGCCTGCTGGCGCACCTTGTCGCCCTCCTTGATGAAGACGACCTTCGAAAGCACCTCGCGGTTGCGCCGCGCCTCGCGCTTCTCGGCGGCGGCATCGAGCCCGCCGCCCGACTTGTTCTCGGCGTCCTTGACCGCCTTCTTCTGGAGCTCCTCCGTCGTCTGGCCCCCGGTCGCCCGGACGGTCACGCTCTGGATCGGCACGGCCACGACGTTCTCGACGGTCTGTGTCTCGATGTCGGCCGTGGCGCTCATCCCGGGCCGCAGCTGCACGCCCGGGTCGTTGATGCGGATCTTGACCAGGAAGTTGGTGACGTCGTCGGACATCGCGGCGAGCTGGGAAGCGGAGCTGCCGCCTTGGGCCGAGGAGCTGATCTCCGAGACCGTGCCGTTGAACTTGCGGGCGGGATAGGCGTCGATGGAAACCACGGTGCGGTCGCCCACCTTGACGTTGACGATGTCGTTCTCGTTGACGCGCACGCGCAATTCCATCGCGGAAAGGTTCGCGACACGCATGATTTCCGTACCGGCGAACGATCCGGTGCCGACGACGCGCTCGCCGACCTCGCTGTTCTGCGCGCTGACCGTGCCGTCCATGGGCGAGTAAATGACAGTCTTGGAGAGCTGGTCCCGCGCCTGGTTGAGCGAACCCTCGGTGCGCTTGATCTGGGCGAGCGCGTTCTCATAGGTCGCCTGCGCGACCTCGAGCGACGTGCGCACCGCGGTGAAATCGGCCTCGGACACCAGCTTCTTACCGAAGAGATCCTCCGAACGCCGGAAATCCTCCTGCGCCTTCAGCAACTGGGCCCGGGCTTGGACGGAGGACGCCTTGGCGGCGACGAGATTGGCCTCCTGCTGATCGACCTGGGCCTGGTAGAGGTCGGGTTTGATGCGGACGAGCAGGTCGCCCTTGCGGACCTTGGCTCCCTCGGGGAACGGCATCTCGATGATCTCGCCCGCGGCCTCGGTGGAGATCTTGACCTCGACTTCGGGCTGAACCTTGCCGCTGGCGGTGACCAGCTGGGTGATCGTCCTCACCACCGCCGGCTCGGTCGTGACGGCGACGGGTTTGGTCGCGCCCTTGGAACGAAAGTAGGCAGCGGAGCCACCCCCACCGAGCAGCAGAAGCCCACCCACCAGGTACCAGCCGATCCGCGACTTACGCGGGGCAGGTGCCGCTCCCGCGGGGGAGGCGGAAGCCGGGAAGGCGGAGTGGCCGGAGGAAGCGTTGGTTTGCAAGGTCAGCGAAGCGTGCATCGATCGGAGGGAGGTCGGGCGCCGTCGGAGCGCCAAAGGAGGTGGAATTGCCGGAAAGGGCAAACCCGGCGCCCAGAACACTCCGGGCGTCGAAAAGTTGCAGGCCGGACTCCCGTCCGGGAAACCAAGCCGAGTTTTCCCGCGATCAGCCCGCCTGGTCGGCGTAACGGCTGATCTTCACAACCGCGTACTCGTCATCGGCGGCGCCCGACTTCACGCGGACGACGTCGCCGGACTTCCGGCCCAGAAGGGCGGCGCCGAGGGCGGTCTTGTAGGAGATGACGTGGCGGTCGGGGTCGCCGTCCCAGGCTCCGAGGACGGTGTAGGTGGTGGTGGCGCCGCTCGCCGTGTTGCGGACCTCGACGACCGCGCCGACGCCGACCTGGTCGGTGGTGGCGTCCTTGAAGTCGGTGACGCGGGCGCGGGCAAGCTCACGCTCCAACTGGGCCTTCTGGGCCATGAGCACGCTCTGGTCCTGCTTGGCCATCTTGAATTCGGAGTTCTCCCGCAGGTCGCCATGCTCGCGCGCGGCCGCGATGGCTTTGGAGTTCTCGGGGATTTTCTTGGAGACGATGAGCTCGTACTCCTCGCGCTTGCGGTCGTAGCTGGCGCGGGAAACGAGCAACTGTTCGTCGCGACCCTCGGCATCCGCGGCCACCAGCGACTGGATCGTGGGGAAGATCTTGATGAAGCGGGCGAGCAGGGACTTTTTCGTGAGCTCCTCAAAACCTTGGTTGAGCATCAGGGCGTTGGCGAGGTCACGGGCGGTCTCCGGATCGGCGGTGGAGAGCAGGTCGGAGATCAGGTCGGTGTCCTCGCTCAGGATATCGGCGAGGGGAATCCGGCGGGCGCTGGAAGCCTGCAGGGCCTCGTAATCGATGGCGAAGAAGATGGCGCCCAGGAGCCGCGGGGAAATCAGGTCGTTGAGCAGCTTGGCGAACTTCTTGGAGTGCCGGTTCTTGACGATCCAGAGGAGCACGGGAGCCCGCAGGTTCTGCTCGGTCTGCCACCGGCGGAGGGTTCGCGCCAATTCCTCGGCGTGACCGTTCTCGATCAGGAAGTTGATGCACTCGGTCGTGAACTTGCCCTGCGAAACCTTCAGCAGGGTGAAGAGAATGTCGCTCGACTCGATCGGGTGCGTCGCGTGGATCAGTTCAAGGAAGCGCGACTGGAACTGAACCGGGATCTTCTCGGCGATCCCCGGAAGGTCGCGGATGTTGGCGATGATCGCTCCCTGCGAGGGCTCGAATGCGGCTTCCTGCTTGAGCGCGCGTGCCAGGTCGTCGCGCACCGCCGCCCCGTAGAGGCGCTCCGCGGCGTCGAGCTGGTTGGAATCGCGGACCACGTCGGCGAGGCCCTTCAAGACCTGGGCGAGATCAGCCTTCGCCTCCTTGTGCACACCGGCGGCCATGAGGTCCTCGGCGAGCTTGATCCGGCGACGGGCCGAGCGGGTCGAAAGGAACTGCTCCACGATCTCGTCCTCGGCCGAGACCGGGGTGTCGCGCAGGACATAGCATTCCGTCTTCTTCACCGGCACGGAGATGCGGGGGTCCTTGGCGATCTGCTTCTTGGCCCCGGACCACCACTTCTTGAACTTCTCCTCGCCGATCACCTCGGCGAGCATGAGCTCGATCTCGATGGCCGTAGCCGCGTTGTTCGGATAGGCCTGCAGCGCATCCACCACGAGCTGGGCGGGGTTCTCTGCGATGAGTCCCTCGATGGCCTTGGTGTCGGTTTCCTTACGGACACGCAGGTCCTTGGGCGACAACACGTCCATCGTGCCGATGCAGAACGCGGGCTCCATCGCGTGACCCTTCTTGCCCTTGAAATCGATGATCAGGCGCTGAGCCGCCTCGTCATACTTCCTGATCTGCCCGAACCCCCAGCTCCGGTGAACCACGTACGCGCCCGGTTCCATGGCCTCGAGCTTGGCTTTGGCGGCCTTGAGCGACGGCGACTTGGCGATGAGCGCGGAAACGGCTTCGGAATTCATGGTTGCGTGAGGGAGGTCCTGAACGGGACAGTTGAGCGGACATTCCTTTCCCTTGTCAAACTGAGGTTCGGGGAGTGCTCCCGCGGGCCATTTAAGCCTCCGCCACCATGCCTTCCTCCGCCTCCGCTCCCGCCCTTTCCGCTCCCACCCCGTGGGTGGCCGCCGCGCGCCTGATCGCCCGCTGGCTCGACCGCCGGGAACGGCTGGACGCCCTGCTCGATTCGCTTCCGGCAAGCTTCACCGGTCCCGACCGCTCCCGCTGCCAGCATCTTGTGATCGGCGTGGTGAGGCATTTCGGTCGCATCGACGCTGCCCTCGGCCGGCTCGTCGCCCACCCTCCCCGGTTCGCCACCCGCGCGATCCTGAGCGTAGCGGGCTACGAGCTGATCGAGGCCGCGGCCGACAGTGACACGGGGCGCGTGGCGCGGATCGTCCATCACGCCGTCGAACAGACCAAGTCACTCGCCAGCCCCGCCGAGGCCCGGCTGGTCAACGCCGTCGTCCGCCGCCTCGCCGAACCGCTCGGCCGCTCCGCGCCCGTGCTCAACGCGGATCCCGCCGAGTTGGGCGAGTATTTCTCCCACCCCGCCTGGCTCGTGAAGGCGTGGTTGGCGCAATTCGGACCGGCGGGCACGCGCGCCTTGCTCGAGTGGAACCAGCAGCCTGCGCCGGTTTACGCCCGCTGGCGGCCCAACCCGGCCGTGGAGGCCCCGCCGGCCTCGCTTAAGGCGACGCGTTGGGCCGGCTTCCTCGAGGTGCCGGGCGGACACTGGAGCGAGGTGGAGCCTCTGCTGAAGGCCGGTAAGCTTTATCTCCAGGACCCGGCGACACGCCTGCCGGTGGAAATGCTGGCGCCTCGCGCCGGCGAGTCCGTCCTCGACCTCTGCGCCGCACCGGGCGGCAAGAGCCTGCTCATCGCCGACCTCATGACGGCCGGAAGCGATCCAGCCCAACGCACCCCGGGTCGGCTGGTGGCCGTCGATCAGCCCGGTCCGCGCATCGACCGCCTGAAGGAAAACCTCGCGCGAGCCGGGAATCTCGAAGTCGCGCTGGTGCAGGCCGACGTGCTCGGAGCCGACGTCGCCGGAATCCTGCGCGAACACCGCCTGCCCCCCACCTACGACGCCGTCCTGCTCGACGTCCCCTGCTCCAACACCGGCGTGATGCGCCACCGCGTCGACGTGAAGTGGCGCCTGCAGCCCGGGGACTTCCGCAAGCACCCGGAGCAGCAGCTTTCGCTGCTTCACGCCGCGGCGCGGCTGGTCGCACCCGGCGGACGCCTCGTCTATTCCACCTGCAGCATCGACGCCGAGGAGAACGAACAGGTCGTACGCGCGTTCAAGGCCGGCAAGGCCGGCGGCCCCTTCACCCTCGAGCATTCAGTCGTCAGCCAGCCGTGGACGGCCGGCCACGATGGCGGCGGGGCCTTCCTCCTGCGCCGCTCGTCCTGAAGCGCCGCCGTGGAGGCGGCCAAGGCGCGGCAAGGCACGCGCACTCATCCGCAAGCCCCGCGTGGCCGGAGTCGACCAACGGGCTTAAGTTGGGGGCATGAAAACAATCCTTGCCCCGATTGATTTCTCCGCCGCCACCGAATCCGTCGTCACCGAGGCCGCCAGCCTCGCCCGCGCGCTGGGCGGGAAGGTCGTGCTGCTGACCGTCCTGCAACCCCCGGCGATCACCAACGAATACTCCGCGCTCGTCGACAACCTCTCGGAGATCATGGCCGCCGGCGAGAGGAACGCCGCCCGCCGCCTCGCGGAACTGGAGTCCCGACTCAGGGGTGAACAAGTCCCCGTCGAGACCATGCAGCTCAATGGTCCGCCCATCCGGCTCATCGTGGAGCAGGCCAAGGGCCTCGACGCCGCCTACGTCGTGATGGGCTCCCACGGTCACACCGCCCTTTACGACCTGCTCGTGGGCAGCACCACCCATGGCGTGCTGATGCGCGCAGGTTGTCCCGTGGTGATCACACCCGCGCCGAAGGCCGCGAAGAAATGACCTTGTTGGGTATGTGGGAACATGGGCGCGGGCGTCAGGCCCGCGCCCTTTCCTTTTCCCGCCGCGACGCGATCAGGCCGCCGCCCGCCGGAAGGCCGGTCGCATGCCCCACGACACGATGGTGAGCGTGAGCAGCGAATTGACGGGCATCAGGATCGCCGCGACCAGCGGGTTCATCCGACCCGCCACCGCCAGTCCGACGGCGAGCAGGTTGTAGGCGATCGAGAAAACGAGGATCACCGATTGCGTGCGGCGCCGCACGTCGTTCGTCTCGAGCAACGCGCGGATGCCGCCGATGCCACGCCCGAGGTAATAGAAGTCGGCCTTCGCCTCCAGCACGCCGCGGTGGATCACCGGCGTCCCGCGGCAAAGGGCGCGATCAAAAGCGAGGCTGTCGTTCGCGCCGTCCCCGAGCATAAGGCTCGAATCGCACCCGATTTCCCCCAGCCGCTTGGCCTTGGCCGACGGCGACAAACCACCCCTTGACCGCTCGCGCTCCAACCCGAGCCGTCTGGCCAACGCGGAGACCTTGCCGGGCTCGTCGCCGCTCATGAGGTGAATGTCGAGGCCGCGGCACCCGAGCGCGGCGATCTCCTCCCGGGCATCCACGCGGGCCGTGTCCTCGCAATGAAACCGCGCCACCACCTCTCCAGCCTGGCAAAGCTCCGTCCCGCCGGCGCCGGTGGATTCGCGCGAACGCCAGCCCGGCCGACCCAACGACCACGCGCCGATCTCCACGCCCGCACCGATCGTCTCCTTCACCTCGCCCGCGACCACACCGGCCGGCCCGCCGGAAAGCAGTTCCTCCAGCAGCGCCTGGCTCACGGGGTGAACTGAATCCCGTACCAGGGTGTGCAACGCGTCGCGCGCCGCAGGATCAAGCCCCGCGACCGCCTCCGGATTGCGCAGCACGGGCGTCTCGAGCGTGAGCGTGCCGGTCTTGTCGAAGACCACCTGGCGCACGCGGGCCAGCCGCGGCCAGAGGTCGCCCTCGCGCACGAAAACGCCCCGGCGGCGCAGCGCGACCGTCGCCATTTCGTCCGCCAGCGGGAACGCGAGCGCGATGGCGCACGGGCACGACACCACGAGCACCGCCGTCACGACGGCCCACGAGCGCGCGGCGTCCCCCGCGAACCACCACCAGCCCGCGCCTGACAGTACGGCCACGAGCAGGATGCCGGCGACGTAGCCGCGCACCACCCGCTCCAACAGCGGGTGCGACGCGGCGGCGCGACGGCCCGGTTCCAGCAAGCGCGCGAGCAGCGAGTCCGCCCACGCCTGGAGGGCCTCGAGTTCAACGGGCTCCCGGCCGACGTTGACCGCGCCGGACGGCACGCGTTGCCCGCGCCGGAAGATCCGCGGTTCGGCCTCGCCGTTGATCGACGCGAGCGAGAACTGCGCCTCGGCCGCGCCCAAGCGCGACTCGACGGGCAAGGTCTGCCCCGCGGAAAGGAGAAGGACGTGGCCGGGCCGCAGCGCGGAGGGCGCCACCTCGCCTCCCCCCGCCAGTCGCATACGCCGCGCCTGCGGCTGGTGGCGGAGCAGGCGGCGACGGTTCCTCTCCACCGCCGCGACCTGAGCCCAGCGGCCGACCAGCATCAGGAGGACGAAGGCGGAGAGGAAATCGAAGTACACGAATCGCTCCTCGCCCGCGAACCAACCGTAGAACGACCCGAGGTAGGCGCCGGTGATCCCGATGGCGATCGGCAGGTCAATGTGCATCGCCCGCTCCCGGAGCGCGGCCATCGCGCGACCCAGAAAGTAAGTGCCTCCCACCAGCAGGCTGAGTGTGCCGAAGGCCAGGTTGAGCAACCCGAACAAGCCCGCCCACTCGAAGTCCTGCTCCATGCCGAAGTACGTCGGCAGCGAGAAAAGCATCACGTTCATCGCGAACGCCGCGCAAAGCCCGATGCGGCGAACCAAGCCGCGGCTCTCCGGCTCGGTGGTTTCCTGGCCCGCCGGGCCGATCAGGTAGCCGAACGCCTGCAGCTTCCGCGCAAACTCCGCCGCTGAAAACTCCCCGGCCGTCCACCGCAGCCGCACCGAACCATACTGCGCGTTGACGTTGATGTCGCGCGCGCCGACCTGCTGCTGGAAGACACGCTCGATGAGCCACACGCAGCCGGCGCAGGAAATGCCCTGGACGTCGAGGTTCAGCCAAGGAACCCCGGCGCCCGCCGTCTGCTCAGCCGCACGCTGCGCATCCTCCAGCCATGCGTGGTCACGCGGCTGGAAGACCGCGGCGTCGACCGGCACGGTGACGTCATCCTTGATGCGGTAGTAGCCGCCCAGCCCGTGCTCGTGCACGAGCCGGAAGACATACCCGCAACCCGCGCAGCAGAACCCCGACTCCCGCGCGCGCTCGCCCCGCAAAGGCACACCGCAGTGACGGCAGACCGGGTGCGCCGACGAAGCGGCGGCCGGAGGCGCCGGGAAGGTGGCGGTGGCGCTCATGTCACTGGCAGACGAAGTTGAAAGGATCCGGCCCCGGGAAACCGAGTGTCGCGCGCAGCCGCCAGCCGATCGTGACGGCGGCAACCAGCGCCAGCGCGACCCGCGTCCGGTTCAGCCAGAGCGGCGAGAGGCGCCGGCGCACCCAAAGGAACTGCGCCTGCGCAAGCCAGAGCAGCGGCACCGTGCCGAGTCCGAACGCCAGCATCATCTCGGCCCCGCGCACCGCGGACCCGGCGAGCAGGGCCAGCGCCACGAGGAAATAAAGCGGCCCGCAGGGCAGCAACGGAGTGGCGATGCCGAGCAACGCCGCGCCGGTGATGCGCGAACGCCCACGGTCGGCGGGCCGCAATCTCCACGCCAGCCGCGTCAGGGCCGCGGGCTTCGGCAGAAGACGATCCCAGCGCAACGCGAGCCCGAGGAAGACGATCACTCCAATCCACGGAATCCAACGCAGGGCCGGACTGGAGATCCAGCCGAGCGGTACCCGGCCCAAACCGCCCGCCGCGGCCCCAAGCGCCGCGTAGCCGGCGAGCCGCGCGAGGTGATAGACCGTCGCGACGGTGCTGCCGTCCACGCGCTCCCCCCGCACCGGCATCAGGCCGCAGGCGAGCGGGCCGCACATCCCGGCGCAATGCAGGCTCGTCACGAGCCCGGCGACGAGCGCCGTGGCGGGGGAATTGATTCCGGCGAGTTCCATGCGTCTCAGCGGGTCCTGACCAAGGGCACTTCCTGCACGCGATGCCGCGAAGCGATCGTGAGCCACGCGCCCCAGGCGATCAGCTGCACCGCGAACGCCGCCACGAACCAGAGCCAGAGGCGCGACGGCCGCCGCGGCGGGTTGACGTCATCAGCGTCCACGCCCGGCCTCCTCCTCGCGCAGCAAGCGGGCCTCGGGGCCGAGGAACTCGACCTCGCGCCGCAGGGTGAACGCGCCCGCCTCGTCGGCGACCGCGACCACGAAGTGAAACACGCCGTCGTAACGCGGACGTTCCTGCTGGAGGATCAGCGGCCGCACCACCTCGCCCAAGGCCGGCACTTCCACCGGCTCCGTCAGCCCGGTGCGCACCACGCCGGCCGGCGTCCGTTCCAGGTTCAAGACGAACCGGCGGGGCTCGTTGCGCTTGTTCACGATCCGCACGAGGAACTGGTTCCGCACCGAGGCGGCGTCGACGATGTAGGGCGCGCCGGTCATGCGGGTGACGCTCAGGTTGGCCGGCCGGATGGTGGAGACCGCCCAACCCGCGACTGCCGCGCCGGCCAAGAGGAGGATGAAATAGAGGATCGTGCGCGGGCGGATCCATCGAGTGCGCTCGCCGGCGAAAGCCCGTTGGGAGTCGTAGCGGACCAGTCCGGCGGGCCGGTTGACGCGCCGCATGACGTCGTCGCACGCGTCGATACAAGCGGTGCAGCCGACGCACTCCATCTGCAGCCCCTGCCGGATATCAATACCGGTGGGGCAGACCTGGACGCAGCGGCTGCACGCCACGCAGTCCCCCGCCCCGGCCGTGCCGACCCGACCGCGCGGCTCGCCGCGCCGCGCATCATAGCCGATCACGAGCGTGTGCTCGTCGGTGAGCGCCGACTGGATGCGGCCGTACGGGCAGATCACGATGCAGACCTGCTCGCGGAACCAGGCGAAGATGAAGTACGTGAGCGACGTGTACGCCGCCATGAACACGAACACGCCCCAATGCTCACCCGGGGCGCTGCTGACCATGTGCCAGACCTCCGGAACGGAGACGAAGTAGGCGAGGTAGAGGTGGGTGAAGACGGCGGAAATCAGGATATAGACGCCGTGCTTGAGCGCCCGCAGGCGGAACTTCCGCCACGACATCGGCGCGTCGGCCAACGCACGCCGCGCGACCGAATCGCCCTCTATCAGCCGCTCGATCGGACGGTACACGTGCTCGAGGAAGACGGTCTGCGGGCAGGCCCAGCCGCACCAGATGCGGCCGAACAGCGCCGTCACGAAGATCAGCGAGAAGCCGAGGCCCGTGAGGACGAAGAAAAGCAACCACAGGTCCTGCGCCGCGAACGTGAGTCCGAACAGGTGGAAACGGCGGCCGAGGATGTCGAGGAGCACCGCCGGGTGTCCGTTCACCGGAATCCAAGGCAGCGCGAGGTAGAGGACGAGCAACGCGTAGGCGACGACGCGGCGGATGATCGTGAACCTTCCGCGCGTCGCAGAGGGATAGAGGAACGGGCGCGATCCGTCCGGGCGGATCGTGGTGACCGAATCCAGCGAGGGCGCGGCGACGCCGGCGCGGGCCGCAGGTCGCGCGAAGGCGGCCCGGGCCGGGGTGACTGGACTGGACGCGTCGCTCGGCATGTGGGGGCCGGGGCGGCGCGTCCTAAGGTGAAGCCGGAGGAGAAATCACGACCGGCTCACCCTCCTTGTGCCTGCTCATGATGTAGGCCGTGACTTCGCCGATCTTCCTCGCGCCGAGCACGGGCCCCCAGGTGGGCATGCCCTTGGCGAGGATGCCCTGGGTGATGATCCCGTGCACCTCCGTCGGGCGTCCGCCGTGGACCCACGTCGTGTCGGTGAGGTCGGGTCCGATCGCCACCGGACTCTCCGCCTTGCCGCGGAGGCTGGCGAGGTGGCAGGCGGCGCAGGCGCTCTCGTAGACGACTTTGCCCGCTGCAACGAACTCGGCGTTGCGACTCATCTTCCAGAGGCTCGCGTCGTCCAGCTGCGCCGTGGAAAGACGCGCGGCCTCGATGCGGGCCATCTCGGTGGACACGTCTTGGGCGCCCGTCGGCCCGGCGCGGAACCACTCGTAGTAGCCCCAGTAGCCGACCCAGAAGACGATGGTGACGTACAGCGTGTACAGCCACCAGTTGGGCAGGCGTTTGTCGTATTCCTGGATGCCGTCGTAAACGTGCGGCCGGAGCTGGTCTTCCTCAGGATTCACGGGGGGAACGGGAGTCATGGGCGGCGGGAGGGGTGGCCGTGGCGAACGGCAGGTTCTCGAAGGCCGCGACCTGAGGGCGCTTCATGCGGAGCGCTCGCCAGGTCATGGCGACGTAGATGGAGGCGGCGGTGAGGAAGGCCGCGAAGGTGAAGAGCGCGACGGAGTCCTCGAGGGCGAGGCGGCGGAACATGGCGATGACGGAAGGTTATTGGCCGGCGCCGACCGCGGGCTTCGGCGCGGCGACGGACTCGGAACGGCCGAGCACCTGCAGGTAGGCGATGAGGGCGACGATCTCCCTTTCCGGAGCCACGTAGGCGCCGGCGGCCCTGAGGTCGGCCGCGATGGACTTCGCCTGCTCGTCGACGCGCGACCGGATCTGCCCTGGCGTCCAGTTCGGGTAGGGGATGCCGAGCGTGCGCTGGACCGAGAGCTTGGAAGGGAGCGCGGCCACGTCGGTGTCGTTGCGGAGCAGCCAAGGGTAGGCGGGCATGTTGGAGCCGACGGAGATGGCGCGGGGATCCTCCATGTGGCGGAGGTGCCAGACGTTCGGGTATTTGCCGCCGACCCGAGCGAGGTCCGGCCCGGTGCGGCGTGAGCCCCACTGGAACGGGTGGTCGTAGATCGACTCCCCCAGCCGCGAGTAATCGCCGTACCGCAGGACGTCGGGCACCAGCGTGCGGATCATCTGCGAGTGGCAGGTGTAGCAGCCTTCCCGCACGTAGATGTCGCGGCCCGCGAGCTCGAGCGGGGTGTAGGGCACCTGGCGGCGATCCTCCACGTTGGCGGCGCGGTGTGAGACGACGAGCGGGATGATCTGGATGAGCCCGCCGGCGGCCACCGCGATGAAGGTGAGGAGGGTGAACGGCGCGGTGTTCACGAGCAGGCGGTCGTACCAGCCCGCCCAGGCCTTGCCGCGCGACTCCCAGTGCGCGTAGCCCAGCACCGCGCAGAGCAGCGTGCCGACCAAACCGAGGATGCTGAGCGCGTCGCCGCCGAACATCCACGCGCAGGCGAAACCCGTGCCGAGGATGGAGAAGAGGACCGGCGGGTTGAGGAAGGTGGCGAGCAGCCCGAGGCGCGGCTCCGCGGTCCCGCCGTCGTCCGGGACCTCGACCGTGCCGTTCACGGCGCGCGCGCCGGCGACCGTGCGCCAGACGTTGTAGCAGAGGAGCACGAAGCCGGCCAGGTACAGGGCGCCGCCGACGACCCGCATCAGCATCAGCGGCCGGATGGTGTTCAGCGTGTCGAGGAAGTTCGGATACGCGAGCACCGTGCCGTTCTCGGCCGTGGCCCCGAGCATCAGCCCCTGGGTGATGCCGCTCGTCCACATCGCGGCCATGTAGAGCAGGATGCCCACGGTCCCGATCCAGAAGTGGAGGTTGGCGAGCGCAACCGAGTGCAGCGGGCGGTCCCACAGCCGCGGCAGCAGCCAGTAGATCATGCCGGCGGCCATGAAGCCGTTCCACCCAAGGGCGCCGCCGTGGACATGGCCGATGATCCAGTCGGTGTAATGGCCGAGGGCGTTGACCGACTTGATGGAGAGGAGCGGCCCCTCGAAGGTGGCCATGCCGTAGAAGGTGACGGCGGCCGCCATGAACTTGAGCACCGGATCGGTGCGGAGGCGGTCCCAGGCGCCGCGCAGGGTGAGGAGCCCGTTCAGCATGCCGCCCCAGGACGGCGCCCAGAGCATCAGCGAGAACGTCATCCCGAGCGTCTGCAGCCAGTCCGGCAGGGCGGTGTTCAGCAGGTGGTGGGGGCCGGCCCAGATGTAGACGAAGACCAGGGACCAGAAGTGCACCACCGAGAGCCGGTACGAGTACACCGGCCGTTCCGCCGCCTTCGGCAGGAAGTAGTACATGATGCCGAGGATCGGCGTGGTGAGGAAGAACGCGACGGCGTTGTGCCCGTACCACCACTGCACCAGCGCGTCCTGCACGCCGCCGAACAGCGGGTAGCTGTGCGTGAGCGAGGTCGGCAGCGAGAGGTGGTTGACGACGTAGAGCATCGTCACCGTCACGATCGTCGCGATGTAGAACCAGATCGCGACGTAGAGGCTCGGCTCGCGGCGCCGAGCGAGCGTCCAGAAGAAGTTCACCGCGAAGACCACCCAGATGAGGGCGACGGCGACGTTGATGGGCCAGATCAGCTCGGCGTACTCCTTGCCGCGCGTGAGGCCGAGCGGGAGCGTCACCGCCGCGGCGACGATGATCGCCTGCCAGCCCCAGAAATGGAGCTGCGAAAGGAAGTCGCTGGCGAGCCGGGCCTTCACCAGCCGCTGCGTCGAGTAGTAGACGCCGGCGAACATCATGTTGCCGACGAACGCGAAGATGACGGCGTTCGTGTGGAGCGGCCGGAGACGCCCGAAGGACAGCCATGGCAGGCCGAGGTTGAGCTGCCAGAAGTTCAGCTGCGTCGCGACCAGCACGCCGACCAGCATGCCGACCACGCCCCAGACGAGGGTGGCGAGGACGAATTGGCGGACGACCTTGTCGTTGAACTCGAGGGTGATCTTGGAGGCGGGCATCGGGGGCGGGTAAGCGGGGCGTGGATCAGGCGCGGCGCGGGCGATCGGCGTCGCGGCCGGCAAGGCGCGGGTTCTCCTCGGCCAACGGCAGGAGCGAGTCTCGCTCGGGACTGCTCAGCGGTCCCCGCGCGTGCTCGCGCAGGAAGAACACCAGGAAGGTGAAGACGAGGCAGAGGCTGATCGTGAGGGTGAGCGGGACGACGGCCATGACGGGGGAACGGTCAGTTGGACGACGGGACCCCCGCGGCGGCGCGGGCGGGAGCGCGGCGGCGCGGCGCGGCCGAGCGGCCGTGGTGGTGGCGGAGGAGTTCGCGGGCGGCGAACCAGTGGTCGAGGTCGCGGCCTTCCGGGCGGCCGTTCTCCAGCCAGAGCAGGTAAGCGGCGTGCTGGATCTCGGATTCGGTGGGCTCAGGGACGACGGACGATGATTTGAGTGGGCGCATGATGACTCCTTGGCGTTCGGGATGAGGTGACGGTCGGGAAATACCTTAGTGATCGGGCGTGGCGGCCGGCTCCTCGGTGGTTGGCGGTCGCTGCGCGGTTCTTGGCCGCCGTTCAGGCGGCGAAGGGGATCGGTTGCGCCTGGACGGCGGGGCTCGCGCCGTGGAGGCGGATCCGGTAGTGGGTGGGAGACTCCCCGGCGAACCGCCGGAACACCCGGTTGAACTGCGAGAGCGACTGGAAACCGGCCTCGTAGGCGGCCTCGCTGATCCGCGTGTGGGGATTGAGCAGCATCTGCTTGGTGCGCTCAATGCGAGCGCGCGCCACGTAGTGCGTGAAGGTGAGGCCCGTGGCCGCCTTGAAGACCTTGCAGAAGTAGAACGCGCTCATGTTGGCGGCGCGTGACACCTGCTCCAGCGAGAGCGGCTCCCCGAGGTGCTCCGCGATGTAGGCGCGGGCCTTCGCCGCGGCCGGCGGCTCCGCCGCGTTCGAGCGGATCATCAGCTCGTTGCTTAGGAGGGAGAGGTGCTGCGCGAAGCTCGCCAGCAGGCGCAGCGCCGCGCGGTACCGCGCTTTGGGCAGGACGCGCGTCTCGAAGTACGCTCGCCGCAGCAGGTCCACGTCGACCGTGGCCTTCCAGCGCGAGAGCTCCGCCAGCGCGGCGCGGAAGCCGTGCTCCGTGGGCGGGCGCGTCATCACCTGCCCCGTCTGCAGGTAGGCGATGATCCGCTCCCCCACCCGCACCGGCACCACCGACTCGGCGAGGCCGGCGAAGCAGCGCACCGTCTTGCCGTCGACGCCCGGCTCCCGCTCGACCTCCTGCTGCACCCGCAGGCAGGTCGCGCAGGTGCTGCTCGACCCGGTGAGCATCGCGCACATGCGGTTCGGCTCCCGCGCACCGTGCATCGGCGGCTGGAACGAGCCCGCCTCACGGAGCACCAGCGGCAGGCCGGTCGCGGTCTGGAAGGCATCCTGGTAATCACGGAAGATCTCGGCCTGGCGCAGGCGGGCGACGACGTCGTCGCCGCGGGGAGACGCGGACGCGGTCTGGGCGCAGTGGGTCGCTTGCATGGCGGCCAGCATAGCGGTTCGGCGCGACCCGCGGTATTGGAGCCGCGGCGGCATCTCGCTAGGGAAATTCCCTAGGTCGACCAGCCGCGGTTGAAAAAGGGCGGCGTGGGCCGCGGGCCTTGCCGACCTCCCGCGCTTCAGCTCATCTTGCGCCTTCTCCCCGCCATGGATCAAGCCGCCCTTCCGAATTCCGCTGGCTCTTCCGCCACCGAACGGGAGCTGCGCGACCTCAAGGCCGCGCTCGACGCCCACTCGATCGTCGCGATCACCGACCCGGCCGGCCGCATCACCTACGTGAACGACAAGTTCTGCGCGATCTCCGGTTACTCCCGCGCGGAGCTCCTCGGGCAGGACCATCGCATCATCAACTCGGGTCTTCATCCGAGGGAGTTCTTCCGCGACCTCTGGGCCACCATCGGGCGCGGGCAGGTCTGGCGCGGCGAGATCCGCAACCGGGCGAAGGACGGAAGCCACTACTGGGTCGACACCACGATCTTCCCGTTCGTCGACGAAGGGGGTCGGCCCGTCCAGCACGTCTCTATCCGCACCGACATCACCCGCCGTAAGAACTTCGAAGGCGAGCTCCAGCGGGTCGCCGCCGAGTTGGAGGAGAAGAACAAGGAGCTCGAGGCGATCGTCTACACCGTCTCCCACGACCTCCGGTCCCCCCTCGTCAACGTCCAGGGCTTCGGCAAGCAGCTCAACCGCGCCTGCGACTCCATCCGGCAGGCGATCGCCGAGGCCGGCCCGGGTGACGCCGTGCCCGCGGCCAGGCTGGAGGCCGCCGTGGGGACCAGCATCCCGCAGGCGCTGCGCTTCATCAACGCCGGCGTCCAGAAGATGGACGCCCTGCTCGCGGGCCTCCTGCGCTACTCCCGCCTCGGCCGCGTCGCCCTCCAGATCCGCCCGCTGAACGTCAACGGTATCCTCACCGAGCTGCTCGCCGCCATGCGCTTCCAGCTCGACGAGACCGGCGCCGTGGTGGAGGTCACCCCCCTGCCCGTCTGCCGCGGCGATCACGCGCAGATCAGCCAGGTCTTCGCCAACCTGGTCGACAACGCCCTCAAGTACCGGCACCCGGACCGGCCGCCGCGCATCCGCGTGACCGGCCGCGTCGCCGAGGGCCGCGCCGTTTACGCGGTGGCCGACAACGGCATCGGCATCGCGCCCGAGCACCGGACCAAGGTCTTCGAGATGTTCCACCGGCTTGATCCCGAAGCCTCCTCCGGCGAGGGCCTGGGCCTCGCGATCGCGCAGCGCGTCCTCGAGCGCCAGCAGGGCCGGATTTGGGTTGAGGGTGCCGCCGGCGAGGGGTCCACTTTTTTCCTTTCGCTGCCCGCGAACGAAGCGGCGGGAAGCCCACCATGACGTCCCAGCCCACCATCCTGATCGTCGACGACGACGAGGGCCACGCCATCCTCATCCGCGAAAACCTCGAGGCCGCGGGCCTCTCCAACCGCATCCGGCACTTCCGCGATGGCCAGGCCGTCCTCGACTTCTTCTTCAAGGACTATCCCGCCCTCGGGGACTCCTTTCTCGTGCTGCTCGACATCCGCATGCCCAAGGTCGACGGCATCGAGGTGCTCCGCCGGCTGAAGGCCGACGCGAACCTCCGCAAGCTGCCGGTCATCATGCTGACGACCACCGACGACTCTCGTGAGATCGTGCGCTGCCATGACCTGGGGTGCAGCGTCTATATGCAGAAGCCGGTCGACTATGACCGCTTCTCCGAGGCCATCCGCCGGCTCGGCGGCTTCGTGCCCTTCCTGCAGGTCCCCCGGCTCAGCGCCGGCTGAACCCGCTTCCGACCGTGGAGAACGCGACGCCCGCCCCGGCCCTGCTGGTCGTCGACGACGACGAGGGGTTGCGTCTCCTGATGGCCGACCAGCTGCGCGGGGAGGGTTACGGCGTCGAGACCGCCGCCAACGCCCGCGAGGCGCTCGACCGCCTCGAACGCCATCCGCCCGACCTCCTCGTCCTCGACCTGAAGCTTCCCGACGCCGAGGGCCCCGAGCTCATCTCCCGCCTGCAGCGCGACCGCGCGGCCGTGCCGTTCGTCATCGTCACGGGCCGCGGGGACGAGAAGGCCGCCGTCGAGGTCATGAAACGCGGCGCGCTCGACTACGTGATGAAGGACACGGACCTGCTCGCCCTTCTGCCGGCGGTCGTGCGCCGAGCCCTTGACGCCGTCGCACGGGACCGAGCGCTGCGCGACGCCCAGGCCGAGCACCGCCGCCTTGAGCGCGAGATCCTCGAGATCAGCGAGCGGGAGCGCCAAACCATCGGCGCGGACCTGCACGACAACCTAGGGCAGCAGCTCACGGCGCTCGAGCTGATGTGCACCCTCGCCAAGGACGACGCCTCCGCATACCCCGAGCTCGCCGACCGGCTGAACCTCATGAGCCGCATGCTCCGCGAGGCGGTCGGGCAGACGCGTTCCCTCGCCCGCGGGCTGGTGCCGGTCGGACCCGAGCCCGACGCCCTCCAGCTCGGGCTCGCCGAGCTGGCCGAACGCACCGGGGCGATCGGCCGCCTCACGTGCGGATTCGAATGCCCGCGTTCCGTCACGGTCGAGGATCCCTTCGTCGCCGGTCACCTGTACCGCATCGCGCAGGAAGCCGTGAATAACGCGGTCAAGCACGCCCGCGCCCGCAGCGTCGTGATCCGACTCGAGGAAACCGACGGCCGCCTCCAAGTCACCGTTCGCGACGACGGCTCCGGGCTGCCGGCCAAGGCCGGACGGTCGCCGGGCATCGGTCTTCGCGTCATGCGGCACCGCGCCAACGTGATCGGCGCCCGGCTCACCGTCGATTCGCGGCGCGGCGAGGGTGTCGTCGTCCGCTGCTCGCTCAACTCACCCGCCCGATGAAACGCCAGGCCCGCCCCCCGGCTCCTGCCGCCCCCGAGACCGCCCCTCCGCCGCGCAGGCGCGTGCTGCTGGTTGACGACCATCCGTTCATGCGCGCCGGCCTCCGGCAGCTCATCGACCGCCAATCCGACCTCGTCGTCTGCGGCGAGGCCGGTAATCCGGCCGAGGCCTTCCAGCAGCTCTCCCGCGGCCGCCCCGACCTCGTGCTGACCGACCTCACGATGCCGGGCCGGGGCGGACTGGAGTTCCTGCGCGACCTCCGGGCGGCGCATGAGGACCTTGCAATCCTAGTCGTCTCGATGCACGACGAGGGCGTCTACGCGGAACGCGCGCTGCGCGCCGGCGCGCGCGGGTACATCATGAAGGAAGCCGGCGGGGAGAACATGCTCGCGGCGATTCGCCGCGTGCTCGGCGGCGAGGTCTACGTGAGCCCGCGGATGTCGGCGCGGATCCTCGACGCGCTTTCGACGGGTCGGCCCCGCGGATCGCGGTCGCCGATCGAACAGCTCACCGACCGCGAGTTCGAGGTCTTCCAGCTCATCGGCCAAGGGAAGAGCACGCGCGACATCGCGGCCGAGCTGCACCTCAGCCCGAAGACGGTCGACGTCCACCGCGGGCACATCAAGGAGAAGCTGGAGTTGCGCGACGTCACCTCGCTCATCCGCCACGCCGTGCGCTGGGTCGAGACCCGCCGGGAAGGCGACTGAGCCGCCCGAAGGGGTTCAGTGCCGCGCGGCGGCGAGGTGCTGGCGCAGCAGGTCCTTGCCGTAGTCGTTGCCGTTCGGCGTGCGCACCACGACGTGGATGTGCTCCCGGTCGGGCCGCCGCGGATCGGCCGCCAGATGACGCAGGTTGGCCGGCCGCTGGTGATCGAACTCCACCAGCACGACGGGGCTATGTATCCGGTAATAAAACACACCGTCCGCGCGGTCGCCGCCGATCCACGCGAAGTGCGTGCGGTCGAGATGTGCGCGGACTTCCTCCATCTTCACGCGGGCCTGCCCGTCGGCGAGGTTGCCCACGTGGAGGGCCACGAGGTCGAGCAGCGCCGCCCGCTGCGCGGCGTCCAACTCGCGCGCCGGGATGCCGGCGTAGTCGAGGACGACGTTGTCGCGGAAGGCCTCGGTGAGGTTGTCGTTGCCGTCCTTATCCGGCCGCAGCCGGGCGAGGCGGCGCTGGTCGGGGTTCAACGATCGGAAGAGGGCCAGCCCCGCGTCCTGCTCTCCTTGGAGGATCGAGACCCCGCGGTGGAGGCCGGCGCGGGCGGTGACGGGCTCTGACCCGACGAAGACAGGCGACATCACGACCTGATCGCCCAAGACGAAGTAATTGATGATGAGATGGTGGCCATCGACCTGCCATCCCCACGGCTGGTCGGCCGAGGGTTCGCCCATGATGGTAATCCAGTAGAGCCACTCGCCGTACTCCGTGAAGTTGTCCCCATTGAGTTCGCCGAGCGTGTGGTTCAGGCGCATGATGTCGCGCGCGAGCGACAATCCCTTTGCGCTCAGCCCCGCCTTCATCAGCCCAAGCGCGGCCGCGCGCTGGGCCTCGTCCATCTCCTGGAAGCTCACGCCTTGGCGGATGTAAAAATGCTGGTTCATCCACTTGCGCCACTCGGGGTCGTCGACGGGGAAGACCGTCTTCGCCCGCTGCGCCGGGGTGAGCGCCGCGAGGAACTCCCGGGCCGCCTCGCGCACCGGGCCCGTGGAGACGCCGGTGGAGCGGACCGGGAACAGCCCACGCTCGACCTCGCCCCGCGCCGTGAGGCCGCGGAACGGCTCCGCGAGGCCCTTGGCCTCGGCCTCGCGCGACATGCGCACGAAGCGTTGGAAACGGCTCTCCTCGGCGGACGGGGCCTGCGCGGCAAGGGATGAGGCCGTCAACAAGAGGGCGACGAAACGGATCGGTATACTCATTGGGGAAAGTGTGCTTTGGGGCCGGTAAGCCGGATTCTGTCCCGCGCCTCGCGGCGCGGTGGTCGTCATTTCTCTCGGGACGGCCTCGCGGCCGACCCGCCCGCCGACCTACCGCCGAAGCGGAAAGCCGCCGGATGCGACTTACCCGTGGCTATGGGACGGGCCGCCCAGCCACCTATTTAGTCTTGCACCGGACGGGGTTTTTCCTGCCGCCGCGCTCACGCGCGACGCGGTGGGCTCTTACCCCACCTTTTCACCCTTGCCCGCCCCGGCCCCTCGCGGGGTCGTGGCTGGCGGTATATTCTCTGTGACACTGTCCGTCGGCGCGCCTTGACGCGCGCCGCCCGCGCTTGCGGTGAAGCTTGCGCGGCGTCCTGCCCTGCGGTGTCCGGACTTTCCTCTCCGAACTTCCATCGGGCGCGGCATTACCCGCGCCTTGGGATCAAAGAACTCGGAGCGACGACCCAGCCCCAAAGCACGAAGGCAAGGTGGTCCGACCCCGCTTGCTGGCAAGCACGCCGAAGCGCGGGACGGCCAAAACCCGAGGTCAGGTTTCCCAGTAGACGATGCGACCGCACTGGTCGCACGTCGGCAACTGGGCGGCGGGGTCGGCGGATTTCCCCCGTACGGCCGATTCGACCTCGCTCGAAACCTTGAGATGGCAGCCCCCGCATTTCCCGGCGTGGATGGCTACGATCACGGGAAAGTTCCGGGCCGCGATGCGGTCGTAGACACGGAGGCGGAAAGGCTCCACGGGAGCGCGGGCGGCGTCGACCTCGGCCTGAACGGAAGTCAGCTCGGCCCGGACGCTAGCCTCACGTTCGCGCAGCGTGGAGATGCGTGACTCATGGGCGGCGATGTTCGCCTTGAGCTCGGATTCGGCGGCCGCGAATCGCGCCTTGGCGCCGTCGATCGCGTACATCAATTCCAGTTCCTTACCCTCCAAGTCGGCGATCGCGGCCTGGGTGAGCTCGATCTGATGCCCCATCGCCTGATACTCGTCGTTCTTGCGGATGGAAAGCTGCTGGGTGCGGTACTGGCCGAGCTTGGTCTCGTTGGATCCGATCTCGTTTTCGAGGGCCTTCTTGCGAACCTCGAGGTCCCGCAATTCGGTCCGCGCGGCCTCGATCGCGGCCTTTTCGGAGGCTATCTTGCGTTCAACCTGGGCGATCTCATCGGGAACCGACTTGAGCTGTGCCTGGAGCCCGTGGCGCTTCGAGTCGCGATCCTGCAGGATGAGGAGGCCTTGCAGCACAGGGGTAAGCATGTGGCGCGATGCTGCCGCCGCGTCGGAACCGGTCAAACGAAAGCTACCTCGGCCAGTAACCTAACCCGAGGTCGGCCCAATCCCTGAACAGCCTGCCCCCACACCACGCCCCCTGGCATCCGGCGAGAAGCCTGTCCCCAGCGGCTCTCCCGCCGCCTATCCCCTCCGATAGCCTGTCCCTCAATGGTGGGGTTGAAACGTTGCCCGGCCGAACAACCTGTCCCTTGCGCTCGCGCCAACAGCCTGTCCCCACTCGCCGACCGAAACCAGCCTGTCCCTCGCGCCGCGTCCCATCTTCTCTCAGCCGCGTTACTCGCACCGTTGCTTAACCTGTCCCTCGACCCCGAGCGGGCGGGGCGGTTAAAAACCGCGCCATTTCGGCGCACTTTTGACGGAGGTCGCCTCGCCCAATCTCCCAAAGCCGCCGTCATCACCCACCCCGGTCCCCGGACTTCCTTAAACGCGAAAAGAGGGCCGGTTCCGACCCGCTTTTTTCCTTAAAAAACCCTCGCCTCAACACCGCCGCGAAGAGAGAATTTAAGATCCTTTTTGGACCCTGACCAAACCCTCGAAAAACCCTCGATGTCCGACGTTTCCGAATCTGCCGCCAGTAATCCAAATCCAGCCAATCTCGAGACCTACGATGCCTCAAAGCTCGGGAAGCTCGAGGGCCTTGAGGCGGTGCGAAAAAAGCCCGGCATGTACATCGGCGGCACCGATGAGCGCGCGCTCCACCACTGCGTCTCCGAGGTCCTCGATAATTCGGTCGACGAACATCTCGCGGGACATTGCACGCGGATCGAGGTCGCTATCCACGTCGACGGCTCGATCAGCATCCGCGACAACGGCCGCGGCATCCCCGTCGACATCCATCCGCAGTACAAGATTCCCGGCGTGGAAATGGTCCTCACCACGCTCCACTCCGGCGGCAAGTACGGTCAGGGCGGCTATAAGTTCTCGGGTGGCACCCACGGCGTGGGAGCCAAATGCGTGAACGCCGTCTCCGAGTGGTTCGAGGTCGAGGTGTCCCGCGGCGGCCAGGTCCACCACATGAAGTTCGAGCGCGGCAAGACCATGAAGAAGCTCGAGGTCATCGGTAAGGCCCGCGGCACCGGCACGCTCATCACGTTCAAACCCGACCCCGAGATCTTCAAGGAAACCACCGTCTTCCAGTCCCCCCGCATCGCCCAGCGCCTGCGGGAGCTCGCATTCCTCAACTCCGGTCTCGAGATCAGCTTCACCGACGAGCGCCCCGCCGACCCAAAGCCTGAACGCTACTTCTACAAGGACGGCGTCGACGAGTTCGTCCGCCAGCTCAACCAGGGCAAGACCGCGCTCCACCCCAAGCCGGTTGCCATCCGCAAGGAGCAGCGGGTGAAGATCGACGACAAGGAGGCCGAGATCCACGTCGAGGTGGTCTTCCAGTACAACGACACCTACAACGACCAGGTCCTCTGCTACACCAACACCATCCACAACCCGGATGGCGGCACCCACCTCTCCGGTTTCCGCAGCGCCCTCACGCGAGCCATCAACCAGTTCGCCAAGGCCAATAACCTCCTCAAGGACAAGGATCCCCAGATCACCGGCGACGACGTGCGCGAGGGACTCGCGGCGGTCATCTCCATCAAGCACAGCGACCCGAAGTTCGAGTCGCAGACCAAGGTGAAGCTCCTCTCCCCCGAGGTGGAGAGCATCGTCGGCTCCGTCTCCTACGAGGGCCTGATGATGTACTTCGAGACCAACCCGCCCATCGCGAAGCGCATCATCGACAAGTCCCTCAACGCCGCCCGCGCCCGCGAGGCCGCCCGCAAGGCCCGCGAGACCGTCCGCAAGGGCGCCCTGTCCGGCGGCGGCCTGCCCGGCAAGCTCGCCGATTGCTCGGAGCGCGACCCGGCCCTGACCGAGCTCTACATCGTCGAGGGCGACTCCGCCGGCGGCTCCGCCAAGCAGGGCCGCGACCGCCGCTTCCAGGCCATCCTCCCGCTGCGCGGCAAGCTCATCAACACCGAGAAGGCCCGCCTCGACAAGGTGCTCTCCAACGAGGAAATCCGCACCCTCATCACCGCCGTCGGCACCGGCATCGGCGAGGGCGACGAGTCCGTCGGCGGCTTCAACGTCGACAAGGCGCGCTACCACAAGGTCATCATCATGACCGACGCCGACGTCGACGGCTCCCACATCCGGACGCTGCTACTGACGTTCCTCTACCGGCAGATGAAGGGGCTCATCGAGCGGGGCTACGTCTACATCGCCCAGCCTCCGCTGTATAAGATCAAGCGGAAGAAGCGGGAGCAGTACGTCGACAACGACGAGCAGCTCAACCGCATCCTCCTCGAGCTGGGCTCGGAGGACGTCGTGCTGACCCGACTCGCCGATGCCCATGCCTTCGCCCCGGCGCAGCTCGACAAGATCGTGGAAAGCCTCGCCGCCCTCGAGAAGCTCGGCACCGGCGTCACCCGCCACGGCGCCCCGCTCGACGAGTACCTCGACGCCCACGAACCCGGCAGCCAAGCGCTGCCGCGCTACGTCGCCCGCATCCGCGAGGGCAACAAGGAGACGCACGAATTCCTCCGCGACGAGCACGCCCGCGCCCAGTTCGTTGACCGCCACAACCTCGACGCCGATGTGGCCGAGCAGGCCGACGCCGCGGCCAACGGCGGCGCCGAGGCCCGCAAGCCGGCCACGCCCCCCCGTCGGGTCACCATCCACGAGATCTTCGAGAGCACGGAGATGTCGAAACTGCTCAAGGCGATCGCCGCCGCCGGTCTCGACGTCGCGCGCTTCAGCGCCACCGAGGAGCCCCGCTTCACCATCACGGAAAACCCCGGCCAGAAGAGCGAAGCCCGCACGCCCCTGCACGGCCCCCTCGCGATCGTCGCCCAGATCCGCACCAACGGTCGCAAGGGTCTCAGCATCCAACGCTACAAGGGTCTCGGCGAAATGAACCCGAAGCAGCTCTTCGAGACGACGATGGACCCCGAGAAGCGCCGTCTGCTCAAGGTGAACATCGCCGACGCCGCCAAGGCCGACGCCCTGTTCACGCTCCTCATGGGCGACGAAGTCCCGCCCCGCCGCCAGTTCATCGAGGACAACGCGCTCAACGTCCAGTACCTCGACGTTTGAGCGACCCGGATTAAACGCGAAGACGCAAAGGAGCGCCAAGGTTAGCGAAGCGATGAGGGTGATCGTCCCGAAACACATCGAGGCACTGGCCAGTGCGGCGGTCGATTCCGCCCTGGCCGTACACCGCGCACTCGGACCGGGGCTGCTGGAAAGCGCTTATCGCGACTGCCTTCAGATCGAGCTAGCCTCGCGCGGCCACCAGATTGAACGGGAACAGGTTCTTCCCATCCAATACAAGGGACACACCATCCCGCGGGCCTTCCGTGCCGATCTGCTCGTGGACCGTGAGTTGCTGCTCGAACTCAAGGCGGTCGAGACCTTGTTGCCGGTCCATCGGGTCCAACTCGCGACCTACCTTCGGCTGCTTCGGCTGCCTCTCGGGCTCCTCCTCAACTTCAACGTGCCGCTCCTCCAGGACGGCCTCCACCGCATCCTGAACCTCGATTTCCAAACCGAGGTACCCGACTCCTCCTTGGCGAACCTTGGCGCCCCTTCGCGTCTTCGCGCTTAACTCCGATTCTCCATGTATACGGCTTCAGAAAAACTCTCCACGGCCAACATCACCGACATCATGCAGACGGCCTACATCGATTACTCGATGTCGGTCATCATCTCGCGCGCGCTGCCCGACGCCCGCGACGGCCTGAAGCCCGTGCAGCGCCGCATCCTCTACGCGATGCTCCGGGAGGGCCTGCTCCACAACCGCTCCTACGACAAGTGCGCCGGCGTCGTCGGCGAGGTGCTCAAGAACTACCACCCGCACGGCGACTCCTCGGTCTACGACACGCTCGTCCGCCTCGCCCAGACCTGGGTCATGCGCTACCCGCTCATTGACCCGCAGGGTAACTTCGGCTCGGTCGACGGCGATCCGCCCGCCGCCTACCGCTACACCGAGTGCCGGCTCAACGAGATCGCGGAGGACCTCCTCAAGGACATCGAGGAGGACACCGTCGACTTCGCCCCCAACTACAAGGAGTCGACTACCGAGCCCACCGTCCTCCCGTCCGCCCTGCCCAACCTGCTGATGAACGGCTCGACCGGCATCGCGGTGGGCATGACGACCAACATCCCGCCGCATAACCTCGACGAGATCATGGACGCGACCTGCGCGATCATCGACCGGCCCGACATCCCGGTCGACGACCTCTGCCGGATCGTCCAAGGGCCCGACTTCCCCACCGGGGGCGTCATCTCCGGCCGCGAGGGCATCCTCAGCTACCTGCGCACCGGCAAGGGCATCGTCCGCATCCGCGGCAAGGCCCACACCGAGGAGCTCAAGGGCGGGATGGAGCAGATCGTCATCACCGAGATCCCCTACAACGTGAACCGCGCCACGCTCGTCACGCGGATCGCCGAGCTCGTGTCGGAGAAGGAGATCGACGGCATCCGCGACCTGCGCGACGAGTCCGACGAGAACACCCGCATCGTCATCGAGCTGAAACGCGGCGAGCAGGCGAAGGTCGTCATCAACCAGCTCTTCCAGAAGACGGCCCTCGAGTCGTCGTTCGGCGTCACGCTCCTGGCCCTCGACCAGAAGCGGCCGAAGCAGATGAACATCAAGGAGCTCATCGAGTGCTACATCGCGCACCGGCGCGACGTGGTCACCCGCCGCACCCGCTTCCGCCTCCGCGAGGCCGAGGACCGCGCCCACATCCTCGAGGGCTACATCATCGCCCTCGATAACCTCGACGACTTCGTCCGCATCATCCGCGCCTCCGCCAACCGGGAGGAGGCCAAGGTCAAGCTGATGGCCAAATACCCGCTCTCCGAGCGGCAAACCGACGCCATCCTCGAGCTGCGCCTTTACCAGCTGACCGGGCTCGAGCGCGGCAAGATTGAGGCGGAATACATCGAGCTCATGAAGCTGATCGAGGAGCTCCGCGGCATCCTCGACTCGGAAGTCAAGCTCATGGCCCTGATCAAGAAGGAGCTGCTCGAGATGAAGGCGAAGTACACCTCGCCGCGCCGCACCGTCATCGAGGCGGCCGCCGGCGAGTTCCGCATGGAGGACGTCGTCCCCAACGAGGGCTGCGTCATCACCGTGTCGCACCTCGGCTTCATCAAGCGCACCCCCGTCGCCGACTACCGCTCCCAGCGGCGCGGCGGCAAGGGTGTCATCGGGGCGGAGACCTACGACGAGGACTTCGTCGAGCACCTGTTCACCGCGAGCACCCACGACTACATCCTTTTCTTCTCCAGCACCGGCCAGTGCCACGCGCGGAAATGCTACGACGTGCCGGAGGGCACCCGCGCCTCCAAGGGCAAGTCGATCAGCTCCTTCCTGCGCCTCGGCGACGGGGAGAAGATTGCCGCGATGCTCTGCGTGAAGGACTTCGTCGACGACCGGTTCCTCGTCATGGCAACGCGATCCGGCGTCATCAAGAAGAGCGCCCTCTCCGACTACGCCAACGCCACCCGCGAGGGCGGCCTCATCGGCATCAACCTCGGCGACGGCGACAAGGTCATCGGCACCGTGCTCACCACCGGTAACGACGAGCTCATCCTAGTTTCCAACCAGGGCCTCGCCGTGCGGTTCCGCGAGCGCGACCCCGAGTCCGGCGAGGAGCTCTTCCGCGCCACGGGCCGCGCCACCGGCGGCGTCACCGGCATGCGCTTCAAGCTCGAGAGCGACTACCTCGACGTCATCGAGGTGGTCGACCACGCCGCGAAGTTCCTCGTCGCCAGCGAGGCGGGCCAGGGCGTCCGCACCCGGTTCGAGGACTACCGGCTCATCAACCGTGGCGGCAGCGGCGTCTGGGCGATCGACCTGCCGGAGGACGGCTCCGTCCGGCTCGCAGGCGCCCTCAGCGTGCGCGACGAGGACGAAGTGATGCTGCTCACCGCCAAGGGCCAGAGCATCCGCTGCCCCGTGAAGGACATCCGCGAGACCAACCGCGGCGCCAAGGGCGTCCGCCTCGTCACCCTCGAGCCCGGCGACAAGCTCCTGAGCATCGCGCGGATCGTCGAGACCGAGGAGGAACAGGCGGCCGGCGGCTCCCCCGAAGTAGCCTGAAGCGCCCCGGGTCAAGGCATGCCGCTTCCCAGCGAAACCGACGCCCGCGTCCTGCTCGCCGAGCACGTGCAGGACGCGTATCAGCGCCTGCACGCTGACATGGTCGCGGCCGCGGTGGCCGGCTACGCTCCGCGCTTCGGCGGCGATCCGCACGTATGGCGGATGACCGGTCTCCTGCACGACCTGGACTTCGAACGCTTCCCCCAGACGCATCCCGCCGAGTCGCTGCGCTGGTTCCGCGAATGGGGCTACCCGGAGGATCTGATCCACGCCGTGGAGGCGCACGCCCACGGCTACAACGGCTTCACCACCCTTCCCCGCACGCCGCTCGCGGCCGCGCTTCTCGCCTGCGATGAGCTGTGCGGCATCTTCTACGCCTACCGCCGGCTCAACCCGGTGCCCTATGGCCAGATGAAGCCGGCCTCGATCCTCCGCAAAGTTCGCGAGCCCGCCTTCGCCGCCAAGATCGACCGCTCCACGATCCAACTCGGTTGCGACCACCTCGGCGTTCCACTCGAGGCCCACGTGGCGAACTTGGTCGGCTTTCTCGCCCCGCTGCCCTGAACGCGCCCCCGCCATGGCAGGCGCATCTTTCGGCAGCCGCGTGCTCACGCTCCGCGACGGAGCGGCGGTCGACGTCCGACCCCTGACTTCGAGGGAAACCGCGGGGCTGGCCCGCTTCGCTGCGAGCCTTTCCCCCGCGTCGCGCGCCTTCTTCCTGCCGCACGCCTACGACGACGCCACCCTGGCGCGACACGTCGCCCGAAATGCCCGCGGCTCCGATCTCAGCCTCGTGACGGCCGCGGGACCGGAAATCGTGGGCTATGCGTTCCTCTGGGAATTCGACCTCCGCTTCCCACTCCTCGGGCTGGGCGTCGCCGACGCGTGGCAGGGCCGGGGCCTCGGGTCAGCGTTGCTCGACCTGCTCATCGCCGAGGCGCGGGCGGCGGACCGCGAAGGCATCGAGCTCACGACCGTGCCGGACAACATCCGCGCGCGGCACCTCTACGAAGGCCGCGGATTCCGCGTCACGGGCGAGGTGGACAACGTCGCCGGCGACGGCCGCGTCGTGCGCGAGCTGAGAATGAGCCTGACCTTTCGACCGGGGACGATTTCGCAAAGACGACTTTTTTCTCCGCCGCAGGTGAGCCGCGCCGCGCCGGCGTGAAGAATGTTTACAAGGGCGGAAAAGGTAACGAAACAGATAAAGAGGAATCTCACCCATGCGCGTCCTTTCCCCAAGCATATCGGCAGGAACGAAACGATGGCTGCCCCACTTTGGTCGGCTGGCCGTCGCCCTGCTGGGCGCAGCAACCCTCGAAGCAGCAAAGGGACCCCGGGTACCCATCTTCACGACCGATGTTTCGGTACGAAGCGTCTCAGAGGCCCACGGCGGGCGCTCGGGCATGCAGTACGATGCAGGGATTGACTCCTACGGATCCTTTGCCGGCGCGGCGGGCGACATCGCGACGTTCATCGGCCAAGTGGGGGTCTCGCGGGCGCAGCGCCATCCGGCGCCGCCGGGATTCTTCGACGATGGAGATGACACCGCGTTCCTGATAAAGGTGGCGACGCTGAACTTCCACCTCAACCAGGAGCGTTCACTCAACCTTAAGCTGGGGCATTTCGAGATTCCCTATGGCGTGGAGGCCAACATCAGTAACGCGGGCGAACTCCGCTCCTCCACTCGGGGCGCGAACACCGGCCTCATGCTTGATTGGGGAGCCACGCTCAACGGTACGCTGCCGAAGTTCCAGTACGAGGTGGGGCTCGGCAGGGGCTCCGGCATGACTTACTCGGACCGTTTCGACCCCTATTCGCTGGCGGCGCGGATCGGCACCCCGGTCGACTATGAGGGCTACGCGGGGGTCAATGCGATCGGCATCTCGGTCTTCCGGGGGCGCATTCTCAACATGAAGCGCAGCGCCGCAATGTGGCGCGAGCGCATCGCCTTCGACGCCCAGCATTACCGCGGGCCTTTCGGTCTGCTGCTCGAAGCTTCGGCGGGGTCGAATGGTACCGGGCCCGCGCGGACTAAGGTCGCGGGAGCACTGTTGGAACTCAACGTCACCAACCCCGCGGAGACGCTTTCATTCTACGTTCAGGTCACCACGGAGCGGCAGCGCACCGGCGCCCGTGCCTCGCGCGGTGGCAGCCTTGTGGCCGGGGCGCGATGGAGCCCGGACGGGCACTGGATCGTCAGCCTGCAGCGGGACGAGGTGGTATGGCGCCCGACCGGCGCTCCGGCCGCCGGCTTCCTGGCCCTGCAGATCCGCCACCGACTCTGACCGCCAACCCCGGCAAGCATCTCAGCATGAAAACCAGGCTCCTCGCCATCGCGCTGCTCTCCGCGACCGCCGCCACTCTCGCCCACGCGCAAACTTTCTGCTCCGTGCGGGAACCGAACCGCCTCATCCGCGAGATGTTTCCGGAAAGCACCGGTTTCCTCACGGAAATGCTCGAAATCACGACGGAGAACGCGACCAAACTTCCGGCCGACCTGCCTTTCGTCTTCGATCGTCGGGAAGTAACCCGTCACCCCCTGCACGTCGTGCTTCGCCAGGGTGAGGTCATCGGCTACGTGCAGGCGCGGACGCAGGCGACGCGCTGGGGACTCACCGAATTCGTCTGGGCGTTGGACTCCCGATTCAACTTGCTCGACTTCCGAGTGCAGCGTTCGCGCGAACCGGGCGCCACGAGTCTGGCCTCATCCCCGCTTGGCCGGAATCTCCGCGGTCTGAACCTTACCGAGGTCCGGCGCCGCTGGAGCCCTGCTTGGATCGAGGAACTCCAGACTAAGAACGGACTGCCGTCCGAAGACCGTCAACTCGTCGAAGCTGCCGTGGCGGCCGGAGCGAAGACCATCTGGCTCGCGACCGAAATCTGGAAGCTTCCGGCGCGCTGAGCAGAGGGTAGCTCGTTCAGGAGCCGGCATCGGCGGCCATGATCGTTTCGCGGACAACCGCGAAGATCTCGGCCTGGGAAAAGGGCTTGGAAATCACCGCCACGGCGCCTTCGGCGAGGAGCTCCTTCTTCTGTCCGGGAGTGATCGCGGCTCCGATCACGACAACCGGAACCCTCAGGTCAGCCTCCCGCATTCCGCGGATCAGCCCGGCACCATCGAGCTCTCGCATCAGGATATCCGTGATAACGAGGTCGTAGACCACACCCTCTTCTCCCAGGCGGCGCAACGCCTCGGCCCCGTCGGCGGCCGTCACGACCCGGAAGCCGGCCGAGTCCAGCAGCAGCGAGAGGACTTCCCGCACCGCAACCTCGTCATCGACGACAAGGACCCGTCGCCCGCTACCGCTCGGCGAGGCGGAGTCCGAGGAAGAGCCGGCTTGGAGCGCTGAAGCCTCGACCGCCGGGAACAGCACGCGGAAGGTGGTGCCGCGGCCGGGGAAGGATTCCACGTCGATCCTGCCTCCATGACTGCGGATGATTCCGAGCGTCGTGGACAGCCCGAGACCGGATCCCTTGTCAGCTGACTTGGTCGTGAAGAACGGATCGAAGATACGCATCATGACCTCTTTCGACATGCCGCAGCCGGTGTCGGCGACAGCGATCTCAATCCAGCGCCCCCCGACCGAAGCATCGACCGGGGCAGGCACGGAACGCAGCGAGATGTCCAGCCGACCGCCACCAGCCATGGCGTCACGGCTGTTGACGCAGAGGTTGAGCAGGGCCTGGAACAGCTGGGTGACGTCGCCATTCACTGCCGGAGCACCCTCTTCGAAACTCAGGCGCAGGATGATGTCTCGCGGGAAGGTGGCGCGGATCATCGAAGCGATCTCGTCGATCAGCAGCCGGCAGTCGACAGGCTGCAAGTCACCGGGTGAGCCCTTGGCGAAGGTAAGCAGTTGGCGCACCATGCCGGCGCCGCGGCGGCAGCAGGACTCGAGCGTCTTGAGCAGGGAAGTTTCACCAGGGTAGGCCAACCGCAGCTTCTCAATCGACATGCTGATGGGGGCCAAGGTGTTGTTGAGGTCGTGAGCAATGCCTCCGGCCAGCGTTCCTATGCTCTCCAGCCGCTGGCTCCGCTGCTCGCCACGCAGGCGCTGCTCGCGCTGGGTGGTATCATTGATCTGGATCAGGGTACCGTCTTCGGCGTCGGTGCCGAACGCACGCACCTCAAGTTCGCCGAAGAACTCAGCCGTGCCGGCCCGGTGTAACCGGAGCGCCCGGCCGCGTTCCCTCCGTGAGAGGAAATCGCCGAGTTCGCCCGCCTCCGCCAGCAGGCCGGCTTCCCGGATGAGGTCGCCGACCGGTCTTCCGAACATGTCGCCGCGCGGCAGGTCGAGAATCCGCTCGGCCGCACGGTTGACCAGCACCACCCCTTCGTCCGGCCCGGCCAGTACGAGCGCCGAAGGGACACTTTCGAAGACCTCTGAAAACTGTTCGCGGCTGCGGCGCACCTGACGTTCGGCGGCCGTCAGCTGGACGTTGCGCTCGTCGGAAACGCGCAGCGCCTCCTGCAATCTCGCGGTGCGCTCGCGCACAAGTCCGTCGAGCTGCAGGAAGAGACGCGAGGCGCCCTCGCGGGCGTGGCGGATTTCCCGTACTCCGGGCGCACGCAGGTCGATCCGGAAGGGCTCGCCGCGGCCGACGGCGGATTCGGTCGCCCGTCCGAGCTGATCGAGCGGAGCCAGGACCATCCGGTAGAAGAGAATTCCGCCGCCGAGCGCGAGGGCGAGGGCAGCCGGGATGAGCGCGAGCGCGGTGGCGCGCGAGGCGGCGATGCGCTCCCGGTAGAAGTCACCGACCGCATCGCGTTCCCGCACGAGGTTGCGCTCCAACTCCCCCATCCGCACCGCCAGCATCTGAAGGTCGCGATCCAAGCTGGCCAACTGCGAATCAACCCGGGCGAGTTCCTCATTCGTCCGCAGCGGCTGCAAGTCGGCGCCCACCGCGTCGAGGCTCAGCAGGATGCCGTCGCAGATGGTGCGGGTGGACTCCGCACGGGCGATGTCCCGGAGTCCCCGCACGGCGTCGGCCGCGCCCGCGAGGAGCAGGCGCGAGTTCTGGGCCTGCAGGGAGTCCTTCAACTGCAAATAGGCGTCGGCCTGCTGCATGAGCGCCCGGACCGCCGCCTCCGCCAAACCCAGGCGCGCCTCCACCCGGTCGACCTCGCTACGACTCAGCGCGGAGTAACCGGCGCGCTCCCCTTGCAAAGCGACGTAGTAAGCCACCGCCACCGCGACGCCGGCAACCGCGAGCAGCAGGATGCCCGTGAGGATGCGAAGCGAGAGCCCCCCCCCGGCGGGAGGCCCATCCTGAACGGATCCGACGGATTCAGTACTGATCACGGCGCGAGAAAAAGGCGCTCGCTCGGGCACGGGCGACACAAAACGAACCCCGACGCGGAACGAAGCGGGAAGCCGTGGCCTTTGTCGTTTACGCGGGCGCATCGCCCTGTTCGCTTCAGCCCGTCACCACCATGACGCTTACCCCCGTCGACTGGTTCATCATCGCGCTCTACCTGGCCGGCTGCATGTTCGCCGGGCTTTGGATGCGCCGCTACGTGCGCGGCGTGCAGGACTTCGCGGTCGCGGGCCGCGAGATGGACGTGAACCTAGGCATCGCGTCGCTCGCCGCCACGGAGCTGGGTCTCGTCACGATCATGTACACGGCGCAACTCGGCTACGAGAAGGGCTTCGCCGGCGCGATGATCGGCGTGGTGATGGCGGCCGCGATCTGGCTGGTGGGCCGCACCGGTTTCGTGATCGCGCCGTTGCGGACGGCCGGGGTGATGACGATCCCGGAGTTATTCGAGAAGCGCTTCAGCCCCCGCGTGCGCTGGTTGGCGGGATTGTTCGTGGTACTGGGCGGCCTGCTCAACATGGGCATCTTCCTACGGCTTGGCGGCGAGTTCCTCGTGCACGCGACCGGCCTGCCGCCAGGCTGGCTGGAGTGGATCATGACCGGGCTGCTCGGGCTCGTGCTGGTCTACACCGCGCTCGGAGGGATGTTATCGGTCCTCGTCACCGATTACCTGCAGTTCCTGGTGATGGGTGTGGGCATCGTGGTCACCTCGGTGCTCGTGATCCTGCACATCGGCTGGGGCAACCTCCTTGCCGGGATGGAGTCGGCGTGGGGCTCCGGCGCGCTCAAGGCGCACCCGTACGACCCGACGCACCCGAGCAGCTTCGGCTGGGGTTACCTGCTGTGGCAGTTCGTCTTCCAGGTGGCCTGCGCCACCACGTGGCAGACGCAGATCAGCCGCGTGCTGGCCGCGAAGGACGCCGACACCGCGCGGCGCATGTACACGCGCTCGTCGTTCTACTTCGTCGGCCGTTTCCTGCTCCCCGGGCTTTGGGGCGCCGCCGCGCTGGTGTGGTTCACGGCCAACGGCGGCTTACCAAAGGATCTCACCACGCTCACCGCGACGCCCCATTTCCTGAGCGTGGTCCTGCCCGCGGGCATCATCGGCCTCGTGGTCGCGGCCATGCTCGCGGCCGAGATGTCGACCGACAGCGGCTACATGCTCACCTGGGCCACGGTCATCTACAACGACCTCGTCACGCCGTGCCTGCGCAAGCCGCTCTCCCCCCGCGGCCAGCTGGTGCTCACGCGTCTCCTCGTGCTCGGCATCGCGGTATTCCTGCTCTTCTACGGTCTGTGGTACGAACTGCCGGGCAACGCATGGGACTACCTTGCCGTCACCGGCAACATCTACCTCGCAAGCGTCTTCACGCTCCTCGTCGCCGGGCTCTACTGGCCCCGCGCCAACGCCACCGGCGCGGCCGCGGCGCTGGTGTTAGGCGCCATCGGACCGCTGGTATTCCTGCTCCTCGGCAAGCGCTACTCGATCGCCCCGGAGGTCGCCGGTGCATCTTCGTTCGCCCTCGCTGCCCTCGGAATGATCGTCGGATCCCTCCTCTCTCCCGCCCCCGCCAAGTCCGCCACCGCCCGATGAACCCCATCCTCGTCGCCTTTTGGGCCGTCCTCATCTTCGCCTCGATCCTCTGGTATGGATTCCTCGTCTTCCACGTCGGCTGGAAGGCCGGCCGCGAGATCCGGGAAATGACCCGGGTCCTTGGCGCCGACCGGGACGAGCCCCGCGCCTGAACGGGCAGGGGGCCACTGCCCCCTGGATCCGTCGCTGATTTCCTCGCCAAGGCCGCCCCACCGCGGGAATGGTGGGGCCGAACGCCTCCTCCGGATCCGTCCCGCCGTGCCCGCCGCCGTACCGCCCGCCGCCGAATCCCTCACCGGGGTCATCGAGCGCATCATCTTCCTCAACGAGGAGAACCACTACACCATCGCGGAACTGCGGCCCGACCTCCCCGCCGGGAAGGGAGCGGGCCGGGCACGTACGGAGCTCGTCACCATCGTCGGCGCGTTGCCCGGCGTGGAATGCGGCGAGACCCTGCACCTCGGCGGAGAATGGACCCGCCACGCGCAGCACGGAGCCCAGTTCAAGGTCGCCTCCTTCCGCAGCGAGCTGCCGTCCAGCGTCCACGGCATCCGTAAGTACCTCGGCAGCGGGCTCGTCGAGGGCATCGGACCGGCCTACGCGGAGAAGATCGTCGCCACCTTCGGCACCGACACCCTGCGTGTCCTCAGCGAGGACTCAGGCCGGCTGCGCGACGTCGAAGGCATCGGCAAGAAGCGGGCGGCGGCGATCAAGGCGGCTTGGGATGCAAAACGGACGGAGCGCGAGCTCTACATTTTCCTGCAGACCTACGGCGTCACGCCGGCGCAATGCGTGAAGCTCGTGCGGCACTTCGGCGGCGCAGCCAAGCGCATCCTCGAAACCGAGCCCTACCGCGCCGCCCGCGAGATCGACGGCATCGGGTTCCGCACGGCCGACCGCATCGCGATCAACCTCGGCTTCGCCAACGACGCCCCGCCCCGAGTCGACGCCGGCATCGTCTTCGCGCTCGAGGAAATGCAGGAGGAGGGACACACCGGCCGGCGCGAGGAGGACCTGGCCACCCACACGGCTGAACTCCTCGGCACGAGCTCCGCCGTGGTCGCCGCGCGCATCGCCGCTCTCGTGGGCGACAAGTCGCTGAGCCGCTTCGAGGCGGCCGCCGGACCCGAGGGCCCTCCCCTGCCGGGCTCGGCCATGATCCAGCTGCCGCACAACGACCGCGCCGAGCAGCGGATCGCCGGGGCGGTATCGCGCCTCGGGCGGGTCGCCAGCGGCCTGCCGCCCATCAAGGTCGACGCCGCCGTGAAATGGGCCGAGGAACGCGCGGGCTTCGCCTTCGCCGACCTGCAGCGCACCGCCCTGCGCTCCGCCCTGTCCTCCAAGGTCTCCGTGCTCACCGGTGGCCCCGGCACCGGCAAGACCACCATCCTCCGCGCGCTCGTCGACATCCTCCGGGCCAAGAAGGCCCGCGTGCACCTCGCGGCCCCGACCGGTCGCGCCGCCCAGCGCCTCGCGGAGACGACCGGCGGTTTCGCCTCCACCATTCACCGGCTGCTCAAGTACGACGCCGCCCGCGGCGGCTTCAGCGCCAACGAGGACTCACCGCTCGCGACCGACTTTCTCGTCGTCGACGAGGCCTCGATGCTCGACACCCGCCTCGCGGCCGCACTGCTGCAGGCCGTGCCGTCGCGCGCCCACCTGCTGCTCGTCGGCGACACCGACCAACTGCCGAGCGTCGGGGCGGGCAACGTCCTCAAGGACCTGATCGCCACCGGCCGAGTCTCCGTCACGCGCCTCGCCGTCATCTTCCGGCAGAAGGGCCAGAGCCAGATCGTGACCACGGCGCACGCGATCAACGCCGGCGAGCCCTCCACTCCCCCGTGCGCCCAGGGCGTCGCGGAAATCCCCGCGTGGAGCGACCTCACCTTCGTCCCCGCCGCCGACGCCGAGGACTGCGTGCGCAAGGTGATCACGATCTGCACCGAATACGTGCCGCGCGCGTGGCATTGGTTCAACCCGGTGAACGACGTGCAAGTGCTCGCGCCGATGCACAAGGGCTTCGCCGGCGTCGCCAACCTCAACGCCCGCCTCCAGGAGGCACTCAACCCCCGCGGCCCCGGCCTTCGCGCCGGCGGCGCCGAGTATCGCGCGGGCGACAAGGTGATCCAGCTGCGCAACAACTACGACAAGGGGCTGTTCAACGGCGACATCGGCGCGGTGGTTGCCGTCGACGCCGCAAAATCCGTCCTCGAGGCGGAGTTCGACGGCGCGCGGCACACCTTCCAACGCGGGGAACTCGGCGACCTCGCGCTCGCCTACGCCATCAGCATCCACAAGTCACAGGGCAGCGAGTACCCGGTCGTCGTCGTACCGCTCCTCAAGGCGCATTTCATGATGCTGCAACGCAACCTGCTCTACACCGCCGTGACCCGCGGGAAGAAGAAGGTGCTGCTCGTCGGCGAGCCCGCCGCCTACGCCATGGCGGTGCGCAACGCGGAGTCCAAGCTGCGACTCACCCACCTGCGGGAGAAGATCGCAGCCCTGCCCTGAGTTCCGTGCCGGCGGTTTCGGGCGCCAGCAAAGTGCCCGCTTTGCCGCACGCACTAACCCCGGCGTCATGGTCACGATCACCTGCAACGTCCTTGAGCTGGTTCAAGCCCACCCGCACCGTCGCCCCGCGATACCGAACCAAGGTCGACTCCACCTCTCCGCCTCAAATCCGCGCAGATGAAGCTCATGGCCGACAACAGCCGGCAAACCAAGGGGAAGCTACGCCGGAAGAGGGTGTCGTGCTTATGGGTCGCATTCATCCTCCTCGCGCAGGCGCAGGCCCAGGAGCAGGTCGTCATCGATTCCGATTATCCGGGAGGCAACATCAGGCTCGAGAGGATCGACGGCGATGTCGTGCACGTCGCCCAGGAGATGCGCGATTCGCAGGGTTGGTGGTTCTATTGGAACTTCCGGGTGCGAGGCGCGGGCGGCCGGACGTTGACGTTTCAATTCAACGGGCGTTCCCCCATCGGCGTGCACGGGCCGGCCGTGAGCACGGACGAGGGACGAAACTGGGCATGGTTGGGTGCCAACGCGGTGCGAGGCTCAATGTTCTCTTACGCGTTTCCGGCCGGCGCCGCTGCCGTCCGGTTCTGTTTTGCGATCCCGTACCAAGCGGCCGACCTGCAGTCCTTCATCCTGAAACATGCCGGCAACAGCCACCTGAGGATCGAGGATCATGCTGCGACGCGCAAAGGCCGAAGGATCGAGCGGCTTCTGGTCGGCCGGCTCGACGGCGAGCCCCGGTACCGCGTGGTGTTGACGGCGCGCCATCATGCTTGCGAGTCGATCGCCAGCTTCAGCCTAGAGGGTATCCTGGCCGCCGCGCTCGCCGATACAGATGACGGTCGATGGCTCCGCCAGCACGTCGAGATCCTGGCGGTGCCATTCATGGATATGGACGGGGTGGAAGACGGTGATCAGGGCAAGAATCGCCACCCCCACGACCACAACCGGGACTACCTAGGGCCAGGCATATATCCCTCCGTGATGGCGCTGAAAGAACATGTTCCCGGCTGGTCCCGGGGTCGGCTGAGCCTTTTTCTAGACCTGCATTGCCCCTACCTTCGGGGCGGCGGCGACTCCCCCGGCAGCCACGAGCGCATCTACTTTGTGCAAACCCCGAATCCGAAACAGGCGGCCGAGCTTGAGCAGTTCAGCCGAATCCTTGAGGAGGTGCAGCGGGGACCTTTGGTCTACTCGTCACGGCACAATCTCCCGTGGGGCCGGGGATTCAATACGGCCGAGGGAGGCATGGAGCGTAACTCGGCCGGCTGGTTCAGCCGCCAGCCAGGTATCCGCTGGGCCAGCACGGTCGAGATTCCCTACGCGAACACGGGCGGCGCCCAACCGGTCACCGCGGATGGGGCGCGGGCATTCGGCCGCGATTTGGCCGCCGCCATGCGGCGCTACCTCGAGTCCAAGGAATAAGAGATTCGGCGAAGCCCGGCCCTAACCCATCGGGTCAGCCTTCATCGGGTCCACCGCCAACTCATCGGCCCGCCGGATCCGCGGTTGCAACTGCAGCCACATCAGCACGGCGGACGCAGGAACGTTTCCCGATTTGCCGCCTTCTTCCCGTTTTCCGCCCTTGGTTCATGGGCGAGGCATCTTGCCTCGTCTCCAGCTAACTTCCACCTAGGCCCGCCCCGTCCGTGTCAACGCGTGCAAACTCGTGCTCGGTAGCGAGCACAGGCGTGATACCACCCCAACTCCGGCTCGCCCGGGACGTCGTTTCCCCACAAGCTTGCGGCATGCCCACCCCGGCCCTGCGTCTTTACCCGCGCCCTTGGCTTCATGCGTTGGCCCTGGTCGCAACCCTGCTCGGCTCGGTTCCGCTGGCTGCCGCCGGCACCGCCCGCAATGGGGTCACCACAACCGCCCTCGACCGCTACGTCGCGAAGCCTGATCCGGCTTTCTCCTGGAAAAGGGCCGTGAGTCTTTACGAGGAGGGGATCTCGGCCGACGTGCTCGACGTGATCTCCCAGCACTGGAAGCCACCGGGCGGCTCGCAACCGGTGCCGTGGCAGCATTGGGTGACCGTGATCCGGCCCCCTGCGATTGAGCACGATACCGTGCTGCTGTTCATCTCCGGCGGCTCCAACCGCCCCGGCCCGGCCCCGAAACCCACCCGTGAGCTCGTCGAAGTCGCGCGGGCCACGCGCTCGATCGTGGCTGAGGTGCGCAACATCCCCAACCAGCCGCTGGTCCTCGAGGGGGACGGGAAGGAGCGCAAGGAGGACGACTTCATTGCCCGAACGTGGCTCCGCTTCCTCGAAACCGGCGATGAGAACTGGCCCGCCCGTTTGCCGATGACCAAGGCGGCCGTGAGGGCGATGGACGCCGTGTCCGCATTCCTCGCCACGCCCGAAGGCGGCGGCCGGCGCGTCGACAAGTTCGTCGTGGCCGGCGCGTCGAAACGCGGCTGGACCACATGGACGACCGCGATCGTCGACTCACGTGTCGTCGCCATCTGCCCGCTCGTGATCGACATCCTCAACGTCGAGGCGTCGATGGACCACCATCACCGCGCCTACGGCTTCTTCGCGCCCGCGGTCGGCGACTACTACCGCCAGGGGATCATGGCTTGGAGCGGCACGCCCGAGGCACGCGCGCTTTACGCGATCGAGGACCCGTTGTCTTACCGCGACCGCCTCTCCCTGCCGAAGCTCCTGATCAACGCCTGCGGCGACCAGTTCTTCCTTCCCGATTCCTCACAGTTCTACTTCGACGCGCTACCGGGTCCGAAGTACCTCCGTTACATCCCCAACACCGACCACTCGATGAAGGGCAGCGACGCCCCGCGCACCCTCGCCGCTTGGCACCATGCGGTCGTGACCGGCGCCGCGCTGCCGCGGCTGGCGTGGCGCCATGACTCCGACGGCGGCCTCGTCGTCTCGACGGGCACGAAGCCCCGGCGCGCCGTGCTCTGGCGAGCGACGAACCCGGAGGCGCGCGATTTCCGCGTGGAGACCTTCGGTGCCAACTGGACCTCGGAACCCGTCGATGCAGCGGGCGGTGACATCCGGGTGAAGGTCCCTGATCCGGCCGCTGGCTGGACCGCCTATCTCGTCGAGCTCGAGTACGATCTGGGCGGGCCCGCGCCGCTGAAGCTCACCACCGAGGTGACCGTCACGCCGAAGACCCTGCCACACGGAGCCTACCGGGCCGAACGCCCGCGGGGCTTTCTCTCCCAATGAATTTCCGCCGGCTGCCCACCCTTTTCGCCGCGCTGCTGGGCCTGGCGCTGCTCCCGGCCTGCACCACCACATTGAACGTCTCGAGGGCACCCGCCCGCGCGCCCGAGTGCTGGATCGACCTCGCCCGCGGCGAGGAGGCGGACCACAAGGACGTCGTCGCTGATCTCGCCACGGCTGACGTCGTGTACGTGGGCGAGGCCCACACCATCCGCCGCCACCACGAGTTGCAGCTGCGGCTCCTGCAGGAGCTTTTCGCCCTCGGCGTGCCGCTCACGCTCTGCCTTGAGCAGCTGGAGGCAGCCGACCAACCGGCGGTGGACCGATACGCGCGCGGCGAGACCGACTTCGCGGCGCTCGTGCGCGAAATCGGCTGGGACAAGAAGTGGCGCAATTACGCCGATTATCAGCCGCTCTGCGAGTTTGCCCGTGCCCACCGGCTCCCCATCCGCGCCCTGAACGCACCAGCGGCCGTGATCCGCGCAGTCAGCCGAGGCGGAGGCCTCGCCAAGCTGCCCGCCGAACAGCGAACCTCGCTACCGGCGGAGGTGCACCTCGACGATCCCGTCTACGAGCGGCTGATGCGGCTCGAGCTTTCCGTCCACATGGCCGCCGACCCCGCCAAGCTCCGGCCGATGTTTGAGGCTCAGGCCACCCGCGACGACACCATGGCCACCCACATCGCTGCGGCGCTGCGACCGGCCGACGGCACGAGGCGCCAGGCCTTTGTCGTCACCGGCTCCGGCCACGTGCGCTACGGGCTCGGCACCGCCGAGCGAGTGCGGCGTCGGCTGCCCGGCATCACGGAGCGGATCATCCTGATCACCGAAAGCGGCGAGCTCAGCCTCTCGGAGGCCGACAAGGCCGCCAGCCGCGAGGTCACGATCTCCCACGCCGACCTGCGGGAGATAGGCCGGCCACCCGGGGACTACCTCCGCGTCCTACCCAGGATGAAACTTCCAGCGGGCCACCCGCCAATCGGGCGCTGAACCCGCTCAGCGGGCGCGCGCCTTCAGGGCCGCGAGCATGGACTCCAGTTGGACGGAGATCTTCTCCGCGGCCCCGACTTCAAGGTAGCTGCTGCGGGCCCGCCACGTCTCGTAGCCGCCGGCCGCATGGTGCTCAGCGGTGGGAAGGTAACCGTTGTAGCCGTTCGCCAACGAGACCGTGAAATGCCGCTCGAAAGGCGTGTTTCGCTTCAGGCGCAATCCGATCTCGACGAAGACTTCGCACGGGATGCTCGCGACGCTCAGTTCGCCGATCCGGTGTACCTGCAATGTCACGGGCACGGCGTCGGGGTAATCAGCGAGCTTCACCGTCTCACGCGCATAGATCGCCTTGCGGTCGCTCCACTGCCCGTCCTTGTCGCGCGGCGTGCGCTCGAGGGTGCGGCGCGCCTCCGCCAATTCAGCGGGCGTCGCCTTGCGTACTCCCAGCCGCAGCTCGGCCTCCTCCGCGTCGAGCGCCGCGGCCCCCTGCCAGCGGATCGTGCCGTAGGCGGTCATGGCGGCATCGGCCACGCTGCGCGCGACGATGCGGATCTGCTCGCCCGGGGCGCGGTTGACGCGCGCGGGCAGCGCGAAGTTCACGTTGTTGATGTCGCCGCTCGTGCCGTTGGACATGATGGCGACAAAGGACGGGCGCCCCGCGGGCGGACCCGACGGCTCGAGGCGGCGCGCCATCTCGCGGGCGAACTCGCCGAAATAGTCGGCGCTGATCGCCGGGTTTCCGCCGACGTAATGCAGGCTGTAGTTGGCGAGGAGCCCGAGCGGCCGTTTGTCCGCGGCCGAACGCACGGCGACCACGGCCACGTCGGGATCGATGGGGCCCATCGGCACGGAGGCCTTGGGGTTGGCCTGCCCGGGGTTCATCCACGCACGGTCGGCCCGGCTGCCGAACGGATTCTCGTAGTCGGCCCCGGCCTTCACCCACCAACGGCGGTTGAAGACCTGCGTGGGGTCGCTTCCGAAGGACCAGCCTACCTCGGCGGGCTCCAGGTTCCGCAGGGCCTGCAGGATGCCCTTCGCGATCAGCGCGGGGACGGCCCGCACGTAGGCGGGGTCCTCGTCGCTCTGGAAGACCGGCGTCAGGGTGGCGGCCGAGTGTGTGTGGGTGGCGGAGATGAGGATGTCGCGCGCCGGCACACCCGCCTCGGCTTGCACGATCCGCTTGGCCTCGGCCACGACCTCGAGCGGCACCATGCACGCGTCGATCACGCAGAAAACGAGGGCCCGCTTCCCGTCATGCAGCGCCAATACGCGGGCCTGCATCGGATCGTTGATGCCCTTGGCGAAGTTGCCCTTCATGCTGCCGTTCACCGGAGCGGGAAACACCGTGGGAGAGATGTCCTGCGCAAACGCGCCGGCTCGAAACGATGCATGCGCCGTCAGGTAGCCGGAAAGGGCCAGGGCCAGAGTGAGCAGGGTGCGGAAGGGTAATGGCTTCATGGGGCGGGCAGAGGGTAATACGCTGCCGTGGCGTCAGGCTCCGTGGATGCGGATCGAAGGTCAAGGCGGCCGCCCTTCACGGCCAATTTACTTGAGGGCGGCCGATCGTGGTCATGTGTTTTCCCCACCTGTCCGGCGGCCGGGAATCTGCCGCCCGCGGCCCAAAACCTCATGAAAGTACTGCCCTGCCCCCTGCTCCCCGCGCGTCTCCTGCTCGCCGTGCTCTCCGTGCTGGCCTGCGTCCCGCACGTCATCGCCCAATCGTCCGGCTCGATCCAGGGACGCGTCCTGAATCCGCGCAACGGTGAGTACGTCGAGGGTGCGCGCCTCACGGTCGCGGGCACCAACCTTGAGGCCTTCACCGACTCCGCCGGCGCCTACCGCCTCGCACCCGTGCCGGCGGGTACGGCGGAGGTGACTGTGTTCTACACCGGAGCCGAACGGCAGACCGCGCGGGTCGAAGTCGCGTCCGGCCAGGTCGCCACCCGTGATTTCTCGCTCGGCGGAGCGCCGGCCCGGGCCGACGGCTCGGTGGTGAAGCTAGACGCCTTTCGCGTGGAGACCAGCCGCGAGATGGACGCCGCCGCACTCGCGATCAACGAGCAACGCTTCTCGTCGAACATCAAGAACGTCCTCTCCACCGAGGAATTCGGCAACGTATCCGAGGGCAACGTCGCCGAGTTCCTCAAGTTTCTCCCCGGCGTCACCATCGAATACACCGGCGGAAACGCCCGCGACATCTCCATCAACGGCGTTCCCTCCGACAACGTGCCGGTGACCCTCGACGGCTTCAGCATCGCGTCCGCCCCCGGCGCCGCCACGAGCCGCAACGTCCAGTCGGACATGGTCTCGATCAACAATCTCTCCCGCATCGAGATTTCCTACTCCCCGACCCCGGAGTCGCAAGGTTCGGCGCTCGCCGGTTCGGTAAACATGGTCCCCCGCAGCGCATTTGAACGCGCCCGCCCCATCCTCAACGCGAGCGTGTACGTGATCATGCGGGACAACGCCCGCGAGTTCCACAAGGTCCCTGGTCCCAAGCCCAGCCCGACCCGCAACGTGCACCCCGGCTTCGACTTCTCCTACGTCGCGCCGGTGAACAAACGTTTCGGCTACACGCTCTCCGCCGGAACCTCGACTAACTACTCACCCCAAGACAACTCCACCATGACGTGGCGCGGGGTGCAGTCGGCCACCAACGGCACCACCTTCCCCCACACCACTCCGGGGAACCCCTACCTTTCCCAATACCTCATCCAGGACGCACCCAAAGTCACCACCCGCCGCTCGGTCGGCCTGAGCGTCGACTACAAGTTTACCGAGCGCGACCGCGTCACGCTGGGCTTCCAGTACTCGTCCTTCGACGGCCAATACATCGTCTCCAACGTCACGTTCAACGTGGGCGCCGTCGCCCCGGGCGCATTCAGCATCGACGCGGTACGCGGCACCGCGGGTTCCGGAGTGCTGACCTCAGCCCACCAGGAGCGGAATCGCTTCAACCGCACCCGCATGCCCACCATCGTGTGGCGGCACGACGGGCCGGTATGGAAGGGCGACCTGGGCTTCGGCTACTCGCTGCAGGACGACGGCAACCCGGACCTGCGGCAGGGCTATTTCCGTAACGTCACGCTGCAGCGGTCCGGCGTGACGATCGACTTCAACCGGATCTTCTATCTGCGCCCGGGGGAAATCAGCGTGCGCGACGGCCAGAACGGCTTGCCCGTGGACCCTTACGCGCTCTCGACGTATTCCGTCGCCACCACGACCACTCAGGACGACGTCAACGTCGACCGCCAGCGGTCCGCTTACGGCAACCTACGCCGCGCCTTCGCCACGCGGCTACCGTTCAGCCTGAAGGCCGGTTTCGACCTGCGACACAGCATGCGGGACCTGCGCGGCGGCACCGGAACCTACAGCTTCGTCGGCCGCGACGGCCGAGCGAGCACCACGCCCGCCGGCAATGACGACAGCCCGATGCCCTTCTTCGACCCGATCTACTCCCAGCGCATCCTGCCCTTCGGTTTCCCGCGCATGGAAACACCGAGCAACCGCAAGATCTACGAACATTGGATCGCCAATCCCGGTCAGTTCACCCTCAACGCCAATACCTATTACCGGAACCAGGTGGCCGCCTCCAAGCGCTCCGAGGAACTCGTGTCCTCGCTCTACTTGCGCGGTGACCTCGGGCTGATGCAGAACCGCCTGAAGCTGGTCGGCGGGCTCCGGGGCGAGCAGACCAACGTGGAGGGCGAAGGTCCGCTCAGCGATCCGACGCTCAATTACCAGCGCGACGCTCAGGGACGTATCCTCCGCGGGTCCAACGGCGCCCCGCTCCTGATCGTGCCCACTTCCAACGCCCTCGGCGTTTCCCAGCTCACCTACCTCGATCGCGGCGCGAACACCCGCAAGGAGTACCTGCGCCTCTTCCCCAGTCTCAACGCGAGCTACAATCTCCGCGAGAACCTCATCGCCCGCGCCGCCTATTACCACTCGGTCGGAAGGCCCAACTTCAATCAGTACGCCGGCGGCTTCACCCTTCCCGACACCAGCAATCCGCCCTCGGCAGGGAACCGCATCACCCTCAACAACGCGGCCATCAAGGCCTGGAGCGCACGCACAGTGAGCTTCCGTCTCGAGCGCTACCTCGAGGGAGTCGGCCAGCTTTCGTTCGGCGCCTTCCGCCGCAACATCGACAACTTCTTCGGCTCAACCGTCTTCGCGCCCACCCCGGAGTTCCTCGCGCTGTTCGACATCGATCCGGGCGAGTACGGCTCCTACGACGTCTCCACGCAGTACAACGTGCCCGGCGTCGTCCGCACCGAGGGCTTCGATTTTAACTACAAGCAGGCCCTCACCTTCCTGCCCAACTGGGCCCGCGGGGCGCAGGTCTTCGCCAACGGAAGTTCGCAGCGCGTCCTCGGTGACCAGACGGTCTCGCTCGCCGGCTTCGTGCCGCGGAGCGCGAGCTGGGGCGTGAGCCTCACGCGGCCGAAGTTCAACGTCCGCGTGAACTGGAATTATCGCGGACTCTCGCGCAACAACACCCTTACCGGCGCCAGCATCGAGCCCGGGACCTTCAGCTGGACCTCCAAGCGGCTCTACATGGACGTCGTCGGCGAATACTATTTCCGCGGTCGCCTGGCCTTCTTCTACAATTTCCGAAACATCGGCAACGCGACCGAAGACGTGAAGATCTACGGTCCCAGCACGCCCTCGGTCGCGCGCTTCCGCCAGCGGATCGACTACGCCGCCCTCTGGACCCTCGGCATCAAGGGTACGTTCTGAACCTTTCCGCCCCCATCTCCCCGCGATGAAGACCACCCTCTTCCTCCTCTCGCTGCTGCCGGCCCTCGCCGCGTTCCTCCCGGCGGCGACTCCCGACACCTCACGCCCCCACGTCGTGCTCGTCATGGCCGACGACATGGGCTGGGGCCAGACCGGCTACCGCGGACACCCGGTCCTCAAGACACCCCATCTTGACGCCATGGCGGCGGCGGGCCTGCGGCTGGAACGTTTCTACGCCGGAGCGCCCAACTGTTCTCCAACCCGCGCGACCGTCATGACCGGCCGTTCCAACGACCGAACCGGAGTCGAGAACCACGGCTACGCCCTGCGTCGCCAGGAAAGGACCATCGCGCAGGCGCTCCGCGCGGCCGGCTACGTCACCGCCCACTTCGGCAAATGGCACCTCAATGGCTACAGCGGCCCCGGCGCACCCATCCTCGGTGAGGACGGCCACAGCCCCGGGACCTTCGGCTTCGACGAGTGGCTGTCGGCGACCAACTTCTTCGAGCGCGACCCCCTCCTCAGCCGCAACGGCAAGTGGGAGGAATTAAAGGGCGACTCCTCGGAAGTGATCGTCGACGAGGCGCTCAAGCACCTCGGGCGTGCCCGCGCCTCCGCCAGACCCACGTTCACCGTGATCTGGTACGGCTCGCCCCACGCGCCGATGATCGCCGCCGAGGACGACATGCGCGACTTCACGAAGCTCGAGCGCAACTCCGCCAACCATTACGGCGAACTCGTCGCGATGGATCGCAGCATCGGCACCCTGCGCGCGGGCCTGCGGCGGCTCGGCATGGCGGAAAACACCCTGCTCTGGTTCTGCAGCGACAACGGCGGCCTACCCGAGATTCGTCCAGGGACCGTCGGAGACCTGCGGGGTTTCAAGGGTTCCGTTTACGAGGGCGGCCTCCGTGTGCCCGGCATCATCGAGTGGCCTGCGGTCATCAGGAACCCGCGCGTCACGAGCTACCCTGCGGGAACCTTCGATATTTTTCCCACCGTAGCCGAGATCGCGGGGCTTCCGGAATCCGCCCTGCTGAAGCCGGTCGACGGGATCAGCATCCGCCCGCTTTTCACCACCGAACTCGCGGAGCGACTAAAGCCGATGGGCTTCCGCCACACGCGCCGTGCCGCCCTGATCGGCAACCGTTACAAGGTGGTGGCGTTGAACATCAACCAGCCAAAGTTCGAGGTCTACGATCTGCAGCAGGACCCCCGCGAGCAGAACGATCTCGCCGCCTCCCAGCCCGAGCTCACCGCGCGCCTCAGCCGCGAGTTGCTCACCTGGAACGAATCCGTGCAGGCCAGCGTCGCCGGCAAGGACTACCCCGAGGGACGGCTGTTGCCCGGCGATCAGACCACCCGACCCTGGCCGACCTCACCCGAATACAAGCCCTTCCTGCCGGAGCTGCAGAAGCGTCCGGAGTACCGCACCGCGGTCACCAAGGCGGGCAAGAAGGCCGTGGACTGATCGCGGCCGTCGAAGCAGCGGTCGACGGCTCGACGCCGAGGCCGTCGGCGTTGAGGATCGGGAATGCGTTTCGCGGATAAGGTCGTCTGGATCACCGGGGCATCCTCCGGCATCGGAGAAGCCTGCGCCCGAGCCTTCGCCGCCGAGGGCGCCCGGCTCATCCTCTCCAGCCGGCGCCCGGATGAGCTGGAGCGAGTCCGCCGCACCTGCCGCGAGCCGGACCGCCACCTCACGCTCCCGCTCGACTTGGTGCGCACTGGCGAGTTCCCCTCGCTTGTGGCGGGGGTCCTCGAACGCACCGGCCGAATCGATCTCTTGGTTAACAACGGGGGTATCAGCCAACGCGCACGGGCGGCCGAGGCCGACGAAGGCACCGAACGGCTCATCATGGAAGTCGACTACTTCGGTCCTGTCGCCCTGACGAAAGCCGTCTTGCCCTCGATGCTCCGGCAGCGCTCGGGACACATCGTGGTTGTCAGCAGCGTCATGGGCTACCTAGGCACGCCGGGACGTTCCACCTACGCGGCGGCAAAGCACGCACTGCACGGGTACTTCGACTCCCTGCGCGCGGAGGTCTGGCGCGAGGGACTCAAGGTCACGCTGGTCTGCCCCGGTTACGTCCGCACCGCAATCTCGGCCAACGCCCTCGGCCCGCGCGGGGAGCGGCACGCGCGCACCGACGGCACACATGTCTCCGGTATTGCGCCCGAGGAATGCGCCCGAGCGCTCCTGAACGGCGTGGCGCGCGGCCGGCGCGAGGTCATCGTAGGCGGCTGGGAGGTCGCAGGGATCTACCTGCAGAGGTTCGCGCCATGGCTGCTGGCGCGGATCGTCCGGCGGATGCGGTTCTCCGTGCATGGCGGGGACGGAGGAAAAACGTGATTCCGCGCCGCCGTTAGCATTGGCGTCGGCGCGCGGGTTGCGCCACGTTCAGCTGCAACCGTGAACCTTCCTCCGTCCATCGCCGCCCTGCCCGGGCGCACCGCCGAACTCGTCGATCTGCTGGAGTCGTGGGCCAACATCAACTCGGGCTCCGGCCACCTCGCGGGCCTCGACCGCATGCGCGCCGCCCTGCGTGCCGCCTTCGAGCCAGCGTTCCCGGGTGCCGTCGTGGACGAACCCGAATGTCCCGGTACCGCGCGAGCCCTCCGGCTCATCATGCGACCCGAAGCGGCGGTGCGTGTCCTTTTCAGCGGACACTTCGACACCGTCTTCGAGGCCAACGACCCCTTCCAGCGCTGCACGCGGCCCAACGCCTCGACCCTGCGTGGACCTGGGGTCATCGACATGAAGGGAGGCCTGATCACGATCCTCGCCTGCCTCCAGGCCTTCGAGCGCACCCCTCACTCCTCCCGGATCGGCTGGGAGGTGTTGCTCACCCCGGATGAGGAAACCGGTACCCACGGTAGCCGCCCGCTTTTTGAAGTCGCGGCACGTCGCAATCACCTCGGCCTTGTCTTCGAGCCGGCGCGCCCGAACGGCGATATCGTGCGCTCCCGCAAGGGAACGGGCGGCTACCGCGTCACCTGCCGCGGCCGCGCGGCGCACGCAGCCAAGGTTCCCAACGACGGGCGCAACGCGATCCTGGGCCTCGCGGGCTTCCTGCTGGCCGCGTCCCGCCTGCCGGCCGAGATCCCGGGAGTGCTCCTCAACATCGGCAACATCCGCGGTGGCGGCCCGGCCACCAACGTCGTGCCCGACTTCGCCGAATCCGAACTCGACGTGCGAGTCACGACCTCGGCCGACCGGGCGGCCCTCGAGCAACGCATCGCTGAAATCGCAGCCGGAATCGATGGCCGCGACGGCTTCCGGCTGGAACTCAAGGGTTGGTTCAATCGTCCCCCCAAGGAATGCGGTCCGGTCGAGGAGCGGGTCTTTGCCGGCTGGCGCACGGCGGCTGCCGACCTGGGACTGCCCGCGTTGAACTGGGTGCACACCGGCGGCGCGTCCGACGGCAACTTCCTCTCCGCCTTCGGCCTGCCCAACCTCGACGGCATCGGGCCCATCGGCGACCAGCTGCACAGCGACCGGGAGTTCGTCGTCACGCCGAGCATCGCACCCCGCGCTCAGGTTGCGGCGCTGTTCCTTTACCGGCTTGCCGGCGGTGAGGTTTCGCTGGGCTGACGGCCCTGACCGAAAGCGCGACCGTGCTGGTCGCATGCGAGGTGGCATGCTTTGTCCACGAAGGAGGCGTACCCTACCCCACCCGAACGGCAGCCGGAAGCTCTACGCGTGGATGAAGCATCCTCGCCTCGCGGGATCAACGGTGGCGGGCGCGGAAATTCCCGGGATTACGGGCTTACGCGTCGCGTCTCGCCAACACGACAAAGTCGTCGAACCCGGGGATGGCCTTCAGCGTTTTTCCGTAACCGTTGCTGCAGCCGGCTTACCGCTGCGGATGAGCCACCCTCCGGCCGCGGCTAGCAGCGCGGCGACCAAAATGAACCAATTGCCGTGCTCGACGTAGAAACTGGCGCGATCGATCCATCTCGCATCACGGGTGACATCAAGGGTGCGGCTACCGCGGAAATAAATGCCGCGCTCCGAATCCGACAGGACCGCCCGCACCGCGCCGAATTCATCGATCCAGCCGCTCCAGCCGGCGTTACCGCAGCGCAACACCGGGCGTCGCGTCTCCACCGCCCGGAGCACCGAATGCGCCGCATGCTGCTGCGCCGCGCCGCCTTCGCCGAACCAGCCGTTGTTCGTCAGTACCGCAATCACTCCCGCGCCGCTCAGGGCGCTGAGCCGGGCAAGCTCCGGATAAGTGTCCTCGTAACAGATCAGCGGTCCGAACGCGACCGGCTCTCCGCGCACCGGCACCAGAAGCGGAGCGGCTGAGTCGCCCGCGATGAAGTCACCCCCGACCGGTACAAATTTCTCCAGCCAACCGAGCAGCGGCCGCAGCGGCACGTATTCTCCGAACGGCACGAGCTGGCGTTTCGTGTAGTACGAAGCGGCTACGCCCTCGGTAGGCGTCACGAGGAAGGCGCCGTTGAACCAAGATTCGTCGGGTCCGCCGCGTCCCTCGACCGCGATTGATCCAAGCAGCAGCGGACGGCCGGCCCGCCGCGCGAGTTGCTCGACGAAGGCCTTCGCCGATTCATCGCCGCGAACGGCGAGCGGAGTCACCGCTTCAGGCCAGAGGATAAGGTCCGGTTGGCTGGCCGCGGCCTCGAGCGTGACGGAGGAAAGAGTTTCGAGGATGGCGGGCGCCCGCGCCGGATCCCATTTCACCTCCTGGGGAATCTTGGGCTGTATCAGCGCTACCCGGAGGAGGGGCACCGAGTGGCCCCGGCGGTTGAACGACTCCTGGAAGTGGATACAGACGCACGCCATCAGGATGAACAACGCGAGGAAGAACTCCTGACTGCGCTTGTTGATGCCCGTGGCCCGCTCGCGGAACAGTCGGTGGGCGTACGCGGCGAAACCGAGATTCATCATCACGAGCGCGAACGAAACGCCCCCTGCGCCCGTGAAGGCCGCGACTTGCAGGATGCTCGCACGCTCCCACTGGCTCGCCGCGAGCGGCAGCCACGGGAACCCTCCCAGCAGCCAGCCACGGCTCCACTCCACCAGGACCCACGCGCCGGCAAGGCCCAGCACAGCCATCAGCCGCTGCGGAATCGGCCGGCCGACGATCCGGGGCATGATCCACCACGCGGCGAGGTACCAGCTGCCCACCCATGCGCCAACGAAGGGCCCGAGCAGGATCCAACCAGCCCAGGTGACGTGGTGCAGCCAGCTCAGCAGGATCGTCCAAGCCAGCACCTGCGCCCCGAGCATGGTTCCGAGATACAGGCGGAGCGAGGGGCGGGTGTAGGCCCAGAAAACCCCCGGCACCAACATCGCGTAAGCCGCCTCCGGCAGCCGGAAAGGGGGAAAGGCGATGACCGTCAGCGCCGCCGTGCATGCGAAAACCACCACCGCCGCAACGAAATCGCGGTTGCGCCGCAGCCACCCGGGATCGCTGAGGTAAGGATCGGCCTTGGACGCTGATTCCATCTTGAAGGCGAAGGGAGCGAAGGGTTTCCCGTTTGTTCAGAAGCGCAGGCGCGCATTTTCATGCCCGCACTTCGGACAGCGGCTCAGATCTCCCCCGCCCGTGACCGCGTACAACGCATCGCACCGGGTGCAATGAAACGCCTTACGCCGGCGTGCCCTCTCATAGAGTCCGTAGTCCCGACGGTCGTAGAAGATCCACAGGCCCCCGAACAACAGGCCGACCAAGGCGCAATAGACCACGGTCGCCGAGGTGAAATCGAACATCGTTCCAAGGAAATCGCCGCGCGAACTTGTCCGGCGACAAAAAAACGCGCCGGACCGAAGTCCGGCGCGTCAGTAAAACCGACCTGCGATCAGGCCTTGGGCTCGTCGGCCTTCGGCGCGGCCTCGGCAGCGGGCGCGGATGCGGCCTCTGCGGGCTTGGCGGCCTTGGCCTTCGAAGACCGGCGGCCCTTGGACTTCTTGTAGCCCTGATCGTCCGCCTTCACGAACTCGATGAGCGCGAGCTCGGCGGCATCGCTCTGGCGCTGCGGCCCGAGCTTGTAGATCCGGGTGTAGCCGCCGCTGCGGTTGGCGAAATCCTTGTACAGCTCGTTGAAGAGCTTGGTCACGGCGTTTTCGTCGCGGACGTCCGCGAGAGCCAGCCGGCGGAGGTGGACAGCGTCCTTCCGCTCAGTCTTGGCCGCGGCGCGTTTCGCCTTGGTGATGATCTTCTCGACGAAGGGGCGCAGGGCCTTGGCCTTCGTGAGGGTGGTCTGGATGCGACCGTGGGTGATCAGCGACGCGGCGAGGTTGGACAACATCGCGCGGCGGTGCTCACGGGTCACGCCCAGGGAGGCATGGTGCTTATTGTGACGCATTTTACGGTTTGTATCGACCCCCGATCGGCAATCCGGCCGCAGCGTGGCGCGGCGACGGACGGCGCGAGGGTCGGGTTAAGTTGGATCGTCCGTCCCGCCGGCGGTGAGCGTCGGCGGGAGCGAGGCGGGTGATCAGGCTTCCTTCTTGGTGTCCAGGAGGCGCTCGTCGAACTTCATGCCCAGCGAAAGACCGAGGGCCTCGAGCTTCTCCTTGATCTCGTTGAGCGACTTCTTGCCGAAGTTGC
>JBBAVH010000010.1:0-114085 GCA_040397825.1 Opitutaceae bacterium
CCGAAGATGGGCCGCGCCGACATGGCCGACAAGGGCAAGGGCGAGTGGTTCTGGGAAAGCGGCTTCAGCAAGCATCCCATCAACGACCTCGAGTTGATCCGCGACTGGAACCTCCGCGCGGTTTTCGGCGCGTTCAACGCGATGAAGAACCGGGACGGCAAGGCCGAGCATCCCAACGCGAAGCTCGATTGGGTCGCCTACGTCGGCGGCACGCGCGAGTCCCGCCGCATCGTCGGCGATGTGATGCTCACGCAGGAAGACATCGTCTCGAAGCGGGAATTCCCCGATGGCTGCGTGCCCAGCACCTGGAGCATCGACCTGCATTTTCCCAAGAAGGAGTTCGCGGCCAAGTATCCCGATAATCCCTTCATCTCCTACGCCGACCATGACCGGCGCGTCGACCGCCAGTACGGCTACCCGATCCCCTACCGCTGCCTCTACTCGGTCAACGTGAACAACCTCTTCATGGCCGGCCGCAACATCAGCGTCACCGACGTCGCCCTCGGCACGGTCCGCGTGATGAAGACCATCGGCATGATGGGCGAGGTCGTCGGCAAGGCCGCCTCCGTGGCCATCCGCCGCAACTGCTCCCCGCGCGAGGTCTACGCCCTCTACTGGGCCGAGATGGACCAGCTGCTGAAGCTGCCCGGCCGCGCCCGCCGCCTGCCGGACAACACCTTTGACCTTTCCGGGCCGGCGCCGGCGCCGGTCGACGACAGCGGCGGCCGCGGCGTGGCGGTTTCCTCCCTCAAGGGCATCGTGATCGACAACGCGCAGGCGAAACTCACCGGCAAGTGGACCAACGGCGGCGGCCTGCCGTTCGTGGGCAACGACTACGCCTACGCGCGCGGCCCGGGGAACACCGCGACGTTCGAGTTCAAGGTGCCGGCCGACGGCCGCTACGAGGTCCGCTTCGCCACCGCCCCGCATGAGAACCGCGCCAGCAACACCGCGGTCGCCGTGCGGCACGCCGACGGCCGCGCCGCCGTCCAGGTCAACCAGCGTCGCGCTGGCGCCGTCGACGGTCGCTGGGTTCCGCTCGGCACCTTCCGCTTCGCCGCCGGCCAGACCTACGCCGTGGAAGTCGACGCCGCGAGCGCCGACGGCAACGCCCACATCGACGCCGTGCAGGTCCTGCCCGCGCCGTAGGTTGGTGACGAACCCACCGGGGAACGGCCCGGATGCCGCGCTCTAACACCGCCTCGTTCGCCCTCCGTGCCTACCGGCTCGCCGTGGTCGCGGTGATCGCCTGGCTCGTGCGCGACACCGCCGTGCGGCAGCGTTCGCACGGTGACGCGCCGATCGTCGTCGACGAGGTGCGGCCGTTCTTCCCGGCCGCCGCCGCCCTCCGGGCCGACGGGTCGGAGCGTGACGGACTCTTCGTCGTCGACCGCGAGGGCCGCGAGCTGGGCTATGTCGTGCGCACGCAGCCGCGCTGCCATGACATCATCGGCTACTGCGGCGTGACCGACACGCTCATCGCGCTCGGTCCCGACTGGCGGATCCTCGGCCTGAAGGTGCGCTCCTCCGAGGACACCAAAGACCACGTGCGCGACGTCGTGGTGGACCGGCGTTTCCTCAAGAAGTGGAACAACCTCACCTGGGACCAGGCCGCCGACCTGGATTTCCGGCAGGCCGGCATCGAGGGCGTTTCGGGCTCCACCATGACGAGCATGGCGATCGCCCACAGCGTGAAGGCGCGGCTCAAGGCGAGCCGGGACGAGATCGCCGCGCGCCCGCCCTTTTCCCCGGGCTGGCGCGACTGGGGCATGCTCGCGACGGTCGGCCTCGCGGGGGTGATGGCCTTCGGACCGGCCGCGTGGCGCCACCGTTGGAAGCTGCCCTTCCAGATCTTCCTCGTCGGCTACGTCGGCCTCTTGAGCGGGGACCTGCTTGCGCAGTCGCTCGTCGCCGGCTGGTCGCGATCGGGCGTGCCTTGGGAAACGGCGTCGGGCCTCGCGCTGCTGCTCGCGGCCGCGCTCGTGGTGCCTTGGGTTTCTCGGCGCCCGTTCTATTGCCACCACGTCTGCCCGCATGGGGCGGCGCAGGAGCTGATCGGACGGCTTCGGCCGCGCCGGCTGGCCGTGACGCTGCGGCCCGACGTCGCGCGCGCCCTCGGCATCCTGCCCGGCGCCCTCCTACTGCTGACGCTCGTTACCGCCATGCTCGCGCTGCCGCTCGACCTCGCGGGGATCGAGCCGTTCGACGCGTACCTGCTGCGCAACGCGGGCATGGCGACCTTGGTCGTGGCCGGCATCGGCCTCGTCGCGTCACTCTTCGTCCCGCAGGCCTATTGCCGCTTCGGCTGCCCGACGGGTGCGCTCCTGAACTTCGTGCGCTCGCGCGGCCTCACCGACCGATTCTCGACGCGCGACGCCGCGGCGCTGGGGCTTGTCGCGGTCGCGGCCGCCCTGAACTGGTACCACGTACCGGTGTTGGTGTGGATGAAGGGGCTGCCGTGAGGGCCTTGGCCCTTTGCGTGGGCGTCGCACTGGTCCCTTGCGCCGGCGTCCACGCCGCTGAGCCGGTTGCGGTTCGCGGCCGCGCGATGGGCACGACCTGGTCGGCGAAATGGATCCCAAGCTCCGCGGCGGTCGCGCCGGAGAGAGTCGGTCGCGAGCTGGCGGAGGCGCTGGAACGGCTCGAGGGCATCTTCTCCACCTACCGTCCGGGCTCCGAGCTTTCGCGTTTCAACCGCGAGGAGATGACGGACTGGATCCCGGTCAGTCCCGAACTGGCGGCGGCCGCGGCCCGCTCGCGCGCCGTCAGCGAACTCACCGGCGGGGCGTTCGACGCGACGATCGAGCCGCTGTTGCGCCTGTGGGGCATCGGCCCGCATCCCGCCCCGGAGGTGGAACCGGAACCCGCGTCGCTGGCCGCCGCCCTCGCGCGCACCGGTTGGCGACTCCTCGAGGTTCGGTCGGATCCTCCCGCGTTGCGCAAGACGCGGCCGGACCTTGCGGCGGATTTTTCCTCGGTGGCGAAGGGTCTGGCGGCCGACGAGATGGGACGCCTCCTCGCGCGACTCGGCTGCGGCGATCATCTCGTCGCCGTCGGGGGAGACCTCCGTGCAGCCGGCGGCGGTCCGCGCGGTGAAGGCTGGCCCGTCGGCATCGAGGACCCTGCGGCCAGCCCGGCCAGGCCCGCGCGCACGCTGCTGCTGCGGGACGCCGCGCTCTCGACCTCCGGCAACCACCGCAACGTGCGCTCGGTCGGCGGGCGCCGCGTGGGTCACCTCCTTGATGCGCGCACCGGGCGGCCGGTGACGGGGCCACTCGTCGCGGTGAGCGTGGTCGCGTCTTCCGGTGCTGCCGCCAGCGGGCTCGCGACGGGTCTCTTCGCGCTGGGGGCCGCGGAGGGCGAGGTGGTCGCCCGGCGCGGGGGTGTCGCGGCGTTTTTCCTGCTGCAGGCGGACGGCGCCGGGAAGGCGCGCGAGACTCCGGCTTTCGCGCTTCTTCCAGAGGCGACCGCTCAGATCCGGTAGAACGCCTCGGCGTTACCCGTGAAGATGCGCTGGCGTTCCGCTTCGTTGAGCCCCGCCAACGTCTCGTCGACCGTCGCCACCCAACGCGGATAATCGGTCGCCAGCGTGCTGACGGGCCAGTCGCCCCCGAACATGAGGCGGTCGGGACCGAAGCACGCGAGGGCGTGCTCGATGTAGGGCCGCAGCTGCGCGGGCGTCCACGCGGCGTGGTCGGCCTCGGTCGCGAGGCCGCTTAGCTTGCAGGCGACGTTCGGCAGGGCCGCGAGCATCCGCAGCTCGGCGCGCCACGGGTCGATGAGTCCGGCCCGGATTCCCGGCTTGCCGAGGTGGTCGAGGACGAAGCGCACTTCCGGACATTGCCGCGCGAGCGCAATCACCCCGGCCAGCTGCCGGTGGAAGATGCACACATCGAAGCTGAAGCCGAAGCGGGGCAGCAGCCGCACGCCGCGGACGAAGTCGGGGCGTAGGCAGTAGGCGTCGTCCTTCTCCGATTGCAGCAGCCTGCGCACTCCCTTCACGAGCGGCAGGGTTGCGAGCCGCGCGAGATCGGCCTCGACGGCGTCGCCCTTCTCCAGCGACGCGTGCGCGACGATGCCCTGAATTCTGGGCTCGGCGGTCACGAGGCCCGTGACCCATTCCGCCTCCGAGAAGGACCGCGCACGGTCGCAGCCGCATTCGACGAAGACCATCTTGCCCACGGCTACCGGGCCGCAGGCGGCGCGGAATTCCTCCGGACCATGGCGGCGGTTGAGCCGCGGTTCGCCGGCCAGCCACGCGTAGGGCAACCGCGCGGGATCCCAGAGGTGGACGTGCGAATCGACCAGTGGAAAGGAGGGCATCGGCGTCAGACGCGGAGAAAGATCCGCCGCTCGTGCAGGAAGCGGGCGAGGATGAACATCAGGCCGAGGCCCACGACCGCGAGCATGCCCTGGCCGGCGCCGGCGCCGACGTTGGCATCGAGCCAGGCCTTGATGTCGCCGCCGACGAACCGCTGCGCGAGGACGCGGAAGCGGATGACATTGCTCGCGACGTAGAGCGTGATCGGGTTCATGCCGATCCAGACGAACGCCACGCACCAGCGTCGCCAGCCGCGCACGTCCACGACGTAGTAGAAGGAAGCCAGCAGCAGCGCGCTCCAGCCGCCGGCGACGAGCACAAACGACGACGTCCAGAGCTTCTTCACCACGGGGAACTGGAGGTGCCACATCCAGCCGGCGACGATCGCGGCCGCGCCGGCGGTGACGAGGAGCCGGAGCTTTCGCGCGTCGCCGAGGTCCGCGCGCCGCAGCAGGAGCCCGGCGAAGACGCCGAGCAGGCAGGTGGCGATGGCCGGCAGCGTGCTGAGGTAGCCCTCGGGATCGTACCAAGTATCGTACTTGCGACCGGGCAGGTACTGGAAGTCGAGGTGGTTGGTGAGGTTGCGGCCGGGCTCGTAGCCGCCGGTCACCCGCGCGGTGGTGGCGTCGAAGGCGGCGCGGATCTGGGCGGGCGTCGGGTTGGCGGCGCCGGTGGCGCGGGCGAGCGCCGCCTTATCGAGCTGGATGTCGCGGATCGGCACGAAGGTGAGCAGCGCCCAGTACCCGACGAGAAGGGCGGCGGCGGCCGCGGCGAGCCCGCGCGGGCGGAGGAAGCAGAACAGGAGCCCTGCGCCCGTGTAGGCGAGGGCGATGCGCTGCAGCACGCCCAGCAGGCGCAGGTCGGGCCAGGGGTTGGTGAACCCGCCGCTGTAGAAGATCCCGATGAGGAATAGGATCAGGCCGCGGGTCACCACCCGCCGCGCGGTGCCGGCGCGGCCGTGCTCGGCCAGCTGGCGCGAGAGCGAATACGTGAGCGAGACGCCGGAGATGAAGATGAAGAGCGGGAAGATGAGGTCGTAGAACGCGAACCCGGCCCAGTCCTTGTGCGTGAGCTGTCCCGCGAGGAAGCGCGCGAGCGGTGAGCCGTTCACCTCGCTGAGCGCGTGCACGAGCGCGTCCGCGCCGAGGATCCAGAACATGTCGAAGCCGCGCAGCGCATCGAGCGACATGAGGCGGCCGTTGGGGGAGGGCGGGGCGTTCATGGGGCGCGCGGAGCCAACGGGCACGACGCCGCGGGGTCAACGGCGCCGCCGCTCCCCACTCCACCCTTGCGCGTCCCGGCGGAACGCGGACCTTTGCGCCCATGAAGGTTTCGTTCACAGCGAAGGAGTACGCGCGGCTGCTCGAACTGGCCCACATGGGCCTGTGGATGGCGGGCGCGCGGCCCGACGATCCCGCGACCATGCCCGAGCGCTACGCCGACGTCGCGCAGAAGGTGTTCGGCCTCGCCGAATCGCAGGGCTGCGCCGACCTGGTCGAGGCGGATGTGAACGGCCAATATTTCCCGAACGAAAAGCTCACCACGGGTCCCGTGGCGGAGAAGATCGACCGCTTCGTCGAGGATGCCTTCTGGGGCGAACTCGTCGCCCGCCTCGCCGAGCGCGACCTTCTCGGCGAACTGGGCGCCACCAAGTTGGGCGAGGAGTTCTCCGACGAGGAGGAGGAGCGTCTCGGAGAGCTCGAGGATGCCTATTGGCGCGAGTTCGAATCGAAGGGCGTCGACAACCTCGTCGTCCTCCGCGGCGGCCGGGGCTGAACCGGGGCCGGCGTTCGCGGCAGCGCGTCGTCGCCGTTTCAGGCAGCGGAGGACCTGGATAGCAGGCCTAGCCGAGGCCAGTGGAGTCCGGAGGGCTGGAAGCCTCGACCACCCGCAACCCGCCCATCAAAAACTCCGTCCGCGCAGCGATCCTCCGTCGTGGACGAGGCATCCTTGCCTCGTGGAACCCGCGCCCGGAGAACGGAAGACCGGCGGGGGAGGCACTGATTTTGCAAGACCCCGGCTTCGCGCTTGAGGGAACGCGGGGGGCGGCGTTTTGATTCCGCCGGAAAAACCGAACCACGAGCGCGGTAAGTTGAGTCGTGTCGGATCCCTTCAACCCCATGAAACCCTGCCTGCCCCTGTTCCGTTCGCTGCTAACCCTGCTGCTTGCCGTCGGATTGCTGCTCGCCGTCCGCGCTGCCGCCCAATCACCCGCCACCGGCGTGATCGAGGGCCGCGTGTTCGACAGCGTCCGCGGCGAATACCTGGAGAAGGCGCTGGTCTCGGTCGAGGGCACGCGCCTTGAGACGCTCACCGACGCCACCGGCCAATTCCGCTTGGGCAACGTGCCCGCGGGCACGGCGCGCGTTCGGGTGTTCTTCACCGGCCTGCCCCCGCAAACGGCGGCCGTCGCCGTCGGCGCCGGCCAGACGGCGCAGCGCGACTTCACGTTCGGGGTGGAGGGCCGCGGCCGCGGGGTGCCCGCCGGCGAAGTGGTCCGGCTCGACCAGTTTCTGGTGGCCTCCTCGAAGGAGATGGATGGCGCCGCGATCGCCATCAATGAGCAGCGTTTCGCACGCAACATCGTCAACGTGGTCTCCGCCGATGAGTTCGGCACCATCGCCGACGGCAGCATCGGCGAGTTCATGAAGTTCCTGCCCGGCATCACGAGCGACTACACCGGCGGTGACGCCCGGCGTTTCTCCATCGACGGCGTTCCGGCCGACAACGTGCCGATCTCCATGGGTGGCTTCGACCTCGCGAGCGCGGCCGGGGCCGGCACCCGCCGGGCGGTCGAGCTCGATCAGGTCTCTATCAACAACATCTCGCGCATCGAGATCAACCGCTCGCCCACGCCCGACACCCCGGGTTCGGCGCTCTCCGGCTCGGTGAACTTCGTCCCCCGCAGCGCGTTCGAGCGCAACAAGCCGGTCTACAACTACAGCGTCTCCTGGCTGATGAAGGACGCGGAACGGGCCTTTGCCCGCCGCACGCCCGGCCCGGGCTGGGGCCAGATGAGCTACAAGATCCACCCGGGCTTCGATGTGTCGGCGATCGTCCCGGTCACGAAGACCTTCGGCTTCACCGTCTCCGGCGGGTATTCGCTGCAGTATACGCCTCAGTCCAACGTCGCCATGCAGTGGCGCGGCGTGGCCGTCGGCACAACCGTCGGCGCCACCGCCACGAACGGCCTGCCGGCGACGACGCCCGCGAATCCCTACCTAGGCACCTTCTCGTGGCGCGACAGCGGCAAGGACACTTCCCGCGAGTCCTTCGCCACCACGGTCGACTGGAAGCCGGCCCGCCACGACCGCCTCACCTTCGGGTTCTCCTACGGCATGCTCCGCGAGCATTTCGCCACCCGCACGCAGACGTTCACCATCAACCGCGTCGAGCCGCTCAACTGGAGCCCCAGCCACACCTGGGGATCCGCCAGCACCTTTCCGACGACCGGCACGGCCATCAACGCCGGCCAGTTCACGATCGGAAACAACGGCCGCATCCGCCCCGGCCGCACCGTCACCCCCTCGCTCCGCTGGCTCCACGATGGCCCCGTCTGGAAATCCGACTCCGGGGTGAGCTACGGCAACTCCCGGATCCATTACCAGGACATCGACAAGGGCTTCTTCAACGGGATGACCGTCCAGCGGAACAACGTGCAGATCCTCTTTGAGGACATCTTCTACCTCCGGCCCGGCCGCATCACCGTGCTCGACCCTTCCGGCCGCCCCGTCGATCCGACGCGGCTGGATTCTTACTCCCTCGTCTCCGCCAACAGCAACCGCCAGCGGACCTACGACACCACGCGGCAGGCCTACGCCAACGTGCGCCGCGACTTCGATCTCCGCGGCGCCTCGCTCACGGTGAAGCTCGGGGCCGACGTCCGCTCCAAGGTACGCGACCTCCGCGGCCCCGGCGGAAATCTCGAGACCTACACCTACGTCGGCGCCGACGGCCGGGCCAGCACCACGCCGTTCACCCAGGCCGGGCTGGCCAATGACGACAGCCCGCTGCCGTTCCTCGACGTCAATTACTCGGAGCGCATCCCGGACTTCGGCATGCCCAAGCAGCAGCACGTCGACAACGGCAAGCTCTGGCAGGACTGGCAGCGGAACCCCTCGCATTGGACGCGCAACGCCAACAACGACTTCATCGCCGTCACGAGTTTCTCCCGCCGGGCCGAGGAAGTGATCTCCTCGGTCTTCGCCCGCGGCGACCTCGGCCTCCTGGGCAACCGCCTGCGCATCACGGGCGGCCTGCGTGCCGAGCAGACCAACATCGACGCGGAGGGACCGCTCATGGACCCGGCGCGGGCCTACCAGCGCGACGCCGCCGGCAACGTGCTCCGCGGTCCCAGCGGCGCACCGTTGCTCCAGATTCCCACCAACGCCGGGTTGCCTTATTCGCAGCTGATCCGTGTCGAGCGCGGTACCCGGGCACAGAAGGAGTACCTGCGGTTCTTCCCGAGCGTGAACGCGAGCTACAACATCCTCGAGTCGCTCATCGGCCGGCTCGCCTATTCGCAGTCGGTCGGCCGGCCCGACTTCAACCAGTACGCGGGCGGCGTGACCCTGCCCGACATCGAGACGCTGAACCCCAACTCGCGCATCACGGTCAACAACGCCTCGATCAAGGCGTGGCAGGCCGAGACCTACATGGCGCGGCTCGAGTACTATTTCGGCAACGTCGGCAGCCTTTCCGCCGGCGCGTTCATCCGCGACTACGACAACTTCTTCGTGAACGTGACCGACTACGTGAGCGACGCGTTCCTCGAGACCTACGGCCTCGATCCCGAGGAGTACGGCCGGATCCTCACGGTCACGCAGTTCAACTCGCCGGAGCGGATCCGCCAGCACGGGTTCGAGGTCGATTACAAGCAATCCCTGACCTTCCTCCCGCACTGGGCGCGCGGCCTCCAGTTCTTCGCCAACGTCAGCTCCCAGCGCGCGAAGAAGACCGACAACCTGCAGGACATGAATCCCTTCACGGCCAATTGGGGCCTCAGCTTCACGCGGCCGAAGTTCAACCTCCGGATCAACGAGAACTACCGCGGCATCCAGCGCCGCGGCGTGGTCGCCAGCACCGCCACCAACAGCATCGAGCCGGGCACCTACAACTACCGCCCGAAGCGCCTCTACGTGGACGTCACCGGCGAGTACTACTTCCGCCGCAACACGGCGTTCTTCTTCGCGTTCCGCAACATCCGCGGGGCGACGGAGGACACGAAGATCTACGGGCCGAGCACCCCCAGCTACGCGCGCTTCCGCCAGCGCGACGACTACGGCGGCTCGCTCTGGACCGCCGGCCTCAAGGGCTCGTTCTGAGCCGCGCGGCGCGCGGGTCGCGTCGTTGCATTTCGCGACGCGGCCGTGCACGTTCGTTTCCGCATGAACCCCCGCGCCGCGTTTTCCCCCGCCCCGTCCCGCCGCCGCTTCCTCTCCCGCCTCGCCCTTGCCGGCGCGGCGCTACCGCTAGCGCGCGGGCTCAGCGCGGCCGAGTCACGGAAGAAGTCCGCCGCCGCGCCGCTGCCGCCCTGGACCGGCGGTCCCACGGTCATGCATGTCTTCTCCAAGCCGCTGCATTGGATGTCGTGGGCCGACACCGCCGCCCTCGTGAAGGCCACGGGCTACGACGGCATCGACTACACCGTCCGCGTGCCGCAGGGCCATGTGCTTCCCGAGCGCGTGGAAGAGGACCTGCCCCGCGCGGTGGAGGCTGCCCGCGCCGCCGGCCTCAAGGTCGAGATGATCACCACCGAGATTAACGGCCTGAAGACGCCCCACGCCGAGAAGATCGTGCGCACCGCCGCGCGGCTCGGCGTGAAGTACTACCGCCTCGGCTTCTTCAACTACGACCTCCAGCTCGGCGTGAAGGGGACGCTCGATTCGCTCAAGCCCCAGCTGCGCGATCTCGCGGCCCTTAACCAGAGTGTCGGCATTCACGGCGCCATCCAGAACCACGCCGGCCCGCGCGTCGGCGGCCCGATGTGGGATCTCCACGAGCTCCTGCGTGACATCGACCCGCGCTGGATGGGCGTGCAATTCGACATCCGTCACGCCGTCGCCGAGGCGGGCCAGTCGTGGCCGCTCTCGATGCGGCTGCTCGCCCCCTGGATCAAGTGCACCGACCTGAAGGATTTCCGCTGGGAGCAGTCGGCCGGGAAGGCCGCGATCGAGAACGTGCCGATCGGGGAGGGGATCGTGCCCTACGAGGCCTACTTCAAACTCGTGCGCGAGCTCGGGCTCAACGGCCCCGCCTCCGTGCACTTCGAGTTTCCGCCGTTCGAGCGCTCCCCGATCAGCGAGGCCGAGAAGCGTGCCAAGTTCCCCGAGCTCATGCGCAAGGACCGCGCCGCGCTGAAAGCTGTCATGGCCAAGGCCGGCGTAAGCTGACCTGCCCGCACCCGCCCGCCGGCGTCCGGGGCGCCCGACGGATGCCTCCGTTTTCCCCATGAAGCCCCCCGCCTTGCCCGCCGTCGTCCTGGCGTTCGCGCTCGTCGCCGCCTCGGCCCTCGCAGCGGCCCCGCGCCGTCCGAACCTGCTCCTCGTCTTCACCGACGACCAACGCTGGGACGCACTGAGCGTCGTGCAGCGCGAGCAGGGCGACGGCGCTCGTTTCCCGTGGCTGCGCACGCCCCACATGGACCGCCTCTCCGACGAGGGCGTGCGCTTCCGGAATGCGTTCGTCACCCTTGCGCTCTGCGCGCCGAGCCGCGCGGTGTTCCTGACCGGCCGCTACAACCACCTCAACGGCATCGCCAACAACCGCACGGCGTTTCCGGCGGAGAGCGTGACGCATGCCACGCTGCTGCGCGCCGCGGGCTACGTCACCGCCTACGTCGGCAAGTGGCACATGGGCAGCCAGGGCGGAAAACGGCCGGGGTTCGACTACTCCGCGAGCTTCATTGGGCAGGGCCGCTACATCGACTGCCCGATCGAGGTGAACGGCGTCGCGACGCCCTCGAAGGGCTGGGTCGACGACGTCACGACGGATTATGCCATCCAGTTCATCCGTGAAAACCGGGATCGTCCGTTCGCGATGATGCTCGGCTACAAGGCTACCCACGGCCCCTTCGACCCGCCGGAGCGCGCCCGGGAAAGGTTTGCCGGGGTGCAGGCCCGGCCGGTGCCAAACCTGACAAGCCGCGCGATCTACCGCAGCCCGGCCGACGAGCCCGCCACCGCGGCGAAGGCCGGCGGCGCCACCAACCTCGGCTACTTCCGCTGCATCTCGGCCGCCGACGACAACCTCGGTCGGCTGCTCGGCGCCCTCGATGAGCTCGGCCTCGCCGACGACACGGTCGTCGTCTTCAGCAGCGACAACGGCTACTACCTCGGCGAGCACGGCCTCGGCGACAAGCGCTCGCTCTACGACGAGTCGCTGCGCATCCCGATGCTCGCGCGCTACCCGCGCACTTTTCCCAAGGGCCGCGTCGTCGACGAGATGGTGCTCAACCTCGACCTCGCGCCGACCTGGCTGGAGCTCGCCGGCCTGCCGGCGCATCCCGCGATGCAGGGCCGCAGCTGGCGGTCGCTGGCCGAGGGCCGCGCCACTCCGTGGCGCACCGCGTTCCTCGCGCAGTACTTCCGCGAGAACGCCTTCCCCACCACGCCGACGATGGCCGGCGTGCGCACTGCGACGGCCAAGCTCATCCGCTACCCCGGCCACGACGAGTGGACTGAACTCTTCGACCTCGCCGCCGATCCGTACGAGACGCGCAACCTTGCGCGCGACCCCGCCCACGCCGCGCTGCTCGCGCGGATGAACGCCGAGTTCGAGCGCGAGACCAAGGCGGTCGGTTACGTCATTCCGGAGTATGCCGACAAGCCCGGCGAGGAGACGGCGCGGCCGAAGAAGTCCGCGAAGAAGAAGCAGCCCTGAGGGACCGGCGCGCCGAGGGGCGCGGCCCGGTCCGCTCAGCGGTTGACGTGCACGACCTTCGCCGGCGGGAAGCCGTTGAAGTAGGTCGCGCTCGCGTGGCTGTAGGCGCCGATGTTGACGCTGTAGACGAGGTCGCCGCGCTCGAGGTCGGGCAGGTTTTCGGCCATCGAGACGACGTCGAGGGCGTCGCAGGTCGGTCCGAACACGGAGCAGATGCTCGTCGGGCCCCTCTTGAACGCCTGCACCGGATACTTGCAGTGGTCGAAGATCACTCCCGAGTACGTGTGATACACGCCGTCGTTGATGTAGTAGCAGGTCTTGCCGTCGCGTACGGCCTTGCCGGTGACCTCGGCGACCGAGATGCCGCAGGGCGCCGCGAGGAAGCGGCCGGGCTCGGCCAGTACCTGGATGTCCTTCGGGAAGAGCCGTTCGATCTCGGTGTTGATCACCTTGGCGAGCTCGCGGAAGGGCCGCACGGTGTCGTCGTAGCGCGCGGGGAAGCCGCCGCCGATGTCCAGGAGGTTCATCTTCGTGTAGCCGCGGTCGCGCGCCTCCTTGAAGATGTTGGCGGTGAGGTTCAGGGCCTGGACGTAATTGTCGAAGTTCGTCGTCTGGCTGCCGACGTGGAAGCTGATGCCCTCGACGGTAAGGCCGGCGCGGTCGGCCTCTAGAATCAGGTCGACGGCCTCGCCGGGCGAGGCCCCGAACTTGGACGACAACTCGACCATCGCGCCCGTGTTGGGAACCTTGAGGCGAAGAGCCAGGCCGGCGTCGGGCGCGTGCTTGCGGATCTTGTGGATCTCCTCGCGGTTGTCGAAGGTGACGAGCGGCTTGTACTTATTGAGCTCCTCGAGGGTGTCGGTCGGCTTGGTCGGGTTGGCGTAGATGATCTTGTCCCAGATCCACTGCTGCCGCTGTTTGGCGGGAAGGTGGCGGATGTTCTGGTAGACGACCTGGAACTCGGGCATCGAAGCGACGTCGAAGCTGGAGCCCTCCTCGAAGAGGGTGCGCACGATCATCGGATCGGAGTTGGCCTTCACCGCGTAGTAGACCTGCACGCGCGGCAGGTGGCGGCGGAACTCGCGGTAGGCTTTCCGGAGGGCGTCGTGATCGATGACGAAGAGCGGCGTGCCGTGCCGCCGGGCCAGCTGCTGGAGCCGGGAGAGCGTGATCATCGCGGGTGGTGCTGGTTCAGCCGGCGTCGGTGACGAGGAAGTTCTTGAACTGCCACGGGTCGCGCAGGTCGAGGTCGGGCTTGTTGTACCGGTCGAACGTGCGGTCCCGGCCCTTGAGCGGGGTCCAGTCGGATGACTTCGAGATGAAGCGGCCGAGGTAGGGCTTGGAGACGCCGAGCACATACTCGTGCGGGAGGTCATCGGGCACCACCACGCCGCGCGCCGGGTTCTCGATCATCCACATCGACGCCGCGACGACGGAGATCGCGACCTGCATCGTGGTCGCATTCTGGTGCGGGACGAGGCGGCGGGACTCCTCGATGCTCAGGTCGGAGCCGATCCACCACGAGTTGTAGGCGTGGCCCATGATCAGCGCGCCGAGGATGTCGGAGCCCGCGGTGATCTCGTCGTTCATGATGCGCTGGTTGGCGTTCAGCTTGTAATTGTAGCCGCGCATCTCGTTGAGCGAGGCGATGGCCTCGTCGCACGGGCAGTAGGCGTAGTGCATCGTGGGCCGGTAGACGGCCTTGCCTGCCTCCCGGACGGTGAGCTTGTCGGAGATGGTGAACGCCTCGCCGTGGCGCACGACCATGCCGAGGATGTCGTAGTCGGGCACCCAGGAACGCACCCAGGTGTTGATGCCCATGCGCGCGAGGCAGATCTGGTTGCGCGGGCCCTGCTTGTGCTGGAAGGCGTGCGCGGGGAGCTGCTTCTCGTGCGTGCCCCAGCCCATCTCGACGGTCGTGGTGCCCTCCTCGCGGAAGCCCTCGATGCTCCAGGTGTTCACGAACTCATCCACCTGCTTGGGCTGATCGGTGATCTGCGTGTCGCGCTCCGAGCAGTGGATGACCTTCACGCCGAGGGCGCGCGACAGGTGGTTGAACTGCTGGGTGCGGATGAGTTCCTCCAGCTTCGAGGCCGCGGCGCCCTTGACCTTGCGGTCGGCGATGAGGCTCTGGCCGATGTCGATCAGGCCCTGCTTGACGAAGTGCGAGATGAGGCCGGGGTTGGCGCCGTGCTCGATGACGGCCGTCGGGCCCGGCTCGCTCCAGCGGGAAAGCATGCGCCGCAGGTTCATGTGGCGCCAGTACAAGGTCTTCTCCGTCGGGTGCTGGTTCGCCCCGTGGGCGTACGGGTCCCACAGCTCGGTCGACGTGTTGATGTACATCACGCCGTGGTCGTGGCACCACTGCAGGATCTCGCAGGCGTCGATGTTCCACGCGAGGTCGATGAGCAGGTCGCCCGTGCCGACGTGCTTCGCGAGCAGGCGCGCCATGTTCTCCTTCGTCACGCGGTCGCGCACGAAGCGCACGCCCTTCGAGGTCCAGCGCGCCAGCTTCTCCTTGCGGTTCTCGAAGTCCATGACCGTCACGTTCCGCGCCGGCACCTTCAGGTGCTTGAAGAGGATCGGGAGCGTGCACTCGGCGACCGCGCCGTAGCCGACGAACAGGATGCGCTGGTTGAATTCGATCATGATTTTAGGAGGTGATTTTCCGCGGAATAAGCGGGCACGCGTCGCAGACTGACAAGAGTTTTCCCCCGCGCAAACGGCGCGCGCGTTTCGGAACAGCGGAAAAGGAACGCGCGGCGGCCCGCTCAGGCGAGGCCCGCTGTCTCCGCGAAGCCGCACCAGAGGTTCATGATCTGCACGGCCTGGCCGCTCGCGCCCTTCATGAGGTTGTCCTCAGCCGAGGTGATCACGAAGTTGCCGGTGCGCGGATCGTGCACGGCGGAGATGTCGACGCGGTTGGTGCCGGTGACGTGCGCGGTGTCGGGCGTCTCGCCGGACGGCAGCACCTGCACGAACGGCCGGCCGGCGTAGGCCTCGCGCCACGCGGCGTAGAGGCCCTCGACCGTGGCGCCCGCCGCGGCGGGCACGGTGATGGTGGTGGCGATCCCGCGGCGCATCGGCGCGAGGTGCGGATTGAACTGGATCGCGTTACGCGCGCCGGCGAGCACGGCGAGCTGCTCCTCGATCTCGGCGAGGTGGCGGTGCTTCACGAGCCCGTAGGCCTTCATGCTCTCGGCCCGCTCGCAGAACAGGTAGGCCTCCTCGGCCTTCTTGCCCGCGCCGCTCACGCCGCTGCACGAGTTCACCACGATGTGCTCGCGCGAGACGACACCGGCGCGCAGCAGCGGCACGAGCGGCACGAGGATGCTCGTCGGGTAGCAGCCGGGCGCGGCCACGACCTTCGCCTCCGTGCGCCAGCCCGGCGGCGTGAGCTCCGGCAGCACAAATCGCGCGTGCGGCAGCAGTTCAGGCGCGTGATGCTTCCCGTAGTAGCGCTCGTAGGTCGCGAGGTCGGCCACGCGGAAGTCGGCGCTGAGGTCGATCACCCGCTTGCCCGCGGCCGCCAGCGCCTTCGCGTAGGTCGCCGCCGCGCCGTGCGGCAGCGCGAGGAAGAAGAGGTCGATGTCGCCCGCGGCCAGCGCCGCCGGGTCGGAATCGGTGAACGCGAGACCGCGGTCCGCGCCGCGCAGGCCGGGGATCACGGCCGAGAGGGCCTTGCCCGCCTGGCTGCGCGACGTGACTGCCGCGAGCGTGACGCGCGGATGCTGGAGGAGGAGACGGACGAGGACCTCGCCCGAGTAACCGGAGGCGCCGACGATGCCGACTTTCATGGGCGCGGAGATTCGGGATGCCCCCCGTCGGAATCCAGAGAGAAAATGGCCCGGCCTGCGCGAAGGCGCGGGCCGGGCCCGGGGAGTTCGCGCGGCGGGGTTTGCGCCCGCCGCCGGAGGACGTCAGAACGAGAGCGAGTAGGCGATGGTGCCCACGCCGCGGCCGACCGCGAGGGTGTTGGCCGACTTGCCGAGGTTGCCCTGCTTGGTGAAGGCGTCGCTGCCCTCGGTGTACTGCAGGCCCAGCACGACCTTGGACTCCTTCGAGATCTGGAACGGCATGGAGAGGCCGACCAGCCAGTAGTTGCCCCAGGATTTCACCGACGGGGATGCGCCGTTGGCGGCCTCGTTGAGCAGGTAGGTGCCGTAGGTGGCGGTGAAGCCGAGCTCGGAACCGATTTCCTTCATCGGCACCGCGTAGGCCGCGCTGATCTCCCAGGTCGCGCCCTCGAGGACGAAGTCATAGTAGACTTTCGGGATGAACTTCACGCCCTCTACGGTGTAGTTCAGCGCCAGGCTGGGCTCGTAGGTCGAGCGATAGAATCCAGCGCTGGTCGGGGCGCTCGGGTAGAAATAGGCAGTGAAGCCGGGCACGAGGCTCAGGTCCTTGCCGAGCGAGATCGTGTACGAGCCGTAGAGGTCGAACTCGGGATCGGAGCTGTCGGGAACCTTGTCGCCGTCGAACGGGAAGTTAGCCCAGACCCCGACGGTGAGGTCGCCGGCGACTCCCTCGACCGAGGGCTGGAAAGCGGCGCTGCCGAGGCGCTGGCCGCGGAACATGTACTGCGAGGCGAAGAGCCCTGTGGCGGTGAACGACATGGCCGGCGCGGCGGCGGGGGCCGCGGCGGGGGCCTGCGCCCGGACGAGACCGGCCGCGAGGATTCCGAGGAGAGCAAACGTGATTTTCTGTTTCATGGGAGGCTTGGTTGGATGGTCCCGAATCGGGACTGCGTCTCTTTAGCAAGCCGCGGGCCAACTTTGAAGGCTCCGGAAAACTTTGTTCCGGAGAGGGGTGCCGGCGGCCGGCCCCGCCTTGTTTCGGACCCCCGTCCCTGTTCAGCTGCGCGGGTGCAAATCATCACCGGACCAATCGATGGAACCGACGGCTCCCTGCCGGAGATCGCGGTGCGCGTGGATCGGGCCACGCTGGGCCGGCGCTCGTGGCGGGCCTCGGCGGACGACGGCAAGGAGTTCGGCTTCGAGTTGGTCGCGGCGCTGCGTCACGGCAGCTTGATCTTCCGTACGACGACCGCCCGCTACGTGATCGCCCAACGACCGGAGCCGCTGCTCGAGATCAGCCTGGAGCTCGCACCCTCGGCGGCGGCGGGCATCGGTTGGGCGATCGGCAATGCCCACCTCGAGCTTTCCGCGGAACCTCTGAGGATGCTCACGCCGGATTTGCCGGAGACTCGCGCGCTGCTGGAGCGGCTGCAGGTCCGCTACGCGGAGGTTTCGGCTGTCTTCCGCTCCGGACGTTTCGCCCGGGCGGGTCAACCGGCGCGTGAACTCGGCGCCGGCCATCGGCACGCCCCGGGCTCGTCAACCGCCCAATAAAAAAGACCGGCAGGAGCCGGTCTTCGCACAGGAACGCCTGAACCTGGTTCAGCGGCTGACCCGCACGGGGCGCTCGCGGCGGATGGACTTGACCACACCCCAGACGACCGCGCCGACGACGGCGACGAACGCGGCGGTCGCGAACGGATGCGCGGCCAGGTGGCTGAAATCCCACGTAAACTCGCCGCCACCTTCATGACCATCGTGCCCCGGATGCGCCTGCGCCACGGCGGCGAGGACGGGAAGAACGGCGGCAGCGGAGAGGCGGCGGGTGAAGCGGTTCATGTCCGGAAATGAGCAGTTCCCATTCCTCCTTGCCATAAAAAACTCCGGCGCCGCCGGGACCGGACACTCAACCGCGCAGCGTGCCGGCGGCCTTCTCGGCGAGGAAGCTCGCGTAGGTTTTTTCCAGACCCTCGCGCAGACCGATGCGGGCGCGCCAGCCGAGGGCGTTCATGCGAGCGACATCCATCAGTTTCCGCGGAGTGCCGTCGGGCTTGGTCGGATCCCAGACGATACGACCGCCGTAGCCCGTCACCGCGGCGACCATTTCGGTGAGCTCGCGGATTGTGACATCTGTGCCGGTGCCGACGTTCACCCAGTCCGGCGGCTGCGGCAGCTTCAGCAGGAAGGCGCAGGCGTCGGCCAGGTCATCGACGTGCAGGAACTCCCGACGCGGCGATCCCGTGCCCCACGCCCCGACCTCGGGCCGGCCGGCTTCCTTCGCCTCGTGGAAACGGCGGATCAGCGCCGGCAGGACGTGGGAGTTTTGCGGGTGATAGTTGTCGGCGGGTCCGTAGAGGTTCGTCGGCATCGCCGAGTGGAACATCACCCCGTGCTGCTTGCGGTAGTACTGGCAGAGCTTCAGGCCGGCGATCTTGGCGATCGCGTACGCCTCGTTGGTCGGCTCCAGCGCGCTCGTCAGCAGACAGTCCTCGGTCATCGGCTGCGGCGCGTGCTTCGGGTAGATGCAGGAACTGCCGAGGAACAGCAGCCGGGGGACGCCCGCGCGGTAGGCGGCGTGGACGGCGTTGGCCGCGATGACCAGATTCTCGTAGATGAAATCGGCCGGGTACGTGTTGTTGGCGTGGATGCCGCCCACCTTGGCCGCCGCGACGATGACCGCTTCGGGCTTCTCCTTCGCGATGAGCGCATCCACCGCGGCCTGATTCGTGAGATCAACCTCCCGCCGCGTGCGGAGCAGCAGGTCGACGCCCGGCTCGCCCCGGAAGCGCCGCACCAGCGCACCCCCGACCATTCCGTTGTGACCTGCGATGTAGAGCTTCATGGGTGCCACGGAGCACGCGAAAACAGAAAGCTAGGCCACAAATCCTGCGCGAAACTGCCCACGCGACCCATGCTTGAGCGTAAAATTAGGGATGCCTCGCAGGGGAGAGCGGTTTCAACCTCTCGAGACACGGCTCGGAAGTTGAAAGAGGCCAAACCCCAGAGCCACGGGCTTAGTGCCTTTGGTGTGTTTCGTGGTTCCCTCACAGCGGCGGCAGCTTTGCGATCTGCGCCTCGCGCTTGGCCAGTTCGAGGTCGTGGTCGACCATGATCTTCACGAGGTCCTTGAACCGCACCTTCGGTTCCCAACCGAGCTGCTTCCGGGCCTTGGCGGGGTCGCCGATCAGAAGTTCGACCTCGGCAGGGCGCTCGTAGCGCGCGTCGTACTTCACGTGCTTCTCCCAATCGAGGCCCAGCTGGCCGAAGGTCTCCTGGCAAAACTCCTTCACGCTATGGGTCTCGTTGGTGGCGACCACGTAGTCGTCGGGCTGATCCTGCTGCAGCATCAGCCACATCATTTCGACGTATTCCTTGGCGTAACCCCAGTCGCGGCGGGCATCGAGGTTGCCGAGGTAGATCGAGTCCTGCAGGCCCAGTTTGATACGCGTGGCGGCGCGGGTGATCTTGCGCGTGACGAATGTCTCACCGCGCCGCGGGCTCTCGTGGTTGAACAGGATGCCGTTAGAGGCGTGGAGCTGGTAGCTCTCCCGGTAGTTCACCGTGAGCCAATAGGCATAAACCTTCGCGCACCCGTACGGTGAACGCGGCCAAAAGGGGGTCTTCTCCGTCTGCGGCACCTCCTGCACCTTGCCGAACATCTCCGAGGAGGAGGCCTGGTAATACCGCACCTTCTTCACCAACCCCGCTTCCCGAATCGCCTCCAGGATGCGCTGCGCCCCGAGTCCGTCCACGTCGCCGGTGTATTCCGGGATGTCGAACGACACGCGCACGTGCGACTGGGCGCCCAGGTTGTACACCTCGTCGGGCTGCAACTCGTACAGCAGCTTCACCATCTGCACCGAGTCGGCCAGGTCGCCGTAGTGCAGGAACAGCTTCACGCCGTTCACGTGCGGGTCACGGTAAAGGTGGTCGATCCGGCTGGTGTTGAACGTCGAGGCCCGCCGGATCACGCCGTGCACTTCGTAGCCCTTGTCCAGCAACAGTTCAGCCAGATAGGAGCCATCTTGGCCCGTGATGCCGGTGATGAGGGCTTTTTTCATGCGATTTGAGGTTACGATCCGCGCGATTCCGCCCGCAAGCCGAGGCTTGAAATTTTTGTCGCCCACCCCGCCGGCGCACGTTTTGTTCGTTCCCCCCAGCCGTGAACACCGTCCACTCCGTACCCCTCGCCGTCATCGATGGCGCCCTCTGCCGGCTCACCCGCCAAGGCTCGAAGTCGGTCGGTCACCGCCCGTTGGCCACCGCGGTGGTGGAATTCCAGCAAACCCCCTTCCGCTGCTACGTTCGCGAGCATACCTTCGGTCTCCTGCCGGGTTTTCCCAATCTCTATGCCCTCGACGGCGCCTTCCGCCTGCAGTGGATCGCGGAATGGCCCGACCTTTCCGACCCTTGCGCCAAGATCGTCGGGGAAAGAAACGGCGTATTGGAAACCATTTCATCGGAGGGACTTACGGTCCGAATCGATGCCTTCACCGGCAGGCTGATCTCGGTGGAGAAGGCTTTGGCGGCGGTGGGCTGACTTAGCGGTAACGGCGCCGCAGGAACCAAGGTACGCGACGTAGCTTCGGCCATGTCGGCCCAGCTCCCGTTTCAAGGTCTCCTTCTTCGGCTGGCGGTCGCTTTTGTCTCCCTCTTACCCGCTGCTGGATCGGCCGAGGTCGGCCCCGCCGAGACCCTCGTTTACGTCGGCACCTACACCGGACCCAAGAGCAAGGGAATCTACCTATTCCGGCTCCGGCCCGAAGGGGCCGAACCGTTCCTCGAACCGCTCGGACTCGCCGCCGAGTTCCCGCAGCCGTCCTTTCTCGCCTTGGATCCCGCACGGCGGCGGCTGTTCGCCGTCAACGAGTCGGGCACTTGGAACGGACACAAGACCGGTTCCGTCGCGTCGTTCGCCATCGATCCCGCCTCAGGTCAGCTGCGTAGGATCAGTGAGACCTCCTCCGGCGGCGCTGCGCCGTGTCATCTCACGCTGGATCGCACGGGACGCAACCTACTGGTGGCCAACTACTCCGCGGGTAATGTCGCGGTCATCCGCGTCGGGGATGACGGCCGCCTGAGCGAACCCACTTCGGTGCAGCAGCATTCCGGGAGCAGCATCAACCGGCAGCGTCAGCAGGGCCCTCACGCCCACGCCGTGACTCTCGATCCGGCAGAGCGTTTCCTGTTCGTCTGCGACCTCGGGATCGACCGGGTCATGATCTACCGGTTCGACGCCGACCGCGGCACTCTTACCCCGCATGAACCGGCCTTCGCACCGCTCAAACCCGGTGCCGGTCCGCGCCACCTGGTTTTCCGTCCGGACGGACGTTTCGCGTACGTGGTGAACGAGCTCGACTCGACCGTGACGGCCTTCGCCTACGAGGCCAACCGCGGCCGGCTCACGGAGGTACAGTCGGTTTCGACGCTGCCCGCCGATTTCACCGGCCGCAGCACGACCGCGGAGATTCAAGTTCACCCGAACGGCCGACTGCTGTTCGCCTCCAACCGCGGCCACGACAGCCTCGCTATCTTCCGGATCGACCCGGAAAAGGGTACGTTGACCACCGCCGGACACCACCTGACGGGCGGGCGCACCCCGCGGCATTTCGGCCTCGATCCGACCGGCACGCTGCTCGCGATGGGCAATCAGGAATCCGACACCGTCGTGCTCGCGCGGATCGATCCGGAGACCGGGACCCTCACTTCATCTCCCCGCACCGCGTCCGCGCCTTCGCCGGTTTGCCACGTCTTCCTGCCTCCGGCGAATCGTTGAGGAGTCATCGTCACGCCGCTCGGGCGAGCAGGCGACGCACGCCCTCGATAGGCGTACCTGTGACCGGTGCCACGCGGAGCGGACAGCCGGTGGACCAGAAGGGTTCCAGCGCGGCGTGGGTCAGGATCGGGCCGCTGATGCCAGCGGTGAGGGTCGAGGGCGTGATGCCTGGGAACAGGCGCGTCACGACACGCAGCGCGAGCGCCAGCAGTTCGCCGGCGGAGTCCGTGATGATGCGGCGGGCCTCGGTGTCGCCATCGGCGGCGAGGCGTAGGAGGGAGGGGGCGAGACCGGCGATGAGCTGGTTGGGCTCGGCGTGCTGGTAGAAATGACGGGTAAGCGAGGCGGCGTCGGCCATGGGCCCGATGCCGGCGTGCGTGCGGACCAAGGAAGTGAGTGCGGTCGGGGCGGACCACCCCTGCAACTCGATGAGCGCGCGGCCGATGGCTCGGCGACCGAGGTCGTAGCCGCTGCCCGGGTCACCGAAGCGCCAGCCGATGCCGCCGGCGTAGTGTACCTCGCCGTTGGGCGCGCGGGCGGCGACGAACGAACCGGTGCCGCCGTGCAGTACGACCCCCGGCCGGCCGTCGGTGGCGAGCTCGAGGACCGGATGGGAGTCGTCGGCGGAGAAGGTCTTCCCGCAACCGGCGAACGCGGCGACGGTTTCGCGCCAGAAAGAGCGGTTGCCGGCGGAGTAGACGTGCGTGTGCGCGACGACCGCCCCGGTCGAGAGCCGGCGCGCCTCGGCGGCGAGTTCGGTGATGATTCCTTCGACGATGCGTCGCGCGGCGTCGGGACCGGCGACGTTGGGGTTGCAGCCCGGACCGAGCCGGCGGGCGACGATCGTGCCGGAAGGGTCGACCAAAATACCCTCGGTCTTCGTGCCGCCGCCGTCGATGCCGATCCGGAAGTCCATGGTCCGCGTCGGTCCTACCCGGGCGACCGCTCAGGCGAGCTGCTTGCTGAGGCGGTGCTTGTAGCGTTCGCCCACGGCGCGGTTGTGCTCGATGGCGCCGGGGATGTTCTGGCTGCGGAGGACCGGCAGCGGGTGGCCGCGTTCGTTCAGCCATTCCATCACCGAAAGCATGAGCCAATTGAGCAGCGAGCAACCGATGAACGTGCTGGTGGGACCGCTGGAGACGGTATCGTTGACCCGCATGATCGCGTCGCCCGGCACCCCGCCGTTGTCGAGGACGTGGTCGGCGACCGCGTGGAGGTTACGGCCGTCGGGGTGGACGGTGCGCGCGGTGGATGACATCGCGACGGAGCAGAGCCCGACGACGACGCAGCCCTTGCGCTTGGCGTAGTGGGCGACCTCGAGCGGGGAGGAGTTCTTGCCGGAGTTGGAGATGACGATGACGACCTCGCCCGGGCGGAGCCCGTACTGGCGGTCGTAGCGCTCCGCGAGGACGGTGCCGTAGCCGACGAGATTCTCGATGAAGCCGGCGGTGGGGTCGGGAATCGATCCGATGCAGACCAGCCCGCCGGCCCGGCCGACGATCTCGCGGGCGATGATGTCGCTGTGGCCGGAGCCGAACGTGTGGACCATGCCGCCGCCGGCGATGCTGGCACCGAGGACGGGCGTGAGCCGCGCGATGGCGGCGGCGTTCCGCTCGCGGGCTTGGGCGAGCATTTCGAGCGTCTTCGCATGGTAGGCGTCGGCGAGCGGGGACATGGCGGAGGAAATGAGGGACGCCGCGGCGGAGGGGAAGCCGGAAGGTGCGGCTTGAAGCGAAGCGGCCCGCTCCCGGTTTCCCGGAAGGCCGGGCCGGCGAGGCGCAGCCGGTTTTCCGTGGCCTTGTCGCTCAAGGCGACGCGCGCTTTCCGGTCGGTCACCGCACCGTGCGCAGCTGCACGGCGTCGACGAGGCGGTCCTCGGCGACGATGTCGGTGGCGATCACGATCTTGTCGCCGGTCGCCACGCGGCCGGCGCGGCGCAGGTGGGAGAGGGCGTTCTCGATCGAGGCGTTCGGGTCCGACGCGAGCTCCATCAGGACCGGCTCGACGGCGCGGAGGAGGCGCAGCTGGCGCAGGACCTGGACCGACGGGGTGAAGGCGAAGATCGGCGAGTGGGCGGGCCGCAGCTGGGCGATGCCCTGCGCCATGAAGCCGTGCCGCGTGAAGGTGACGAGCTTCGAGCCCGGCAGCTGGCCCGCGAGGACGACGGCGGCGTTTAACACCTTCATCCGTTCGCCGGTGAACACCGCGGGCTCGGGCGGCGCCTCGGCGGTCTCGCGCTCGATGCGGCGCGAGATCGTGTCGAGCATCCGCACGCACTCGAGCGGGTACTTTCCGATGGTCGTCTCGCCGGAGAGCATCACGCAGTCGGCGAGCTCGTAGACGGCGTTCGCGACGTCAGTGATCTCGGCGCGGGTCGGCACCGGCTGGGAGATCATCGACTCGAGCATGTGCGTGGCGACGATGACGGGCCGGCCCTGGGCGAGACAGGCGCGCACGGCGCGGCGCTGGATCACGGGCAATTCCTCGAACGGGCATTCGATCCCGAGGTCGCCGCGCGCGATCATGAGCGCATCGCAGGCCTCGACGATCCCGGCGAGGTTGGCGATCGCGGAGCGATCCTCGATCTTGGCGATGATCTTCACCCGCGACTTCCGCTCGGTGAGGAAGTCGCGCAGCAGCTCCACGTCGGCCGCCGCGCGCACGAACGAGAGCGCGAGGAAATCAATCCCCTCCTCGAGGCCCACGATCGCGTCGGCGCGGTCCTTCTCGGTGAACGACGGCAGGTTCACCTTCACGCCCGGCAGGTTGATGTGCCGTCGCGACTTCAGCTCACCCGGGATCACGACGCGGCAGCGGATGCGCGCCTCGTGCTTCTCCAGCACCTCCAGCCGCAGCAGGCCGTTGTCGACCAGCACCTCATCGCCGACCCGGATGTCATCCACGAGACCCTGGTAGTTGACGTCGACCGAGCGCACCTCCTCACCGCTTTGGCCGGCGGCGCCGGGCTTCACGGTGAAGTCGAACACCTCGCCCGCCCGCAGCTCCATCGGGGCGGAGAGGTCGCCGGTGCGGATTTCCGGGCCCTTGATGTCCATCATCACCGCCACCTCGCGTCCCGCCCGTTCGCCGACGGCACGGATGCGCCGGATCATCCGGCGGGTCCACTCATGGCTGGCGTGCGCCATATTGAGCCGGATCACGTCGACGCCGGCGCGGATGAGGGATTCGAGGGCCTCCTCTCCCTCCGTGGCCGGGCCGAGGGTGGCGATGATCTTCGTGCGGCGGAAGGTTTCGGCGGACATCCCTGCCAGCGTGCGGGCCGCCGCTCACCCGCGCAAGGGGAAGCGCGTGGCGTTCAGGCGAGCTCGAGCCAGGGGGTGGTCTGGCCCTGCTCGACGACGGAGAAAGTGCAGGAGCCGAGGGAGGTGCGCACGCCGGCCAGCGCTTCCTCGACGGCGGCGCGCGAATTGCAGTCGCGCGACAAGTGCGTGAGGAAGACGTGCCGCCAGCGCGGGCTGGCGACGTCCGCGAGCAGCTCGCGCACGGCCTCGTTGGAGAGGTGGCCGTGGCGGCCCGAGATGCGCTGCTTGGTGGCCCAGGGCCGCTTGGTGTCGGCCTGCAGGAGGCGCGGGCAGTGGTTGGACTCGACGACGATGACGTCGCAGTCGCGGAGGCACTGCCGGACGTTGAGGGGCGCGTGGCCCAGGTCGGTGAGCCAGGCGAGGGAGCGGCGCGGGGAGATGAGGTCGCCCTCGTGGCCGTGGCTGAAGCGGAAGCCGACCGGATCCTGGGCGTCGTGCGGGACGGCGAAGGTGTCGACCTCGAGGTCGCGGAAGCGGAATCGGCTGCCGGTCTCGAAGACCTGCCAGTCGGCGCGCCACGACAGCCCCGCCTGGACGACGCGGCGCGTGCCGTCGTTGGCGAAGACGCGGAGGTGGGGAAAGCGCTTCAGGCCCTCGAGGGCGCCGGTGTGGTCCCCGTGCTCGTGGGTGAGGAAGATGGCGTCTATCCGCTGCATGGATTCGCCGACCTCCTCCAGCAATTGCCCTAGCTTGCGGGCGGAGAACCCGGCGTCGACGAGCACGCGGGCGCCCTCGGTGACGAGCAGGGCGGCGTTACCCGAGCTGCCGCTGCCGAGGATCGTGAACCGCATCGCCATGGGCTGTTGATGGGCTGGGCGTGGAGGCGCGGGCCAGAAAAAAAGCCGCAGGAACGCGGCACGCCCCGCGCTTGACCCGGACGTGCGGCCGTTCGGGGGGGCTGACGTCAGCCGCGGGGAGTCACGAGGCGGCGGTCCACGTTGTTTTCCGGACGAGACCAGTCGACGCGGGCCGCCCGCGGATCGAGTCCGTTGAGGAAGTCCTCGACGTTAAGGTAACCGTCGCCGTTTGCGTCCGCCGTGGCGTCCCGCGGATCAAGCGGGTCAAGCCCGTGGGCTGTCTCCCAGGCGTCCGGAAGCCCGTCGGCGTCGGTGTCGGTGTAGGGCTGACCGCGGTACTCGGGATAGCCGCCAACCTGCGACGGGTGGGTGATGATGCCCAGCGGCACGAGCGCGGCTATCCCCTCGATCGTGCGTTCCTGGTAGCCGACGCCACCGAGGCTTTCGCGGAGGCCGGGGCCGGGTCGCGCGGTGCTTGTTCCGGTCCGCACGGACTCGACGATTCGGGCGTCGACGGCGTCGCGGCGGGGCAGGGTGGCTCCGGCGTTGGCGAGGACGGAAGTGTACGCGGCCTCGGCTGGCTCCACCGGAAGGGGCGCATGGGGGAAGGGGGCGTCGGCACGAATCCTGGCCAGCAGGGGCGCCGAGGGACCGCGCGAGGCGATCTGCACGCCTCCGGCCCAGTTGTCAGCGGTGACGGCCGGATGGCCCTCGACGACGTTTCCGGCGACGTAGGCGCGGCCGAAGATGTCGAACTCGGTCCGGGAGCGCTTCGACTCGGGTTTTAGGATGCGGTGGGCGACCGGGGCGCCGGCGGGCGTGGCCGGCCCGGGTTTGTACCAATTGTTGTAGACGTTGAAGAAGCTGCGTTCGTCGCCCCCGTCGACGGTCCGGTTCACCCAGTTGAAAAGGACGTTATTCACGAAGGTGAAGTCGCCGTACATTCCGACGCTGGGGTTGCGCCCCGTGTTGCTGGCCCAGAGGTTGCGGTGGAAGGTGGAGTTCAGGCCGCCGATCGTGCTGCCGAAGGCGTGGTGAAACGGGTTCAGACCCTCACTGAAGATCGAGTGTTGGATGGTGATGTTGACGGTGGGCAGCTTGAGCTCGGGGGTTGCCGGATCGCCGTCGTGGTCATGCATGTGGCGGTAAAGCGACATGTTCTCGTCGAGGCCCCACGAGGCGCTGACGTGATCGATGATGACGTTGCCGACCGGGTTGCCGCCGAGGGAGTCGTTCCGGTCCCCGACCCAGGTGGCTCCGCGGCGGAAACGCAGGTGGCGGATCACGACATCGTGGGTGTCGATCTCGACGGTGTCGCCCGCGATGCAGACGCCGTCGCCCGGGGCGGTCGCGCCCGAGAGGGTCACGTAGGGGGCGCGCACCCGGATGCGGGACTTGAGCTGGATGATACCCGCGACGTTGAAGAGGATGATGCGCGGTCCACCGGACTCGAGGGCTTCGCGGAGCGTGCCCGGCCCGCGGTCGTCCAGCGAGGTGACGACGATCACCCGGCCTCCCCGGCCCCCGAACGAAAAACGTCCCCCGCCGTGGGCCCCCGGGAAGGCGGGGATCGCGGCCTGCGGGAGGTCGGAGGGCGCAGCCGCGCCGGGCAGCCACGGCTTGCCCGAGCGGGCGGCGGCCTCGACGGCCGGCAGGGCGCGGGTCCAGGCCTCGTCGGAATCACGATCGGCGGCGGTCCTCCTTTCCCTGGCCTCGGCCCCGATGGCTTTGGAGACGGCTGGGTATTGGGCTCGTGCGGTGGTGATGCCGATTACGGCGAGCACCGCTAGCACCGCGCAGCAGAGTCGTGACGGCGTGGTCATGCGCAGGTTAGAAGGCGCCCCGCACGCCCGCGGTGACCTGCACGCCGAACCGGCGGAGATCGTCCCAATGGGCGTAGGCCGGGTAGAGTCCGGCTAGGTCGAAACGTTCCTTGCGGCTGCCGCGATTGAGCACGTCGCGGCCGGAGGCGAACAGGGTGTAGCGGGGCGAGAGCTGCCAGTTGAGGGAAGCGTCCACCTTGGTGAGCGAGGGAACGTAGGTCCCGATCACGTAAGATGCGCCATTGTAGGTCACGGTGGCGGCGTTGGATTCAAACTTCAGATCGGACCAGGTCGCCTTGAGCAGCGCATGGAAGCGACCGGCGGCGAATTGCATGCCGCCCGAGGCCGTGCCGTCGGCCGAGGGTCGCGCGGTGAGGCGGGTGGTCCCGTTCTCGGAACGGCTGCGGCGGGAGTAGGTCAGGAAGGTCTGGAAGCGGCGGCCCCAGTCGCCCAGGAGCGGGATGAAGCGCAGGTCCTGGCTCACGTCGATCTCCCAGCCCGTGGTGCGGGCGGTGCCCACGCCGTTCACGGAGGTGGTGAGGTTCCAATCCTGGTAATCGGCGGCGGCCAACCCGAGGGATTCCAGCACTCCGGCGAAGTTCGGGTCGGAACCCGTGATCGTGACGCTCTCCTGGAAATTCGAGACGCGCTTCAGGTAATACGAGGCGCCCACTTTGCCGCCGGTCCGCGTGTACCACGTGACCGCGAAATCCCAGTTGGAGGAAGCCCACGGCTTCAGGGAGGGGTTGGCCACGGCGATGGTGCCGGCGGGAACGGCGCCGGCGGTCTCGGCCTCATTGATGACGTACGCGCCGTTTCCCGACAGCAGGCCGGCGGTGCCGTCCTCGAGGCTGATGCGGCCGAAGGTGCGCGACCACGCGGCCTTCGCCACCAACTGCTCGGTCACGTTGTACGCGGTGTTCAGGCTGTAGGAGGGGTCCCCGTCCGAACGCGCGTTGACGGGCTGCAGCGGCTTGAGCTGGAGCCGGCGGCCTTCGAGCGTCGTGTTGAGAATGACGCGCTCCGGGAACGGGATCCGTGCCGTCGTGAGCGCGGAACGCAGGGCGGTCCCGGCGGGGGTGCCGGCGAAGAGCGGCGAGGATGCGAGGTCGATCCTGACGCCGTTGGGATTCGCGGCATCACGGTAGAGTTCGCCGTTCGCGAGCTTGAGGAAGTTCCACTTGCTGTCGGTCAACGGCCCCTGGCCGCGACGGCGCGACTGCTCCTGGCGGACTCCGGCCACGAACGACAGCCGGTTGCCGACGGCCCGGCCGTCGATCATCGCGTACCACGAGTCCGCGGTGTCGGTGATCCGCTTGTTCTGGTTCACGTAGCTGTTCCAGTTGTTCACCTGATCGCTGTCGCTGCTGGCGTTGAAAAGCGCCGGATTGGCGGCGTACACGTCGAAGAGCCGGTAGGTGCTGATCCATTCCTGCGGCCCGAAGCCGAAGCCCGGAGCGTAGCCGGAGTAGGTGGTGTCCAGCATGGCGGAACTCGTTAGCGGGGCCCCCGTGTAGGTCTGGCGGTAGCCCGTACCGAGGCCCCATTTCTTCGCGAGGCTCTCCTGGCGGTGGAAACCGGCCTTGGCTGAGAGGCGCGCCAGGGTGCGGGGCAGGAAGTCGAGGTCGCGGCGCACATCCAGCTTGTAGGTGAACTCGTCGTTCAGCGACTCGGCCTTGCCGGAGCGAGCCTGGATCGTGGGCGCGACCCAATTGGCCAGCGTCGCATGGTTGAACGGGGCCCCGAGGCGATCCTGCACCGTGACGCGGCCCGGTATCCCGTCCGCCAGGTCCTCGAACGCGAGACGTCCGATGTTGGCGCTGACATCGACCGTTGAGAAGTGGCCGTTCTCGGTGTCGCGGTAGGAACCGCGCGAGGTGGAGACGCTCGCCAACGCGAGTATGTCCCAAGGGCCGCGGCGGAACTGGGCCCGCAGGTAGGCGGTGTGGGTGATCCCGGTCTTGTCCCGCGAGTCGATATTCATGTCGAGGGTGCTGTTCGGCGTGAACTGCGCACCGTTCGCCGACTGGGCCGCCTGCACGAAGGGATAGCTGATCGCCGAGCGGGCATCCCAGGATTGCGGACGCTGGATACGGAGCTGGAGGCGTCGGGCGGCGTCCGCCGAATCATAAACGGAGACCTGGTAGCTCGAGGCGAGGGCGAGTCCCGCGAAGGGTCGCCAATCCGCCTTGATGGAACCGGAGTGGCGGCTCGAGGTGCGGGGCGCATCGGTCACCGAGATCCGCGTGAGGTAGGGATTCACGAGGCTCGCCGGACCCTGTGCGTTCGTCAGGGTGGCCGCATTGGCGCCGCCGAGCGGTCGCAGGTCGACATTGGTCACCGACGTGGTCGAGAACTCGGGCCGGAAGCGGCGGTTCTCGTTGAACTGGTTCGAGGATGCCGCGCTCACCGTCAGGCCGAAGTCCCGGCTGACCGGCCGGATGTAGGTGATCTCACCGCCGGGGCGCGTGGCGTGAACCTTCCGGTTCGTGGGGCCGCCCACCTTGCGCAGCAGGCTCGGGTCCTCTGAGTTCATGCTCAGGTAGAAGCGCCAGTTGAAGGCCGGCCGGGCATGCTCGAAGGCCGACTTGGAGATGAGGTTGATCTGCCCGCCGATCGAGTTCGACGGCATGTCGGGGGTGGGAACCTTCACGAGCTCAACGCGTGACGCGTTGTTGATCGAGAGCATGTCGAGGCCGATGGCCCGGCTCAGGCTCGCGGGCGAGGCGCTCGAGACCGGCACGCCGTCGATCGTGATCGCGGTGTCCTCGGGCCCGAAGCCTCGCACTGATATCCCGGTGGCGTCGGCCTCGGACGCATAGGTCCCGCCGTAGGACACTTCGACCCCGGGCAGGAACTTGATGAACTCCCCGATGTTGCCTTCGGGGATGTCGCCGAACGCGTCGGCCGCGATGACGTTCTTGATGTTCACCGAGTGCCTTTCCTCGTTGATGGCGATCTGCTGCGCGTTGCGGAAGCGGTCGGCCTCCACGACAAACCGGCCCAGCACCCGCACGGCCGGGGTTTCGGCGGGGCCGACGGTGAAGTCCCGGGTGGCCGTGCGGCCGGGCTCGACGGAGACGGCTGCGGTCGTCGTCGGCAGGCCCAGGTACGTGAGCCGCAGGGTGGCGGCTCCGGCCGGCACGCCCGTCAGCTCAAACTCGCCGAAGTCGCCGGTGACCGCTTCGAGCTCGGTGCCCTCCACGATGACGCGTGCATTGGCGAGGAAGGTGCCGTCATCCGATCGGAGCACACGGCCGGTGATGCTGCCGGTCGGGGTGGCGGCCTCCGCGGGGAAGAGCGCGATGACCGCACCGAGGAGCACGGTTGCCACGAGGTGGCGGCGGAGAAGGGAGCGCAGGGGTCGTTTCATGGGGTGGAAGGGGGGCCAAGGCTGCGGCCGCCGCCGTACTCGGGCGAGAAAGGTCGCTTCGGAGCGTCCGATTCAGTCCGTCCTCGCGGGTGCAGGATTTAACGTGAAGCTTGATTCGGGGCGGGTGGGCACCCAGCTCGGGATGTCGCCTCCCCGATCCTTCATGCTCCGGTTGCTCCAGGCCCTCGCGTTGGCCCCTTTCATTCTGTTGCTGGTCGCCGGTCAGGTAGGGGCCAAGCAGGTGCCGTCCCCGGTTGCGGTGGATCGCGATGGGCGGATCTCCTACCGCGGGGAACCGAACGGGGACCGCGTGGTCGATTTCTCCCACGCCGGGTTTGGCGGGGGTGGGGTGCCTTTACCGCGCGTGCCGGTACGACTCCGGGTGGAGGCCCCGTCCGGAGACGCCACCGCGCTGATCCAGTCGGCACTCGACGAGCTGTCCCGGCGTCCTGTCTCCGCCGATGGAGTGCGGGGCGCGGTTGTGCTGGAGCCTGGCCGTTTTGAGCTTTCCGGCCGGCTGCGAATCTCCGCCTCCGGCGTGGTGCTGCGCGGAAGCAAGGGGACGGTGCTGGCCGTGACGGGACACGACCGCTCCCCGGTCATCACCCTTTCCGGTCCGGGGGCGGGGATGCCGGCCGAACGGCTTGAGGTTTTGGATACACGTGTGCCCGTGGGTTCGCGGCGACTGCGGCTCGCTTCCACCTCCGGTCTTGCAGTGGGCGACCGCGTGGTGGTCACGCGGCCGAGCCCGAAATCATGGATCAACGAGCTCGGAATGGATGATTCCCCCGGCCGGCAGGATTACCAATGGCGTCCGGGCACCTTGGACGTCCGATGGGTGAGGAGCATCGCCGCCGTTGTGGAAGATGCCGTCGAGTTGGATGCGCCCCTCACCGCCACACTGGAGGCGCGGCATGGCGGTGGATTCCTGTCCAAGATCGGGAATGCGGGGGTGGTTGAACGCTGCGGCGTCGAGCACCTGCGCATCGAGGGACCGCCGGCGGGCGCCAATCCGCACGATGAAGACCGTGCCTGGACGGGAATCAGGGTCGGCGCGGCGCGCGACGCCTGGGTGGCGGACGTGTCGGCGGCCCGCCTCGCGGGCTCGATGGTGCTGGTGTCGCCGGAGGCCTCGCGGGTGACGGTGCAGGACTGCGTCTCTTCCGAGCCTGTTTCCGAGGAGGGCGGCTGGCGACGGATGACCTTTCGCAGCGAAGGCGGGCAGGTGCTTTTCCTCCGATGCCGTGCGGATGAGGGAAGGAACGACTTCACCACGGGCCACCTTGCTCCCGGACCCACGGTATTTTTGGAATGCTCGGCCCGTCGTGCACGCGGCTTCAGCGGCGCGGCCGGGAGCTGGGCGACGGGAATTCTGTTCGACAACGTGCATGTCGATGGATCCGCGCTGCGGCTCGACAACCTCGAGACGTGGCAGCAGGGGGTCGGCTGGGCTGCGGGTTATTCCATGCTCTGGCAGTGTTCGGCCGGCCTCATTGTGGTGCGCTCGCCGCCTGGCGCGGCGAATTGGGCCGTGGGTGTCTGGGCCCAGTTGGTCGGCGATGGACGTTGGTCGGAGACGAGCGAGTTCGCGCGCCCCCTGAGCCTCTATCGCGCGCAGTTGTCGGAGCGGGTGGGTGCCGGCCCGGCCGCGGAGGCGCTATTGCCGCGTTCCTACGCGGATACGACGGAAGGCGAGAAATGGGGAGCCGTTCCTTCAGCCGCTGCTGTTCTGCCTCCCTCTCCGGGTCTTGAGGTCCGGCGAGGCTGGCTGGCAGCGGGTGGGCGGATCATGGTGGGTGCGCAGGCCGAGGTCGCATGGTGGCGGGGCAGCACCCTGCCGGCCCGGGCGGCGGAAGCCGGCCCCGCTCTCACGCGCTTCGTTCCCGGCGTGGACGGCCGCGGGGCGACGGATGACCTGGGGGCCGTGGTTGAGGCGATGGTGCAGGCTGGCGACGTGGCGCTGCGGCACCATTGGGGGCTCTGGTACGACCGCCGCCGCGACGATCACCAGCGGGTGAGGCGTCCCGACGGGGAAGTCGCCGCGCCATTCTTCGAGATGCCATGGGCCCGCGCCGGTGGGGCCGGAGGGTCCGAAGCCGGCTGGGACGGCCTGAGTCGCCACGACCTTTCCCGTTTTAACCCTTGGTACTTCGGTCGACTCCGTTCTTTCGCCGCGCTGGCTCGCTCGCGCGGCCGCGCGCTGGTGAACGAGATGTATTTCCAGCACAACATACTCGAGGCCGGGGCGCACTGGGCCGATTTCCCGTGGCGCAGCGCCAACAACATCAACGCCACCGGCTTCGCGGAGCCACCTCCTTACGTGGATACCGACGGTTCCGCTCCGCCCTCTCCGGACTTGGGCAAACGCATCTTCATGGCCGAGGCCTTCTACGACGTGTCTGACGCCGGCAGGGCGGTCCTGCATCGCGCCTACATCCGACATTCTCTCGCGAACCTCGATGAGCAGCCCAACGTCCTCCACGCCCTCGGGGCCGAGTACAGCGGTCCGCTGACCTTCGCGCGTTTCTGGCTGGAGATTTGTGGAAACTGGATGCGCGAGACGGGCCGCCGGCCCCTGCTGGCTTTGAGCGTGCCGAAGGATGTCCAGGACGCGATCCTCGCTGATCCCGCCGGCCGCGGTCTCCTGTCCGTGATCGATTTGAAGTACTGGTGGAGGACGGAGTCCGGCGCGGAGTTCGCGCCTCCCGGCGGGACGCGCCTCGCGCCGCGTCAGCACGAACGCACATGGAAAGGAGGGCGTCCCTCGCCGGTCTCCCTCGCCCGCATGGCAAGGGATTACCGCCTACGGTTTCCCGACCTGGCCGTGATCACCGCCCACGACCGCGTGGCGGAACCTTGGTCTTGGCTTGCCGCCGGTGGTTCGTGGCCACGGCTGCCGTCGGAGACAGACCCTGTCATCCTTGCCGCGGTGGCCGACATGGTCCCGCTGGTGGCGACCGACGAGTCCGTCGCACGGCAATGGGCCCTGCGGGATTCCGCCGGTCGTCGGTTGGTCGCGGCGCCGGCCGGACCGGTCACAGTGAGCCTTGGGAATGAGCCCGGTGATTTCGAGGTGCGGCGGATCGATCCCGTTAACGGCCGCCTCGGGGAAATCGTGGAGTTGTTGCGGGGGGGCGAGTCTCGGGAGTTCACTTCCCTCCGTCCGGGGGCGGCGACCGTCCTCTGGGTCACTCCCCGGGTTGTGCGCTGATTCCTCGGACCCGCGCCGACGCGCGGCCGTCAGGCCGACGCGACCCGTTCCAGGAAGGCGCGGGCGCGGCGCGCCTCGTTGACCAGGAAGGAGCGGTCGCCGCGGGCCAGGCACTCGATGATGAGCGGGCCTGACGTGAAGCCGCCTTGCCGCAGGCGCGCGAGCACCCGCGGAAAATCGACGCGGCCGTCGCCGGGCGTGACGTCCACGACCTTGGGCGGCAGGAAGTCCTTCACGCTCATCGCGACCACGAGGCTGTCGACGGATGCGGCGTCTTCCACGGGGTCGAGTCGGCCGTCGCTGTAATAGAAGATGTTGCCCGGGTCGTACCAGATCCGCAGCGCGGGGTGATTGACCCGTTCGACAAGTTTCCGGCACTGGGCTCCGGTGGAATTGGTGCCGCCGTGCGGTTTCACCGTGAGCGTCACGCCGGCAGCGGCCGCCGCGGAGCAGCAGGTCGCGACGGTCTCGTAGTAGGGGTCGACCAGCTCCGCCTTCGTCGTGCCGCCGAGGATGATCAGGGGGCAGCCGCAGCGGCCGGCGTGATCGATGATCCGAAGCAAGCGCCCTGCCGAGGCGGTGGCATCGCCCGCCACGAGGAACTCCCCCGCGTAGAGCGACGCGATCGACAGCCCCAGTGCGCGCGCGTGGGAGGCAAGGCTGTCGACCCGGGCGGGAGTAGCTTCGGCCGTGACGATGATGCCGCCCTTGGCGCTCATCAGACCCGCGACGGTGAACCCAGCCTCGGCGATGGCGTCGAGCGCACCCTCGGGGCTGAGGTCGGCCCAGGGCCGGGTGAAGCACCCGATGGTAAAGCGCGGGGAGGTTGCCCCGCGGGCGAGGCCGGCGGCCGCGAGCGGGAGGCCGGCGGCGCGGGCCAGGAAGGTCCGCCGTCCGAGCTCCGGTCCGGGGGCCTCAGGGGAGTTCATAGATTTCGACCAGCGCGACGCCGGTGGTGGAGCGTACGCCACTGATCTGTGCCGTGTAGGTTCCGGGTGCGAGGGTGGTGACAAGCGCGGCGTCGAGCGAACGGGCGGTGAGGTTGAAGGCGCCCACGGTGCCGAAGGTGGCGGCGTCCTCGGCGAGCCAGTTGTCGTTTTCCGAGATTTTCGTGGAGCCGCTAAGCACCTCGAGCTTCGGGTCGGCGAGCACGCCGCCGACGCCGAAAGCGCCCAGCGTCGGTCCCACGGCGCGGATCAGGAGGCGCACCGGGGTGGAGCCGCCGATGGCGAAACCGGCGATGAGGATGCTGTCGCCGGTGCCGACCTGCGTGCGGGCCGAGACGTTCACCAGCCGCGGGGCCGTGCGGTTGAAGGCACCGCTCGAGGCATCGTAGATCTCGGCGAGCGCCACGCCCGTCGCGCCGCCCTTGCCGAGGATCTGCACCGAATAGCTGCCGCTCGCCAGGGCGGGATTGTAGATCGCGGAGTCGCGCGGCGGCGTCCCCAGGAAATCGAACGCGCCGACCGAGCTGAAGTTGAACCCGCCGCCCCAGTCGTCATTGCGGGCCACGATCGTATCACCGCGGTAGACGGTCATCTCGGTGTCGGCCAGCGCCCCGCCCACGCCGAAGGCGCCGAGCGTCGGCCCGACGGCGCGGATCAGCACCGCCTTGTTTCCGCTGGTGCCGCCGCCCCCGAGGCCGACGCCGACGATCAAGGTGTCGTCCCCGCTGCCGGCGACCGTGCGGATCGACATGTTGACGAGCCGGCCCGGGTTGCCGCCGTCGGCGATCGTCAGGTTGGCGGGTGCGCTGGCCGCGGAACCTTGGGCATTGGCGACGACCACGGAGTAGGCGCCGGCGGAAGAAGGCGTGATGGTGGCCAACGTGAGCGTGCGCTGGGTCGCGCCTGCGAGGGCGGAGCCGTCCTTGCGCCACTGATAGGTGAACGGCTGCGTGCCGGTGGCCGTGACGGTGAACGAGGCCGAGCTGCCGGGGACCACCGCCTGCGTCGCGGGCTGCGCCGTGATCGTGGGCGCCTTCGCGGGTCCCAGATTGAGGAAGCCGCTGAAACGGAGGACATCGCGGACCGCGAAGGCGGCGCCGCCAACCGATTCGTTCAGGGTGAGAAACGTGTTGTAGCTGCCATCGGGCGGATTGGTGAAGGCGGTCTTCGCCGTGAAGGCGGCGAGCGAGGAGTTGGCGGCGATTGGTGCCGCGAGCGTGTGGCGTCCCATCAGGATCGCGCCGGCGGGAACGCCGTTGGTGAACGGCTCGGTGCTCGCCCAGAGGTCGATCCGCACGGTGCCCGAGGCGGCGTCGCCCTGGTTGCGCAGGCTCCCGATCGAAAGGGTGAGCTCGTTGCCGAGGAATTCATACGACGATGAGCCCGTGAAGCCGAGCAGCGATGCCGGGGCCGACGTGTCGTAGATCGTCTTCGCACCGGAGATGTCGTCGGCCGCGAGGGTGTCGAGGTCGCTCGAGCGGGCGTTCATGATGGCGGTGACAGACTGGCCGACGTCGTCGGGGTGATTCAGGCCGAGGGCGTGCCCGAGCTCGTGGAGCGCGACGCGGCGGAATTCAGCCACGCTCTCACCGCCCTGCGTGCGCAGCGCCCCGCGGTAGGAGTCCCAGCTCACGCCCGAATTGAAGAGAATATCGGCTTCCTGGTAGCGGTTGCTGCGGGTGTCATAGCGTTGGAGGGTGAGGCCGAGCACGCGGTTGCCCCAGGGCGCGCCGTAGACGGACGTGGAGAACACGACATTGCTGACCCCGTTGCCCTCGCCGACCGGAGCGGTGGAATCACGGGTGGCGGTGAGGCGCACGGCGGTGACGTTGGCGTTCCAGATCGTCATGGCATTCTCGATGACCGCGTTCCAAGAGCCGGAGCCGTCGCTGAGTGGGGTGGAAAGCGGCGGGAGGCTGAGCTGGAAACGGACTTCTCCGGCTGGCCAGCGCTGGCCGCTGGCATTGAAGGCGTGGGCCGCGGTGGCGAGGGCGACGGCGGTTAGCAGGAAACGCGTCTTCATGGTCAGCGGGTCTGGCGTCCAGACTGGGTGCGCTCGAGCTCGGCGAGGATCCGCGCCGAAAACACGGTGGGCGAAAGTCCGGCGGCGGCGGGCCTCACGAGGGTGGCCGCCGTCGTGAACGGGAGCTGCACGTCGTGCTCGCTGGCGAGCGGCGTGAAGTCGTTGCGCGCGATGAATTCCCGGCCGCTCACGCGGTCCGTGAGCACGCGGTAGCGTCCGTGCCCCGCGGCGACCAGCGGGCAGAGGCCGGCGCCCTGGCGCGTCACGAAGAGCATTTCGGTGGCGCCGGGCGTGAACGTCGGCATGCCGGGCACGCGCAGGCCGCGTCCGTCCAGCTCGCCGCCGAGGAACTCGAGCGTGAGACCGCCTTCATGGCGGCCCTTCAGGGTCGCCTCGACGACGAAGGTCACGCGCGTCCGCAGGACTTCGCCCGCAGTCGAATTTTCCGCGAAGGGTTGAAGGGAGACGACGCGCGCGCGCACGATGACGTCGGCCTCCGCGACCAATTCCGCGAACGTCGGCGGGATCACGCTCATCGCGTGCAGGGACGGAACGCCCGTGATCAGCAGGGCAAGGGCGGCGAGCAGCCGCGCCGGAAGCATTCTTCGCAGGTTCATCGTCAGGTCTGTTTCGGTGGAAGGCCTTCCGCTGCCGGCCGAAGGGTCCGGTCCGGGCGCGGATCGTCTACGATGCTCCGGGCCAGCCACGCCGCGAGCTCCTTCTCGTCGGTGATGGTGCGTGCCGCCTGATATTCGGAAGCGAGCAGCACGCGGTAATCAGGTTCGTGGAAACGGCGGCAATGCAGCAGCACGCGGGCGCGCTGGCCGGGGGCGCGGACGAGCCGGCCGAGCGCCTGGTTCACCTTGGTCATGCCCGGGATCTGGTAGACGCGGCGGAATGCGGCGTCACGGGCGAGTCCGGTCGAGACCGTCTCGGCAAGGCGCGCCTCCTGCACGGGATTCACCTCGGGCAGGGCGGGGCCGACCACCATCGCGTGGGTCACGCGGCCGCCGAGCGAGTCGATGCCCTCGGCGAAGCTCGAGCCGAGCACGAGCAGCAGCGCGTCGGCCTCGCGCAGGGACGCCTCGACCCAGGCTGTCTGCGCGGCGAGGTCGCGCGCGCGGGGCTGGAGCGCGACGCGCAGCGCGGGCGCGATCTCCCGGGCCTCGCGTTGGATCGCCTCGGCGTAGGCGTAGGAGGGCAGGAACACGGCCACCGCGCCGCCGGCGGCCGCGCGGAGCGACGCGACCGTGGCGGCGGTGGTCGCGTGGTGCAGGGCGCGTTGCTGGAAGCGGGTGTCGACCCTGGCGTCGACGGCCACGTCGTAGGCGCCCTCGCGCCACGGCGCGCGGGCCGGCAGCAGCGCCGGGCTGGCGGCCGCGCGCGACTCCTCGACGCGCAGCAGCTCGGCCGCGCTCTTGAGCTGGCGGAACAGGAGGCGCGTGTCGCGCTTGTTCAGCGCGCCGAGGCGTTCCGGGGCCGCGGCCGCCGGGGACGGAGCGGCCGTTTCCGGCGGCGCTTCCAGTCCGCAGGCCGCCGCGAAGCCTTCCACCGGGCTCAGCGTCGCGCTGGCGAGCACCACGCCGCCGTAGCCGCGGATGATCCCGCCGATCGCCGGGGCGGCGTCGAGGCAGGTGAGCGCCAGCTCCGAGTCACGGGGGCACCACCACAGCCGCGGCAACGCCTTCAATCCCGCCCGGTCGCCCTCGCCGATCTCCTCGAGCAGCGCGGGCACCGCCCACAGCGCGTCGGCCGCCTGCGGCCCGAGGGCGGCGAAGTCGATGCCCGTGCCGGCGATCTGCCGCGCGATCTCCCCGAGCAGGTGGCGGGCGTCGTCCTCGTCACCCGCCCGCAGGCCGCGATTGGCGCGGAGGCCGTGCAGGAAATGGCACCAATGATCCCACGCCCCGCTGAGTCCCGCTCCCGCGCGGATGCGGTGCAGTTCCTCGCGGACGCCGAAGGCCTCGGCCGCGGTGAAGGCGTGCGAGTGGGCGTCGGCCACCCGGGCGGGCAGGTTGTGGGCCTCGTCGACGATCAGGAGCGTGCGGGCCGGATCGAAGCCCGGTTGCTCCGCGAAGAGCGTCCGGTTCCGCGGGGCGAAGACGTAGTTGTAATCGCCGATCCACAGGTCATTGAAGGCGAGGGCGGCGCGGGTGATCTCATAGGGGCAGATGCGGGCGTCCCGGCCGGCGTCGCGGAGGGCCGTGAGATCGCGCGCGTGGTGTTCGTCGAGGTAGAATCGCGCGAGACCGCTCGCCGGCCACCGGGTCGCGGCGCCGTCGAGGTAGCCACAGGTCTCGCGCAGGCAATGGAAGGTCGCGTTGACGCAGTGCTCCGACTTGTTGCGCACCTGCCAGGCCGCGACCGGCGTGCCTCCCGCGGCGCCGTCGGCGGTCATGTCCCCCAGCGTGCGGAGCACCTGCAGCTGGCCGGTGGATTTTCCCGTGAGGTAGAGGGCGCGGTCGAAGTGGCCCGAGCGCAGCTGGTCGAGCGCGAACTCGAGGAGGACGCCCGTCTTGCCGAAGCCCGTCGGGGCCTCGAGCAGCACGAGCGGCCGGGTGGAGAAGAGCGCGGTGAGCTCGGCGCGCGTCGTCTCCTGTCCGGGCCGTGGCGCGGCGAAGGCCGGGCGGAAGCGCAGGTTGCGCAGGCGTTCGCGCGCGCGACGACGGTGCTCGAGGAACTCGACGAGCCGTTCCAGCTGCGCCTCGAAAAGGCGGTCGTCCCCGGGCCCGAGGGGCACCACCTGCACCAGTCCCGAGCCGGCCTCGACGAACACCAATTCGGCCGCCGCCGGAGCGGGCAGCGGGACGCCCACCTCCTCACCCGTCCGCGCCAGCCCGAGGCGGCCGAGCGCGGCGTACGCGGCGAGTTGGATGAAGTAGGCGGGATGATCGGCGCGCAGGGCGGTCTCGTCGGCCGGCAGGGGATGGAGGACCGACTTCACCTCGCGCAGGCGGGGGCCGGCCGGTCCGGTGATCAGCTGATCGATGCGGCCGTTCAGGGTGATGCACCAACCGCGATGCGCCACCCTCCCGCGGATCGGCAGTTCGAAGCGCGCGGTCTCGCCGAACTCCGCCGTCGCCCGTCGCCGCAGTTCCGCGTGCCACTGGCTGCCCAGCTGCGCACGCCAGAGCCCCGACGTCCCTCCGTGACCGTCGCCGCGCGGGCCGAATGCGAAGGCCGCGAGGTCGCCGACGCCAAGGGCCGCCGTGCGCTGGTCGAGGTCGATGTCCATGGGCGGCCGCGTCAGTCGACGAGGATCTCGGTGTGGCCGCGCAGATATTCCGCGAGGCGTCGCTCCAGGCGCGCGACCTCGGCGGGTGCCGCGGTCTGTTCCGCGAGCGGCCGGTTGAGCAGGATCGCGACCTCCGCGCGGTCGGCCGCCGGCAGGGTGGGGAACCATTGCTGCCGGAGTGGGTAACCTTCGTCGCGCGCGAAGCGGAACAGGGCCTTGAAGTGGACGATGTCGGCGCGACCACCGTTCGCGAACGCGGCGAAGGCCGAGCGCAGCAGCTCGGCCACGCTCCGGCGGCTGTCCTCATGCACCGGGTTGCGGGCGACGAGCTCGGCGAGCGACGATGCGCGAAGCAGCGTCTCGTAGCTGGCGCCGATCGCCGGGTGGCGCGTGACGAGCCGTGCCTCCTTCACGAACCAAGAGCGGCCCTGGTTGGACGACTCGAGCGCGAGCGCGACCTCGTCGAACAGGTCGAGCGGCACGCCGGTCGGGGCCGATTTCCGTGGCAGGCGCTGCAGGATCCGCAGGAGCCCGTGCTCACCGGAGAAGACGGTGAAGCCCTGGAAGGCGTCCGCCGCGGCCAGCTTCCGCAGGATGAAGGCCTCGGTGTTGAGCGGGAGCGAGGGAATGGCGCGTCGGCCGCGGGCGGCCTCAGAACCGGGCGGCCGGAGCCGGGCCGGCGGGCCATGGCGGGACGACGGCGCCGCCGGAAATGATCATCTTCATGCCGTCGCCGACGCTCATCTCGAGTTCCACGACGTCGGTGCGCGGGAGCATGAGCAGGAAGCCGCTGGTGGGGTTGGGCGTGGTGGGGACGAAGACCGTCCACGTCTCGGGCCCGATGCGCGACTGCGCCTCGCCCGGTTGCTTGCTCGTCAGGAAGCCGAGCGTCCACACGCCCTTCCGAGGGTACTCGATGAGCACCACCTTGCTGAAGAGATTGCGGTTCTGGGTGCCGAAGGTGGCGACGATCTGCTTCACCGACTGGTAGACGGCCCCGACCGCGGGGATGCGCAGGATGGCGCGCTCGCCCACGCTCACGAAGTACTTGCCGAAGACGTAGCTCGACAGGAAGCCCAGCCCGGTCACGACGAGGATCACGACCAGCGTCGCCAGCACGTCCCACAGCAGGGCGTTGCGCTGCACGGCCGCCGGGAACAGCGCCTCGTAGAAGGGTCGCACCGCGCCGCCGACGACATCGATGATCGTGCGGAACGCCCAGATGGTGACGATCAGCGGCGCCAGCAGCAGCGCGCCCGACAGGAACGCGTTGCGGAAGGTGACGAGTCGGGAATTAGGCTGCGGAGCGTCGGCCATGACGGGCCGATGCTGCGCGGCGGGCCCCGCACCGCGCAACGCTAAGGTGCGACCCCGGCCTCAGGCCGTGCACTTCAGCACGTACACCGCGCCACGCTCGGTTCCGATCGCGAGTTGCTTGTCGTCGGGTGACCAGGCGAGGCGCGTCGCCGGGCTGGGCATGCGCACGGTCGCGCGGAGCGGTTGGCGGCGCTCCGGGCTCCAGAGCTGCACCGAGCCGTCGGCCGCGCCGGTTGCGAGGAGGCCGTGGGCGTTCTGGAATCGCACCGCGCAGACCGGCGCCTCGTGCGGCAGCATCGCCGGCTCGCGACCTTCCGGGCCGGCGCCGGAGCAATCCCAGACGCACGCGTCGCGGCCGCCGCTCGTGGCAAGCCAGCGCGAGGTGTGGTCGAAGGAGAGGAACTTCACCTTGCCCTCGTAACCGCTCATGTGGAGTTCCTGGTCCTGCTCCGGCAGCCAGAGATGCACGCTCGGGTCCTGATTGCCTGAGACGAGCCAGCGGCCGTCGGGCGACCACACGAGCGCATGGATGCCGTTGGCGTAGGGGAACTCCTTTTGGACGAGGAAGTCGTCGGTGTCCCAGAGGGTTACGCCGCCGAAGTGCGCCGCCGCGACGGCGCCGCCGCGCGGGTGGGAAGCCAGGGCGCAGAGCGTGCGTGGGGCCGGGCGAAAGGCTTGCGCCACGGTGGCGTCGGGCCGCAGGGCGTGCAGCACCCGGCCGGAGCCCGCGAACAGGAGCGGCGCACCCGCGCTGCCCACCGCCCAAGCGAGGTGCTCGATCCACGCCTCGCCGAGGGCGGCGGTCGCGGTGTGCTGGCCGGCCGCGGCATCCCAGAAACGCACCGCGCCATCCTGGCCGCCCGACGCCAGCAGCCGGGAGTCGCCGGGCTGCCACGCGAGGCAGTTTGCACCGTCGGCGTGCCCTGGCAGCAGGTGTGTGCGGACGCCGTCGGCGGCCGCGAGGAGCGCGATCGGTCCCGCCGCGCTGGCGGCCGCGAGCAGCGAGCCATCCTGCGACCAGGCGAGGTCGATCGCGTAGTCGTCGAGCGTGGCGGCCCAGTGCTTCGTGAGTTCCATCGCGGCGACGTTGCGGCGCGGCCCGACCCGCGCAAGGCGCGACTGGCCAGGACGGTAGGAAGCGTGGATTACCCGGCAACCGCGACAAAAGTCTGGAGCGTCACGACCCACGACCCGGGAACGATAAGGGTGTTCGGGAGTTCGCGGCCCCGCCATGCTTGCGGCCAGATCTCCGCAGATGGACGTATTTCTGGCGACCGATTCAACGCGGGATCCGCCGCGAACGGTTGCGGTCGTGGCCCTTTAATCAGGGCTCCAGCCGGTTCAGAACCGGTACTCTGTCGTCACGACCAGGTTGCGGCCGGGTTCGTTCACCCCCGACCCGTGGATGCGGTAGTCGGCGCCGGTGATGTTCTCGAGGGCCGCGGTGATGAGCAGTCTCGCTCCGAGGCGGGTGCCCCCGCGGAGACCGAGGACGCGGTAAGCCGGAGTGCCTCCGGGGGGAATGCGTTCGCGATCCACGAGATCGCCGGGCGCGAGGCGGTCCTGCCGGGCCGCGGCCGTGGCCACGAACTCCAGCCAGCTGCGTCCGCCATCCGTCCGCCAACGGACGCCCGCGTGGGCCGTGGGCGGCATCACGCGGGACATCGGCCCGCGCACCGTGCCGCGTGCTTCGGCCGAGGGATAATAGTCGAGTTCCCCCTGCATCCAGGTGCCCCGGATCCAGACGTCCCAGGCGGGCAGTGGGGAAACCGAACCCGCTGCCTCCACTCCGTGGCAGAAACCGGTCCCCGAGTTCCGCTTCGTGACCTCGGCTAGGCCGTCGATCCGCGCGCCGGTCGGTGTGCGAATGATTTGATCGCGCAGGTTGGTCCGGAAGAACGCCAGCTCGACGGACCATCGCTGCTCCCGCGCCCGCCAGCCCGCCTCCAGGGTCTTCGACAACTCGGGTCGTAGCCCTGGGGCGGGAGTCTCGATCTGGCCTCCCTCGGCGATGTCGAACCGGGTGAGATCCGAAAGATTTGGCGCGCGGAAGGCCTGGCCGATGCCGGCGAACAGGTTTTGACGCTTCCCCTCCCCGAGGGGAACGACGGCGCGCAGTGCGCCGACCACCGAGTTCCAGTGGCCGCGCACAGCGGTCGCCCTCCCCGAGATCGGGTCCCGTACTTCGCGCGCGTCGGCCGCCGCATGATTGAAGCGGCCGCCGGCGACCAGCTGCGCGCCTCCCGCGGCCCTCAGCCGCTTCTCCAAGTATGCACCGCCCAGGTAGTAGGTTGCGCGTCCGGCGACCGGTCCCTGAATTTCCCGCTGTTGGAACGTGCCGTCGGCGAGGTAGCGCAGGCTGCGGGAGACGACGCGGTCACGGTAGAGTTCCCCGCCGTAAACCCAGCGGCCGCGGCTCGTCGGGCTTTGGGCTTGGGCGAAGATTCCAAGCTTCTCGACGTCAAAGCCGGAGTCCTCGCGGCGGCGGTCCGAGCGGATCCGCAGCTGGTCTTCCTCCTGCCGTTGGCGGGAGAGGCTTACGTGCCAGCGATCGATCGTCCCGGCGGGACGGATCGCGTGGTATTGCAGCGCCTGCAGTTGGCGGCGCTGGTCGAGCGAGCGGCGCAAGTCGCTGCCCGGCCTGGTGCCCGCCCAGGTGCCTCCGTGGACGGTGGTATGCGTCCGCCAGGCATCGAGCTGCCGGAAATCCTGCGCGAGCAGCGAAAGTCGCGCGTCGGGGCCGGTCCGCCATTCGGCCTTCAGGTCGGCTCCTTGCTCCCCGTAGCCGGTGTGGGGCTGGACGCCGCCGCCGGACCGAAGGTCTTCGAAGCGCTTCAGCGAAACGCCCAGCCGGGCCGAAAAATTCCCCGCGCCCCGCCCGCCCGCCTCGAGCCGTCCCACGTGCGACTCGTCCGCCGTCGCGAAGCGGTGCAGGGCGCGGCCGTGCCACTTGCCCGCGGCGGCCGCTATGTCCGCGGGGGTCGTGATCGCGTTCACCGTTCCTCCCACGGCATCGCTGCCGTGGATGACGGATCCCGGACCCTTCACGATCTCGAGGCGCTCGAGGCCCAGCGGATCGACCGTTCCCCAGTACTGGTTCGGGCCTTCCCGGAAGACCGAGTTGTTCAGTCGGATGCCGTCCACGAGGAGCAGGGTCCGGAAACCCGTGAAGCCCCGCAGGTAGGGCGAGCCCTGCGCCGTTCCCGTCTTCTGCACCATGACGCCCGGCACTTCGTGGAAGGCGGAAGGCAGCGTGCGTGCCTGGCGGTCGCGGAGCGCGTCCTCCATGAGGACCGCGGTGGCGTACGGCATCAGGAAGGCATCCTGCCCCGTGCCGTTCGTGGTCACGATCACCGGCGGGAAAAGCGTGGGCGCGTCCGCCGATGCGGCCGCGTCCGCACGCGGCTCGATCAGCCCGACCGCGATCAAGGCGGCGGTGAAGCCGCGCCAGGCGCGGGCGAACTGGCGCGCGGGCCCGGACGTTTCGCGGCGCGGAGCATCCAGACGGTTTTGTGGGCGCAGGCGCGCCGTTCGCCGGGTCGGGGTCAATTCCTCGTGATCGTCTCGCTGAGGTTCAGGACCAGCGAGGCGACCTGGGTCCAGGCGGCGTGTTCGGGAACGGAAATGCGCGCGTCGCGGGGCGACTCCCCCGCGGCGAGGAGGGCGCGGGCGGCGGGCTCGTCGCGGGCGTAACGGGCGCGTTCGCGGCTGAGGGCGCGGGACAGGACGCCGATTTCCTCGGCGGCGGGCGGGCGGGAGAGCGCCGCAAGGAACGCGTGCCGCAGGCGGGCGTCATCGTCTCTTGCGGCGCCGAGGATACGCTCGGCGAAGGCCCGCGCGGCCTCGACGAACTGCACATCGTTGAGCAGCACGAGCGCCTGGAGCGGGGTGTTGGTGTTACCGCGCGCGACGGTGCACACCTCGCGGTTGGGGGCGTCGAACGCCACCATGTTCGCAGGCGGCGCGGTGCGCTTCCAGTAAGTGTACATCGAGCGGCGGTGGAGCTTTTCGCCGTGGTCCTGGACGAACACCTGCGCGGTCGCGGGTGTGCTGCCGTAGTGGCTCACCTCGCGCCAGAGGTCGAAGGGGGAATACGGATTCACGCTCGGCCCGCCGAGACGGGCCACGAGCAGGCCGCTCACCGCCAGCGCCTGATCGCGGATGAGTTCCGCCGGCAGCCGGAAGCGCGGCCCGCGCGCGAGGAGCCGGTTCTGCGGGTCGCGCTCCAGCGCCGCTGCATCGGCCGACGACGCCTGCCGATAGGTCGCGCTCGTCGCGATCATTCGCACCAGGCGCTTCACGTCCCAGCCGTGCGCCATGAAGTCCGCCGCGAGCCAGTCGAGCAGCTCGGGGTGGCTCGGCCACTCGCCCTGCGCGCCGAAGTCCATCGGCGTCGCCACGAGGCCGGTGCCGAACAGGAGTTTCCAGACCCGGTTCACGGCGACGCGCGCGGTGAGGGGGTTCTCGGGCATCACGATCCAGCGCGCGAGCCCGAGGCGGCCGGCGGGGGCATCTCCCGGGAGCGGGGGCAGGGCGGCCGGGGTTCCCTCGTCGACCTTCTCGCCGGGTTGCGCGTAGTCGCCGCGGTTCAGGATGAACGTCTCGCGCGGCTTCTCCGCCACGGCCATCACCATCGTGGACTGCGGCTCGGTGAGCGTCGCGAGTCGTTCCTCAAGGTTGGCGAGCTCCACCCGTTCCCGCCGAAGCTCCGGGGCCCGCTCCGCACACAGGCGCCAGAGCAGCGCCGTGGCGGCGGAGTCACGGCGGTCGTCGGGCATGCCAAGCGCGGTGACGGCGTCGACCGGAAGGTCAGTACCGTCGTCGGTGCCGGTGATGACGAACAACTCAATCAGCTCCGGCAGGAGGGAGCGGCCGGCGCCGAAGTTGAGTTGGACGTTGAGGAACGGGGAGGCCTCGGCCCGCAGCGGCTGGGTCAACGTGGCCGTGAGGTGCACCGGTCCCGTGGCCGCGAGGTCGGGGGACCAGCCGCTGTCGTTGCGGGGGTCGAGGCAGCCCGCGGGCGGGTAAGCGGTTTCCCAGGAATTGGCGGTGACGCGCGCGAGGGGCCGCAGGCGATTCAGGTCGACCTGGTCGCCGCGCACGGCGTCGGCTGAGACGGAAAGCGCGGTGAGGCGGAAGGTGCCCTTCATCGCGGGTTCACTCGTCGCCGCGGTCTCCGTCGCGGCAGCTTTGCCCTTGGGAGAGCGTTTCGCCTTGGCGGCCGCGGCGGCCGCCCCGCGGTTGACGGGACCGCGGCCCCAGCCGCCGCCCGGCAAGGAGGCGACGGGATGGACGACGACGCGTACTCCGGTGATCGGCGCCGTGGTGCGCGGCAGGCGCATCGAGACGTCGATCGCGGCGAGGTCTCCGGCCTCGCGGATGCGGACGAAGCGGGCGTCCTCCACCTCAAGGACGGCCCGGTTGGGCGTGGAGGCCTTGAGCACCTCGACCGGATGGAGCGCAAGGTCACGACCGCGGGTGGCGAGCAGCGCCCGCTCGCGGCCGGCCCAAGCGCGCAGCACCGGTTCGTCCACGGTGGCCAGCCGTGCCTTCAGCTTCGCGATGCGGTCACGAAGGCCGGGGACTTCATCGGTGCGAAGGACGGTGCGCGCCATCACCGCGGGGCCGGCGTTGACGCCTCCGTTGCCGTCGAGACCACGGTCGCCGAGTGTGTTGAAGTAAGCGAGGAGGCGGTAGTAGTCGCGCTGCGAGATCGGATCGTACTTGTGGTCGTGGCACTGGGCGCAGGCGAGCGTGAGGCCGAGAACGGCCTCGCCGAGGGTCTTCACGCGGTCGGCGTTGTAGTTGAGCAGATTCTCCTCGGGGATGGTGCCGCCCTCGTGGGTGGTCATGTTGTTCCGCTGGAACCCCGACGCGATGAGCTGGCCCTCGGTGCGTCCGGGTAGGAGGTCCCCGGCGATCTGCTCCACGAGGAAGCGGTCGTAAGGCAGGTTGTCGTTGAAAGCCTGGATGACCCAGTCGCGCCACAGCCATTGGTGGCGGCCGCCATCGATCGAGAAGCCGTTGGTGTCGGCGTAGCGGGCGGCGTCGAGCCAATCGAGGGCGAGGCGCTCGCCGAAGTGCGGGCTGGCGAGCAGGCGGTCGACGAGTCGCTCGGCCGCGCGCGGGTCGCGGTCAGCGGCGAAGGCCTCGACCTCGGCGGGTGCGGGCGGAAGCCCGGTGAGGTCGAGCGACAGCCGGCGGATGAGTGTACGACGGTCGGCCTCGGGCGAGGGACGCAGGCCCTCGGCGGCGAGCCGGGCGCGGACGAATGCATCGACGGGATGGGCCGGGGAGGTTTGACCCGCTGCGGGAGCCGGGAGGGCGGCGGCGACCGGCGGGACGAATGACCAATGCCGCGCGTAGCTGGCCCCCTGCTCGATCCAGGCGCGGATCGTCTCCTTTTGCGCGGCGGTGAGCGTGTGGTGGGATTCGGGCGGCGGCATCACCTCGTCTGCGTGAGGGCTGATGATGCGCTGCCAGGCCTCGCTGCCGGCGGGATCGCGCGGCTTGAATGGCGTGCCGTTCTCCCGCGCCGCGTGGGCGGACTCGGGCACGTCGAGCCTTAGCTTGGCCTTGCGGCCCTTCTCGTCGAAGCCGTGGCAGGAGAAGCAGTTCTCCGCGAGGATCGGCTGGACGTCGCGGTTGTAGTCGACCGTCGCGGCCACGGCGTGTGCGGCGATCAAGGTGACCAGGGCGGCGCGAAGCACGGGGGCGGGCGTCATCAGGCGAAGGAGATGAAAATCGGTAAACGTGGAAAAGCGGGAAATCGGGAAAACCGGCGAAACCCCGCGGCCGGTGAATCAAGCCGCCACGGCAAACGGTGACGCGCAGCCGTGCCGTCTTCGGACCTGACCTCCCGAATTCCGGATCAGCGTTGCGACGACGGTGGGAACAGGAAGGTCGGTCAGCCCGGTAAGTGGCCGCGGTGGTACCCTCGGCCACCGCCAAGGCCATTCCACCGATGTGGCCGCGTCAGTTGCCGCGGGCGTAATGAAGGGACCGGGTTGGCCCTCGATTTCCTGATTTCGAGATTCATGCGCTTTCGGCCTCGTTTCCGGCGTTCTCGATCCCCGCTCAGAACGCGTAGGTGCCGCGGAGCGTCCAGTTGGGGCGGACGCGGGGTAGCAGGTAGCGGACGATGTTGGTGGGGGACGAGGCCGAGTAGGGCAGCAGGTCCTCCTCTCCGAGGACGTTCTCAAGGTTGAGCTGGAGGTCGAGCGACTGGCCGCGGCGGAGCGGGAGGCGCTTACCCGCCATGAAGCTCCACGTGATCGCGCTGCGGCCGAGGATGACGGCGTCGCCCTTTGCCGCGTCGTAGCCGATCACGGCCGGTCCGCGGTAATTGGCGCCGACACCAGTCCGGGCGCCGCGCAGCCAGCGTGGGGAACCTTCGGTGAAGCGGTAGCTGGTGAAGGCGTTGAACGTCGTCGCCACGTGCGCGAACGGCGACTTGCCGGTGCCGCGCAGGAAGGGGTCGGCGACGGAGAGCCCGTAGGCGTAGGCGTCGGCAAACGTGGCGGGGTTCGTGACGAAGTCGCGCTGCGGCGTTCCGTCCCGGGTGCGCACGAAGGTCGCCACGGCCGCGGGCGTGTCGTCGAGCGTGGTGCGGTTGTTTTCCCAGGCCGACTTCACGCTGGCGAGGAAGGCCATCGAATCGGAGAGGATGTTCGCCTGCTTCAGTTCGTTGCGGGCGACGTTGAGCGTCACGCTCCAGCCGGCCGTGAGTCGGCCGGTGACCTCGAATTCGGTGCCGCTGCCCTGGAGGTCGGAGGCGTCGCGCGCCTGCGACTCGGTGTTGAGGAGCGTGATGCCGGCGGCGGTGACGGATTCCGGGAGGGGCTGGCCGCGGGCGCGGAGTGTCGTGAGGACGGCGTTCGCGGCGGTGGAGATGCTGTTCTTGGGTGCGTTGAGCGAGGGCTGGAATTGGTTCACGCCGTCGGCGCGGTAGAAGTTCACGTTGGCCGAGAGGCGGCCGCCGAGCAGCATCAGGCGCACGCCGTAGTCCTGGCCGTCGCCCTCGATGGGCGGCAGCACGCGCGCGAAGATGTCCTTGAAGGCGCCTTGCGGGAACACGCTCTGCGAGCGGTTGTAGGAAAGGCCGAGCCAGGGCAGGGCGGTGACGACGGCGCCGAGCGTCTTCGTCGCGCCGTTCGCCACGGTGCGGGGCGCGTTTTCGAAACGGTAGGGGCGCACGATCCAGGCGTTGGTGGAGTTGGGCAGGCGCTCGCCGCCGGCGTTGGCATCCATCACCTCCGAACGGTCGCGCCGGTAGCCGCCGGTGAGCACGACGCGGTCGCCCGCCCAGCGGCTCTGCAGGGCGAGCATCCCGCTCGTGTTCTTCGTTCCCACCCAGGGATACAGCGAGTTGAAGACGAAGCCCGCCTTCATGCCGGGCGATTCGGGGATGGGGTTGGCCCAGGGATCGAGGCCGCCGCGCACGCCGCCGGGCTTGGCGAACTCCAGGTAAGTGCGGCGGAGGATGACGTTCGTCGCGGAATCGATCGGCTGGGAATTGCCGGGCGCGAGGTTGAACTCGGCGATGTTGCCGTTGCCGAAGTAGCTGCGCTCCTTCTGCCACGCGGCCGCGACGCTATGCCGGCCGAGCCACGCGCGGCGCCGGGTGAGGTCGAGCTCGTAGCCGACCGTCGCGCGCCAGGTCTCGCTGCGCTGGTCGAAGAGCTGTCGGATCGCCTGCGACTGCACGTAGGGCAGGCCCACGAACGGGTTGGCGCGCGCGATGTCGGGCAGCAGCGTCCCGGGCAGGCGGCCGGCGGCGATGACCGAGTCGCCGTCGGCGTAGTAGGCGCCCGGCAGCACCGGGTTGGCGTCGCCGACCGCGTTGGCGTTGGGCTGCGTGAAGCCCCTGAAGTACGTGGTGCGCGCGTAGCCGAGCTCGACGGTGACGGGCCCGACCCGCTGGTCGATGAACACCGAGGCGAGCGTGTAGTCATTATCGGTGCTGCGCCCCGGGCCGGCGAGGTAGGCGGTGGCGGGGATCACCTTGCCGTAGTAGGGGTCGTCGACCGTGCCGCCCGAGGGCGCGGCGCCCGCGCTGATCGTCTCGAAGAACCCCGGCGCCTGCGTGCCCACGAGGTCGGGACGCATGTCCGCGCCGGTGGTGGAGAGGCGGAACGGCTGCGGGCGAACCTGCGGCGCGTAGACGGCCTGCAGCGTGTTGATGACACGCAGCAGCGAGGGCGCGGGGTTGGTCGCGGGTTGGAGCGGATTGGGTGCCTGGGGCGCGCCGGCCATCACCCAGCGGGAGTAGCCGAAGTCGGCGTGAGGGAAATTGCCCGGGGTGACCTGCGCGCGGATCATGCGCTCGACCCCCGCCCGCACCTGCGTGTGACGGAACGGCTGCCACGTCGTGGCGACGGCGAGGCCCTTGGCGCGCAGACCCTCGAACTCGAACCAGCCGCCGCGGTCCTCCTCCATCGCGTTCACGCGGAGCGCCAGCTTGTCCTTCAGGACGGGGAACGCGAGGTCGGCCTCGCTGCGCCGCTTGGCGAAGCGGCCGACCGTGACCTGCGCCGACTTCTGGCGGCCGTTGAGCACCGCCCGCTTGGAGTTGAGGTTGAACGCGCCGCCGGGGCGGCTTGCGCCGTAGAGGATCGAGTTGGGGCCGCGGCTCACGTCGGCGCGGTCGACGTTGAAGCGGTCGTTGGCGAGGATGCCGCGGCTCTGGACCATGTTGGGCAGGTAGTCGCGGGTGATGACCGACTCGGTGAAGCCGCGGATCGTGGCGCGCACGTCCCACGCCTGCGCGAGGCCGCCGCCCGAGTCGGTGCGCTCGTTATCGGAGCTCATCGCGAACTTCAGCATGTCGGCGACGTTCTCCGCACCGATGTCGTCGAGAAAGTCCTTCGTGAGGACCGAGATCGCGGCCGGCGTGTGGAAGAGCGACGCGTTCATGCGCGTGCCCGAGAGGGTGTTCGCCGCGCGGTAGCCCTCGTCGCCCTCGGTCGAGACAAGGAACGGCGAGAGCTGCACGGCCGATTCCTCGCCCCGCGCGGGTGCCTCGGCGGCGCCCAGGCGCGCGGCAGTGAAGAAGGAAAGGACGGCGGCAGCCGTCCGCGGGAAAGCGATGCGGGACTGGAGCATGGGGTGAAGGGCGCCGCGGGGCCGCGGATGAAAACGGGCCGCAACCTGCGCGCGGCCGCTGGCGTTGACGAGGAGATTTCCCGCCCGGGGCCCGGTCGGCGGACCGTCCGCCCGCGCGGCCGCTTGCGTCGTCCGTTCGCGGCGGGATCGTGGGGACTTTCCTCGGAAAATGCCGCTTCGCCTCCTCTTCGCGCTGCTCGCGTCGGTTTCGTCCGCCCCGGTCACCCTGGCGCTCAGCGTCACGGCCATCGCCCCGGCCAACGGCGCGATGAACGTCTGCGCGGATACCCTCGTGCGCCTGACCTTCGACGGAGACGTGCGGGCCGGCGGGGTCGGTACGGTCCAGCTGCTCGATGCCGCCACCGGCGAGGTGGTCGACGCTGCTGACCTCGCCGATCCAGCTCCCACGCGGCTGATCGGCGGCAACACGACGCCTTTCCGCTATCATCCGCTCCTCGCCGAAGGCAGGGTGGTGACGTTCTTCCCGCGGGCCGGCGTGTTGGCGGCGGGCCGCACCTATCGCGTGCGGGTGAGCCCAGGGGCGTTGACAGGAGCCGGAGGCGACGCGTTCGCGGGTTTTCCGTCCGGAGCCGAGCCGCGCTTCACGGTCCGTGCCGCCGCTCCGGCGGTTGATGCGGCCACGTTGGTGGTGGCGGCCGATGGCTCCGGCGACTTCTGCACGGTGCAGGGCGCGGTGGATCACGTGCCGGCGGGCAACACGCGGCCGCGCCTCATCGTCATCCGGCCCGGGACGTATCCGGAGATGGTGTACGTGGGCTCGCGGAAACCTTTCCTCACGTTCCGTGGCACCGACCGCGACGCGTGCGTCATCGCGTACCCGAACAACAACAATTTCAACGCCGGCAATAACCGCGCGATGGTCGCGGTCGACGCCGGTGACGTGACGCTCGAGACGCTCACGCTTCACAACACGACCCCGCGGGGCGGCTCGCAGGCGGAGGCGCTGCGCGGCAACGGACGGCGCGTGATGCTCGACCGCGTCACGCTGCGCAGCTTCCAGGACACGCTGCTGTGGAACGGCGCGCTGTTCGTCACCGACAGCCTGATCGAGGGCGACGTCGACTTCATGTGGGGCGGCGGCGCCTGCTATTTCCAGCGCTGCGAGATCCGGTCGGTCGGTTCGGGCTACCTCGCGCAGGTGCGCAACGGAGAGACGGGCCGCGGCAACGTGTACGTCGATTGCCGCCTCACCGCGGCACCGGGCGTGACCAACGTCTACCTCGCCCGCATCGACCCGCGGCCGGGCGTGGCGAACACCTGGCCGTGGAGTGAGGTGGTATTTCTCGGCTGTGCGATGGGACCGCACATTCGCCCCGAGGGCTGGCTCCTCAACAACGCCACGGCCGCGCCCGACGTGCGGTTCTGGGAGGCCGGCTCCACCGACCTCGAGGGCAAACCGCTCGACATCTCGCGCCGGCTGCCCGACTCCCGGCGGATCGACGCCACCGCGGCCGCGCGCTACCGCGACCCTCAATTCGTACTTGGTTGGACGCCGCCTGTGCCCGCGGCCGCCGCCCCGGGACCGGAGCGCCTCACCGGCCTCTCGACGCGGGCCCGCGTCGGGGCTGAGCCCGTGATCGTCGGTTTCGTCGTGGCCGGTTCGGGCGCGAAGCGCGTGTTGGTGCGCGGCATCGGTCCGGCGCTGGCTGCCTTCGGAGTGGCGGATGCGCTGGCGCGCCCGCGGATCGAACTCGTGCGCGGTGCCGAGGTGCTCGGGGCCAACGCCGGCTGGGCCTCCGGCGGCGACGCATCCGCGCTCGTCGCGGCGGCGGCGCGTGTCGGGTTGTTCCCGCTGGATCCGGCCGCGGCCGATTCAGCGCTGCAGACTTCTCTTTCTCCCGGTGCTTGCACCGCAGTGATCACCGACGCGGCCGGTCGGGGCGGCAACGGGCTGGTCGAGATCTACGACCTCACCCCCGCCGACGGCGCGGTCCGCCTCGCCAACCTTTCCGCCCGCGCGGCCGTAGGTACGGGCGACGCCGCGCTGATCGCGGGGTTCACGGTGGCGGGGGCGGGGCCGAAGCCGGTGCTGATCCGGGCGATCGGGCCGACCCTCGCCGGCTTTGGCGTCGACGGTGCGCTGCGCCGCCCCGTGCTCACGCTATACCGCGGTGGTACGCCTCTCGCCGCCAACGCCGGCTGGACCGCCTCGGCGCAGGCGCTGGAGATCGCACGACTCTCCGCCGCCGCCGGCGCCTTTGCGCTCACTACCGGCAGCGGCGACGCGGCGCTCCTTGCGCGGCTGGACCCCGGCAACTACACCGCGCAGGTGACGGGCGCCCCCGGAGACACCGGCGTGGCCCTGCTCGAACTCTACGAGGCGCCCTGAGGCTCCGCCTTATCCCCTTTCCTGACCCCTTGGCTCGGGTCACTTTCGATTCTTCGGGCCTTTGCCTTTCTTCGTGGTCTCGGGCGGAGGCGGGTCGGTGAGGGCGAGGGCGGTCGTTTGCTCCTTCTGCTTGTTCCACAGCTCCGCCAGTTCGCGGGCCTTCTCCGGTCTTTGGTCGGCGAGGTTGCGCTGCTCACCGCGGTCGGTCGACAGGTCGTACAGCTCCCAGCCGCCGCCCTTCAGCGCGACGAGCTTCCAGTTACCGGCGCGGATCGCGCGGTTGCCTTCGTGTTCCCACCAGAGGAAATCGCGCGCGACTGGGACGTCGGCCTTGAAGGCGGGCGCGAGACTGCGGCCCGGCGCGGGCGGCACCGTGTGGCCGCGGATCACGGCGGGCTTTGTCGCGCCGGCGAGTTCGAGCAGCGTAGGCACCACGTCGACCAGATGCACCGGCGTGTGCCGGAGTTCGCCGCGCGCGCGGATGCCGGCCGGCCAGTGTGCGATGAGCGGCGTGGCGATGCCGCCTTCGTGCACCCAGGTCTTGTGGCGGCGGAGGGGCGTATTCGAGGAACTCGACCAGCCCGGGCCGAGGCAGAGGAACGTCTTCGCGGAGCCGGGCGGGGCAGACGGGTCATGGCCGTCGCCGCGCACCATGATCTCGGCGCTCGCGCCGTTGTCGGACGCGAAGAGAATCAGCGTGTTCTCGAATGCGCCCATGGCTTTCAGTTGCGCGATCACCCGGCCGATCGCCTGATCCATGCCGTCGACCATCGCCGCGTGGATCGCCATCTTGTCCGCCTGGAAGCGGCGCTGCACGGCGTTCAGTTCGCTCCAGGGCAACGGGCGGTCGATCTCGCCGGGCCCGAGCTTGCGGATGTCGTCCGGGAAGGCGTAGGGCGGGCCAACCTCCCGCTCCATCGGCGGCCGGTCGTGGTTCACGAGGCCCATCTTTCTTTGCCGCGCGTGGCGGGCTGCGGCGATCTCGTCCCAGCCGCGCGTGTAGGTGTCGCGATAGCGGGCGATGTCGGCCGCCGGTGCGTGGAGCGGGAAGTGCGGCGCGGTGAAGCAGAGGTAATGATAGAAGGGGCGCCCGGGGAACTTTGCCGCGTGCTCGCGCAGGTACTTGACCGAACGATCGGCCGTCGCGGCGGTGACGTGGTAATCGGGTGTCTGCACGTCGGGCACGCCGTCGTCGGTGTTGCCCGGGGCCTTGAAGAAATTGTTCTGCCCCTGGCCGATCTCGAAGCTGTGGTCGAAGAAGTTGTCGGCCGGCCGGCCGTCGATGTGCCACTTGCCCGAGTGGTGGTTGCGGTATCCGGCGGCGCGGAGGAACTCGGTGACGAGCGGGGCCCACGCGGGACGCGCGCCGCGGCCGCCGCTCGGCACTCCCGCCACGAGGTCGCGGCGCACCTGCTGCGCGTAGTAGCCGGTGGTGACGGCGGCGCGCGAGGGCCAGCAGCGCGCGGTGTTGTAGGCCTGGGTGAAACGAAGGCCGTCGCGCGCAAGGGCGTCGAGATGGGGGGTGGCGATCTCTCCGCCGTAACAGCCGAGGTCGGAGTAGCCGAGGTCGTCGGCGAGGATGACGAGGAAATTGGGCGGCGCCGCGTTGACCGGGCCGGTGAGGAGCGTGACCAAGGCGGCGAGGACGGCGGGGAACTTCATGGGGCGCGGCGAGTCAACGTGCCGCCGCGGGAACTTGGCAAGCGCCGCGGGCGGCGGAAGTCCGCTGCCGCGCGCGCTCCGGAGCAGCGAAGTTTAGAGAGGGGTTCGCGTGGGGGTGCCCGTTCCCGATCAAGCGTCAAGGGGGAGGCGACCCAAACTTTCGCGGGTACGTTTGGCCCGAAATCGCCGGAAGGCCGCGGATCGGACCTGCCCGCCTATCCGCGAGCTTCGGGCTTGGGGTCGTTAAAATTCCCGTGGGGCGGGTGGTCGGGCAGGCAGGCAACGAGTCCGTAGACCAGCGTGCGCGGCATTTGCAGGTACTGCGTCAACACGAGGAAGGTATTCGTGGTCAGTGGCCGAATGCTCCGCGGAAGGGCGGCGAGACCCTGGCGGGATTGCACCCGCTCGCGCCACCTGAACGCCGCTTCCTCGCGGCCTGCGAGCTCGTTGAGCAGCCAGACCGCAGTGAGGATCGCCGGCGATAGCTTCGTTGAAATCGGATCCAAACCGCGGTCAAAGTTTTCTGCCACGCGCTCCCGAGCTGCGCGAAGCGAGAGCGAGAGGGCACTTAGGAGGGGACCCGCCTGATGCGCGGGGTCGGCGGCGCGGGCGCACAGGGTTACGGCCGCGCGCGCGGCCCCTTCCGGATCATCGGACGCCGCCAGGATGTCGACGAGCGCCAAGTCGGTGGCACCCAGCTGGATTCCAACGTTCAGTGCGCACGCGCGACCTCCCGCAGCATCGCCCGCTTCGCTCAGGATTCGCGCGGCCATCCGCGCCTCGACCGGGTTCATCGGTCCGGGCAAATCGGCCAATATCGATCGGGCGCCGGATCCGTTGCCTTCCTTGAGTCTAAGTCTGGCGGCCAGCAGGGTGGCTGGTACGAGCGGTAACCCTTCGGCCAATCCTGCGGCGGTGGGGTTGCCGGCGCCACTGGACGGCGCGAGGCGCACGGACTCGAGCGCGGCTGCCGTCCACACATCTCGAGTCTGCGGGTCACTTGCGAGCTGCTCCATCGAAAGGTCGAGCAGCATTGCCCAGTTCGCGGTGCCGACCAGCGCATCGTGATAGTTGGCGGCGATTACTCTCCTTCCGGAAGGGGGCAGGGCCTCCATGAGGCCCCGGTAGATTCTGGCGGCACCTTCGTTGTCTCCCGACTGTAGGAGCAGGCGGGCGCGCAGCATCCTGGGGCGTAGGATTGCTGGATCCATTCGCTCGGCGGACTCGAGCGTAATCGCCGCCTCCCGGCCACGACCCTGTTGCCAGGCGTTGAATCCCGCATCGGTGAAAACCTCGACCCTTCGTTCCCGCCATTTCCGTTTCAGCGTTCGCGCTGCCGGGAGAAGGGCGAGCGTCAGGAGGACTGCCGCGCCGACGGCGATGAGCACCCAGCGCAATCTGAGACGGCGGCTCGCTGCCATGTCGTTGCCTGCTCTTGCGCGGAGAAACTCAGCGGGGATCATTCCCCGCTCAACGGAGACTCCGCCGGCGGGAGCGCAGCTTCAGCACGCCGCCCGCGACCAGCATGGCTGCGGCCGATGACCACGTTGAGGGCTCTGGCACCACCCCGAAGCTGTAGCCGTCGATGCTGTGGCGGCTCAGCGCGAAGTTATTGCCCGTCACATACGCGTCGGTGATAGCCGCGGTGCCGTTCGTGGCGAAGGGCAGGGTGCCGGTGCCGCCCTGGGAGCTGTTGATTCCCATGAAGTCTACGGTCGAGCCCACTTGACCGACCGGGACGAAACGAACGACGTCACCCTGGTTCCACTGTACCGCCGTGGAGTTTCCGTAGATCGTCTTCAGCGCGTTGTTGATGGCGACGAAGGTGCCGCCGAACGTGAGCGAGGCGTCTTCGCTGCTGCTGCTGGTGCGGTTGACCGCGTAGGCGGTCTCGGTCTGGCCATTGGTGGTGTAGGTGCTGTTTCCCAGCGTACCGCCATTCGGAATGGTCGGTCCCAACTGCACCCAGCTGGACGAGTTGGAGTTCCAGGCGGTGGTGGCCGTGCTGTTCTGGGCGGCACCTGAGGTGCCCATCACGAAGACCTGTGCGGCTGCGTCGCTGACCCGGGAGTTGTTTGTCGGCGTGAGCTTCAGGGTTACGAAGAAATCCACCGTGGCGTTGCCCACCGCGGAACCGGAACCCGTGTAAATTCCAGGGGTGTCGCCGACCTTCACTAGGTCGACGCCGATCGCATGGTATCCAGACGTGTTCCGGGCCGCCTGATTTCCAATCAAACGAAACGCCACCCCGGCGGTTTCGGCGGTGATCTCCGATGTGGGTGACGCGAAGTTCCCTGTGGTCAGCAGGAACGCGGAGTTCGCATACGTGTCGCCTGCGCCGGCGCTGAAGGTGGTTGAGCCGATCTTCACTGACGCTACGCCGGTGTTTACCACCGAGCCCCCAGTGCCGAGCAGGAAAGTTGAAGGATAGCCTCCTCCCAGCACATCGTTCATGTTTCCCGACCGGTAGGTGGCTGGGTTGCCGTTCGCGTCTACCGCGGTGATCGTGGTCGTCTGGGCCGAGGTGAACGCGGAATTCGCTCCGGTAAGCAGCGTCTGGGCACGCGTCATTCCGGCTCCTGAAAGGGCGAACAAAATCAGGACGGCTAGGCGAAAAGACCTAGTCATGAATGGAGTATTCCACCTATCTTCATGAGGTGTTTAGTAGAGTAACGAAAAAGTTACGCAAGTTTTTTGTCCGTATTTCAGTCGCCACGGCGAAAGTCCTGCAGCTTGGCATCGTTTTTCTGGACTGCGCCATCGGCGCCCCACCGGTTCTTGTTCATTCCGAGCAAGGTATCGCAATGAAGCGCCTCAGGGTTTTCGTCTCGGGTATCCTTCTTGCCCTACTCCTCGTCCCCTCCGCGCGCGCCGCCCAGCGCGAAGAGGTGGTGGTGCTTGGCGAGGGCCGGCGGGTAACGATCGCGGTGCCGGCGGGTTTCACGTTCGGGCAGGCGCGCGATGCCGAGGGCTTGCCGCGCGCGGTGCTGAATGACGCCACCCGCGGGTTGAGCCTCAATCTCTCTTTTCTACCTGATCCCGAGGGACAGGCGCTCCGGCTGCGGGGACGCAACGAGCGCATGGTCGAGTTCTTCGGGGAGCACGTCGCAGCCTCGGTTGAGAAGGCGATGCAGTTCGAGGAACTCGCGCCGCGCCGCGGGGCGGGGACGTTCTGCGTGTTCACCGACGCGGCCCTGGTGGGCAAGGCGGAGCTGCCGCCGAACGAGTACCGTCACCTCACCGCCGGCGTGAAGGCGTGGGCGGGCGTCATGGTGGTCTTCCGGCTTTTCAGCAACGACACCACTTCCGAAGCCTACCGCGCGGTGATGCGCGTGCTCCGCGATAGCGTGGAGGAGCGGCCGGTGCCGCTGCGTTGAGGGAGCGCGGGCCGCCGGGAGTCCGGCTCAGAGCTTGCGGACGGCGTAGGCCATCGCGTCGGCGATCTTCTCGAACTGCTCCTCGGTGTGCATCGCGGAGATGGCGGTGCGGACGAGGTCCTTGCCGGCGGGCACGGCGGGCGCGATGGACATGACGGTGAAGATGCCCTTCTCCATGAGCGCTCGCCAGAAGAGGTACACGCGCTCCTTTGAGCCTAGGACGATGGGCACGGCGGGCGTCTCGCTTTCCCAGGTGTCCAGCCCGAGCGACTTGAGCATGGCGCGGTAGCGGCGCGTGTTGGACCACAGCTTCTCGAGGTGCTGCGGTTCCTGCTGCATGATCTCGAGCGAGGTCTGCGCGATCGCGGCCTGGCTGGGACTGATGGCGGCGGAAAAGATGGTCTGCTTGGAGTGCGAGCGCAGGTACTCGATGATCTCGCGGGAGGCGGCGATGAAGCCGCCCGTGCTGGCGAGTGACTTCGACATGCTGCCGCAGACGACGTCGACCTTGTCGTTCAGGTTGAAGTGATCGACGGTCCCGCGGCCGCGCCGGCCGAGGACGCCGAAGCCGTGGGCATCGTCGAGGACCGTGAAGCAGCCGTGCTCCTCGGCGATCTCGGAGAGCTCGGGCAGGCGGGCGATGTGGCCCTCCATGGAGTAGACGCCCTCGATCACGAGCATCTTGGCGGCCTCGGAGCTGAGCGTCGTGAGCACGCTGCGCAGGTCGTCCGGGCTGTTGTGAGAGAAGCGCTCCACGGTCGCCATCGAGAGGCGGATGCCATCCCACAGGCACGAGTGGATGTTCTTGTCGGCGAGGATCAGGTCCCCCTTCTGCGCGAACGAGGCCACGCTCGAGAGGCAGGAGAGATAGCCGGCCACGTGGATATGGCAGGCCTCGCGGCCGAGGAATTCCGCGAGCTTCTCCTCCAGTTCGACGTGATACGCGCGGGAGCCGTTGGACGTGCGGGCGCCGGTCGTGCTTGTACCCCACTTGCGCATCGCCGCCTGCCCGGCCTCGATCACCTTAGGATGGAACGACAGCCCGAGGTAGTCGTTGCTCGAGAGCATGACCATGTCGCGACCGTTGAGGCGCACGTTGGTGCCCGCCTGGGCCTCCATCGCGTGGTAGTACGGCGCGTATTTCAGCCGCATCTTCGTCGCGTAGTCGTCCCGGCAGCGCGAGAGCAGTGCCTTGCGGTTCCTCGTGAAGATGCTGAGCGGCATGTCGGGCGAACCGTGGTTTCCGCATCTCGTGATTGCAAACGGAAAGGTCCCCTCCGGGCCCCGGCGGCCGTCAGCGTCGCGAAGCGCCCAGTACGGCGACCCACGCCGCGAGGTCGGCGGCGTAGTCGGGCCAGGTACGCGCCGGGCGGCCGCGTGCGGCGGCCGCGAGCGCGGCGAGTTCCGCGGGGTCGGACAGCAGCCGCTCCATCGCGCCGGCGAGCTCCGGCGCCGCGACCGCGGGCAAGGCGGCGCAACCGCCGCCCGCCGCCGCCTCGCCGAGCGCCCCGCGGGCGGAGCACACGCAGGGCTTGCCGTGCGCGAGGCTCTCCAGGACCGGCAGGCCGAAACCCTCCGCGATCGAAGGGTAGACGGTGAAGGCGCACGCGGCGTACGCCGCGGCTACGGCATCGTCCCCCACCGGTCCGTCGTGGCGCACCGGACGACCCGCGGCCTGCAGCTCCGCAAGGCGGGCGAGGGCGGGCGCGCCCGTCGCCGGCTGGGCCAGTCCGATCAGTCGTAGCTCGAAACGCAGCCCGCGCGCCCAGAGCGATTCGGCGGCGTCGAGCAGCGCGAGGTGGTTCTTGCGGCCCTCGATGCTGCCCACGCACAGCACGACGGGCGGTCCCTCATGGGTGGCGGCCGGCGCCGCTTTCGCCGGAAGGTCCACGCCCAACGGGATCGCCCTAACCGGCGGGGTGCGCGCCACGCCGAGCCAGCGAAAGTAATCGATCAGCGCGTCGCGGGAATCGGCCGAGACCGCCGCGATACCGTCGAACGTGAGCAGTTCCTGCAGGTAGGCCGGGAACCGGGCGACGGTGCCGGCCGGTGTGAGCTCGGGTAACCGCAGCGCGATCGCGTCATGGAAGACCGCCACGCGCGGGCCGCCGGCCGCTGTGAACAACGCGGGCAGCGCCGTCGCGACCGCCGGTGAGAAGATTTCGGGAACGATGAGTCCGGCGTTGGTGGGCAGCGGTGCCGGGCGACGCCCGAGGAACCGCCCTATCCGTCCTCGCCAACGGGCCGCGAGCGGCCAGCGGGCGCCGCGGCGTCCGCCGGCGCCCGTCGCGTCGAGGTTGGCCTCTTCCCAGCGCTCCAGCACCCGCCAGGCGCCGAGGTGCGGGTCGTGCGTCACGGCCGCCGCGTCGCCTCCGAGCGCGGATCTCAGCGAGCGCGCGACGCGCTGCACGCCGGTGCGCGCCCGGGTGTGGCAGGTGTGCGAGAGGTCGAGGAGGAACGGAGCCTTCATGACGGACCGGCGGGACGGGAGAGGCGCCACAGGCCGACGTTGCCGACGCGTGCGACACGGGTCCAGTCGCCGGGGCAGCGGCGGAAGGCTTCAGCCTCCTCGGACTCGAAAAGGACGGCGCCGACCTCCGTGCCGGCGGCATGGAGGCGCGCGGCGTGGCCCCGGAAGTCATCGGGAGCGATCTGATCAGAACGCAGCACGGCGAACGGCGTGTAGTGGTAGATCGAGCCGCTGAACGCGGAGCAGACCACGAGAGCGCCCGGCCTGAACCGCTCAAGGGCGGCGGCCGCGCCGTCAGCGTACGCCTGCTCGTACCTTCGCATCTCGAACACCGCGAGGCGGGGCGTCCAATGCCACGAGACGCCGACGGCCCAGAGGGCGATGACCAGCCCCGCCGCCGGCCGGAACGCCTGCGGCCAACGGGCGCCGGGTCCCCGCGCCAGCGCCTCGATCCCGAGGAGCGCGGCGAGGATCAGCGCGGGCACGGCGGGCAGAATGAAGCGGAGGCACCACCAGACCTCGTGCGACACCTCGTAGAACGCGTAGCATCCGGCGATGGCGAGGAACGCGAGCGCCAGCGCGGCGAGTCGCCGGTCGCGGAATTCGCCGCGGGCGGCCGCGGCCAGCGGCAGGGCGAGGAGCGCGGCCGGCAGTAGCAGCGCGATCCATTTTGCGAAATGCAGCGCGGTCGGGGCGCCGTACTGCACGGCGAAGGCCGCGCCGATGTTGCCGTAACCCGAGGCGAGCGGATGCCCGTACAATGCGTGGTTGTACCACGCCAGCCAGGCCGCTCCGGGCAGGCCGCCCGCGGCAAATACGAGGAACCGGCGCGGTTGCCAGCCGATGAGGACGACGAGCGCCGGCGCGAGCAGGAGGTTGGTCGGCCGCGTGAGCACCGCGGCGGCTAATGCGAAGCCCGCGGCCGCCGACCAGATCCCCGATTTTCCGGCGCGCAGGGCGGCCGTGAGCGCGGCCAGTGCCCAAGCGGTGGCGAGCGTGTCGCTCAAGGGCTGGATCGACGCGAAGAGGAACACCGGGAACGCCGCGAGGGTGACGGCCCCTGCGGCGGCGAGGGCAACGTGAAGGCCCAGCGCCCGTGCCGCGGCGTACATGAGCGCCACGGCGGCCGCGGCGGCGCCGAGGAGCACGACGGCCGTGCCGGCGCGAGCTCCGAACGCCGCCTGCGCGGCGGCGAGATGCAGGGGAAGCCCGGCGGGGTAGGTGGGGTTGAGACGCCCACGCTCCGCGGAAGGGAAAAACCCCTGCGGCAGGAAGTGCATCGCATCCAGCCCGGCCGCCGGGCCCAACGCGGCTGGCGCGCGCAGTGTCTCCCGCAGGTTTCCCTCGCGGAAGAGCCGCGCGCTGTTGAGGTAGCCGGAAGAGTCGGCCCCGCCGGCGACCACCGCGGTGTGGCGCGAAAGGAAGGCGGCGTATAGAGCGAGGAGCATGATCCCCGCCGCGATCACCCGTCGCGTGTGGTGCGCGGGGCCGGCGGGGGGATTCGGATTTGACATGCCGCGGTCGCGTTTTGGGATGCGGGACCCTGCCCGTGGCAAATTCGGAATTCAAGCACCCGCGCGGCACGCTTCGCCTCCCTTCACCGCGCCGGCCCGGCCGAGTCGCATGAGCCGTCCGGCCGATGATGAACCCCGCGGATTCCTGCTGCGGTGGCTACGCTTCCGCCCACGCGTGGTGCTGGTCGGGCTGGTGGCGGCGTTCCTCGTGGCCGTGGCCCAGTTTCACGACCGTGACCGCGGGTTCACCAGCTTGCTGTCGATCGGGGACGTCCTGAGTGAGACGAAGGTGACCGCCCTGCGCGCGGTGCCGCACCACGTCTACGAAGGTTCGGCAGGCTACGACGGCGCCTACTACGTGCAGCTGGCGCTGCATCCCTCGCTCGCCAATCCCGAGCTGGGCAAGGCGATCGACAACCTGCCCTACCGCGCCCGCCGCATCCTCACCAGCTGGTGCGCTTGGGTGCTCGGCGCGGGCCGGCCGGCGTGGGTCGTCCAGGCCTACGCGCTCCTGAACGTCGGCTGTTGGCTCGCCCTCGGCTGGGTGATCCTGCGGTGGTTCCCGTCCGACGGCTGGGGCAACGTGCTCCGCTGGGCCGCAGTGATGTTCTCCCACGGCTTGTGCATGAGCGTGCGCCACTCGCTCGTCGACGGCCCGGCGCTGCTGCTCGTGGCGCTTGCGGTGCGCTGGCTCGAAGACGGGCGCGGTTGGGCGGGCGGGGTGGCGCTCGCGGCCTCGGGCCTCGCCAAGGAAACCTCGCTCCTCGCCGCGGCCGGCCTGCGGTTCGACTGGCGCGCGCCCCGGTCGTGGCCACCGGTTATCCTGCGCGTGGTCCTCGTCGCGCTGCCGCTGGCCGCGTGGCTCGCCTACGTGCGCGGGCGGTTTGGCCCGGCCGAGGATCCGGGCCTGGGCAACTTCACGTATCCATTCTCCGGTTTCTTCGAGAAGGCCGCGGCCGCCTGGCGCGACGCCCGCGCGCCCGAGGCTCCGCCGCTGGCCTGGGCGACGCTCGCGACGGTCGTGGCGCTGGCCGTGCAATGGGGTTTCCTCGTGCTGCGCCCGCGGCCGGACGACCGCTGGTGGCGGATCGGCGCGGCCTTCGCGTTGATGACGGTGTTCCTCTCGACGCCGGTCTGGGAAGGCTATCCCGGTGCCTCGACCCGCGTGCTGCTGCCGATGACCCTCGCGTTCAACATCCTCGTGCCGCGCGGTCGGCGCTGGCTGCCGCTGCTGGTGGCGGGCAACCTCACGGTCGCGGCCTCGGCGTTTGAATTCTCCCCGCCGCGGGAGTTCTTCGCGGTGCGGGCGGAGGAGGCGTTGCGCGATGGCGTGCGGGTCACGGCTGGCAAGGGCTGGCACGGTTCCGAGCGCCACGGGCCCAACACGTGGCGCTGGAGCGCGGGCTCCGGCGAACTCCGGTTCGAAAATACGACCGGCGCGCCCGTCCTCGCCGCGCTCAGCGGTCTCGCCGGGGCCGGCGCGGGCGAACAGCACCTGCGCGTCACGGCGGGCGGTCGCCTCGTTTTCGGCGGCACCTTCGGCGCGCGGCCCGGCGGGATGCGCTTCGGTCTCACCTTGCCGCCGGGCGAGACGGTCCTGGTGTTTGCCGCCGATCAGCCGGGCCGGCGCATCGGCACCGACCCGCGGGAGCTGGCGTTCCAGGTGATGAACCTCGAGATCGCGCTGCGGCGCTGACGGGTCCGTCTGGCGTTAAGCCCGACGCGCGGGGTTGCGCTCGGAGCGGGAAACTGAAGCATCCGCGGCCGCGCGCCCATGAGCCTTTTCCCCGAGAAGATCCTCCGTCTGCTGCCGCCGTACCGGCGCGCAGCCAAGGAGAACGAACGTCTCCGGCGCGAGCTGGGTGAACTGCGCGCGGCGCAGGCCGACTGGGCGCGGTTCTTCCCGCCGGGGCATTTCTACTCGCCGCTGCCGTCCCGCGAGGAGGTGGCGGAGGCTTTCGCGCGCGGCGGCTTCGGGCCGCCTTTCCCCGGCGTCGACCTCAACGAGGCGGGGCAGCTCGCGCGACTCGAGCGGTTCGCCGGCTGGTACGCGGAGCAGCCTTTCCCCGAGGTGCCGGCGGCCGGCCGCCGGTTCCACCTCGCCAACCCGTCCTACGGGCACTTCGACGCGATCATGCTCTACTCGATGCTGCGCGAGGCGCGCCCGCGCCGCGTCATCGAGGTCGGCTCCGGTTTCAGCTCCGCAGCGATGCTCGATCTGAACGACCACGTGCTCGGAGGCTCGGTGAAGTTCACGTTCATCGATCCCGACATGCGGCGGTTGCGCCCCCTGCTGCGGGACGGCGACAGCGGGCGCGTCACGCTCATCGAGCGCCGCGTGCAGGAGGTGCCGCTCGAGACGTTCGCGGCGCTCGGCGCCGACGACGTGCTGTTCATCGACTCCTCGCACGTCAGCAAGCTCGGCAGCGACGTGAACCGGCTCTACTTCGACGTCCTGCCCGCGCTCGCGCCCGGTGTGCTGATCCATATCCACGACGTCGCCGGCAACCTTGAGTACCCGCGCGAGTGGTTCGACGAGGGCCGGGCGTGGAACGAGCAGTACCTGCTGCGCGCCTTCCTCATGCACAACGCCGCCTACCGCGTGGAGCTCTTCACCGGCTGGCTCTTCAACACCCGCCACGCCTGGTTCCGCGAGCGCATGCCGCTCTGCGCGCGGGGCGGCGGCGGCCAGCTTTGGCTCCGCAAGCTCGCCCGCTGAGGCGACCTCATCGGTCGGCTGTTTCCGCCCGCGGCGGCGGTACGTGCAGCGAGGTCGCGGTCATCACGTACTCCGCGTTCCGGCCGCGGCCCAGGAGGAGTCCGATGCGGTGTTCCCCCGGCGGCAGGGTTCCGGCCGGCACCACGAAGGAGAAGCCGGAGTTCGTCCACGTGGGCTGTTTCATCAGCCGGGGGACGTCCTCGCGAGGCACGGTCACCGTGGAAAAGACGCGCGGGCCCGAGGCGTGGCGCAGGATGAGGCGGATGTCACCGCGGCGCAGGCCTAAGCCGGGTATTCCGGCCCAGCCCGTGACCGCGAGACAAGTGTCGTTCGCCGCCGCTTCCTCGACGTAGTACGCGATCCTCGCCGACTCGCGGGCCGCCGGTTCCGGCGTGGCGGGCAGGCAGGCCGGCGGCAGCACGTAGACTCCCTTCCCCTCGGCCTCGCGGAGGAGGCGGGTCGAGTGCGCCGGCTGAGGATGAAGGGCGAAGGCGCCGCGCCCGTCCGCCCGGTGGCGAATGTAATGATTCACGGCGAGGTCCCGGCAGGTGATCCAGGAGTCGGTTTCGTCGGCGTGGCTCCGGTTCGAGGCGAAGAAGAACGTCGTCAGTACGAGTGCGCCGGCGGCAAGCGTGAATCGCGGGTGCCTTCCTGCGCCAATATGTTCGAGTACGAGCGTAAACGTCACCGCCCAAGCGAGCGCGCTGATCACATGGTAGCGGGAAAAGACCACGCCTTGCGAATGCTCGGCGCGGCCGGCAGCAATGAGGGCGGCGCCGATCAGAAGAAAGGCGAGGAGAGCGGCCACCGCAGGATCCCGTCGGAAACGTCTTCGGCCGACCATCCAGCCGATTCCCCCGAGGAGGGCTGCGCCGGCCCAGGGGGCCAGTTCCGTGTGGCCTACGGAGGGCGTAGCGCCCAGAAGGGCCAACCAATATTTCATCACCCGAAGGGCCGCCTCTATTGAAGCTTCGGGAAAGGATTGAGCCTCGTTCACGCGGAAACCCGAAAGGAACGCCGTGGCAGCTGCGGTTCCCGTTACGAGCCAAGCGAGTAGCGCGCGCCTCCTTGCCCGGAGGGCGAGGATTCCGGCCGGCCAGATCGCGAGGCCATGGGCGAGGGTGAACGAGGCGGCGATGCCGGCCAGAGCCGCTACGACAATCCTGGTTGTGGTTGGATTTGCGAGGGCGAGCGCCGCCACCGTGGCGAGAAGAAGTACCGTGAAATGGTCGATTGAGGCGCCGGACCAGAGCAGGTTTTCGTAGTTGCCGAGTTGGAAGATCATCAGTCCGAGTGCGAGGCCCAGCAAAAGGCGGCGCAGCGGAGTCCCGGCATGCAGCACCAGGATCACGCAGGCGGTCAGGATGGAGAGATTCCCGAGCCAATTTAAGCCGTCGAAGTTGAGCGTGCCCGTCAGATGGTACTGCACGATGAATAGCAGCCTGCTCGTCACCATCCTGTGTTCATTGTTGATGCGCAGGATCTCGCGCGCCGTCTCCATCGCCGTGGGTCCCGCTTCTAGGCGCAGCACGAGCGCGAGGGCGGTGTCCAACTCGTCCCAGTAAACAACGTTGCGCCGCGCATCGGCCGTGGCGTGCATCGCCCAAGCTAGTCCCGCTGCCAGCGGCAGCAGGGCCAATCCGAGGGAGATGATTCCGGATCTCTGCCTTAGCCATGCCTTCCAGCGCGAAACTCTGAGCCAACCTCGCGTCCGCGGACGTGCAGCGGACCAGTCATGGGTGATCCTGCGCTCGGTTGGGACGACGGCTTCTCTCTGCATCAGTGGCTGCTGTAAGGGCAGCGCGGTTTCCTCCGGTCGACGGTGCGTCTCAAACGAACTCGTCTGAAGTTCCTGTAAGCAGGTTCTTGGTTCCCTCAGGATGCGGGCAACTCCAGGCGGAAGACGCTGCCGCGGACAGCGCCCGGCTGGTAGCGCAGGTTGCCCCCGAGGACCCGGAGGTAGGCCTTGGTGATGGAAAGGCCGAGACCGAAGCCGCCGCTGTCGCGGTCGCGGGACCGGTCGGTGCGGAAGAAACGCTCCGCCAGGCGCGGGCGATGTTCGGGCGCGATGCCGGGGCCCTCGTCCTCGACGTCGATCGTGCAGCCGTCCTCCCGGCGCCGCACGTGGATGCGGATGGGGGCTCCCTCGGGCGAGTACTTGATCGCGTTCTCGACGAGGTTCTGCAGCGACTGCCGGAAAAGCACGGGATCGGTGACGATGGTGCATTCCTCGCCCGCGACCTCGAGCTGCTGGCGCTTGTTCTCGGCGAGCACGCCGAGCTCCGCGGCGCAACTGCGGGCGGCCTCGAGCACCGGCGTCGGCATGCGTTCCCCGGCTCCGCCGGCGCCGCCCGCGTTCGCGAGTTCCAGCAGGCGCTCGACGAGACGCTGCAGACGTTGCGCCTCCTCGAGCATCGACCCGATGATCTCGCGGTATTCCTCCTCGGTGCGGCCCTTGCGTAAGCCGACCTCGCCCACGCTGCGCAGGGTGGTCAACGGGGTGCGGAGCTCGTGCGAGGCGTCCGCCACGAAGCGGTCGAGCGTCTCGAACGAGGCCTGCAGGCGGTCGAGGGTGACGTTGAAAACCGCTCCGAGCCGACCGAGCTCGTCGTGGGGGTTGCCGACCGGGACGCGCCGGCTCAGGTCGTCGGCCGAGATGCGATTCGCCTCCGCGGCCATCCGGTCGAGCGGCAGCAGCCAGCGGCGGGTCAGGAGGTGTCCTCCAAGCACGAGGAGGGCGACCATCACGGGGAGGGCAACGATGATGATCAGCTGCAGGTCGGGCAGGGCGTCGGCGTGCGGCTGATGGACACGGATGAGCCGGATCATCCAGTGCGAGGGGAGCGCGGAGGATTCGAGGGGCACGACCAGCGTGCGCAGGCGCAGGTCGGGCGCGACGTTGAAGACGCTGATCAGGCCATCGCGGCCTACCGTCCGGCGCGGCGGACCGGGGAGGGACAGGTTGCGGTTCTCGGTGAAGGGCCAGACGCGGCACACGAGCTGGTCGTTTTCGTCCCAGATCTCGAACCACGGATAATCGTTGAGCCACGGGGCCGAGCGGGGCATGGCCTTGCCCTTCCAGAGCAGGACGCGCTTCGCGTTCACGCTGAGATGGGAGTCGAGCGCCTGGAGGTCGACGCGCAGCTGGTGGTCCAAGGGGCGGGCGAGTCGCACCGCCACGAAGGTGTAGAGGGTGGCGGCGAAGAGGGCGAAGAGCACCGTCCCGCCCGCCGCGTACCAGAGGGCGAGCCGGGAGCGCAGGGTGCGGCGCTCCCACCAGCCCGCGATCCTTTCCCCCATCCCGTTCAAGGGCGCTCCCCCCGCACCTGATATCCGATTCCGCGCAACGTGTGGATCAGGCTTTGCTCGCCCTCGAGATCCACCTTCTTCCGCAGGCGCATGATCTGCACGTCGATCACGTTGTCGAGGGAGGTGAGGCGGTGCGGCTGTTTCCAGACCTCCCGTTCGAGCATCTCGCGCGTCACGGTCTGGCCCGGATGGCGGAGCAGGTATTCGAGGACGTCGACTTCCCGCGGCGTGAGCGGAATCTCGCGGCCGGCGCGCACCGCCACCCGCGCGCGGGTGTCGAGCTGCAGGTCGCCGCAGCGGAGCAGCCGGGCGGAGTTCCAGTCGGGCCGGCGAAGGAGGGCGCGGCAGCGCGCCACGAGCTCCGCGAAGGCGAACGGTTTCGCGAGGTAATCGTCGGCTCCGCGGTCAAGACCGCTCACCCGGTCGTTGAGCGTACTGCGGGCGGTGAGCATCAGCACGGGGACCGTCGAGCCGGAGTCCCGCAGCCGGCGGAGGAATTCCATGCCGTCGACGCGCGGCAGCATGCGGTCGAGGATGATCAGCTCGAAGCTGCGCGTCTCCAGCATGGCCAGCGCCTCCGCGCCATCCGCCGCCTCGGCCACGTTCCAGCCTTCGAGCGCCAGCCCGTCGCGGATGGATTGCCGCGTCTTCACCTCATCTTCGACGAGGAGTACCTGCGGGAGTGGGTTGGCGGGGACGGGGGCCATGGGTGACGAATCTCCGCGAGGGCTAAGCTCGCGGGCGACCGGAGAAAGGCAATCTGGATGACATCGTCGTCAGCGCGGCGTCAAAGGGCGGCGAGCACCTCGAGCCGGCGGCGGTAGCGGGCGCCGATCACGGCGGGTGCGAACCGCTCCGCGACCGTGGTCCGGGCGGCCGCGCCGAGCCGGGCGCGCAGCCCCGGGTCGGCGAAGAGTTCCCGCAGGTGTTCCGCGGCGTGGCCGGGGTCGGGGTCGGCCCAGGTGGCGCCCTTCGCGTAGGGGCCGTGGCTCCGCTCGAGGGTGATGAGTGGCGCGCGCACCGGGCGGCCGTTGGCGGACGTGACGAACTCCGCCGTCGCCGACCAGTCGGTGCTGATCACCGGTTTGCCGAGGTGCATGCACTCCGCGACGGCGAGGCCGAAGCCTTCCGAGCGGTGCAGGGAGACGAGGCAGTCGCAGGCGGCCTCGAGCGCGTAGAGGTCGGCGCGCGACAGCGTCTCGGCGATGATCACGGTGCCGGGCAGGTCGCGCACCGCCTCGCGCAGCGCGGCGAAATCGGCCTCATTGCCGGCGACGTTCTGCACCTTGAGTATGAGCGCGGCGCCGCCGCCGTCGCGCGGCGCGGGCAGGGCGGCGCGCCGGAAGGCCTCGACCGCGGCGCGCGGGTTCTTCCGCTCGGCGTAGGAGTTGAGGTCGAACAGCGAGAGGACGAGGAACGCGTCGCGCGGCAGGCCGAACCGCGCCCGCAGTTCCGCCGCCGTCCCGGCGGGCGGGTCGAAGGCGATGGAGTGCGGCATCGTGAGCACGGGCACGGGGGACTTCTCGCGCACCGCTTCGGCGGTGAAGTCGCTCGGGCACCAGATCTCGTCGAAGTAGTCGAAACTCGGCAGCCAGGCGTCGGGGAACTCCGGCAATTCCCACGCGAAGTAGCCGATGTTGCAGCGGCCGGCGCGGAAGCCCGCGCCGTGGTGATGGTCGATCTCGTGGGCCGCCGGCGGGTCGATGTGAAACACGTTCACGCCGTGCGGATTGTCCTCCCGCAGCCGCGCCGCGTACGTGTCGTCGCCCAGCCGGTTGCGGCAATTGAGCCGCAGCGGCACCAACGCGGCCGGCAGGCCCGCGGCGTCGGCGGCGCGCACCATGCACCGGGCCGATTCGCCGACGCCGAGGTCGGCGGTGAGGAAACCGACGATGTTCAGGCCGAGCCGCGCATGGCGGCGCGCGAAGCCGGCGGAGAAGGGTGCCGCGCGCCGGCTGAAGTCGAAGATCACCTCGCCGTCCGCGGTCGCGATCGTCTCCACGCGCAGCTGGCGGTTGCGGTTCTGCGCACGGAAGCGCTGCCAAGGGCCCAGCCCGGTGACGCGGCCGGCCCAGGCGAGCAGGTTGGTGGGACCGACGCCGTCGAGGGCGAGGGTAAGCTTCGCCGGGGCGTCCGACGGTGCCGCGAAAGCGATTTCCCAGGGACCGGCCGACCCGGCGGGAACCGTGCCGGCCGCGGCGCCGTCGACCGCGAGGCGCAGCCCGGGGATGCCGGACTCGAGGCCTCGGGCGTCCGGATGGACCCGCGTGTGGCCGCGGACGACGAGGCGCGTCCCGGCGGCCAAGGGCGGCAAGCGAACCTCACCGGTTTCCCTTATCCACGCGGATCCGGGTTCGAATTCGTCGAAGAACAGGCCGGCGTACGCCGCGAAGCGTCGCTTGAAGGAACCCCCGGCGGGAGGCTGGCGGTTGCCGTTGGCCATGAGGAGGGTGAGGGAAGCCGGCGGTCGCGGGGTTGGCAAAACTTTCCCCTGGAGCCTTTCCGGAAGTTCAGGCGGGCGCGCTTGCGGCGCGGGCGGAGCGGCTGCTGAACGGTTGCGCTGCGACTTGGTCCGCCCCGCGGCGGGCCACAACCACCCCTTGAGAATTCCCCGACCCTCCGTCCGGGCAGGCTGGCGCTTGGGCGCGCTGCTGCTTGCCACCGCCCTCGTGTGGGCGGCGCATCACGGCCGCTTCTCAGCCGCCGATTGGGCGCTGCCGACCGACTATTCCGGAGACGCGCACGAAATGCTGGCGCGGATCAAGGCCGCGGGAGAAGGCCTGGGCATTCCGCTCTCGCCGCAACGGGTCGGCCGGCTCGGGGCGCCGTTCGGGGCCGACTGGAGCGATTATCCGACGCCCGACAAGCCGGTGATGCTCCTGCTCGGGGCCCTTTCGCTTGCGACGACCGTGTTCGTCGCGGCGAACCTCGGCCTGCTGCTCGCGCATCTGGCCTCAGCCGCCTCCTTCTACCTGGTGGCGCGGTGGCTGCGGGTACGTTGGGAGTGGGCGTGGGCCGGGGCGTTGCTGTTCGCCTACACGTATCACGTGTTCCACCGCGGTCTGGCGCATTTCTCGTTCGTGCTGACGTGGACGGTGCCGGTCGGCCTGCTGGCGGTGTGGCTCGTCGCGCGGAGCCATCGGCTCTCCTGGCGGACCCGCGGCGCGTGGGTGTGCCTCGTCGCCGCCGTCGGGCTCGGCGCGGGTAACCCGTACCTGCTGTTGTTCTGGGGACAGCTGCTGGGCTGGGCCTTGATCGCACAGGTCCTCGGTCCGCGGCGCCGGGCCAACCTCGTCATGGGTCTCGTGACCGGTTTGGTCGCCCTGCTGACCTTCGTGGCCTGCAACGCGGAACTATGGCTGCACGCGCCGGAGCCCGAAGGCCTACCGCTGCTTTCCCGCAACTACGGGGGGACGGAACGCTACGCGCTCAAGCCGGTGGAGATGTTCATCCCGCCGGAGTTTCACCGGGCGGACTGGCTGGCCTTCCTCGGCCAGCGTTACCGGCGGTGGTCGGAGTGGCACGGCGAGGCCTTCCTGCCTTATCTCGGGATCTGCGGCATCGCGGGACTGGTCTGGCTCACCGGTCTCGCCGTCTTTCGTCTCCTGCGCGGCCGGCCCCTGCCGGGGCAGGCGCTCGCACTGGGCTGGCTGGTCGCGTACGCCGGTGTCGGCGGGTTGACCAACTTCGTCGCCTTCTTCGCCGGCTTCCAGGTCTTCCGCGCCACGAACCGGGTCGCGGTGTTCATCTCGGCGCTCGTGCTGATCTTCCTGGTGGTGCGCCTCTCGCGCCTTACCGCCGGCTGGCCCGTTCGCCGGAGGCTGGTGGCGGCCGGTGCGCTCGCGGCGGTGGGACTCATCGACCAGCTGCCGCGCGGCACGGACCCGGAAAAACGCGCGAGGATCGCGGCCGAGGTCCGTTCCGACCTTGAATTCGGCGGCAGGCTCGAGGCTGCCTTGCCCGGAGGTGCGCGGATTTTCCAGCTGCCCGTGATCGGCTTTCCCGAGGTGGTGCCGCCGCATCGGCTCACCGACTACGAGCACTTCCGGCCATACCTCGCCACGTCGCGCCTCAGCTTCAGCTACGGAGCCGCGAAGCACCGCGCCCGGGGGCGTTGGCAGCGCGACCTTGAGGGTTTGCCCGCGGCTGAACTCGTCCGCCGGCTCGAGGAACACGGGTTCGCAGCGCTCTATCTCAATCGCAAGGGCTTCGCCGACCGCGCCGATCGCCTCCTCTCCGACTTGGGCGCGATGGGTTACGACCGGCTTCTGCAGGGAAGACAGGGCAACCAGGTGGTGGTGCTGCTGCGTCCCGCGGCCGATCCGCGGCCGCCGATCGCTCGGAGTTTCACGCATGGCCGCGGCTGGCAGCTCCGGTCCGAGAGCGGGGTGCGTTGGGCGGGTGGACGGGCGGCGCTTTCCTTCCACAACCCTTGGCCGACTTCCCTCTCGCTCAACGCCACGCTCGAACTCGTCGGGCCTGCCGGCGGAGCGGTGGCCCTCTGGCGTGACGGCGTCCCACTGGGTCAGGTGACCCTCGGCTCCGCACCGGCGCGCCTCGTGGTGGAGGGCGTCGAGATGGCGCCGGGCATCAATGTCTTTCACCTGGACTCCTCCGGGCCCGCCTCGCGTGGTCCCGGCGGACGTGGATCGCTCCGGGCTTTCGGATTGCTGCGGTCCTCGGTCGGGCCGCCCGGGATGCCGATGGTGGCGGACAATTGATATTCGGGAGAAAAGTCCGAGTGACGTGCCTCGCAGGCACAACTTTTTGCGGGCAACCACGGATGGACACGAATTGATACGGATCTGCCGCCTTCGTCGCGTGCGGCGTCCGCCGTTGTGCCCGTTCTCCAGACGCGAACGTGCATTGATCCGTGGCCTCGGGGCTATCCGTGGTTGATCGGCTGGGGTCGTGGACCGGATCGGGGAATGACGAAGGAATTTCGTCATGGCAGGAACCACTCAGGTTTAGCCGCGGGCGCGCGTCCCTGATCCGAATGGGGTGTCGTTAGGCGCTTTTCGTATTCGCCAGCGGACGGGTTTCCGGTGGAGTCGCGCCCGTTCTCCATGGGTACCCCGAATCCCTCCGAGGCTTCCGACCGAGCGGGACTTCGCCGCCGGCTGCTCGACGCGCTCGGCATCCTGCCGATGCTGATCGCCGTCGCGGGGTTGTTCGCGGTGCTCACGCCGAAGTTCCTCACGGCCGCCAACCTCATGAACGTGGCGCGGCAGGCCTCGATCAACGTGGTCCTCGCGGCCGGGATGACGTTCGTGATCCTCACGCGGGGGATCGACCTCGCCGTGGGTTCGGTGCTCGGGCTCACCGCCGTCGTCGCGGTGCAGCTTTCCTTGAACGGCCCCTGGGCGTGGGCGGCCGTACCCGCCAGCCTGGCTCTCGGCGCCGGGGTGGGCGCGCTCACCGGGGCCGCCGTCGCCTACGCGGGCTTACCCCCGTTCATCATCACGCTCGGCACCTACACCGCGCTCCGCGGCGCCGCCTACCTCGCCGCCGGCGGCACGTCGGTCATCAACAACGACCTGTCCTTCGCGTGGATCGGCAACGACTATCTCGGGCCCATCCCGTGGCTCGTCGTCATCGCGGTCGCGGTCGTCGCGCTCTGCGCCTTCATCCTCAACCGCACGGTCTTCGGCCGCGACGTCCTCGCGCTCGGCGGCAATCCCGAGGCGGCCCATCTCGCCGGGGTCAACTCGGGCCGCGTCCTCGTGGGCGTCTACACGATCGCCAGCCTCCTTGCCGCCCTCGGCGGCGTGATGAGCGCCGGCCGGCTCTACAGCGCCAACGGCCAGCTCGGCACCGGCTACGAACTCGACGCCATCGCGGCCGTCATCCTCGGCGGCACCAGCTTCGCCGGAGGGGTCGGCAGCATCCTCGGCACGCTCTGGGGCGCCCTTGTCATCGCCGTCCTCAACAACGGCCTCACGCTGCTCGGCGTCTCCTTCTTCTGGCAGCTCGTCGCCAAGGGCGCCGTGATCGTCCTCGCCGTCGGGCTCGACCGTTTCCGGCGCGGGGCCGCCGCCTGAGGCCGCGGGTTGCCCCCGCGTTTTTTCGCGCGACTTCCCGGCCGCGCGGACGTCACCGTCGGCGAAGCCCCATGCATCCTTCCCGCACTGTCCTGTCGCTCGCGCTCGCCGGCCTGATCCTCGTCCTGCCCGCCGCCATCGGCGCCGAGACGGGCAAGCCTGTTCGGCCCGGCGGCGAACTCGTTCTCCACAAGTGGTCGGGCGAGATCAACGTGCCCGATCCCGTGGCCTGCGCGGTCGATCCGGCGGGGCGCGTGTACGTGGCCGCCACGACCCGCCGCAAGGTGGGCGACCTCGATATCCGCGAGCACCGGATGTGGATCCCCGACGACGTAGCGCTCGACTCGGTCGAGGCGAAGGCGGAGTTCTTTCGTCGCGAGCTGGCGCCGGGCCGGATGCGCGCCCCGCGCGGCGGGCTGGCCGACCACAATGGCGACGGCTCGATCGACTGGCGCGACCTCACCCACCACACCGAGCGGATCTACCAGCTGCGCGACACCGACGGCGACGGCACGGCCGATCGCATCACGGTCTTCGCGGAAGGCTTCAACACCGAGGTGACGGGCATCGCCGCCGGAGCGCTCTGGCACGACGGCTGGGTCTACGCCACGATCGCCCCCGACCTGTGGCGGTTGCGCGACGTCGACGACGACGGCGTGGCCGACGAACGCGAGAAGCTGGTGAGCGGCTTCGGCCTGCACATCGCCTACGCCGGGCACGACATGCACGGGCCCGTCGTCGGCCCCGACGGCCGCATCTACTGGAGCATCGGCGACAAGGGCGTGAGCGTGACCTCGCGGGAGGGGCGGCGGTTTCATTTTCCCAACGAAGGCGCCACGCTGCGCATGGAACCCGACGGCAGCGGCTTCGAGGTCTTCACGCGCGGCAACCGCAACGTGCAGGAGCCGGCGTTCAACGAAGTCGGTGACCTGATCGGGGTGGACAACGACGCCGACCAGCCCGGGGAGCGCGAGCGGTTCGTGCACCTCGTGGAGGGCAGCGACAGCGGCTGGCGCTGCAATTTCCAGTACATGGGCACGCAGAGCCCGTGGATGCGCGAGGGGCTGTGGAAGCCGCATTTCGCGGGTCAGGCCGCCTATCTGTTGCCCCCGCTGCTGAGCTACTCCGACGGGCCGGCGGGATTCAAATACAACCCCGGCACGGCGCTCGGCGAGGCGCAGCGCGGGACGTTCCTGCTGAACGAGTTTCCCTCCGGCAAGCTGCGTGCCTTCGCCGCGGAACCCGCGGGCTCCACCTATCGCATGGTCGACGCCCGCGTCCTCAACGAAGGCGTCATGGGCATCGGCCTTGCCTGGCATGCCGACGGGTCCCTGTTCATGGCGGATTGGATTGGCGGTTACCCGCTGGACGGACTTGGCGCCGTGTGGCGGGTCGATGTCCGGGACGGGGAACGCGATCCCCGCCGGGACGAGACACGTGCGATCCTCGGCGAAGGCTTCGTCGGCCGTTCCCCGCTCGAGTTGCTCGGATTGCTCGGGCACCCCGACCAGCGTGTGCGCCAAGGCTCGCAGCTCGAACTGGCGCGTCGCGGTCGCAAGGCCGAGCTCCTCGCGGTCGCGCGCGGCGCCACGGTGCATCCCTTCGCGAGGCTCCATGCGCTCTGGGGTTACGGGCAATTGCTCCGGAGTGGCGCCGCCGACGCCTCGGCGATCGCTCCGCTGCTCCGCGATGAAGATTCCGAGATCCGCGCGCAGACGGCCAAGGTGCTGGGGGATGCGGCGGCGGCCGGGACCGTCGGACTCGGCGCCGGGCTGGTGCCGCTCCTCGTGGATCCGTCGCCGCGGGTCCGGCTGCAGGCCGCGCTCGCTCTCGGCAAATGCCGGGAGGCATCGGCGGTCGATGCGCTCTTCGCGCTCGCGGAGCGCGACGGTGCCGATCCCGCGCTGCGGCATGCCGCGGCCTACGGGCTCGCGGGGTGCGCCGGCCGATCCGAGCTGGCGGCGCGGGCGCTGCACCCTTCCGTCGCCGTGCGGTTGATCGCCGTCGTCGCGCTTCGCCGGCAGGGGAATGCCGCGGTCGCGGAGTTCCTGCACGATGCCGATCCGCTGGTCGTCGCGGAGGCGGCGCGCGCGATCCATGACGACGAATCCATCCCCGGCGCCCTGCCGGCCCTCGCGGCGGCGCTGACGGTAAAGCCCGCCGACGAGTCCGCGGCGCGGCGCAGCATCAACGCCGGTCTGAGGGTCGGCACCGCGGAGGCGGCGGCCCGGCTCGCCGCTTACGGTCTCGATGAAACCGCTCCCGCGGAACTCCGCGCCGAGGCTCTGCGTGCCCTCAAGGTCTGGCGGAACCCGCCTCGGCTCGACCTGGTGGACGGCTGGGCGAGGCGCTTCTCGCCCGCCCCCGTGGCCGAGGTGCTCGCGCCGCGGCTACCGGCGCTGCTTTCGCTGCGCGATCCTGCGCTCAAGGCGCTCGCGATCGAGGTGATGATCGCCCATGAGCTGAAGCCCGACGCCGCGGCGGGATCGGCGATCGTCGCCGACACCTCGGCCCCGGCCGAACTGCGTGCGCAGGCCTTGCGGCTCGTGGTGGCGGGCGGTGTGGATGATCCCGCGGCGAGGCGCGCTCTGGAGGGCGCGTTGGGCGATGATTCGCCGGCCGTCCTGCACCGGGCGGCGCTCGACCTCCTCTTGACCACCGGACCGGACCGGCTCGTCGCCGCGGTTACTTCCGTGCTGTCCCGGCGCACGTTGTCGGAGAAGCAGCACGCGATCGCCCTGCTCGCGCGTGTCGGCACGCCTGCGGCGGACGCGTTGCTCGGCTCGCTCGGCGCCGACTTGGTCGCCGGCAAGGTCGACCCGGGACTGGCGTTGGATATCCTCGAGGCCCTCGACGGGCGTTCGGGTGCTAATCCCGCGCTGGCCGCGCGGGTGGCGGACTGGGCGAAGCGGCCTGAGGCGGCCGCGCGCCCCGAACTGCTTGCGGGAGGTGACATTGCGCGCGGCCGAGACTTGGTCGCGAACCATCTTGGGGCGAATTGCACCGCCTGCCACGTCGTGGAGTCCTCCGGAGGCAGCGAGGTCGGCCCGAACCTGCGCGCGATCGGCGCCCAGCGCGATGCCGCCTACCTTTTGGAGTCCCTGGTTAATCCCTCGGCTCAGATCGCGACCGGCTACGGCCTCGTCGCGGTGAAGCTCAAGGATGACACCGAGATCTCCGGCACGCTCGCGCGTGAGACGCCCGCGGCGGTGACGGTCCGGATGTTCGACGGCAAGCAGCGCATCCTTCCCCGGGCGGAGATCGCCACGCAGAGCCCGGCGGTCTCAGTGATGCCCTCGATGGTCGGTGTCCTGCAGCCGCGGGAGATCCGTGACGTCGTGGGTTACCTCGTCTCGCTGAAAGGTGTCCGCGCGCCGCGGAAGCGGGATTCGGGAGGGGAATGATCCGGTCGTTCGCACGCCCCCGCGTTGCGATCGCGAACGATGCGAGGCATTGCGAACGCGGGGCGCGGGCGGAAGAGGCGTCCCGTCTCGTTGATTAAACCACGGGCGGTCTACCGCCCCTTGTGCGGATCGTGAGGAGCCCGGTGCAACCATGGATGGGTGCGAATTGAGACGGATGGGGTCCGTCGTCCGTGGCGGCGGCCGTCATGGCGGAGATTGCGGTTGAGCGCGGCCCCTCTGCGGCGGCAGCATCCGCGCGTACCCTTTACCCATGAAACGCCTCCTCCTGTTGTTCCTCACCCTCGGCCTCGCGCCGCTTTGCGCCGCCGACAAGAAGATCGTCCTCATCGCCGGCAAGCCCAGCCATCCGCCCGGGATGCATGAGTTCCGCGCCGGTTGCCTGCTGCTGCAGCAGAGCCTTTCCGGCGTGCGGGGCGTGCGCGTCGAGGTGCATGACAACGGCTGGCCTGCCAGCGACGCGGTCCTTGAGGACGCGGCGGCAGTGGTGATCTACTGCGACGGCGGCGCGAAGCATCCGGCGCTAGAGGACGGCCGGAAGGCCCTGCTCGGGCGCCTGGCCGAACGCGGCGTCGGCCTCGGTTTCATGCACTACGGCGTCGAGGTGCCGGCCGGCAACGGCGGCCCCGAATTCCTGCGCTGGATCGGCGGGTATTATGAAACCAACTACTCGTGCAATCCAATGTGGTCGCCCGATTACCGGACATTCCCCGACCACCCCGTGGCGCGGGGCGTGAAGCCCTTCAGCAACCGCGACGAGTGGTACTTCAACATGCGGTGGCCGGAGAATCAGGGCGGCGTGACGCCCATCCTCACCGCGAAGCCTTCCGAAGAGGTGCGCCGCGGGCCGTACGTTCATCCCAAGGGCCCTTATCCGCACATCCTCGCGGCGGCCGGGCGCGTTGAGACCATGATGTGGGTGCGCGAACGCCCCGAAGGCGGCCGCGGCTTCGGGTTTACCGGTGGTCACACCCATGCCAACTGGGGCGATGACAACCAGCGCAAGGTCGTACTCAATGCGATCCTCTGGGTCGCCAAGGCGGAGGTACCCGCCGGCGGCGTCGAGTCCAAGGTCACCGCGGCGCAGCTCGCCGCCAACCTAGACCCGAAGCCCGCACCGAAGAAGAAGTAGCGGGGAGCCTGTCCCGGCGCCCGCGCCTCAGGGCAGCGGGCGCACCCAGATGTTGCGGAGGCGGACGGGCGGCTCGTTCTTGTGGTCCTGGAAACGGAGCGGCGCCTTCGTGGGGAAGGTGCCGTCCCAGCTGGTCGCCTTCTTGTGCAGGGTGGGGCCCATGATCGCGGTGTTGTTCTGCACGCAGACTCCGTTGAGGAACGTCGTGATCCGCGCGGGCTCGACGACCTTGCCGTCCTTCAGCTTCGGGGCGGTGAACACGATGTCGTAGGTCTGCCACTCGCCGGCCTTGCGCACGGCGTTCACCATCGGAGGCGTCTGGCCGTAGACCGCGCCCGCCATGCCGTCGGCGTAGGTGGGGTTGTTGTCGCAGTCGAGCATCTGGCTCTCGTAGCGGTCCATGAAGAACACGCCGCCGTTGCCCTTCTTCTGCGAGTTACCCTTGGTGTGCGGCTCGCTCTTCCACTCGAGGTGGAGCTGGCAGCTGGCGAACTCGAGGTGCGTCCAGCAGTCGCCGCCGTCGACGATGAGCTCGCCGTTCTCGATCTTCCAGGGTGAGGGGTGCTTGCCCGTGGCGTCGCCCTTGCGGCGGCTGTAGAGCTGCTTCGTGTCCTTGCCGTCGAAGATCACCACCGCGTCGGCCGGGGCATCACCCAGGCGGGCGCCCGGGGCGACTGCCGCGGGGCGCGGGCGGTCGATGTCGTGCACCTTCCACTTCGTCCCCGGGATCAGGGGTGTGTCGGAATAGCCGACGGGATGCGGTTTGTTGTCGGCCGAGGCCGCGAACAAGCCGGCGAGGATCGCGAAAGGGGCGAGTAGGATGATTTTCTTCGTCATGGGTTTTCGGGGCGGCCGGAGTGAGCGGGAAAATCGCGCGCGGTTCAACGGCGCTTTCGGGCAGTGCAGGGGGAGGGCGCTTCGCGCTTGCCGGCTCCGCGGTCGAAGCGCTGCATCGGCCGCGCGATGCCGAACCCCGCGTCCTCCCGCCGGTTTTCCCGCCGCCAATTCCTGCGTCGAGGCGCCGCCGCGGCCGGGGTCGTCGCCTTCCCCGACATCATCCCCGCCTCCGCCCTAGGGCTCAATGGTTCGGTGCCGCCTAGCGGGCGTATCGCGATGGGTTTCATCGGAGTCGGAGGGCAGGGCGGCGGTCACCTCTCCGGCGGCGCCTGGACCTACGTCGCCGGCGGCTTCCTCGGCCGGCCCGACGTCCAGGTGCTCGCCGTGTGCGACGTGCGTCGCGGCCGCCGCGAATCCGCGCAGGCGCGCGTCGATGCCCACTATGCGGAGCGGCTCGGGCGCGCCGGCGCTTCCGTCTGCGCCGCGGAGGTCGATTTCCGCGCGGTCCTTTCCCGCGGCGACATTGATGCCGTGCTCATCGCATCTCCGGCCCACTGGCATGCGGTGATGACGGTCATGGCCGTGCGGTCGGGCAAGGATGTCTACTGCGAGAAGCCGACGGCGTGCACCGTACGCGAGAGCCAGGCCGTGCGCGACGCCGTGCGCCGCCACGGTCGCGTCTACCAGGCGGGCACGCAGCAGCGCAGCGAGTACGGGGGCAAGTTCCGCCTCGCCTGCGAGCTCGTGCGGAGTGGCCGCATCGGACAGCTGAAGGAGGTCTGGTGTCACCGTGACGGCGGCGCCATCGCCTGGCCCCGCCGGCCCGCCGCGCCGCCCAAGCCCGTGCCCGATGACCTTGACTGGGACCTCTTCCTGGGGCCCGCGCCCGCCATTCCGTACGACGGCAACGCCGGCGCCCACCGTTTCGACCTCGGCGAACTCAACTGGGGGCAGCACCACACCGATATCATCCAGTGGGCTTGCGACGCCGATGCCACGGGTCCGGTGGAGCTGTTCGTCGAGAAGGGACGCTCGGGATTCCGCTACCCGGGCGGGGTCACCGTCCACGGCCGGCCGCATCCCGACGAGCCCATCGTCGGGGGCGAGGGCGGCGCCTGCTTCGTCGGCACCGAGGGCCGCATTGCCGTCGACCGCAACGTGCTCGTGTCCACGCCCGGCTCGATCGTCCGCGAGCCTCTGCGGCCCGACGAGGTTCATCTGCCCCGCAACGACGGCCACGCCGACGAATTCCTGCGCTGCGTGCGCACACGTCGACGGACGATCTGCGACGAGAATGTCGCGCACCGTTCGGCCAGTGTCCTGCTGCTCGGCGGGATCGTGAAGCAGCTCGGGCGTCCGCTCCGCTGGGATCCGGTCGCGGAGACCTTCCCCGGCGACGACGAGGCCAACCGGCTGCTCGGCATGGCGACCCGCGCGCCGTGGACGTTATGATGCCGAACCGCGCCCACCTGTCCCGTTGGCTGCTCCTCGGCGTGGCGCTCGCGTCGTGGATGACGCCCGCCGCGGCCGCCGGTGCCGGTCGCGGTGAGGAGGAGGTCCGCCTGCTGGCGGTGCTCGCCTCCGCCGCCCCCTTGGCCGAACGCGAGGCCGCGTGCGTGCGCCTGCATCGCGTCGGTTCGGAGCGGGCGGTGCCGGCCCTGGCCTCGCTGCTCACGGATCCTGCGCTTTCCCACGCCGCCCGGCACGCGTTGGAGGCGATGCCCTTCGCCGCCGCGGGAACCGCGCTCGCCGACGCGCTCGCGACCACCACCGGCGGAGTGAGGCTCGGCGTCATCGCGTCCCTCGCTTCGCGTCGCGAGCTCTCGGCCGTGCCGGGACTCGCAGGGGTGCTGCGCGACGATTCTGATCCGGCGGCCGCCGCAGCGGCCGCCCACGCGCTCGGCGCTATTCCCTCCGCCGCTGCACTCGCCGCACTGGAATCGGCATGGCCGGAAGCTTCCGGTCCCGTGCGGGCGGCGGTCGTCGACGCGCTGCTGGGCCACGCCCGGCGGCTGCTTGAGGCCGGTGATTCCCGCGAGGCCGGCCGCGTTTTCCGCTCGGTCCATGCGAACGAGAGCGACCCGCGCGTGCGGCTCGCGGCCGACGAGGGGATGATCCGCGCCGCCGGAGCGGTGGGCCTCGCGCTCGTGCGGGCGGGCCTGACGGGCGCGGTCGAGCCCGAGCGGGCGGCCGCGTTGCGAGTTATCGAAGACCTGCCGCAGCCCGGTCTTGGCGGGCTCCTGCGGGAGCTCCTGCCGGAACTCGCGCCAACCGTGCAGCGTTCCGTCATCGATGGTTGGTTGCGGCGCGCCGATCCGCCTCCACCCGAGGTCGTGAGGCCTTTGCTACGCAGCGTGGCGTTGGGCACGCGATTGGCGGCGATCCACGCACTCGGGCGAGTCGGCACGACCGAAGACATCGGGAGTTTGCTGGGATGGGCGGCGGGAGCGGAACCGGAACGGCGGGCCGCTCGGCTGGCGCTGACGACCCTGCGGGCCGAGGGGGCGGCCGCCTCTCTGCGCCGGCAGGCCCGTGAAGGGCGCGGTCCCGAACGGATCGAGGCGGTGCGGGCCTTGGGTGAACGGGGCGATCGCGAGGCGGCGGACGAATTGCTGGCCCTTGCCCGATCCGAAGATGACACGTTGCGGCTCGCGGCGCTGCGGTCCGTGTCCTTGGTGCTTCAACCGGGCCGAGTGGCCGAGTTGGTCGGCATGGTCTCCGGCGCGGCCGATCCGTTCCGACGCGGCGAGGTGGGACGCGCCTTGGCGCTGACCCTGGGTCGACTCCAGCCGGCAGGAGGTTCCCCGGCACTCGCGGCCGTGACGCGGACCTTTCACGTGGCGGCACCGGAGGTCCGGGCGGCGTTGGTGACCGCTTGCGGCGGCGTCGTGGCCCCTGAGGTGCGCGAGATGCTCCGTCGCGCGCTCGCGGCCGAGGTGCCCGAAGTGCGCGCGGCGGCCCTGGTCGCCTTGGGGACGACGACGGATGCGGCGTTGTTGCCCGACGCTCGTGAACTTGCGGTGCGCGGTGTCGAAGAGGCCGCTCGTGAGGCCGGGACAAGGGCGGCCGTCAGGCTCATCGCGCGTGAGGGGTCCGGGGTGACGTTCGCGGAACGCATGGATTTTTTCCGTGCCGTGGCCGCGGCGACCCCGACCCTCGCGCAGCGCCGCGTGCTGCTCAACGCGCTTGCCGGGGGCCGCACCCGGGAGGAGTTGGCGCTGGCGGCGGCATGGCTCGACGACGAGGGATCGGCGACGGATGCGGCCGCGGCCGTCGTAAGGCTGGCCCCGCGTGTGCCCGAAGCCGGACCGGCGCTCGCCGCCCTGCGCCGCGTGCAAGCGATGGAGGTGCCCGCTGCGACCAAGGACGATGCGGCCTCGGCGATCGAGGGCGTGGAGGCGCGGAGGAATCACTTCTCGGCGTGGTTCCTTCTGCCGACGATCGATTTCAACGACCGCGACGCGAAGGAACTCCTCGAGCTCGTGCTGCCGCCCGAGGGCCCGGCGGCGGATTATGCGGACCGTTCACGGCGGGAAAGCCTTGGAAAATGGGAACCGATGCGCGTCGCGGCCGACGTCCGGAATGCGCGCCAGATGCGGGGCGGCGGGCCTGGCGTATCCGGATTAGCCTACGCCTTCACGTGGGTGTGGTCGCCGGAGCCGCGGCGAGTGACGATGGAACTCCAGCATGACGCCGCGTTGAAGCTGTGGGTGGGCGACCACGAAGTGGTCCGGCGGGAGGATCCGTTCGAAACCGGCGCGAAGGGTGAAGCCTCCCCGGAGGTCGATCTGGCAGCCGGCTGGAACCTGGTGCGGGTGAAGCTGGCCCAGGTCGCGCGGCCGTGGTGGTTCTCCCTCCGCGTGCGCGCGGCGGAGCCCGGCGGGGAGAGCCCGTTCGTCGCGGACGCTTCGCCGGTCGACCTGCGCACCGCACCTCAGCCGTAGCCGCGGGCGACGGGCCAGACCGCCTCCACGCGGTCGCCGCGGAGGGCGTGGATGTGATCGTGGAGGTTCACCGTGGGATCGCAGTGCGGCACGATGAACTCGAGACGCTCGCCGAGGCGCGGCTCGCGTGACGCCTGGGTGAGGTCGAGGATCCCATGCTCATCGCCTCCCCAGCTGAAGGTCGCGCCGGGAAGATCCTTCGGCTCCGGGCCGAATTTCCGGTCGGTCGCGAAGGCCTTCAGGCCGGCGTCGACCGTCGCGCGATTCCGCCCAGGACGGCTGATCACGGTGGCGATGACCGCCAGGGACGGTGCGAAGTCGTCGTAGACCGGCCCTCTCGCGCCCCCGATGCGGCGGTAATCGACGTCCATGAAGACGTACGAGCCCGCTTGCAGTTCGGTCATGGCGCCGAACGCGGGATCGATGTTGTAGGTGCCGGTGCTTCCACCCGACAGGATCTCCATGGGCAGGCCTTCGCGGCGCAGCTCGCGGAAGGTCGCTATCGCCGGCGACATCGCCTTTTCCGAGTGCGCGCGCCGCTGCTCGAAACCTGTGACGTGGGCCGAGGAACCGGAATAGCAGTGAATGCCGCGCAGGCGGAGGCCTGGTAGTCCCGCGATCTTGCGCGCGAGTTGAGCCGCCCCTTCGCCGGCGGCGACGCCCGTGCGGCGGCTGCCCGGATCGACGTCGATCAGCACGTTGAGGATCAAACCCGCCGCGCGCGCCGCCGCCGAGAGCTCCGCGGCGTGTCCGGGATCATCGACCACGGACATCGTGTCGGGTTGCCGGCGCGCGAGCTCAAGCAGGCGGCGGATCTTAACGGAACCGACCATTTCCGAAGTGATGAGGATGCCTCCGACTCCGCCTTCGGCCATCGCCTCGGCCTCGCGAAGCGTCGCGACGCAGACACCGAGGGCACCTGCCGCCACCTGCAGGCGGGCGATCGCCGCGCACTTGTGGGTCTTGGCATGGGGCCGGAGCGCGATGCCGGCGGCCTTCGCGTGGGTTGCGAGGCGCGTGATGTTTCCCTCGAGCTGATCGAGATCGACGACGAGCGCGGGGGTGGGCAGCTCGTCCTTCGTGCGTCCGACGAGGGAGGCGGCGTTTACGCGGCGGCCCGCGGAGTGAAGGAGTGCGGCGGCGGCGCTCGCGCGCAGGAGGGCTCGACGGGAAAGGGGCATGGGCGGGGTGGGGAGGGAAGTGCCACCGCGGAAGCGGCGGCGCAAGCGGCGACCCGCGATGATCCGGCGTTGCGCCGGGTCCGCGACGTTGCCCAGCATCGGAACATCACCCGCATGAGCACCCCGTCTCCCAGCCCCTACAACGCCACCGTCGTCGGCCGCGAGGCCATCAACCCGCAACTGATGATCCTGCGGGTGCGGCCCGATGCGGGGGAGTTCAACTTCACGCCGGGCCAATTCGGAGTGCTCGGCCTGCGGGGCGGGGAGCCGCGCGTCCCGGAGGCGGAGCCCGACGCGAAGCCGGTGGAGCCGGACAAGCTGATCCGTCGCGCCTACAGCATCTCTTCGACGAATCTCGAGAAGGCTTACGTGGAGTTCTACCTCACGCTCGTCACCTCGGGCGAGCTCACGCCCCGGCTCTTCGCGCTCAAGCACGGCGCGCGGATCTTCCTCGGGCCGAAGGCGAGCGGACTCTTCACGCTCGACCGGGTCGTGCCCGGCAAGGCGGTGGTGTTGGTCGCGACGGGCACCGGCCTTGCGCCCTACATCTCGATGCTGCGCACCATGCTCATCAGCGACACGACGAGGAAGTTCGTCGTGCTGCACGGCTCGCGTTACAGCTGGGACCTCGGCTACCGCGGCGAGCTGGAGAGCCTCGCGCGGATCCGGCCGAACTTCACCTACATCCCGTCGATCACGCGCGCCGAGCAGGATCCGCACTTCAGCGGTCAGGTGGGGCGGCTACCCGAGCTCATCGAGGACGGCGTGATCGAACGGCTGTCGGGCGTGAAGCTCGACCCTGCGGTCTGCGACGTCTTCTTGTGCGGCAACCCCGACATGATCTCGGCCGTGAAGGCGTTCCTCGGGGCGAAGGGCTTCACGCCCGACCATGGCAAGCAGTCCGGCACGGTGCACGTCGAGGAGTACTGGTGAGACGGGCGTCGCCAGGTTGACGGTGCCTATCGCGGGTTTCGCGGTTTGACGCTGCGGGGCGCGCGCCTTTGCGTCGCGCGCCTACCCACATGAGAGCCCTCGGCATCGACATCGGCGGGTCCGCCATGAAAGGCGCACCCGTGGACACCCGCACCGGCCGCCTGCTGGCCCCGCCCCATAGGATTCCCATCCATCGCGGCTTGCCGCCCAAGGATGGAGCCAAGGTCGTGGCCGCGATCGCCGAGCACTTTTCCTGGCGCGGTCCGATCGGCGTGGGTTTTCCCGGCGCGATCGAGGGGAACCACATCCGTACCTCGGCGAACCTTCACGCTGGTTTCGTCGACGCAGATGGCGCGCGGCTGTTCGGTCGCGCGAGCGGTTGCCCGGTGGCGCTGATCAACGACGCGGCGGCCGCGGGGCGGGCCGAGATGAAGTTCGGCGCAGGCCGCGGCTTCCACGGCAAGACGCTTCTTCTCACGCTCGGTACGGGCGTGGGTACATGCCTTGCGCAGGACGGCGTCGTCATCCCGCTCGAACTGGGACACTTCCCTTGGAAGAACGGCGAGGGGGCCGAGAAGCACGTGGCGAGCAGCGTCAAGGACCAGCAGGGCCTCTCCTGGAAGGAGTGGGGCGGCCGGCTCAACGCCTTCGTGCTCGAGCTGGAGCGGCTGCTCTGGCCGGAGCGCATCATCATGGGCGGCGGCGTCAGCACGGAGCACGCGCGGTTCTTCCGGTTTATCCGTTGCCGGGCGAAGCTCATGCCGGCGCGTTTCCGCAACGAGGCCGGCATTGTCGGGGCGGCGCTGCGCGGCGTGCAGGCCGTTTGAAAGGCTGCTTCGCGTCATCCCGATGCGCGCCGAGGTCCTGATCGCCGGTCAGGGCCTGGCGGGGACGCTCCTGGCGTGGGAATTGGAGAAAGCGGGCATCTCGTTCCTGATCCGCGATCCCGGGCACGCGGGTTCCGCCACCGCGGCGGCGGCGGGTATTATCAACCCGGTCACGGGCCGGCGGCTTGTGAAGGCGTGGCGCTTCGAGGAATTGCGGCCCCTCGCTGCGGAGACCTGGCGGGAGCTGGGGGAGGCGCTTGGGGTGCGGTTGTGGCGCGAGATGCGCGTGCGGCGGGAATTCGCCGACGACGTCGAACGCGAGGCATGGGCGCGCAAGTCCGCCACGGGTGAACTGGCTCCGTTCGCGGGTGCGGGCGACGAGCATGGCTTCTGGATCGGCGGAGCGGCGCGCGTCGACCTGCCGGCCGCCCTAGGGGCGGCGCGCCGGCGCTGGAAGGCGCAGGGACGGTTGCGGGAGGATGCCGTCGATGACCTCGGTGCGGCGGCCGGTTCGTACCGGCTCGTGGTCGATTGCACGGGAGCGGCGGGGGGTGCCCATGCCGCGTTCGACGGCGTGCCGTGGGAATTTTCCAAGGGCGACACGCTGGAGCTCGGGGTCGAGGGGCTCGCCCCTGACGTGATCCTCAACCGCCGGATCTGGATCGCGCCGGCCGAACAGGAAACGGCCTTCGTCGGCGCGACGCATAAGCCGGGCGTGCGGGACGCCCTGCCTGACCCGCGCTCCCGGGAACTTCTGACTGCGGCCGCGCGGCGGATGTTGGGCGGTCGCGACTTCACCGTCCGCGCGCACCGGGCCGGCGTGCGCGTCAACCTGCCCGACAAGCGACCAGTCGCCGGCCTGCATCCGACTCGGCCGCGCCTAGGTGTTTTCGGCGCGCTCGGCGCGAGGGGCGCCCTCTGGGCCCCTTGGCTGGCGCGTCAATGGCGGGAGCAGCTCACCTCAGGCCTGGCCTTCGACCCGGAGGTTCAATCGGGCCGGTTTCTCCGTAGTTGATCACCTCCCGAGGGGACAGGCATCAGCCCGCCCCCGAAAGGGGTAGGTTCCATGGGTAGGGGCAGGATGGACTCAAGGTGTGCCCCTCTCTTCGCTCCAGGCTCGAGAGCCCGTCCCCAGATTTCGGAGGGCTTTCGTCAGTCGTCAGTTGAAGGCTGATCGCAGCGTGGCGAGGCTTTTGGGTACCGCGGTTGCGGCGTCCTCCTTGCCCTCCATCTCAAGTCCCACCCAGCCGGTGTAACCCACTCGCGCCAGAATCCCCGCGATGCGCGGGTAATCGAGGTCGAGCGTGTACCACTCGCCTCCGCCATGGTAAGTCTTGGCCTGCACGTAGACCGTGCGCGGCGCCATCGCCTCAAGCTGTTGGTACGGGTCCTCGAGGAAATTGCCGGTGTCCATCAGCGCCCCGAGCCACGGTGACTTGATCGCGTCGAGGATGCGTAGGAGCCCGGTCGCGGTACGGGCGAGGCCCCAGTGGTTCTCGAGCGCGAGCACGACGCCGCATTCCTCGGCCCGCGCGAGGCAGCGCGTGATGCCGTCGATGCACCATTTGAATCCCTCGTCCTCGGTGCGGCCGGGCAGGACGGGTTCGATGCCGCGGTTCGCCATCAGGGCGTCGAAGCTGCGTGTGGTCCCCCAGCGGCCGGTGTTGATGCGGATCGACGGGCAGCCGAGCTCGTAAGCGAGGTCGATGCACTTCCGCGTGTGCTCGACCTCGGCGGCCAGCTCCGCGGGGTCGGGCTTAACGAAGCTCTGGTGCGTCGAGACACAGCAGACGGAAAGCCCTCGGCTGAACGCGTGCCGCTTCAGCCGGCGCAGGTAGGAGCGGCCCTTCGCGTCGAGTGGATCCCTTTCGCCTAGGTCCATCTGCCGGTGAAGGATGTCGACGCCCTCGGCGCCCAGCTCGGCGGCGCGGTCCATCACCGTCTCCACCGGCACCTTCGCGGTCTTGAAGTGCCAATAGGAATACGTGGCCACGGCGAGCTTCGTGCGGCCGCGGCGCGCGGGTGCGGCCGGAGCCGGGGGTGGCGCGGGCGCGGCGACGCCGAGCGCTGAGGTGGCGGCAGCCGCAGCGGAGGCGGCAAGGAACGAACGTCGGTCGAGGGTCATGGGGAAGAGGCGGCGAGGTGCCGGTTTAGGGGTGGCTTGCCTCGAACGGAGCGAACGCGCCGCGACGTCTGGGCACAAGGCCGGTTTCGCGCCGCGCCGATCGGAGCAGATCACGCATTGCGTCTCATGTCCGGCGCGGAGCGGGCTTTCGGGTTGTCTTGGGCGAAGCCGGCGCGGAGACAGTCGCGCATGCGCGTGCTCTGCGTCCATGCCCACTTCGACGACTTCGAGTTCGTGGCCGCCGGCACCTTCGAATTGCTGCGCCGGCGCGGAATCCCGGGCTTCCGTGCGCGGGTCGTGGTGTGCACCGATAGCCGCTCCGGCCACCATTTCCGCACGCGGGACGAGACCGCCGCCGTGCGCCTCGCGGAGCAGGAGGCGAGCGCCCGCCTTGGCGGTTACGAGTTCGATCTGCTGAGGCGGCCCGACGGGCGTCCGTTTTCCGAGGCGGCGCACTTCGTGACGCGCGACTTCCTCGCGGCGCTGTGGAAGGCGATCCGCGACTTCGAGCCCGACTACCTTTTCTGCCCTCCGCTTCCCGCCGACCCGCGCGCCGGCGTGCACCCCGACCACATCACGGTCGCCGACGCCGTGCGGCGCATCGCCTACCTGATCAACGTCCCGCACGAGTTCCTTGGCGAATATCCGGTCGCCGACGAGACCTGCTCCCGCTGGATCCGCACGCCGGTGATCCTCAATACCTACGACGGCTACATGGCGGGCGACAATGCGGGCGAGCTGGTGGTCGACGTCGAGTCGACCTTCGACCTGATCGCGGAGCAGTCCTGGTGTCACCAAAGCCAGATCAACGAGTGGCTGCCGTGGGTGGCGCGACACCACCTCGAGCCAACCGCGGATCTCGCGGCCTGGAAGGTGAAGCTGCGGGCGCGTTTTGACCGCCAGGCGCGCGAGCTTGGGTTGCCGGTCGGACGCGCACACGAGGTCTTCTCGCCGACGGCGTGGGGCGTGGTGCCGACCGTGGAGCAACTCGAGCGCGACCTGCCGCTCGCGCCCGACCCGCGGCGCCGGGAGCGCCTCGCCGCGCTGCTGGCCCGCTGGACCTGAGCGGCTGCGCCGTCAGAGTTCCGCGGCCCGGATGCGGTGCACGGCCGCGGAGCGGTGGCGTTTCCTGTCCTCGCCGCCGAGGCAGTAAACCCATTCGCCTAGCCGTACGAGCGTGACCATGCCGGAGTACGGTAGCGGCGTGGTGGATCGGTAACCGGGGTTTTCCGGATCGAAAATGAAAGCGTCCGACACGAAGCCCACCTCGTCGCTGACGTAGCCACCGGCCAGGTAGATGCGGCGCGGGTCGAGCACCACGGCGGTCAGCCCGCGGTTGGGACTTGGCAGCGGCGGGAGCCGGGACCAGCGGCGCGCTGCGGTATCGTACGCATGGGCGTTCGCGTGGTTCACCACGGTGCGCGGGCCGGCGTCCCAACGGGTGCCGCCGAACACGAAGACGCGCCCACCAACCGCCGCCGCCGTGCCGATGATAAATCCCGCCTCCGGATACGGAGGCAGCTCGGTGATCCGGCCATTACCGAGGTCCACGGAGCGGAAACGGCGCGAGGTGCGGTCGAGTGCGCTCTGGTCGTCGGTGCCGCCGACCACGTGGAGTTCGAGCCCGACCGCGGCGGCAGCGGCGTACACGAAGCCCTCCGTGAGACGCGAGACGAGGCGCGGCTTGAGGTCTGCACTGAGGGTCCAAAGCGCGCGGTGGGCTTCGGCGCCACCCGAGCCTCCCGCCCACCAAAGGGTGTCGCCCGCCTGCGCGGACACGGGGTAGGCGAGCGCGTGGGCAAGCCCGCCGGCCTCGCTCCAGTGGTTGGCGCTGGGGTCGTAGGTCCAGATCCGGTCTAGCCAACGCTTCGTGTCGCCGTCCCACGTGGTGCCGCCGGCGACGACGAGGCGGCCGCCGAGGGCCGCGGCGACGAAGCCGCCGTTCGGCACGGGCAACGGGGCGCGAGTCTCCCACGTACCGGCGGGGGAACGCGGCGCCAGCAGGAGCGCGGCGGCGAAGAAAAAGGCCCGGGTCGCGTTCATGGGGACGTTCCCCCGATTCAATCCTCCGCCGGCGGCCGGCGCGACCAGGTGAGGCCGTCGATCTGGCGGTCGGCCGGACGGGCCCCGAGCAGGCTGGCGGCGAGGCCGACGCCGACGGTCACGGCGGCGCCAAATGCGGCCCACCACAGGAATGAGACCTTGGTGCCAAACGCGACCCAAAGGGTGGCTACGAAGCCGGCGGCCCAGCCGGTGAGCGCGCCGCGGGCGTTGGCGCGGGCCGAGATCATTCCGAGCAGGAAGATCCCGATGAGCGGTCCGCCGACGAGGCTGATGACCTTGTTGGTCGCTTCGAGGAGGGTGCCAAGGCGTTCCACGAGGAAGGCGAGCGCGATCACGATCACGCCGTACGAGAAGGTGAGGATGCGAGCCAGCCGCAGCTGGCTCGCTTCGGAGCGGTCGGCGCGCGGCCACAGCCTCTGATGGAAGTCGATCAGGCTCGAGGAGGTGAGCGAGTTGATGCCGGCCGAGATGGTCGACATGCTCGCCGCGTAGATGGCGGCGATGAAGAGGCCAGGCAGGCCCGCGGGCAGTTCGTTGATCACGAAGTACGGCAGGATCTGGTCGGCCTTCGCGATACGACCGGCGGCGAGGGGATCGCCGTGAACGGAGTAGAAGGCATGGAGGACGGCACCGGTGCCGTAGAAGACGGCCGTCACCGGCAGCACCAGCCAGAGCTTGATCCACAGGCCCCGCTGGGCGGTGCGGAGGCTGGTCGCAGTGAGGTAGCGCTGCACGGATACCTGGTCGGTCGCCATCTGCACGAGGTGCATGAACGCGGAGCCCAGCACGAGGCCCCAGAGCGTGACACGCACCGTCGGGTCGAGGCTCAGGCTGAGGTCGAGCCGGCCGCCCTGCCGGTTGATCGCGATGACCTCGGCCAGACCGCCCGGCACGCGCCCGATCGCGATCGCCATGATGATGATCATGCCGCCGAAGAGCACGATGAGTTGCATCACGTCCGTCCAGATCACCGCGCGCATGCCGCCAAAGGTCGTGTAGAGCGTCGTGATGGCACCGGTGCAGAGGATGGTGAACCAGAGCGGCATGCCCGTCACCTGCTCGAGCGCCAGGGCAGGTGCGTACGTCGCGGCGGCCAGCCACAGTAGCACGCGGAGGATGAACGACGCGGCCGCCAAGGTGCGCAGCGTGCCGGAGAACCGCTCCTCAAGGTACTGGTAGGCGGTGAAGAACCGGGGGCTGCAGTACAGCCGGATGAAGACGATCGTCGTCAGCGGCGTCGCGAGAAAAAAGCCTAGGTTTACGAGATAGAACAACGGCCCGTTCAGGTACGATTCCCCGGGCCCCGAGATGAACGTGATCCCCGAGAACAGCGCCGCGAGGATCGTCATCGAGACCACGACGCTGCCCATGGAGCGACCTGCGAGGAAGTACTCGTCCAGGTCGCGCTGGCCTTTGACGAACCACAGCCCGATCGCGGCCGTCAGCAGCAGGTAGACGCCGAAGACGGCGTAATCGAGTAGGGTGAAGGTCGGGGGTAACGGGGTCATCCGGGGTGCGGAGGGGTGGGCCGCGGAACGGAGCGCACTTGCCTCCCGCGGACAAGGCAAGCGCTGGCGTCAGTAACCCTTGTCCCAGCGCGGTTCGACGTCCGCCGCGAGCGACTCGGTCACCCACACGTCCGTGCGCAGGGTCTGCAGGAGCGACTCGGGTACGAACTTCGTCACGGGTCCATGCAGCACGAGGCGCGTGGTGAGCCGCTGCCACGACGCGAACGAGCCGTCGACCGTGATGCCGTGCATCTGGATCCGGTGCTTAGCGGCGATCACCTCCGCCGGACCGATCGTCGCGGCCTTGGGAGGCACCGCGGTGAGGTCGCCGCTCATGCCGAAGCAGCCGTGCAGCGAGTTCTGCGCGATCGTGAACGGGCTCAGCGTGCACACGCGGGGCCCCATGCGTTTCCACTCCTCGAAGGTGCCGGCGAACTCCGGGGCATCGGGCTCGATGAATGCGAGGTGCCCCGTCCAGCCGGGACCGCTGTAGCAGATGTCGGCCCCGCCGAGGTCGGCCAGCATCCTGCCGTAGTCCTTCAGGTTGCGGTCGGTGAAGACGTGGATCTGCCGCTCCGGCGGCCGCAGCTTCGGGTCGAGCTCGGCGTAGAAGTACTTCTTGAAGGCATGGCCGAAGCCGAACTCCCACGTCTCGGGCGCGATACGGCCGTTTTCGTCGGCATACTCGTCCATGTTGAACGTGTACAGCCGGCGGCAGTCGACCCGCGCGCGGTTGAGCATCCGCGCCAGCTTGGCGTAGCCGGGCCAAGGGTTCGGCATGATCATCACGTACGGACGGCCCGCGGCCATCGCTTCCGAGAGGCGGAAGAACATGTCCGTGATCCAGCGGTGCTCCAACTCCGCGTCGGGTAGGACGGTGATCCGGAAGTCCGGGTTGCGGTGCCGGGTGAGGTCGCGGCGTCGGATGGCGCGCACCTTCGCGACCGCGCGTTGGTCGCGGAACGGCACAAAGGCGGCGGGTGAAAACGTGAACGGCGCGGGGCGGCGGGGCTTCATGGGAAAACGGTAAGTGCGCGGATCAGGTCGCGGCGGTGTGGGTGACGACTCCACCGAGCCACGTGCGGTGCGCACGGAGGCCTTCGTCCCACAACACCAGGTCGGCGTGGGCGCCGGGCTCGAGGCGGCCGCGCTGGGCGAGTCCGAGGAGATTCGCCGGGTTGAGTGTGCCCATGGCCCAGATCTGCTCGGGCGGTAGCCGCAGCCAGCCCAGGAGGTTTTCCATCCCGCGGTCCATCGTCAGCGCGCTGCCGGCCAGGAAACCCTTCGTCGCGTGGCGAGCCGCGCGGCCGGGCGCGACCGTCACCGGGTAGCCCCACGGAGTTTCGTACGTCCCCGCCGGCAGGCCGGCGCCGATATTGGAGTCCGTGATCAGCGTCACGCCGCGCCAGGTCTTGGCCGCGACCGCGGCGCGGATCGCCGCCGGATGCACGTGCACGCCGTCGGCGATGAAATCGACGCTCGCGCGCGGGTCCGCCAGGATCGCCTCGACGGCGCCGACCGGCCGCACCCCGGGATCCGTTTCCGCGGGCGGGTAGAACACGTCGTAGAAATGCGTGGCGTGAACCGCCCCCGCATCCAGCGCCGCCTCCGTTTCCTCGGCGGTGGCCCGGGTATGGGTGAGGAACACGACCACCCCGCGTTCCCGCAGGCGGCGGATCACGGGTAGGATACTCGGGGCGTCGGGGCTTACCGACATCACCGCCAGTCGTCCGGAGCACGCGGCGAGGATCTCGTCGAGCAAGACGAGGTCGCCGGGCAGCGTTGGGCAGGCGGCGCCGCCGACTGCCATGAAGGGGCCCTCGACGTGCAGCCCCGGGATGAAGACTTCGCGGACCGACGGCAGCGCCGCGGCGATCGCCGCGAGGCGCTCCAGCCACCCGGGGCGGATCTGCGGCACGATGGTGGGCAGCACGGTCGTGACGCCGAAGCGTCCGAGCGCGCGCGCCGCGCCAGTCAGGCCCTCGGGTGAGGCGGGCTCGTTCTCGTACAGGCTGCGCATCACGCCGTGCGTGTGGACGTCGATCAGGCCGGGCGTGAGCAGCCGCCCGCCGCCGTCGAAGTGCTCCGTGGCCGTCGCGGCCTCGGGACGCGGCACGGCGCCCGCCGCCACGATGCGGCCGCCGCGCACGAGCACGTCTCCGGCGGTGACTTCGAGGCCCGGGCGAACGAAGCGGACGTTCCGGATGAGCAGGGCGGACATCGGAGGGGATTTAGACGTTCTCGGTGGTGCCCCGCTCGTGCGAGCGCAAGGCGGCGGTGAAGAGCCGGTGGCTCAGGGCGGTCTCCTCCGGGGTGACGCAGCCGGCGGACGGCCGCAGGGGCCGCCCATGGGCGACCTCGTGCAGGAACGCCGCGGTCATCTGCAGCATGGCGTCGGGAAAACCGAACTCGAAGATCTCGCCCGACACCGCCCGGAAAGCCGGTGAGTAGCCGGTGTCGATCCCCTGCCACGCTTGTTCGCCGCCGGCATACGTCAGCAGTTCCAGGCGCTTTGGGTTCTTGGTGGAGAACCGCGCCGACGCGCGCGTGCCGAGCACCTCGACGTACCAAGTATTCTTCTCGCCGGGGGCGATGCGCTGCGTGCGGAGCGTCCAGGGAAAGCGCGTACCGGCGCGGTCCTCCGCCTCGCAGAGCAGCGTGGCGTTGTCCCACGTGTCGCAGGGCGCGAGGCCGCCGCGGCCGTCGGGACGTTCGTTCACGACCTTGGAGAGCACCGCGCGGACGTTGCGGGGCGTCCAGCCGAGCCGGAACGGCAGGTGGCAGGCGTGCATGCCGAGGTCGCCCATCACGCCGTAATCGCCGTTGGCGGAGCGGGTGCGCTTCCAATTGATGGGCTTGGCGGGATCGAGGTCGCTGGAGTGGAGGAAGCCGGTGTTGACCTCGAGGATGCGGCCGAAGGCGCCGGCTTCACCGAGCGCGAGGATGCGCTGCGCCGCCGGGAAGAAGGGGAACTCCGACGAGCAGCGCACGAGCACGCCCGGTTGCGCCGCGATCGCGCCGAGGATCGCGGCGTTCGCGGCCTGGTCGATGCCGAACGGCTTCTCACCGAGGAGGTGCTTCCCCGCGCGGAGCACGTCGGTGTAGATCGCAGCGTGGAGATGGTGCGGGACGGCGCAGTAGACGGCGTCGACGTCGGCGCTGGCGACGAGTTCGCGGTGGTCGGCGGTCACGAGCCGCAACGACGGGAAATGGTCGCGGAACCACGCGACGCGGGCGGCGGGAAGCGAGCGTCCGCAGAGCGCGGTGATCACGGGCCGCACGCCGGTGTCCTCGAGGTGGCACCAGCGCGCGACGGCGCTGGCGATCTCGCGGCCCATGAGGCCGGTGCCGATGAGGCCGAGTCGGATGGTCTTCATGGTAGGGAATCCATGCTGAGGCTGGTACCACGGAACGCGCGGAAAACACGGAAGCAGGGCCGTAAAGTCAGCGATGGCTTTGGCCCGTTTCCGGGTGTTCCTCGTGTTCCTTGGGGCATCTCCGGATCAATAACCCAGTTCCTTGGCGGTTTCGCCGATCGCCTCGTCGATGAGGTCGAGGCCCTTCAGCAGCGTGGCCTCGTCCATCACGATGGGCGGGCTCATCCGCAGGATGTGGCCGGCCGGGATCCAGGCGAGGCCCTTCCGGAAGGCCTTCTGGTAGACGAGCGTGCCCGCCTTGTCGAAGGGCTCCTTGGTCGCGCGGTCCTTCACGAGCTCGATGCCCATCAGGCAGCCCTTGGCGCGGACGTCCCCGACGATGCGGTGCTCGGCCTTCATGCGCTCCATGCGGCGGAGCGCGACTTCGCCCAAGTGGGCGGCGTGCTCGAGTAGTTGTTCCTCCTCAATCACCTCGGTGGAGGCGAGGGCGGCCGCGCAGGCCATCGGATTACCGCCGTAGCTGCTGGAGGCGGAGACGGCCTCGAAGCTTTCCTTGTAGGGTTCGCGCACCGCCACGCAGGTGACGGGGAACCCGTTGCCGAAGCCCTTGCCGATGGTGACCACGTCGGGAACCACGCCCCAGTGTTCCATGCAGAGCCATTTACCGGTGCGGCCCCAGCTCGTCAGCACCTCGTCGGCCATCAGCAGCAGCTTCCGCGCATCACAGAACTTCCGCAGCTTGGGGAAGAAGTCGTCGGGCGGCATGATCGACCCGCCCCAGCCTTGGATCGGCTCGAGCACGAAGCCGGCCACGGCGCCGACGGTCGCCTTGTCGAGGTACTGGTCGTAGAACGCGAGGTACTGGTCGGTGTCGATCGTGCCGTCGGCCTTCCGCCACATCGGCCGGTAGGTGTCGGGCCGCGGCACCATGTGCGCGCCGGGTGCCCGGACTGCGCCGTAAACGTGGGAGCGGATGTGGCCCAGGGAGACGGCGCCGTAGGTCTTGCCGTGGTAGTCGTAGAAGCAGGACACGGTCTCGTGCCGGCCGGTCGCGGCGCGGAGAACGCGCACGCCCGCCTCCACCGCCACGGTGCCCGAGTCGTAGAACTGGAAGCCGTTGAGGTCGCCCGGGAGGATCGAGGCGAGCTTCTCCACCAGCCGCGTCTTCACCGGGGTGGTGAAGTCGTGCGCGTTCATCAGCTGCCCGGCCGCCTTCGCCACCGCCTCGGTGATCTTCGGATGGCAGTGCCCGAGGGTCGTGACGTAGATGCCCGACGAGAAGTCGATGTAGTCGTTGCCATCGACGTCGCGCAGGACGCAACCGGCGCCCGATTCGAACGCCACCGGGAACAGCTTCACCTGGCTGCTCAGTCCCTTGAAGAACTTCGTGCAGCGCGCGTGCTGGTCGCGGGAGATCGGGCCGGGCGGCGGCACGGGCACGTGCGGCATGCGGCTGAGGTCGACCTTGGCCCAATCGAGGCTGGGCGACGTGGTGGAGGCGGGGGAGGTCATGGCAAGGGGGAGATGGGCCGGGCGACGACGACCTTCACGCCGAGTCGCGCGAATCGCCGCAAGGCCGCGGTCGGAGCTTCGGCATCGGTGATGAACGTGCCGGCGTTGCCGAGGCCGCCGGAGCGGGCGAGGGCGGTGCGGCCGATTTTCGTGTGATCGGCGAGGATGCAGCAGTCGCGCGCGACGCGCCGCATCAGGCGGTCCACTTGGGCGAGGCGCAGGTCGGCGTTGTAGATCGAGCCGTCGGAGCCGATCCCGTCGGCCCCTTGGAACGCGAGGTCGGCCGAGAAGAGCTCGAGCGAACGTTCGGTCACGGGGCCGGTGAGGTCGGGGCTGCCGCGCCGGATCACGCCCCCGAGGAGGATGACCTCCACGCCCGCGGCGTGCTGCAGCTCGGAAGCGACGGCGAGGCTGGGCGTGATGACCGTTAGGTCGCGGCCGTCACGCAGCAGCGCGGCCAGTTCCAGCGTGGTGGTGCCGTTGTCGAGGATGAGGCGCATGCCGGGGCGGACGAGCCGGCGGGCGGCGGCGGCGATCGCGCGCTTGGCCTCCCGGTTGGCCTCGCGGCGCTCACGGTAGTCGAACTCGAGGATCATGCGCTCGGCGAGCATGGCGCCGCCGTGCGTGCGTCGCACCTCGGACCGCGCCTCCAGCGCGGCAAGGTCGCGCCGCACGGTCATGCCGCTCACGCCGAACTCCCTGGCCAGCGAGGCCACGGTCACCCCGGGCCGGCCGGCGAGGCTCCGGCGGATCTGGCTCTGGCGGGCGGAGGAGGGAAGTCGCCGCATGAGGGACGGAGCGAGGGTCGGCTAGTGGTAGAAAATGTCAAAACAATGCCAAGATGAACAAAGATTAACATTGCCCGGAAAAGGGCCCAACGCAGCTTCGGTCGGCATGGGCGAGACGAGTGCGAATGAAGGGGCTGCGGGCGGCCTGCGGGCCGGCGCGGCGGTGGCGGACCTCACGCCGGAGGGCCCCGTGTTCCTTTTCGGTTACCCGCACGTTCCGCGTCTGAGCACCGGGGTAAACGACCGGCTGGAGTGCGCGGCGTTGTACCTCGCGGGTGGCGGCGGGGCGGCGCTGTTCCTGGCGAACGACCTCATCTTCGTCGGCCGCAAGCTGGCCGGTGAGGTGCGGCGGCGGATCGCGGCCGAGACCGGCGTGCCCGAGGAGGCCGTGATGATCACCGCCACGCACACGCATTCCGGCCCGGTCACCGTCGACTACGTGAGCAACGCGGCCGATCCCGTGGTGCCGCGCGCCGACCGCGCCTATCTGCGTTTCATCGGGGAGCGGATGGTCGCCGCCGCCGTGCAAGCCGTGCGTTCGGCGGTGCCGGCCGAGGCGGGCCTCGCCGTCGCCCGAGCCGAGGGGGTGGGCTCCAACCGGCACGACCCCGCCGGGCCGGCCGACCCCGACGTTCCCGTGCTCATGGTGCGCGCTCTCCCTGACGCACGTCCGCTGGCCTGCATGGTGGGCTATGCGATGCACCCGACGGTGCTGCACGAGGACTCGACGGTGGTGAGCGGCGACTTCCCGTACTTCACGCGGGCCTTCCTGCAAGGCGGGGCGCTGCCCGCCGGCTGTCCGGTGCTTTATCACAACGGCGCCTCGGGCAACCAGAGTCCGCGCCACGTCGCGCGAGCCAACACGCTGGCGGAGGCCCGGCGGCTCGGGGAAAATCTTGGCCGCGCTGTGGCCGCCGCGTTGTCCGGCATCCGTTTTTTCGCGGACCTGCCGGTCGCGGCTGCGCGGCGGTTCATCGACCTCGAACCGCGGCAGTTTCCCGCTCCCGAGGAGGCGGATGCCGCCGAGAAGGCGGCGCGGGCGCGTTTCGAATCCCTGCGGGCGGCCGGGGCGCCGCGGCAGGCGGTGCGCACGGCCGAGTGCGACTGGTTCGGCGCGGAGGAGACGGCCGAGCTCGCGCGGGCGGCGCGCGATGGGCGGCTGGAGGCGGCGTTGCGGAAATGCGTTCCCGCCGAGGTGCAGGTGATCTCCGTGGGGCAGTGGCGTTTCGCCGGCTGGCCGGGGGAATTCTTCGTTGAGTTTGCGCTCGAGGTGAGGCGGCGATGCTCGGAGTGCTTCGTTTTCACAATGGCGAACGGGGAACTGCAGGGGTACATCGTCACGCCGGAGGCGGCTGCGCGCGGCGTCTACGAGGCCACGAACGCCGTGTTCGGGCCGGAGAACGGACCGCGCTTCGTCGAGACCACGCTCGCCCTGATCGATCCACGCGCGTAACCGGTGTCGATGCCTCTGCTGCTCGGTCTCGACCTAGGCACGTCCTATTTCAAGGTCGGCCTCTTCGCGCCCGACGGCCGACTGCGCGGCCTCGGCCGGGTGCGGGTCGTGACCGATGCTCCCGCGGCGGGCCGCGTGGAGCTGCCCGTCGAACGCTTCTGGACGCTGCTGCGGACCGGACTGGCCGAGGCGCTGCGGGCGGCCGATGCGGTGCCGGGCGATATCGTGGGAGTGTCGTACTCATCGCAGGCGACGAGTCTTCTCCTGCTGGACGCGGAGGATCGTCCGCTCACGCCGCTGGTGCTTTGGACCGACACCCGCGGCGCGCCGATGGAGGCCGCGGTGGCCGCATTCGCGGCGGCGCCGGAGTTTCAACGCCGCACGGGACACGCCGGCTTCGCGGCGGAATCGGCGGTGCCGAAGCTGCGTTGGTTCCAACGGGAGCGTCCCGACGTCTGGGCGCGGGTGGGGCGCGTGATGACGATCTCGGATTACCTGACGTTCGCCCTCACCGGTGAACGCTCGGGCGACGCGAGCACGGCTGCTTTCCTTGGGCTGCAGGATCTGGGCACGGGTGACTGGTGGCCCGCAGCGCTGGCGGAGTTCGGGTTACCGGAGGGAATGTTTTCCCGGCTGCGGCGGCCTGGTACGCCGTGCGGGCGAACCACGGAAACAGCTCGTTCCCTCCTCGGCGTGCCGGCGGGCGTGCCTTTTGCGGTCGGTGCGATCGATCATCACGCGGCGGCGATCGGCGCTGGGCTCGGTACCTTGGCGGAGGTGAGCATCTCCACCGGGACGGTGCTGGCGGCGCTGGCGCTTGTGGACCGGGTAGAGCCGCACGCTGGTTGCTACCACGGTCCGCATACCGACGGTCGGCGTTTCTACCGTCTGGCCTTCGACGCCGACGGCGCCGGCAAGTTGGAAGAATTCCAGCGGCGCATGGCGCCGGGTCGGAACGTCGGCGAATTGATCGCGGCCGCCGGTAAGGCACGGGTGAGGGGGACGCTTGGGGCGGTCGAATTGGGCGTGCTGGATATCCTGAGTGCGGTGGCGCGTACGCAGGCCGGGCTGGTGGCGCGGGTCGCGAGCCTGGCGAAAGTCCGGCGGGTGGTCGCAACCGGTGGCGGCGCGAGGAGTGACCTGTGGCTGCAGATGAAGGCGGCCGCGCTCGGTGCGACGGTCGTGCGCCCCGCGGTGGAGGAGCCCGCGTGCCTGGGTGCGGCGGTCTTCGCGGCGGCGGCCGCGGGAGTTCATCCGACGATCGAATCGGCTGCTGGCGCGATGGTGCGCGCGGCGAAGGAGTTTTCGTCGGACTGAACCCTCGCGCCGTTCGCCGGCCTTTGAGCGGGCTTAGCCCGGCTGCCCTGACTCCAGGTCGTAGAGCATGCGCCAGATGCGATCTAGTTCCCCTCGTTCGACAACCTGCAGCGGCGTCGACCCATCGAAGGCGGGGTTAGGCTGTGTGAGCCAGCGACCCACTTGGGCCGGATCCATGACGCGGGCGAGGCCGTCGAAGAGCCGGTCCATCTCGACCAACGCCTTCTCCTGTTTGGGTGACGGTGTTTCACCCTGGGCCCATTTCGCGACGGAACGAGGCGAGAACCCGGTGAGACGCACGAGTTGAATCTGCGTGACCTCGAATATGGAACGGTACGTCCGCAGGAGTTCTGCGTAGTCTCGGGCGCCGCGATGGCGGAAACGGAACGAGAGTGCGGGGAGGGAGGCCTTGGCCGACTTCTTAGGGCTTTGACGTGTGCTCATGCGCATGCAGGAAACACTGCAATAATGCATAACTCAAGACTTACGCGGACTCCTCAGACGTAGGAGATCTTCGTCTCCGACGATTCGAAGAACGCCGGCGTCCCGCAACGGAGGGAAGAGGATGACGTTGTGCGCCCGATGCACGGCTGCGGAGTGGGCCAGGATCCCGGATGCCCCCATTGAGGCGGCGGCGCGTCCCATCGCCTGCGTCAGGCTTTCCCGGTTCTGGTCGACCAGCTGGCGCCAATCTTCCGCGTTCAATTCGTCGAGAGTGACGCCGAGCCTGCGACGGAGGACAGGCGACCTGAGGTCAAGCATGCCCCGCACGTCGGTGTGAATTGTCATCAGGATCCGTGGAGCCTTCGTTTCGACGCCGTAGTAACGATCGTTGGCCTTGGACTCCTCGAGCGCCGCGGAGTCGGTTGAGCTGCCGTAGACCGCGGCAAGGCCGGGCGGATTCCATCGCCCTCCGCGTGCCTTGGCGCCGAGTCCGGAGAGGATGTTTCCAGCTGATGGAAATCGGATCGTTTGGAAGCGGAAGAAGTGACCGCTCCATGGAGTCAGCCAACCGGAGTTCTGCTCCAGCATCGCTCGAACTTCGCTGAATCGGGGGTTCTGAACCAGGGAGTAGGGCTTCACGGTATAATCCTGCGGCGATCAGTTCTCTGACCACCGCAGGCGGTCGTTTGGCGAAAAACATCTGTTCCACGCGGAACGGCTGACTCGAACGCAGCTGTTACCCTAATCCCGGGTCTTCGGTCCCGAGGTCGGCACAGGCGTTGCGGTAGAATAACTCCGGGTGACCAGCGGGACCGAAGGCTCCGACGCCCGGGAGAACGCCCGTTTGAGCATCTTCCGGACGCCAATCGGCGTCGACGAGAACGGCGGTCCTTTTCCTCGCGAAAGGAGAAGCCCGCATTCCACGACGAAATATGGGCTAAAAAATGCCCACCCACGGGCGTAACGGTGGAAAGTTGAAGCGCGGCGGTCGGCCGGCCGGAAATCGCGAACCCGATTTCGCCCACGGCCCCTCTGGGCAACGATGCGTGCGCGGTTCCAGCGTGGGCGCGTGCGGGCAAGGACCTTTCGGGATGGCGATGCGGGGTAGCCTCGCGAGTCGGAGGGCCTGCTCTAGCGCCGCAGGTACCGGAAGCCGGGGCCAACCGGCGATTGTCGTCGGATCGCCTCAGACGTTTCGCGGCTTGAGGCTCCGGGGGTTGTCGGCACGTTCGCGGCAGCCCTGATGCGAAAGCTCCGCGTCCTCCTTTTTCTCACGTTGATGTCGGGTGGTTCCGCGTTCGCGGCCGCTGCGGCCGGCGAGGTGCGGCGGCCGAACATCCTCTTCGTCCTCGCCGACAATTGGGGCTGGCCGCACGCCGGCGTGCTCGGTGACCCGCTGGCGCAGACTCCGGTGTTCGACCGCATCGCCCGCGAGGGGGTGGTCTTCCGTAACACCTTCTGCCCTGTGCCCTCTTGCTCGCCGACGCGCTCGAGCCTGCTCACCGGGCGGGCGGCGCACCAATTGGCCGATGCTGCGAGCCTCTGGAGCAAGTTCGACCGGGGGCACCGCGTGTTCACCGAGCTGCTGCGCGAGGGCGGCTACGAGGTGGGCATGACCGGCAAGGGATGGAGTCCCGGCAATTACAAGGACTTTGGCTGGACCGAGAATCCCGCCGGCGCCGAGCACGCGAGCCTCGAGGCGTTCCTCCGCCAGCGCGATGCCCGGCGGCCGTTCTTCTTCTGGTTGGGCAACACCGACACTGCGCGGCACCGCTGGCGCTACGACCCGGCCGGTTGGGAAGGCCTCGACGCCACGAAGCTCAAGGTGCCGCCGCAATTCCCCGACGACCCCGCCACCCGCTCGACGCTCATGGCCTACTACGCGAGTGTGCGCGTGATGGACCGCGCGGTGGGCGAGGACATCGCCCGCCTGGAGAAGCTCGGCCTCCTCGAGGACACGATCGTTGTCTACACGAGCGACAATGGCTGGCAGATGCCGCGCGGCCTCGCCAACTGCTACGACACCGGCACGCGCGTGCCTTTCGCGGTGCGGTGGGGCCGCCGGCTGGCGGCGGGACGGGTGCGGGAGGAATTCGTGAGTCTCACGGACTTGGCGCCCACCTTTGCCGAGCTGGCGGGCCTGCCCGTCGAGCCCCACGTCACCGGACGGAGCATCGCCGGACTGATCCTCGGCCGCGACGACTCCGTGCGCCGCGACGCTGTCTTCCTCGAGCGGGAGCGCCACGCGAACGTACGCCGGGGCGACTTGAGTTACCCGGTGCGCGGGATTCGCACGCAGGACTTCCTCTACCTCTGGAACCTGCGGCCGGACCGTTGGCCGGCGGGTGATCCGGAGCTGTATCACTCGGTCGGAGCGTACGGTGACGTCGACCTTTCACCGCTCAAGGACCTGCTCGCCAGTGGGGCCGGCCGCGCCGACCTCGCGCCCTTCCGCGCGCTGGCGCTCGAACGTCGCTCGCCCGAGGAGCTGTACGACCTGCGAAACGATCCGCATCAGGTGCGCAACGTCGCCGCTGATCTCGCCTACGCCGAACAGCTACGGGAACTACGGGAGCGCGTACAGCGGTGGATGCGGGAGACCGGCGACCCACGCGTGGATCCCGCCTATGACGGCTGGGACCTCATGCCCTACTTCGGTCCGCCCGCGAAGCCCGCCGACGGGACAGTCAAGGGCAAGGGCGCCAAGGCCACACGCCGTCCGGCCAACCCCTGAGTATTTTTCATGAAACCCCGTCTTGTTCCCGCCTTCCTCCTACTGTCGCTGCTGGCGGCCGTCGCCGCCCCAGCCGCCCAGCCACTGCGTTCCGTCGCCATCACCGTCGGCGACCTCGGCAATCCGTTCTTCGTGCAGATCGCCAAGGGCGCCGAGGCGAAGGCCCGCGAGCTCGGCGGCGCCGGCGTGAAGGTCACCGCGGTCTCATCCGGCTATGACCTCAACCAGCAGACGAACCAGATGGAGGACTTCATCGCGGCGAAGGTCGACCTGATCGTCCTCAACGCCGCCGACACCAAGGGCATCGCGCCCGCGGTGCGGAAGGCCCGCGCGGCCGGCATCGTCGTCGTCGCGGTCGATGTCGCCGCGGAGGGTGGCGTGAACGCCACGGTGATGTCGGACAACGTGCAGGCGGGCCGGCTGGCGGCGGAATTCCTGGTGCGCCGCCTCGGCGGCAAGGGCGACGTCGTGATCGTGAACGGGCCGCCGGTCTCGGCGGTGGCGGATCGCGTGGCCGGTGCCGAGGCCGTCTTCAAGGCCAACCCGGGCATCCGCGTGCTTTCGCGCGACCAGAATGCCGGTGGCAACCGCCAGGGCGGTATGAACGTGATGACCGACTTGCTCACGGCGCATCCGAAGGTCGGCGCCGTCTTCGCCATCAATGATCCCTCCGGCCTCGGGGCGGCGCTCGCGCTGCGGCAGGCGCGGCGGGACGACGTCGTGGTCGCGGCCGTCGACGGCGCGCCCGACGCGGAGAAGGCGCTGCAGGACGCGCGGAGCGCGTTTGCCGCCACCGCGGCGCAGGACCCGTTCACCATGGCGGGCAAGGCGGTCGAGGTCGGTTTCTCGATCCTGCAGGGACGGCCTGCTCCCTCCGAACGCGTGCTGGTGCCGGTCTCGCTCGTGACCCGCGAGAACATCTCTGGTTACCGCGGTTGGACCAACAAGTGAGCCGCATCCGCGCCGCGTGAACTCCGACGAGTACCTCAAGCTGGCCGAGGTGGAGGACCGCATGTGGTACTTCCGCTCGCTGCACGGTCACGTCGCGCGCGAACTCGGGCGGTCTTTCCCGGCGGGCGGCCAGGTGCTCGACGCCGGCTGCGGCACGGGCGGTCTCATCCTCCGCCTGCGGGAGGGCAACCCGGCCTGGCGCTTTGCGGGCATCGATTTCATGCCGCTGGCCTGCGAGTTGGCGCGGAAACGGTGCGGTGCGGGCACCGACATTCGCGAGGCCTCGATCACCGCGCTGCCTTTCGCCGATGCCGGATTCGACGCGGTGATATCGGCGGACGTCGTCTGTCAGGTGGAGAACCCCGAGACGGCGGCGGCCGAATTCTTCCGTGTGCTGCGGCCGGGCGGGCTGGTCGTGATCAACGTGCCGGCCTATCGCTGGATGTGGTCGTACCACGACGACTCCTGTCAGACGAAGCACCGCTACACCCGGCCCGAGGTCGCGACGCTGCTGCGCGGAGCGGGTTTCGCCGATGTGCGCACGACCCACTGGAACGCGCTGCCGTTCCCGGCGGTGTGGGCGAAGCGAAAGCTCCTGCGGTCGGCCGCGGATACCAGCGACGTGAAGGACTATCCCAAGGTCGTGGACGCGGCGTTCGGTGCGCTGATGGCGGCCGAGCACGCGTGGTTCGAGCTCGGCGGAACCTGGGCGTGGGGCACATCGGTGTTCGCCGTTGCGCGCAAGCCGGGCGGATCGAGCTGAAGCCGGTTCCCCTTTCGCGGAACGTGATTCCGAAAATAAATCGAGGTTCGCCTTGCTGGCCCCGCGCGATCGGGCCTGTGCGCCGGGAGCCATTTTTCCGCTGGCGCGTGGCCGCATGACGGCGTTGCTCACGGCGTTGGCCCTCCTTCTGCACGTCGCCCTGTGGGGCGCCGGCGCAGCGATGCTCGTGACGCCGCGGCCGTGGTTGCGCTTCTGGCCGGTGCTGGTGCTGCCGCTCGGGCTGGCGCTGCAGTCCGTCGTCGTCTGGGCCGGTGCGTGGGCTGGGCTGCAGGGCACGGATGCTCACGCGCGGGTGAGCCTCTTGGTACCGCTGCTGCTGCTGGCGGCGGGATTGCGGCGGGTCGGATGGCGGCTCGCGACGGCGGATCTTCGGCGGGTTCGGGCCGTGGCGGCCATCACCGTCGGCGGCCTGCTGCTGTTGGCGTCGCCGCTCGTGATCCTGGGTGGCCGGCCGACGACCGTATCGCTCGGAAGTTGCGATGCGGCCGACTACGCGGCGGGGGCGCGCGTGCTGCAGGAATTCGCGAGGAGCGATCGCACCGGGTTCCTCGGGCTGACCGAGGTGGTGCGGGTGCAGTCGGTCGATAACTTCCCCGACTACTGGCTCCGGTTGAACCATTTCACGCCTTCAGCGCTGATCGCGCTCAACGGATCGGTGCTCGGCTTCGCGCCACATGAGCTCACCACGCTGGTGACCGCGCTGGCGCTCGTCGGGATCGTGCCCCTCGTCTTCTGGCTGGCGCGCGCGACCTTCGGATTCGGCGGGGGCATTTCGCTCGCGTTGGCCGCGCTCGCAGCCGTGAACCCGGTGCTGTGGTACGCCGTCGCACACGTGGCGCCGGGTCAGCTGCTGGCGGCGCAGGCCTGCGCCCTGTTCGCTTGGGCGGGCGTCGCGTTGTGGCGCGGACGACTGACTTGGCGTCGGGCCGCGGCGTTTCTGCCCCTGCTGGCGGCGGGGTACGCGCTCGTGCTTGGCAGCTACAATTTCCTCCTGCTGGTGTGCCTCGCCCCGCCGGCGGCGCTGGCGTCCTTTTCCGCGTTGCGGACCGCACGCTGGACCCGCTTCGGCGGTTGGCTGGCGGCGATGCTCGCGCCGCTGGTCGTGAGCGGCGTGCTGTTTGCGGAGCGAGTCGCCGGGCTGGCCGAGCGACTTTCCCTGCTGCGCACGTACGACTTCGGCTGGCCGATTCCCGCGCTGACGCCGGAAGGCTGGTTCGGACTCGTGCTCGCTCCTGATTTGGAACCCCTGCCGTGGCCGCTACTGCGTTGGACGTTGGCCGCGTTGTTCGCGGGCCTGCTGGTGTACGTGCACGCGCGGGGAGCGGCGTGGCGCACGCCGGCTGGGTGGTTGGCGCTGGTGCTACCCGCGCCGGTCCTGGCGGGATATGCGTTCCTGCAAGTGCGCGGGGCGTGGCTCGGCACGAACGCGAGTTACGACGCCTACAAGCTGTTCGCGGTTTTCCTTCCGGTGCTCCTGCCCGCGTGCGCTCGCTGCATCGTCCTCCTCCGGTCCGGCGGCTTAGGGGAGCGTCGTTTGGTCATGGCGGCCGTCGCGCTCGTAGTGATGGGCAACCTCGCGGCCTGCGGCGGTTTCATCGCGCGTCTGGGCCAGGCTCCGTTGCGGGTCGAGCCCGACCTCGTTGCGCTGCGGCGGATCGAGGCGATGGACGACGTCCGCGCGGTGAACCTGCTCGTGCCTGACATGTGGTCGCGCCTCTGGGCGCATGTCTTCCTGCTGCGGAAGGGCCAGTACTTCGCGACGCACACCTACGAGGCCCGGCGCGATACGCCGTTGCGGGGGGACTGGACCCTCGAGGGTGGGGTGGTGGGTGCAGATCCCGGGGGCGACGGTCGGCGCGTGCTTTCGAACCGTTTCACTCTCGTGCGCGCGACGGGGCCGGGTGGCTTGCGAGTAACGCAGGCGGATGGCTGGCACGGTCTCGAATCCGCGACAGGCTCCGGGGATCGTTGGGAATGGACGGGGCGAGAGGCCGTCCTCGTTCTGGAAAACCCCCGCGGCCGGCCGTTGCAGGCCACACTGAAGCTGGACGCGCGTGCCCATGGCGCGCGTCAGGTTGAGTGGGTTGACGCCGCCGGAGGGCGGATCGGCGCTCCGGTGAGGCTGGGTGAGACGCGTACGGTGGTGGATCTGGGACCGATCACGCTGCCGCCGGGAACCTCCCGCTGGATGCTGCGCTCCTTGGAGCCGGCGCTGCGCGCTTCGCCCACGGATCCGCGGATGATCGCGCTTTGCGTCCACCGGCTGCGCGTCGAGGCAGGCGGGAATTGACGCGGCGGCGCGGCCGCGTGTTTGCTGCGCCGATGTCCGCCCCTTCTAACCTCCGCCGCGTGTTCGCGGGAAGGCGCGTCCTGATCACGGGCGGGCTTGGGTTCATCGGTTCGAACCTCGCGCGGGAGCTGATCCGGCTCGGGGCGAAGGTATCAATCGTCGACAGCCTCGTGCCGGAATACGGTGGCAACCGGCGCAACCTCGCGGGCGTCGCCTCGCGGGTGAAGGTTCATGTGGCTGACGTGCGCGATTGGCCGCGGCTGCCGTCCCTCGTGCGCGGGCAGGATTTCCTCTTCAACCTCGCGGGGCAGACGAGCCACATGGACTCGATGACGGACCCGCAGACGGATCTGGACATCAATTGCCGCGCGCAGCTGGCGATCCTCGAGGCGTGCCGGCTGCATAATCCCGGGATCCGCATCGTGTTCGCGAGCACGCGGCAGATTTACGGCCGGCCGGATTACCTCCCGGTGGACGAGAGGCATCCGTTGCGTCCGGTGGATGTGAACGGAATCAACAAACTCGCAGGCGAGTCATTCCATCTTCTGTACTCGCGTGTGCACGGGATCGCGGCGACGGCGCTGCGGCTGACGAACACGATCGGGCCGCGGATGCGGGTGAAGGATGCGCGGCAGACCTTCGTGGGCGTGTGGGTAAGGCGGCTGGTGGAGGGCGAGCCCTTTGAGGTATGGGGCGGTGACCAGCTACGGGACTTCACGTACGTCGACGACGCGGTGGAGGCATTCCTGCTGGCGGCGGCCCGGCCGGAGGCGGTGGGTCAGGTGTTCAACCTCGGCGGACCGCCGCGGGTGACGTTGCAACGGCTGGCCGAATTGCTGGTCGAGGTGAACCGCGGTGGCGCATTCGTGGTGCGGGAGTTCCCGGCGGACCGTCGCAAGATCGACATCGGGGACTATTTCGCGGACGGCCGCCTGATCGCGCGCCGGCTCGGCTGGCGACCACGGACCGACCTGCGGACGGCGCTGGCACGGACCGTCGCGTATTACCGACGCGAACTGCGGCACTACGTCTGACGGCGCCGTTGGAAACGCGGTCTTGCCCCGTCCCGCCCTTTGCCGGCTAATCGCAAGGATGGTCGGCCCCGCGCTCAGTTTTGTCATCCCGCTCTACCGCAGCGCCGAGACGATCGGCGCGGTGGTCGCGGAGATCGAGGGGCTGGTGGTGGAAGGCGGGCACGAGATCATCCTCGTGCACGACGGCAGCGGGGAGGAAACGAGCCGCGTGGCGCGCGACTTGGTTCGCCGCGCGAAGGTCCCGGTCACGCTGATCGAGCACGCCCGCAATTACGGTGAGCACAACGCGGTGCTCACGGGGTGGCGGCACGCCCGCGGTGAACACATCGTTAATCTCGACGACGACGGCCAGAATCCACCAGCCGAGGCGGTTCGGCTCTGGCGAGAGGCGAAGGCGACCGGGCTCGACGTCGTCTACGGGCATTATGGGGAGAAGCGGCACGAGGCGTGGCGCAACCTCGGTAGCTGGTTCACCAACCGCATGACCGACTGGGCGCTCGATAAGCCCGCGGGCTTCTACCTCTCGAGCTTCCGTTGCGTGAGCGCCTTCGTGGCGCGGCAGGTGACGGGATACGCCGGACCCTATCCGTACCTTGACGGCCTGATCCTGCAGGTCACGCAGCGCATCGGCTCGATCGAGGTGCGCCATCAGCCGCGACTTGCGGGCCGGAGCACCTACACGCTTTCCAAGCTGGTCCGGCTCTGGCTCAGCGCCTGGGTGAACTTCTCGCTGCTGCCGCTGCGCGTCGCGACCGTTCTCGGCCTCATCGTCGCCGCTGCGGGTCTCGTGGCGCTGGGCACCATTGCGTGGCTTTGGTACCGCGGCATCGGACCTGAGTACGGCTGGGGCTGGACGATGTCCTGCATCCTCATCTTCTCCGGCACCCAGCTGGTGATGCTCGGCCTGATCGGCGAATACCTCGGCCGCATGTTCATCGCGGTGAACCAGCGGCCGCAGTCGGTGGTGCGCGAGGTGTTGGCCTCCGGCGGCCAGGCCGGCGCCTAACCGAACATCGCACGCCAGCGCGCCAGCTCGCGCGCCATGCCCTCGGCCACGCCGCGTTCCGCTTCGGGCGGCGGACTCCGGCGAAACTTTCCGAGGTAGGCGAGCGCGGCGAAGACGACGCGATACTCGCGGTCACGCGGCTGCTCGAATGCGTCCCGGAGGTATTGTCGACACCAGGGCCGGAGTGCGTCGGCGGAAAACTCCCGGCCCCAACGGCGTGCCAGCCGGTGGGAGTTCTGCTCGTCGCGCGCCTTGCGGCCGGGCGACGAGCTCACGTGGTGGCGAACGACGCTGCGCAGCGCGACCACGTTCACTCGGCCTGCCACGCGCGCGCGGTAGCACAGATCGATGTCTTCCCCTCCGTTGACGTAGCCCTCGTCGAACCCGCCGAGCTCCCGCCACAGGTTTCGTCGCAGCAGCACGCAGGCACCGGTGACGGCGACGGCCGGAAGGATCGGGCGGAGACGCCGAACCGGCGGGCAGGGGAGTTGGCGTAGGTGAACGGGTTTCGCGGCGGGGTTCTGCTCGAGCCCGGCGTGGTCGACCTCGCCGGTGCGGGCGTCGAGCTGGACGTTGCCGACGAGGCCGGCGCGTTCGCCGAGCGACTCGAGGGCGCCCAGCATCGGCTCCAGCCAGCCGGGCAACAGGACCAGGTCGTTATTGAGCAAGGCGATGAGCTCACCGCGGGCCACGGCGACCGCGCGGTTGTTGGCGCCGGCGAAGCCGAGGTTGCAGTCGTTGAGGAGCACGCGGAACGGCGGCGCGCGGAGCTCCGCGGTGTCCCGCAGCCATTCGCGGGTGCCGTCGGTGCTGCCGTCGTCGACGAGGATGATCTCGTGCGTGAGGCCCGCTGGCAGCGTTGCGCGCAGGCTATCGAGCATCGCCCGGGTAAGGGCGAGGCAGTTGAACAGCGGCACGACCACGCTGAGCCGCGGGGCCGGCCCGCGGTCTTCGGTTGAGGTGTGGGACGCTGAGGTGGACATCGCCCGGGGCCGTTGGGAGTGTCCCCGCGAAACGCCGCGCCGCTCAATCCCTTATTCGCGCGGCCGCCCTGAGTCGGTCGGCGAGAGTATCACTTTTCAGAGGCCAAGCGACGCAGGTACGCCCCGTACGATGATTTCCCCAGGCGGGTGATGTTGGCCTCGAGGGTCGCGCGGTCGATCCAGCCCTGCCGCCACGCGATCTCTTCGAGGCAGGCGATCTTCAGGCCCTGCCGGTTCTCGATGACGGAGACGAACTGGCCGGCCTCGAGCAGCGAGTCGTGGGTGCCGGTGTCGAGCCACGCGGTGCCGCGACCGAGGACCTCGACGTGGAGCCGGCCCGCCTCGAGGTAGAGGCGGTTGAGGTCGGTGATCTCGAGTTCACCGCGCTTGGATGGCTTCAAGCGGCGGGAGAACGCGACCACGTCGGCGTCGTAGTAGTAGATGCCCGGGATGGCGTAGTTGGACTTCGGCTGGGCGGGCTTCTCCTCGAGGGAGAGGACGCGGCCGTCGGGCGCGAACTCGACTACGCCGTAGCTGCGGGGATCGGCCACATGGTAGCCGAAGATGGTGGCGCCCGAGGTCCGCGCGGTGGCGCGTTCGAGGGACTTCACGAGGTCGTGCCCGTAAAAGAGGTTGTCACCCAGCACGAGCGCGGCGGGCTCCTCCTTGAGGAATCCAGTGTCGGCGGCGATGTGGAAGGCCTGCGCGAGGCCGTCGGGGCTGGGCTGTTCGGCGTAGGAGAAGCGCACGCCGAGGTTGGCGCCGTCGCCCAGGAGCCGGCGGAAGAGCGGCAGGTCGGTGGGCGTGGAGATGATCAGGATCTCCCGGATGCCCGACAGCATGAGGACCGACAGCGGGTAGTACACCATCGGCTTGTCGTACACCGGCATCAGCTGCTTGGAGACGGCGACGGTGAGCGGATAGAGGCGGGTGCCGGAGCCGCCGGCGAGGATGATGCCCTTGCGGGAGGCGAGGGGCGAGGGGCTAGAGGCTAGGGGGGAATTGTTCTTCATGAATTACTGCGGGCCTTGATCAGGCCGCGAAGGATGCGGGCGACTTCTTCGCAGCGCTGGTCAGTCTCAATAAAGGTCTCCTCGGGCAAGAGCCCGATGCGTGCCGCAAGATCCAATTGGGAGCGAAGCTCAGCCAGAGAGCCCTTTGCGATGTACATAAAACGCACGGAGTCCTTGTCTGTATCGCGCTCATCACCCTCCGCTATGTTGCTCGGAACGCTGATTGCTGCCCGTCGCATCTGGTCAACGAGATGAAAATGGCGGGACCAGCCTGGCAGGCGCGTGAGTTCGTAGATCGCCACGGCCAGATCCTGAGCTTTCTGCCAGGCCAGCAGTGACTTGAATCCTCCGCGGCTCATCCTCTTGTCTCTAGCCTCTCGCCCCTAGCCTTTCACGCGCATACCGCGTGTTCGTGATCTCCGCCGCCCAGGCGCGGTTCTTGAGATACCAGTCGACGGTCTTCTCGATGCCGGTGGCGAAGGACTCCTTCGGGGCCCAGCCGAGTTCCCTCTGCAGCTTCGCACAGTTGATGGCGTAGCGGCGGTCGTGGCCGGGGCGGTCGGCGACGTAGGTGAGCTGCGTGGCGTAGGACTTGCCGTCGGCGCGGGGTGCCTTGCGGTCGAGCAGGGCGCAGATCGTGCGCACGATCTCGATGTTCGGCTTCTCGTTCAGCCCGCCGACGTTGTAGGTCTCGCCGACACGCCCCTTTTGCAGCACGAGCCAGATCGCCGCCGCGTGGTCCTCCACGTAGAGCCAGTCGCGCACCTGCATGCCGTCGCCGTAGACGGGGAGGTTCTTCCCCTCCAGGGCGTTGAGGATCATCAGGGGGATCAGCTTCTCGGGAAAGTGGTACGGGCCGTAGTTGTTGGAGCAGTTGGTGGTGAGTGTCGGCAGGTGGTAGGTGTGCTGGTAGGCGCGGACGAGGTGGTCGCTGGCAGCCTTCGAGGCCGCGTAGGGCGAATTGGGCGCGAAGGGCGTCTCCTCGGTGAAAGCCGGATCGGTCGGCGCGAGCGTGCCGTAGACCTCGTCGGTCGAGACGTGCAGGAAGCGGAAGGC
>JBBAVH010000011.1:0-112479 GCA_040397825.1 Opitutaceae bacterium
CGCAGATCAAGGACTGCCGCGAGGGCGTGATGGAGTTCCTCCTCGTCAACCACCCACTCGACTGCCCGATCTGTGACCAGGCCGGCGAGTGCAAGCTGCAGGAGCAGGCCACTGGCTACGGCCGCGGTTACTCGCGCTTCGTGGAGGAGAAGAACGTGAAGCCCAAGCGCACCCGGCTTGGGCCCCGCGTCACCCTCGACGACGAGCGCTGCATCCTCTGCTCCCGGTGCATCCGGTTCTGCAAGGAGGTCGCCAAGGATGACGTCCTCGGTTTCGTCGACCGCGGCAGCTATTCGACGCTGACCTGCTACCCGGGCCGCGAGCTCGCCAACAACTACTCACTCAACACGGTCGACATCTGCCCGGTCGGCGCCCTCACCAGCACTGACTTCCGGTTCAAGATGCGGGTCTGGTTCCTGCGCCAGACCAACAGCATCGACACCGAGTCGAGCGTCGGCGCCAACACCGTCGTCTGGTCCCGCGAGGGCGTCATCCACCGCATCACGCCGCGGCGCAACGACGCGGTGAACGACACGTGGATGGCCGACAGCGGCCGTGATCTCTACAAGGCCGTGCGGTCGCCCGACCGGCTAGCCTCGTGCCGCATCGGAGCGGCCGAGGCCACTCTCGACTCCGCCGTCCACGCCGCCGCGGGACTCCTGCGTGAGGCGGCGGGCGCCGTGGCGGTCGTCGGCTCCGGCCGCAGCTCGGTCGAGGAGCAGTTCCTCACCCGCCGGTTGGCCGAGGCGCTCGGTGCTCCGGTTCATCTCGTCAGCCGCACCGGCCAGGGTGACGGCCTCCTGATCTCCGCCGACCGCAACCCGAACGTGCGTGGGGCGCTGGTGACCGGCCTCATCAATGCGCTGCCTTCCGCGCGCCTCGGCGCGCTGGCCGAGGCGATCGATGCCGGCCGCGTGCGGGCCGTCGTTTCCGTGGGAGAGGACCTCGCTGCCGCCGGCCTGACCGCCGCGCAGTTGGCTCGCGTGGCGGTCGTTTACCTTGGCACGCACGCCCACGCGACCAGCGCGGCGGCGCGCGTGACGCTCCCGACGCTCACCGTCTTCGAGAAAGCGGGCTGCTTCGTAAACCAGCAGTTCCGCCTCCAGCGTTTCCTTGCGGCGGTGCCCGCCCTTGCCGGTGCGACCGACGACCTGATCGTGCTGTCGCGCCTCGTCGCGGCGGCCGGCTGTTCGGCTCCGGGGGAACTGCACGCGCTCTGGCGCGAGATGGCGGCGGCCGTTCCCGCGCTGCAGGGCCTTTCCTTCGCCACGCTGTCCGACGAAGGGCACTCGCTCGACGCCTCCCCGTTCGCCGCGCTGCCCTTCGTCGAGGGTGAGACGCTCCATTACAAACCCGCGATCGCCTGAGACCATGCGCTCCCCCGCCTTTTTCGCCATCGGACTCGGTTTCATCCTCATGGGCGCGGGCCTGCTCGCCCTCACGCTTCGTAAGCCCGGTTCCGCGCCCGCCAACCCGACCAAGGCGCAGCAGCGCGAGCAGGCGGCGCTGGCGGAGGAGAACCGCAAGATGCGAATCGGCGCGGCGGTGGTGGGCGGGGTGGGCCTTTTGATCTGCATCGCGACGCTGTTCTGAGATGGTCGACCTCTACCTCAGCCTCCATCCGGTCTGGCAGGGCGTGCTCAAGGGGCTCGCCGTGATCATGGTGATCTTCCCGATCGGGGGCATCTGCTCGATGGCGGAGCGCAAGGTGTCGGCGTGGATCCAGGGCCGCCCCGGGCCGAATCGCGCGATCGTGCCTTGGGTGGCGTGGATCCCGGTCGTGGGGCCATTCCTCCAGCGCCTCGGTCTGTTCCACGTGATGGCCGACGGCGGCAAGATGCTCTTCAAGGAAGACGCCCTGCCGGGGCACGTGAACAAGTTCTACTTCGTGCTGGCGCCGATCGTCGCGATGATGCCGGCGCTCACGACGGTGACGACCGTACCCTTCGGCGCATACCTCGACGCGGCTGGCCGGGTGGTCCCGCTGGCGCTGGCCAACGTCGACATCGGCCTGATCGCGGTGTTCGCCGTCTCCTCGCTCGGGGTTTACTCCCTGATCCTCGCGGGCTGGGCCTCCAACTCCAAGTACCCGTTCCTGGGCGGCGTGCGCGCCTCGGCGCAGCTGATCTCCTACGAGCTTTCGCTCACGCTTTCCGTGCTGCCGGTGTTCCTCTGGATCAATGCCCCGGGCACGCCGGGCACGATGAGCCTCGCGCGTGCGGTCGAGTTCCAGAGCCAGCCCGGCTTCCTGGGCGGGATGTGGTTCGTGTTCCTCATGCCCGTCTCCGCGCTGATCTTCCTCGTCGCGCTCTTCGCCGAGACAAACCGCCATCCGTTCGACATGGCGGAGGGCGAGGCGGACCTCGTGGGCGGCTTCCATACCGAATACGGCGCCTTCAAGTGGGGCCTCTTCTTCGTGGCGGAGTACGCGCACATGCTCATCGGGTCGGGTGTCTTCACCCTGCTCTTCCTCGGCGGCTGGAATCCGCTGCCGTGGGTGTCGCTCGCGACCCTTGCGGCGTGGCTCGCGCCGCTGCACCCGCTCCTCGCCCACCCGGTCTTCGTCGGGGTACTCTCGATCGGCATCTTCCTCGGGAAGGTGATCGCGTTGATCTTCTTCTTCATGTGGGTGCGCTGGACCGTCCCGCGCTTCCGCTATGACCAGGTGATGGAGCTCGGCTGGCGCAAACTGCTACCGCTCTCCGTCGCGAATCTGGTCTTCTACGCGGCGGCGATCGCCGTTATCCAGACCCGCTGACCGTCCTTCCCGCCATGGCCGTCGTCCCTCTCCAACGCAAGCCGCTCACCTTCGCCGAGCGCACCTACCTCCCGCAGATCGCGGAGGGACTGCGGACCACCTGGCGCCACCTCGTGCGCCCGAAGACGACGCTCGAGTATCCGGAGCAGCGGCCCGCCGTGCCGGCCGGCTACCGGGGCGTGCCGACGCTCGTGAAGGATCCGAACGGCCGCGAGAAGTGCGTCTCCTGCCAGCTCTGCGAGTTCGTGTGTCCGCCCAAGGCGATCCGCATCACGCCCGGCGAGATCCCGGTCGACTCCCCTCAGGCCCACGTCGAGAAGGCGCCGCGCGAGTTCGAGATCGACATGCTCCGCTGCATCTACTGCGGCATGTGCCAGGAGGTCTGTCCCGAGGAGGCGATCTGGCTGCAGTCCCAGTACTCGATGACCGGCTACTCCCGCGAGGAGATGGTGAACAACAAGGCGCGGCTCTATGAGCTGGGCGGCACGCTGCCCGACGACCACTTCAAGTGGGACCGCAAGAAGGCCGCCGAGGAGCACGGCAACGACCGTCATTGAGGCCATGGGCACCGGGCAGATTCTCTTCAACGCCTTCGTCCTGCTGACGCTCATCGGCGCGGCCGGGGTCGTCCTGAACCGCAACACGGTCAACGCGGCGATGTGCCTGCTCCTGTCGCTGGTCGGGATCGCGGGCCTGTTCGTGGCGCTCGACGCCTACCTCTTGGCCTTCCTGCTGCTGTTGGTCTACGCGGGCGCGGTCGTCGCGTTGTTCCTCTTCATCATCATGCTGCTTGACGTCCGCGGCGACAGTCGGCCGGTCCTGCACCGCCTGCCGCTGGCCGCGCGCGTGATCGCCGTCGGCCTCGTGCTCGGCGGCGTGGCTTCGTTCCTTGTCCGCGGGCGCCTGCCGGAGTCCAAGGCCGCCACCACCGCGGTCGGCGCCGCCCTCAAGCCGTACGCCCACCAGCTCTTCACCACCTACCTGCTGCCGGTGCAGGTGCTCGGGTTCCTGCTGCTCATCGCCATGCTTGGCGTGATCGTGCTGAGCAAGCGTCCCGCGGATCAGGAGGAGGGCGCATGATCCCGGCCACCCTCAACGCCTACGTCGCCGTCTCCGTCGCACTCTTCGCGATTGGGCTGCTCGGCGTGCTCGTCCGGCGGAACACGCTCGTCGTCTTCATGAGCCTCGAGCTCATGCTCGTCGCCGCCACCCTCGCGCTGGTGGCCTTCTCCCGCTTCAACGGCACGATGGACGGCAACGTCTTCGTCTTCTTCATCCTCACCGTGGCCGCGGCCGAAGTCGCCGTGGGCCTCGCGCTCATCGTCGCGCTCTTCCGCCGCCGGCGGACCGTGCAGCTCGACGAGCTCAACTCCCTGCGGAACTGAGCGCATGACGTTCAACCTTCTCGCCGTCGCCGCGCTGGGCGTGCCGCTGCTCTCGGCCGCCATCATCGCCCTCTTCCTGCGCCGCCGCGGCGGGGCCGCCGCGGCCGTGTCCACGACCGCCGCGGCCTTGTTCGCCGCCACCGCCCTGTCCATGGCGCTCGGCGGGCACCGCTTCACCGACTCCGCCGAATGGCTGCGCCTCGGCGACTGGGCCTTCTCGCTCGGCGTGAAGTTCGACGACCTGGCCGCCCTGATGCTGTTCGTCGTGGCCGTGGTCGGTCTCTGCGTCCACGTCTTCTCCCTCGGGTACATGCACGACGACGAGGCCCGCGGCCGCTACTTCGGCGGGCTCTCGATCTTCATGTTCTCGATGACCGGGATCGTCCTGGCGGACAACCTGGTCATGATGTTCGTGTTCTGGGAGCTCGTCGGCTTCAGCTCGTGGCTGCTCATCAACCACTACCTGTTGCGCCAGTCGGCCGCCGACGCCGCCAAGAAGGCTTTCATCGTCAACCGGGTGGGCGACCTCGGGTTCCTCCTGGGCATCGTCTGGTGCCAGGCCCGCTTCGGGACGACCCAACTGGACGCCCTGGCCTCGCAGACTGGGGCCGGAGCGGCAGTCTCGGCGGGGATCCCGCTGCTGCTCTTCTGCGGCGCCGTGGGCAAGTCGGCCCAGTTGCCGTTGCAGGTCTGGTTGCCCGACGCCATGGAGGGCCCGACGCCCGTGTCCGCCTTGATCCACGCCGCGACGATGGTCGCGGCCGGCATCTACATGCTTTGCCGGATCAGTTTCCTGATGGTGCCGGACGCGCTGACGGTGATCCTCTGGACCGGCGTGGCGACGGCGCTTTACGCGGCGCTGTGCGCGGTCACGCAGCGCGACATCAAGAAGGTCCTGGCCTACTCCACTTTGTCGCAGCTCGGCTTCATGGTCGCGGCCTTCGGCCTCGGTTCGTTGGACGTGCCGCACGGGGACCACTCCCACCTCATGGCGGCGGGCGCCGGGGCGGCGATGTTCCACCTCACCACCCACGCCTTCTTCAAGGCCCTCCTCTTCCTCGGTTCCGGCTCCGTGATCCACGGCTGCCACCACGAGCAGGATATTTTCCGGATGGGCGGGCTGCGCGCGCGGATGCCGCTCACGTTCTGGACCTTCACCGCCGGCGTGCTGGCGATCATCGGCCTCCCGGGTCTGGCCGGCTTCTTCTCGAAGGACGCCATCCTCTACCTCGCCTACGCGAAGAACTCCGCGGTCTTCGGCGTGCTGGCGTTCACCGCAGCGCTCACGTCCTTCTACATGGTGCGCCTATGGCGGATCGCCTTCCTGGGTGAAGCCCGCGGCGATGGCGCCCGGCACGCCCACGAGGGGGGATTTACCCTCACCGCCCCGCTGGCGCTTCTCGCGGTTCTGTCCGTTGTCGGCGGCTACGGCTGGTTCTTCTCCTCGGTGTTGGGCGGCAATTTCGACGGCATCCTCGACGAGGTGGTCCATCCCACGGGCCCCGCCCACGGAGTGATCCTCGCCACCAGCGTCGTCGTGCTGCTGGCCGGCGCGGGCACGGCTTGGTTCCTGTATCCCGCCTCCGGCGAGGACGCGCTGGCCCGGCGCTCGCCGGGTCTCTTCGGGCTGCTCGGGGCCCTGAAGGAATCCTTCGACCGCGCCTACGGCTGGTACGTGGAGAAGGTGCAGCAGCGGTTCGCGATGCTGCTGAATTTCCTCGAGCAGATCCTGCTCGCCGGCCTCATCGTGCGCGGCCTCGCGGGAGTCGTCGGGCTCTTCGGACTCGGCGCGCGCGCCCTCCACGTGGGCAACGCCAACGCTTACGCCTACTGGTTCCTCCTCGGGCTGGCCGCACTCTGGGCGGTCGCCGCGGGATACCTGACCTTCTGACGCCATGGGCAACCTGCTGACCGATCCCCTGCTCATCGCCATCGTCGCGCCCCTCGCGGTCGCGCTGGCGATCGGCTGCGGCCTGCCCAAGCGCTGGTCAGTGCGGCTGGCCTATGTCGGCTTCGGCGTGCCGCTCCTCATGGCGCTGCACGTCTGGTGGCATTTCTCCGCGCAGACGCAGGTCTCCGGCTACGCCTTCCTGCGGCAGTATTCCACCGGGCTCGACGAGCTCGGGGTCTCGCTGAAGCTCGGCCTCAACGGCGTCGCGCTGCCGTTGTTCGTGATGGCGGGAATCGTCGGCTTCGCCGCGGGCCTTTACGCCATCCAGTCCCAGGCCGAGCGCCTCAAAATTTACCTGATGCTCCTGCTGGCGATGCAGGGAGGGCTCATGGGCGTGTTTGCGAGCGTCGATGTCCTCTTCCTCTACTTCTTCCACGAGTTGGCCCTGATCCCGACCTTCATCATGGTCGGCGTCTGGGGAGGTCGCGACCGCGGTTACGCGGCGATGAAGATGACGATCTACCTCACGCTCGGAGCGATGATCTCACTCCTCGGCCTGATCGCCCTCTACGCCCAGAGCGGCGCCAACACGTTCGACCTGATCGCGCTGCGCGAGCATCTCGCCCGATTCCCGCTCGCCGAAAGCGTGCAACGGAACCTGTTCGGCCTGCTGGCGCTCGGTCTCGGGGTGCTGGTCTCGCTTTGGCCGCTGCACACCTGGGCCCCGCTCGGCTACGGCGCCGCGCCGAGTTCCAACGCCATGCTCCACGCGGGCGTGCTCAAGAAATTCGGCCTCTACGCCCTCATCCAGGTCGCCCTGCCGCTGCTGCCCGCCGGTCATGCTGCCTGGGCCGGCCCGCTCGCCTGGCTCGCCGTGGTGGGCAACGTGCTCATTGTCGGTTTCGTCACCATCGCCCAGCGGGACCTCAAGCAGATGATCGGGTACAGTTCGGTCATGCACATGGGGTACGCCTTCCTCGGGATCGCGGCCGGTTCCGCGGTGGGTGTCGGCGGCGTGGTTCTTCTGATGGTGGCCCACGGCCTTTCGGTTGCGCTGTTGTTCCAGCTCGCGACGTGCATCCACCACCGCACCCAGACCTTCGCGCTCGACGAGATGGGCGGGCTGGCGCGGCAAGCCCCGGTCCTCGCTGCCCTTTTCGTCGCCGCCACCTTCGCCAGCGTCGGCCTGCCGGGCTTCGCCAACTTCTGGGGTGAATTCGCGATCTTCGTCGCCCTCTGGCGTTTCTCGCCGCTCATCACCGCCCTCGCCGCCGTGGGAGTCGTGATTTCCGCCGTCTACGGACTGCGCGCCGCGGCCCGCGTGTTCTTCGGTCCCGCCACCGCGCGCATGGAAGAGGTCGCCGCGCGGCAGGCTCCCGTCGACTTGCGCTGGTCGGAGCGGATCCCCGCCCTCGTCCTCCTCGCCGCGTTGCTGTTCGTCGGCTTTTGGCCGCGTTCGCTGTCCTCGGCTCTCAATCCCGCGCTGCCCGCCGCCCCGGCCGCGGCCGCCGCCGCCCCCTCCCGATGACCGTCGAAGCGCTCCGACTCGCCGCCGCCGACAACCTCTGGGGCGCCATCATGCCCGAGCTCATGCTCGGCTGCGTGGCCCTGCTGCTGCTGGCGCTCGAGATCGTGCTGCCGCGCCGTCTGCACGGGGTCATCCCCGACGTCGCGAGCGCGGGTCTCCTCGGCACCCTCCTGGGCCTGGCGCTGAACTGGAACTCCGTCTCCGTCGGTCGCGAAACCTTCAACGGGTTGCTGTTCCACGGCACCGGCGGCCAGCTGATGCGGGCTTTCTTCCTGCTCTCCGCGCTGCTCACGTGTCTGCTGGCGCGGATCACGCTCGCGCGGCAGCGGGTCGCGCGGGTCGAGTTCTACCACGTCCTGCTCGTTGTCACCGCGGCGATGATGCTTTTGGCCCAGAGCAACCACTTCGTGATGCTCTTTGTCGCCCTCGAGACGCTCACGATCGGCCTCTACATCCTGGTGGGTTATCATCGCACGAGCACCGCCTCGCTCGAGGCCGGTCTGAAGTATCTCGTGATGGGCGCGCTGAGTTCGGGCCTCCTGCTCTTCGGTATCGTCCTTCTTTACGGCGCCGCGGGTAATCCGGCCCTGCCGGGCCACACCCCTCAGGGGCTGCATTACGCCGAGCTTTCCCGTTTCCTCGCCGCGAATCCCGACAATTTCGTCGCGGCGCTCGGCGTCGTGCTGGTCCTGGCCGGAGTAGCCTTCAAGATCGGCGCGTTCCCGTTCCAGATCTGGGTGCCGGACGTCTACCAAGGTGCGCCGACGCCCGTGACCGCGTTCCTCGCCGTCGCCTCGAAGGGCGCGGGTTTCGCCGTGCTGATGGCGTTGTGCGGGCAGGGCGGAACCTTCGCCCCGTACTCGTGGCTCGTCACGCCGGTGCTCACTGCCATGGCCGCGGCCACGCTCCTGTTCGGCAACATCGCCGCGCTCACCCAGCACAACGTGAAGCGGCTCATCGGCCTCTCGGGCGTCTCGCACGCCGGGTTCCTGCTGCTGGGTGTCGTGGCATCCCTCCACACCCCGATGGCCGCCGGCGCTGTCTATTTCTACCTCTTCGCTTACCTTATCGCGTCGTTCTCGGTGTTCGGCGTCATGGCGCACGTCGCCGGCAGTGACGATGCCGACCAGGAGCTCGACCATTATAACGGCCTCGCGAAGGAAAATCCCTTCCTCGGCACCGTGCTCGCGATCGGCCTCGGCTCGCTGGCGGGGATTCCCCCGCTGGCCGGGTTCATGGGCAAGCTGTTCATCTTCATCTCGGCCTACCAGGCCGGCGCACGCGTGTTGCTCGCGGTGGCGGCCGCCGGCGTCGTGATCTCGATCTATTACTACTTCGGCTGGATCAAGGCGGCCTTCTTCGAGACGTGGATGCCGCCCGCCGACGATTCGGTTGGTCCGGCTCGTCCGCCCCGCACGCCGGTCGCGCCTTTCGCCGCCTTCGTGCTTGGCGCGCTCGCGCTCGCCTCCCTCGCGGTCGGTTTCTACCCCGGTCCGCTGGGTGACCTGCTCACGATGCGCTGAGGGCCGGGCGGTCGGCTCCCGCCGAGTGCCCGGGAAGAACGTTTTCTCCGGCCCGCAGGTGGCTTCCCTGGGGTCAGAGGGACTTTCCTGATGGACCGGTCAGCTCGTTTATGAGCCGCATTGTTTTAAGGGATTGCGGCGGCGGATGCGACGGATCGACGCTTCCCCTCCGGAACTTTGTCGGGCTCCTCGGTCAGCATGCGTAGCTTTCCCTTCATCCTTTTCCTCCTGGTAGCAGCGCTGCCGTGCGTGGAATCCGGCGCGCTGCGCGCCGCGCGGCTCTCGGGGGTAACCGAGATCGAGACTCCCGTCGGTTTTGCGCTCAAGGATGAGGCTGACCTCGTGCGGCTCGAAGCTTTCCCGGCGCGAACGGTTGAATCCGTCGACTCACCCGGGCCGCCGCTCGACCGCCCGCAATGGTACCGGATAGCTCTTTCCGATGACGCGGAGACCGTCCGCCAGGGGATGGTGCTTCGGATCTTTGCTGCACCCCACGAGCGGATCGAGGCGCACCTGGTGAGTGATGGGCGCGTGGTGGAGAGCGTCACCGCGGGGTATCGGGTGCCGGTGGAGCAGCGCCGTCACCACGCCACTAATCTCGTGCTGCCGCTGCAGGAGTGGCGGGGACGGCACGCCGCCGTCTTCCTGCGGGTGGAGACGCGCCTGCGATATCCCCTGCGGCCCGAGCTGCTCGGCGGAGACCAGCTCCGGCGTGAGACCGATACCGGACACATGTTGACCTTCACCTATCTCGGTGGAGTCATGGTTCTGCTCTTCTTTCAGGCGGCGCTCTTCATTCATTTCCGGGAGAAGGCGGCGCGGGATTACATCTTCGTATCGTTTGGACTGCTCGCGATCTCCCTTGCCCATTCGGGTCACTTCGACCTCGTCGCCGGAGGAGTCTTCGACTGCTTCTGGCTTGGTGACTGGCGCTATGAGATCCGGCTCCTGAATTGCGTGCTCAGCCTGCGGGCTTTCTCCACGTACTTCCAACTCAACGATCACCTACCTAGACTCAACCGGGGGCTGCAGGGTTCCTTGCTCGCGATCGTCGGGCTCCTCGCGGTATGTCCCTTCCTGCCTCACGAGACGGTGACGCCGCTGGTTTCGGCAGCCCAACTTTACGCCGTCGGAGCGGCTGCCGCCGTCCTTTTCATGGCCTTTCGCCGGAAACTCATCGGTGCGGGGATCATGGCGGCCGGTTGGTCCGGCATCCTTTTCGTCACGGGATACCTGAACCTCGTTCGCCTGGGCATGATGCCCGGCGTACTGGATACGCCCTTGCTGCCGATAGCCGCGGTGCTCTGGGAACTTCTGATGAGCACCGTGGGACTCGGGTATAAGTTCAAGCGCCTGTCGGAAATCCGCCATGAGCGGGAACTCAGCAGCCTGGAGGCGGCCGGCCTGGAGCGGATGGTGCGCGTGCTGTGTCATGATGTGAGCACCCCGCTCGCCGCGATCGGCATGACGACGGAACTGATCGAGATGAATCAACAGGCGGGCCGGCCCGTCGACGTGGCGGTGAACAACCGGCGGGTGCGGGAGGCTTTCCTCGCGATCAAGGAGATCGTGGACGCCGCGCGTAGCGTCGAACTGGCCAAGCTTCACGGCCGATCGCTGGCCCGGGACCCCGTGGACCTCTGCGCGGCTTTCAGCGACGCCGAGCGCATGATGCGGGACAAGCTGGCGCGAAAGCGCATCACGTTGCGGAGGATCGCATGGCCGGAGCAAGCCGTCGTGCTGGCCGAGCCGCGGCTGCTGCGGCTTAGCGTGATCACCAATGCGCTCTCTAACGCGATCAAGTTCAGTCCGGCCGGTGCGGTCATCGAGGTCGAGATCCGGTCCGACGGCGGGGAAGTGACGCTGCGTATTCGCGACCACGGGGTGGGCATCCCGCCCGAGATGCGGGAGGCCTTTGCGCGCTCGGGCCGGATCACGAGCCGGGTCGGTACGATGAGCGAGGAGGGCACCGGGTTCGGGCTGATGCTGATGCGCGACTTCGCCGTGGCGATGGGCGGACGATTCCGGCTCGAATCCCGTACCACCGAGGAGTCGCCTTCGGGTCACGGGACCACGGTCGAGATCACGCTCCAGGCTTCGGGTGCGGCCTGAGCGAGTTCCTCTTCGGCCGGCTCAGCTCCTCGCGGGCGTCCTGGGTTCCGGCCGGTCAAGCTTGAGGCCCAGCTCGCGCAGGCGGGGGCGCAACTTAGCATAGTCCACTCGCTGCACGGCCGCTCCCTCGGCGAGGGCAAGCGAGGCGGCGGCTCCCGCGGCTTCGCCGAGCGTCATCCAGACGGGCTCCATCCGGATCGACGTCATCGCGATGTGGCTGGCTGAACAGCACACGGGCACGAACAAGTTCCGGCACTCGCGTTCTAGCGGGGTGATCGCGCGGTACGGGATCTTGTAGATGCCGCGGTGTTTCTCCTCGAGATAGAGCATCGAGAAGTCGCCGCCTTGGAGGGCGACCTTGCCGTCAAGCGGATGCATGGCGTAGGGCCAATCGTCGACGCCGTACGAAGCGAGGCCGACCGGATCGCCCGGGTCGGTCAGGCCCTCCATGTCCTTCTGCGTCACGACGTAGCCGGAGATCATCCGGCGCGCCTCGCGCACGTAGAGCTGGTGCGGCCATCCTGAGGTGTCGTCGAACTGGCCGGGATCAAAGCCGGCGACCCGCGCGCGTTCGCGGAGTTTTTCCGGGGCGGAGGGGTCGGTCCGCAGGAAATGGGTGATGCCGCGGAGGAAGTCCTGGTGGAACTTCCAGATGCGCGCGCGCGTGGGCCAATCCCCGTCGGGGTAGCCGGCGTTGCAGCCGAAGACGGTCGGTGCGATGAGGCTGCGCGAGAGGTTGCCGGCCCCGGGGTAGTGGATGCCGCCCGTGGCCACCTCGTATTCGCCCAGCTTCCGCATACGGCGGCCGTTGAGGTTGAGCTTCCGCGTGAACGCGCGGCGGTAGATCTCGAAGGTGAACGGGTCGTAGTCTTCGGGCGGGTCGATCGGTAGCTGGTCCTTGCCGAGGGTGAACTTCCAGCGGAAGCCGTAGCCCATCGTGAGCTTGTCGGCGCTGCCCTCGGGACCGGGGGTAATGTCCTGCAGCAGCGGGAGCAGTCCACTGCGCGGTTCACCGGGCCGGATCCAAGGATCGATGTCGTAGAGGGCGAGCGGCGGCCGCACGCCCGCGAGCGACTCCCCGTAGTGGTCACGCGATTCACGCCCGTACGTGTAGGCCACGCCGGCCTTCGCCATCAGGTCCCCCTCGTACGAGCAGTCGATGAATATCCGCGCGCGCACCGTGACGGCCGCGGCGGCCGCCGGATGCGGAGCCGGGCATCCGAAGCGGTCCGGCGGCGCGTGATCCAGGACGACGGAGGTGATCGTGGCTCCGTCCTTGTTCACGGAGGCGACGCGATGCTCGCGCAGGATCTCGACCCCGGTTTCCCGCGCCAACTCGGCGAACAGGCGGCGATACTGCGGGTCGGTGAGCCCGTCGCGGAGGAGCTTCCTCGCCGATCCGCCGGCAGCTTCGGGGCGGCCCCAGTCGATGTGCACCAGCCCGCCGCCGGTCATGCCGCCAAGCCAGCGGCTGGGCTCGACCACGAGTACCCGGAGACCCGAGCGCGCAGCGGTGGCGGCAGCCACGATGCCCGCGGCGTTGCCCGCGTAAACGCACACGTCGGCGGTCCGCTGTCCGGGCTCGGCTCCCCGGACGGGCAGCAGCGTTCCGAGGGCGGCGGCGCCGCCCGCGTGGAGAAAGTGACGGCGATTCATGAGAGGCAGGTCGGCGGGTCAGAACGTGGTCGTCGCCGAGAGCCGGAAACTGCGGGGTGTGGTGTAGCTGAAGTACCGCGGGTAGGTGGTCCGCGCGGGCGAGGTCAGGTCACCGTTGGCCGCCCGCAACCCGATGCTGTTGTAGAGCGGCCGGTCGTAGTTGAGGAGATTCGTCACCGACAGGTTGAGGTCGACCCTTCGCCGCGGGGAGAGCCTGACCGGATAGCCGACCGTAGCGGTGGCCAGGAAGTACGCCTTCTGCCAGACGACGGTGTAGGCGTCGACCTTGGGATCGTCGATCGCGGTGGCGGGGTTGGCCGGATTCACGATCGTGTCGGCGCCGCGGTAGCCGATGACCTGGGGGCCGCGGAACTGTATCCCGTAACCCAGGCGCAGGCCGGCGAGGCGACCCCGGCTCAAGCGGTAGTCAGTGTAGGCGTTGGCCGTGTACTTCGTGAGTCGGTTGAGCAATTGCGTGCCGCTGACCCAGTTGGCGCGGCTCGCCTGCAGCGAGTTCCAGGCATTGATGGCGTTGTTGAGGTCAGGCGATGTCGTGGTGGTGACGCCCGGTTTCGCACTGGCGAAGCCCCCGGCATCCAATTGCACGCCCGCGTCGTCGAGGATCTGCCGAAACGTCGGGGTCTGGGCGTCGACCCACGCGCGGGTCTGGCGGTACGCGTCCGTCTGCGAGGCGTCGGCGAGGCCGGCGTTGAGCGTGAGGCGCCAGTCTGGCGTGAAGTTCGCGACCGCCTCCAGTTCATAGCCGCGACTCCTGCGATCGAGGGTGTCGTTCCACGCGATGGGCACGTCGCCCAAGCCGCGGCGGTTGCGGCCGTCGGCACTGAGGTCGCCCACGGGATTGGCGTTGATCAGGACCTGCAGGTTGCTGAAGCCGGAAGGTTGCGCGATGGAGGCGTCCTTCTCCTCGGACTCATAGCGGCTGACCGTGAGGTAGAACCGCGGGCCGAAGGAGACCCTGACGCCGTAGTCCCTGCCCTCGGAGACGGAGGGCGGCGGGGTGCCGTAGTCGATTGTCGTCTTGGTGAAGTCGGTCGGGTTGAAGGTCTGCGCGAAGTTGGCCCAGAGCGACACGCCGCGGCCCACGTTGAGGATGCCGCCGACGGACTTGGTGGGTTTCCGGGTGCTGGTCGGGGGCGGGTTGTAGTCGTCCTGGAAGCGATCGGCGGCGTACTGCCGGAGGGCGACGCCGGTCGTGGTGTCGCGCGGGCGCGTGGCGGGCGCGAGTTGCAGGGGGCCGGTGGGCCGGCCCGCGGCATCCTTCGGTACGTAGGTGAGCCGGAAGTAGTCCACCGGGGCGTCGGGCCGGTAGATGAAGTGGTCGCGCGTGAGGGCGCCGTAGTCGGAAGGATGGTCCATCGGGCGGAGGAAGAGGCGCTGGCTGCGGTCGACCTGGTCGGCGCGGAAGGCGCCGAGCAGGATCAGGCGTTTCCGCCAAAAGGAGAGATTGGCGGCAGCCTGGTAATACCGGGTGGCGGCGTTGCTCAGCGTGGTCGCGTCGTTACGATCGGAGCCGAGGACCCACAGGGGATCGTAGGAGCGGGAAGTGCCGGTCGCGGGATCGATCAGGTTGATCCGCTTCATCTCGGTCATTTCTCGTTCCCGCTGGTTCCAGTAATACCGGTAGCGCAACGTCTGCGTGCGGGTGCTCGTGATCAGTCCCCACGCGCGCGGATCGGCATCGACGGGGATCATGTAGTATTCGCGCGAACGGAAGATCCGCTGCTTTTCCTGCGCGGCGATGACGTTGGCGCGCAGGTCGAACCAGCGTGTGCTGCGGGCATAGGCGGCGGCCAGTCGCAGGGCCCGGTTGGTGGTGTCGACCTTCTGGCGCTCGGGCCGGCTGAACTCGTTGTACGGCTGGAGGAAGTTGGGGTTGGCGGTGCCTTCAGGCAGCAGGCGGTTGATGTCGATGTAGGTGTTCTGGTAGCCTTGATTCGTGTAGTAATTGATGAGGCCGTAGCTGAAGAGCCGGTTCACTCCGCCCGAGACCTGCAGGTTGAGTGAGTCCCCCACGCGCTGGTCGATCAGTACGGTCGCGTCCCGGAACCGGTTGATCGAGGTCGGGTTCGGCCCGATGTTCGTGAAGGTGCGGCGGGGCACGCGGAAGGCCGAGCCCTGGATCGCGGCGTCGTAGATGCCCGGGGTGATCATCGGCGTGTCGATCAGCGGGCCGCCGTTGAAACCGAGGTTGCCGCCGCTGGCCGCGGTGACGCCGTTCACCGGCCGGTTTCCGCTGAAGAACGTCGTCTGCATCTGCCCGGTGTAGCTGACCGCGGCGTCGAATCCGCGGCCGGAGGCGGGCGACACGATCCACGCGTTGGTCCCGATGCGGGACGCGCCGAAGGCGGATTGGCTGGGGAGCGTGGCGGGCTGCAGTCCCGAATAGACGGTGCGGCCGTCCCAGCCGGTGAACGAGTCGTTGAGGGTGTTCATGCCGGCGGTCACCTTCTGCTGGTAGTAGTCGCCGATCAGCGAGACGCGCGTGTTGCGGGCGGGCTCGAGCGTGAACGAGGGGGAGACTCCCTGCCGCTGCGTGCGCTCCCAGTCGCGGAACGTGTGGGTGTCCTGCCAGGTCGAAACCACGCGGGCCGCCACCCGTTTGGCCGAGTAGTTGGCGTCCACCGTGCCGCGCAGCGAGTCCCACGAGCCGTACTCGGCCCTGACCTCGGTGGCGTTGCGGCCGAGGCGGGCGCTCTTCACGACGGCGTTCGCCGTGCCGCCGATCGTGCCCGTGCCGAAGAGGATCGAGTTCGGGCCGCGGGCGTAATCCATGCGTTCCAGGTTGTAAGTCGACGGATTGCTCCCGCCGGTGAAGAAGTTCCGGTTGACGGCGTTGGCGGAGACCCCGCGGAACGTGCTCGAGCCCGTGCCGCCGAAGAGCTGACCGCCGCCGTCGTCGGGGGTCGTCGTGGCGCTGACCGTCCAGTTGAGTGCCTCGTTGGCGTCGTTGAGGTTGAGGGCGTCGAGGAACTCGCGCGTCTGCACGGAGTAGGCGACGGGCGTCTCCGCGAGGTCGGTGGCGAGCCGGCCGCCGGCGAGCGATGACGCCGCCACGAAGCCCACGTCGCGATCGGTGCTGACGGTGAACGGACTGAGCCGGACCAGTTCCTGCCCGGGCTCTGTCGCAGCGCGGGGCGGGGTTTGGGCGCGCAGGCCGTAGCCGGCTGTGGAGAGAAGGCATGCGAGAAGTGCTGGTACGAGGCAGCGGCGGGGCGGGAGCAGAAGGGCGGGCGAGGTCATGGCTGAAGAGTGGGGTGGGAATGCAGCCGGCCGTCGGAAGGCCAGGGCCGGCGCGGGGCGGAGTACAGCGGGTGCGGGCGGCTTGTCATCAAGGCTCCTCTCGGGCCTCCCGTCGCTGAAAAAAGACGGTTCCCTGGACATGTGGCCGGGGGCTGCGACGGCAACCGCAGCCGCAGGGAATGCTTTCGCATCGGGCATTGCCGCGGCAGTTTCTGCGGAATTCCCGCGCGGCGCTGCCACGGCGTCACAAGGAGGGCGAAGGGCTGCTCGCGGCCCCTCGGGGTTGTCGGCGGTGGGTTGGGGCCTCGGAACACCTTGAGACCACGCGATGCGCCGCGGCCGCGCCGGAGTGCTCGTGGTAAGGCTTGCGCCGTGCGCCTTCGTTTGCGTCCGTCTCCCGCGAGATGAGAATTACTGGGCTCGCCCTCGTTCCGCCTCCGACCGCCGCCGGCCTGCCGAAGGTCACGCCCGAGCTGCTCGCCTCGGTGCTCGCCCGTTATTCGCGCAGCAACGAGGGGCTCGGGGCGATCCTCGCCAAGGTGGACCTCGCGAACCCCGACGCATCGATCGATCGCATCTTGAAGTTCGTCGACTACGGCCATGCCTCGATCGGCGGCCTGACGGGCGGCCTCGCGGTGGCGCTCGACGACGTTTCGATGTGGCTCGCGTACAAGGTCTTTGAGATCGCGACCATGGCCGACGGCCAGGAGTCGAGCACGCGCTACATCACGATGGACGCGCGCAACGTGCCTTCGGCGGAGGAACTCGGCATCCCCGGCGACCTCGCGGGCCGTTGGCGGGACCTCCTCGCGCGCTCCTTCGAGGCGTACCACGCGGAATACGCGCGGCTCGATGCCCTGGGCACGGTGGAGCCGCAGCGGGTGCGGCTGCCGGCCGGCGCGAGCCCGGCGGTGGCGACGCGCCTGCGCAAGAACTTCGCCCTCGACCGCGCGCGGTACTTCATCCCCGTGGCGACGCGCACCAACGTCGGCCTCGTGCAGTCCTCGCGGATGTGGGCGATGACGGTGAAGCACCTTGCGTCCCTGCCGCATCCGGAGGCGCAGGCGGCGGCGGCGCTGATCCGCGACGAACTCCTTAAGCAGTCGCCGCGGCTCATGCGCCACAGCCACGCCGAGAAGTCCTACGAGGAGCAGGCCCGGCAGGAACTGGAGACCTCGCTCGCGCTGGGTCGCGAACGGCTCTCCAGCGCGCCGCTTGCCGACGACGTCTGGGTGCACGTGGACCGCGCCACACCACCTTGGCTGGCCGAGCGGCAACCGGTCGCCGAGGCGCTGAGTCACCGAGCCAACCGCTATGGTCAGCAGGGCACGGCGACGCGCCGCATGCGGGTGAGCTTCGCGTGGAACAACCTCGCCGTTGCGGAACTGCGCGACCTCAACCGCCACCGCACCGGCCACCGCTATACGCCGTTCATCCAGGCGGGGTTCTACCTGCCGCCGGAGATCGACCGCTCCGCCCACGCCCGTCTGCTCGATGACCAGCTGGCGCTCACCCGCGAGCTGCTGGACCGCGGTTCGCCGGCCTACGTGTACTCGCTGCTGCTCGGCGCGCAGACACCCTTCGAGCACGGCACCCACGCCGACAAGTTCATCTACGAGGCAGAGCTGCGCACCGGGATGGGCGCCCACTTCCGCTACGCCGAGCATCTCAGTGCCGCCCTCCGGCGCTTCCTTGAGGAAGTGCCCGAAGCCCGCGGCTGGGTGACCGAGGGCACGGCGGAGCCGGAGTGATCCTCTCCGCTCGCGTGGGGTGGATTTTGGGTTGGCGCGGGTGATTCCAGCCGGCAGTAACGGGAAGTGGATCGTTCCATGCGGCTCCGAATTTCCCTCGCCCTGATCGTTGCCGGAATCGTCGCGGCGAGGGCCGCCGACGCCACCAGCCCGATTGATCCGGCGCAGCGGAACGCGCCCTTTGCCCCTAGCCCCGGGATGACGCCCGAGCGCCAGTTGCCGGCCGGTACGGTCAATTCCAATCTGCAGGGAAGGCGCGTCGCCCCCGCGGTCGTCGAGCGCAAGGAGGCGCCCCTCGCCGGGCGCCGCGCCCCCGTCGATGTCGGGGAAACTCGCGAGAAGAACGTGCTCAACCAGGACGTGCGTCCGGCCGAGCCGGTGCAATTGCCCATGAGCCGGATGGACCACCAGCCGTCCGCGCGCTCGACGCAGCAGGACACCAAGCGTCCGCCGACCGTCGCGAAATACCAGGACAGCCTCGACGCCGCCAGTGCCAGCAACATGGCGCGCTTCCCGGCGCTGAGCGGGGCGACTGCCGCCAAGATCAACCGATTCATCTTCCGGAAGAACGGCGAGGAATCCGGCCGCGCGTTCGGTGAAGCGACCGCGGTGCCGGCGGCCGGGGGCGGCGCCGGGGTACGCTAGGTGAAGGCCGTCTGATCATGACCCGCTTCCGCGTCGTCCAGTTCAACATGCAGTTCGGGCAGTGCTGGGACGATACGTACCCGGACCGCGCCCCGGTGCGACTCGACCTGACGATCGCGGAAATCCGGCGGCATGACGCCGACATCGTGATGCTACAGGAGGTCGAGCGGGCGCAGCCGGCGGGCCGGCAGGTCGTCCCGCCGCCGAATTACACGCAGCTGCGCGACGCGTTCCCCGGTTATCACGGCTGGTTCAGCTACCCGCGGGCTGATCCGCGGGAACTGCCGTTCGGAATCGGCCTCGCGATCCTCGCGCGCACGGAGCTGGAGGATTGCACGCGGCTCGACCTGCCGTCGCCGCCGGTGGAGTTCGAGTTCATGGGGAGGAAGACCACCCCGACGGACCGTCTCCTGATCGGGGCGCGCACGCGGATTGGGGGGCGCGAGGTGCGGCTCCTCAACACCCACTTGCTCGCCTTCTTCATGCTGGGTTCCAGCAGCACGCGGAATCCCTTCCAGCGTCAGATGGTGGCGGACCGGCTGGCGGCGTTGCGCGGGCCCGCGCTGCTGGCGGGCGACTTCAACGTGAGCGCCCACGGCTCGCTCGTCGCGCAGTTCGCGGAGCGGGGATTCCGGACCGTGCAGGAGGGGGCGGTGACGTGGCGGCGGCGTCCCTACGTCCTCGACCATATCTTCCACAACGACGGCCTGCGCTGCCTGGGCCACCGGGTGGAGCCCACCCCGGCCAGCGACCACCACGTGCTGGTGGCCGACTTCGAGTTTGCCTGATTCGACGGTCGGGCCGTTTCAGCCGCGCCGCACGCGTTCCTTCTCGTCCTCGCGCTCCTCCTCAAGGCGGGTGCGTTCGCTGGCGAGCTGCTGCCTGATCTTCTCGACCTCCTCGAGCTTCTGGTCCGCCAGCGCGTCATCGAGCTGCTTGCGCAGGAAGATCTCCCGCTCAGCCAGCTTGCCCTGGTAGACGCGGTCGATCTCGGCGAGGCGGGACTTCTTCTCAGGCGTGAGCGGGCGTGACGCCTGCGGGTCGGACTTCGCAAGCCGTTCCATGGCGAGTTCGTAGGCGCTTTTCATGAAGTGGGAGCGTGCGGCGGTGCGGTGCCGTTTCAAGCGCGCCTTCCTCCATTCGACCGCGGATTCATTCCGCGCCGTAGCGTACGCCGAGCAGGAGCGTGAAACCGACGACGGCGAACGGCAGCCACCATCCGCCGCGTTCGCGGCTCCATCCGCCCGCGTAGCCCGCCAGGATGGCGGTGATCAACGCTGCTAGCGCCGCGGGTCCGATCCACGGCGCGGCGTACCGGGCGGATAGGAAGGTGCCGGGGACCTCCACGCCTGCCTGCAGCAGCCGCTCGATCACGAGCAGAACCAGGGCCGCCGCGTGGTTCGCGAGGATGGCGGCCGAATCGAGCCCGAGGAGTCCGGCCAAGAGCGAGGTGAAGCCGCCGAGCGTGACGATGGTTGCCGCCGGGATGAGCGCGAGGTTGGCGATCAGGGCGCCGGGAGTAAGCAGCCCGAAGTACTGGATTCCGGTCAGGATGCTCACGAGCATCGTGGCCACGCCGACGGCGAGGGCGCCGGCCGTGGCCTTCCAGGCGCGGCTGATATGGCGCTGCCATGGGCTCCATGCCGCCTCGGGAACGTGGCGCCACGGGGCGCCGGTGCGTTCCCAACTCGCGGCGAGCGGCAGGCCCAGCAGCAGCAGCGCGAGCACGATCGCGTAGCTCATCAGGAAGCTGGCGCTGAACACCTGCAGCGGAGCGACCAGCATCGCCGTGGCGGCGGAGGCCGCCAGCGCGGCCAGCACGTTTCCCGGCCGCCGGAGAACGAGGGCGGCCTCGACGAAGACGGCCATGAGCCAGGCCCTCACGGCCGAAGGGGAGGCGCCGGTGATGTCGACGAACAACCACAGCAGCGTCGCCGCGGCCGCAAAGCGCGGCCAACGGGGAACTCGGGCGAGGGAAAGGAGTGCGTGGAGAGCCGTGGCGATCACCCCGATGTTGAGGCCGCTTATCGCGAAGAGGTGGAGGGTCCCGCTGCGCATGAAGATCACCTGCTGTTCGTCGCTGATCTCGTGCTTCTCCCCGAGCATCATGCCGCGGAGGAGCGCCGCCAGCTCGGGTCTTTTGCCGACGATACCCAGGTCGAGGATCGCGCGGAATCGCGCGGCGGCGTCCGCGCAGAAGCGGTGGTAGGCAGGCGCGGCCCTTTCCTCGGTGAGAACGCGTCCGCGGTTCAGGCGGAAATTCACGCCGGCGGCGGCGAGGTAAGCTTCGAACGATCCGGCGTCCGGCCGTGCCGGCAGCACGTGAAGCACGCCGACGACGGAGAACGTTCCGGCGCGTACGGGCGCCGGTGGGCCGGCGTGCCGCGTGAGGGAGAAATGCACCCGCTGGCCGGTAAGGTCCGCGAGGTGCCGATCCGTCCGGACGATCGTCGCGATTCCGGTCGCACGCGTCGTGTCCCTTCCCGGGAACAGCCGCTCGATGCGTAGGTTAACCCGCGCCTCGCGCGGCGGAAGCGGATCCCACGCGGCGAGCCGGTTGCGTTGCAGCACCCCGGCCGCGGCCCCGGCCCCGAACAGCGCGAGCGCGAGGCACGCTGCCCAGAGCCGCGGCCGGGCGGTGGCGGCCAGCGCACCCGCCGCCGCGAGCGCCGACACCGCGAGCGCTCCGGTGGCCATCTGCAATCCGACTGCCTGGCCGGCGGTGAGCCCCGCCGCCGCGGGCAGGGCCAGCCAGAGCAACGGGGCACGGTATCCGAGCGTGCGGTCTTCCATGGCGCGAGGGCGTAGCCGACCAGCTCCGCCGCGCGATGCCTGCGCAGACGAAATTCGGGGTGATGGCCCACGCCGAGGAAAATGCCTTTTCAATCCGGTCCGCGGCTGGAATCTCGATTCATGGCCGAGACCGAGCAGCGCGATTTCTTCTCCGAGGAGCCGCCCGCCCCGGCGTCACCCGGCGCCGCCCGTCCGGCCGCGCATCAGCCGTTGGCGGCGCGGATGCGGCCCCGGAGGCTCGCCGAGGTGGTCGGACAGGATCACCTGCTCCGGCCCGGCAGCCTGCTGCCCCGCCTCGTCGCGCAGAACCGCTTCGGCTCGCTGCTTTTTCACGGCCCGCCCGGTAGCGGCAAAACCAGCCTGGCCGAGGCGATCGCCGCCGAGACCCGCAGCCGGTTCGTCCGCGTCAACGCCGTGATGTCCAACGTTGCCGAGTTGCGTGACATCCTCGCCGCCGCCCGCCGCAGGCCAGGGGAGGCTACACTCCTCTTCATCGACGAGCTGCACCGCTTCAACAAATCGCAGCAGGACCTCCTCCTGCCCGACGTCGAGGAAGGCGTCGTGCGGCTGATCGGAGCGACGACCCATAATCCGGGTTTCTACGTCAATCCGCCCCTGCTCTCGCGGAGTCATCTCTTCCGGCTTGAGCCGCATTCCACGGCCACGGTCGCGGCGATGCTTGCGGCCGCGCTGGCGGATACGGAGCGCGGCCTGGGACTGCGGCGGGTGACGGCGGCCCCGCCGCGCCTGGAGGAACTGGCTGTCCTCGCCGACGGCGACCTGCGGCGGGCGCTCAACTCCCTCGAGGTGATCGTCCTCGGCCTGCCGGAGGGGGCGGAGGTGACGCGGGCGGAGATCGAAGTCTTCGCGCGTGAGCGCCGCATCCGATACGACGCCGATGAGGACGAGCACCACGACACCATTTCCGCCTTCATCAAGAGCTGCCGCGGCTGCGATCCCGACGCGGCGATGTACTGGCTCGCGAAGATGCTGGCCGGCGGCGAGGACCCGCGGTTCATCGCGCGGCGGCTGGTGATTCTCGCCAGTGAGGATGTAGGGCTCGCCGACCCGCAGGCCCTGCCGTTGGCGGTCGCCGCGCACCACGCGGTCGACTTCGTCGGCTTGCCCGAAGCGGAGTACGCCCTCGCGCACGCGACGCTGTACCTTGCCACCGCGCCGAAGAGCAACTCGGCGACGCTGGCGCTCGGCGAATCGAAGCGCGTGCTGCGCGATGAACCGGTGCAGGCCATTCCGGCGGCGCTGCGCAGCAAGGGCGGCCAGGCCAACAAACGACACGGGCACGGCGCGGATTACGACTACTCCCATGATTTTCCCGAGGGGATCTCGGGCCAGGACTACCTGGAACGGCCGGTCTCGCTCTACTCGCCGAAGACCGCCGGCTGGGAGGCGAAGATCGCCGACCGGCTCGCCCGCTGGCGGCAGCTCAAGGCGGCTATCCACGCCTCTCGAGGGGAAGCCGCGCGTTGAGCCGGCAGCTTGAAGCTCGGCCGGTCAACGGTAGCATTTCGGGGATGAAACCGTGGTTCACGATCCTGCTGGGCTTGCTCCTGACCTGTTTCGGCGGGGCCGCCCAGGCGGGTCCGAAGTCCGGGGAGCCGGCCAAGATCGAGGGGTTTGAAATCGTCCGCCCCGCCAAGGGTTTCCTCGGGCTGCAGGTGGCCGGTGGGACTTTCGCGCTCAGGTTTTACGACGAGAACCGCCAGCCGGCGCCTCCGGCGGCCGCGCGTGCGGTGTTGCGTTGGACGCCGTCCAACCGCACAGGCAATGAATTCCACGTGCTGGAGCCCGCGACCGACGGCAAGGCCCTGACCTCGCCCAAGACGGTGCGGCCGCCGTACCAGTTCCGGCTTTTCCTCTCCCTCTTCGCCGCGGGCGCGGAGGCGCCGTTCGAGACGCACTCCGTTGACTTCCGGCAGTGATCCCTGGGTCGCGGCGCTCCGTCCGAGTTTCTGGTTGCGGCGGCCGGTCGCGGCCTAGCGAATAGACGGTTCATGAGTCTCGATTCACCTCGGTCCCGGCGCGTGGAGGGTTCGCGCCTCCGGTTCGGAATCGCCGCCGCTCGTTTCAACGAGGCGCTGGTCGACGGTCTGCTCGCGCGGGTCGAGGCGGGACTGCGGAAGGCGGGCGTGCCTGAGGGTTCGATCCGTGTCGTGCGGGTCCCCGGGTCCCATGAAGTACCCTGGGCGGCACAGGCCCTGGCGGCCGGCGGCAAGCTCGATTGCGTGATCGGCCTGGGTGTTCTGATCGCGGGCGACACCAACCACCACGAGATGGTGGGCAACAGTGTCTCCCACGCGCTGCAGTCGGTCGCGCTCGGGACGGGTGTGCCGGTGATCAACGGCGTGGTCGTGGTGAACACGACGGCGCAGGCGCGCGCGCGGTGCACCGGGGCGATCAACCGCGGCGCGGAGTTCGCGGAGGCGGCGCTCGCCATGGCGGATCTGCGACGGAGGATACGCGCATGAGTCGGGAACTCTTCATGCAGCGGCGCGACAGCCGCGTGGCCGCGCTGCAGTTCCTTTATGCCTGGAGCATGAATCCCCCGGCGAACCTCGCCGAAGACCTGCGGGTGTTCTTCGAGGGCTGCGAGCAACCGCGGGATCACTATGCCTACGCCGAGGAGATCATCCAGGGCGTGATCCTGCATCAGGCGGAGATCGACGGGCACATCCGGTCGCTGGCGCACAACTGGGATTTCGAGCGGATCGCCAAGATCGACCTCGCGATCCTGCGGCTCGCGGCGTTCGAGATGCTCCACCGCAAGGACGTGCCTCCGGTGGTCTCGATCAACGAGGCGATCGACATGTCGAAGCAGTTCTCGAACGCCGACGCCAAACGCTTCATCAACGGCATCCTTGACCGGCTTAAGGGTCAGCTCAGCCGCGACGCCCGTAAGGCGGATTGAAAGCGGGGACGTTTTGGATGCGGAAAGTCGGAAATGGGTAAAATGCCGGGATTGGGCATCAGCCGCCTGAGGGGCCGCGCTCACGTCCCCCTGATTTCCTGAGCTCCAGATCAGCCCTGTCGTTTCCCTCCCAGGATTCCTGATTCCCAGTTTTCCTCATCCGATGTTCGGCCTCTTCCGCAAGTTCAAGGAGGGTCTCGCCAAGACCGTCTCGGCGATCGCGCAGCGCACCCGCGGGCTGTTCGGCGGGCGCGTGATCGACGCCGCGTCCCTCGACGAACTGGAGGAAGCGCTCTTCACGGCCGACTTCGGCGTGGAGACCACCGCCGAGATCCTGGCCGAGATCCGGCAGGCCTATGCGCGCGACAAGTCCCTGCAGGGCCGGCAGGCGGCTGAGATTGGCGCCGCGGTGCTCCGTCGTGTGCTCGCGGGTGCCGAGGCGGCCCTGCCCCCGCTTACGCCCGCAACCGGTCGCCCCGTCGTGATCGCGATGATCGGGGTCAACGGCTCGGGGAAGACCACCTCCTCGGCCAAGCTCGCGTGGCGGCTCCAGCAGGACGGAGCCAAGGTGATGCTCGCCGCGTGCGACACGTTCCGTGCGGCGGCGGTGGAACAACTGCGCGCGTGGGCGACGCGCCTCGGCGTCGAGATCGTCGCCAGCCACACCGGGGCCGACTCCGCGGCGGTCGCTTACGACGCCTGGCAGGCGGCCAAGGCGCGCGGACATGATTACCTGATCGTCGACACCGCGGGCCGCCTGCACACCAAGGATAACCTCATGGAGGAGCTGGCGAAGATCCGCCGTGTCCTGCAGAAGCACGACGCCGGGGCCCCGCAGCACCGCTGGCTGGTCGTCGACGGTTCGCTCGGCAGCAACTCGATCGAGCAGGCGAAGGCGTTCCACCGTAGTTTCGGCCTCACGGGCCTCATCGTGACCAAGCTCGACGGCACCAGTCGCGGCGGCGCGATCGTGGGCATCTACCGTCAGCTGCGGATCCCGATCCTTTTCCTCGGTCTCGGCGAACAGCCGGAGGACCTGCAGCCGTTCAGCGCCGAGAACTACGCGAAGGCCGTCTTCGGGCTGGATTGAGCGGCGCGCCCTTCCAAGGGAGGGGCCGTGGAGCCGTCATGATTCGGGCCAAGAAAAAGGGCGGCGCCCGGAGGCGCCGCCCTTGGAAGAGTAAGGTTTACGACCCGCTCAGAACTTGAGCGTGTTGCGGAAGATCCAGTTCCGCGCCGGGGACATCGCGAACGAGCCCTCGGAGTACTTCTCGTCGGTCACGTTGTAGAGACCGAAGTTCGAGTTGATCCGGTAGCCGAGGACGTTCCACGGGTAGGTGAGGGTGAGGTCGTACACCACGTAGTCGCCGGCCTGGTAGCCGCCCGCGAGGGGGTTCCAGTCGACGGAGCGGGAGACGACGGTCTCGGAGGAGTAGCGCATGCCGAGGCCGACGTTGAGGCCACGGGCGACGCCGCCGATCCCATCGGTGAAGGTGTACTTGCCGAACACGTTCACGCGGTACTCCGGCACGTTCTCGATGCGCGCGTTGTAGTAGATGTCCGACGCGACCTTGCCGGCGGCGGCCAGCGCGTTGTAGGCGGCGGAACCGGGCGCGGCGCGCGTCTTGTCATAGACCGTCTTGGCCGTCCACAGCCAGGAACCGTTGATCACGGCCTGGAAGTTGCGGCGCGGGGTCCAGATCAGCTCGGCCTCGGTGCCCTCGATGCGATTGAGGAGGTCGGTCGTGCGCCAGCGGAGCAGGCGCTGGCTGCGGTAAGGCGAGCCGACGGCGAAGAGGTCGGTGCTGAAGTTCAGCGGCTCCTCGAGGTTCGACTGCTTGGCGCCGTCGTCGAGCATCTGGTTCTCGCGCTCGCCGCGGAACATCGAGAGGGTGCCGACGAGCTTGCCGTTGAGCTGGGACAGCTTGGCGCCGATTTCCCAGTTCTTGCCCTGCTCGTTCTTCAGCATCTCGAACACGCCGCGGCTGGTGAGGATGTCACGGAATTGCTGCAGCGTGGTGACAGTCTGGCCGAGGTAGCTGAAGGAGCGACCCGGAGTGCCGCCGAAGCCGGTGCGGATGGCCTCGTCGAACCACAGGGCCTCGTCACCCGCGAAGATGCCGGAGACGCGGCCCGAGTTGAACTTGAAGGTCTTCGAGTTCGAGGCGTAGACGCTCAGCTCCTTGGTGATGGCGAACGAGAGGCCGCCCATCCACGAACTGCCCTTCTGGTCGGAGTACAGCCCGCGCTGGTAGCTGATGGAGTGACCCCACACATCCTCGGGATAGAGGCTGGGGTTCAGGTGCATGTTCGGGAAGTAGATGAACCACGGATAATTGTTCGGCTGGTACTGACCGCGCTCCCAGCGGCGCTCCTCGCGGTAGCCGGCGAGCAGCGTGAGGCGGTCCTTGAAGGCGGTTGCCTGCCAGTTCAGGTACAGGGACTCGTTCTTGACCTTGTAGCCGTCGAGGGCGTTGCGGTCGTCCTGATGGTAGGCGTTGATGTCCGGGTAGATCTCGAAGCCCGGGTCGAAGTTCGAGAAGATCTGACGGACCGGCTTGATCGCGCCGGTGCGGTCGCGGATGACCTGGTTGAACGGAACGCCGCCGTGGTTGTAGAGGGAGACGTTCGTGCCGCGATAGTCCGGGTTGGACGTGGTGTTGCGGGCGCCGGGGAGGAAGGCCCACTGCACTTCGCCGAAGGCCTGGCCGCCGAGGAACTGCTGGTAGGGGCTGATGCGCTGGAAGCCGCCGAGCAGCTTGTTCTTCACGCCGAAGAGCTCGAACTTGCCGACGGCGTCGAAGTTGTGGGTGTGCGCGTACCGGTAGTAGCCCGAGAGGTTGCCGGTCAGCATGTTCCAGTTGATGCCGTTCGCGTAGGGCAGGATAAGGGCTCCGCCCTGACCGACGGAGTAGTTCTCCGACTTCTCGTTCAGGAAGTTGTAGCGCACGTCGAGCCAGCTGAAGGGCGTGAAGTCGACTGTGACCGACAGGTTGTCCACCGTGTTGCGGAAGTGGGCACCGCGCGAGGTGTAGTTGAAGGCCTCGTCATGCACCCACTGGCCGGCGGCGTTTGTGTAATAGGCGCCACGGGTCACGCCGGTATAGGCGGGCAGGGACCAGTTGCTGGTGGCCACGCGCTTGTTCTGGATGTATTGGGCGTAGGCGAGCGTCGGAGTGTTGGTGTTCTGCACGACGTTCGCGGTCAGACCGTTGCCGGTGTTGGCGACGATCGTGTTGGCCAGCGTGGCGGTCGACGAGTTGTAGCGGCCCGTCGTGGCGGCCTCGCGCCATCCGGCGAAGTCGCTGAAGATCCAGTCGTAGTCGTTCCAGCTGAACTTCTCGCGCAGGAACTCGGCCTCGGCCGTGATCTTGACCTTGCCGCTGTCGAAGGGGATCAGCGAGAGCGAGGGCGTGACGGTGTTGGCGCGGCGGAACTCGTAGCGGCGCTCACCCTGAGTGTCCTCCCAGCCGCCGATGATGCGGAGGGCGGCCTTCTTCGAAAGGGCGGTGTTCTGGTCGATCATGACCCGCTCGCCCGAGTTGCTGTTCACGTAGTAGTCGATGTCGGTCTTGTTGCCGGAGAAATCGGGCTGCTTCGTGATGTAGTTGATGACGCCGCCGGGGTAGCCCTGGCCGAAGAACACGGCTGCGGGTCCCTTCACGACCTCAACGCGGTCGATCGTCTCAAGGTTGTAGGACGTGTAGCGGAACACGCCGTTGCGCATGAGGCTGTTCACGACGAAACCGCGCATCGTAAAGGTGCCCTGCGGGGTTGCGGAGTTGGCCGGCACGCGCATGGCGAAGCGGGTGTCACCCGAGGCCGACGCCGAATAGCGGAAGAGGTCCGTCAGCGTGCGCGCGTTGGTGTCATCGAGGAACTCACGCGAGATCACCTGGAGATGCAGCGGGATGTTCTGGATCTCCATGTTGATCTTGGTGGCGGTGGCGGCGTTCGTCTTGAGGTAGCCGTAGTCCTTGTCGGACTTGACCTCGAACGCGCTGAGGGCGGTCACGCCCTCGTCGGTGCCCAGCCGCGCGGCGGATGGGGTGGCGGGCCTCGCTGCCGGAGCAGCGGGGGCGGCGGCGGGTGCGGCCGGGGCGGCTCGGCCCTGGGCTTCGGCCAGCTGCTTGCGCAGCGCGGCATTCTCTTCCTGCAGCCGGCGGAGCGCGGCGGCGTCGCCAGACTGGGCGTAGCCAGCCGGAACGACGCAAAGCGCGGCCAGCGACGACACCAAGGCGAGCTTGGCGACGTTGGCGGGTCGGGTTTTGGTGGGGATCATGTTTGTTTGGTTGGGTTCTCTGGATTCCAACGAGCGTCGGAAAGTGGAGTTGCGCGACTTGGAGCCTAGGGACGGTTTTAGGACGTTTGATCGCGAACTTATCACGCCGATAAAGGGGACTGAGCCTCCCCTCGTCCAGCGAGAATCTGAACGTCTCCGGCGGTAAGTCTGCCGAGGCGCGAGGCTCCGTTTTGGCCCCTTCAGGGCTGCTTGGGAGACTCAGGCTGGCCGTCGACCGAGGTTCCAAGCGCTGCGCGGCGCTGGGCCTCCTCGTACGCCCGGCGCTGGGCCATGCCTATCTCCAGTAAGTCGCTCACCAGCATCCGCGCCTCAGTCTCCTGCTTGACGACGGCTTCCTGACCCGGGGTGGCGGGAGCCGAACTCGGCTCCGGCTGCGTACCGGGGACAGGTTGAGGGGGGGCAGGTTGGACGGGAGGAGGGATATTTGTCGTGGAAGTATATGAAGGTGAAGGAGTTGTGGACTGCGCCATTGTCATGATCGCAGGAGCCGGGGGCCGGTTGGCCGATGCGGCCGCCTTACGCAGGGGCAGCTGTCTTTGGACACCATTGACCGTTAGGGTCAGGATATCCCGGCGAGGGTCGTGACTGACCACCGCGATACCGTTCCGAGGCTCTCCCATCGCGACCCAGAGTGACTTCTTCGCGGCCCGATCAAAGACGATGTAGTCGGTGCGATTGCCCACGGAACTGATCCCGGCGAACTCAAGGGTCTCTCCCGAGTCGGGTGAGGTCGTGGCCGAGGGGGCATTTGCCGGCGGCATGAAGGGCGACGCCTTCGGCCCGGCAGGTGTCGCCGGAGGCGAGTCGGCCGCCAGGGCGGAGCCCAGCCCTGAGAGGGCCAAGGTCACGAACCTGATTATCCACGCTAGCGACATGGGATGAGACGTAGGGCTGTTCGCGTGATGGGTCAAACCGCGGCTGCGTAACATTCAGCCTTTGCGGGCCGCGACCATCAGCGCGCTGCCGTGGACGTTGGGATGCTGCTCCGTGCGGAAATCGGTGAAACCGAACCGCCTCAACGCCTCGAGGATCTCAGCCTTTTCCATCCAGTAGGAGTAAATCTCTCCGCCGCCGCAGAATCCCTTCCAGTCGAGCGAGGGGCCGTAATTGAAGCGGTGCACGGTGTGGGGAAATCCTGCCGTCTCCATCGCGATCGCCTCGGAGAACTTCGCGCCGGGCACGGGGTTCGCGGCCACGAACTCCGGATCGTAGAACACCGTCCACAGGAACAACGCGTCGCAGCGCCGGGCCAGCAGTTCGAGCAGTTCCACGGGGTTGGTGAGGTGATAAAGGATTCCGCAGGCGACGCCGACGCCGAAGCGCCGCTCGGTCGTGCGGAGAAACTCCAGGCAATCCCCGAGGAGGAACTTGGCCCGCGGCATGCCGAAGGTCTCCTTCGCGATCAGGCACTTCAGGTAGGCGCGCGCGTTGGCCTCGACGGCCGTCACGGAGGTCGCCTCGAGGCGGTCGATCAGATAGGTGTGTCCGCCTTCGAGGGGCCCGAGTTCGAGCACGTCGCGGCCGGAGAACCCGCCCGCGAGTCCCATCTCCATCAGCCGGTGGTGGGCCCAGGCGATCCGCGGGTCGTCGAACAGGGGCGTGGCGCCCGCCTTCAGGTCCGGCCGGCCGGCGGGCGGCTGCGACGACCACTCGCCGGAGAAGAGGTCGAGCGCGTTCTGGTCGGAAGGCGCGGTGCCGAAGAAGTGCTTGAAGTCGGACATGCGGCGGGTCGTCAGGAGCGAACCGGACCGTGGAGCGAAATGAAAGCCAAGGTTTCGCCGGTCGGTTCAGGGCACCTCGTAGATCTCGATCAGCCCGATGCCGGTGGCGCCCTCGAAGCCGCTCAGCTTCGCCGTGTAGCTGCCGGGCGGCAGCGTGATCAGCATGGCAGAGTCGAGCCCCGTGCGCAGCGCGGTATCGCGGGTCTCCATCAGCGCGAAGGCGCCGACTTTCCTCGCGGCTTCGCGCAACGCTGCTTGTCCGGCCGCTGGTGAGTCCCAGTCGTCGTTTTCGCGGAGCAGCATCTCGCCGCGGTAGATCTCGAGGAACGGATCAACCATGGCTCCAGCCAGGTTGAACGGGGGCTTCAGGAGCGTGGGGCCGATGCCGCGGATCAGGAAGGTACGGGGTCCTGGACCCGTCACGACGAGGCCCGCAATCAGCACGCTCTCGCCGCCGAAGACCTGGCCGCGGGTTGCGATGTTCACGAGCCGGCGGCTGCGCGCCGTCGCGGCGTCCACATCGGCGTCGTAGGCCTCGACAAGGCTGATGCCGGTGAGGTCGCCGACGCCGGTGACGACGGCGGTGTAGCTGCCGGGCGCAAGGGTAGCGAAGAGGGCAGAGTCGCGCGTCCCGCGGCGGAGGGCGAAAGCCCCGAGCCGCTTGGCGGCGGCCTCCAGCGCGGCGACGTTGCCGGCCGCCTCCCAGTCGTCGTTTTCCGCAACCGTGCGGCCCGCGGAGTCGACGATGCGAAGGGCGGGGTCGAGCAGGGCGCCGCCGACACCGAAGTCGGCGAGGCCCGGACCGATCGCGCGCACCAATACCGGCTTGGGGGTGGTGCCGCCGATGACCAGGCCTGCGATGAGCGCGCCGCTGCCGGGCGTAACGATTCCGCGGGTGGAGATGTTGGCCAGAAGGGTGTCGGGTGTGACGGCGGGCCCGGGCGTGACCGTGAGGCGGGCGGAGTTGCTGGCGACTGTGCCGCCCGGCCCGCGGACGACGGCGGTGTAAAGCCCGGAGTCGACCGCCTGCACCGAGCCGATCGTGTAACTCGGTCCCGTCGCGAGGTCGAAGGTCGCGGTGCTGGTCGCACCGTCGGCACGGAAGCCCCAGGCGTAGGTGAACGGGCCTACTCCCGTGACCGTGACGCTCATCGTGTAGGAGTCGCCGACCTGCACGGTGCGGCTCTGCGGATGGGCGGCGATTACGGGGAGCGTGCTCCCGGCGCCGCCTCCGGCGGCGTTGTCGTAAAGCGCCTTCACGCCGGTGATGTCGTCGCTCATCAGCGTGTCGAGGCTGCTGACGGTGCTGTTCATGATGGCCACGACGCTCTGGGGCGGCACGGCCTCGTCGGGATGGTCCAGCCCGAGCACGTGGCCGAACTCGTGCAGCGCCACGCGGCGCAAGTCGCGCGTGGAGCCGCGCAGCGGGCCGCGGTAGGAGTCCCAGGCGAGGTTCGAGTTGAACACGACGTCCTGCTCGCTGAACCGCGCGGTGGCCCGGTTGGTGAAGCCGGCGGTGACCGCGAGCGTGCGGTTCCCGAAGGCGGAGCCGAAGACGTCGGGTCGGAACGCGACGTTGTTGATGCGGTTGCCGTTGCGCACCTCGGCGGTGGAGTTGCGGATGGTGACGAGGCGGCAGCGCTGGAGGTGAATGTTCCAGTCGGCCAAGGCGGCTTCGGCCACCGCGTTCCAGTCGGAGGAGCCGTCGAGCAACGGGGCCGACGGTGCGCCGAGCTGCAGGTGCATGACGATGTCTCCGCTCAGCCACGATCCTCCCGTCAGGTCATAGGCCCGGGCGGCGCCGGCTAACGCCGCGACGGCGAGGGTGGCCCGGAGAAGGGCGCGGATTGGCCGGGGCGGATTGAACCTCATGTCAGCGCGTGCGGGCGGCGCCGGCGGCCCGGGCGGTCTCGGCGATCACGGCGGTCTCGAAGGCGGCAGGAGATAGGGCGCCGGCCGCGCCGATGGCGCGCAGGGCCGGCGGAAGGTCCGTGAGCGGCAGCACGACCTGGGTGACGTCGGTGAGTGCCACCGCGTTGTCGCGCGCGACGAATTCCCGCCCGGCTGCGTCGCGCAGCAGGCGGTAGCGGCCGTGGCGAACGGCGACCAGCGGGCAGAACTGCACGCCGTTGCGTTCGATAAAGAGGTAATCGCTGGTGCCCAGTTCGAAGCGCGGCATACCGGTCACGACGAGGCTCTCGTCGCCGAGGGTGCCGCCGAGAAACTCGAGCGTCACCTCGCGGTTCGCGGCACCCTTGAGGGTGCGTTCCACTGCGAACGTGACGAAGGTCTTGATGACCGGCGTGCCGTCGGGCGCGGTCGCGCGGCGCGCCGCGATGTCGACGACGCGGCCGCGGACGATCGCGTCGGCTTCCGCGACCAGTTCAGTAAATGTCGGCGGGATGACGCTCGTCGCCCGCGCGGCCGGCGATCCCGCGAGGCCCAATAGGAGGGCCGCGCAGGCGAGGGCGGGGCGGGCGAGGTTCATGGGCATGGGCTCTGGACCGCGGGAGCCGCGGTCGGTTGCGTCGTCTTGCGGGAAAGTCCTCCGTTGCGCCGGGAACCGACGCGGCGCGCCGCGGGGTGTTTCAGGATTTTTGGCGTCGCCGCCAGGCATCGACGATCTGGCGGATCGTCTCCTCGAGCGATTGGGTGATGTCCCAGGCCGGGTAGTGGGCGCGCATCTTCCGCAGGTCGCTGTAGTAGCAGATGTGGTCGCCGGCGCGGTTCTGGTCGACGTAGGTGTAGACTTGGGACGTCCCGGAAAAACGCTCGGCGATCTTGAACGCCTCGAGGATGGAGCAGGAGTTGGCCTTGCCACCCCCGAGGTTGTAGACCTCGCCCGCGCGCGGGCTGGCGACGAACGCGGCCATGAAGCGGGCGACGTCCAGGGAGTGGATGTTGTCGCGCACCTGCTTGCCCTGGTAGCCGAAGACCCGGTATTCGCGGCCCTCAAGGTTGCACTTCACGAGGTAGCTGAGGAACCCGTGCAGTTCGACGCCGCTGTGGTTGGGTCCGGTGAGGCAGCCGCCGCGCAGCGCGCAGGTCGGCAGGCCGAAGTAGCGCCCGTATTCCTGCACCATGACGTCAGCCGCGACCTTCGAGGCGCCGAAGAGCGAGTGCTTCGACTGGTCGATCGTGAAGGTCTCCGCGATCCCGTGCTCGTACGCGGGGTCGGCGTAGTCCCAGCGCGTCGCCAGTTCCCGCAGGGGGATTCGGTTGGGGGCGTCGCCGTAGACCTTGTTCGTGCTCATGTGCACGAAGGGCGACTCGGGGCAGGCCTGCCGGGCGGCCTCGAGGAGGTTGAGCGTGCCGACGGCGTTGGTGTCGAAGTCGTCGAAGGGGATCGCGGCCGCGCGGTCGTGGCTGGGCTGGGCGGCGGTGTGGACTATCACGTCGGGGCGCACCTCGCGGATGAGCGCGAGGACCCCGGCCCGGTCGCGGATGTCGATCTCGTGGTGGACGAACCCCTTCAGCTCGGCCGCGAGGCGGCTCTGGTTCCAGCGGGTGTCGCCCTGCGGGCCGAAGAACACGGCGCGCTGGTTGTTGTCGACCCCGTGCACTTGGTAGCCCAGTTCGCGGGCGAAGTAGGCGCAGACCTCGGACCCGATCAGGCCCGAGGAGCCGGTGACGAGGAGACGCTTGCTCATGCGGCCAAGCTGGCCGGCCCGCCGCGGCGGGCGCGAGCCAGAATCGCCGCGGCCCCCAGCAGGCAGGCGAGGTGCAGGAACAGGGCGGCGCCGTCGAACTCGTGCTGCACGCGGGCGTGCGGCTGCGCGTTCGCCCACGTAGCGAGCCAAAGCATTACCAAGGTCTCCGGCAACTGGAGCCAGGGTACCGCGGGATGGGCGAGGCCGGCGGCGAAGCGACCCCGATCGCGGGCGGCGATCCAGAGGGTCACGCCGACGGCGGCGAGGAACAGCGGATGGCCGCATTCGCGCATGAGCCCCAGGGGGTCGCCGCCCCAGTACGCGACGAGCATCACGGCCGGTCCGATCAGGAGCACAGCGGCCGCCGCGATCCGCTGCCGGAGCAGGCGGACGGCGGCGAGGGCCGAAGCAACCCAGAGCCCGAGTCCCAGCGCGAACGGTAGGGAATTCCACCAGAGGAAAAGCGTCTTCTCGGCGGGGCCGGAGGTCTCGTAGGCGGAGCTGAAGCGGAAGTGGCGGAACGACTCCGCGTCGGCGAAGAGGTGCAGCGGTACGAAGGTGTTCGCGAAATTCATCCAGCGCGTCCGCCCCCACGTCTCGAGTGTGGCAATGTGCGAATCCGCCAATACCCAGTAGCGCAGGAAGCCGCCTTGGCCCGCGAACGGGGTGTCGGGCAGGTGCGGCATGAGTTTACCCAGCGCCATCCAAGGCAGCACCAGCGCGGCGGCCGCCAGCCCGATGCGCAGTACTCCCGTCGCCGCCTCCTTGAGTTTTCGGCCGGAGTTTCCGGACCACCAGAGGGCCAGCCAAGGCGCCCAGAGCAGCACGAGCGGATGATAGAGGAAACCCACGCCCAGGCAGATCCCGGCGGCCACCGGCCGTCTTCCCACGATGAAGGCGAACGCCGTCACCAGCCACGCGGTCGCCGCCCATTTGGGCCAAGTGAAGAGCACCTCGTGGAAACCGAAGGGTGAAAGGGCCGCGAGCCCGCAGCCGAGCAACGCCCACCGCGGGCCGACCCATGCGGCCAGCAGCAGGTGAAAGGCGACGAACACGCCCGCGGCGAGCGTGTACAGCAGCAGGCGGTAGGCCGCGAAGCCTGTGCGGTCGAACGGCGACCAGGTGTTCTCGGCATGACCGGTTGGCGGGCGTCCTTCCGTCGCCATCACTACGGGGATTGCCGCCAAGCCGGCGAGGGGGCCGCGGCTGAAGAAGGTCCACGGATAGTAGAATTTTTCCGTCGTCGGCGATGCCGGTCCCCAATGATGCGCGGCGGCCTGCACGGCGTAGAAGCTGAAGCGGCTGTCGATCCGGTCGCTGAGCTGGAAATTCCGCGACACCGTGCCCCGGAATAGCTCGCCCGCCGGACCAATGGAGAAAGCGCCCCGGGCGGCCGCGGCCGCGACGACCAGCGCCGCCACGAGCAGGGCGCCCCGGAAGGATGGATCTCCTCCGATCGCGAAATCTTGCCGGCGCGCCCGGGCGCCGACGGCCAGCCAGAGCGCCCCGGCGAGGATCGTGCCCATCGCCTGCGGCGAAACCAAACCGCTTGCCAGCCAGACGACGATTCCCGCCGCCGCGAGGACTCCCGGGCCGAGCCCGAGGAACCAGACGGCGCGCGAAGTCGGGGTCGCCCCGGCCGGACACCAGAGCAGTCCCGGTCCCCAGGCGAGCACCAGTGCCAGCGCGAGCGTGGTGACGACCTGGAGGAGCGAGTAGGCCGCCTCGATCTCGGGGGGCCAAGCTCGGTACGGATGCGAAAAGGCGAGCCAGCCCGCGTAGCCGTTTGAAAGGTCCACACCCACGAGGCGGACTTGCACGGCATCGGCCGGCCGACGGATTTCCCACCGCGTCCACACCTCGCGCGGATCGGTCAGGCGGCAGTCGACGCGCGTCACGCGGCCGGCCGCGTCGCGGAACTCGGCGTGGAGGCTGCAGCCCGGTTTGTTTGGATATCCGGCGACGCCGACGTAGACGGTGCGACGGGAAGCCTTGAACCACGCCGTCTCCGCGCGTCCGGTGAACGCGTCTCCGGTGACGAACGAGCTCGCGTGCTGAATGTGAGCCGGCAAGCCGCCCTGCGCGACCCGGTCGTCGCGGAGAAAATCGCCCGTGATCCATGGGAGACCCGTGAGATTGTCGGCCCGTGGCAGCTCGCGTGCCTTCGGCTGCCAGCCCAGGATCTGGTCCCGTCCCCAGCCGAGGAGGATCGCGAGCCCGGCGGCGATCCAGAGCGCGAATAGGAGCGGGCGCGACTTCATGGCGAGGCCGGCCGGCCCGGATACTCGATGTACCAGCTCTCCGGGAGGGTGTTGATCCGCGCGGGTGTTCCGCGGCGGATGGGTTCGCAATTCTCCGACCAGCGGTAGTCGGGCGGCGCCGGGATCACGAAGTGCGGCAGGTGGAACGCGACACCGAGCGCACACAGTCCACGGGCGGTCCATGCCGTCACGCGGCAGGCTGCGCGCATTTCCAGGATCACGAGCCACGCCACCAGCACGCGGGAGATGTGGAAGTAGCGGTCGCCGTTGACGAGGGTGTCGTCCTGCCAGAGGTCGGCGCGCACCCGCCAGGCGCAGGCGGCCGTCATCAATCCCAGCGCGCCCAGCAGCATGACCTTCATCGGCCGCTCCTCGTGGCGGCGCAGGGCGATGGCGGCCAGCGTTGCCACGAAGGCGATCCCTACGGCGGCGTGCGCCCAGACCGGCAGCGCGCGCACCGCGCCTGGGCCGAAAAAGGTCCACGTCACCAGTCGGCTGCCGAGCACCGAGATAAACATGAGCGGGCGCAGCGGTTCGCCCGCGCCGTAGAGAGCGAGTCCGGCCTGCGAGGCGAACGCACCCTGGATAAGCGCGCAGGTTCCCACCACCGCGAGAGCGAGGATGTCGTCGAGCCGGCGGTCGCGCCAAGCCCGCCAGGCGAAGAGCGGTGCCAGTACCGCGGCGAATGGACCGTTGAGCCCGACGATCACGAGGATCAGCAGGTCGACGGCGCGCTGCACGGCCCCCTTGGGCGGCTCCAGGAAAAGGTGGAGGACGAGGAAAAAGGCCGTCAGCCACTGGAGATTGGTGAGGTTGATCAGCACTTCTCCGGTGCCCACCACCAGCGGGAAGGTGAGGAGGAGCGCCGGTTTGGCGGGCAGCCGCACGCGGGCTGAGGCCAGCCGCGCGAAAAGCCCGACGGTCACCGCGAACGCCCCGCCGTTGTAGATGGCCGGCCACCACGCGACGTCCGCCGTCTGGCGCGCGATCCAAGCCACGAGGCGCGGCAACAGGTGAAGGTAGCCGTTGTAAGGCTCGAACCACGCGCGGATGCCCAGCTGCCCGTCCTGCACGAGGAAGATGCTGCCGTCCTCCGCCCAGAGCTGGGGCGTGTGGAGCGCCCAGGGCTTGCGCAGGGCGAGCAGCGCCGCGCCGGCGACGACGGTGCCGATGAGTATCCGTCGGTCGGTGACGGAGGCCGTTCCGGCTTGGGCGGCCCCGATCAGGAGCGCCAGCAGCGCCGCGAGCGCGAGCGGACGCAGAAGGCTGATCGCGCGCGGGATCCATCCCGGCCAGGAGCGATAAGGATGGGAGATTGCCACCCAGCCGAATGTCTCGCGACTGCCGTCCTCCGCGACCAGCCGCACCGCCACCGCTCCTTCCGGGCGTGGCAGGGACCACTCGCGCCATGTCTCGCGCGGGTCGGGGCCGCTGTAGGCGATCGCGCGGATGGCTCCCGCGGCGTCGCGGAACTCCGCACGCACCGAGAGCCCGGGGTTGCCGGGATAGCCGGCCAAGGCGACCCGCACGACCGGCTGCGAGGTCCGGAACCAGGCCGACTCAGCTCGCCCGGTGGCGCGGTCGCCGTCGGTGAACGAGGTGGCGCGCTGCACGCGTTCCAGCCGGAGCGGGTCGGCGAGGTCGTGATATCCCGCCGGCGGGGCGAAGCCCCCCGTGATCCACGGCCGACCGGTTGCGCCGTCGGCGCGGGGGAGCTCGCGTGGCGCCGAGATGAGCGGGCAACCCGGCGTGGCCAGGAGCGCCAGGAACACCAGCAGGAGCGCGGCTGCCGCCTGGAGCTTGGAAAGGCCGATCTTAGCTTCCGGCGGATTCATGGCCGCGTGGCCGGTGGCCGGCCGGGATAGTGCAGGGTCCAGCCCTCAGGTAGGATCGGAATATCGGCCGGTTTACCCCGGCGGATGGGTTCGCAGTGTTCAGCCCATCGGTAGTTTGCCGGCGCGGGGAATCGGAAGACGGGAAGGTGCACGAACACGGCGCCGAGCAGGGCGAGTCGGCCGGTCAGGGCCGCGGCGCGCGAAACTGCGGCGAGCTCAAGCGCAAGCAGCCAGAACAGAATGGCTCTCGATGGGAAAAAGTAGCGGTCGCTGAACGCAAGGTCGTCCCCGGCCCAAGTGTCCGGTCGCATGCGCACGAATCCCGCGGCCAGCAGCAGGGCGCCGCCCGCGAGCAGGATGCGGCGGGTTTCCCGGTGTTCCGCCGAGCGCAGTGCGCGCCAAGCGAGGAAGGCGGTCGTCGCGATTCCCAGCGCGGCCTGCACCACGGCGGGCAGGTCGCGGGCGGCGACGGGACCAAGGATCGGCCAGACCACGAGCCGGCGGGACAGCGCGATGACAGCCGCCGCCGGATCAAGTGGAGCCTGCTGGTGCTCGAAGGTGATCGCCGCGTGGTGGATGCACGCCCCTTGGACGGCGGCGCACGCCGCGGCCAGCAGCAACACCGCGAGGTTATCGCCGTGCCGGTCGCGCCACCACCGCCACGCGAACAGCGGCAGCAGCGGAATAATGAAGGGACCGGTGAGGCCGAGCAGGAGCAGCAGGGCAAGGTCGGACATCCTCTCACGTGTGTTCGTCGGCCGCGCGACGAGCGCCTGCTGGAGCAGGAGCAGCGCGCCGACCCATTGGGCGTTCGTGACATTGAGGAAAATCTCCGGGGTTTGCACCGCCAGCAGCACCCCGACGGCGAGCCACGGTTTGTGCGGCAGGGCGAGCCGCGGTGAGAAGATCCGCGCGGGGGCCGCGAGCCAGACGGCAAAGGCGACGGCGTTGTAGAACGCGGGCCACCACGCGACGTCGAGCAGCACCGCCGCGGCCCACGCCGTGAGCCGCGGCAGAGTGTGCAGGTAGCCCATGTAGGGCTCGAGGAGCGCGGCCGCGCCGGAGGCGTCCTGCCCGAGGAGAAACACGCTGCCGTCCTCGGCCCAGAGCTGCGGCGCGAGTAGCGCGTCGGGACGACGCAGTAAGAGCAGGCCGGCGAGCGAGGCTAGGACCCAGGGGGTGAGCCGCGGTTCGCGCCACCAGGCGGCGAGCCGGCGGGGAAGCATGGCGGCGGGTTCGACGCGGCTCGGCATGGCGGCTCAGTGCAATCCGTACGCCTCGATGAGCTCGCGGGCGCGCTGGGTCTTCAAGAACGGGATGCCTGGCACGGCTCCCTCCGCGGGCGCGTCGGCGCGGCGTAGCAGGATCTCGCGGGTGTTACGGCCGCGATGGTTGGCGAAGTGTTCGGCGGCGGCGGGCCAGCCGGCGGCCGCCAGCAGCGTGGCGAGGGCGAGAAGGGCGGTCGCGAGCGCCACGCGCGGCCGGGGCACGGGCACGGCTGCGATCCAGCGGCCGAACACCAGGCCGGCGAACGGCAGGAAGCACAGCAGGGCCGTGTAATAGTAGCGCTCGCTGTTGGCGGCCGGCAGCCCCGTGTGGTGGCGCCCGATCCCGAGCAGGACGGCGTTGCCGAGGTCGAATGCCAGCAGCAGCGCGAGCAAGCGACGCTGCGGCGCGGTGGCGCCGCGCAACGCCAGGATGACCACCGCCACTTTCACCGCTCCCAGCGCGAGGATGAGCGGCCAATGCCAGGTCACGGCCCCGAGCAGGCGGTGCAGCGGCGCCGCCGACCAATGGCAGACGGCGAAGGCGGCCGCGTCGCCTAGGTGGCCGCCGAGCGAACGGTGGTTGCCCGCCGCGAGCAGCAGGATCGACGCAGTGACCGCGAGCGCGGGCAGGGCTCCGGCGAGGGCGTCGCGCCCGCGTTCCCGCCACGGCCGGACGGCCCCGAGCCAAGGCACCAACGCGACGGCGGCGACGGAAAGTCCCGTCAGCACCCCGCGTGCGAACGCGAGCGCGCTCGCCGCGGACAGTACCGCGAGGAGCAGTCGGCGCCGCCCGGCGCGATCATCGTCCGCCCCCGTGAAGACCCCGGCGGCAGCGAGGAAGAACGACGTGGCGAGCAACGCGGACCATTGGACGGACCAAGCGAGCGACTCGATGTTGGCGGAGGAGACGGCGAAGAGCGCGGTCGCGAAGGCGGCGGGGAGGATGCCGAAGCCCGCCCTGAGCAGCACGCGCGCGAGCAGTGCGGCGTTCAGCGCGTGCGTGAGCCAGAGCGCGGCGATGAGCGGCCCGTAGGCGCCGCCGGAGGCGAACACCAGCCCGGCCCAGAGGGCCTTGAACAGCGGCACGAAGTTCTCGGCGAAAGGCAGCAGGATCCAGCGCCCGACGCCGAGCCGGCTGATTTGATCGAGGAGGTCCCAGTCGTCGCCGAACCACCACAGGTCCGCGAGCGACCGCGCGCAGAGGATTCCGGGAAGCAACGCGAGCCCGGCGGCGAGCCAGGGCAGTGCTTTGCGCCACGTGACGCTCATCACGGTCGTCGTCTCTGGTTCAGGCGTCGCGTGGAGAGTTTCCCTCCCGCGGCCCGACTCCCGCCAGCCGGCGAGGATGAAGGCCGCGAGGGCGGCTCCGGCGATGAGCGCGAAGATTGTGGCGACGGTGGAGGCCTCGCCGCCCACGACGCGGCTGGCCGGAACCCAGGTCGTGATCAGCGTGAAGGCCTGCGCGGCGGCGACGGCAGGGAGCCAGTGGGTGCCCGCGAGATGAAACCACGCCGAGAGCAGGACGAACGCTCCGAGTATCATCGCGTACGAGCCCTGGTGGATGACGGTTTGATTCCCTTCGAACATCAGCAGGCACCACACGGGTACGGTGACGGCCGTCCACGCGAACAAGGCGACGTGCGCGCGGGTGTCTCCACCGCTTCCGGCTTGGTGCAGGCGTCGCCACGCGAACGGCAGCAGGAGCAGGCCGAAGAGCCACCAGGTGAGCGCGCGGCCCGCGATGAAGAACTCCTGGTTGCGACGGTCCAGCGCGCCCTCGGGCGCCGCTTCCAGCAGGGCGGCGGTACGGCCGTCGTTCTGCAGGGCGAGGTTGCGGAGTTTGTTTGCGGCCACCTGCTCCCACGTGAGCCGGCCGTAATTCTCGCGGAGGGTCTGCCAGACGCCGCGTTCGTCCTTCGCGGCCTGGCCGCCGAGGTGCCACTTGAGGAGACGGTTCCCCGGCGGGTCGTAGAAGCGCTGGTACGCCGCCCACGGCGCGGCGATGACGGCGAAGAGCAGGGCCGCGCGCAGCCACGGACGCCACTCGCCGCGGAGGCAGCGCCACGCGATCCACGGCGCCAGCGCGAGGTACGAGAACGCGACGCCGCCATGTGATATCCAGGCCATGCCCGCGAGGAAGGCGCCGAGCAGGATGCGGAGGTCGCGGTCATTCCCATGTTCCGTGGGTAGCCAGAGCGCGAAGGCGCCGGCAGCGAACGCGGCCGCGGAGAGCTTGGGCCAGGTGAAGATCGTGTTCTGCAGGAAGAAGCCGCTCAGCGCGAGGGTCGCCGTCCACGCCGCCGCGGTCCTGGTGCTCAGCCCGAGCGTGCGCAGGAGCGCGTAGGCGGCCGCGACCCAGGTGAGCTGCAGCCAGACCGATGCGGTGCCGCTGGCCGCGCGCGGGTCCATGCCCGCGGCCTCCAGGGCGCCCCAGGTGAGCAATTGCCATCCGGTCTGGAGTGGCGGGCGGTCGCTCGAGAGCCAGTCGGTGTCGGCCTGCTTCAGCGGCTGGCCGGCGACGAGCCGCGTCGCGGCTTCGAAGGGCAGCTGGTTGTCGGTCGGCAATTCCTGCCGGAACCGGTTCCCGGCGAGCTGGTAGAAGTCGAGCGAGGACGGGAACAGGTGGAGCAGCGAAAGGTGGAGGAGCCCCGTCGTGAGCGTGAGCAGGACGACGGCGCGGAGTTCGGACCGTACGGCAGGCGATGCTTCCGTGCCGCGGCTGCCCAGCCACGCGCCCGTGGCAAGGAACGCGATTGCCGTCGCGAGGCCCCATCGGGGGCCGACGAAGTAGGCCCAGAACGTGACGTAACCCGCGCCCGCTACCACGGCGGCCGCGGCCACCGGCAGCCAAGGCGCGGGGAGCCAGGCGAGCCGCGACATGAAACGCAGCGCCGCGCCCCACGCGAGGCCGAGGAGGAGTCCGTTCGCGGCCCAGGCGGCGAGGCTTTGCCAGAGCCCGGCGAGGCCGTCACCTACGCCGCCGCGCAGCGGCTCGGTGACGGCGATCCAGCCACCGATCGCCTTCGCTTCGTCGATCGCCACGAGCACGACGGGGCGCCCGCGCCAGGCGGAGGGGATGTCCTGGTCGATGATGCGCCAGCGCTCGCCGACCGCGGGCGGCTTGAGCGGGAGGGTTTCGCCGGTGCCGGCGAGTTCGAGGCGGAGTGAGTTGCCGGGGTAGGGAGGATAGCCGCCGACGGCGAGGCGCAGGCGCGCCGGGGCGGGAAAGGGGCCGAGCCGGAGCGTCCCGGTGTTTTCATCCGAGCCGTTCCACGAACCCCAGGCCCGCACGGGGGCCTGCGTAACCAGTGGTTCACCTTGGAACCAGCCGCCGCCCTCGGTGAAGCGGCCCGTTGTCTCCGCGGCTAGGCCGTTGAACGCCGGGCCGATCCGCAGCGAATGCCGGGCGGCGGCCCAGAGGGCGACGCAGGCCGCGAGGGCGATCAGGACGTGGCGCGGGCGCATCCGCTACAGGCGCTGGAAGCGGAACTTCGCGAGCGCCCAGAGCCACGTCACGGGGTCGCGGAACATCGAGATCTTCTTCCCCTCCTTGAACGAGCGCGACTTGTAGCTGACGGGGATCTCGATCGGCCGGTGGCCGCGGCGGATGAGCTTGATGAGCAGCTCCCAATCGAAGTCGAAGCGGTTGCACTCGAACGAGAGGCCGGCGAGGCAGTCGCGCCGGAACACCTTGTACATCGTGAAGGGGTCGCGCAGCCACACGCCAAGGGACACGTTGATCAGCAGTGTGAATCCCCAGTGGGCGCAGTTGAGCACCAGCGCCTGCAGCGGCTGATCGGAGAACGTGCGTATCGCCCAGCCGCCCTGGCCGTGGCGCGAGCCGAGCACGAAGGACTGTCGGCCGGCCGCGAGCGGCGCGAGGAGCACGTCGTAGTCGTTGAGGTCGTACTCGAGGTCGGCGTCCTGGATCAGGATCACGTCGCCCGTCGCGGCGGCGAGGCCGGTGCGCACCGCGAAGCCCTTGCCGCGCGGGCGGTCCTCCAGGATCAGCTTCACCCGCGCGTAACCGCGGTAATCCTCAACGATCGCACGGGTGCCGTCGGTCGAGTTGCTCTCCACGACGATGATCTCGAGGGTCCATCCCGGCACCTGCTTGGCGACGATCGCGTCGAGCGCTGCCCGGGCGGTGGCGGCCTCGTTGTAGACCGGCACGACCACCGACAGCTTGCCGTCGGCGATCGGGGAAAAGGGGCGGGGGTGCATCGGCGGGCGGCGCGGAGCGTCAGGCTGGGAGGCGGGGCTTCACGGCGCAAGGCATCGCCGAGACCCCATAGAGCCGGTCGATCGCGGCGACCACGGGCGGGAGCCGCAACCCGAGCGCGGCGAGCCGGCGCAGCACCGGGCGGTGGCGCAGGGTCTTCAGCACCTTGAAGCGGACTGCGCCGCGGTAGCGCACGTGCAGCGGCTCCAGCCCGGCCCGCGTGTAGAGCCGCGAGAGGCAGCCGGGCTCGAAGAGGCTGACGTGGATCTCGGGCGCGCAATAGCGGTAGGCGAGCCCCGCCCGCCGCGCCGCCGGGGAACCGAGGTTGCCGGTCGTGAGCAGCAGCAACCCGCCGGGCCGGAGCAACCGAGCGGCGAGCTTCACCGGCTCGGCCGGTTCCGGCAGGTGCTCGATCACCTCGATCATGCTGATCACGTCGAACGATGCATCGGGCAGTGCGGCGAGGTCGGCCAGGCCGAGGATGCGGAACCCGTCCTGCTCGCGCAGACGGTCGGCGTAGGAACCCACGTCGTGGCCCGTGACCTCGAGCGTCCGGCCTCCGAGCACGCTCGTTTCCCGCAGGCATTTCAGGAGGGCGCCCGCGCCGCAGCCGAAGTCGAGCCAGCGAACGGATTTACCCGGGGCGTCCGCGAGGTGGCTGCGCGCGATCCGTAGGAGATCGTCGAACTCATGGCGCCGGTCGCTGCCGCGCCAGTCGCGGTACTCGGCCTCGTAATCGACGTAGGGATCGGGGCCCGCCCCGCGGTAATAGGCGTCGTCGTAGATCGCGAAGCCGGAGAACGGCTCGACGAACAGGAATCCGCAGTCGCCACAGTCGTGGAAGTCGAACTCGCGTCGGAGGTAATTGCCCTGCTTCCGGCCTCGCAGCCGCGTGCGGCCCGACCCGCAAGCGCGGCACGCCGGTGCGTTCATGCGGCCCTCCGCGGGCGGAACGCGAGGAAAAGGGACGCGGCGAACAGCGCCGCACCGATCCCCGCGAGGGTGAGGTCCCGGGAGAGGTCGCGCGGCCAGTAGCGCAGGGTCACCCTATGCTCGCCAGCCGTCCGCACGAGGATGCCGTTGAACGCATGGTTCACGCGGATGACGTCCGCCTCCCTTCCGTTGATTGTCGCCCGGAACTCCCCGGGCCAGTGGGCCTCCAGGACGGCGATCACGCCGGGGCCGTTGGCTTGCACGGTGAACGAAGTGGAGTTTGCCGTGAGACGGTGGTCCCGCGCCGAGACAACGGCCGGAGGTCCCGCTCCCCGCTCCACGGTCTGCACGGCCGCGATGGCGGGATGGTCGTTCGCTTGCACCGCGATGAACGGTCCGCCGGCGGCGGCTCGTAGGCGGGTGGCAAGTTCGGCCGGCGTGGCGTAGGTCGAGACGCGGCTCGCGAAGAAGGCGCGCGGCCACGCGGTCTGGCTTTCGTAGACGTCGAGGTCGCCGGTGCGGACGAGTCGCAGGGCCCGACCGAGGACTCCCTGATCGCTCGCGAGGTCGAAATAGTGCCGCACGTTCAGCGCGTCGAGGAACGGACGCGCCTGTACCGCCTCGCGCGCCTCGGCGTAGAGGCGCCAGTCCCACATGCGGGTGAGGCCGGAAACGCCCATCAGTTCGCGCACGTACGGGTTCACGAGGGCGTCGGGCCCGTGGACGCCCTCGAGCCCGTAGACGCCGGTCCAGCCTGGAAAGAAGTTTCCGTGGAAGCCGTAGCCCCGCGCGGGCACGGCGGACTGCGCTGCCCGGGCGGTGTCCATCGCCTCGGAATGGGCATGGAAGTCGACGCGACGCGCCGGGCGGTGGACGAAATCCTCGAAACCGAGCGCGGTGTCGTGCGCGCCATGGCGCCAGAGCAGCAGGAGGGCGCAGCCGCCGAGAGCGAGGACGCCGGCGGAGGTCAGCCGGCGTTGGGCGAGCGCGCGGTGCGCTGCGATGGCGAGGCCCGCGAGGGCGGCGAGGAGCACCAGCAGGTAGTCGAGGATGAACGGGTCGATCAGCAGCGTGCGGCCCGGCTGGTTGACGGTGAAGATCGGCCCGTAGATCGGCCGGTGGGCCGCTTGGCCGAAGGCGAGCCACGCGAAGACGAGGCCGAACAGCAGCAGGCCGGCGACGATCAGATCGTCGCGTCCCTCGCGGGTACCCAGCCGGCCGGCGGCCTCGGCGAAACCGATTCCGGCGAGCACCGACCACAGGACGATCAGCGCGCAGGAGAACGTGTTGTCGAGGTGGGCGATGTTGCTGAGGAACGGCACCGTGACGATCCACTCCGGCGAGAGGAAGCCGAAGGCGAGGGCGAGACAGGGGAGGGAGCTGGCGGCGAGCGCCATGATCGCCGGGCGGCCGAAGTGCCGGCGCAGCGTGGCGAGGAACAGCAGGAATCCGCCCAGCAGGAGGAAGTTCAGCGAGGGCGCGTAGACCTGGTTCCGCGAGAGTAGCGGGCGATGGAAGATCTCGTCGAAGAGCCCCAGCAGGAGCGACGGCTGGAGCTGATAGGCGCTGGCGGCGTTATAGCCGGTGTAGGAAAGCCGAAGGGTGTTCAGGAACGTGTTCCAGACGGGCGCCGTGATCAGTGCGAACAGGAGTCCGAACCACGCCAGCGTGCCGACGCGCGACAGCTTCTCGCGCCAGGCCAAGGGTTGCGCGAGCAGCACGCAGAGGCCCGAGAAGTTCATCGCCAGCAGCAGCATGTAGGCCTCCTTCACCGTGCCGCTGTTCATCAGAGCGAGGTTGGCTACGACGAGCGCCGCCGCCCAGAGCGTCACACCGCGTCGGTCCCGCGCCTGCGCGACGCGCACGAGGCAGAGCAGCGGCCATGGCGCGTAGCAGAGGCTGAAGCAGGCGGGGTGGTTGATCCGGTAAAGGAAGAACCCGATGAACGGCGCCGCCGCCGCCACGATCAGCGCACCAACCCATCCAGTCCATTGGTCCCTTGGTCGCTTTGTCCCTTTGTCCCTTGGTCCCTCAGTCCCCTGGACCCTTTGTCCCGTGGTCCCTTGGTCCTTTAGTCCCTTAATCCCTTGGTCCCTCGTCAAAGCGAGCACCGTCAGGCCAAGTCCCGCCGCCAGCAGCCACTTCGCGATGAGGTACTTCAGGTCCCACGCCCAGGCCGCTCCGCGGGCGGCGATCACCAGGAAGTGCAGCGGATCGCCGAACATCGACTGCCCCTGCCCGAGGAGCGGTACGCCGAGCGCGTTGTAGCGGTTCCAAAGGGGAAGTTCGCCGCCCGACAACGCGCGGTGCTGGATGACCGAGAACGGCACGTGCTGCCACATCACCGCGCCGACGTCCGACAGCTTCGGGTCGGTCATCGCGCTGGACCGGTAGCCCGGCAGCGTGGGGAAACGATCGTAGAGGAGCGTCGTGCCGAGGTTGGGCGAAACGAGGCTCCGGCCGAGGAAGACGATAGGGTACGCGCTGGCGATGACGGCGACCGCGGACACGATCAGCACGGCCCGGGTGGGATTCGCTGCCATCCGGCGGGCGCCTTCGGTCAGGGTGCGGCGGACGCGCGGCGCGAACTCAAGGGCCGCGAGGATCACGGCAAGGCCGGCGAAGATCACCGCGGCGACGGGCGGGACCTCGCGCAGGAAATCCCGCGGATCTAGGCGCACCTGGAGCGGCGGGGAGAAGGTCGTCCAGATCTGCGGATCGTCGCTGCCGGGGGCCGAAACCACCTCCAGCCGGCCGCCCTCGGGCTTCACCGCGCTCACCTGCTGGAGGGGCTTGAAGTCCGCGAGGCTGACCGGCGCGATCGTTTTTCCGGCGAGGGTGGCGACGCGGATGGAGTGGATCGTGACGGCCGTGCCGCCTTCGGGCGGATCGAGGCGCAGGGCGACGTAGGTGCCGAGCGGGATGTTCAGCCGGTAGGTCTCGATGTTCGGCGAGGCCCGGAGTGCCGTCGCCGTCGTGAGTTCCTCGCGGAAGCCCGGGCCGTCGTCGTAGAAGACCTGCAGGCTGGAGTCCTTCGGACAGCTGAGCCGCAGTTCCAGCACGAACCGATCCGTCCGCATGCCTGCGGCCGGCACGAAAGGCAGGGAGAAGACGACGCTGAGCAGCGCCGCCAGCGCTAAGGCCGGCGGGTTGAGGATCTTCATGCGGCGGGCCCGAGACTCGCGCACCGCGCCGTGCCGCGACAAGGAATTATCCCCGTGTTCCGGAGCGCAAAGCCGCGGCGGCGGCGAGCAGCGCGATCACGCCGAGGGTTGCGTTCAGGATCAGCGGCGCGTGGCGGGTCGCCTGCCAGGCGAGGAAGGACAGACCGCCCATCGGAATGGGTCCGGAGAACGCCAGCCAGCGCGATGGGTCGCGGTCGGCGGCCACGACGCGGAAGGGTTCCCGCGGCGCCGGCACGTAGGCGGTCCGCCACGCATCCCCGGGCACCCGGCTGGGTTTCACCTCCGCGAGCAGGCGATCGTCGGTCGCGGAGCGGAGTTCGAGGGAGACGCCCGGCTCTCCGACGTGCCCTGCGGTCTCGAACCGCAGCCAGCGCATTTTTTCCGGAAAAGGCGGAAGCGTTTGGCTGCGCCAATCCCCGACGGCGGCCGCTCCATTCGTTGGCGTAAAGCTTCCCCACGTCGAGGTGTAGTCGAGCGGCGGTATCCGCGGGGAAAGTCCTTCGCGGGGTGGCGTGACCGGATTGAAGGCGATCACGCGGTTTCTCAGGACGGCGCCCTGCGCGGACTCCGCCTCGAGTTCCGCAGGTGGCCGCACCGGGGCCGGCAGCATTGTCCGCAGCGCGGGGACGGCGAGGTAATCGATGATGCCCTGCGCGCTCGGGTAAGGGATGTCGGGATGTGCGAGGAAGGCCGGATCGTTCGTCGCGAGGTAGCGGCGCAGGTGGCCCTCGGCCTTGTCGTAATACTCGCGGGCGCCGTTCAACTCGTGGATGACGATGTCGCGCAGAAACGCGTGCAGACCGAACGCGAGCGTGAGCGCCCAAGCGGCCGCGAGTGCGGCCGCAGCGTTCCGGCGGACGCGGGGGGCGGCGGTTCCGCGGTTCAGCCACGCGAGCGCGAGGCCATTCACGGCGGCGCCGAAGGCGAGGGTGTCCATGTAGCGTGACGCCGGGTAATCACCGCCAGCGCCGCGGGCGTAGGCAGTGGCGGCGAGCTGGAGCAGGACCCAGCCGCCGAGCGCGGTGATGAGGACGCCGCCGCCGAGGGAGGCGGTACCGCGCGGCGCGGTGACCACGCGCCAGGCCGTGAGGTTCCAGGGTAACCAGAGCACCACGGCTGCCCAGTCGTATCCACGCCACGGCCACTGGAGGCTGTGGAGGATGCTCAGCGCGAAGTCGGTCACGGTCTTCGCCTTCATGTGGGCATGCCACTCGACCTCGACGCGAAGGGCGAGGCCGGCCGCGACGAGGGCGGCGCAGAGCAAGGCGGTCGGCCATGCGCCGCGCATCGTCGTCTCCCCGCGTGCTAGGCGCCACGCGAGGACGACCAGCACGGTGGCGGGCGCCAGCAGGCCGGAACCCATGGATCCAAGCGCGGCGGCCGCCGCGAGCGCTCCAGCGCACCAGGCGGCGGAGCCAGGGCGGCGCGATGGCAGCGTTGCGATCGCCAGAGTCGAAAGGCCGAGCAGCCAGTATTGCTGGGAATGGAAACCGCCGAGCACGTTCTGCCACGCGACGGGCAGGCCGAACAGAGTGGTGAGGAGCACGAAGAGCGCCGCGAGCGCGGGCCAGGCAAACCAGCGTGCGGCCGCGAGCCAGATTCCGGCCGCGACGGCGGCGTGCAGCAATGCGTTGGTGACCGCCTCCAGCCGTGAGTCCCATTGGCCGTTGGCGATGCCCAGCGCGAGGTTCTGGAGCTTGGTGAGGATGACCCGGTGCTCGTTGTGCGGTTTGAGGAGGTGCGGGATGAGGTCCTCTCCCTGGTACCAGGGGATGAACAAGGCGCCACCCTCGGCGTCCCACTGGTCCCAATCGGGCATCGGCGAGCCGTAACGCCCGAAGGTCGCCCACTTGGCCGCCACGACCAGCGTGAAGAGGCAGGCGGCGAAGGCGGCGGTCAGGGCGCGGGCGGACATCTCCGGGCGATCAACGCCTCCGGGCGCCCGCCGGCTCAAGCTTACATTTGGTTCAGGCGTGCCGGCCGGTATCCCGACGGATCCCGCCGAGGCCGGGGGTGCGCGCCGCCCAAGTCGCAAAGGGTTCGGCGTCTTCGCGCAGCGCGGCCGTGGGGTCGCCTTGCGCGCGCACGCGGAACGCTTCGGCCTGCGCGCGGCCGAGCCAGCCTTTCTTCACGCGGAGCACGGCGAGGATGCCATTCGGACACGAGGCCGGGAACCGCTCCTGCAGATCGACCAGTTCCCAGCCGAAGCGCATGGGGTCGAGCATGGGCAGGGTCGTGAGCAGTTTGCGCAGGTTCCCGGGTTCGAAGGTGTGGAAGTGGATGTTGATGTCTTCGCCCCGCGCGACGGCCTCGTGCATCCCGCGGGCCAGCGTGGCCCGGGCGGCTGCAACGCCCTCCTCGGGCGTGTCGGGGCTGAACCGCGTCCAATCGACGCCCTCGGCGAATTCGTCGATGTGGGTGGGATCGCAGGCGGTCGTGCCGGCCGCGAGGTCGTCGAGGAGGTGCGAGACGGGCGTGAGCGGCCGCGGGTGGTCGAAGGTCGCGCGACGGTCGGGCACGACGAGGTAAATGATGCCGCCGGTCCGGGTCACGCGGCGCCACTCGGCGAGGGCCGCGGCGGGATTGGCGACATGTTCGAGGACGTGCGAGGCGACGACGTAGTCGAGTGAGTGGTCGTGGAACGGCAGCCAGCCGGCGTGGCCGTAGAAGTCGGCCAGGTTGGGTTCCGCACCGAAGGCCTTGAAGCAGTCGACGTAGATCGGACGTGGGTCCAGTCTTGGGACGGGCGATGCTCCCGGGCCAATTTCGACTCCGCGGCTGCCGGGCCCGATCCAGCGCGCAACTTTCTCCTCGTGGGTCATGCGGGGCGGGTCGCGACCGCGAGCAGATTGTAATGGAGCGGCGTGTTCTCCGGGGTGCGCAACGGGTACGGAGTGTGGAAGCCCAGCTCGACCTCCGGGTAGAACCCGCGGAGCAGTTCCCCGAGGCTCCAGCGCGTGAAGAAGTTCACGTGCGAGGCCTCGAGCATGTGCCACGGGGTCGCAAGGTGGTCCCAGAGGTAGCCGAGCAGTTCGCAGTTGGGCACCGAGACGATGAGCTTCCGCGGCGCCACGCGCGCGACCTCGCGCAGGAACGCGTGCGGGTCGTCGATGTGCTCAAGGACCTCGACGCATAGTGCGGCGTCGAAGGCGCCATCGGCGAACGGCAGCGTGCGCCCGTCCACTTGGCGGTGGGGCAGCCCGAGCCGCGCCAGTTCCGCGCAATCCGCCGGGTTTACTTCGACCCCAAGCCAGTCGTAGCCGTCGGCCAGCAGACCGCGGCCGTAGGAACCGAACCCGCAGCCGACGTCGATCAGGCGTTGCGGTGGCGGCCCGAGGTGGCGTCGCAGCAGCGCCGCCAGTTCACCGCTGCCCTCGTGCTGCGAGGGCCCGACGGCCCAGATGTTGGCGCGGCGCTGGATCGCGGTGGTGCGTCGGTCGAGCAGCACGCCGAAGTGGTTGGTGCGGTAGTCGCGGGCGATCGGCGTGACCTGCAGGATGGCGATCGGGCCGGGCTCCGACCCGTCGCTACGGCGCAGCCGTATCTCCATGTCGAAAGGTTTGCCGCCCGCCTCCGGGTGGTGCGCGAAGAACTCGAATCCGGTGAGCGTTCCCGAGGCGAGCCCGAGTGCCGCGGTGACGTCGGGCCGTTCGTGCAGGACTGCCGTCCCGCCGAGCCGGCCGCCGCCGGACCATGCCTCGACGGCGTCGCCCGCCGCGAAGCCGAGTGCGGGCGCGATCCAGCCACGCACGAGGAAACACAGCGGATCAACCGCCTTGCCCGCGACCGGTTCGTCAACGCAGGCGTGCATCTCAACCGAGACCCAGCCAGAGACGCACCGCGCGTTCGACGGATTCGAGCGTGGCGGCGTCGACGGTGCCCAACTTGCGGACGAGCCGGGCGTCTGGGGCGCCGGAAATACCCTGGGCATCAAAGGCTCCGGGTTCAAAACCGCGGGCGTTATGCGGTACCTCGAAACGAGTTCCGCGAACCGCCGTGGTCCGCGGCACAAAGCTGACCAACGCCCGGTCCTCGTCGTGGGTTGCTATGCTGAGCACCACGGCGGGGCGGGTCTTGGCGGAGTAGCCGAGATCGATCAGCCAGATTTCTCCGCGACGCGCGATCGGCACAGGGTCTCCTCCTCATCGTAGATCTGGAAGATGCCGGCGGCGGAAGCCTCAATGAGCCGCCGCTCCTCCATCCAAGCGACGAGCTGCGAGAGCTCGGCGGGCCCGAGCTTCTCGATGGCCGATTCGATTTGAGCGACCGTCTTCACGATTTGAACCCTAGGCGGACCGTTGGACGCCGGCAAGCGAGGTTCTCCCCTCAGCGCAGCGGGGGCCAGTCGCGGGGGGGCAGGGCGAGGGTGAAGTCGTTGATCGTGAGCGTGAGGTTCGGGTTGTAGGCGGGATCGTTGTCCAGCAGGTCGCCCCACGCCGCGCGCATGTACTCGACCTCGCTCCGGAAGCGGTCGCGTTTCTCGAGGGTGTCTTCCTTGCCGCGGCTGGCGCTCTCGTGGTGGTAGAGCTCGGCGTAGGGCGTCCAGAGGTTGCGGAAGCCCGCGGCGCGGACCTTCAGACAGAAGTCGACGTCGTTGAAGGCCACCTTGAGCTGGTCGGCGTTCAACCCGCCGACCCGGAGGAACGTTTCCCGACGGATCACGAGGCACGCCGCGGTGACGGCGCTGAGATTCTGCTGCAGGTAATTGCGGTGGGCCTGGCCGGCGGCGCCGCGCGGATGGGTCTGCCACGCGTGCGCGGCCACTCCGCCGATGCCGAGGATCACGCCCGCGTGCTGGATGCGATCGTCGGGATAGTAGAGCTTGGCGCCGACGCAGCCGATCTCCGGCCGGATCGCGTGCGAGACCATCTCGCGCAGCCAGTCGCCGTGGATGACCTCGAGGTCGTTGTTGAGCAGCCCGACCAGCGGTGCATCGGTGTTCTCAAAGCCGAGGTTGTTGAGCGCGGAATAATTGAACTCCCCGGGGGAGCGGATCACGCGCACCGGCGCGCGGCCCTTTTCCTCCGGCGCGGTGATCGCGGCGAGATAGTCGAGCGTCGCGGGGTCATCGCTGTCGTTGTCGACGATCAGGATCTCGAAATCGGGGTACTCGGTCTTGGCGAGCAGGCTGTCGACGCAGGGCTGCAGCACGTTCAGCCGGTTCCGCGTCGGGATGATGAGGGTGACCCGCGGCGCGGGGTCGGGCACGGGGTAGTGTACGCGCCAGTAGGAGCCCTTGGTGGGTGAGATGGTGGCCTCGACCCCGGTGCGGATGAAATGCTCGGTAATGACCTTCTCGGCGGCGACGGCGGCGAAGGGCTTTTCGCCGATGAGCATCGCGGTCGAGCCAGGCACGCTGCGCCAGTGGTAGAGGATCCGCGGGATGTGGCGGATGCGATCGGGCGCGCTGCGCTCGATCACGCGCATCGCGAGGTCCCAGTCCTGCGAGCCCTCGTAGCCGACGCGGAAGCCTCCAACTTCGCGCACGAGCAGGGTGCGGTAGACCCCGAGGTGGCTGATGAAGTTCTGGACGTTGAAGAGGTCCGGGTTCCAGTCGGGCTTGAAGTAGTGGTCGTAGCGGTGGCCGTTCTCGTCGATCTTGTCCTCGTCGCTGTAGACCACGTCGGCCTCGGGGTGCGCGTCGAGCTCGAGCGCGACGCAGGCGAGCGCGTGGGCGCGGAGCTCGTCGTCGTGGTCGAGCAGCGCGATGAACTCGCCGTGTGCGAGGGCGAGGGCGGAGTTGGAGTTCGCCGAGATGTGGCCGTTGGTCTCGCGCAGGACGACCTTGATGCGCTTGGGATCCTTGCGCTGGTAGCGCTCGAGCACCTTGCGGACGTGGGGTTGCTTCGACGCGTCGTCCGAGATGCAAAGTTCCCAGTTCTCGTAGAGCTGGCGGCGCACCGACTCGATGGCGGCTACGAGCAGCTTCTCGGGGGTGTTGTAGACCGGGAGGATGACCGAGATCAGCGGGCGGCGGTTGAGGCCGGCGAGCTTGGTCCGGATGTGGGCGGCGCTTTCCGGAGTGAGGGTGTCGTAGGCGGCGACCCACGCGCCGTAGGTGTTGGGCGGCGGGGGCGCGGCCTTGCCGGAACGGCGCACGGGGCGGGCGTGGGCGATGTGCCAGGCGCCGGCCTCGTCCTGCACCTCGATCAGGAGGATATGGGTGCCGCGGCGCGGGACCGCGGCCTTCACCTGCCAGCCGCAGCGCTCGGCGCCGGGGTAATCCCGGAAATGATCCAGCACGTCCAACCGCTCGTCGCCGAAGACGGCATGGGCAGGCGTCTCGCCGAGCTTGGCGCGGATCGCCTGCAGCCGGCGCCGGTCGCGCAGCAGCGACCAGCCGCGTACGCTGAGCGTCTCGGCGACCACGGACCAGTCCTGCGGGTAGTCGATGTTGCCGATGAGGGCCGGTGAGGCGGCGGGAGGCGCGGGCTGGTCGAGGAAGCGGCGGCGCAGCTCGCGGAGCGGAGCGGTGACCTTCCACGAGAAGGAGGACTGGATCTTCGCCAGTTTCTCATCGCGCGAGCGGACGATGGCCTCGACCTGCGCGAGCTTGTCGGCGGCGACGGCGAGTTCGGCGGCATGCACGGCCCGCAGGTGGCTTTCGGCGGCCGCAGCCTCGGCGCGCAGTCGGGCCTGTTCGGCGAGACCGGCGGCGGTCTCGGCCCGGGACGTCGCGAGCGCCTCTTCCAAGCGAGCGATGTCCTCCTTGAGCGCCGCGATCTCGGCGTCGGCCCCGATCAGCGCGTTCTCGTAGGCGGTGACTTGGCGGCGGGCGTTGGCGAGGAGTGTGTCGGCCTGATCGCGCCTGAATTTATGCTTCTCGCACTCCTTTGCGATGTTGTCGGCGTAGGCCTGCGTGAGGTCGCGCGCCTTCTCCAGGCCGGCGGCGTGCTCGCGGGCGGCGGCGAGGAGCCCCTCGATGTTCCGGACGTGGTTCTGCGTGAGCTGCTCGCGGGCGGCGATGGCATCGCGGTCGGCCTCGACCGCGGCGGTGCGTTGGCGGGCGGCGGCCTCGATGCTTTGCTCGAGCTGGCGCACGACGTCGGCCAGCAAGGCGGTTTGTTCCGCCAGCTGGCGGGCCGCGGCGTCGTCGAGTTCCGCGGCGGCTCGGCCGAGCTGCCCGGCGAGAATTCCCGCGAACAACGTGGCGTCGGAGGTGGTGGGCGCGGCGAGGGCCGCCCAATCAGCGACGGGCGGACGCTCGAGGCAGAAGGCGTAGAATTCGCCGAGGGCGCGGGTGTTGGCCGCGAGGTCGAAGTGTTTCCGCGCGAAGGCCGCGCCGGCCCGGCCCAACGTGGCGCCCCGGTCTGGATCGGCGAGGATGCGCGCGCAGGCGTCGGCGATGTCGGCCGGCGTACCGGTCGCAGGCAGGAATGCGGCTTCGGTGCCGTCCTGCATCAGGGCGGCGAGGTTGGTGGGCGGCAGGATGACCGGGCGACCGGAGGCTAGGAATTCGGGTAGCTTGGAGGGCAGGCGCAGGTCGTTGAACGGGCCCGGCCGGCCGGGCTGCACGAGGACGTCGGCGAGCGCGAGCAGCGCCGGCAGCCGCTTCTTCTCGATGAAGCCGAGGTCGAGCACGTGGCGCGTGAGGTCCTCGTTCAGGCCGGCGAGGAAGCGCGGGGAATTGAAGCCCGTGCGGACGAGCCGCACCGGGATACCGCGCTGGTTGAGCAGGGCGACCGCGACGTAGAGGTCGCGCATCTCGGGCTCGTTGGCGAAGGTGTTGGAGCCGGTGAAGGCGATGACCTTCTCCTTCTCGCTCAACCCAAGCTCGCGGCGGAGCGCGGCCTGTTCCGCGTCACTCAGGCCTTCGGACCCGTAGAGCGCGAAATCGACGCCGGGGAAAAGCAGGTGTGTCGGCACGCCCGGCGGCGCGAGCTCGGCCAGCGGCGCGATGATGTGCGTCACGCCGTCGGCCAGCCCGAGGAACGTCTCGCTGCGCACCGGGTGCGGAAGGCTCTGGTCGAGCATCCGGGCGAGCTCGTCGTCGGAGGCGGCACGCAGGCGTTCGAGTGGGCGTCCGGTGAAGCTTTCGAGCAGGAAGCGCTCGTTGTCCTCGAGATGGATCAGCAGCCGGCCCTGGTCAGGCGAGGCGCCGGCGGCGAGGGCGGCGCGGCGGTAGGCGAGGGTGAAGGCGCGGACGCATTCGCGGGGCGTCCACGCGTGGATCACGTCGGCGGAACGGCCGTCGGGGAACAGGTTGGGCCGGGCGGCGGCCTCCTCGTAGGTGGTCGCGATGAACAGCGGCGCGGCGATGTGCCGCAGCGTCTCCTTGCGGTGCGGCACGGCGACGGCGCAGGCGTGGCCCGAAGCGCACATCGTGTTCGCGAACCCGCCGATGTGGTTCAGGCTGTTGGTCGTGAAGTCGCCGTAGTTGACGAAGAGGATGTTCAAGGGACCGGAGGACTGAGGACTAAGGGACCAAGGGACTAGGGGACCAAGGGATGAAACACTGAGGGATTAGGCAGGAGATTTCAGATTTCCTTTTCCACTGCCTTGATCAGGCCGTGGAGGCAGGCGTAGGCGCGGCGGCTGAGTTCCTCCACTTGGTCGGCCTCGGGTACGGCGACGTACTCGAGACGGCGAGCGAGATGGATGAAGTACTGCGTCTCAGCCAGAGAGCCTCGCGATATGTGGAGGAAGTGGAGGTAGTCCTTTTTCGTCTCCCGCGCTGATCCTTCCACGATGTTGGCCGGGGTGGAAACCGCTGACCGGCGGATCTGGTTGGTGAGTCCATAGGCCTCCTCCTTTGGAAAACCACGGCTCAGGCGGTAGACAGCCACCGCGAGGTCGTCGGCCAGCCGCCACGCTTCGATTTTCCGGAAGTCCCGCATTCCTGAGTCCCGTAGTCCCTTGGTCCCTTAGTCCTTTGGTCCTTCAGTCCCTCCTCAGAGCCGATAGCCGCAGTCGGCGGCGTCTTTCGCGAACATCCGCACGGTGTCGAGGGAGAGCTCGGTGAGGTCCTGGCCGAACATCTTCACGGCCTTGCCGAGGATATCGTGCGGAACGGTGATGATGCGGCAGCCGCATTCCTGCGCCTGGAGGATGTTGATGACCTCGCGGGTGCTGGCCCAGAGGAGCTCCGCCTTCGGCTGGTCCGCGAGGAGCGCGAGCGAGGCGCGCAGGATCGGCATCGGGTCCACGCCGGTGTCGGCGATGCGGCCGGCGAAGACGGACACCACGGACGGAACGGCCGGATTCAGGGCGGTGGCGACACCCGCGACCTGGCGCAGGGTGAGGAGGGCCGTCACGTTGAGCTTCACGCCGGCCTGGCCCAGCTCGCGGATGAGCGGCAGGCACGATTCGCCGCGCGAGTTCGTGATCGGGATCTTCGTGTAAACATTCGGACCCCACGAGGCGATCTTCAGGGCCTGCCTCCGCATCTCCGTCGGGTCGTCGGTGAAGACTTCGAGCGAGATCGGCTTGGCCGTGACGGTCTGCAGGATGTCGCGTGCGAAGGCCTCGTAATCCTTGATGCCCGCTTTGCGCATCAGGCTGGGGTTGGTCGTCAGGCCCTTGATGTAGGGCTTGGCGTAAAGGTCGAGGATGCCCGCCCGGTCGGCCCCGTCGGCGTACAGGTGGATGGTGAGGTCTTGAATCGACTTCATCGCGGTTTGAATCGGCCGAGTGAGCCCCCCTTGCCCCCCCGCCGCAAGCGCGCAGGTCAGGCGCCGCCGAGGATGACATCGGCCGCCGCCGACAGTGATTTCACGGTAAAATCCGGCGCCGCGCGGAGCTCCTCCGCGTAGCCGAAGTCGATGAACACGGTCTGCACTCCCGCGCGCCGGCCGCAGTCGATGTCGCGCCAGCGGTCCCCGACCATCCAGGAACGCTTGAGGTCGAGTCCAAGCGCTTCGGCGGCGTCGAGCAGCATCCCCGGCTCGGGCTTGCGCCGGCGGTCGGCCACGCCGCCGTGCGCGGTGCCGGGCGCGTAGCAGACCTCGATGCGTTCGATCTGCGGGATTCGCACGTTAAGGAGCGCGTGCATGGCCTCCACTTCCTCGCGCGACTGCGTCCCGCGGCCGACGTCGGGCTGGTTGGTTGCGACGACGAGGGCGTACCCGGCGGCGGCGAGTCGGGCGCACGCGGCGGCGGCGTCGGGGAAAAGCTCGAACTGCGCGGCGGTCGCCGGCGGGTAGGGCTTGCCGTCGCGGATGACCTGGCGGTTGAGGGTGCCGTCGCGGTCGAGGAAGACGGCGGGGCGGTCGGTTTTAGGCGCGAGGCGCGAGGCGTCAGGCATGGCTCGGCTACGCCTCGCGGCCGATCGAGGGACTAAGGGACCAAGGGACCAAGGGACTAATTTTTCGCCGGCTGCGAAATGCTTACCGACTCCCACTTCGTCTGGTGGGCCTTGAGCGAGGGGTGGGAGACGAAGAGGTGCCAGATGACGGCTTGGAAGGCCTCGCTGTGGGGCGTGATGTTGCCGGGGTTGACGGTCGGCACGATGACGCAGGCGTCGGCCACCTGCGCGGTGTAGCCGCCGTCCTTGCCCACGATCCCGATGATGCGGGCGCCGACCTGCTTGGCGTGCTGGAGGGCGAGCACGAGGTTGGGGGAGACGTTCTTCTCGAGGTTGCCGCCGCCGACGGAAAGGACGAGGAGGGCGTCTTCCTTACGCAGCCGCGAACCCCGCAGCCACTCGGCGAACACCGTCGCCCAGCCTTCGTCGTTGGTACGGGCCGTGAGCTCGGAGACGTTGTCCGTGGGCGCGTAGCATTCGATGCCGCCGATCTTGCGGAAGTCGTTCACGGCGTGCCCGGCGTTCGCCGCGCTGCCGCCGACCCCGAGGATGAACAGCCGCCCGCCGCGCGCGCGTACGGCGACTAGTTCCTGGACGCATTTCTCGCAGGCCTCGGGGCTGATTCGAGCCACGATCTCGGCGGTTTCCCGCAGGTGCTGGACGGAGTAGGACATGGGTCGGAAGATCGGGAAACTCCGGGAATTGGAAAGGCGGAAGACGCTCAGGCCGGCCCGGCGCGCAGCAGGGCGTCGAGTTCGTGCAGGCCCTCGTGGGATCCTACCTCGTAGAACCTTTCCTTGATCTCGTGTCCGGCCAGCTGCCCGCGCCGGCAGAGCTCGGTCTGGACGGCGGCGAGGTCGACCACCGCGTCCCGCGGCCACCCTTCGAATGCCGCGGCGCGGAACAGCCCGAGGCCGTAGTCGATGTGGCGCATGGCGGGCGTGCGGTTGCGCTTGTCGTAGACGCGGATCTCGCCGCCGGCGTACTCGACGTTGCTCGTGTCGTAGCGGCCCTCGTTCCCGAACACAGTCATGAGCCCCAGCCGGCCGGAGCGCTGGAACGCCTCGCCGACGGCGCGGTAGTCGACCGGCAGGTAGCTGTCGCCGTAGAGCACGTAGAAGGCGTCACCCAGCTTCGGCAGCGCGGCGATCAGGGCGCCGCCGGTCCCGAGCAGCCGCGGGCCGTCGAAGGAATACTCGATCCGCACGCCCCAAGCCGCGCCGTCGCCGTAGCGGTCGACGATCTGTTCGCCGAGGTAGCCGACGCAGAGCACGACATGGTCGAGTCCATTGCGCTTCAGCAGCCGGAGCTGATGCGAGAAGAACGGCTCCCCGGCGACCTCGACGAGAAGTTTGGGAATCTTCTCGGTGATCGGCCGGAGCCGCGTGGCGAGCCCGCCGGCGAGGATGGCGATGGGAAGGGAGGAAGACATGGGAAAAGGGGGAGGGCGGGAAAGCGGGAAATCGGGAAACGGGGAAGGGGCATTAAGGCCGAAAGTCGTGGGACGACGGGAGCCCGAAAGTGGCCATGGTAAAATCAGCGGCCTTTGGCCTTGCGGTTGATCGTGGTGAAGATCGCCAGGAGTTCGCGGGCTTCGGCCAAAAGTTTTTCCACGGCCTCAGGGTCGCCGATGCCGGTTTGCCGGCAGATCTCGAACCAGTAGTCGGCCTCCGCGGATTCCTTCTGGGAAAGGGCGGTCTTGTGGATGAAATCCTCGCGCGACTCCGCCCGGTTTGCTTCCCGATAGTTGGCGCCGATTGAAGTCGCGGACTTCAGGACCTGCCTTCCGATAACCGACGCGGCGTCATTGCGCGGAAGTGTCGCGACGAACCGCACCGTCGCCACGGCGAAAGCAAGCGTTCGCGCATCCAGGTCGTTCCGGCCGGCGGCGTTTCCCGACTTCCCGATTTCCCGCTTTTCCAATTTTCCACCCCTAGTTTTGCGCCACGACCTTCGTGCCTTCGAAGTCGAAGCGGAAGCGCACTTCCTGGAGGCCTTTCTCGCGCATCGCGTGGCGGAGCTTCTTCTTGTCGCCGGCGTAGAACATCAGGAAACCGCCGCCGCCGGCGCCGATCAGCTTCCCGCCGAGGGCACCGTGGGCCATCGCGTGGTCGTACCACTCGTTGATGCGGTCGTTGCTCATGCCGGTGCTGCGCGCCTTCTTGCGCTGCCAGTGCACGTCCATCAGGCGGGCGAACTCCTCGAGGTGGCCGGATTCGAGCGCCGCGAGCGACTTCAGCCCGAGTTCCTTGGTGAAGTGCAGGTTGTCGAGCATCGCCTGGTCGTTGCGCTTCGACTTGTCGTTCTGGTCCTTGAGGATCGCCGAGGCGCTGCGGCTGTAGCCGGTGAAGAACAGCAGCAGGTTGTCCTCGAGGTTGAACAGCGTCTCCTCCGAGATCGCGCACGGACGGTACTCCACGCGTCCGTCGGGATGGAAGGTGAACGCGGTGATGCCGCCGATGGCCGCGATGTACTGGTCCTGCTTACCGATCGGCTCCCCGAGCTTGTTCAGCTCGATGTCGCACGCCTGCTCGGCCAGTTCGGCGGGTGAGATGAGATTCTTACGGTAAGTATGGAGCGCCTTGAGCAGCGCGGTCGTGAAGCTGCCGCTCGAGCCGAGCCCGGTGCCGCCCGGGATGTCGGCCATCGAGGTGAGCTCGAGGTGCGGATCGGTCACGCCCGTCAGCTTCAGCGCCTCGCGAATGATCGGATGCTCGATCTGGTCGACGGAGGTCACGCGCTCGAGCTTCGAGTACTTGACGATGATCTCCTCCTGGAACGTGCGGTGCTGCGTGAGGTAGACGTACTTGTCGATCGCCGCCGCGACGAGAAAGCCGCCGTGTTCGCGGTAATACGATGGCAGGTCGGTGCCGCCGCCGCCAAGCGACACACGCAGAGGGGAACGGGTGATGATCATGGTGAGAGGGACGGAGAGAGTGAAAGGGTGGGAGACGGGGGGGCAGCCGAGAGAAGAGGCGCCTTGGGCGTCAGGACATGCTTTCCAACGCTGGCCCTCTCACTTTCACCCTCCCTTGGCCCTCGCGTAAACCCGCTCCACCACTTCCAGCGTGCGGATGCCTTCGGCGAGTCCGGGGGACGGTTCGCGGCCGAGGCGGATGTCTTCGACGAAGGCTTGGGTCTCCAGCGCCCACGATTGGTCGGTGGGGAACTCGAAGATCTCCGGCGTCGGCGGCTTGCCGAGCATCGTGGCTGGCATCGGGTAATAGGTGAGCTTCTCCAGCCCGTAGCTGCCGCCGAGGCCGTCGATGATGATCTTCCCGGTGCGGCCGTAGATCTCCAGGGAGAACATGTTCTTCCACTCGGTGCAGCTGGCTTGCAGCCAGGCCGTCCGGCCGTCCGCGGTGCGCAACGACAGGAACGCGTTGTCGTCGACCGGCATGTCCCAGAAATACGTCGCGGCGTGGCCCTCGACGGAGGGAAACTCCCCGAGGAACCATCCGGCGAGGTCGATCAGGTGCACGCCTTGGTCGATAAGTTCTCCACCACCGGAGAGCGCGGGGTCGGCGCGCCACTCCCGGTCGTAACCGTGGCGACCGCCGTGGCCGTAACGACCGCGCAGGAACATCAGCGGGCCCAGCGCCCCGGCATCCACCAACTCGCGGGCCTTGAGGAGCGCGCCGTGGTAGCGGTGATTGTAGCCGATCCGCACGCGGGCGCCGGTCGCGCGCGCGGCGTCGGCGACACCCCGCAGTTCGGCGGCGTTCAGTGCGCCGGGTTTCTCCACCAGGGCGTGCTTGCCCGCGCGCACCGCGGCGAGGGCAAGGGGCGCCAGCGAGGCGTTGAGGGTGGAGATAATGACGGCCGTCACGCGCGGGTCGGCCAGGACGGCTGCGGCGTCGGTGACGGCCGTGCAGCCGGGGATGCCGGCGGCGAGGGCGGCCGCGCGGGACGGATCAAGGTCGCAGGTGTAAAGGAGAGGCGGGCGCGGCCCCAGGGCCGCCACCCGCTTCTTCCCGATGAGCCCGCAGCCGATGACGGCAAATTGGGGTTGATCGGTTTCGTGGCGGTTCATTCCGTCGGCGCTGATGACGAAGGCGAAGCCAAGCGCGAGGGCGACGCAAGTGACGTTTTCCCCGCGTATGCCCGCCATTTTCGTAGCGAGTCGGACGCGGTTAAACCACGCATGGACTCGAAGGAGCCCGGATGGGTTCGACCCTCGCGCCGCGCGCCTGGCGCCTCGCGCCTCCTTCGGCTCGGACTTCCTTCCGCGCCCATCCGCATGAAATCATGGTGGGAGCGGGTGGTCATCGCGATCGTGTGCGCGGCGGTGGGCTGGTTCCACCTCTGGACCGTACGCTCGAGCGGCGATCCCTGGAAGTTCGGCCTCGAGCAGCGCGATTACTATAACCTGCTCATCGACGGGTGGCTCGACGGCCAGTTGCACCTGAAGGTCGAGGTGCCGGAGGCGTTGCTGAAGATAAAGGATCCCTACGACCCCGCGCAGCGTCCGCCGGGATTGGCCCTGCACGATGCCTCGTTCTACAATGGCCGTTACTATGTTTATTTCGGCGCGGCGCCGGTGGTCGCGCTGATGCTGCCGTTCCGCCTGTGGTCGGGCATCGATCTGCCGCTCGCGGTGGCGGTGCTGATCTTCGTGTACGGAGCTTTCGTGACTTCGGTCGCGCTGCTGCTCGCGCTGCGGCGGCGGTACTTTCCGGAGGCGGGAACATGGATGGTCGCGATGGGCGTCATGGTGCTCGGACTGGCCGGGATGGGCCCTGTGCTGCTGCGGCGCCCCCACATGTGGGAATTGCCGATCGCCGCCGGGTCCTGCTTCGCGCTGCTCGCGTTGCTGTGCGTCTGGCGCAGCCTGCATCCGGCCCGGCCGGCGCTCGTGCGCGCGCTGCGGAGCCGCCCGGGTGATGCCCAGGGAGTTGGAATGATCGACGCCGTCGACCGCCGGCGGCGGGCATGGTGGTTCGCCGGAGCCGGACTTTTCCTCGGTCTCGCGATCGCGTCGCGTCCCACTTACCTGATCGCGGGTCCGATGCTGTCCGTCCCGCTCTTCGCCTGGTGGCGCGGGGAACGCCGTCTGCCGTGGACCCCGCTGGTGGCGGCGCTGGGTCCGTTGCTCTTGATCGGCGCGGCGATGGCTTGGCACAATCATGCCCGCTTCGGCCACCCACTCCAGTTTGGTCAGGCGTACCAGTTCAGCCTCGATTACGAGTCGAAGATGGCGCACTTCCGGCTCACGCACGCGCCGTTCAACCTGTGGCGCTATTACCTCTCGGCGGCGGAGTGGAGCGGACAGTTTCCCTTCATCCGTCCTGCCGCGCTGCCGCCCAAGCCGCCGGGCTTCGGCGGGCACGATGACGTCTACGGCCTTTTTACTAACCTGCCTTTCTTCCTGTTCGCGCTGGCGGCTCCCGCGGCACTTTGGCGGAGGGACGGGCGCGAGCGGTTCGCGCTGAGCACGTGGCTGGTGACGGTCGCCGTGCTCTTCGCGGCCCTGGCGGTCACGCTGGCGATTTTCTTCGGCTCGCTTGCGCGCTATCAGGGTGACTTCGCGCCCTCGCTTCTGCTGCTGGCGGCCGTCGGTTGGCTTGCGGTTGCCCGCTGGCTGGGAGCCTTGTTGCCGCGCGCGGGTACCGTGGCGGCGGTCGGGCTCGGCTCGGCGGCGGCGGTCTTCTCGGGTGCCTTCGGCGTGCTCTACAGCCTGCAGCTCGACGGCCTGTTTCCGGAGCGGAACGCGGACGGTTACCGCGAGGTCGCCCGGCTTTTCAATTCGCCGTCGGCTGCATGGGAACGCTGGCGCGGTCGCGAGCGTGGGCCGCTGGAACTCGCGTTGGACGTCAACGCGGCGCCGGCGGGCACGCGTACGATCCTGGCGGAGTTGGGTCGTGCGCCCGCGGTCGAACGCGTGGCGCTGGTTCACCAGGAGGGCGGCCGCCTCGCCATCGAGGTGGAGTCCACCGGAGTTCGGCGGGTGACGAGTGCCCTCGTCGCATTCGTTCCGGGAAAGCGGCATGTGCTCCGCGTGGAGACCGGCGCCTTGTTGCCGGCGGAGGAACATCCGGCTTGGTCCGGGCTTTCCACCACGGGCACGCTGGCCGTACTCCGCCGGCTCCGTCTGGAGTGGGACGGCGCCACCGTGCTCGAGGTCGCGCCTTGGTTTGGCGGTGCCGGGGCGGCGGATGCGGTGCGCGTCGCGGATGCGGCCGGGGCGCCGGCTCCCGTGCGCGTCATGAGCTCTCGGCGCGATGCGGCGGCGCTGCCGACGTTGCGGAACCTGGCGGTGGCCGCGGCGGAGGAGGCGGAGCGCCGCCTCAGTCCGCGCGGTCAGGTGGAACTTCGGCTCTCACCGCCGGCGACCTCGGCGGGCGCGCGCGAGCCTTTGTTGGTCACGGGCCGCCCGGGCCGCGGTGATGTCGTGGGCGTGGAATACGGACCGGGCGGCGCGGCACGATTTTTCCTGGACCACTGGGGGAGTCCCGGACGGTTCAGCCCGCCGGTGTCGCTCCCGGCCGGAAGGCCGGTGACCGTGCGGATTACGTCGGACGTGTTGCGCGCCCCATCTCTCTGGTGGCGACCGCGGAACGTGACGCAGGGGGAATTGCGGGTGGAACTCGACGGCCGCGAGGTCTGGCGGGAGCGAGTGGAACTTTTCGTCGCCAATCCCGCCGAGGTGGCGGCGGGGGTGAACCCGATCGGTGGCACGGCTTGTGGGCCGACCTTCACTGGGGAACTCCTTGCGGTGACGTGGGGACCGCGGCCGCCGGGGCCGCCCTGATTGCGGTTGCCGGTGATCCCAGGGCGCGTTGCGCTGCGCGCATGGCCCGGTTTGAACTGCCCGATTCCGAGACGCGCCGGCGCGTACTGCGTTTCCTCGTCGTCGGCGGCGGCTCAGCCGGGGTGCAGTTCGCGGTGCTCGCCCTGCTGCGCGGGGTGATGGGCGAGACGCTCGCGTTTTCGTCATCATGGGTCGTATCGACCATGGCCCATTACCTTGCGAACCGCTTCTGGGCGCTGCCGAGTGCACGGACCGATTCCGGACGCCAACTCGGCGAGTACCTGTTCGCGGTCGGCCTGAGCTACGTCATCAACCTCGCGGCTTTCAAGATCTGCACCGTATGGATCGGCCTTGGCGTGATGTGGGCCGCCTTCTGGGCCATCCCGCCCTCGACCGTCGTGGTGTTTCTGATCCTGAACTACCGCGTCTTCCGCGCCAGCCGGCCGGCAGCAGGGAAGACCGAGGCCTGAGGCGGTCGGTGCCCGCTTGGGCCCTCGTGGATGAGTCAGGATGCTTCGTCCACAACGGAGGATCGCTCCGCGGCCGGCATTTCCGCTGGCAGATCCGCGGGCTCAGCGGTCGCGGGTGGACGAGGCATCTTGCCTCGTCGCCCGGCCGATTCCCGGCGTGAGTCGCTAGGATGACTTCTCCGCGGGCGGTTCCGGCTGATCGAGGAAGCAGGTGATGTCAGGGAGTTCCTTCACACGGCGACCGCCGCTCCGGCGCGCGAGGTAGGGATCCTCGACGGGCGCGGCCTGAACCTCCTCCTCGTCTTCACCCTCGTCGTCCTCGACCTCCTCGCCGTCGGCGTCGGTGATGATCCAATCCTGCTCCTCGTCGAAGATCTGCGTCAGTCGCCGCGCCTGCGGCTCGAGGACGAGGGCGGGATTGCGGATGCGTCCCGCCTTCACGGTCTCAAAGAGGCAGGGTAGGTGCTGCGTGCGGAAGTGCTCGAGGAAGCCGCTCAGCCAGCGGTTTTCGACGCCCTCGCGGCGGTTCAGCAGGACGACGTCGGAGAAGTGGACGCACGCATCGAACCACGCGAGTAGCGGCGGGTGGCGTTCGGCGAGCCGGCAGTCGACGACGCACAGGACGCGCGCGACCTCGGCGCCGTTCGCGAGCAGCCAGGCCTTGAACGCTTCAACTTGGTCGACCGGGTTGCGGCGGCCGTCGGTGACGAAGAACCAAGGTCCGGCCGCATCGGGCCGTTCGGCCTCGATGACGCCCGGCGTCTCCTGCCGCCAGCGCCAGCGCGGTCCGGGCGGGAGCGAGGCGTCGAGCGGGTGGGGTGGCTCGGCTTCCGGCAGGAGCACCGCCGGCTCGTCGCCGGCGGCGAGTCCGTCTGAAAGTAGATCGGCCAGCAGTTCGCGGCGGCCGGCGCCGGCGGGGCCGAGGATCAGGTAGACCGGGGTCTTTTCCGTGGACATCAGGGTGCGGGGCCGGGCGGGACCCGCGGCAGGAGCGGGCTTGGCCTCAGAACCGGAGCGTGCGGTTTTGGGCGGCGTGGCGGAGCCAGTGGTCGGCGAGGACGAGCGCGGCCATGGCCTCGACGATCGGCACGGCGCGCGGCACGACGCACGGGTCGTGGCGGCCGCGGCCGGTGAGTTCCGTGGCGGCGCCGGAGAGGTCGACGGTATCCTGGGGACGCATGATCGTGGCCGTGGGTTTGAAGGCCACGCGGAACACGATCTCCTCGCCGTTGCTGATGCCGCCCTGGATCCCGCCGCTGCGGTTGGTGCGCGTGTGCACGCCGCCGCCGGGGGCGGGCTCGAGGGCGTCGTTGTGCTCGCTGCCCTTGAGCCGGGCCCCGGCGAAGCCGCTGCCGATCTCGAAGCCCTTGGTCGCGGGCAGGGAAAGCATGGCCTTGGCGAGGTCGGCCTCCAGCCGGTCGAACACCGGCTCGCCCAAGCCTGGCGGCACACCGCGTACGCGGCACTCGATCACGCCGCCGACTGAATCACCCTCGGACCGCACCGCGCGGATCCGCTCGATCATGCGCTCCGCCGTGGGCCCGTGGGGGCAACGGACGGCGGTGGACTCGACCTCAGCCAGCGAGGGAAAGGCCGGCAGCGCGCCATCCGGCACGGTGATGTCGTGCACGGCGGTCAGGTAGGCCCGCAGTTCGACGCCGCCGCCGAGGGCGAGGAGCTTGCGCGCGATCGCTCCGGCGGCGACGCGCCCGACCGTCTCCCGGGCCGAGCTGCGGCCGCCACCGCGGTGGTCGCGGATCCCGAATTTGGCCTGGTAGGTGTAGTCGGCGTGGGACGGGCGGAATTTGTCCCGCATCTCGTCATAGGCGCCCGGCCGCTGGTCGGCGTTGCGCACGAGCAGCGAAATCGGCGTGCCGGTGGTGCGGCCTTCAAAGATTCCCGACAAGACCTCGACGCGGTCCTCCTCCTTGCGCGGGGTGACGATGTCGCTTTGCCCCGGTCGCCGGCGGTCGAGTTCGGCCTGGATCTCCGCCGCCTCGATCGGCAGCCGCGGCGGGCAGCCGTCCACCACGGCGCCGACGGCCGGGCCGTGGCTCTCCCCCCAGGTGGTGACGGTGAAAAGTTTCCCGAACGTGTTCGGCATAGGCGGCCGAGAGGCGAACCTCTGCGCCCCGCGATGGCGAAGCAAAAAGCTTGGCGGCGCCGCTGGATCCGGGCCGGCGGCCGCACATCGCCGTTTACAAGCTCACGGTATTGTTTTCCGTGAAGGGAGCGTGGCGCCGCCGCCTCGAATTTCCGAATCCCGCATGACTTTCCCGTTCCGCTTTCTTCGTCTTCCCGCGGTTATCCTTGCCCTTGGCTTCCTGCGGCTGCCCGGCGCCCAGCCGCCGGCCGCTCCGGCGGGAGCCCCCGCCCCGCAGGCGACCCCGGTCGCCGCCAAACCCGGCGATGAGATGGTCAACCAGCTCATGCTTCCCGACGCCGACATCGACACGATGCTCACGGCCTTGGAGCAGCTGACCGGCCGCATCGTGATCCGCCCGCAGCAGCTTACGACCGCGACCTACAACCTGAAGATCAAGGCCCCGGTGACGAAGGCCGACGCCATCGTCGCGATCGAGACCTCACTCGCGCTCAACGGCATCGGCCTTTCCCCGCTGGGCGATAAGTACCTCAAGGTTATCAACCTTCAGGTGGTGAAGCAGGAGGCGCCTGAGCTGATTACCGGCTCCGCCTTCGCCGTGTCCGCCACGGGCAAGCCCGCCACGAAGATCTTCCAACTCGATTTCGCGCGCGCCCAGGAAGTCCAGGCGCAGATCGCCGGCACGCTCAACCCGCTCTACGGCGGCGCGGTCGTGCTGCAGAACGCCAACGCCCTGCTGATCACCGACAGCATCAGCAACCTGCAGCGCGCCGAGCTGCTCCTGCAGACGATCGACAAGCCCTTCACCGGCGGCACCAAGCCGAAGTTCTACCAGCTGCGCGACGCCAAGGCCAGCGACCTCGTCAACAAGCTCCGTGGCATCATCACCGGGCCGCTCCAGCAGCAGCTGGGCACCGCCACCAGCTATAGCGCCGACGACCGCACCAACCAGATCATCCTCCTCACGGATCCGCGGCAGCACGCGTTCTTCGACGACCTCATCGAGCGGCTCGACCGCAAGGCCGACCCCAACACCCGCACCGAGGTCATCTACCTGAAGCACGCCAAGGCCACCGACGTCGTCAACGTGCTCAGCAAGATCATCTCCGGCACGACCACCGCTCTGCAGCGGCAGGGCTCCGCCTCCGTGCGCCCCGGCCAGACGCCCGGCGCGCCCACTCCGGCCACGCCCGCCCAGCCGGCCGCGCCCACCGTGGTCTCGGCCACCAACGCCACCAATGCCGAGGGCGCCAACGAGTTCAGCGCCCTCATGACCGTGGTGAACGACGACCGCAGCAACGCCGTCGTCGTCTTCGGCACCGCCGACGACATCCGCCTCGTCCGCGCCCTGATCGACAAGCTCGACATCGTGCTCCCGCAGGTGCGCATCGAGGTCGTCATCGCCGAGGTCACGCTCGACGACCAGAACGCATCCGGCATCGGCGCCTTGGGGCTGAAGGTCGACGGAGATAAGCTCATCGGTTTCACCGGCTCCACCGTCGGCGCCAGTGTCACCAACGGCACCATCAAGCGGCCCGGCGTGACCGGGCCTTTGGACCTTGCCGCGGAAATCTCCATCAACACCACCCCGCGCAAGCGGCAGAACGCGATCACCACGGTCCCCACCGTTGTCACCAGCCACGGCAAGCAGGCCAAGTTCTTCAACGGTGAGACGCGCCCCGTCGTCACCGGCACCATCCAGTCGGCCGCCGGCGTCAGCACCGGTCTCGCGTCGAGTTCCACCGTCACCCAGCAGCAGATCGGCACCACGCTCACCGTCACGCCGTTCATCGGCATCGACGGTGCCGTGCAGCTCGACATGGTGCAATCGGTCGAGGACGTGACGGGCGAGGTGCTGGTCGATCAGAACAAGCAGTACGTGATCGGCCGCCGTGAATCCACGAACTACGTCTCGGCCAAGTCGGGCGATGTTATCGTGATCAGCGGCTTCCGGAAGAAGTCGAAGCTCAACAGCTCCAGCCGCCTCGGCCCGATTCCGATCATCGGTGACTTGCTGGGCTCGCGATCGAAGGGGGACACCGTGTCGGAACTGGTCTTCTTCGTGCGCCCCGTCGTCCTCGCCAACAATCCTGTGCTCGACAACGCCGAGGCGTTGCGGCGCGTCGACGCCTGGCCGTCGAAGGACGAGGTTCGGAAGGAGCTCGATCCGCGCTACGTCGCACCGAAGAAGTCGCTGCTCGAGAAGATCCTGCCGTGAGCGTGGCCGTGGACGGTGACATTTTGCCGGCCGCGTTGGCCGGGGCGTTGGACGAGGCGCAGCGGCAGGCCGTGCTGGAGGCGCCGCGGGAGAAGCGCCTCGAGGCCCTCGCCGCCGCGCTCGGCCGGCCGGAGCCGGAGGTGCTCACGCATCTCGCGCAGGCCGCCGGGCTCGATGTCGCCAGCAATCTCGAGACCGATCCCGGCGCCCGCGGGCTGCTGCCGCCGCGGCTCGTCCACGAGTACCAGATCATCCCCATCCGGATCGGCGAGACCGCTGCCGTCGAGGAGCCTTCCTCCTCCACGCCGCTGCACATCGCGACCGCGTGGCTGCCCGACGCGCTGATGGCCGACTGGATCCGGACCTTCACGCCGCGACCGCTCACCTGGCATCTCGCGGTGCCCGAGCGCGTCCACCAGCTCATCATCGAGAATTTCGGCGTCGGCTCCGGCTCGCTCGACGACAGCGACGAGGGCTACGTCGCGCCCGAGGCGCAGAAGGAGTCGGAGGAGGTGGTCGACGAGGAGGCCGCCGTGGTGCGGTTCGTCACGGACGTCATCACCCAGGCGATCAACGACCAGGCGACCGACATCCACTTCGAGCCGCAGGAGGGCCAGTTGCGGATCCGCTACCGGGTCGACGGCCTGCTGGTGCCCGTGCCCGTGCCGGAGAACCTGCTCCGCTTTCAGGACGCGATCATCTCGCGCCTGAAGATCATGGCGCGGATGAACATCTCCGAGAAGCGCCTCCCGCAGGACGGCCGCATCAATTTCCGCGCCGGCGGCGTGGTGCTCGACATCCGCGTCTCCACCGTCCCGACGATCTACGCCGAGTCGATTTCCCTGCGCCTCCTGAACCAGAAGAAGGAGGCGTACTCGATGGACCGCCTCGGCATGAGCGCCGAGGAGCAGGGGCAGATCACGGAGATCCTCGACTACCCGCACGGCATCATCCTCGTCACGGGTCCCACCGGCTCCGGCAAGAGCACCTCGCTCAACGCCTTCCTGCGGAAGATCAACTCCACCGACCTGCGCATCATCACGATCGAGGATCCGATCGAATACGAGGTGCCCGGGGTGAACCAGATGCAGGTGCGGCCCGAGATCGGACTCACCTTCGCCGACGCCCTGCGCCATGTGCTGCGGCAGGACCCCGACGTGATCATGGTGGGTGAGATCCGCGACAAGGACACCGCCGAGATCGCCATCCGCGCCTCGCTCACGGGTCACCTCGTCTTCTCGACGCTCCACACCAACGATGCGCCCGGTGCGATCACGCGCCTGGTCGACATGGGGATCGAGCCGTTCCTCGTCGCCTCGGCCATCGAGCTGGTCATCGCGCAGCGGCTGGTGCGCCGCCTGTGCACGGAATGCTCGCGTCCGGTGGCGATCCCGAAGGTCAAACTGCTGGAGAACCTCGCGATCCTCGGCTGCGACGCCTCCGCGGCCGAGGGCATTGAGACGCTGCGGGGCCCGGTCGGCTGCGACCGTTGCCGCGGCACCGGTTACCGCGGCCGCATCGGCATCTTCGAGATCTTCCGGCTCAACGAGGAGATGCATCAGCTCGTGCTGAGCCGCGAGAGCACCCGCACGCTGGCCGAATGTGCGCGCCGCAACGGCATGCGGACGCTGGGCCAGAGCGGCTGGGAGAAGGTCCGCGCGGGCCATACCACGTTCGATGAGGTCCTGCGCGTGATCACCGTCACGGAGAAGTGATGCCGCGGTTCGCCTACAGCGCCCGCGACCGTGCCGGTCAGCCGGTTTCGGCCGAGCTGGAGGCCCCCGGCCGCAAGGACGCCCTTCGCATCCTCGCCGCTCGCGGGCTGCAAGTCTCGTCGATCACGGAACGGGCCGGCGCCGCCCCCGCCAAAGCGGCCGCGCGTCCCGCGGCCGCGAAGCCGGCCGCCCGCGCCGCTTCGCCCGCCTCCCCGGCGGCACCCGCCGCCCGCGGCGCGCCTTCCCGCCGCGAATGCCTGCCGTTTCTCGAGGCGCTGCATGACCTGGCCACGAGCGGGCTCTCCGCCGGAGAGGCCGTGCGGCTCCTTTCGGTGCGCATCAAGGAGCCGCGGCTGCGCGCGCTTTCGGCCGGCCTCTGGGAGCGCATCAGCGAGGGCGCTCCGCTTTCCCGCGCGATGGCGGCCCATCCGGCGGTGTTCGATCCTTCGATCACCAACCTCATCCAGGCCGGCGAGGCCACGGGCTCGCTCAACGACACGCTCGCGCGGCTCATCTCCCACCTCACCGAGCAGCGTGAGCTGCGGCGCCAGCTCCTCTCCGCGCTGGCCTACCCGCTCTTCATGGTCGCGGTGGCCTTCGGCGTCATCGTCTTCTTCCTCGTCTTCCTGCTGCCGCGGCTGAAGACGCTCCTCACGTCGCTCGGTGGCAAGATGCCGTTCTCCACCCAGCTGCTCATCAGCTTCTCGGAGTTCGCGCTCAGCTTCTGGGGCATCGCGCTCGTCGCGGCCGCGTTCGTGGGCCTGAGCTCCTTCCTCGGCTGGCGCCAGACCGCCGCTGGCCGGGCGGCGACCGACGCCTGGCTGATTCGGCTACCGCTCGTCGGGCCTTTCATCGTGTCCCAGACCGTGTTGTCGTTCGCGCAGACGCTCTCCGTCCTCCTCGAGAACGGCATCACCGCCGCCGAGGCCCTGCGCATGACCGAGAAGCAGATCGGCAACACCGTCCACCGCGAGGCCTTCAACGCTGCCACCGCGCGCGTGCTCGAGGGCGAGGCGCTGTCGGTTGCGCTGGGCCGCACGGGCTGCTTCCCCGACCTCGTCCTCGACCGCCTCGCCGTCGGCGAGAACACCGGCAACGTCGTCCCCAGCCTCAAGCAGATAGCCACCGCCTACCAGCGGCAGATCTCCGCCCAGCTCAACCTCTTCACCAAGGTCATCGCCAGCGGCGTGCTGATGGGCGTGTTCGTCTTCGTCGGCTTCATCGCCTTCGCGATCGTCAGCGCCGTCTTCCAAGTCAGCGCCAGCTTCAAGCTGGGCGGTTGACGCGTAGACACGCTTCCGGGCCGTGAACGAGGGGTCCCGCCTCGTGGATGGGGGGAAGCATCCGAAGGGATTTCGTCCCCGTGGCGACCAATCCGGTACAAGCACGGATGGACACCAATTAACACGGATATAACCCGCTCCGCGGCCGATGTGGCTGCGGCTGCAGCCGCGGAGAATTCACGCCTCGCATCACGCCATCGTTCCCGGAGGTGAGCCGCTAAAAGGCGCATGAGGCACAAAACCAGAGAGAAGATGCCGTTAACTCGCCGCGGCACGACCTCTTCGCGCGCTTCGCGGTTCCCATCCTCCGGGCAGACCACCACGGATCACGCCGATACCACGGATCGGATTCCTTCATCCGTGCGATCGGTGAAATCAGGGGTGGTTGGCCGGGGTGGTTTCATTCCCGCGGCCGATGTGGCTGCGGCTGCAGCCGCGGAGAATTCACACCTCGCATCACACCATCGTTCCCTGAGGTGAGCCGCCAAGAGGCACAGTCGGGCTGGGGCGGCGCGGAGGCTAGAGTCCGAGGCTACGGGACCTCGTACACCTCGACGAGCGCGGCGCCGCCGGCGCGTTTGCCGGAAACCTCAGTGGTGTATTTCCCGGGCGGCAGCGTGATCAGCAGCATCGCGTCATTGGAGCCCGGGTCCGCGAGGGCGAACGCCCCGACGCCGGCGCCGGCCGCCGTCAGTTGGGCCGAACCGCCCCAATTATCGTTGGCGGCGATCACCACCGAGCCACCGCCGAAGAGCTTGAGCTCGGGGTCGGGCATCGTCTCCGGCACGCCGAAGACCGCCAGACCGGGCCCGATGGCGCGGATCAGCACCGTGCGCGCCGTCGTGCCGTCGATGTAGAAGCCGGCCACGAGCGAAGATCCCTCGGGAATCACGCGGCGCACCGACACGTTGACGAGCCGCGGCGTCGCTGCCGTCACGGCCGCCTTCGGCGTGGAGTCGTAGAGCTCGGCGATCATGAAGCCGGGGCTGCCGGAGCGGTCGCCCACCTCGATGATGTAATCTCCGGCGACGAGCGCGCCCTGCAGGATGGCGGCATCCTTGGAATCCGGGGTCGCGTACGCGAAGGCTCCCACCTGCGCGAAGGCGTTGGCGAGCGCGGGGCTCCCGCCCCAGTTGTCGTTGGAGGCGACCGTTGTCCCACCCGGCCGCGCGAGCGTCATCTGCGGGTCGGGCAGGAATTCACTCACACCGAGCTGGGCGAGGGCCGGCCCGGCCGCGCGGGCGAGCAGGGCCTTAGTTCCGCTGGTGCCGGCGCCGCCGAGCACGGTGCCCATCGTCATGCGTTCGCCGGGCTCGAGGATGGACAGGATGGAGAGGTTGATGAGCCGGCCCGTCTCCTCCGGGGTGGCTGGGATGAAGGAAACCGTTGAGAGGCTGCTCGTCACGCTGCCGTTGGCATTGGCCACGACGCACGCATAGGTGCCGGCCTGCGCCTCGGTCGCCCGGGTGAGGACGAGGGACGGGGAGCGTTCCCCGGCCAGGGGGACGCCGTTGCGCTGCCACTGGAACGTCGGCGCCGGCGTCCCCGTGGCTCCCACCGTGAGGACGACCGTCGACGGGGTGCCGGCGGCCAGCCGCAGCGTGGCGGGAGGCTGGGAGGTGATCACCGGCGAGCGGGCGCTGCCGGGTCCGGAGACGGTGACCGTGATGGAGGCCGTCGCGGTCGCGCCATTGGTGTCGGTCGCGGTCACCGTGATGAAGGACGTGCCTCCGGCGACCGGAGTGAGACGCAGGGTGGTGCCGCTTACGGCGGCGGTCACGACGTCGGGCGTGCCGGAGACCGCGTTGAACGATAGGACGGCGACCGGGGCGTCGCCGGGATAGGTCCCGGCGCTCGTCACGGAGTTGATGAAGACGAGGTTGGACTCGCCGACGTTACCTGAGGTGAAGTTGCGCACGGGCAGGTCGGTGAAGGGGGACCCTGCGTTGACCCGTGGAAGGGCGGCGATGGCATCGACCACCGACATGCCGTTGCCGACGACTCGGCCGAATACGGTGTAGCCGCCACCGTTCGAAGTTCCGAGGATGTTGGTGTTATCGCGGACGTTGAAGTACCACTCGCTGGTGGCGCTGTTGATGTCGGACGTGCGGGCGGCAGCGAGGGTGCCGCGGGCGTTGGGCAGGTTGTACTCCAGCGACACCGGCGCCTGCTTCGCCACGTTGGTCACATTGCCGGCCGCGAAACCGTAGCCGCCGCCCTGCACGATGGAGACGGCACTGCCATCGAGGGCGGCCGAGCGATGGATGAACGTGGAGGCGTAGGCGCGGGACGCTACGTAGGCCTGAAAGTTGGCGACATGCTTCGGCGCGGCGTCGGGCCGCAGCTCGACGTTGAATTTTCCGAGAGTGGTATCGAACTGCACCAGCGGCCCCGACACGCCCGGCAGGTTGAAATGATTCCGCAGGTCGATGCTCACGACGGCCCCGCCGGCCGCGAGCGACTGGGCCGGGACCGGGGTCGAGACGGCGGGCGTACTGGCGGCGAGCCGCGCCGCGACGGCGACGGTGACAATAAGCAGGCGGACGGGAAGACGGCGGGCAGGCATGGCGCCGCAGCGTGCCACCCGCTGGCGCTCAGCCAACTCCTTTGTGGGCCCGGCTTCCCGCCTCCCCCGGCCTCAGGGCAGTTCGTAGACCTCGATGATGGCGTCGCCCGTCAACCCGCCAACGCCGCTCACCTGCGCGGTGTAGGAACCGGCGGGCAGGGTGGCGACGAGGGCGGCATCGCGGCTGGCGTTGGGCAGCGAGAACGCGCCGACCCCGGTAAAGACCGTCGCCAGGGACGCGTTCCAATTGTCGTTCTCGAAGACCTTGGCGCCGTTGGAGTCATAGATCTCCAGCTTGGGATCAACCAGCGCGCCCTGGACTCCGAGCGCGGTGAGGCCGGGCCCGACGGCGCGGATCAGGAGGGGCTTGGGTCCCGCGCCCGCCGGACCCGAGATGTTGAAGCCCGCGATCAGGATGTCGTCGCCCGTGCCCACCCGATTGCGCGCGGAAACGTTGACCAGCCGTGCCGATGAAGGGGCGCCGGTATCGTAGGCTTCGACGAGGACCACGCCGGCTCCCGTGCCCTGTGCCATGATCGAACGGGTGCCGTCGACCGCCTGCAGGAACGCGGCGTCGCGACTGCCGGCGGCGAGCGCGAAGGCGCCCACCGTCGGAAACACGGAAGTAAGGTTCTGCGGCCAGTCGTCGTTGGCGAAGGTGCGCGTCTGGCCGTTGTAGAGCTCCAGCCGCGGGTCGGTCATGGCGCCGGCGACGCCGAAGACGCCAAGCGTGGGGCCGACGGCGCGCACGAGGACGTTGCGGGATCCGCCGCCCACCGAGAGGCCGACGATGAGCGTGTCGGCCGCGCCGATGGCGGTGCGTACGGAAAGGTTGGCGAGGCGGGCGTCGGGATTCGGCGTGTAGACCGCCAGCGTGGCCGCGGCGCTCGTGACGCTGCCGGCGGAGTTCGAGGCGACGACGGTGTAATCGCCGGCATCGGCGGCGGTGGCAGAGGCCAACGTGAGCGTCGCGTTGGTGGCGCCCGCGACGGCGTTGCCGCTGCGCCGCCACTGGTAAGAAGGATCGGGCGAGGCCGTGGCGGCGGCCGTGAACGTCACGCGGCTGCCGGCCCGCACGGTCTGGGCCAGCGGCTGGGTGGTAAAGGTCGGCGCGGTCGAGGCGCTGCCGGTGATGTTGAAGACGATCGGCTCAGGGGAGCCCTGGCCACCAGTGCCCACGCCCTGGGCCCGGAAGGTGAAGGAACCAGGCTGGGTCGGCGTGCCGCTGATCGAGGGCGTCGCCGATCGCACCACTCCCGAAGTTGGCGCGGGCGAAATGGAGAGTCCGGGTGGCAGCGTGCCGCTGATGACCCAGTACTGAGCTGTGCTCGGAGTTCCGGTGTAGGTGAACGCAACCGGGGTGAGCGGGGAGCCGACGGTGCCGGTCGCGGGATTCCGCACGAGGGTCGTCCGCGGCGTGGCGTTTATGATCTGGGTGCCGCCCTGCGTCGCGATGAACGTGGTGGCCCCCGCGCGGCCGTGCAGGGCACCGAGCCCGGCGACGGTGAAGGCCGCCCGCAGGACCTCGCTGGCGCGGCCGGAAACCAGTTGCTCCCCCGCCTTGAACGTCGCCTGCACCGCGGGACTGCGTTGCAGGAGCGCCAGCAGGGCGCCGGCGGGGAGATTGATCCAGGGGAGCAGTCGGCGGACCGTGGTGACGACGGCGGGCAGCGAGGTCAGGGATGGGTGCATGAGATACTCCCCGACGCAATTTCCCCGTGGTCTAAACGCAAGCTCCCGGCCGGCCGATGCCGCGGTGAAACGCTCAGTCCAGGTGGATGACGGCCTTGATCACGCCGGCCGAAGGCTCGAGCCAGCCGGGAAAGGCCGCCGGGACCTCCTCGAAGCGCGCGTGGTGCGTGATCCAAGGGCGGGTGTCGATGCGGCCCTCGCTGATCAGCCCGATGATGCGGGGGAAGTCCCGGGTGAGCGCGTTGCGGCTGGCGAGGAGCGTGAGCTCGCGGCGGTGGAGGAACGGCGCGTGCGGCAGCTCCATCGGCTGCTGCGTGATTCCAACGTAGACGACCCGTCCCCCGAAGGCGGCGAACTCGAGCGCCCGGACCATCGAGCGGTGGCTGCCCGTGGCGTCGATCACCACGTCGGCCAGCTGCCCGTTCGTCATCGCCGCCAGCGTGCGGAGGTCCGCTTCGTCACCGCGGGCGAGGATCGTATCGGCCACGCCCATGCGTTCGCGCACGAAGGCGAGGCGGCCCTCGGCGACGTCCATCACCACCGGCCGGGCGCCGGACACCTTCACGAACTCGAGGGCGGAGAGGCCGATGGGGCCGGCTCCGATGATGAGGACGTTCTCGCCGGCCCGCGGGGCGCCGCGGTCGACGGCGTGGCAGCCGATGGCGAGCGTCTCCACCAGCGCGCATTGGTCGGGCGTGAGGCCGGGGGCGGGGTGCAGCTTGCGGGCGGGCAGGATGATGCGCTCCGCGAGGCCGCCGTCGCACATCACGCCGAGGGTGCGGTTGGACTCGCAGCAATTGGTGAGGCCGCGGCGGCAGGAGTAGCATTTGCCGCAGTTAAGGTACGGCTCGACGGCGCAGCGTTCCCCGGAGCGTACGTGGGTCACGCCCTCGCCGACTGCCTCCACGATCACGCTCAGCTCGTGGCCGGGGATCCGAGGATAGGAGAAGAACGGCATCTTGCCGAGGTAGCCGCTGAGGTCGGTGCCGCAGACGCCGACGCGCTCGACGCGCAGGAGCGCGTCGCCGGGGCCGGGTGCGCCGGGTGCCGGCACATCGATGATCCGCCATTCCTTGGGCTGCGCGAGTTGGAGTGCCTTCATGGCCGGGAAGTTTAGTTGTTCTCCGGCAGGCCCTCGGCGTGGCCTATGTTCTTTACCGGGGCGAAGATCGCCTGCACCTCGCGGAGCAGCTCGGCGTCGATCGGCTCGGCGAGCCACTTCGCCCATTGGCGGATGTTGGCGGGGTTGGCGCTGCCGGTGACGGTGGTGGCGATATCGGGATGCGCGCAGGAGAATTGGAGCGCGAGCTTCGCGATGTCGCTACCGCGGGCGGCGCACAATTCGGCGGCGCGGCGGGCGGCGGCCTTCACCGGCGCGGGCTCCTTGAGCCAGGCCGGGAGGGGGGCGTTGGTCAGCAGGCGGGCCGAGAACGGACCCGCGTTCATGGCGCCGACCCCGCGGGACTTCAGGAGCGGCAGGATTTCGTCGGCGAAGCGCGTGTTCTGGAGGGTGTACTGGTTGTAGCTCAGCACGCAGTCGACGTCGGTCTGGCCGAGGATGAAGCGGAAGATCTTCATCGGGTAGCCGCTGAAGCCGATGAAGCGCACCTTGCCGGCGTCGCGGGCGCGGCGCAGCGCGGGCAGCGTTTCGTCGACGATCTGCTGCATAGGCACGAACTCGATGTCATGACAGAGGACGACGTCGAGGTGGCCGGCGCCGAGGCGGTGCAGACTCACGTCGATGCTCTCGGCGACGCGCTTCGCGGAGAAATCGAAGTGGCCGAGGTCGTAGCGGCCGAGCTTGGTGCAGAGAGTGTAGCTGTCGCGGGGCACGCCCTTGAGCGCGATCCCGAGGAGCACCTCGCTCATGCCGCGACCGTAGAAGGGGGAGGTGTCGATGAAGTTGAGGCCGGAATCGAGGGCGACCCGCACGCTGGTGAGCGCCTCGTCGAGCGTGACGCTGCGGAACTCGGCGCCGAGCGAGGAGGCGCCGAAGCTGAGGACGGGGAGTGAAAGGCCAGTGCGGCCGAGAAGGCGGGTCTGCATGGAGTAGGGAAGCGGGAAGTTGGGTGATGCGGGCCCGCGCGGCAATGCCGGTGGCGGGCGGAGAACCGCTCCGCTTTGCGTTTGCGGCGCGCCGCGGGCGCGGCTAACCGATCCCCCTGCCTCGAGTTCATCTCCTTCGCGCCCATGTTCAAAGCCGTCGTCAAAACCATCGCCCTGCTGGTGATTCTCTTCGTCATGCTCTACGTGGGCATGAACAACACCCACGCGGTCGACTTCCATTTCCCGCTGGCCGGAACCACGACGAAGCAGCCCCTTCACGCGTCGGCGGCGCTGATCTACTTCGGTATGTTCGCGGTCGGGCTTCTCGCCGGCACCATCCTCGCGGTGGGTGGTGGCTCAGGCAAAGCGAAGGCCCCCAAGGCCAAGTAACGCCCGGTGACGCTGGCAGCCCCACAAGCGCCGGCGTCCTCCGGCTCCTTCGCCGCCGTGCGCGGCCGCGACGGGTTCTTTCGCGCCGGTCGCGACGCCGCCGGCCGTTGGTGGCTCCTCGATCCCGAGTCCCGCCCGTGCCTCCTGCGCTGCGTGCACGGAGTGCGGGCGGCCGGCGGGGCCGACGACGGGGCGCTACCGCAGGATCCGGCGGCGCGCCTCCGGGCCTGGGGTTTCAACGCCGCCGGCATCAGCCCCGCGGCGGTGCAGGAAGACGGCCTGCCTTTCCTCGCCACCGCGGAGCTTTCGGACGCCGGAGTGCGCCTCACCGGCCCGGGTTTGTCCCTTCCCGATGTCTTTGACCCCGACTGGCCGCGTCGCGCGGAGGCGCGTGCGCAGGAGGTCTGCACTCCTTTGTCCGGCGACCATGCTTTGGTCGGCTGGGTCAGTGACGACGGCCTCGCGTGGGCCGGTCACGCCGCAGGCGGCCGGCCCTCGCTGCTGCAGCAATGCCTCAGTCTCGAGCCGTCGTATGCCGCCTACCATGCGGCGTGGGAGTTCACGTTGGCCCTGCATGGCGGGGGATTGGAGGCGGTCGCGCGGGCGTGGGGCGTACCGCTGCCCAACAAGGAGGTCGTTCGCGGCATGACGCGCGCGGAGGAAGGCATCACGACGCGCGGTTACCTGCGCGACCAGGTGCGTTGGACGGCGGAGTTCGCGCGCCGGTATTTCGCGACGGCTTCGGGCGCTTTGCGCGGGGCGGACGGCAATCACCTCGTTCTGGGGTGCCGCTTCCGCGGTCCGGTCGGGGCGGAGGTGCTGGCGAAGTGCGTGTACCCGGCGGTGGACGTGGCGCTGCCGCATTGGCGGGACCTGCCCCCCGCAGGCGCGCAGGGGGCGGCGCAGCCGGTGCTGGCAGGCGAGCTTTCCTGGGTGGAGCCGGATTTCCTGAAGGCGCCTCCCGCGATGTGGGCGGCGCGCCTCACTTCGGTCGAGCTCATGCTGCGACGCGGTCGCGCGCAGCTCGAACGCCTGGCGCGCCATCCCGCGGTGGTCGGTTATGCCTGGGCCGCCTGGGCCGATGAACCCGGCGAGCAGCCGCCCTTCGCCCGCGGCCTCGTCCACATCAACGGCGCCGAGGCGCGCGAACACACGGAACTGCTCACCGCCTTCAACCTTCGCGCCGAGTCCCTCCGGCAGATCTCATCCTCTTCGCACTGACATGTCATTCCGACTTACTCTCCTCGCCGCGCTCGCGGCCGTGTTCTCCGCGGGCTGCTCAAGCCTCGATCTCAACCGCGAGGTGGAGGTGAACCGCGTGATCAGCGGAACGGTCAACATCGGCCAGTCCTTTCCCGCCGGCTCCGAGGTCATGGTGCGCGCCCTGGAGATGCCGCGCGCCCCGGGTCCGCTGCCCGCCGGCGCGCCCGTGGACCGCGTCCCGGTGGTCCCAGTCGAGACTATCCTCGGGGACTTCACCGTCACCCTCGGCTCCCCTGCGGCCGACGGGCTTCCGTTCCGCATCGCGATCGGGGCCGATGACTCGAGGCTCCAGCGGGGCATCCTGCTGGAGAGCCGCGTCATGTACGGTGGGCGGCTGCGCTTCCGCACGGTCAACGCTCACGCCGTCACCGCGCAGACGGTGGCGCTCCTGCAACGCGTCGTCCTGCAGCCGGCCGGCCCCTGATCGTACCGTTCAGGCTGCGCGGGCGGCTTCTTCCATGATGCGCAGCAGGGTCGCCTCGACCTCGCGGGCGGTTGCGGCGGCGCCGGGGGCATCGAACATCGTGAGCAGGGCGCTGGGCGCGATCGTCGCGAGGATGGTGCGCCCGCCTTCGGCGTAGACGGCGATGCGGCAGGGCAGGGCCGTCGAGATCTCGATGTTCTCGCCGAGCACCTTCCCGGCGTGGACCGGGTTGCAGACTTCGAACACGCGGCACTCGCGGCCGAAGGCCACCCCCTTGCTCTCCATCTTCTCGCGGAGGTTGTGCACGCCGAGGACGCCGAACTTATGCGCCGCCGAGATGTCAGGCAGGCGCTGGCAGACGGTCTCGAGCGGAAGGTCGGTGTCGCGGGTGAGGACGAAGTCGGCGGGCATGGTTTCTCCGGGTTGAGGTTCGCCTCGAGCCTGTCCGCGCCCGGGCGGAACGCGACCGAATAGCGGCGCGGGCCGGGCGGCTGCCCGCTCGCGCTAGGGGTTAGCCTCCGCGTAGCAGCGGACCTCGAAGACCGCGGCGGGGACGTTTGCTCCCGGAGCGGCGACCTCGATCCGCAGGGAGCGTGTTTCAACGGGGCGTTCGAGGATGAGCACGTTGCGGCCCTGGTGGTTGTCCTCGCGGGCCGCAAGCGTGCGGCCGGCGTCGTCGAGGAGCCGGTAGCGCTCGATGCAGAACGGCATCCTCCGTTCGGGGTGGCCCATGAGGACCGACTCGAGCGGGTGGTCGTGGTCGGGATCGAACACGATCTCGACGCGGGCGATCGCGACCGGCGCGGGCCAACGCAGCGTCAGGTGCGGGGCCGGGTCGGCCGGGTCAGCGACCCAGGCGTTGGTACGCCGCGTGGGTCGTGCGACGCCGTTCACGACGTTGGTGGCGGAGAACGCGGCGAGCGGCGGATCGAGGCGCAGCGCGAGGTTGTGGCCGCCCGGCCGGCGTTGCGGCTGCCAGAACTCGAAGGTGTCCACGCCGATCCCGTCGGGCGGCGACTGCACGGCCGACTTGGCGACCGCGGGATTCATCTGGTGGGTGAGCGCGAGGACGCCGGTGACGCGCCGCTCGCTGCAGCGCAGGGCGATGGCGTCGTTGGCGAGGAAGCACACGAAGGCGTAACGCTCGTCGGGGAAAGCGCGGTCGAAACGGACGGTGACGGGCTGGTCTTCGCCGGCGGCGAGCGGGATCACGCGCCGTTCGAGCGTGACGTCGGGCGTATGGTTCTCCGGCCGGCTGCTGTGCCGCAGCTCGGCCACCATTTCGGTCGGGCGCGCGACGTCAGCCCGCACGGTGGCGGCGGGAAATGGTCCGGGGCCGGCGGGCAGCAGCATGGCGACCGGAGTGGTGAGCGGACGCGACGGCCCGTCAGGCGGCAATTCCGCGAGGCGGAGTTCGCTTGAAGCGGAGATCGCGGCCCGGCGGCGGGCAAGGTCGGCCTCGTCGTCGAGCTGAAGTCCCGGGATGTGTTGTCCCGTGCGGAGCAGGTCCCGCTGCAGCTCGGCGAGCCGGGCCGGTTGCAGCAGGTCCCGCGGACGGAGCCCATGGCGCCCGCATAGGGCGGCCGCGGCACCGACCGCCTGGCCGACGTGGGCGCAGGTGGCCATCACGCGGCTCGAGGCGAAGGCGACGTGGGACGCGCTGATGATGCGGCCGGCGAGGAAGAGGTTCGGGACGTTTCGGCTGTAGAGGCAGCGGTAGGGGATCGGGTACGTGCCCTTCGCGTGCCACTGGGTGCAGCCGGGCGCGGCGCTGAACACGCCCTCGGGGGGGTGCACGTCGATCGCCCAGCCGCCGAAGGCCACGGCGTCCGCGTGGTGGCGCTGCTCCACGACGTCGTGTTGGGTGAGGATGTGGTCGCCCTCGAAGCGCCGACTCTCGCGCTTGCCGGGGATCGTACCCACCCACTCGAGCGTGAGGTTCTCTGCGTCCGGAAACCGGCCGGAGTTCTTGATGTGGTGCCAGATGCCGTAGACCACCTGCCATAGCTCCCACTTGATGCGCTCGGTGTCGTGCACGGTGTCGAGTAGGCCGCCGTGCTCGACCCACCACAGCTTGCAGCCGTGTTCGCGCGAGTTGAACTGCCGCCAGCGCGGAATCCTCGTGATGTCCTTCAGGGCAAAGGCCGGCGGGACGAAGCGCACGGGGCGTCCGGTGTCGCGCGAGTAGAAGTAAAGCGAGTGGCCGAGCAGTTCCCGCGAGGCCAGGGCGGGGGCGAATCTCTCCCCGAACTCGTCCCGCGATTCCGCCCCTTGGCGGAAGGCCGCGCCGGAGAGGAAGCCCACGATGCCGTCGCCCGAGGCGTCGCAGAAGAGCGGCGCGCGCAGCTCGTGAAGCGTGGATGTCTGCGGGCAGAAGCCCCGCACGGCCGCGATCGCGCCGGCCTCACCGGGCACCACTTCGTGGACCGCGGTGTTGAGGAGAAGGGTGATGTTCGGCTCGGCCGCCACCTTCTCCAGAAGCAGGGCGTCGACGAGCAGCGGGTTCCCCTCGGGGTTGCGGAAGACGTTCTCGACCAAGATCTCGTCGATCACGCCGCCCTCGCGCGCCCAGCGGTTGTTGTTCCCGAGGTGCGACGTCGCGCCGAGGATCCACAGGCGAACTTCGCTCGAGGCGTTGCCGCCGAGCACCGGCCGGTCCTGCACGAGCGCTACCCGCACACCGGCGCGCGCCGCGGTGATCGCGCAGCAGGTGCCGGCGAGACCGCCGCCCACGACGACGAGGTCGGCGTCGTGACGGATCGTGCGCAGGGCGCGGGAGGTTTCAGGCGGTGCGAGGAGCATGCGGGGAGAGGGGAGGGACTAAGGGACCAAAGGACTAGGGGACTAAGGGACGAAGGGACTGATAGAGCGGGGCGGGGTGTTTTCGCGGCTATCGGGCGGGAGTGGTGGGCCTGTGGGACCTTTTTTCCTTGGGCTCGGCGGCTCCGGGGCCCGTTCCGCGGAGTGACCGCAACAGGATCCAGGCGAGCGGGTGCAGCAGCAGCATGAAATGGAAGGCCGGGTCGTAGGACACGCCCGTCACCAGCGCTCCGACGGCCTTGTTCATCATCATGCCGCCGAGCGCGCTGCCCGTCGCCACCACTCCGAAGGCGAAGCCGAGCGTCCGCTTCGGGACGATGTCGACCACCAGCGCGCTGAGGTTGATCAGCCAGGCGAGGTGGGCGAGGACGGCGACCATGCCCAGCCCGAGCGCGACCCAAAGGCCGCCCGCGTGAGGGATGAGCGCTGCGAGCGGTACGAGGGCCGCGCAGCCTAGCATGATCCGAAGTCGGCTCGCCGCGGGCGTCGCCCCGCGCTTGATCAGCAGGCCCGAGAGCCAGCCTCCCGCGAGCACGCCGACGTCGGCGGCGAGGAAGATGACGAATGAAACCTGCAGCTGCTGCTGGCTCAATCCGCGTGCGTCATGAAGGTACTTCGCGAACCAGAACTGGAAGAAGTACCAGACCGGGTCGGTGAACATCCGGGCGAGGATCAGCAGCCAGATTTCGCGGCGCCCGAAGGCCTGCCACCAGCGGCCCCAGCCGTCGCCGGCGGCCTCCCCGCCTTCGGCGTTGGATCCGGCGGCGATAAGGTCGCGTTCCGCGTCGGTGATCAGGGGGTGCTCCCCGGGTCGGCGGTAGAGCGCCAGCCAGGGAATCAACCAGACGAGTCCCGCCGCCCCCGTCACGACGAACGCCGCCTGCCAGCTGTGCCAGGAGGCGAGGCCGACGATCAGGATCGGCGCGATCGTGGCTCCGAGGGTCGCCCCGAGCGTGTAGATGCCGATCGCGAGACCCCGCTCGCGCGCGGGGAACCATTCAGAGACGGCCTTGGGCGCCGCCGTCCAATTGCCGGCTTCGCCGAGCCCGAGGAGGAAGCGGCAGATTCCCAGCGAAGCAGCGGAGCGCGCAAAGGCGGTGAGGATGTTCGCCACCGACCACCAGGCAACGAACAGCGCAAGGCTGGCGCGCACGCCCAACCGGTCGACGATCCGGCCGGAGACCAGCGACGCGACCGTGTACGCCGCGAGGAAGAGGTTCAGCACCGTGGCGTAATCCTCGTTCGAGAGCCGCAGATCGGCCTGGATCGTCGGCGCCAGGATCGAGAGCGCCTGGCGGTCGACGTAGTTCAGCACCGACGCGCCGAAGATCAGGGCGATGACGTACCAGCGGAGGTGGCGAAGGCGGGGCATCTTGTTCGAGGAGGCGGAGCGTCCCGGCCCGGCTCAGGGGCGCGTCTCCTCCGCCGGCGCGTTGGCCGCGCCGAAGGTCGCCGTGCGGAAGCCGCCGCGCCAGACCTCGAGCCGGTAGATGCCCGCCCCCGCGGGCACCGCGAACTCCATCGGCCCATCGGTACGCAGCGGGGAGGCCACGGTGGCGACCGGGCGGTTCTGCCCGTCGGTGAACGCCACGCGCAGTTCCGCCGCGGCGGGCGGAAAAAGCGGGAAATCGGTCCTCGGAGCGAGCCGCACGGTGAGCCGGCCGGCCGCCATGCGTGCGGAAAGGAGGACGTACCCCCCGTGTTCACGCCGTAGCGCGTGATAAGCCCCGCGCGGCGTGCGGTCGGGCGCGAGGAGTCCCCACTCGCGCCAGCCGTTCGGATTCGTTCCCACGTAGCGGCTGCGGTAGTCGTTGAGACTCCACACGGAGAGGCCCGAGACGAAAGGCCGCGCGCGGACCACCGCGAGCATCTCGCGGAACCAGTCGACGCGCTCGGTCTCGTCGCCGACGAAGTCGTGCCGGATCCCGTACTCGGTGACGAGCAGCGGCTTGCCGGGATGGAGCGCGTGGGCGCGATCCATGTTCGCGGCGTTTTCGCGCGGCGTGCGGCCGTAGGTGTTGAGGCAGACGAAGTCGACGAACGCCGAGCCCTCGTCGGAGGCGGCCTTGAGCGACGGTTTGGAGACGGTGTTGCTGATGAACGTGACGGGGCGCGTCGGGTCGAGTTGGCGCGTGAAGGCCGCCATGTCCTTCGTCCATGCCACGCCCTGGGGGGTGTCGGCCGCGTACTCGTTGCCCACGCTCCACGCGACGACGCTCGGGTGGTTCCAATCCCGTTCCATCATCGCGCGGTGAAGGTTCCGGAACGCCGCGCGGCGCGACTCCGAAGCCAGCATGGCGGCGGTGCCGCCGGCGTTCCCCGCCTCCGCGATGATCAGCATCCCGTGGCGGTCGGCCCAGTCCAGGATCAAGGGCGAAACCGGATAATGCGCGAAGCGTTGGAAAACGAACCCGGCCTCCTTCATCAGCTGGAGGTCGCGCGTCACGCCCGCCGCCGGCTGGTCCTGACCCCAGTCCGGGTGGCTCGCGTGCCAATTGGCGCCCGCGAGGCGGATCGGGTGCCCGTTGAGGAGGAACTGCTCGCCGCTGACCTCAAATCTGCGCAGGCCGAAATTCACCGGATCGGCCGCATGGTCGCCGGCACGGGCCCGCGCCTGGTACAACACCGGGGCGTCGAGCTGCCAGAGCCGGGTCTCCGCCGCAGGCAGCGCGAACGAAACCTCGGTCTCCGCCTCGCCGGCGGCGGGCAGGGCGACGGAGGTCGCGGCCGCGGGCACCGGCAGGGGCACTCCGTCCCGGCTCAGCGCCACTTCAACGGGCGCGATCGCAGGTGCCGAGCCGGCGTTGCGCACCTTCACGCGCACGCGGACCGCCGCGGTGCCGGCGGCGAGGTCCGGCCGCGCCTCGACCTTCTGGCGCGTGACGTGCACCGCGGGGAACACGGACAGCGTGACGTCGCGGATGATGCCGCCGTCATCCCACCAGGCGTAGACCTGCTCCGGCGGCTGCGCGACGCCGCGCGCGCCGGGCATCGTCGTCGTGTCCCACCGGTTGTCGGTGAGCACGACCAGCAGGTTCTCCGCGCCCGGCTTCAATGCGCCGTCGACGTCGAGCGAGAAGGGCACGTAGGCGACCTCCTGGGCGCCGATCGGCCGGCCGTTGAGCCAGACGCGGGCGCGCGCGAAGACCGCCCCGAAGTCGAGGCGCGCGTGCTCATGCGGCCCCACGGCCGGGGCAGTGAACCGCAGGCGGTACCACGCGGTGCCGACGAATCCGTTGAAGCGCGGGTCGTGCGACCACGTGTGAGGCACGCTGACGTGGTCCCACACGTTGTCGTTGTAAGCAGGCGAGAACCACTGCGCGGCTTCGCCGCCGTTCTGGTAGTCCGGGGTGAAGCGCCAGGAGCCGTTGAGGGAGACGACGCGGGCCGGAGCGGGGGAGGCGGCCGGCGCGGTCGCGCCGGCCAGGAGGACGGCGAGCGCGACCGACGCGGCCCGGGGTAGGCTCGGGATCATGGGGAGCGGATTTTCCGGGACGTTTTAATGGAGAGAAGTTTGAAGGCGCGAAGGGTCCGGTGAACGCAACGGGGCAACCCCGAGGCCCGGCCGCAGCGATGCACCAGGCGGGCGTTGGCGGAACGCGCAGGGAGCCTCAGGCCAGCAGCTGCGGGATCGGGCCCGAGCTGTCGCCGTGCCGCTCGACGGCGACCCCCGAGCCGCGCAGCAGCGTGAGCCACGCGTTGCAGAGCGGCGTGTCCTTCGAGACCACGAGGTTTTCCCCGAGCCGGATGCCCGCGCCGCGGCCGGCGAGGATAGTGGGGCAGTTGTCGAGGTTGTGACCGGTCCGGATGTTGCTCCCGTAGACGACCGTCGTGTGGTCGAACAGGGTGCTGCCGTCCGGCTCCCGCGTCGCCTTCAGCTTGTCCAACAGGCCGGCGAACAGCTCGCTCTGCGCCCGGTCGCGCTTCTCGGACGCCTCGAGGTACTCCGGCCCCTTTCCAGGATAATGGCTCATGGTGTGCGCGTCGATGCGGACATCGAGGCTGGTCAGGAGCGTCGACACCGGCTGACGGTAACTGACCACGCGCGTGCTGTCGGTGCGCAGGGCGGCAACCATGATGTCATACATGAGCGCGATCTCCTCGTAACCCGCGAGGCTCGCCTTTGGTTCGGCGAGCCCCGGCTCCGGCCGCGGCGCCCCGAGCCATTTCTCATCCCGGCTCAGCCGTGTCTCGATGTCGCGGATACCCTGGAAGTACTCGTCCAATTTGGCCTGGTCCGTCCGCCCCAAGCCGCGCTGCAGCTCCCGGGCACCGTCCATCGCGCTGTCGAGCACGCTGCGGCGCTGCCGGAGCATCGCCTTCCGCAGCTCAAGCGGGGTGTCGTCCCGGGCAAAGAGCCGGTGGAACGCCTCGACCGGCGTCTTGGGCCCGGACATGGGTTTGCCCCGTGAGTCCCACGAGAGCGAAAGCCCTTGCCCGTGGCCCGAGGGCTGCGCCGCCGCCCCGCAGTCCAGGCTGAGGGAATCAAACCGCGTCTCCTTTCCGAGCGCCTCGGCCGCCACCTGGTCGGCCGAGATCGTGTTGTGGAAGCTCTGCCCGGGTTCACCGAACTGGTTGGCGCCGGTCAGCCAGAAGGTGCTGCCGGCATGACCCTCGGACACGTGCTTGTTCACGAGCCCCTGGACGATCGTGAAGTCGGACTTGTGCCGCGCCAGCGGAGCCAACCCGGACGGCAGCGTGTAGCCCGGGCCCTTGTCCTCCATCGCGGGATACCAGGACTGCTGGGTGACACCCCAGCCGAAGCCGAGGAAGATCAACCGCCTCGGACGCGGGGCGGGGATGGACGCCGCGGCCGGACGCCCCAGGCCGAGGGACTCGAGCATGGGCAGGGCGATGAGCGCGGTGCTGGTTCGCAGGAACTGGCGGCGATTGCGGGGGGCGTTCATGATGGGATGGGGTTTATCTGGACTGGAACTCCTTGCTGCGGATCAGGGCGTGGACGAACTCGCGGGTGGCAAATGACCTGGATCGGGCCTGATCCACGACGGACGCAACGAGAGGTTCATCGCTGAAGCCGCACGGGCGGCCAAGGGCATATTCGATCAGCGCGCTGGTGAATCCGCGGGCGAAGTTCTCTTCCCTCGCGGCGATGACCTTGCGCAGCTCGAAATAATCGCTGAACGCGGGCCCCTTGTGCAGTGCTCCACCGGGCTCGATCGTCCAGGTCTTCCTCGCCGGTGTCGCGCGCCCTTCGGACTCGTCCCGCACCTCGTAGCTGTCGGTCGTGCGCCACTGGCCGACCGCGTCGAAGTTCTCCAGTCCGAACCCGATGGGGTCGATCTTGCGGTGGCAGTTGGCGCACTGGGGATTTTCCTGGTGCGCCTGCAGCCGCTCGCGGGTGGTGAGCAGCTTCGCCCCCAGCCGCGCGATCTCGGGCACGTTCGCAGGGGCCGGCGGCGGCGGCTCGTTGAGCAGCTTGCGCAGCACCCAGGCGCCGCGCTCCACGGGGTTGCTGTGCTGGCCGTTGCTGCCCATCGCCATGATGGCCGCCATCCCGAGCAATCCACCACGCGGTGAATCCGCAGGCAGCGGCACCCGGCGGAACGCATCACCTGACACGCCCGCGATGCCGTAGTAATCGGCAAGATGCGCGTTGATCACCACAGAATCAGCGCTGAGCAGATCACCCAGGCGGCCGTTCTCCCGCAGTAGAAGCGCGAAGGTCTCGTAGACCTCCTGGCGAGCCGCCCCCTTCACGCCGTCGTCGAACCTGGGATGCAGCTTCCGGTTGAACTGGAACAGGTCGAGCCGGTCCAGCGTCAGCCACTGCGTCAGGAAAGGCCGCACAAAGTGGACGGACCGCGGATCCCCCAGCAGCCGCTCCGTCTGCGCCGCCAGCACCTCCGGCTGCCGGAGCGTTCCCGCCGCCGCGAGTTCACGCAGCGTGCCGTCCGGCGGCGAGCCCCAGAGGAAATAGGACAACCGCGTGGCCAGTTCTAGGCCGTCCAGCGGGCGATGCTCGCCGTCCGCCCCGGGCTCGGCCCGGTAGAGGAAGCGGGGTGACGACAGCACCGCAGCGAGCGCCTGCTTCAGCGCCTCGCGGTGCGTGCCGCCCACCTCCCGGCGCGAGTCGTAGATCCGCATCAGGCGGTCGGCCAGGCCGTCCGGCGCCGGGACACCCCGAAAGGCTTCCAGCGCGAATGCGCCGAACGCCCGGCGAAGCGTATCCGCAGGTACGGCCGGCCCAAGGTTGTCGACCGGTATGTCCAGCGCCCGGAGCCCGGCGGGCATGGCATCCACCGGGGACGGCACACGCTCGATCTCGAGCCAGTCGATCCAGATCGCGACCTCCGGCCCATGACCGTTGCTCTTCAAAGCAGCCTGGAACAGCTGATCCACCCGGCTGCCGTCGGCGGAAACCCGCTCCCGCACGAAGAGATTGCGGTGATTCCGTTCCGCGCTCTGCCGCGTAAACGTGAAGGGAATCTCGATCACCTCCGGTGCCTCAATCGTGCCACGGATGTGATGGGTACTGTGCGCGGGCGTCCCGGGACCGGCGCCGGCAAAGCCCTTCAACCCGAACTCCAGGAAGCGGCGGTCCTCCGGGGAACCCGGCACGGCACCGGCGCGGATACGCACGACGTAGTCGCCGGGCGGGAAGTCCTTCGGGATCGCGAACCCCTGGACCGCGGCGAAGCCCGTTCCACCGTAGCCCGAGCTCACGGTCAGGTAGGACCCCCGGTCCAGATGCGGCAGCCTCAGGTAGTACTCGTCATAGCGGATGAACCCGGTGCGGTCCCGGAACAGGTAGACGGTCGCCGGATTCACCTCCGCGGTCTGGTTGAAGCCGAAGGTCATGGGGCTCGGCGCTCCGGGGATCTTTTTCCAATGGTAGCGGAGGGCGTCGTCCGTCGCGGCGATCTCGCGGAGCTTCGCGACCAGCGCGGCGTTTTCCGGGCGGGCGGCCGCGTCGTCGACCGCCTTGAGCCATTCCAGTGTCCGCTTCCGATTGTCCAGGGACTCGCGATTCCGCTTCAGGACGACGGGCTGGATCTGCTCAGCCTCGTAATGGAACTTCTTTGCGACCCCGGCCACGGCCCGGGCGTTGAAGGCGTCCTCGAGTGCCTCCTGCGCCAGCGCCTCGTAGATCTCGAACTGGTTCCCGGTGAGGTAGAGGTTCGCACCGACGGTGTCGAAACTCGGCCCGCCCACGTCCGAAGGCAGCGAACTCACATCCACCTCCACGCCGAGAAGTGCCCGCAGCGTGTTGCGGTACTCGCGCCGATTGAGCCGGCGGAGGGCGATCACCCCACGCTGGTCCCCCAGTCGCTTGCGGGCCGCCACCATGGTGTTGGAGAGGTCGTCCAGGAAGTCCGCCTTCGCCTCCGGCCGGGGCTGGGTCTCCCCTTCCGGCGGCATCTCGCCCGAGTTCAGGGCGTTGAGCACCTTCTGCCAGCGCTCCGCGGTCGGCAGATCTGAAAGCGCGAAGTTCAACTCATCCACCCGGAACTTGCCTTTCTGCTTCTCGGGCCCGTGGCACCCCTGGCAGTTGCCCTCGAGGAAGACACGGTGCCGCTCAGGCATGGCGGCCGCGGGCGCGTCCGCGGGCCACAACGGTGCCGCGCCCGCGGTGACCAGAAGGGCCGTAGTGCGCAGGAGGACGTGGGACAGGCCGCGTGTCATGAGGTCCGTCTCGGTCTCACTTCACCTTCCAGATCTTCACATCGTCGATCCACACGGTGTTCGGCACGAGGAAGCTGAACCAGCGCTTCATCGGATGCGCGAAGCCTTCCGCGCGGTGGCGGACCATGAGACGGCCATCGAGGCTGAGGCGCATCTCGTCACCCTCGGTCACGAGGACGAGCTCATGCCATTCCGTGTCGGCCTTCCACGGCACGGTCAGCTGCTTGGTCTTGAGCAGGGCGTCGAGGTCGGCGGGTAGCGGCTCCTTGCGGTCGAGGTAGGGCTGCCGGCGCTTCCGAATCTCGAGGTTTCCCACCCCGGTCTTCCAATCCCAGAGCATCAGGCTGCTCTTGCTGAGGACACCGTAGCAGAGATGGCCGGCGTGGATGCCCTGAGTCTCCCGGTCCACGAACCCGAGTTGCAGGGACTCGTCCTTGTTGAGTCCGGGGAAGCGGAACCGGACCACGGCGCCACCGTCGGCGAAGCCCGCCTCGTGATGGATGTGCGCCTGGTGCCCGGCCTCCTTGGAAGCACTGCTGATCTTCAGGATCCCGGCGTCGAGATCGGCCATCTTGATGTGCGGCACACGGTCGGCCGTGGCACTGTTCCAGCCGTTGCCGATGGCCTTGGCGCCGTTGCCGGTCTCTTCCCGCTCAAACGCGTCCGCGAAGAGCAGCGTCCCCTTGGATTCCAGCCAGACACGATCATTGACCGCCACCGAGGTGGCCGCGACGAGGCGCGCTCCCGTCAGGAGCAGGCCGGCAAAAAAGACGACAGATCTGAAACCGAGGACGGAGAGCATGGGCAAACGGACGGAGGAGTGCATGGGAGGGGGATGGTTACCGGATCTTCCAAATCTTCACGTCGCTGATCCACACCGTGTTCGCGGCGGAGAAACTGAGCCAACGCTTCATGGGGTGCGCGAAGCCCTCGGACCGGTGGGCCGCGACGAGTCGGCCATCGATGCTCAGCCGCATCTCGTCCCCCTCGAAGGCCAACGTCAGGTCGTGCCATTCCTGGTCAGCCTTCCATGGGACCGTCTTCTCCTTGGTCTGGAGGACTGCATCGAGGTCGGCCGGCAGCTTTTGCTTCTTGTCGAGGAAGACGGCGCGACGCGCCCGGAGCTTTTCCTCGCTGATCCCGGTCTTGTGGTCCCGCAACAGGATGCTGGCCTGATAAAGGTTCGCGTAGCACAGGTGGCCGGCGTGGACGCCCTTCATCTCGCGGTCCACGTGTCCGACGGTGAAGGTCTCCCCCTTGTTGAGACCGGGGAAACGGAAGCGCAGGGTCGTTCCACCGTCGGCGAAGCCGGCATCGTGATGAATGTGCACGCCGTGGCCCGCCGCCTTGCCGTCGCTGTTGATCTTCAGGATGCCCTGGTCGAGAGCAGCCTGCTTCACGTTCGGCGCCCGCTCGGCGGTGGCGCTCTCCCACCCGTTGCCGAGGGCCTTAAGGCCGTTGCCGTCGAGCTTCCGGTCGAAGGCGTCCTGGAAGATGAGGATGCCTTTTTCGCGCAGCCAACGGGCGTCATCGCGCGGCGATCCCGCCGAAGCAGGATCGGCCGCCGTGACTGCCGAAGGAACGGCAAGCAGGAGAAGGAGGAGACGATTCATGGGGTATGGGACTGGGTTCGGGTGGGTGGGGGGATCGAGGCAGGATTCACCTCCGCGCGCGGACGACCTCCGCCGCCTGCTCGGCGTTGCGGCTCACGGCGGCCCAATCACGGCGCTGGATGACGTCGCGCGGGGCCAGCCACGAACCACCGACGCAGAGCACCGACGGGGACGCGAGCCATGCCGGCAGCGAAGCCAGGTTGATGCCACCGAGCGGAATGAAGCGCACACCGAGATGAGCAAACGGCGCCGCCATCGTCTCCAACGCGGCCGGTCCGGCTAGATTCGTCGCCGGAAAATACTTCAGGACCCGGCATTGCTGCTCTAGGGCGATCTCGATGTCGGTCGGTGTCATGACCCCCGGCGCGAACGGCAATCCCCACTGCCTCGCCGCCGCAATCGTCGCGGGGTTGCAGCCCGGAGCCACGCCAAACTGGGCACCGGCTTCGAGTGCCGCCTCCACCTGCGCCCGATTCAGCAGGGTCCCTGCGCCCGCCAGCATCCCCGGCACCTCCACTCGGATGCGGCGGAGCGCTTCGGCGGCCCGGGCGGTGCGGAACGTCAGCTCGATGGCGCCGACACCGCCGGCCAGCAAGGCACGGGCAACCGGACCCGCATCATCCGGCTCCTCGATCGTCACGACCGCCACCACCCCCGAGCGGGACAGGCGTTCAGCCATCGGATCGGGCAACAGCGGCCTCATGGTCATGGCGTCAAAGCAGTCCACGTCGCGTCGAGACCGTCCATTGTCCCGCGATCAGGCAGTCGTCAGCGTCATGGACCGTGACCGGCGAACGCACCCCCAGCACCTGCAGGGCCCGGTGATAGGCCGACCCGAGCGGACCGGACGCAACCAGCGTGATGGCAATGTTCCGCCCGGCGATGTCCCGCAGTTCCGCGCCAATCAGCAGGCCGCTGAGATAGTGGTAGTTGGCGGCGGCACCGACATGGTCGAGGAGCGCCCGGGTGCGGACCCGAAAGGCGGCGTGGAGCAGGTTGTCTGCCGCCCCGGCACGTACGCCGGCCGCAAAGCTTTCGACGTCCTCGCCGCCGGGCGCAGCGCCGCCGGCCACGGAATGGGCAAGGACACTCTGGCTCGACAGCAGCGCGAAGACCTCGCCCGTCATGTAGGTTCGGAACGAAACCGCCTGCGCGCCGGAAAGCTCCACGTGCTTCGAATGCGTGCCGGGAAAGACCAGCAACCGCCGGACCTCGGTCCCAAGGGGCAATGACGCCCCAACGGCACAGGAGCCGATCAGCTGGGTCTCTTCACCGCGCATGACGTCGTCGCGGGTCCGCACTCCGGAAATAAGCAGGACCGGATGAGGGAGTTCGTCGTGGGCGGAAATACGCTCGACCGTCAGATCGGAACCGTCGGTAGCTACGGGCAGCTCCCGGTAGGGAAGCTCCCGGAGGCCCATCGACGACGAGGCCATGCCGGAAATCACCAGGGGTAACCCGTCGACGGAGCTACCAGCCTCCTCCGCGACTCGCTGAAGATGGTGGGTGATCACCCGCGTAAAATGACTTCCGCGATCGCCGCCCTTGTCTCCGGCCGCCTTCCAGTCGGCAAAGGTCGCTGCAATTCCCTGATCGCCGCGGCTGGCCGCGATGACCCGCCGCGTGGCGACCTCCACCAGGCGCAGGCGAAACGCCGAGGTCCCCCAGTCACAGCTGAGGAATCGCGGGCCGGAGCTGGGCGCCGGCGTCTTCATCGGCAAATCTGCGCGAAGCGCGCGTTCCATTCGATGCCGAGGCCGGGAGCCTGCGGCGTGCGATAGTGTCCATCGGCGCAGACGAGGGGCTCCGCGAGAAACGCGTTGGCGGTAGCGAGGACGTTGGGGTTGAACTCGCAGAGCGGACAGTTTTCCACGGCCGCGGCAAAGTGTACCGCAGCGGCGATCTGGGGTCCCATCGCGATGCTGAGGTGCGGCACGATCTCGCCAGAAAACCCGGCTGCGATCTGCATCGACCCGGTGATCCCGCAGCGGCCGAGATCGGGCTGGAGCATGCCGACGCTGGACAGAAACGGTTCCAGTTCCCGCCGGCTGCGGTAACTTTCCCCCAGCGCGAGCGGGGTTCGCAGGGCGGCGGCGAGGGCGACGTGGCCCACGACGTCCTCGGGATACAGCGGGCACTCAAGCCAGCGGGCGTTGCGCGCATCGAGCTCCCGGCCCATCGCGACGGCGCGCTCGGGCGGCAGGTGCCAGAGGGCGTCGACCGCGAACCGCATCCCGGCCGGCAGCCGGTCGGCAATGGCGAGCAGGTCAGACCAGTCGCTCTCGTAGTAGAGTTTGACTACCGAGATGCCGTCTCCGGCATGCCGCGCGGCAAAGGCCGCCCGCTCTTCCGGGTCACGACCCGAGGTGCCGCTCAGGTAGGCGGGAATCTGGGCCTTCGGCCGGGCCGAGAGCAGCGCGCACACGGGTTTCCCGGCCAGCTTGCCCGCCACGTCCCACAACGCGAGGTCCACGCCGCTCATGGCATCGAGCATGAAGCCACCGTTCTGGCCCCGGACCCGCATGGTCGCGTACATGCGGTCCCACAGCCCGGCGATCCGCTCCGTGGTCCCATCAAACTCCTCGCCCACCAAGGCAGGACGCAGCAGATGCTCGACGATGGCGCAGGCCACCTCCGGAGCGAGCGGCGCCTGCGCCTCACCCCACCCCACGAGTCCGTTCGCCAGCTCCACGCGCACGAGTGCCGTCTCGAAGTTCTCCGAATAAAGGACGGGGTACGCCGCCGACCACCGGTAGGCGCCCTCCCCGACCAGCGACGTGGGCGAGCCCGCGGTGCCGCGCGCCGGGGCGATGTCCCGCGGAAGACGGACCGGGATGGCCTGGATGGATCGGATGCGCATGGTGCTAGGCCGCGATGGGCTGGCGGACCAGACCCCGGGTGAGAAGGTAAGACAGGGGGTGAAGGAGGCCCATCAGAACGAAGATGGCCCCGTAGCCGAACCCCTGCACCACATGTCCGGTCATCCAGACGAAGAGCGTGCCGCCGAGCCCCGTACCGAAGGCAAGCAGGCCCGACGTCGCGCCGATCAGGTGCTTGGGGAAGAGGTCGTTGGTGAGGGTGTTCTGGTTCGTTTTCCAGGCCATGTGCGCGAAGGTCACCACGCAGATCAGTCCAATGGTCATCACCCGGGAGGGAGCCTGATGGATCGCCAGGGAGACCGGCATGATGAGGGCGCACGGCAACATCACCCGGAAACGCGCCGACAACACGGGTCGCCCTCCCGCGATGAGGCGGCCGCTCAGCCAGCCGCCGAAGATCGCACCAAGGTCCGCCGAAAGGTACGGGATCCACGCCAGCATGCCCATCTCGGCCATGGTGAAGCCGCGCTGCTCGACGAGGTATTTGGGCAGCCAGAAAAGATAGAACCACCAGACCGGATCCGAAATGAACCGGGCTCCCATCAGGCCCCACAACTGCGGATAGCGGGCGAGTTGCCGCCACGACACCGTGCCGGCCTTGGCCGTCGGCAACGTCTCCGCGATGACGAGTGCCCGTTCCGCGTCGGTGATGTGCGGATGCTTTTCCGGCGGGTGATAAAGGAGGAGCCACCCGACCAGCCACACGAACCCGAGCGCTCCCGTGATCAAGAAGGCCGGGCGCCAGCCATGGTGGACGTAGATCCACGTCACCAGCGGAGGCGTGATGATGGCGCCAATCGCCGCCCCACCCTGGATCAGCCCGTGAACCAGCGCGCGCTCCTTCGCGGGATACCATTCACTCACCACCCGGAAGGCGGCCATGAAGTTGCCCGACTCGCCCAGCCCGAGCAGGAAGCGGAACACCCCCAGCGACCACACGCCCACCACGAGGGCGTGCGACATGTTGGCCAGCGACCACCAGACGATGAAGACGCCCAGCGCGAGGCGGGCCCCCCAGCGGTCGACGAGAAACCCGGAGCCGACGTACATGATGGTGTAGGCCGCCATGAATGCAGTGAGGACGTTGGAGTACTCGACCTCGGAAATTCCCAGCTCCTTCGTGATCGCGGGCGCCAGCACCGACAGCGCCTGCCGGTCCACGTAGTTGATGACCGTGGAGAAGAACAGGAGGGCCGCGATGCCCCAGCGCAGATGCGGGATCCGCAGTGTCATTTCCCGGCGGGAAACTCCTCCCGTAGATCGGCGAGCATCGTATCCACGTCACGCTGCGCCGCCGCATCCATCTCCGGTAGCGGCGCGCGTACATGACGGGCGTCGGCCACGCCGCGCTGCGCGAGGACATGCTTGGTCAGCCGCATGCGGTAGATCGCCTGCGACACCAGCAGCGGCAGGCTGAGCCGGTAGAGCCGGCGGGCCTGGGCATGGTTGCCGGCCGCATAGGCACGCCACAGAGCCACGTGCAGGTCGGTCAACTCCACCGCCGGCATCGCACCGATGGCGCCGCGGTCCAGCTCGTCGATGATGTAGCGCGCCCCGCCGCCGCCGAAGACACCGCGCAGGCTGGGAATGCCCGCCGCGCGCAGTGCGGTGATCGCCGGGCCGGACGGCAGCGTCTCTTCCTTCACGTACTTGATGGCCGGCACGGCCGCCGCGATCTCGATGAGCGCCGCGGCGCCCAGTCCCGCCCCGGTCGGCGTGGGGGCGTTCTGCAGGATGATCTCCGTTTCCGGCAGCCCGGCGGCAACCTGCTGGAAGAAGGCCAAGTGCGCCTTCACCTCGGGCCCGAGTCCCACGGGCGCCATGATCATGAGGTGCCGGATGCCGTGCCGCCGGGCGATGGCGCCGGCTGCCACCACCTCCGCGACCGTCGGGGCGCTCGCGCCGCCGACCAGCGGCACCCGTCCCGCCGCCTCCTCCGCCACCACGGCCAGCAGTTCCTCGCGTTCCGACCGCGTGAGATGGCTGTACTCGCTCGCCACCCCCGGGAAGACCAGACCGTGGGCGCCAGCCTCGAGGGCGAAAAGGAGCACGCTTCGCTGCGCCGGGAGGTCCAGTTCGTTGCGGGCGGTGAACAGGGTCGGGATGACGGGAAAGATGCCTTGCAGCATGGGGAAACGGGAGGGAGGGGCACCCGGCAGCGGGCGCAGGGAAAGGGGGAAGCTTGATGCGGGCCGCGGGTGGGATTCGGCGTAGGACCCCGGGGGACGCAGCGTCTAGAAACCAATCAAGAAGGTCGGGGTGGCGTGGCTATGGCCCAGGGGATGAAACCGTTCACCACGGGGTCCCGGGCGTCCGGCCGGGACCTCCTTGCCGCGACGGGAAGCCCGCGGGCCGTGCCGGGAAGTCAGTAACGGTACTCGAGCGAGAGCCGCCACGAGGTCGGGTCGCCCATCGAGATCGAGCTGGGGTAGTACTTCTCGTTGAAGACGTTTGAGACGTTGAGGTTGTAGGTCACGGCGCGGCCGAAGAGGCGCGCCGCGTAGCCGGCGCGGGCGTTCACCACGATCCGCGGATCGAGGAGATACGGATAAGGGTCGTTGGTCTCGAAGGCCTTGGCCTGGCCGCGGTAGCTGGCGTTGAACCCGGTAGAGACCCCCTTGAGCCAACCGGTCGTGAACCGGTAGGAGGTCGTGACGGTGGCGGAGTGCGTGGGCGATCGGATCTGGGCGCGGCCGACGATCGCGGGGTTGGCGGGGTTCTTCGAGATGAAGGAGTGCACCTGCGTGTAGCCGCCGATGAGCTGGAAGTTGCGCGTGACGTTGGCGGCGAGGCGCAGCTCGAAGCCGCGGGCCTGGTTTTCCCCCACCTGCGTCTCGTACGAATAGGCGCCGATTGCGTCGGTCGCCTGGAAGGACTGGCGGCCGTTGATGTTGACCGTGCGGAAGACCGTGGCTTGGCCGCTGTAGCGGCCGTCGGCGAGGTCGTACTTCACGCCGAAGTCGTAGCCCTTGGCGATGAGCGGGTCGAACGGCGTGAGCGAGCGGTCGGCGTTGGTGCGCAGGGTCGCGATCTGGCGGAAGGATTCGGAGTAATTGGCATAGAAGCCAAAGGCCCGGTTGATGCGCCAGACCGCGCCCGACTGCGGCGTGGTGCGGTCGCGGTTGATGCGCACGCGGGTGTTGGCGAGGTAGTTCAGCGACAGGTTGTTGACCTTGGAGTGGTTCAGGCCGGCGAGGAGCATCAGGCGCTCGTCGAAGAGCGCGAGGGCGTCCACGAGGTAGAACTTGTCCTCCCAGAACTTGGTGCCGCTGTAGGCGGTGACGCGGGCGTCCCGGAGGGCGGGCACGGTGCGGTCCCAGGTGGCGGGATTGGCGAGGTCCCAATTGGGCGGGGTGGCGACGCCGACGCCGGCGGCGATGCCTGACGCGCGGCTGTCGCCGTCGCCGCGCGAGGCGACGTACTCCCAGCCGGCGACCAAGCGGGTGTAGTGGTGGCGGGAGAAGTCGTGCCGGGCGGCGAGGTTGAGGGTGTTGGCGAAGACCTGCCCGTTGGCGAAACCGCCGCTCAGGCTGCGGGAGTAGGGCAGCTGGCCGGCGGGCGTGCTGGCGGCGATGACGATCGAGGTTCCGCCCGCCTCCCAGTTGTTCCGCCGGTAGCCGGTGACGCCGGCGACGTTGCGCAGGACCACGCGGTCGGAGAATGCGTGCTCAAGCGTGGCGGAGTAGATGCGGTTGCCGGTGTGGGTGCCGAGACCCGGGCCCTGGCCGTTCCAGGTCCGCGGGATCATGTCGGCGAACTTCACAATGAACGGGTTGACCACGCGGTTGTTGTAGCGCGGCCAGTTGGCGGTGCCCGTGAGGTCCATGTCGACCAGCTCCGCGTCGAGCGTGAGTGAGGATCCCTTCCGGGGAGCCCAGCGGATCACGGGGGCAAGGAAGCGTTTTCGCTGCGCGTCGAAGTCGCGGTAGCCCTCGCGGTCGAGCCACGAGGCGTCGACGCGGAAGGTGAGGGTGCCAGAAGCGTTCAGCGGGCCGGTCGTGCCGAGCTCGGCGCGGCGGTAGGACCACGAGCCCAGCTCCAGGCGGACGCCGGAGGAGGCGGTGGTGGACGGCTGTTTGGTGACGGTGTTGGCGACGCCGCTCGGGTCGAGCTGGCCGTAGAGCACGGACGCCGGTCCGTTGACGACCTCCACGCGGGCGACGTTGGCCGAGTCGTAGCTGCGGAGGTTGGTGCTGCCGTTGCGGGCGCTGAAGAAGGTGGTGAAGCCGCGGATGGTGTAGCTCTCGAGGTTACCGGTGGCGGCGCGCTGCGAGCTCTGCACGCCCGAGGAGAGGCCGATGATGTCGTAGACCTCGGTGAGGCCGTAGTCCTTGAACAGCTGCTCGGTGAGCACGTCGATCGACACGGGCATCTTGCTCAGCTCGGTCGCGACCTTCGTCGCGCTGATCGAGTTGTTGGCGGCGTAGCCGTTGGTGGAGGACTCGCTCACGCTGAAGGCGGGCAGCCGGACGGCGTCTTCGGACGCCGGCGCAGCGTTCTGGCCGGAAGCCGGCGGGGGCGTGATGCAAAGCGCGGCGGCGAGCAACAAGGGTTCGCAGAGGGAGGGGCGACGATTCATGGGTTCGGGGTTGAGAGGGGCGGGGAGAGCGTCAGGCAAAGGCGTGAGAGCCAGCAAGCGGCCTGCCGGTGAAATCGTTCACCTTCCTGGGACTTGCCCCGTCGTGCCCCGCCATCCGAAGCTGGTCCATGGTCCTTGCTCGTCCTGCCGTCACCCTGAAGCAGCTCGCCGCTGCGGCTGGCGTTTCGCTGGCGGCGGCGTCTTACGCGCTCCGCGGCCACGGCAAGGTTTCCGCCGCCACGCGGCGGCGGGTCGTGGCGTCCGCCCGTCGGCTCGGTTACCGGCCCAATCCCCGCGTCGCCAGCCTGATGGCTCACATCCGGCGCGGGCAGGCGGAACCCAGCGGCGAACGGCTTGCCTTCATCTGGGTGCACACCACGCGCGCGGAGTCGCGCCGGGTTCCCTACCTGCGGCAATCCATCCGCGGGGCGCGCCGGCGCGCGGCGCAGATGGGCTTCGGTCTGGAGGAGTTCTGGACGGACGATCCGGGCATGAATCCGGCGCGGCTGGAGGGCATCCTGCGGGCCCGGGGAATCGTGGGCGTCGTGTTCTCGCCGGTCGCCACGGGCGAGCGTTCGCTCTCGCTCGACTGGGATTGGCGACATTTCGCGGCGGCGGTCATCGGCAACGTCCCCTGGACGCCCGAACTGCACCATGCCGGCCATCACCATTACCTGGCTATGAGGATGGCATTGGAGGAGCTTGGCCGCCTCGGCCACGCGCGGCCCGTGGCGCTGATCGAGGCCAAGAGCAGTGAACGGGCGAGGCGCGCGTGGGAGGGCGCCTTCCTAACCTCAGGCCCGAATCCGGCAGCCGCGGCGGCGCGCGTCAAACGGGTGGAGGATCCGCGCGACCCCGCCCTCGCCGCCTGGGTCGAGCGGCTCGGTCCCGACGCCCTGATTGTGAGCGAGACGGCGCTGCTGGCCGCGCCCGGCCTCGCGCGAGTGGTGCACAGCCGCCGGCTGCGCGTCGCCACGCTCTTCTGGAGCCGTGCCGGCTCCGCCGGGCTGTGCGGTGTCGACCAAGCCCACGATCAGATCGCGGCCCATGCGGTCGACCTTGTGGCCGCCCAACTCAACAGCAACGAATTCGGTGTGCCGGCCCTGCCCCGCATCATGCTCTTCCCCGGCCGCTGGGTCGGTCCGTCCCGCCATTGATATGCTTGCGCTTCCGATTGCCCGCCGCGCCTTCCTTTCCCAAGCCGGTGCCTTGCTGGCGCTCCCCACCATCGGGCGGGGCGCTACTCCTGCCGTTCCGAGATTTCCCGTCGCCGTGTGCGATTGGATGATCCTGAAACGGCAGAAACTGGGTGCCTTTCCGCTGGCCAAGGAAATCGGCGCCGACGGCGTTGAAGTCGACATGGGGTCGTTGGGTGACCGCGAAACCTTCGAAAACCAGCTCAGGGACCCGGAACTGGCGCGGAAATTCAAAGATCAGGCCCGCGAACTCGGGGTCGGGATCTCATCAGTCGCCATGTCGGGCTTCTACGCGCAATCGTTTGCCGAACGCCCCACCGTCGACCGGATGATGAGCGACTGCATCGAGACGATGGGCCGCCTTTCCGTGCGGGTGGCCTTCTTGCCGCTCGGGGTGCAGGGAGACCTCGTGAAGCGGCCCGAATTGCGGCCAGTCATCGTGCAACGATTGCGCGCCGCCGGCCAGCGCGCCGCTGCCGCCGGTGTCGTCATCGGGATTGAGACTTCGCTGCCTGCGGCGGCAGAGGCCCGCCTTCTCGACGAGATCGGTTCCTCCGGCGTCCGCAGCTACTTCAACTTCGCCAACCCGCTCCAGGCCGGCCGCGACCTTCACGGGGAACTGCGCACGCTGGGCCGTGAACGCATCTGCCAGATCCATTGCACCGATGAGGATGGGGTGTGGCTGCAGGATAACCCGCGACTCGATCTTCGCGCCGTCCGGCGTACCTTGGAAGCGATGGGTTGGTCGGGCTGGCTGGTCGTCGAACGCTCCCGCCGCGCGGGGAATCCGCGCGACGTGAAGGGTAATTTCGGAGCCAACGTCGCTTACCTAAAATCCGTCTTCGCCCCTGCTGGATAAGTCGGAGCCGTCTCCGGCGGAGGCGTTGCGGTCAGCGAACTGCGAGGCTGGTTCAGAGACCCTGCCCCGCGTTCGAGCCCGCTCGGGTTTCGGTACTAGGAAACGGCGCGATTTCCGTCTCAGCGGTACAGCCAGTAGCGTTGGCTCTGCTGCTGGTAGATGCGGGCCTGCTCGCGCCATTGGGCGAGCCATTTCTCCACGTCGACTTGCGCGCCGCGCGCCACGATGTCGTCGAAAAACGCCTGCGAGCCCATGTGGCGCAGGAATCCGCTCACGTCGCGGTTCGGGCCGGGCTTGAAGGGATTCTGGGGCGACAGTTTGCAGGCCAGCTTCATCAACCAGAAATTGAGTTCCACCGGTCGCCACGCCTCGGGGTCAGTGATCTGGATGTAGATGCCGTTGCCGTTCCGGCCGGTCTTCGCGTTCGGGATCGTGACACGCTGGAAGCGGATGCCGGGGAGCTTGGGCTGGATCGCCGCGAGTTCCTTCTCGAGCGCGTCGAGCGTGACCCGCTTGTGCGATAGCCCTCGGAAGGGATGCGCCGGGCCCACGCCGGTACGGAAGCCGAGGTCGAAGTTCACCTTGGGGTTCGGGTCGAAGTACGAGCCCAGCCCGGTCATCGGATAACCCTGCACCGCCTCGAAATCCTGGATCAGCCCGGAAGTGGGCACGAACTTCAGTCCGGTGTCGGGCCAGCGCATCGCGCGCGTCCATCCGCGCATCGGGATGACGCGCAGCCGGCCCTTCGCCCGTTCCTCGTCGCTGATCTCCAGCACGCCCGGCGCCTCCTTCGCCATGCGGGCCAGCTCCCCGATCGTCAGGCCGTGGACGTAGGGCACGCGGAACGCGCCGACGTAGTTCTGGCGCGACCACTTCATGTCCAGCGGGGGGCCGTCGACCTTGAGCCCGCCGAGCGGGTTGGGTCGGTCGAGCACGATCACCTCCACGCCGTGTTGGAAGCAGCCCTCCATCGCCCAGCGCATCGCGGCGGCGAACGTGTAGCTGCGCGTGCCGATGTCCTGCAGGTCGATCACCAGCGCATCGATGTCCTTGAGCATCGCCTTCGTCGGCCGGCGCGGAGGGAAGAGCGAGAACGCCGGCAGCCCCGTGCGCTTGTCGGTCATGTCGGGAACCTTCGCCGAGGCCGGGGCGTCGCCGTGGATGCCGTGCTCGGGTCCGAACAGCGCGACGAGCTTCACGCCCGGCGCCTTCCGCAGCACTTCCACGGTGGGCACCCCCTGGCGGTTGACCCCGGCGGGGTGGGAGAGAAGCCCGATGCGCTTGCCCTTCACGGCCGCGAAGCCGTCGGCCTCGAGGACGTCGATGCCCAGCATGACGGGATGGACCGCGCCGCGCGGTGGTGCGTCGAGGATCGGCGGCGGGGTGAAGAGGGGCTTCGCGCCCGAGGTGCCCGGGGCCTTCGTCGAACTGCAGCCGAGCAGCGCGAGCACCGGAAGGAGCAGGCTGATCGCGCGGGACGTCGGAAGGAGGCGGGCGGCGCCGAGCATCGCGCAGGGTGGCCGGCCGGCTCCGCGGCGGTCCAGCCGTTTCGTTTTGGCACCGGCCGTGGACGGTCGGGGTGCGCTCACTCCGCCGTCCGGACCGCCCTGATCGAGGTCGGGTGCGGCCCGGGACGCCGGCAGCCGGGATGTGACGCTTTGAGCCGGGGCCCGGTTCGGCCGGGGATCTCCGTCACCGCCAGCCGATGTGCGCCTCGCCGGTGGCGAGGTCGACCGTGACGGAGGCGTGCGCGAATTCGCGCGTGGCCTTCATGCCGTCCCAGCGGGCGGCGCCCGCGGGTGGCCCGAGCGGCCGCGAGAATTCCGCGTAGGGCTCGAGCATGCCGTGGTCCGCCGTGTAGCCCCACGAATAGGCGAAGAGGGATCCGGGCTGCGCGGCGACGAGGAAGCAGGCGAGGGGAAAGGTCACGCGGTCGCGCGCCAAGGTGAGGAGCTCGGTCCGGGGGCGCGCCATCATCTCCCGGTCGAGCCAGTTGAAGCCCGGCCATCCCTTCACGACGGCGAACTTCCCGCGCTCCGCCGCGAGGGTGAGCGTGTCGAGGTCGGCCTTGATGTCGGCGGCGCCCTCCTTTCCGAAGGCCGCGAAGTGTTCGATCATCACGCCGTCGATCCCCTCCCAGTCGAGGATCCCGCGGAAGTCGGTGGTGCGGGTGCCGTTGACGAGCACGATGCGGCCGGCGCCCAACTTGCGCTTGGTGAGCGCCAGCATCTCTCGCAGGCCGGCGATGACCTCCCGTGCCTTCTCGGGGCCGACCTGCCGGGCGAGCGCGGGTGAGAGCGCCTGCGGCAGCGCGTCGGCGAAGAGCCCGTCGAGGGAGGTGTTGCGGTGCGCAGCCGCGACGATCTCCGACCACCACTCGCGGAAGTCGGCCTGGGAAGGATCGGGGCGCGGGGTGCCGGAAGGGTGCCGCACGACCTCGCCGCGGGCGTCACGCAGCGTCCATTCGTCGCTATAGGTCCGCTGCGCGGCGTAGCCGGGCCAGTTGATGAAGGCGTTGAGGTAGAACAGCACCCGGATCCGCGGGTTGCGGCGCTTGAGTTCGCGGGCGGTCGCCGCGATGCCGGCCTCGGTGCTGCCGTGCACGGCCGCGCCGTGGCTTTTCTCGAGGGCGACGATCGGTGCGTTGGCGGCGAGGAAGTCCAGCTGCGCGGGGGTGAGGTCACCGTCCCGCTTGCCGAAGTGCACGTAGAGCGGCACGCGGTCCCAAGGCGAGCCGCGCGGCACCGTCGGCTCCGCGCCTTGCAGGGACGCGATCGCGAGGGCCAGGGGGAGCAGGATGCGCACGGGACGGTGGCGCCGGATCAGGCGGGGCGCGGGGCGACGCCGATACCGGGGCGGTCGGGCAGCGTGATTCGGCCGTCGACGACCTTCATCCCGTCGAAGCAGTCGTTCGAGATGAGGAGCGCGCCGTCGAGGTCGGCCCAGTCGACGAGCGGCGAGAGCTGGGCGGCGGCGGAGACGGCGCACGAGGTCTCGGTCATGCACCCGAGCATGACCTTCAGCCCGAGGGCCCGGGCGACGATGATCATGTGCCGCGCCTCGCGGAGGCCGGTGCACTTCATGAGCTTGATGTTGATGCCGTCGTAGACGCCGCGGAGCTTCGGCACGTCGACCAGGCGCTGGACACTCTCGTCGGCGATGAGCGGCAGCGGGCTGCGCTGCCGCAGCCACGCGGCGTCGTCGAGGCGCTCCTTGGCGACGGGTTGTTCCACGAAGAGCACGTTCCGGCCGGCCAGCCACTCGATCATGCGGAGCGCCCGCTCGCGGTCGTTCCAGCCTTGGTTGGCGTCGACGGTGATGGGGACGGAGCTGACGGAGCGGATCGCGTCGATCATCGCCCGGTCGCCCTCGTCGTCGCGGCCGAGCTTCACCTTGATGATGCGGAAGGGCGCGGCCTCGTGGGTCTTGGCGCGGACGACCTCGGGGGCGTCGATGCCGATCGTGAACGAGGTCGCCGGGGCCTTGCGGGGATCGAGTCCGAAGAAGCGGTGGAGCGGGAGGCCGACGCGGCGGCCGATCCAGTCGTGCAGGGCGATGTCGACGGCGGCCTTGGCGGCGGAGTTGCCGGGCGCGAGGGCGTCGACGGCGGGCAGGATCTCCTCACGTCGGAACGGATCGGAAAAATCGCCGAGCAAGCCCGCAACCCGGTCAAGGAAGGCGGCGGCGCCGGCCTGAGTCTCGCCCAGGTAGGGAGGCATCGAGGCCTCGCCGAAGCCCGTGATGCCGTCGTGCTCGAGCTCGACGAGCGTCGCGGGCGTGGAAGTCCGCGTGTTGCTGGCGATGCCGAAGGCGTGCCGAAGCTGCAACGTGTAGGGCCGGTGGCGGAGGATCATCGCGCCGAGGGAGCAGATTTCCCGCCGGTTGGCCACCTCGGCGGAGGAGCCGGAGGATCAGTCCTCGTTCTCGATCTCGGGATCGATCAAGTAAACGGTGTTACCGTCCGAAACTTTGAACGCATGCCACCAAGTGCCGCCTGGCTGGACGGAGTGGAGGCACGAAAACACCTTCTTGGGGCCGTCCAATCCTCGGTCCCGGAAAGCGGCTACGTCGTCGGGGCCGTCGGGCCGATCCTTCCCGAAGGCGTGATCCGCCGCAGCCACGAACTTCCATTGGGGCTCGGTCAGCATGAACCGCAGGGTAACGTCGCCCGTGACGGTATTGGGGATGTAGATCTTGTTTTGAAGGCCTCCCTTGCCGGACTGGATGGAGGCTCCCCCCGTATTCCCCACGAGTACGTACCTCACATTCGGGGAAGAGCCGCCGGAGGTTTCCACAGCGACATGGATGATCAGTTGAGTGGGCATGGAGGACGAGGGTGGTTGACCGCAGAGAGAAGGTAAGCGCCGTCAAATCCGGGGTTCGTCTTCGTTCTCGATTTCAGGATCGATCAGGACGGGGGAAGTATTTCCGTCCTCAATCACCCAGAAGGAGTGCTGCCACTTCCCCTTACCGGCCGCCTTCCGGTCAAAAACGCAGGAGAAGAACCGTTCCGTGTCGTCGAAGTCTCTCATCGCGTTCCCGAAGGAACTCGCGTCGTGCGTGCCATTCTTGACCTTAGCAAACTTTTGGGCGCGGGGGGCGTCCTCGAAGAAACGCCACCCCTCTTTCAGGACAAAGAGGAATTGGATTTTCCTCACCGGATTACCGGTCACGGGGTCTTTCACGCCGTTCAGACTGATCTTGTTACGAATCGCGGAGTTTTGCGGGTCGTTTTCCAGCGCAACGCCGGAAGGCGCGGCCAGAAGCCTGTAGCTAGCTGAATGAGGGGAGCCGGAGGAAGAAATAAGGGGGCTCACCTCAATCACCACTGGAGTCGGTAAAGTTTTCGCCATATTCGTGAACTGGGGATTTGGACTAGCGCCGGGAACCGTTCCGGAGCGGAGCGTAACCGGTTGCCCGCAGCAACTCCGAAGCCGTCTGCGCCCCGGCCGGGTCACCCGACGCCGCTTTCACACGCACCAAGGGCGCCAGCACACGCCAGTGGCGTGATCCGGCATGCGGCGCGAGCACGGCCGCGGCCCGGCGGACAAATTCCCGGGATGCGCCGGGATCCCCGGCTGCAGTCGCCAGTTCGCCCGCGGCGAGAAGTGCCTCCGCAAGCTCCCCCGCTGCATCGATGCCGGGACCGCCCGCGGCGGTCAGGGCCTCGGCGCGGGACACGGCTTCATCGACGAAGCGGCGGGCCGTCAGGTTGTCGGGTGTGCAGGCCCCACGCAGGCGCAGCGCCGACGTGAGCATCAGCCGCGCGCTGAATTCCGCGCTGGCTCCATCCGCGGCGGGACGCAGCAGGGGCAGCAGGCGATCCAGCGCGGCCGCGGCCCCAGAAGTGTCGCCCGAGGCGAGCGCCAATTCGGCGAGCCTGAGTTCGAGCCGGTTGAGGTTGCGGCGCCAACGTGCGTTCTCGGGGTCATGGGCGACAAGACCGCGGGCAATTTCGAGTCCGGTTTCGGCTGCCTCCCGGGCTCGGGCCGCGCGGCCGGTCGCGGCGAGTAGGCCGCTCTGAAAGGAAAGATTGTCCGCCCGCCGGTACTGCCAGTCGCGATTGGCGGGTTCGCGCGCCAGCAACCTCTCGAGGCCGCGCGCCTCCTCCTCGAAGTGCAGCAGGGCGGCGGCCAGATTGCCCGACTGCTCCTCCATGCTGCCGAGCCACGAGCTGGCATCCTGAATCTTGCGTTCGACGTCGTCGCGCTCCGCGGCCGGAACCCGCAGTCGCAGCAGCGCGGTACGCTTGAGGGTCATGTCGCGCTTCGCACCCTCGAGATCCCCCGAGTCCTTGCGGAGCACCGCAAGGTTGTGAAGGCCCGAGATGGCCTCCAACTGCCACCGATGGTTGCCCGGCTCGCGCGAGACCAGCTGCAGCCCCGTGTCCCGGTAGCGCGTGAGGTACTCCAAGGCTCGGGAATGATTGCGCTGCCGGCGCCAGGTCTCACCGAGGTAAAACTCTGCCTGGCCACGCTCGAACAGCGCGCCCGCGCTGCCCGGGCTGCGGCGCACCACGGTCTCAACGCGGGCCAACGCGTCCTCGAAACTCTGCACCGCCTCCGGGTACTTTCCCATGCGCAGCCTGACCTCGCCCAGCTGCCGCACGATCTTGGCGTGCTGTACCCGGGTTGAGTCGTCGAGCAGCGCGGGATCGAGCGAGCCGAAATAGCGCCGTGCCTGTTCCCCCACCGCCTCCAGAACGTCGAGCCGGCCGACTCGTGCGAGGCTGTCGCGGAGGCCGCCGGTCATGAACTCGAGGAGTTCATCGGATCGGCGCTGCGCCTCGCGCGCCTGGGACTCCGCCTCGCGCGCGACGCGGGCCTGCCAGAGGCTGACGACGGTGCCGGCGACGAGCGCGGTGCCGACGGCCGCCGCGGCGGCCACCGCGGCGCGGTGGCGCGCGATGAACTTGCGGATGAGGTATGCGCGGCCTGCGGGTCGTGCCAGCACGGGCTCGTCGGCGAGGTGGCGCGCGACGTCTTCGGCCAAAGCCGCCGCCGAGGCGTAGCGGCGCTCCCGGCGCTTCTCCAGCGCCTTCATCACGATCCAGTCCAGTTCCCCGCGCAGGAGCGCGGCGAGGCGAGACGGGGCGACGCCCCGGGCGGACGCCCTGCCGCCATCGTCTCCGGCGGCCGGGGCCGTGGCGCGCGAAGGTACCGGCGGGTCATCCTCCCGCAGGATGCGACGCATGCCGTCGGGTCCGGCCCGCTCCAATGCGGCCGGGTCGAACGGCGGCCGGCCGGCGAGCAGCTCGTACAGCACGACGCCGAGGGCGTAGACGTCGCTGCGCGTGTCGAGGTCGAGCCCGCCCGAATCGGCCTGCTCCGGGCTCATGTAGGCCGGGGTGCCGATGGCCTGTTCGAAGGAGGTGTGCACGGTGGCGTCGGCGATGCGACCGTGGACGGATTTCGCGATGCCGAAGTCGATGACCTTGGCGGCGGCCTCGGCGCCCTCGCCGGCGACGAGGATGTTGGAGGGCTTCAGGTCGCGGTGGATGATGCCCTTCTCGTGCGCGTGCTGCACGGCGGCGCAGACCTGCAGGAACAGCCGCAGGCGGGCGTCGATCCCGAGCCGGTGGCGGTCGCAGTACTCCGTGATCCGGAGGCCGCGCACGAGTTCCATCACAAAGTAGGGGCGGCCCGACACCGTGGCGCCGCCGTCGAGGACGCGCGCGATGTTCGGGTGGTCCATCATCGCGAGCGCCTGCCGCTCAGCCTCGAAGCGGGCGAGGACGGAGCGGGTGTCCATGCCGAGCTTGATCACCTTGAGGGCGACGCGGCGGCGCACGGGTTCGGACTGCTCGGCGAGGTAGACGGCGCCCCAGCCGCCTTCACCGAGCTGCCGCAGCAGGCGGTAGCGGCCGATCATGCCTCCGTCGGGCGCGCCGGGCGGCGGGGCGGGCGGGTCCGCGGGCGCGGTGGCGCCGGGATCGTCGACGGGGACATCCATGGCTGAGGGCGCGGAACGGTGTCGCGCAGGGAAGCATGGACGCAAGGCCGCGATGTCGCTTGCTCACTTCCGGTGGCGGGCCTTGCATCGCGGAACCCCGCATGCGCCCCGCCACCGAAGCGCCCCCGAATGAGGCCTGGCTCGAGCTGCCCGGCGGCGCCATGCACTGGCTGTCGGGCCGCTGCACGATCGGCCGCCAGGAGGACAACGACCTCGTGCTGGCGGATGCCTCCGTGTCTCGCCGCCACGCGCTGATCGAGCCGGGCGCCGGCGGGTTCGCGCTGAGCGACCTGCGGAGCAGCAACGGCACCTATGTCAACGGCGTGCCCCTCTCGCGGCAGATGCAGCTGCAGGACGGGGATGAGCTCGGGTTCGGCCGGCTGGTGGCGCGTTATCGCTGCAACCGACCCGCCGGGCCGCGCGACCGGCAGGAGACCGCGGTGGACGCGACGGTGCGGGTGGAGGATTCGCGCGAGCGGGCGTGCTGGCTCCTGCTGGCGGACCTGGTGAGCCACTCGGCGCTGATCGCGGCTCACGGTAACCGGGGCGGGCTCGAAAGGTTTCAAGGTTGGATCGCCGGCCTGCGCCCGCTGATCGAGGGCAACGGCGGCGTGATCAACAGCTACGTGGGCGACGCGATCTTCGCGTGGTGGCCCGAACAGCCCGGAGCCGACGCGGGCCTGCGGGCGGCACTCGCGGCGATCGAGGCGTGGCGGCCGGCGAGCCCGGCGCCCTTCCGGATGGCCGTGCATCACGGGACGGCGGTCTGCACGCGGAGTGAGCGGGGCGAGGAGCTGTCGGGCCGGGACGTGAACCTGATCTTCCGGAGCGACAAGGTGGCCAAGGCGCTCGGCAGCGAGACGGTGCTCACCGCGGAGGCGGTGCGTTCGCTTGGCCTGGCGGGCCGCTGCCGTCCGCTGGGGCAGGTGGCGGTGGAGGGTATCCCCGGCCCGGTCACTTTCCTCGGGGCGCCCGACGCCGGAAACGCCGTATGAACGCGCCCGCGAATGATCCGGCCGGCGCGCCGGCGGCTGCGAAGGCCGAAACCTGGCTGCCCACCGAGTTCGGCACGCCGCGGACGTTTGCCGCCGGCGAGCTCCTGTTCTCGGCCGGGGAGGAACCCGCGGGAATGTTCATCATCGATTCGGGCCGGGTGGAGGTCTTCACGTCGGGCGAGGGGACCGAGGCGCGGGTCCTCGCGGTGCTCGGGCCCAACGACACGGTGGGTGAGATGGCCGTGCTGGACGACATGCCGCGCTCGGCGTCGGCCCGCGCCGCGGAGGAGACGGCGACGCGTTTCCTGAGCCGCCGCGAACTGCTCTACCTGCTGGAGCGGCGGCCGGCGATCGCGCTCGGTTTCATCCGCGAGTTCATTCACCGCATGCGGGCCATCAACCGCCGTTACTTCGAGGAGGTCGTGCAGGCCGAGCGGTTGGCGACGGTCGGGCGCTTCACCCGCACGATCGTGCACGACTTCAAGAACCCGCTCGCGACGATCCGCTGGACCTCGGAGCTGGCCACGGCCGACGCCACGCCGCCGGCCGCGCGGCAATCGGCCCACGGGCGCGTGCTCCGCCAGGTGGAACGCATGCAGGCGATGCTGCACGAGCTGATCGAGTTCACGCGTCCCGGCGGGCAGAAGGCCGACCTGCGGCCGGCCGACCTCGCCGCCTTCCTGCGGCACTTCGTCGAGGAGACGGCGCCGGAGCTCACCGCGCGTCGCGTCGCGCTCACGTTGGATGCCGCTCCCGACGGGGCGACCGTGCGCATGGACGCGCAGCGCCTTTCGCGCCTCTTCCACAACCTCTGCAACAACGCGGTCGAGGTCATGCCGCAGGGCGGGGCGATCCGGCTGAGCCTCAGGCTCGCGGAAGGCCGCGCGATGGTGGAACTGGAGGACACGGGACCCGGCATCCCTGCCGCGGTGGCCGACCGGCTGTTCACGCCCTTCGCCACTCACGGAAAGGCCGGCGGTACGGGGCTCGGGCTCTCGATCTGCCGGCGCATCGCCGAAGATCACGGCGGTACGATCGCCGCGGCCCCGGGCGAGCCCGGCCGCGGGGCCCGGTTCGTGCTCGGGTTGCCGCTGGCACCAGCCTGAAAGCCTGAAGTCGTTCCCGTTCCTCCCTTTTCCTTACCCTGACATGCAACCACGCACCACCCATCCACGCGGGCTTCGCCCGCTCCTCGTCAGCCTGTTCCTCCTCCTTCCCTCGCTGCTTGCCGCGCAGGGGACCGGCTCGATTTCCGGTCAGGTGAGCAACCAGGCGACGAAGTCCTACCTTGAGGGCGCCTCCGTCGAGCTGACCGGCACCGGTCGGAGCGCGACGACCGATCGGGAGGGAAGGTTCGAGTTCCGCGACGTACCGCCGGGGACCGCGACCCTTGCCGTCGCCTTCACGGGCCTCGACCCCGCGCGGGTCACCGTCACCGTTTCGGCGGGCCGCCGGGCGGTGCAGGATGTCGAGCTCACCTCAGGCATCTACCGGATGGATAAGTTCACCGTCGCCGGCGAACGCGAGGGCACGGCCAAGGCCGAGACCCTGCAGCGCCTCGCGCCGAACGTGAAGAACATCGTGTCCTCCGACACCTTCGGTAACATCGCCGACGGCAACATCGGCGACATGCTCCAGCACGTCGTCGGCATCACCGCCGACTACAACGG
>JBBAVH010000012.1:0-106390 GCA_040397825.1 Opitutaceae bacterium
GCCCGATGAGCAGGCCGATCTTCTCGGGATCGATCTGGATCGTCTGGATGCGCGGGGCGAACTTGCTGAGGTCGGCGCGCGGTGCGGGGAGCGAACCGAGCATGACCTTAAGGATCTCGATGCGGGCGTCGCGCGCCTGCAGGATGGCGGTCTTGGCGATCTCGAACGGAAGGCCGTTGATCTTAAGGTCCAGCTGGAAGCCCGTGATGCCCTTGGTCGTGCCGGCGAGCTTGAAGTCCATGTCGCCGAAGTGGTCTTCCTCGCCGAGGATGTCGGTGATGGTGACCCACTTCTCGATCGAGCCGTCGGCCGAGTTCTGCGTCATGAGTCCGCAGGAGATGCCGGCGACGGGAGCGGTGATCGGCACGCCGGCGTCCATCAGCGCGAGGCAGCCGCCGCAGATCGACGCCATGGACGTCGAGCCGTTGGAGGACATGATCTCACTGACGACGCGGATGGAGTAGGGGAACGCGTCCTCGGGCGGGAGGACCGGCACGAGGGAGCGTTCGGCGAGGGCGCCGTGGCCGACTTCGCGGCGGCCCGGGGCGCCGAAGCGGCCGGTCTCACCGACCGAGAACGGCGGGAAGTTGTAGTGGAGGATGAAGCTCTTGCTGGTGGCGCCGCCGGTCAGGCCGTCCATTTCCTGGGCTTCCTTGGTGGGCCCGAGGGTGGTGAGGGCGATGTTCTGGGTATCGCCACGCTGGAACGTGGCGGAGCCGTGCACGCGGGGGAGCACGCCGACCGAGGCGCTGAGGGGGCGGAGGTCCTTCTGGCCGCGGCCGTCGGCGCGGACGCCCTTCTCGAGGACGTTCTTGCGGTAGGCCTTGTACTGGAGGTCCTCGAAGACGACGTTCAGGTCGACGTCGGTGAACTTGTCGGCGCCGAGTTCCGCGACGAGGGCGGCCTTGGCCTCCTCCTTGAGGGCCTTCACGCCCGCGGAGCGGGCGGCCTTCTCCTTGCCGAAGATGGCGGCGACGAGGCGCTCGGTGGGGACGACGCGCTCGATGATGGCGCGGGCCTGCGGCGTGGCGCCGACGAGCGGGAAGACGCCCTTCGCCTTGCCGGCGAGGCGCTGCAGTTCCTCGATGGCGCTGATGATCGGCTGGATCGACTGGTGGCCGAACTCGAGGGCCTTGATGAACTCCTCCTCGGGCAGCTGGTCGGCACTGCCCTCGATCATGAGCATGTCCTTCTTCGTGCCGACATAGATGAGGTCGAGCGACGACGTGTACATCTGCTCGATGGTGGGGTTGGCGACGAACTGGCCGTCGATCAGCGCGACGCGCACGCAGCCGATGGGGCCGCCCCACGGGATGTCGGAGATGGCGAGCGCGGCGCTGGCGCCGTTGACCATCGGGATGTCGGACTCGTTGATCTGGTCGGCCGAGAGCAGCTGGCCGATGATCTGGACCTCATTGAGCAGGCCCTCGGGGAAGAGTGGGCGGCACGGACGGTCGCAGAGGCGGGAGGTGAGGATCTCCTTCTCGGAGGGCCGGCCTTCGCGCTTGAAATAACCGCCGGGGAAGCGGCCGGCGGCGGCGTACTTCTCGCGGTAGTCGACGGTGAGCGGGAACCAATCCTGGCCGGGCTTGGTGGTCTGGGCGATGCAGGCGGTGACGAACACGTTGGTTTCGCCGACGCAGACATTGACCGCGCCGTTGGCGAGGCCGGCGTAGGTGCCGGTGGAGAACGTGATCCCGAGGCCGGGCACGGTGACGTTGTGTTTCTGTTGCATGTTGTTCTGTCGTTTCGGTTCGCGTGGCGTCGGTTGGGTCGGACCGTCCCGCGCCACGCGGCCGGGTCAGGTCCGTTCGGCCTCCGCTGGGCGGAGGCGGCGGCGGCCGTTGGGGCCGCGCGCGGTTGGGGGATTCCGTTCTTCCGATCCCGACCTTTTCAGCCCGCTTAGACGCGAGAGATTTCCGTTTGGCGCCCGTTTCTACGGGGGCGGCAGGCGGAAATGTCCCGGTCCAAGTTCGAGTGTCGTAAAGACAACGGGCGACCCGCGGATCGGGTCGCCCGTCTGGCAAAGGGGATTAGCGGCGGAGGCTCAGCTTCTGCAGCAACTCGTTGTACTTCGGCAGATCGGTCCGCTTCAGGTAATCGAGGAGCTTGCGACGGCGGGACGCCATCTGGAGGAGCCCGCGGCGCGAGTGGAAGTCCTTGCGGTGGGTCCTCAAGTGCTCGGTCAAGTGATTGATCCGGGCGGTGAGGAGAGCGACCTGGACCTCGGAAGAACCGGTATCCTTGTCGTGCGACTTATACTGGGCGATGATCTCTGGCTTAACTACGCTGGTTGACATGTTTATGTGGTTGAGGGTCACGACTGTAGGGAACCCTCGCGGGCTCCGTGGCACCCGCCCCTCCCGAATGGCAATCGGGCTTGGCCGGCGTCACCGTTCCAATCCCGCCCGGAGGCGGGACCAATCATGGTGGACACCCGCAACCGGCGGGTTTCCACTGACGCAAGGAATGAAGGTGCAAAGGCTGATCGTGGGGCCGCAAGAGCAAATTTGGGGGTGCTTCGAGGAAGAAACCAGGGGTGCGGGCAGGAATTGGCTGGCGGTCGGCGCGGTAGACTCCGGTCCCGGCGGGAATCAACCGCTCACGAGGCGCAGGGCCTTGACGGAGCCGCACCCCGGTAGGCGGCGGATCCGTGCGACGATCTCCTCGCGGTGGTGAAAGAGCTCGTTGCGGACCACGGCGTGCGCGGTGAGGACGGTGAGCAGGTTGCGTTCGAGCCGCGAGGGATGGGAGTAGGCGGCGCTCGCCGGGCCGACGACCTCCCGCCAGTGCTCGCGGATGGTGTGTTCGGGGGCATCGCGGCCGATGCGGTTCTCCTGCAGGATCGACTCGACAAGTTCGGCGAGGGGGCGTGACGGACGCACCCGGGAGCGACGGGGCTCCTCCGGCTCCAGTCCGCGCAGCGAGGCGATGAGGTCGGCGGCGGTGCGGCCGAACTCGTGCGGCGCGCCCGGCGGCGTGGCTTTTGCCTTGGTGCTCATCCGGCCTTTTCCGGCTGGCGGGCGTTTTCCGACTCGTAGAGCCGCGTGTGGCGGACGAACACGCCGAAGGCGGTGGCGATGGCAATGTAGAGCCCGGGGTAACCATCGAGGAAACCGCGGCGCAGTACGTAGGCGCGCAGGAAGCGCCACAGGGGCCGGCCGACCGCGGCGGCCGCGGAGAAGCCGCCGCCCGACTCGCGCCGCTGCCGGAGGAACAGGTCGGCGAAGGGGTTGATCTTGGCGACGTGCGCCGAGACGTCGGGGAACGAGTAATGGTGCAGGTCGCCCCGCAGCGTAGCCACCGGACCGTCGCATTCGGCCTTCTCATGCACGATCGCGTCGCCGCCCCAACGCGCGCGGTCGCGGTGGAAAAAGCGCAGGCTCAGGTCCGGGTACCAGTCGCCGTGAGTGATCCAGCGGTCGATGAACCAGACCTTCCGCGGGAACTGCGCGCCGGCGAACGTCGCGAGGTCCGGTCGGGCGAGGAAAGTCAGGATGTCCGCACGCAGGGCGGGTGACACTTCCTCGTCGGCGTCGAGCGATAGCACCCAATCGTGTCGCGCCAGCGCGAGCGCGGCGTTCTTGGTGTCGCGGTAGCCGCGCCACTCCAGGTGGTGCACGGCCGCGCCGGCGGCGCGCGCGGCTGCCTCGCTGCCGTCGGTGGTGCCGTTCAGTGCCACGACGATGTCGTCCGTCCACCCGCGCACGCTCGCGAGGCAGCGCGGCAGGTTGCGCTCCTCGTTGCGGGCGACGATCACCACCGAGAGCGGTGGGCGGACCGGAGACTGTGGGGAGGTACTGATGCGCGGACGGTGGAGTCCCTGCATCGCCGGGTAAAGCCGCGCGTTGGGGACGCTCGCCGGCGCTCAGATGCGGCCGAGGAGGCTGCGAGGGATCTGGTAAAGGTAGCCGCAGGAGCGCCAGGCGCGCACGAGCGCCTTCTTCGCGGCGCCGGTGCGCAGCACGAGCGTGTTGATCAGCGCCAGCAGCGCGAAGCCGGCGGCCTTGAGCCCGTTGGCGACGAGCCGGCCGGCGAGGTAGGCTGCCGCGCCCGGTTGGCCCGCGCGGTCGATGACGCGCGACCGGGCGGAGTCGAAGGCGTGCCGCGCCGCGTACCGGAACGTCGTGCGGCCGGCGGGCATCTGGTGCCGCACCGCTGCGCCGGGCGCGAACCACACTTCAAGCCCGGCGGCGCGCACGCGGCGGATCATCTCGCTGTCGCCGCCTGAGAAATAGTTGCCGGCCGCGCGATCGAGTGCGGTGTGGAAAAGGCCGAGTCGCTCGAACACCCAGCGCGGGAAGGCGAGGTTGGCGCCCATCGGGCAGTGCTTCGCCTCCATCGGGCCGGCATCGGGCCGGAATGCCAGCGGTGCATGCCATTCGCGCACCCAGTCGGGCAACCCGTCGGGAAACACCGGCACGACCTCGCCGCCCACCGCGCCGATCCGCCGCGCGTCCGCGTCGGCCAGCAGCGGAACGGTGATCTGCGCGAGCCAGTCGGGTTCCACGAGGATGTCGTCGTCCCCGAACACGATGATCTCGCCCCGCGCCTCGGCGACGGCGCGGTTGCGGGCGAAGTCGAGACCCTGCCGCGTCTCCATGATCCGGCGCGGGGCCGGCCATAGGTCTGCGAACGCCGCCACCACCTCCGCGGTGTCGTCGGTGGAGTTGTTGTCGATCACCAGCACCTCGACGTGGTCGCGCGGGAAGCGCTGCGCCGCGATACCGGCGAGCGTCTGTCGCAGGTACTTCGCGCGGTTGTACGTCGGGATGGCGACGGTGACCTTGGGCGCGGGTGGCTCCGGGAGGGACATCGGCGGGGAGCCTTTGGCGGACGCCGGGCCGGGGCAAGCGCGGGGCGCCGCGGCGGTTTTTTGCTGCGCGCGCGCGGGTCTTCGGGCACCGACGCGTCATGGCGTTCAAACACTGGCCCCTCGTGCGCGATGCGCGCTTCGCGCAGAAGTGCGGGCGCTACCTGCGCGGCGCGCGCAAGCGCAGACCCGACCTGAACTGGGACGAGTTCCGGCGCGTGGCCCGGCACTTCAAGCAGGACGACATGGGCAGTTTCCCCGAGCGCGGCTTCCTCTTCCAGCTGGCGGCCGACGCGCCGTCAGGCGCGCAAGTCGTGGAGGTGGGGTCCTGGATGGGCGCCTCGACCTGCTTCCTCGCGGCCGGCCTGAAGGGGGCGGGCGCACGGGTGTTCGCGGTGGATAACTTCCGGGGGCTCTCCACGTGCGGCGAGGACTCCGCCTGGTACAGCCGCCACTTTCGCCGGCTCGGGGCCGACAGCACGCTGCCGATCTTTAACGCCAACTTCTCCGCCCTGGGGCTCGCGGAACGGGCTGAGCCCGTGGTGAGCGACTCGCTTGCTGCCGCCGACGCGATGGCCGCGCGCCGGGGCAGCATCGATCTCATCTTCATCGACGGCGACCACTCCTACGAGGCTTGCAAGGCCGACATCGCGGCCTGGGCGCCGTACGCGCGGCGCGGAGGCGTGATGGCCTTCCATGATTTCGGCAGCCGGGCGGAGGGCGTGACGCGCGCGATCTTCGAGGAGATCCGCGCGGGCCGCTTCGCGGAGATCATAGGGGTGGCCGGTACGATCATCGCGTTTCGGATGTAGGGCGGCGGACACCGATGTACCGCGGACGTAGTTGTTCTGATTCAGCGAACGCGAGGGCCGCGGCCCTATTCGAGTCATGAGGTGGAAACGCATCCTTTGGCGCCTGCTGGGAGCGTTCGGCGCACTGTTGGCGGTCGCGCTGGTGCTCTTCGGAGCCGGATGGTGGTACCTGCACCCCGGGGTCGAGCGGATCGATGGCGTCGAATACGGGCGCCGCAACGGGCAGGCGCTGACGATGGACGTCCTCCGCGCGCCGTCGCCGAACGGCCGCGGCGTGATGGTGCTGGTGAGCGGGAGCTGGCGTTCGAAGCGACCGGGTGATTTCGAGGAGTGGATCGCGGCGCCCCTGTTGCGGCGCGGCTACACGGTCTTCGCCGTGTGTCATGTCTCGCAGCCGCAGGCGACGGTGATGGAAATCGTCGCCGACCTCACGCGCGCGGTTCGCTTCGTGCGCCACACGGCGTCCCGTTACGGCGTGGATCCCGCGCGGCTTGGCGTCACGGGCGGAAGCTCGGGCGGTCACCTGAGCCTGATGCTGGCGACCCGCGGTACGCCGGGGCTTCCCGACGCCGCCGATCCCGTCGAACGGGAGAGCAGCACGATCCAGGCCGTGGCGATCTTCTTTCCCGTCACCGACCTGCTGAACCTTGGCAGGTCCACCGAGAATCCCGGCGATGGCGGTCCGCCGAAGAGCTTTGTGAAAGCCTTCGGGCCGGAGGCCCGCGAATTGGCCCGTTGGAAAGTGATCGGGCGCGAGGTCTCGCCGATCTACCACCTGTCGCCCTCCCTGCCGCCGGTGCTCATCCACCACGGCGATGCCGACACCCTCACGCCGCTGGAGCAATCGGAGTGGTTCCGCGAGGCGGCGCGCAAGGCCGGTCGGGACGTGGTGCTGCGGGTGCGCGCGGGCAGGAAGCACGGCTGGCCGACTATGCCGTGGGATGTCTACCAGTTCGCCGATTGGTTCGACCGCTGGCTGCGCTGAGCTTTCACCGGGGACAATAGAGTAAGCGCGGCTTACCAATAATAACGACGCCTAAAAGTTACTTGAGGTAAGCGGGCGCTTTCATGGGGCGCCATGAAAAGGACCAACTCCGTCATGGTGCGGCTCGACGATGAACAGTCCGCGCAACTGGACCGGTTGGCGGCCGTGGTCGGCGTCGCCGCCTCGACGCTCGCGCACAATGCGGTGACGGCGATGCTCCGCTGCTACAAGGAGACCGGCTCGCTGACCCTGCCGCTCCGGATGTCCTCGTCAGATCTGCCGCTGCCTGAGGGTGATCCCGTCCTGAACGAACCTGCGATGGAGGCTCCCGTGACGGCTGCGAAATCCGCTTCGAGCCGGCCCGCCAAGTCGCGTCGGACGTCGAAATGAAGCGGATCCGCGGCGCGGACCTCAACCGCCGCCTTCGGCGAGGGTGCGCGCGACGGCCGCGAAGACTTTGTCAACGCTGAGCCGCCGGACGCAGTAGCTGCGGTAGGAGTCGGCCGGCACGCACGGACCCGGCGCTTCGGCGCCAAGGCAGGCGCAGGGCAACGTAGTTTGCAGCACGGTGTGCCCGGCGCCCAGTGGGCGCCAAAGAGCGGCGTTCTGGGAACCGAAAAGCGCGACAACGCGCGTACCGACCGCGGCCGCGACGTGCATGGGGCCGCTGTCATGGCAGAGGAAAACGTCACATTGCGCGGCCAGTGCCGCCAGCGCGCCCGGTGACGTGAGCGGCTTCAGCGTGACGAGGTGGCTGCGCGCGGCGCGGCGAATGGCGTCGGCGGCGGGCTCGTCGCCGGGGCCGCACACAAGGAAGACCTGCGCGTCGAGTTCGTCCTGTACGCGGTCGCATACGGCCGCGAAACGCTCCGCGGGCCAGCGGCGGTACTCGCTGCGCGTGCCGGGGTGGAGCAGGATGCGGCGGGGACGGGAGGCGTTGTCTGCAGCCGCCCCGCCCGTCAGGCGAGCCGCGGCGGCGAGGTCGGCTTCGCCGGGCTGGATCCGCACCTCGCGCGTGACGATGGGGACGCCGATGGCGGCGGGGAGGGCGAGGTAGGTCTCGGTGACGTGGTGGGAATCGTAGAACGCGTTTGTGACCTTGGCGGTATGGCTGTAGAGCCGGCGCCAGCGGTGGACAATGAGCTCGCGGTCGTAGGTCGCGCGCACGGGCGCTCCGGTGAGCCGGGTGACGAGCGCGGTGCGCTCCGTGTTGTCGAAGTCGAGGACGTGGGTGTATCGCGCGGCCCTGAGCTGCCGGATGAACGCCGGCCAGCCGGCGGCGCGGGCCGGGAATGCGAGCGCCGCGCGGGCGTCGGGGTGCAACGCGGCCACGCCGGCGTAGGGCGCTTCCGTGAGCAGGTCGATCGCGGCGCGGGGCCAATGCAGGCGCAGGTTGCGCAGCACGCTGCCGAGCAGGACGACGTCGCCGAGGTAGCGGCGCCGGATGATGAGGATGCGCGGGGTCTCAGTCATCGCGCGCTTCGGTCGGGCAGTCTTCCCGTTCGCCTTGCTTCGCCACCGCCATGCCCGCGTCAGGCGGCGCCGCCGGCCTGGCGGTCGTGCAGCGAGCGGTAGAGCGGGTTGCCGGCGTGAAGCTCGGCGTGGGTGCCGACGCCCGCGAGGCGCCCGCCGTCGAAGACGAGGATGCGGGTGGCGTCGCGGATGGTGGAGAACCGGTGGGCGATGATGAGGACGGTCTTGCCGGCCATGAGCTTGCGGAGCGCGGCCTGGATCGCGGCCTCGCTCTCACCGTCGAGCGCGCTGGTGGCCTCGTCGAGGATCAGGATGGGGGCGTCGCGCAGGAACGCGCGGGCGAGGGCGATGCGCTGGCGCTGTCCGCCGGAGAGAGCGGCGCCGCGCTCACCGACGCGGGTGTCGTAGCCTTGAGGCAGGGCGTTGATGAAGTCGTGTGCGAAGGCATCCCGGGCGGCGCGCTCGACCTCTTCGCGCGAGGCGCCCTCGCGGCCGAGGAGGATGTTGGCCAGCACGGAGTCGTTGAAGAGCACCGGGTCCTGCGGGACGACCGCGATGTTCCGCCGCAGGTCGGCGAGGCGCAGGGCGCGGACGTCGATGCCGTCGATGAGCACGTTGCCCGTGCCGACGTCGTGGAAACGCGGGACGAGGTTGGCGAAGCTGGACTTGCCGGCGCCGCTGGGGCCGACGAGGGCGCAGACGGTGCCGGCGGGGATCTCCACCGAGACGTCCTCGAGCACGGGGTTGCCGGGCTGGTAGGCGAAGCCGACGCCGCGGAAGGAGACGGAGCCGCGGAGACGGCCGACGGCGACGGGATCGTCGGGATCGGCGACGGTGACGGGCTCGTTGAGCACGACCTCGAGACGGTCGAGCGCGGCGGTGCCGCGGCGGAGCTCGTTGCTGAGCGCGCCTAGCTTCTTGACCGGTTCGTAGCTGCCGTAGAGGGCGGTGATGAGCGCGATGAAGGTCTCAAGGCCGAGGCCGCCGCGGTAGGCGTAGACGAGGGTGACGGCGATGCCGGCGGCGGAAATGACCTCGATGGCAGGGGTGAGCGCCTGCGAGTACTTCACGATCTTCATCTGCGACGTGATCAGCGCGCGGCAGGCGTCGGCGAAACGGTTGGTCTCGCGGCGCTCGAGCCCGAAGGCGCGGACCTCGCGGGCGGCGGAGAGGTTTTCGGAAAAGAGGCTGCTCACGCCGCCGAGTTGACCCTGGACCTGGGCGGCGCGGCGGATGACCTTCCGACCCACGTAACGCACCGGGAAGACGGTGAGCGGCACGGCGGCGAGGCAGACCAGCGCGAGGATCACGCCTTCGGAGGTGAACGCGAGGTAGGCGACGGCGGCGAGGGCGCTGATGAGCGTGGCGGGCTGCTTGATGCCGTCGTTGGCCAGCAGCGTGAGCGTGAACTGGAGTTGCTGGGTGTCGGCGAGCCCGCGCGACATCAGGTCGCCCGTCTGGCGTCCCTGCACGAAGGAGAGCGGCAGCGCCTGCAGCTTACGGAAGTAATCGAGGCGGAGGGACTCGAGGATACGCACGCCGGCGTACTGGGTGAGGTAGCCGTTCAGGTAACCGCTGAGGGCGCGGACCGCGAAGATGAGGGGGATGTAGGCCGCCACGAGCACCACCTGCAGGAACGGAACGGTCCCGGCGTCCTCGGCGAAGATACGCGGGAACACATGCTTCACCAAGAGCGGCAGGCCCGCGCCGGTGGCCGCGCCGTAGACGACGCCGCAGGCGATCGCGCCGACGATCGGCCCGCGCACGGCGCGCAGGTGGCGGAAGTAGGGGCGGAAGCGGCGCATCTCGTCGGATTGTTCGGGCGCCGCGGGCGACGCCGGTCGGATCGTCAGTCCTTGGAGGAACGCACGTCGAGCGCGTCGCGCAGACCGTCGCCGACGAAGTTGAGGGAGAGCAGCGTGGCCGAGAACAGCGCCGCGGGGAAGACGAGCAGCCAGGGGAACTCCTCCATCTTCTCGGCGCCGTCCTTGATCAGCACGCCCCACGAGCTCATCGGCGGCTGCACACCGAGGCCGAGGAAGCTGAGGAAAGCCTCCAGCAGCATCACGGCCGGGATGGTGAGGGTGGTGTAGACGATGACGGGCCCGAGGATGTTGGGCAGGATGTGGCGGAAGATGATCCGCCGGCGACCGTAGCCGAGCGAGCGCGCGGCCTCGATGAATTCCATGCGCTTCACGGCCATGACCTGGCTGCGGACGATCCGCGCCATTGTCAGCCACTCGACCGCGCCGATGGCGACGAACAGCAGGATGATGTTCCGGCCGAAGAACACCATGAGCAGGATGACGAAGATGGGGAAGGGGAGGGAATACATGATGTCGACCCCGCGCATCATGAAGGCGTCGCGCTTGCCGCCCACGAAACCGGCGACGGCACCGTAGACCACGCCGATGGTGAGGGCGACGAAGGTGGCGGCGAGGCCGACCCCGAGGGAGACGCGGCCCCCGCTAAGCGTGCGCACGAGCAGGTCGCGGCCAAGGGTGTCGGTCCCGAGCCAATGGCTCGCGCTGGGCGGCGAAGCGCCGAGATCCAGCCGCTGTTCCTCGTAGCCGTACGCCGAGAAAAGCGGACCCAGCAGGCAGGCTGCGGCGACGACGGTGAGGAAGGCGAGGCCGGCGACCGCGAGGCGGTTCTTGCGCAGCCGCAGCCACGCGTCGTGCCAGAGGGACGAGCCAGCTTCGGGGGCACCGGCGGTGGCGAGAGGGGTGGCGCGGGTGTTCATCGGCTCAGCTCTCGAGGCGGACCTTGGGATTGAGCCACGCCTGGACGACGTCGACGACCAGGTTGAGCGCCATGATCAGCACCGCGTAGAGGATGACGGTGCCGAGCACCAAGGTGTAGTCGCGGTTGAACGCGCTGTTCACGAATTCGCGGCCGATGCCCGGAATCTGGAAGATCGTCTCGATCACGAACGAACCGGTGAGGATGCCGGCGACGGCGGGCCCGAGGTACGAGACGACCGGCAGGAGTCCGCCGCGGAGCGCGTGGCGGGTGATGACGCGCCACTCGGATGCGCCCTTGGCGCGGGCGGTGCGGATAAAGTCCTGCCCTAGGATTTCCAGCATCCCGCCGCGGGTGAGACGGGAGATGGGGGCGGCGTAGGCGAAGCCCAGCACGAGGGTCGGCAGGACGCGGTCGCTGGCGCCGTACCAGCCCGAGGCGTTGAACCAGCCCAGCTGGATGGCGAACGCGAGCACGAGAAGCGGGCCCACGACGAACGTGGGCACGGAGATGCCCAGCAGGCCGAAGCCCGACGCCGCGTAGTCGATCCAGGTGTTGCGGAATACGGCGGCCAGCGTTCCGAGGGAGATGCCCAGGATCAGGGCAAACAGGATGGCGAGCGCACCGAGCTCGGCAGACACGGGAAGCTTGTCGGCGATGATCTCGTTGACCGTGCGGTTCGGGTACTTGAAGGACGGGCCCAGGTCGCCGCGGGCGAGGCTGCCGAGGTAGTCCGCGTACTGGCGCCAGAGGGGTTTATCCAGGCCGTAGTGGGCCTCGAGGTTGCGTAGGATCTCGGGCGTCACCGCCTTCTCCGCCGTGAACGGGCCGCCGGGCACGAACCGGATCATGAAGAATGTCGCCGTGACGACCGCGAAGAGGGCCAGCAGGGACTGCAGAAGGCGCGACGTGATGAAGCGCAGCATGGTTGGGCGGGAAAGGAAGTAGCCGCCGCGCGGGCGAAGGGAAGGACGGAAACCGCGGTCGCTTCGGCCTCGACCGACCGCGTGAGGCTCCTTTGCCTCCCGCGCGATGAACCTCCTCGCGGTCGAGATCGGCGGCACCAAGCTCCAACTGGCCCTCGGCGACGGGACGGGCGCCATCCGCGTCCGGCGCAAGCTCGAGGTCGCGCGCGGCGCCGGTGCCGCGGGAATCCGGGAGCAGATCGCGCGGACTGTGCCCGAGCTGCTGCGCGACGGTCCGGTCGCGGCGGCCGGCGTGGGCTTCGGCGGACCGGTCGACTGGCGCACAGGGCGGATCTGCCTGTCACACCAGATCGAGGGCTGGTCGGAATTCGATCTCGCGGGTTGGCTCGGCGGCATCGTGGGCGCGCCGGTCTTTGTCGACAACGATGGCAATGTCGCGGCGCTCGGCGAGGCGAGGCGAGGCGCGGGGGCGGGACGGCGCACGGTATTTTACGTCACCCTTGGCAGCGGGGTGGGAGGCGGCCTGATCGTGGACGGCGCGATCTACCACGGCGCGGCGCCCGGCGAGGCGGAGATCGGTCACGTGCGCCTCGATCGAAGCGGTGTGATCGTGGAGGACCGCTGCGCGGGCTGGGCGGTGGACCGGCGCGTGCGCGCGGAGGTCGCCGTGGCGCCGGGCGGGTCGCTGGCGCGGCGGGTGGCGGCGGATCCCGGTGGCGAGGCGAGGCACTTGCCGGCGGCGCTCGCGGACGGTGATCCTTTGGCGGTGCGGATCTTGGCCGACACGGCGGGCAACCTGGCGTTCGGATTGTCCCACGCGATGCACCTGTTTCACCCCGACGTGATCGTGCTCGGCGGAGGTCTCTCCGGCCTTGGCGAGCCGCTGCGTGCGGCGGTTGCTGACGGCCTGAAGGGCTTCCTGATGGAGGCACTCGTGCCCACGATCGACGTGCGGTTGACGGCCCTTGGGGCTGACGTGGTGCCGGTCGGGGCGCTGCTCCTCGCGGCCGATCGCTTGTCGGGCGCGGCGCAAACTAGGCGTTGAGAATTCCTCGGCGTCTCCGCAGCTTCCGCCCGCATGTCCAACCTCAACCGCTGGGTCTCCGATTACGTCCAGGCGCAGAAAGCCGCCCTTGATTCCATCCCACCCGAAGCCGTCGCCGCCATGGTCGGTACGCTCCGGACCGCGTGGCGCGAGGACCGGCAGATTTTCATCTTCGGCAACGGCGGCAGCGCGTCCAACGCCTCCCACTTCGCCACCGACCTCGGCAAGGGTTCGTCGGACAAGCTCGGCCGTCGTTTTCGAGTTCTCTCGCTTAACGATAACGTGAGCTGGATGACGGCGATCGGGAACGACTACTCCTACGAGGACGTCTTCGTGCGCCAATTGGAGAACTACGCCCGGCCCGGCGACGTCGCGATGTCCATCAGCGTGAGCGGCAACTCGCCCAATTGCGTGAAGGCGCTGGAGTGGGCCAAGGCGCACGGCCTGCGTACGCTCGGCGTCGTGGGGGCCAAGCGCGGCCGGATGGCCGACATCCTGGAGCAGGTGATCGTGGTGAACGACACGCATTACGGCCGAGTGGAGGACGCGCAGATGGGCGTGCTGCACATGCTGTGTTACGCGTTCATGGAACTGCCGGAAGTGGCCCGCTGAGACGCCCGATGAGTGCCGCCCCGACCTCCTTTTCCGGCAGCGTGGAGTTTGTGCCGGGCTTCGCCGCCCGTCCGGGCATCAGCCACGCGCTCTTCGACTTCGACGGCACGCTCTCGCTGATCCGCGAGGGCTGGCCCGACGTGATGGTGCCGATGTTCGTCGAGATGCTGCCCGCTCTCCCGGGCGAGAGCGAGGATGCGCGCCGCCGCCTCTGCCTCGACGACATCATGCGCCTGAACGGCAAGCAGACCATCTACCAGATGATCCAGCTCGCCGAGCGCATCACCGAGCGCGGGGGCACGCCGCGCGAGCCCCTCTGGTACAAGCACGAGTACCTGCGCCGGCTCGACGAGCGCATCCGGCACCGCGTGGAGTCGATCCGCTCCGGCCGGCGCAGCCGTGAGGACTTCATCGTCCACGGCGCGCGTAGGTTGCTCGAACTGCTGCGGGAGCGCGGCGTCGCCCTTTACCTGGCGAGCGGCACGGACGAGGTCTTCGTGAAGCAGGAGGCGGCCGCCCTTGGTTTGGATGAATTCTTCGGGCCGCACATCCACGGGGCGGTCGACGACTACAAGCGCTTCTCGAAGAAGATGATCATCGACCGGATCCTGGCGGAGAACCGCATCCCGGGCGAACGGCTGCTCTCCTTCGGTGACGGTTACGTCGAGATCCAGAACACCTGCGAGGCGGGCGGGCTCGCCGTGGCCGTCGCCAGCGACGAGGCGCACAACGGCTCGGGTCGCGTCGACGCTTGGAAACGCGAGCGCCTGCTTGGCGTCGGCGCTCACGTCGTCGTTCCGGATTACCGCGACGCGGCGCCGCTGCTGCGCGCCATCTTCGGCTCATGAGGGTGACGCCGCTCGACCTGCGCCGGGTGAAGGTCTTCCCGCTGGCCGACCGCGCCAGTCTCACCGGAGCCGACGAAATCCTGGTCAGTCCCGATGCGCCCCCCGCGCCTTTGCCGGCGCATTTGGAAGAACGCGTGGCCGACTGCGCGGCGCGGGTGCAGGCCGCGCGGGAACGTGGGGCTGGCGTGATGCTGTTCTACGGTGCGCACCTGTTGCGCAACGGAGCGGCCTTGCTCCTCGAGCGCCTGATGGCGGGTGGCTGGATCACGCACCTCGCGACGAACGGAGCCGGCACGATCCACGATTGGGAATATGCCTGGCTGGGGCGGTCGACGGAGAGCGTCGAGCGCGGCGTCGCTGCCGGAAATTTCGGCACGTGGGACGAGACCGGCCGCAACCTGCACCTCGCCCTCATGGCAGGAGCGCTGCGGGGTGAGGGCTACGGCGTGTCGCTCGGTCGCTTCATCATGGAGGACGGCACGCTTCTGCCGGCTCCGGCGGAGCTCGAGGCCGCGTTGCAGGCCGAGCCCTCCCATCCGTTGGCGCCCGCACGGGCCGACCTCTTGCAGGCGATGAGGGTCCATCGCCTCGGCGGCGGGGCGGTCTCCTGCGTGCATCGCTGGAAGCATGCGTCGATCATCGGCCAGGCATTTCGTCTTGGTGTGCCGGTTTCGGTGCATCCTGGGATCGGCTACGACATCATTTCCAACCACCCGATGTTCAACGGGGCCGTCATCGGCCGCGCGGCCGAACTCGACTTCGCGTTGGTGGGCGGGGCCGTGGAGACGCTCGACGGCGGCGTCGTTCTGTCCGTGGGCTCCGCGATCATGGCCCCGCAGGTGTTCGAAAAAAGCCTCAGCTGCGTGAATAACCTCCGTCTGCAGTCGGGCCGGTCCGTCGTGCGTGGGCACTCGATCGACGTCGTCGACCTGCAGGATGGCGGCGGCTGGGATTGGACCCGCGGCGAGCCGCCGAAGGATAACCCGGCGTACTACCTGCGGTTCTGCAAGAGCTTCTCCCGGATGGGTGCCAGCATGCACTATCTGCAGTGCGACAACCTCGCCTTCATCCACCACCTGCACGCCCGCCTCGTCCGCCCGTGAATCCGCAACGTTGCCGTGAGATCACCGCCCGCTACGGGGCCCTTCGCGTGGCCCTGCTGGGGGACTTCTGCCTCGACCGCTACCTTGAGATTGATCCCACGCGGGCCGAGACATCGATCGAAACCGGGCTGCCGGTCCACAACGTCGTGAATGTCCGCGCGCAGCCCGGTGGCGCGGGGACGATCTTGAACAACCTTTCCGCGCTCGGCGTGGGCGGCATCCGTGCGATCGGTTTCCATGGTGCCGACGGCGAGGGCTCGGAGCTCGCGCGGGCGATGGCGACGCGGCGTGGGGCCGACGTTTCCCGCCTAATCGAGACGCCGCTGCGGCGCACGTTCACCTACTGCAAGCCGCTCATCCTCGAACCCGGTCGGCCGCCGCGGGAGCTCAGCCGGCTCGACACCAAGAACTGGACGTCCACGCCGGTCGAGGTTGAGGACCGTCTCGTGTCAGCGCTTCAGTCCGCCGTCACGGGCTGCGATGCGCTGGTCGTGCTGGATCAGGCGGACCGGATCGACACGGGGGTCGTCACGCGCCGGGTGCTTCAGGCGGTTCGCGAGATCGCCGCTTCACGGCCCGGCCTTCCGGTCATCGCCGACAGCCGCCGCGGGCTGGGCGGCTTTCCCCCAGTGATCTTCAAGATGAACGCCACGGAGTTGGCGGCGCTGACGGGATCGGCCGCCGCCTTGGACCTCGAAGCCGTGCGCAGGGCGGCGGCCGAGCTGGCCCAACGAAACGGTCGGGCCGTGTTCGTGACGCTTTCGGAGCGCGGCATGGTCGGAGCGTTGCCCGGCGGTGCGGTGGAATGGGTGCCTAGTTTGCCCATCCGCGGACCGATCGACGTGGTCGGGGCGGGCGACGCGGTGACGGCGAACCTCTCGTGCGCCCTGGCCGCCGGGGCCTCTCTGCGCGAGGCACTGGAACTGGCCAACGCCGCGGCCTCGGTCGTACTGCATCAGGTTGGGACCACCGGCGCCGCGACTGCGGCGGATCTCGAGGTGATGTTCGGGGCCTGAGCGCAGCTCCGGCGTCCGGGTTCCCGGGGTGTGATTTTTCCGGCGGGTGCGCCGCGTGATCGAGGTGGCTGCGGCTGCTGCCGTGGGTGGAGTCAGAATCGGATCGCGCGTGGTGTGGCCGCGGCTGAAGCCGCGGACACGAGGGAAGGTCTTTTGGGAATGCGGGTGGGTAAGGGAAAGGCCTTCGGCCGGAAAGGACGGGCGTGAAATGTCTGCGCCTGCAGGCGCAGCCACATCGGAGGTGAATTCCACGGAAGATCCGTGCGGCGGGTGGGGTCGGAAAGACGGCACGCCTGATGTGGCCGCGGCTGAAGCCGCGGAGATTTCACGATGCTTCTTCCCTAAAAGATTCTTTCGCGGCTGCAGGCCCCGGCCATTTCCACGCGGGCGCCACCGCGGCGCTTTACATATCCGTCGATTGCGGAACGGTGGGGGCATGGACGTGTCGACTCCGCCGGATCCCGCCGAGCCCGGGCTCGAAGTGCGCACCTCGTTCGTGCGCAACCGCAACGCGCTGCTGGCACGGGCGGACTTCGGCGAGCTTTTCGTGGACTACTACCTGCATCTCGGGGCGCACGGCATCCGCGTGGAGCCCGAGATCGACGCCATGTTCAAGCGAGCGCTCGCGGCCTTCACCCTGCACTGCGCGTCGCGTCCGCGGAACGAGCTGACGGCCTGGACGATCAACTTCCAGCGCCCGCGGGTGAATCTTTTCCTCGCCGGCGACAACGACACCGGGATCGTGACCGGCCGGGTGTTCACGGAGGACGTGAAGGAGGGCCCGGAGAACCTCTTCTACGCCGATGTCGTGCGCGGGCGGCAGCCGCGGCGGAGGAGCGCGGTCTCCTTCGAGGGCGATGATCCGCTTGTGGCTGCGGAACGTTTCTACGCCCAGAGCGAACAGCGAGGCGCGCGGTATTTCCGTACCGCGGAGGAGGAATTCCGGCTCTTCACCGAGCACCCCGATTGCGACGTGCCGTGGCTCCGCGGGCTTGGCGACGCGCGCGCGGCCGCGATCGAGGTTGAGGAAACCGTGGTCCCGTTGGAGCGAAGGCGTTACCGCTGGCATTGCGGATGCAATCAGCGCCGGATGCTGGAGGTGCTGGCGCCGGTGATGCGCAGCGACCCCGAGGGACTCTTCGGCGGCGATGTGCGGCTGGAGATGCGCTGTCCCCGCTGCGCGTCCCGACACCTCGTGCCGCGGGAGGCGCTGGAGGCCTTTGTAGCGGCCGAAGGGGGGGCAGCTCCCTCCGCATGAGTTCGGCGGAGCTGGCCGGCACCGTGCTCGGCGTGGTGGGCGTCGCGCTGATGGTGCGCCAGAACGTCTGGGCGTGGCCCGTGGGGCTCGTGCAGGTGGCGATCTCGGCGTGGGTGTTCCTCGGCGCGAAGCTGTACTCCGATGTCGTGCTCCAGGGGTTCTTCTTCGCAATCCAGGCCTACGGCTGGTGGCATTGGCGCCGCGGCGGCGGGGGCTACGACCGGTTGCGCGTGACGCGGCTGCCGGTGCGAGCGCTCGCGGCGTGGGTTGCCGCCGGTGCGGGCGCGACGGCCGTATGGGGCGAAGGCATGCGGCGCGGGACGGACGCCGCGCTGCCGCATTGGGACGCATTCATCCTGGTGTTCAGCGTGATCTCGCAATGGCTGCAGGCGCGGAAGCGGCTGGAGAATTGGTCAGGTTGGATGGTCGTGAATGCGGTCGCGATCGGCGTGTATTGGGCGAAGGACCTGCGAGGATTCGCGGCCCTGTACGCGCTCTTCCTCGCCATGGCGGTCTGGGGGCATGTTTCCTGGCGACGCTCGCTGGAGGAAAGTCTCGATGGCTGAGCCGCTGCGGGTGGTCGTCTTCGGCATGGAGTCCACCGGCAAGACCGCGCTGGCGGCGGCGCTCGCGCGGCGCTTCGACGAACCTTGGGCGCCGGAATTCGTGCGCGGCTTCTGGGAAGGGCGCGCCGGGCGGATCACCGCGGAAGACCTCGACGCGATCGCGCGCGGGCAGGTAGCGACTGAGGAACGTGCGGCGGCGGCCGCGCGCCGGGTGGTGTTTTTCGATACGGATCTCCTCACGTGCACACTCTGGGACGACCTGCTTTTCCCGGGCGGTTGTCCGACTTGGGTGCGGTCCGAGGCCGAGGCGCGGGCGCGGCGCTGTGCGCTTTTCCTGTTGTGCGACGCCGACGTGCCGTTTGCGCCTGATCCGCAGCGCTGCTTCCCGGAGCCGGCCGCGCGGGCGCGGGCGCGCGAGGTTTGGCGCGACGCGCTCGTTGCGCGCAGCCTGCCGATGGTCGATGTCAGGGGAGCGTGGCAGGAACGGGAGGAAACGGCGTTCGCCGCCGTGGAGGCGTTGCTCGCGCGCGCCGGCTGACCCGCGGCTCAGGCCCCCTCAGGGGGCCATCCAGGTCACCTCTTGCCCGACGGCGGGACTGCCCGCGGTGATGGTGGAGCCGAGGGTGCGGCCGCGGACGTACTGGGAGGCGGCTAGACGGCCGGTTTCCCGCAGGCTAGCGGGATCGCGGACAACGAGCTCGGTGCCCTCGGCCAAAGAGCTGGGCGGAGCGTCGGACGCGAGTTCCACGAACGCGAAGCGGCGCCCCGGGTCGAGTGCGATGACGCGGCCCACGATGAGACGCGTGCTCGGGGCGAGGGGCTCGGGCGGCGGCGGGGGAGGCGGGGCTTCCCGGAAGAGCGAAGTGCAGCCTGCGAGGCACAGCCCCGCGAGCAGCGGGAGGATGTGAATGAGCCGGGGTTTCACCGCGGATGGTTTTCCCGCGTTGCCGACCCTTCGCCTGCCAATCCCTCAGGGCTTGGCGGGCGGAAAGGTGAACCCGGTGTTGAGGCCCGGGATCGGAGACAATGCCGGGAGGGGGGAACCCGGGGGACGCGGTGCGCCCGGAGGGCGCGCGGTGGCGGCGACCTTCATCAGGTTCTGCGCGTTGTCGATCTGCTCGGCGTCGAAGAAGCCGTGCAGCTGCCGGATGCGCGTCGGGTGGCGCATCTTGCGGAGGGCCTTGGCCTCGATCTGCCGGATGCGCTCACGGGTAACCTTGAATTGCTTGCCGACCTCCTCGAGCGTGCGGCTGTAGCCGTCGATCAGGCCGAAGCGCAGCGAAAGGACGCGGCGCTCGCGTTCAGTGAGGGTGTCGAGAACGTCGATGATCTTCTCCCGCAGCAGGGAGTAGGCGGTCATGTCGTAAGGATTCTCGGCCGACTTATCCTCGATGAAATCGCCGAACGAAGTGTCGTCGCCGTCGCCGACGGGTGACTGGAGGGAGATGGGCTGCTGCGCCATCTTCATGATTTGCTGCACGCGCTCGACGGGCAGGTTCATCTCGTCGGCCACCTCCTCGGGTGTCGGCTCGTGGCCGAATTCCTGCAGGAGCTGCTTCTGCACCTGCATGACCTTGTTGAGGGTCTCGATCATGTGCACCGGGATGCGGATGGTGCGGGCCTGGTCGGCGATCGAGCGGGTTATGGCCTGGCGGATCCACCACGTGGCGTAAGTCGAGAACTTGTAGCCGCGGCGGTACTCGAACTTTTCCACCGCCTTCATCAGGCCCATGTTGCCCTCTTGGATGAGGTCCAGGAACGAGAGGCCGCGGTTGGTGTACTTCTTGGCGATGGAGATGACGAGGCGAAGGTTGGCCTCGACCATCTCGGTCTTGGCTTGGTGGGCCTCACGTACGTGGACCATCGTCTGCGCGACGACCGCGAGCAGGCCTTCGGGCGAGATGCGTTGCTGTGACTCGAGCTGCTTGAAGCGTGCCTGGATGGCCTTGGTGTCGATCGCCGCGTCCCGCTTGCTCTTCGGATGCTTGGCGCGCTCCAGCTGGCCGTTGAGGGCTTCGATCTCCTCGAGCACCGGACGAAGCTGCTCCAGGTACTCCTCGTAGACCTTGAGCTTGAAAAAGAACTTCCCGAAGCAGGCGCGCAGCGCGGTCTCTCGCTTTCGCAGCTTGGCTTGGACTTTCTTCCGTGCCGGCTCGCCGCGTGCCTTTTGGAACTCCTCCCAGCCTTCGGCGACGCTCTCCTCCGAATGGCGGGTCTGATCCACGAGTTTCGGCAGGCCCTTGAAATAGGCGTCCCGTGACTCGATCTTCTTGTCGATGACCAGCCGGTCGAAACGCTCCTCGCGGTTGAGGAGCTTGGAGCCGAGGCCGACGATGTAGGCGCCGATCGCCGAGGCCTGGAAGAGTGCCTCCTGCGCCTTAAGTTCGGCGGTCTCGATGCGCTTCGAGATCTCCACTTCCTGTTCCCGGGTGAGCAGCGGCACCTGGCCCATCTGCTTGAGGTACATCCGGACCGGGTCGTCGAGGATGTCGTTCTGGGAGGACTTCGACTGCTCCTCCTCCGCTTCCTCCATCCGCTGCTTGTAGTCCTCAACCTGATCCGGCTCGAGAATCTCGATCTCCAGGTTCTGCAGGATGGATAGGACGTTATCGATCTCCTCCTGATTCTCGACGGACTCCGGTAGGGCCTCGTTGATGTCGTCGAACGTGAGGTAGCCCTGCTCCTTGGAGAGCCGGATCAGATTGCGAATCTTGTCATTGATGCCGCCGGCCGGAACGGCCTCCGCGCCCCCCTCCGAATTCTCCCCGGCGGCGGCGACCGGAGCTTTCTCCAGGGCTTCCTCGACGGCAACGGACTGGGCGGATTCTGCGGCAACGGGCTTGGACTTGCGCGACATGTGAAAGTGGCGGCTACGGAACGGTTTTTGTACCTCAGGTCAAACCGCCGTCGTGAGCACGAACGGTTGGCGGAGCAGGCGCTGGATTTCTGAGCGTTCCTTCAAGAGTGAAATTGGGTCAGGGTCACGCTCCGTTTGGGGGGTGGCCAAGGCAAGTTCTATCTGCCTGAGCCGCGGCTCGAGGCTGCGCGCCCGCAGCTGACGGAGCCCCTCCTGCGCGACCTTCACGGGGTCGTCGATCACCGGCGCCTCGAATAGGATGCCCGCGACGAATGCGCGTTCGTCGTCGGTCTCAAGCAGGCCCTCGAGGTGCTCGCGCCCGGGCCAGGAATCCTGCTCGAATTCGCTTAGGAAGCGGTTCAGGAGCCGGCCCGCGAGGTGACCCTCGCGCTGATCGATCCAGTCGGGTTGCACCGCGTGGCTGAGCGGCTTGCCGAGCGGCTCAAAGTGGAGACAGAGCATGAGCAATTCATGCTCCGGTGTGACCGGGCCGCGGGCGGGCGCCGGGGAGGGCGAGGGTCCGGGGTCGGCGGGTCGTTGGGGCGCCTGGCGGCGCAGGCGGGACTCCACCGACTCCAGCTCCCGCTGCATCACGCGTGGCAGGAGACCGAGTCGGCCAGCGGCCTCGGTGACAAGGTTGGCCTGGGCGGCCTCGCTGGGGCTGTTCGCGATGAGCTCGGCGACAACCTGGGCGGCCCGGCTGCGCTCGTCGGGGCTGGCCGTGGACGGCGAGGGTAGGGCGGCGCGGGCGGCGAAGGCCACGGCGCTCAGGGAGGCTGCGCGGACCTCGTCGTAGGCGGCGAGGCCTCGCTCAAGGAACAGCAGGTCAGGGTCGACCTTGGTGTCGCCGCCCAGGGTCAGGAAGCGCGCCTCCAGCCCCGCACGGAGGGCGAGCGGGAGGAAGCGCAGCGCGGCCTTCTGCCCGGCCGAGTCGCTGTCGAAGAAGCACTCTACCTGCGGGTGGTAGCGGCGCAGGAGGGCGAGCTGGCTCTCCGTGATCGAAGTGCCTTGCGGGGCAATGGCCGTTTTCAGCCCGACGCTCCAGCAGCGGATCGCGTCGAGTTGGCCCTCGACGAGGACGAAGGGCTTGCCCTCGCCGGCCTGCGTGCGGGCGCGGTCCAGGTTGAACAGCAGGTTGCCCTTGGTGAAAATCGGCGTCTCCGGCGAGTTCACGTACTTCGCCTCGCGCGCCGGATCGTCCTCCGGGGTGCGGTCGGTCTGGCGGGCGGTGAACGCCACCACGCGGCCCTGGTGATCGCGGATCGGGATCATCAACCGCCCGCGGAAGCGAGGGCGCAGGCTGTGCAGGGAGACCACTGCGTCGTCGTAGATGAAGAAGAGCCCGCAGCGGCGGAGCGCTTCCTCGGAGAACTTCCTCCGCAGGAGAGCGCCCGCGAGCCCACCTCCGCCGGCGTCGGCCGCGCCGATGCGGAATTCCGCCGCGATCTCGGCGCCGAAGCGGCGCCGCTCCGTCCAATAGCCTCGGAACCAATCCCCGGTCTCATCGCGGGCGAGAAAGGCCTGATGGAAATGGTCGGTGGCCACGTCGTGCAGGTCGAAGAGCTCCTGCCGTAGCGACCTTTCCTCGCGACTCGGCGCGCCCGAGCCTTCCTCGTACTCGATCACGATTCCGTGGCGCCGGCCGATGGCCTCGACAGCCTCGCTGAAGCCGAGCTGTTCCGTCTCCCGCACGAACGTGATCAGGTCGCCCGCCTTGCCGCAGCCGAAGCATTTGTAGAAGCCCTTGTCGGCATCGACGTTGAATGAGGGGGTGCGCTCGTTGTGGAAGGGGCACAGGCCCTTCAGTCGCGAGCCGCCGGCTTTCCGCAGCGTGACGACGCGCCCCACGACGTCGGCCAGGTTCACGCGCAGCTTCAAATCGCGAAGGCAGGCGGGTTTGATGACGGGCATGTGGGAGGACGAAAGCGGGCGGGAAGGGGAGGGCGCCGCGCGGGCCCGCGACGTCGCCCGGCCGTCTCCGCGCCGCCGATCAAGAATGCACTTTCAACCCGCGCACCCGACTGTCAAGTTTCGCGCCCTTTCGCGGCCGTCCCCGCGGATTTTCACCGTTTCGGGGAAACTTCGCGGTCCGGCGGGCGACTCATCCACCTCCTCGAACTATGCGTTTTTCCCCCGTTCCGGCCGTGTTCCTCCCGCTCCTCCTTGCGGTGACCGCGGCCGCGCGCGCCGCCCAACCGGCCCCGCCGCCGGCGGTCTCCGAGCCGGTCTGGCAGGCGCGCCTCGCGGCGTTCGACGAGGCCACTTACGAGATGCAGGTGGAGAAGCTGGTCACCGCGTTCGAGCAGGCCACCGGCCGCCGGCTGGTACCCGGCCCGAAGCGCAAGGCAGGCATCAAGATCTATGCCGACTCCGGCCCGGGCCTCGCCACGCCGCTGCCGCTCGTGAAGGGCGTCATCGCCGCGCTCAAGCGCCGCGGATTCGAGCACAGTGGCATCTTCCTCGTCGGCCTCAACGCGCTGCGTCTGCGCATGACCGGCTACCTGCCGTCGCTCGTCTCGGGTTCCACGCCGTTTTCCGGCAACCCGGTCTACGTGCTCGAATCGGGACGCTATTACGATCCGGTGTGGTTCTACGATTCGCCGCTCCCGCAGCGTTTCGATCCGATCTTCGCGCAGGAGCAGACCAAGGGCGTGCAGGCCAACACCTCCAAGGATGAGGACCGCAAGAGCTTCCTCGCCACGCCGCTGTTCCTCGACGCCGACTTCTGGATCAACCTGCCCGTCTTCACCGACCACCCGACCCTCGGCGTGAACGGCGCGCTGGTGAACGCCACCCTTTGGAACGCCTCCAACACCGCCCGCTTCTTCCGTTCGCCGGCCAACGCCCCCGCCGCCGTCGCCGAGATGAGCGCCATCCCCGAGCTGCGCCAGACGTGGATGTTCTCCCTCGCCAGCCTCCAACACTACCAGTTCGTCGGCGGTCCCTTCTTCAACTCGCTCTACACCGTCTCCGAGCCGCTCCTGTGGCTGACCCGAGATCCGGTCATGATGGACTCGCTCGCGCGCGACCGCATCAACCTGCACCGCAAGCAGGAGGGCTTCGACAACCTCGACGAGGAGATTCGCACCCTGGAGTTCGCCGAGACCCTGGGCGTCGGCTCCACCAAGACCAAGCAAGTGCGGATGATCGCCGTCGAGTAAGGTGGTTTTGCCCGGGCGTCGCCGCCGGGAAATCCTACCGGTCGCGGGCCAGAACGAGGTCGCCCCGCGCCGAAGAACCGGCCCTCGTGGTGGCCGGTCTCACCCATGAACGTTTTTTCCGCTTCGTCCCCGGCGGCGCCCCGCTGCCGCGTCTCCACCGCCCTCGTGCTCGGCGCGCTCCTCGCCGGCGTTCGGCTCGCCGCGCAGGTGGCGCCCCCCGCACCACGTGCGGCCGGCGACGCCGTCATCCTCTCGCCCTTCACCGTCGGCAGCGAGCGCGACTCCGGGTACGCGGCCACGGAAACGCTCGCCGGCACGCGGCTGCGCACGGAGCTGCGGGACGTGGGTGCGGCGCTGACGATCCTCACGCCGGAGTTCATGCGCGACCTCGCGGTGAACTCCCTCGACCAGGCGCTGCTCTACACCCCGAGCGTCGATGCGGTGGAAGGTGACAACACCGATGTGAACCGGGCGAGCGGCACCCAGATGCGGTTCGGTACCGGGCAGTCGTTCTCAATCCGCGGGTTCGTGACTAACTCCGGCAACCAGTCGATCTCGCACGACTTCTTCACAGCGCTGGGTCCGCCCGACAATTACAACGTCGAACGCACCACGCTGTCGCTCGGGCCCAACGCGCTGCTGATCGGGGTCGGCAACCCGCAGGGCACGGCCATAACCAGCACCAAGCGCGCGCACCTGCAGCGTCGCCGCACCGAAGTCGAGTTCCAGGCCGACCGCTGGCGCTCCGCGCGCGTAGCGCTGGACCACAACCAGCCGATCTGGAAGGACCGCCTCGCGCTGCGCCTCAACCTCCTCCACGGCATGAAGCGCGAGTTCCGGCGTCACGAGGGCCAGGACCAGGATCGCGCGACGCTGGGCATCGTGGCGCGGCCGCTGGCGGGCACGAACATCACCCTGAGCCACGAGAACTATTCGCTGCACACCAACGCCTCGAGCCTCATGTGGGGCTTCAACGGCGGTGCGCTCCGCTGGATGGCGGCCGGCCGGCCCACCGTGCAGTTCCTGCCCGCCGGCCAGCAGTGGACCGCCACCCGCGCCTACGTCGACGCCCGCGGCAACCGGATTCCCGTCGCTCCCGGCGTGGCGGACGAGGACGGGTTCGTCGACGCCCGCTCCGACTTCGACCCGCGCCTGGTGCTCGCCCAGCTTGCCGCCAACTCCCCGCGTTACGTCGTCGGCCTCGATTCCGGCAACCCCTGGGTGAACATGCGTTACCAGGCCCAGCTGGCGGGAGCCATCTTCGGCGGCGCCACCTCCTCCAACTACCAGTCGCGCGACCCATGGGAGATGTTCGGGCTGCGCAAGGACACCAACCTCAACGGCGGCACTTGGGACGACCCCTCGCAGAAGCAGCACGGCCGCTGGACGCAGCTCCTGCTCGAACAGCGGCTCGCCGACGGCCTGTACCTCGAGTTCGGCGCGAACGTGGCGCGCCAGAAGCTGAACCTCGATCCGAACAACTTCACCGTCATCGACGTCGACCCGAACCGCTACCTCCCGGACGGCTCGCTCAACCCCGGATTCCTCGTGCCCTACAACGACAACGGCCAGATGCAGTTCCGCATCCAGGACAATCGGACCGAGGAATACCGCGCCACGCTCAGCTACCAGCTCGACCTTACCCGGGTCCACCGCTGGCTCGGGAGTCACAGCTTCGCGGGACTTTTCCAGGACACCCGCTCGGTCAACGCGCAGGATCTCACCCGCATCTACAATGTGGCGACGGTCGGGTTGCCCGCTACCGGCGGCTGGTCGAACGACGCCACCAACCAGACCAACGTCATCGCCACCCGCACATACTTCCTCAACGGCAACGTTCCCGTCCTGCCGGACTCGGTGCAGCTCGGGAAACTGCTCGGGTTGGCGCAGCCCGTCGGCCGTTACCTCGGCGCGACCGCGAACGAGTCCCAGCCGGTCGTGCTCAGCCGGCAGTCCTTCCTCGCCCCGCCGAAGAGCCGCTTCACGAACGAGACGTGGTCGGGCGGCTGGCAGGCGCGTTGGTTCGGCGGGCGCGTCGTGACGGTCGCGGGTCTGCGGCGCGACGACACTGCCAGCTATGGGATCACCGCGCTGCGGGACGTGGCCCTGCCGGGGATCGCGGGCGCGGCTTCGGATCCGTTGCGACGTTACTTCGCGCCGGCCGCGCGCACGCCGTTCAACGAGCAGCCTTCGATCGTCGCAAAGGGATTGTCGCGCACCACCGGAGCCGTGGTGCACGCGTCGTCGTGGCTTTCGCTCACCTACAGCCGCTCGGGCAACTTCCTGCCGGTCTCCAATGCCAGTTGGGTCGACGCCCTCGGCCGCGCCGCCCCGAATTCCAAGGGCGGGACCGTCGACTACGGCCTGCGCCTCTCCCTGCTCGGCGGCCGTCTCGCCCTCAGCCTCAGCCGCTTTGAGACCTCCGCCGACAATCAGGCCCGCAACGCCAACGCTTCCGTCGGTGGCACCCGCAACATCCTCGCGCGCCTGCGCGACAACTACAAGACGCCGGGCGACCCGAACTTCCGGGACCTCGCGGGTCCGGGCATGTACCCGGTCGACACCGGCAACGTCTCCGACACGTGGAGCTACGTGGCCGACGGCTACGAGATGAACCTTGTGTTCAACCCATCGCGCCAGTGGCGCATGGCATTCAGCGGGAGCAGCAACAGCAACCGTCTGGGCGAGCATCTGGCCGCCCTCGGTTCGTACCTCTACACCAACTCGCGGTTCCAGGGCCTAGCCACGTGGCGGACGTTCGCGAGCGAGCTCAACAAGGTCGCGGCGGGCCAGCGTTCCGCGGCCTTTGACCTCGATCCCGCCAACCCCGTCGCGCGCGCCCAGGCGCAGGCCGACGCGCTGTACATCAACCAGCAGGCCGACGCCCAGGAGCGCGTTTACCAGGACGACGTCGCCCTCACCGGCGTGACGACCGCCCGCAGCGGCAAGTATGCCTTCAACGGTCTCGTGACGCGCGTCTTCACCGAAGGTAGGCTCAGGGGCTGGTCTGCCGGCGGCAACTTTCGCTGGCGCGGCGCCGGCACGATTGGCTACCAGCGTCTGCCCGACACCGCCGGCGCCCCCGCGGGGCGGATCGACGTGAGCCGCCCGTTGCGCGGCTCCGACTTCTGGGACCTCGGTGCCATGATCGCCCACGAGCGCCGCATCCTCGGCCGCGTGAACCTGCGGCTGCAGCTCAACGTCCAGAACCTGGCGGACTGGCAGGATCCGCGGCTGGTGAAGTCGGATTACGATACCAACGGCGTCTACGGGGCGACCAACGCGATCGTGCCGGTGCTTTGGGAGCTCCGCCGGCCGCGCAACGTGATCCTGACCTCGACGTTCACTTTCTGACGTCGCCCTCGGCCTCGAGCAGCGGAAGGATCCGCATCGTGGTCACGTGGACGAGGCCCTTGTCGGTGAGCCTCAGTTCAGGGATCACCGACAGAGGCAGCAGGTTGAAGCCCATGTAGGGCACGCGGCAGCCGAGGTGGGTCCAGGCGCGTTTCAGGGCGGTCGTCTGCTTCGCCACGACGGGGGCGCGCTGGTCGGAAAGGAGACCGGCGATCGGCAGAGCCACGCTGGCGAGCACCTTGCCGTCCCGCACGACGCACACGCCGCCGCGGAGCTCCTTGATCGTCCGAAGCGCCAGTTGGAGGTCGGCCTCGTTCGTGCCGGCCAGCACGATGTTGTGCGCGTCGTGGCCGACGCTGCTTGCGACGGCCCCGCGCCGGAGGCCGAAGTCGCGGAGCAAGCCGTGGCCTACGCCGCCGTTCCGGCCATGGCGTTCGACCACGGTCAGGAAGCAAAGGTCATGGGCCTTGAAGTGCTCCCGCCATGATGGCGCCACTCCGAGCGGCAGTCGTTCGTGCGCGGTGAGGATGCCCGGGGGCACGAGGCGGATGACGTTGGCGGTGACCGCAACCTTTGGGAGATCCGGCGTCAGCCGGGGCCGTCGCGGGAGCCTGACGGTCTGGTACGCCGCCCGAGGGTAACGGTAGCGCCGGGTGAGTGCGCGTTCCAGGATCGGGGTGACCTTTCGGTCATTGATCACCTGTTCGCTGCCGTACCAGGTGCTGCGGGGCTCGAGGCGGTCGTTGAGCAGCACGAGGTCGGCGCGCCGGCCGGGCCCGAGGCCGCCGAACTCGCCGTCGAGCCCGTAGCGCGTGGCGGGATGCAGGGAGCCGCAGCTCCATGCGGTCTCGCGCCGCATGCCGGCTGCCTGCGCCTGCCGCACGACCCAGTCGAGGCCGAAGAGGAAGAGGTCATCGGCGTCGCGGTCGTCGGTGCAGACGCACACCCGCTTGGGGTGGGCGCCGAGTTCCGTGACCGCCTTGATCGCCTGGGGCAGCGAGTGCCAGGGCGTGTGGGGGTTGCCTCCCCGCAGGAAAATCCAGAGGCCGTTCTCGAGGAAGTCGTCGGCGATGTCGCGGTCGATGGCCTCGTGGGTGTCGGTGATCCCGCTGGCGGCGCCGGCCGCGACGAACTCGCGGCCGTAGATGTGGCCGCAGACGGGGCGTCCGCGCCGCAGGGCCTGCGCGAGGATCGCGTGGCTGCGCTCATCGCCCATCGCGACCGAGACGTAGTCCATCTTTTCGCCCAGGGCGACGGCCTCGGGCCAGCGGTCGAAGAGGCGGCCGATCTTCGCCGGCGTGAGGTCACCTCCGGCCGTCTCGAGCGCGGAGTTCGTCGCGGGGACCGTACTGGGGACGGTGAGGTAGACGGAAAGCGGGGCGCGCCGCGCGTCCTCGAGCATCCATTCTGTCCCGGCGGCATCGCAGACGTTGCCGATCTCGTGCGAGTCGCAGAACACCGTGGTCGTGCCGTTGCGGAGCGCGGCCTCCGCGAACGCGCACGCCGTCATCATGCTGCTCTCGATGTGCACGTGCGGGTCGACGAGGCCCGGGGCGATGATGCCTCCGGCGGCATCGTGGACCCGCGTGCCCGCGCCGCGGCCACGCTTGAAAGCCCCCGCGGGCTTCACCGCTGCGATCCGGCCGCCCTTGATCCAGACCTCGCGGCCGGAGTGGATCCGCTCCGTGTAGGTGGATAGGACCCGTGCGCCCGTGATGACGAGGTCGGGAGCGACCCGGCCCATCGCCACGGCGGCGAGGTCGCGGGTCATGGTGTGGAGCGGCGCGACCGAGAAGCGGGTGAGCGAAGAAGGCATGGCGGGGTGTGTCAGAGTTCGTCCACGATCCCGCGCAGCACGCGGGCGGCAATCCCGGACACGGGAGCCTCGTGGGTGTCGATCGGATTTATCCCGCGCTGGGCGCCGGCGAGGTCGCTCAGGCCCCGCACGATGAGGACGGGGACGCGGTTGGACCAGGCGACGTGGGCGAGGGCGGTGGACTCCATGTCGACGCAGCGGGCCTGCCAGACGCGGAAAAGCCACTCGCGGTACGGTGCGTGATCGAGGAACACGGGGCCGGCGACGCCGGTGCCGCCGACGCTCACGGCGACTTCGCGGCCTGCTGCCCGCAGCGGGGGCAGTTTGGCGACGGCGCGGCGGGCCGCGGTAAGCAGCGCCGGGTCGGCCGGGAACGCCGGGATCCGCAGGAAGTCGCCCTCGCCCTCTCGGATGGCGGTGACCGCGTTGGGGAAGATCATGCCGAAGTTCTCGTGCTGCGGCTGGAAGAAGGCCGGGAGGATGTGGCCGCCCTTGCCGTCGGCGTTCAGGTAGGCGGCCTCGGAATGGTACGCCCAGCGTTCGGGGATCACGACATCGCCGACGTGGAGCGACGGATCGGTGCCGCCGGCGACGCCGGCGAAGAGGACCGCCGTGATGGGGAAACGCTCGAGGGCGAGTTGGAGCTGGTAGGCGGCGTTGACGACGCTCACGCCGGTGCGGAACAGCACGACCTCGTGGCGACCGGCGCGGCCGCGCAGGAAGGTTAGTCCCTTGATGTTTGTCTCCGTGAACCCCCGCGCGGGGTCGGCGCCGAATTCGGTCCGGAGGGCTGCCAGCTCGGGCGGGTAGGCGGCACAGAGGGCGAGCAGCGGTGGGCGGTTGGCCTCGGCGCCGCCGGCGATCGCGACGGTAAGCAGCAGGAAGCCGAGGACAAGGCACCGCGGCATGAGGTGGAGTTGAATTTGCGGGAAAACGCGCATGGAGGGATTCGCCACGTCTTGCAGCAGACGCGGTGCCAGCGGCGAATCCATTTTGCCCGGCTGGCATCAATTTAGCTTTGCGCGAGGGCGCGGCCGCGCCTCCGCTGGCCGCACCCCCATGCTCGACGCACTCTTCAAGCTGAAGGAGAATCACACGACCGCCGGCCGCGAGATCCAGGCCGGGGTCACCACGTTCGCTGCGATGGCCTACATCCTCGCCGTGAACCCGGCGATCCTGGCCAACGCCGGGATGGACAAGGCGGCGCTCGTCACGGTCACGGCCCTCACGGCGGCGTTGGCCACGGCCCTGATGGCGTTGCTCACCAACTACCCGATCGCGCTGGCGCCAGGCATGGGCATCAACGCGTTCTTCACCTTCACGATCGTGCTGGGCAAGGGCGTGCCGTGGACGGAGGCGCTGGGTATGGTCTTTGTGAACGGCGTCGTCTTCCTCGCGCTTTCCCTCACAGGCTGGCGGGAGCGGATCATCGCGGCGATCCCGCATTCCCTGAAGCTCGCGATCACGGCCGGCATCGGGTTGTTCATCGCCTTCATCGGACTCAAGAACGCCGGCGTGATCGTGGCCAATCCCGCCACGCTGGTGGCGCACGGAGACTTCGCGTCGGGACCGGCCGCGCTCTGCCTGCTCGGCGTCGGGGTCACCGGCATCCTGATCGCCCGGCGCGTACCCGGGGCGATCGTGCTCGGCATGGCGGCCGTGACCCTCGTCGGTCTCTTCACGCCCGCCGGCGCGGGCAAGACGGTCACGCAGCTGCCGGCGACAATCCTGGGCCTGCCGGCCTCACCAGAGCCGGTGTTCCTTAAGCTCACCTTCGGGTTCCTCACGAACGCGAACGCCTTCCTCCTCGCGCTGCCCCTGATCCTGACGCTCCTGCTGGTCGATATGTTCGACAACATCGGGACGCTGATCGGAGTGACGAAACGGGCCGGGTTCCTGCGGCCCGACGGCACGCTGCCGCGGGCGGGCCGGGCGCTGGTGGCGGATTCCGTGGCTACGCTGCTGAGTGCGCTGGGCGGCACGTCGACGGTCGTGAGCTACATCGAGTCGGCCTCAGGGGTGGAGGCGGGCGGGCGCACGGGCCTGACCGGTCTGACGACCGCGTTGCTCATGGTGGCGGCGCTTTTCCTGACGCCGGTCATCCTGATGGTGCCGGCCGCGGCCACGGCGCCGGCGCTGGTGATCGTGGGCGTTTTCATGATGCAGTCGGTGCGGGAGATTGACCTCGGGGATTTTCGCGAGGCGCTACCGTCCGTGCTCACGCTGCTATCGATTCCGCTGATGTTCAGCATCGCCGAAGGCATCGGCCTCGGGCTGATCGCGGCGGCGGTGCTGGCGCTGGGGACCGGCGCCCCGAAGCGCGTGACGGCGCTGGGTTACGTCCTCGCGCTGGTATTCCTTGCGCAGTTCCTGCACCTCTGGCCTTTTGGCTGACGATCCGGTCCGGGTGGCTTGGAATGATGCGGAAAAAGTCGGCGCGGTGCGGCGTGGCGAGGGAAGAGTGGAGGCCGTCGCGGCTCGCTGCGGGTAGAAAAGAAAAAGGCCGGCGAAAGCCGGCCTTTGGTATCACGAGTGGGTGAACCCGCTCAGAAGCTGTACTTGAGGTTGAGCTGATACTGGGTGCCCGGAAGCGCGAGGATGGAGGCGTTGCCGTAGACCGCATTGGGTGGCGCCCAATTTTTCTGATTGGTCAGGTTGCTGATCGTGAGCCGGGCGCTCCATGTCTTCTGCGTGTAGGAGATACCGGCGTCGATCTGGTGCTGGGTGGGGATCACGAGGGTACCCGCGAAGTTGTTGTTGATCGGGCTGGTGACGAGGGCGTTGGCGTTGAACCCCCATCCGCTGTCGAGCGTGTAGGAGATGAGCGCGTTGAAGAGGTGGCGGGGCAGGCCGGAAACGCGGCCCTCGGTGGACTTTGACGCGAAGAATTGTCCCACGCCACCGTCGGACTGGAAGCCGGCCGACGAGCGGGCGTCGACGGAGGAGTAGGAGAGCGTGCCGTAGAGGCGCTGGCTCGGCTGGTAATTCATCTCCGCCTCGAAGCCCTTGGAGTGGAAGCTCTGGATGATCGTGCTGCTGGTGCTCTTGAACGTGCGCTTCTGGTCGAAGACCGCGAAGTTCAGGAAGACGCGGCTCTGCATCAGGGCGTATTTCGTGCCGAGCTCCACGAGCTCGCTCGGCTGGAGGAAGTTGTCCTTGAACAGCGCGGTTCCCCCGGAGTTCCAACCGGTGATCCCTCCGCCGTTACCCACTGCTCCGGAGGTGTTGCGGCTGAAGTTGTAGGTCGCGTACACGCTCGCGGTCGGGGACGTCTTGTAGACGAGGCTCGCGTTGTAGTTCGGGATCCAGACCGCGATCGAGGCGGTCGGGTGCGTGGCGAGAAGCGGCTCGCGCACGCGGGCGGAGAACCGGTCCACGCGGCCGCCCAGCACGAGGTTGAGCGCCTCGGAGAAGCGGTAGGTGCCCTGCGAGAACAGGCCGGCGGTCGTGCCGCGGCTGTCGTTGGTGTCGCCGTTCTGGATGCCGTCCGTCGCGTAGCGGCCCGGCCACCCGGGGATGGGCAGGCTAGTGAACGGATTGGGGAAGTTCACCGAGCGGTAGACGTCGATGAATGACAGGTCCTTGGTGATGTCCCAGACGTTGGCCGGCTCGAAGAAGTAATCGTCGTACGCCTTGGTCCGCTGGTAGCGCAGGTTGAACCCCGAGTTCAGGGTCCATGCCTTCTCGGTCACGATGAACTCGGTGCGGTTCTCGGCGAACCAAGAGGGATCGATGATTTCGGAATAGTAGTACGAGCTCAGCGTGTCGCGGCTCGTGTAGCTCCAGAAAGTGTTGTTCACGACCTTGAAGCCGGGGCTGACCGTCAGGGTCTGGATGGCCTGAGCGTTATACTCCACGCCACGCGAGTGGTCGCCCGGCTTGAGGAGGCGCTTGCGCCGGTCGATCTTCACCGTTGGGCCGAAGACCACGCGGTTGTTGGCGGGGAATCCCGAGGTGACCCAGCGTGAGTTCTGCGGGTCGGAGACCGGCGCCGCGGTTCCACCGATCGTGGCCAGGTTGGTGAAGGTGATCGGCACGCCGCGGGCGTCGGCGTAGCCGAAGGGATAGCGTGCGAAGTCGGGAGCGGGATTGCTGTTCACCCCGGTCAGGTAGTTGCCGTTGTCGATCAGGTCCTGCGTGACTCGGTTGATGCCCCAGTTCTCGGTGTAGCGGTAGCGGGCGGCGGTTCCGCTCAGGAAGATTTCGTAGCCCTGGACCGGCCGCAGCGTGAGCGCGCCGTAGAGCGAGTGGTTGCGGTTGAAGAAGTTCTCCCAGTAACCGCTGCTGTCCTGGCCTGAGTAGCTCAGCCGGTAGGCGGCGGTGCGGGACAGTGGCCCACCGACGTCGACGGTCCACTCCCGCTGGTCATCCGATCCGAGGATGATGCTGACGGAGCCCTTGAAGGCGTCGAAGTAAGGGCGCTTGGTGACGAGGTCGACGAACCCGCCGACGTACATCGAGGTGCCCTGAACCGCGGTGGCGGGTCCCTTGACGATGTTGACCGACTCGACCGAGTTGAAGTTCAGCGGCAGCCCGTTGCCGTTGGAGGTGATGCGACCGCGGACGCCGTTGATGAAGAGGTCGGCGGTCTGGCCGCGGATGCTGGGGTTGGCCGGGGCGCCGAAGTTCGTCGTCGTGTAGGAGCTTGAGGTGAGCTTCGAGAAGTCGAGGACGCTCGCGATGCTGATGTCGCTCAGCTGCTGGCGGGAGATGATCGTGACGTTGCGGGGCACGTCCACGATGTTGTCCTCCGTCCCGAACACGGAGCTGAACGGGCGGGCCGTGGGCAGGATCTGCTTCTCAAGCGGGACGTCCTTCACCTGGAATTTCTCCATGGTGACCACCTCGTTGCCGGCGGAGCGCGGGGCCGGGCTGGTCTGGGCGGCCAGGGAGGAGCCGGCGAGGGAAAGCAGCGCGACGGGCAGGCCGAGGCGCGCGTAAAATCTGCGGGGGCGTGGGTGCTTGGTCATCGGTGGTGGATTGAAGCACCTTGTGCGCCAATTCGAGCATGTTTTCCACTCCGCCAATCAGGCGGCCTCGTCCTCGTGGGTGCGCTCTGGCAGCCACAGGGAAACGATCGCCGCGGCGAGTCCGATGACGCCCGACCAGAGCAGGGCGCCGCGGAAGTCATCCACCGGCGCCAGCAGGCCGAAGATCACGGAGCCCGCGGCGGCGGCGATCCGCCCGATGTTGTAACAGAAGCCGGCGCCGGTGGTGCGCAGGAGGATCGGGAAGAGGGGCGGCAGGTACATCGTGAACAAGCCGTAGACGCCGGCGAAGAAGCCGGCCGCCGGACACCAGAACCACGCGAGTGAGGAGAAGTCGCGGGGACCGGCGAAGGCGCCGATGATCGTGAACCCGAGCCCGGCGAACATGAGCACGATCGCCCGCCGGTAGCCGGTGCGGCGGGCCAGCCAGCCGGCGAAGAAGTTGCCGGCGATCGAGAGGGCGTTGACGAGGAAGAACGAGAGCGAGATGAGCCGCGTGACCTCTCCCGGCGGGAGTCCCTCGGCGGCGAGGAGTTTGCGGAAGTGCTGCGGGTGCCAGAAGAGGAACAGCCACCACGTCGTGAGGCCGAGGGCGCACACCACGGTGGTGCGCACCGTGGTCGATCGGATGGCCCCGCGGAAAAGCGCGCCGGCGCCAGGCGGCCGGTGGTGCAAGGACTCGCCGGCGTGCCGCCACGACTCCGGCTCCGGCACGTGCCGGCGGATGTAGAAGACGAGGAACGCGGGCACCACGCCCGCGAGGAAGACCCACCGCTCCGATCCGGGCGGCAGCACCAGCGAGAGCCCCGCCACGGTCGCGGCGCCGAGGAGGATCCCGAGGTTCACGCCGGTCTGCAGCACCGCCGCCAGCCATGGTCGCCAGGCGCGCGGCCAGGTTTCCGCGAGGAGCGAGGCGCCGACCGCCCATTCGCCGCCGATCCCGAGGGCGGCGACGAAGCGAAACAGCATCAGCTGCCACCAGGTCTGCGCGAACGCGCACAGTCCGGTGCACAGCGCGTACGTCAGCACCGTGAGGGCGAGGGCGCGGCTCCGGCCGAGCACGTCGCCGAGGCGCCCGAAGAACGCTCCGCCCACCGCCCAGCCCACGAGGAACGCCGCCTGGATGTAGGCCGTCTTCTCCTTCACCGCGGGATCCGCGGGGCCCGGCGCCTGCAGCAGCTGCACGACGAGGGGCGTGGCCACCAGCGTGTACAGGTGCAGCTCGAGGCCGTCGAACAGCCAGCCGAGCCAAGCCGCGATGCCGGACCGCCACTGCAGCGGGGAAAGGTCGCGGAGCCGTGTGGCCTCGGCGGGGCGGGGGAGTTCGGCTGGGGCGGCCATCGCGCAGGATCGCCGCATGCCGCCGCCCCGCGCTCAAGCCGCAATCGAGCGCGGCCCGCGACCTTGACACCTGCGCGCGGCCGAAGTTATTCGCCTTCCCCCGTATGGAGATGGTCCTCGACCAGCCGGTGCTCGTCCTGAACCGCCTGTGGCAGGCGGTGAACGTCATCGGCGCCCGGCGGGCATTCGCGCTCCTCGCCCGCGGGCATGCTCAGGTCGTTCATCATCACGAGGACGATTTCCGCACGTTCTCGATGCTGGATTGGATCTCCTTTTCCACGAACAACCCGCCGGTGGAGGAGTTGGAGACGGTGCGTACGCCGACGCGTACCATCCGGCTGCCGCGCGTGATCTTGCTCTCTTTCTTCGACAAGCTGCCCTGCAAGGAACTGAAGCTCACGCGCAACAACGTCTTCGAGCGCGACAAGGCCACCTGCCAGTACTGCGGCAAGGGTTTCCCCCGCGAGCAGCTCAACCTCGATCACGTCATCCCGCGCGACCACGGCGGTAAGACGACGTGGGAGAACATCGTCTGCTCCTGCGTCCGCTGCAACACGCGCAAGGCGAACCGTCTCCCTCACGAGGCCAGCATGCGGCTCATCCGCAAGCCCGTGCGCCCGAAGTGGCGGCCTGTCATCTCGCTTGTCCTGGGCAATCAGCATCACGAGCACTGGAAGGACTTCCTCGACGTCGCCTACTGGAACGTCGAACTCGAGGACTGATTAGGGCGTTGCCGCGCGATCGTAAGCGCCGGTGATCTGGCCGCGGGTGCACCCGCGGAGAATCCACATCGCGGCCGTCGAGCGCTTCTTTCCCAAGTCGCGCGCCCCGGCCGGCTCCGAGGTTGCGCGGCGGGCCGTAGGCGGCAGTTTCACTTCATGGATTCGAATCTCGTGATGACGGTCATCGGCGCCGACCGGCCCGGTCTCGTGGAGATGGTGGCGGCCCGCGTCGCCGATCATGGCGGCAATTGGCTCGAGAGCCGGATGTGCCGGCTCGGCGGGCAGTTCGCCGGCATCCTGCGCGTCGCGGTGGCGGCGTCGGCCCGCGACGGGCTCGTGAATGCTCTCCGAACCCTCGAGGTCGACGGCCTTCGCATCATCATCCACGCCGAGCCGGTCGCTGCCGCCGCCGGCCGCGGTGGCGCGCTGGCGACGCTGGAACTCGTCGGCAACGACCGGCCGGGTATCCTGCGCGCCGTCGCCGCCGCCTTCGCGCGCCACGGGCTCAACGTCGAGGAACTGGCGTCCGAGGTCGTCAGCGCCCCGATGGGCGGCGGGGCGCTCTTTCAGGCCCGCGCCACCGTCTGGTCGCCCGAGCCCGCGCGTCTCGCGGCCGTGCGAGCGGACCTCGAGCGCCTAGCGTCCGACCTGATGGTCGATATCCGGCTCGCGCCGGCCGCCCGCTGAGGCTCCCGCGGGCTCGACAGCCGCCCGGCGCGCGGCAAGGAAGGCGGGGTCATGCAATTACCCCACCTCTTTCTCGCCACCGTCTTCCTGGTCGCCGCCGTCTCCGCCCCGGCTGCCTCCTCCTCGCGCCATGACATCGTGGTCTACGGCGGCACCAGCGCGGCGGTCGTCGCGGCGGTCCAGGCCAAGGCCATGGGTAAGTCCGTCATCGTCGTGAGCCCTGACCGGCACCTTGGAGGGTTGACCAGCGGTGGCCTCGGATGGACCGACACGGGCAACAAGGCGGTGATCGGCGGGCTCGCCCGGAATTTTTACCACCGCATCTGGCGCCACTACGAATCGTCGGCGGCGTGGAAGTGGCAGGATCGCGCCTCCTACGGAAACAAGGGGCAGGGTACGCCGGCCATCGACGGTGCGGAGCGCACCATGTGGATCTTCGAGCCCAGCGTGGCGGAGAAGGTCTTCGAGGATCTCGTCCGCGAGCACGGGATCACGGTGGTGCGCGACGAGTGGCTGGACCGCGCGAAAGGCGTGCGCAAGGAGGGCGCCCGCGTGGCCGCAATCACGACATTGAGCGGCCGCACCTACCAGGGCCGGATGTTCATCGACGCAACCTATGAGGGAGACCTCATGGCGGCCGCCGGTGTGTCGTACCACGTCGGGCGCGAGGCCAATGCGGTTTACGGGGAGGAGCACAACGGCGTGCAGACGGGCGTGCTGCACCACCGCCACCATTTCGGAGTCCTCAAGGAAAAGATCAGCCCCTACGTCGTCCCCGGGGACCCGCGCAGCGGCGTGCTTCCGCGCGTCAGCGCCGCGCACCCGGGGAAGTTCGGCGAGGGCGACGACAAGGTGCAGGCCTACTGCTACCGCATGTGCCTCACCGATCATCCGGAAAACCGCATCCCCTTCGCCAAGCCCGAGGGTTACGACCCCCGGCAGTACGAGCTCCTCGCCCGCATCTACGCTGCGGGTTGGACGGAGACCTTCGGGAAGTTCGACCCGATCCCGAACCGCAAGACCGACACCAATAACCATGGTCCCTTCAGCACCGACAACATCGGGATGAATTATGATTACCCCGAGGCCAGTTATGAGCGCCGGCGCGAGATCCTCCGGGAGCACCAGAACTACCAGAAGGGCTGGTTGTACTTCATCACGACCGACCCGCGCGTGCCGGCCGACGTCCGCGAGCGCATGAGTCGCTGGGGGCTGCCGAAGGACGAGTTCAAGGACAACGGCGGATGGCCGCACCAGATCTACGTGCGGGAGGCCCGTCGGATGAAGGGCCAATTCGTGATGACGGAGAACCACCTCCGGAAGCGGAAGCCCACGCCGGACTCGGTCGGCATGGGCAGCTACACCATCGATTCCCACAACGTGCAGCGCTACATCACGCCGGAAGGGTATGTGCAGAACGAGGGCGACATCGGCGTGTCGCTCAAGGAGCCCTACGAGATCGCCTACGGGTCGCTGGTGCCGAAGCGCGGCGAGGTCGATAACCTCCTCGTCTCCATCTGCGTCTCCAGCTCCCATATCGCCTTCGGTTCCATCCGCATGGAGCCGGTCTTCATGATCCTCGGCCAATCGGCCGCGACCGCCGCCGCACTTGCGCTGGATGCCGGGATCGCGGTGCAGGACGTTCCCTACGCACGGCTGCGCGAGCGGCTCCTGCGCGACGGGCAGGTCCTGGAGCACCGCGTCTCACCCTGACGTCCGAATCGGACGCCCGCGGCCGCGCTCACGCGAGCGTGGAAGCGGGCGCGTCGAGAGCTTCCTGGATCGCGTGCAGGATCGGTGGCAGAGCCAGAGGCTTGGGAAGCACGGCCCGGACGCGGGGATCACGGCGAAGGTTCGCGGCTTCCTCGGGTGAGATCAGGCCGGTTATCACGATGATCGGCGCTCCCGGCAAGGCATCCCGCAGGGCCTCGATGAGACCGCGTCCGCCCATCACCGGCATGTCGAGGTCCGTGATCACAAGTTCGGGCGGCGTGCGCGCCTCCCGGATCTTGCTCAGAGCGTCATGCCCGTCCGTCGCAGTGCTTACGAGGAATCCCTCGCTGGAAAGGACGGCGGAGTAGGATTCGCGCACGGCCGGGTTGTCTTCCACGAGCATGAGGTGCCGGCTCGTACAGACGGGAGGCACCTCTCGGACCAGCGGGTTCCGGGTGCCGGTGGAGGCCGTTTCGGCAGGGAGGTAGATCTCGAAGAGGGTTCCGCGGCCCGGTTCCGTCTCGAGGCGCAGGAAGCCGCTGTGGCTTCGAACGATTCCCAGCACCGTCGAAAGCCCGAGCCCGGTGCCTTTTCCGGGTTCCTTGGTCGTGAAGAACGGCTCGAAGATCCTCGCGGCGACGTGAGGCGGCATTCCCGGGCCGTCGTCCGAGACGGAAATGCAGACGTGGGGACCGGGCCGCGACTCCGGAATGCAGTTCGGAAAGTCTTCGGGAACCTCCGCGCTTCGGACTCCGAGGCGAAGCATGCCTCCGTCCGGCATGGCGTCGCGGGCATTGACGCACAGGTTCAGCAGCACCTGGTGAATCTGGGTCGCGTCGCCCCTGATCGCGCACGCCTCGGAGGTGGCGTTGACCTCCAGGGTGATGTTCCGCGGGAAGGTGCTGCCCACGATCTGGGCCATCTCCTTGACGAGCCTCGGACCGTCGACCGGGATGCGCTCTCCCTCGCGTCCACGGGCGAACGTGAGGAGCTGGCGCACCATGGCGGCGCCCTGGTGGCAGCACCGGTCGAGCATCTCGAGGGTCGCTGCATCCTCCGGATGTCGTGAGCGCAGCAGGCCGATGCTGATCGCGATCGGGGTCAGGGCGTTGTTCAGGTCATGCGCCACCCCCCCGGCGAGGGTGCCGAGGACCTCCATACGCTGGGCGCGATTCCGCCGCTCCTCCAGCATGCGGCGTTCGCTGATGTCACGGGCGATGGCGATGAAACAAGCCGGGCGCCCTTCGGGGCTGGAATACTGCAGGTTGATCTCGACGGGCAGGGCCGGGCCCGCCTCGCGCGCGTGGGTCGAAGTGAACTGGACGACGGCCGGTGCGCGACGGCGGGCAAGCGCAAGGATTGATCCGAGCTCCGCGGCCGTGGCGGGGTCGAGCATTTCCGGGTAGGCCTTGCCCAGCAGCTCCTCCCGGGGGCGGGCGAACTGCAGGCCGGCGCCTTGATTGGCGAAGGTCACCCGCAGGGAGGCCTCATCGAGGATCAGCGCGCCGTCGATCATGCCGTCCAACGTGGCCAAGGCCCGGCCGATCTCGGCGGTGCGTTCCTGCACCCGCTGCTCGAGTTCCGCGGCGTGGCGCTGCATCTCAAGTTCGGCCACCTCGCGGCGGCGAACCTGTTCCTGCAGCGAGCGGGTCCGCTCCTCCACTTGCCGTTCGAGCGAGGTGTTCGCCTCGGCTAGGTCGCGGCGCGCACCGGAGACGCGAGCGGCCATCTCGTTGAATGCGGCGGCGAGCCGGCCCAGTTCGTCCTGGGAGGCGATCGGCACACGGTGGTCAAGGTCGCCCGCGGAGATCCTCTCTGTGGCGATACGCAGGGAACGAATCGGGCTCGTGAGGCGCGAAACGACCCAGATCACCACCAGCGTCATCAGGACCAGGCTGACTGAGTTGCGGAGGATCGATCCCGACACGAAGTCCCGGGATGACTTCAGGTACTCGTCGGCCGGGATCAACAGGCTGACCAACGGAACATCTTCGGCCGCGCTTATCCGCAGTGGCTGGCTGGCGGTGAAGAAGCTGCCGTTGTCGAGGCGCAGCACGATCGACTCGGCATTCCGGGACCCGGGGGCGGGTCGCGCGGCTTCGTAGTGCCGGAAGAGCTGGTCGCTGGTCACGGCCGCTCCCGGGGTGTGCCGCAGGATCGCGCGTTCGTCGTGCATCACGATCTCCGCCCCGGTGGTTTCGGCGAGGTTCCTCAGGGTCTGGTCGCTGAGTTCCGAGGCGAGCGTGAGCACGCCGAGCAATTCGCCGTTGATCTCGACCGGTTCGGAGGAGCAGGCCAGTGGCAGTCCCTCCCAGTTCGTCCACGTGGCCGAGGCCGAGCCTGACGCGGCCTCGTCCACCAGCGGCTTCAACCGATGCAGGAAAGCGTCGATCGAAAGCCCCGGGCCTCGCGCGGCTGAGGCCACGACCGAACCGTCGGGACGGGTGAACGTTGCGGCGAACGCGGCCTGCTCGGTCAGCAGCTCCCGCAGCCGAGCGGCCAGCGTCGGGCCGTCGCCGAGCCGGAGCACCGCCTTGAAGCGTGGTTCGCGGGTCGCCGCGTGGAGGCGTTGGATGTGATCCTCCCTCGAGGTGAAGTAGAAAGCCCGGAGTGCAGCCTCGCCCGCGGCCACTTTCGCCCGGCCGTGGATGCGGATGATCTCCGAGGTGAAGCGGCTGTCCGAGATCGTCTCGTAGGTCTGCTGAGTGACGATCACGAGGACGAGGCTTGCGGCCAGCTTGCCACCGATGCCCCAGCTCCGGGGGGCGGGTATCCTCATGGGCGGGATGCCTCGGCCGCGGTTCCGCCGGGTCCGAGTGTGAAGTCCAGACGCACCTCGCCCGTGGCTCCCACGGTGACCTTGCGCCGCACGCTCGGCAGGCGCTCGTGCCAGGCCCGGACGGTGTACTCTCCCGGCGGCAGGCCTCGGATGGCGTAGCGACCTCGTTCGTCCGACTTGGCGAAGAAGGGGTTCTCCAGCACCAGCACCACCGCGCTCATCTGCGTGTGGATCGAGCAAAGGATGTCGACGCGGCCCGGGCGGTCGAACGTCACGCTTCTCCTCTCGGGATGCTTGTAGAGCCCGAGATCAAACTCCTTCGCTTCCGAGATCGAGAACACGTTGTGGAAGATGTCGTCGTCGTTCGGCCACTCCACGGTGGTCCCGGCCGCGACCGGCAGGATCCGCGGACTGAAGACCGCGCCTTTCTGGGTGATGATCCTCGGCGCGGTCGATTGCACCGGCATTGCGATCGCTCCCTCGACGCTGACGACGAAGTCCCGCAGGGCCTCGTAATCGAGGCGCTCGACGAACTTGAACTTCCGGCTCGCGTACTTGTCGCCGCCTCCCGCCGCCTCCTCCTTGCCGCGCGCCTCCACGATGCCCGTGATGTCTCCGGCGGTCGCGACCGTGGCGGCCGCGAGGAACAGGGTAAGCAGGCGGCAAATGGAGGGCTTCATTTCAAAACTTGAACGCCGTCTCGGCCGCCACCTGATCTTCGTGGTCACGGCGGGCGCCGCTGAACCAGGTCCCGCGGTTGAACGAGTATTCGGCCTTGAGCAGAAGTTGGGAACCGACGCGGTAGCCGGCTCCGATACTCAGGCGACGGAGCTCCCGCGAAAGCTGCGCCGGGGCCGCCGCGCCATCCCCGGGCAGGTTAAAGCCGCGGGGCGACCGGGCGAGGCTGAACCGCGTCCCGAAGTGCAGCACGCGGGACGCCCTGACCACCGCTTCGGCCGAGGCGAAGTCGGCCGAGCTCTCGAAGCGCTTGCCCGGGGCGTCGTCCCGGTACCGTATCCGGCCGGCCGCCGCGGCGAGGTGGCCGCGCCGAAAATCCCGGCGCGCATCGACCTGGAGTGAGTCGAACCAGAAGTGGGCCGCGTTGGAGCCCAGCCGGCGGCGGCCCCAGTCGTTGCCAAACCAGATTTCCGCCCGGCTATCCGTCGCCTGCTGGATCCGGCCGGTGCGCAGTCCGCTCAGCGAAAGGTGCAGTCCTGAGATGGGATCCCAACCCAGGCGAAGCGTCGCGGCCTTGCTGGAGGCGAAGTCGAAGGCCGTGTTGGTTCCGCCATTCTGGATCGCCGCGACGTACTGGAAATCGCCGATCTTGCCGTAAGCTTCGAAGCCTTCGTCGACTCCCCAGAAGTCCATGACGGAGTGGGAAATCAGGGGATTGTCGAAGGCGTCACGCATCGCATATTCCTCCCCGAAGGGGATGTCCAAACGGCCGATGCGCAGGCTCATCAGACCTTCGCTTCCCCAGATGCGGGACACTCCCTCGAAGTCGAGGTAGAGTTCGCCCGCGCGCAGGTTGTTGCTGGTGCTGTCGCGGTTGAAGACTTCGACCTCGGTGAAGAGGTAGGTGTTGGCGCCCAGCGGTCCTTCAAGGAAGAGCTTTGCTTCGTCGATCCGCAGCACGTCCTTCGCGAAGTACGCGTTCTTTTGGCCCCCAAAATATGCGACGGCGCCTGCACCGGAGAGCTGGAACTTGCCGAGCCTCTCCACGGCGGTCACGGGTTGAGCCGACGAGCTGGATGGATGTGGGGGAATGGGTTGGCCCGTCGGTACCGGGGAGGCGGGGGAGGCGCCGGCATTCGTTGATTCCCGGAATCCAGCGTGGCGGCGGGCGAATTCCTCGATCAAATCCTGCTGGCGTTCAACTTGAGCCTTAAGGGCCGCGTTCTGGCGGCGCAGTTCGCGGAGTTCATCCGCCATGGTCTCAAGATTAGCCCCGCTCACCGTCAGCGGTAAGAACCCCAGCAGGAGCCTCAGCGCTGAAATGCGGTTGGTAGGAACGTGGATGCCCATCGCAGATGACGAAATGAATCAGCGCTTTTGTTGTAAACTTATAAAACCGTGAGTGTGTAATAAAACTGTCACCAAGGGGCCGTCGCAGGACTCAGCGTGCCTTCTTCGCCTCCCGATCCAAGGCCCGCGGACGGTTAGAGGAGCCGGGCTTCGGTGGAGGAAGCGAGCTCAGCTGAGCCCGCGCCTCCTCAATGACAGAGGTGACCGCTGGGTCTGCCGAGAGGTTCGCGTATTCTCCGGGATCGGAGGCGTGGCGGTAGAACTCAAGACCGGAGCGGCCGCCGTCCCATTCCGTATAGCGCCAGCCGGCCCCGATGACCGTGCGGCCCGCGACATCGCGGTTCGCGGCGACATCGTAGTGGTACACCAGGCTGTAGGCATGGCCGGCTGGCTTACCGCCGCCGAATTCAGTCCTCAGGGAGCGTCCCTCAAGCCCCGGAGGAGCCTTGAGGCCGGCGAGGTCGGCCAACGTGGGATAGACGTCGATCAGCTCGACCGGCGAACCGACTGCGACCCCGGCGGGAACGCCCGGCCCAGCGAGGATGAGCGGCACGCGCGTGGAGGCGCGGAAGGCGCTAAGCTTGGCCCACAGCCCGCCATGGTCTCCGAGGTGGAAGCCGTGGTCGCTGAAGAAAACGATGAGCGTGCTCCGCGTGAGTTCGCGACGGTCGAGCTCGTCTAGAATCTGGCCAAGCAGGTGGTCGATGAAGGAGATGCAGGCGTGGTAGGCGCGGATGGCCCCGTTCCGTGAGGAGGGCTGGGCGAAGCCCGAAAGCTCGGTCTGCAGCGCGATCGCGGGGATGTCGCGCATCGGCGGCTCGAGCGGCGGGGCGACGCCGGTTTCCGGATACAGGTCGAAGAAGCGTTTCGGCGCGGTCCACGGCAGGTGCGGCTTGTGGAACCCGAGCGCGAGAAAGAAGGGGGTGCCGGCGGCCGACTTTTCCCCGATCAGCCGGCGGATCGTCGCGGAGTTCACGCCGTCGCGCGTGCGGCTGCCGTCCCCGTCCAGCATCTGCCAAGCGGGGCGGCCATCGCCGTCCCCGCCTCCCTCGCGGCCGTAGCGCGCCGCCATGGCGGCCTTCTCGCCCTCGTCCTGCGTGGCGTTGTCTTCGTAGAAATCCCAGGACGCGCGGTCACTGACCCTGAGGTTGTGGAAGACCTTGCCGGCGCCGGCGGTGAAGTAGCCGTTCTGCCGGAAGAACTGAGGCAGCATCACCGCGTCGGGCAGGGCGGTGCGCGCCGGGGTGCCGAGGATGTAGACGCCGCTGGTCTCGGGACGCCGGCCGCTGAGGAACGAGACGCGGCTGGGGTTGCACAGCGGGTACTGCGCGTGGGCTGAGTCGAAGCGTACGCCGCGCGCGGCGAGTCGGTCGATGTTGGGCGAGCGCACGGACGTTTCACCGTAGGCTCCCAGGTTCAGGTTCAGATCGTCGACGACGACCATGAGCACGTTGGGGCGGGGGGCCGCGGCCGGCAGGAGCGCGCCGGTGCAAAGCAGGAGGGCGAGGTGAAGTTTCATGGCTGGATCCGCTTGGATGGGCTCCGGTTACCGGGCCTGATGTGCGCGTGGGGGAGGGGGCGCCGGAATTCGACGCCCCGCCCGGTCCTAGCGCGGCAGCGCTCCGCGCCAACCGGCCCGCCACTGGCCGAGCAGGCCCTCCAGGACGGCCGCCTGGCCGGGTGCCTGGGCGACGTTGATGTTTTCCTGCGGATCAACGCGGTGGTCGTAGAGCTCGATCGCCTCGATGCGCTTCTGGTCCTGGCGGTCGACCCACACCGTGAGGCGGTGGTCCGCGGTGCGCATCGAGTAGCCCATCAGCTGCCGGCCGTTGTGCGATCGCGGGTATTGGCTGAACGCGGCGGTTTTCCAGGGGCGCGAGGGTTCTTCCAGCACCGGGCGGAAGCTGAGGCCCTCGAGGTGCGCCGGAAGCGGGAGGCCGGCCAGGTCAGCCAGCGTGGGGTAGATGTCGACGAACTCGACGAGCGCGTTCGTGCGCCGGCCGGCGTGGCGCATTCCCGGGACGGAAAGCAGCAGCGGCGCGTTGGTGTCGTTCTCGCAGTTCGAGTGTTTGCACCAGGCATCGTGCTCCCCGAGCTTCCAGCCGTGGTCTCCCCACAGGACGATGATCGTGTTGCGGCTCAGGCCCGAGCGGTCGAGCTCGTCCAGCACCTTGCCGATCTGGGCATCGGTGTAGCTGATGGCGGCGTAGTATCCGTGGCGCAGCTGGCGCGCGAGGTCGTCGGGGATCGGGCCATCGGGGATGCCGTGGTAGTTGCGTAATTCGCCGCCGGGCTGGATCGCGTACTCAGGCGCGTCCTTGGGGCGGTGGCGGTTGGTGGCCATCGGAAGCTTCGCCGGGTCGTAAAGGTCCCAGTACTTCCGCGGTGAGACGAACGGGAGGTGCGGCTTAGAGAAGCCCACGGCGAGGAAGAAGGGCTGGGACTTGCCGGCGAGCCCGCGCAGGGTTTCGACCGCCAGCTCGGCGGTGCGGCCGTCGGTGTAGAAGTTGTCCGGCACGTCGCCGGCCTCGAAGGCGGGTCCGCGCGGGCCGCGCGACGCCGACTTCTTGCTCCGCTTCTTGTCGCCGGAGGACGCTTCGTCGGCGGCGCGCTGGGCGAGGGCGATGTTCTCCGGACGCGCGTACGCGCCGCTCGCACGGGGAGTCGTCCACGGCACCGACCACGTGGGCGCGTCATCGTAGCCGCCGTGGTAGATCTTGCCCATGCCCTGGCTGAAGTAGCCGTGGTCCTTGAAGTGCTGGCCGAGCGTCACGACGTTCGGGAGGGCCGTGCGGAAGTGGGTCACAAGGTCCCAGACCTTGCTGGTGTCGGGCCGCGTGCCCGTCATCACCACCGTGCGCGACGGCGAACACACCGCCTGCTGGCAGTAGGCGCGGTTGAAGGTGATGCCGGCGCGCGCCAGGCGGTCGAGGTTGGGACTGCGGACGTGGGCGGCGCCGTAGGCGCCGAACTCCGGCCGCAGGTCGTCGACGGCGAAGAAAAGCACGTTGGGCCGCGGCTTGTCGGCTGCGGAGGAGAGCACCGGCGCCAAACCGAGCAGGGCGGCCAGAAGCATCATGGATCGCGGGGTCATGGTCAGTCCTCCTTCTCCCCGGCCTTGCGCTTGCCCTTGCCGCGGGCCTTGGGCGCCGACGCCTCCTCGGGATCGGTTATCTCGACGCCGCTGATGCTCGCGATCTGCCGCGGCACGTAGGAATCGTAGCGGTTGTCGGGTGAGGGGCCCTTCGGGTTCAGGGCCGCGACGTGGGCCTTGAGCGAGGCGGCCTTCGGTCCCAGCGCCTCGATGGCGTTGAGCGCGGCCATCGCCGTGAAGACGCCGTTGCGCTCGGGCACGCAGAGCTCGCGCAGCACGGCGAGCGCCGGCGCGGCGTCCGCCTCCTCACCATGGGCGGTGAGCGCTTCGGCGGCGACGATGCGGACGAGCGGCGAACCGTCGTTCAGCAGGGTGCGCAGTTCGGCTCGGCCGGCGGTGGCGCCTTCCTTGCCGCGCATCAGCAGGCCCAGCGCGGCCCAGTGGCGCACGGCGCTGTCGGCGTCGGTCGCCCGCCGGCGCAGTTCAGACACCGCAGCGGGTTCCAGCCGCGAGGCGAGGTCCGCCGTGTCGTAGATCCGCGCGAACGGATACTTCGCGGCGTCGCGGGCCAGGTCGTAGGGCGCCTTGCCGGCGGCCCGCGCGTGCATCTCACCCTCCGGCAGGAACGCGACGTCGCGAATCGACTCCGCGTGCGCGCGCATGGCGGCGCGGAACTTCTCAAGCGTGGCGCGGTGCTCCGCCGAGCCCGCGAGGTTGCGAACCTCGTCGCGATCGGAGCTCAGGTCGTAGAGCTCCTCCGGCGCCTTGGGCACGCGCCAGAAGAGGGACTGCGCCTCAGTGGTCTGCCCGGCGTCGAAGCGTGCGCGCCAGATGCGGGTGGTCGGGGTCTGGAACTGGTAGTTCACGCGCTGGCCCTGCGAGACGTGCGGGTGGAAGTTGCGCAGGTAAACGAAGCGGCCGTCGGTGACGCTGCGCACGCAGTCCACGCGTTCGTCCATGCGGCCGCGGGCGCCGTGGAGGAAGGGCTGCGGCGCGGTCTGAAATTTTCCGGCGAACGCGTGGCCCTGCAGGTAGGCGGGCGGTTGCACCCCGGCGATGCTCAGCAGGGTGGGGGCGAGGTCGACGAAGCTCACGAGGCGGTCCGACTTTCCGCCGGGCGCGTACTCCTTCGGCGCGAGGTGACGCCACTTCGGCGGGAAATAGACGACCATCGGCACGCGCAGGCCGGAGTCGGACGGCCAGCGTTTGCCGCGGGGCATGCCGCTGCCGTGATCGGCGTAGTAAAACACGATGGTATCGTCGGCGAGGCCGGCGGCCTCGATTTCCCGCAGGTGGGTGCCGGCCTCAGCGTCGGCTTCGCTCACCTTGTCGTAGTACTGGGCCCAATCCTGCCGCACCTCGGGGGTGTCGGGATGATAGGCCGGCACTCGCACCTTGGCCGGATCGGTGACGGCCGTGTGGGGCCGGGTGCGGATCTGACTCTCATGGCTCTTGTTGGAGTTGAAGACGGCGAAGAACGGCTTGCCGGCGGGGCGGTTCTTCCAATGGGCCTGGGCGGAGGATTCATTCCACAGGCCGGCGGGCGCGCGCAGGTTGTAGTCGGTCTTGCTGTTGTTGGTCACGTGGTAGCCGGCCTCGCGCATCAGCTCAGGATAGAGTTTCGAGCCCGCGGGCACCGGCACCATCGAGCGCATGTGGATCCCGCCGCTGCTCTGGGAGTAGAGGCCCGAGACGATGGCGGTGCGGGCCGGGGCGCAGACCGGATGGTTGGACCACGCGTGGCGGAACAGCATGCCCTTGGCGGCCAGCGCGTCGACGTTCGGGGTCCGCGCGACGGGGTCACCGTAGCAGCCCATCTGCTGGCCGTGGTCCTCGCTGGTGAGCCAGAGGATGTTGGGACGCTCGGCAGCCTGGGCGGATGCGGCCGCTAATGCGAGGAGCGCCGGGAGGAGGCGTGCAGGGGTTTTCATGATTTAAGGGGTGGGCGGTTTCGCCCGGAAGAAGACGGACGCCGGAGGAAGCAGTTGCGTCCCTCGGGCGGGTTCAGGATTTCGGCCAGGCGGCGGGATTCTGGCGGTCGGCCCGCAGGACGCCGATGACCGGCAGGTTCCGGTAGCGCTCGGCGAAATCGAGTCCGTAGCCGACGACGAACTTGTCGGGGATCTCAAAGCCCACGAAGTCAGCATCGATGGGCACCTCGCGCCGAGCCTTCTTGTCGAGCAGGACGCAGGTGCGGAGGCTGGCGGGACTCAATTCGCGGATGAGGTCGGTGACCAGCTTCAGGGTCTTGCCGGTGTCGAGGATGTCGTCGATCACCAGCACATGGCGGCCGCGGATGTCGAGGGTGAGGCTGCTGATGAGCTGCGGCGTTCCGATGGACTTGGTGCGGGCGCCGTAGCTGCTTACGCGCACGCAGTCGAGGCGCACGGGGTTGTCGATCTGCCGCATCAGGTCGGCCGTGAACATCACCGCGCCGTTGATGAGCGATATCAGCGTGAACTCTCCGTCGCCGTAGGCGGCCTTGATCTCGTGGGCGATGGCGCCCACGCGCCGTCGGATGCGAATCTCGGAGAACAGGACCTCGGAGAGGTCGGGGTGGGGCGGGGCGGACGCGCGGCGGGCGGGCATGGTGCAGGACGCGAGCGAGACAAGCCGCGCGGGCCGAGGCAAACCGTTCCGCGGGGTTTGCCGTTCCGCGGGGTTTGCGGCCTTGACCCCGGCCCGTCGCGCCGCAACTTGCCCCGCTCACTTCCTTGCCTGGTGGTGTAATGGTAGCACAGGCGACTTTGACTCGCCTAGTCATGGTTCGAATCCATGCCGGGCAGCCAGTGTGAAAGAACCGAGAACTTTTTTCGGTCCGCGACAAAAGCTGAGGTAAGTAGCTGAAGATCGGCAAGAAAAGCGTTCGGTCTTTTTGTCACGGTTTGCAGAAGTTCGTGGTTTGCTCCGTGGCGGGGCCGATTTTTCGCGGGAGAACGAGGGTTTCCGCAAACCGTGACAAAAGATTTTGCGGCCCAAAATCGCACGCCTTCGCCCGTTTTTTCGGCCGCGAAGGCCCTGAAAATTCTTTCGATCTTAGCAGGCTGAGATGCGCGGCGTTTTAGACGGTGAATGCGTCGAGGAAGGCAACGTGATCGTCCTTCCACGCTCATTTCGCCGACGTTCGATTCCTTCGTAGGCCGCGCGCATTTTGTCGAATGCCGCCTTTTGCTCGTGAGGTTGCAGATCGGCTAGTTCCCCCATCGGACGGTAACCGAAATGGAGAATCGCTGAAGTTGTTTTAAGCTCCGCAAGGTATGCCTGAATGCTTGGGTCCAGTTCGATGAGCTTAAGGATGCGGGTGATTACACCAGGAGTGAGTTTCATCCGCTTCGCTAACTCAAATCTCGTGGCAACCTCTCCGCTTTCCAGCATCTGGTGCCATTTGTACGCCCGGATGATCGGATGCTCCCGTGCAGGTTTCGGTTTCGGCACAGTGCGGACGCGATCCTGGATGCGGAGCACTTGCCCGAACGGCGCGACTATCGCCACCTCGCCGCGCTGTGCGTTGGTGAAATCCACCCGTGCGCCAAGGTCCAACCCGCGGATCGAGATCGCGCGGCGGTTTGCGGCAGATTCCGATTGAGCAGCTGCGCGCTCCTCCATGCCGCGCACCAACTCTGCGAGGTGGAGCTTGATGTTGATCTCCATGACTCGTGCGGTGGCGGCCGATGCCATCCCTGGGTCTTCCTGTGGCTTGCGCCGTGTGTTTGGTTTAGCGCCACGCACCTCGACGCGCTCGACGAAAAGCCGGATGAGTTCCTTTCGCTCCGTCGGAGGCAGGTTTGGCAGCACCTGCCCGAGCCTTTCCAAGTTATCCCGGATGCGCCGCTCCTCCAAGGCGCCGGCTTCGGATGCAACCAGCGCCTGTCTTGCCCGCTCCTGCTCCACGAGCAGACGCTGCCGCTCGTCTCGCAGATCGGCAGCGCGCCGAATCAACGCTTCGCGCAGCGCGTCTGCACCGTCGTTGGCGACCGCCTCAGCGCAGTTGCGCAGCTTCTTATCCACCACCGCGAGCGACTCCTTGATGCGGTCGACCTCCCGGCGAAGCGCGTCACGGTCGCCTACACGCATTCGTCGCGACACCTCGACCATCTCGCCGATCAGCGCCGGGTGTTTGCTGGCCTCTCCGATTAAGGCGATGACCACTCGTTCAAGCGCATCGGCCGACAGTCGCCCAACCGCACAAGGACGCATCGCGGATTCGCGCCTGAACAGGCTGCAAGTGTAGTAACGATACTTCACGCCGCGGACGCTCTTCTTCCCGCTATCGTTCGGCACCAGCGCCCGGCCGCAGGAACCGCACCATGCGAGTCCCTTGAGCAGGTGGTTCTGCGCATCACGTTCCTGAAACACGTGAACCGGTCTGGTTTTTGTTTCGGCGGTGGCGGCGTTTGCCCGGTCCCAGATTTCCTGTGAAACTATCGCCTCATGTTTGGCGGCGTATTCCTGACCCTCAAACTTCACCACGCCCCGATAGAGCGGATTGCGAATAATGAGGCGCAAGCCGTCCGAGCGAAAGACTCGGCCGCCCCAAATGTCGCTGGTGCCATCACGGCGCTGCATGACCCGCTCCGGGGTGCGCAGCCCCTCGGCGTTCAGCGCGTTTGCGATGTCGGTCAGGGAAACGAGCTGGGCGGCTTGCTCAAAGATTCGGCGGATCACGAGAGAGTCGGTCGGGTGCTTCTGGAGCGACTGAGTGTTCTTATCGTAGCTGTAGCCGTATGGCACCATTCCGCCGTTCCAGTAGCCGCGCATGGCCTGTTGCCGCATTTTGATGCGGGTCTTCTTCGCGGTGTTCCGACGCTCGAAGTCCGACACGCTGATCAGGATGTTATTCTTCAACCGCCCCTCTGGCTCGCTTTCGGAAATGTCCTCGGTGGCACTTTCCAACCTACACCCATGCCGCTCGAGGAATGCGCGAAACGGCCCCCATTCGTCCATGTTGCGCGACATGCGCTCCAGTTTGAAGATGACCACCACCTTCACCTCGCCGGCTTCGATCATTCGCTTGATCGACTGAATCCCGGGCCGATTCATCGAGCCGCCCGAGTATGCGGCATCGGTGAACGACGCGACTTCATACCATCCCTCATCTGCGCGTTGCCGGATGTAGTCCCGGCAGACCGCTGTCTGACTTTCACACGAATCGAACCGGCCGCCGACCTGATTGTCCGTGGAGACTCGCGCGTAGATGGCCACCGGCACACGCCTGTTTCCGGGTTCGGCGCCCGCTGAAGGTCTGGGCGGCATAGGGCTAGTTCAGGGCAATTTTGTGCGGAGGCGGCTCGGCATCGTTGAGCTGATAGGCCAGCCCCCGTGTCTTCCCGCTAGGACAAATATGGCCGACGACAGTGAGCCGATGCAGCGCGCGATAGGTCGCCGACCGCGATAGACCGAGCGCCTCCCGTATCGCCGCGGGCGACCCGCGTCCTGCTAACTCCAAGTAGTCCAAAATGCGATGCTCGTCCGAGCCGACGTCACCGGGCGTGGTGGTGACGGGCGTAGAAACGACGACCTCGCCGGAGGATGGAGGTTTCTCCACCACGCGTTTTGCCTCGGACAGCGAGATCGCCTTGCACAACAGTTCAGCGACACGACGTCGTCGCTCGTCGTTGGTCAGAACTATGGCCGTCTCTTCCGTTGGCCTCATATCGCGATCCGCATCCTCCCTGTATTTGCGGGCGCCAGCCGCACGGTTGGAGCCACCGGCATGGCGGATTCCGATCGCTCAGAACGACGCGTTCGAGCCCTTCGTGACTTCGCCCCGCTGACCATCACAGGCTGCATGGCTACGACTGGTGCCGGCGTCTCTTCCGGCGATTCGTCTCCATCGGGTCGGCTAGTGTCGGGGACGGCCGAGGCCACAGACTCGACATCGCCCGTTGATTCGGTCGCCTGCTGAGCCGCGGCTTGGTTCTTCGCGATGTCGAGTAGATCGACGAGTTCACCCTGTCGTTTCAGGAGTTTGCGGTAGCGCTCCTCATGCTCGAAGACTTTTCCAGTCAACGCGGTCAACTCCGCGAGATGGGTTCGGCAGCGGGCGAGTTCGTCACGAAACCGTGTCACCTGTTCTTCGACTGATCGCGCCGCGTGCTCCAACGAACTGATCGACCCCACGGGGGACGCCGAAATGTTCGCTGGATATTCCCCGGCGCCGCGGAGGATCACTTTGTCGGGCCAGGTCGAACGGTATTCGAGTTTGAAGCCGGCCAGTTCGCCGAGGACCACGGTCCCCGCTCGGCCGGCGAGATGATCGTCGCGATGGTCGGCGGCGAGATACACCAAAGCCGCCCCGGCTTCGGCGCGCTCGGTGTAGGTCTTCGTCCCGACCACCATCCGGAAGTTCTCGCCCTGGGCGTCCACGCGCATGCCGAGATCGTGCTCCGCCGCCGCGAGCTGGCGCTCTAACCGCGCGACATCCTCGCCGGCCATGCGCAACCGGCTGCGCGCGCCATACTGCGATTCGCTGTGTTCGGACCGCAGCCGCGACAGCCGCATGACCTCGGCGTCCACTTTCGCCTTTTCCATGACCAGCGGATTGCCCGACGCGATGGCTTTGACCTCCGCATACGTGAGTGCCGGCGAGTCGAGATCCTCGATCCGGCGGGCCACCGTTTGGCCGGTCATCACCTGCGAGATGAACTTCGCCTTGGTTTCCAGCGTTTGCCACATGTAGGCATCGAAACTGCCCTCGGTGACGTAACGGTTCACCCGGACCACCGCGTTCTGGTTGCCCTGCCGCAGAATCCGGCCCTCCCGTTGCTCGATGTCGGCCGGCCGCCACGGCGCGTCGAGATGATGCAGCGCCACCAGTTTGGTTTGGGCATTGATGCCGGCACCCATCTTTTGCGACGAGCCCATGAGCACGCGCACCTTGCCTGCGCGCACATCTTTGAAGAGCGCGAGCTTCGCGGCGTCCGCATCGAAATCCTGAATGAAGGCGATCTCGTCGGGCGGCACGCCGCGGGCAACGAGCTTGGCTTTTACATCCTGATAAACCGAGAAGCCGCGGCCTTCGACCTTGGGCGTGGACAGATCGCAAAACACCATCTGCGTCAGCCGGTCCTTCCGGGTTTCCTGCCAGATCGAGAAGATTTCCCGGACGGCTTGGTTGACCTTGCCCTCCGGGGCATCCGCCGCGCCGCCGCGGACCAACCTCAGATCGAGCGCGGCTTTGCGGCCTTCGCCGGTAATCTTGAGCATGTTGTCGACGGAAGGATCGACCTTCTCGCGTTTCAGTTTCTCCGCCCGCTGGGCCAGTGACGCGACGAACGCCTTCAATTCCGGCGTGGTGGGCGCTCGCACGATGCGGGCTTTGCCGCCTTCGAGCGCGGGGATGGGAAGCTTGAGCATGTCCGCCGTCTGCACGTCGGCCATCGACCGGAACATCTGCATCAGCTCCGGCACGTTCACGAATCGCGCGAAGCGGGTGTGCAGGCGGTAACCTGCGCCGTCCGGGGCCAACTCCATTGCAGTGACGGTTTCACCGAAGGTGCCGGCCCACGCGTCGAAGTGCTGGAGGCTCTGCTGCCGCAGCATGCCCATTTGCAGGTAGCGCTGCATCGTGAACATCTCCGCCATCGTGTTGGTGACCGGCGTGCCGGTGGCGAAGACGACCCCGGCGCCGCCGTTCTGTTTCTGGATGTGCTGCACCTTGAGAAACATGTCGAAGGCCCGCTCCGAAGCGGTCTGCGGCAGGCCAGCGACCCGCGTCATTTTGGAAATATAGAACAGATTCTTGAACGCCTGCGCCTCATCCACGAAGAGCCGGTCAACCCCAAGTTCCTCGAACGTGAGGGTATCGTCTTTGCGGTGCTCCGCGCCGAGCGTCTTGATCCGGGCTTCGAGTTTCTTTTTCGCCCGCTCCAACTCTTTCACGATGCGCGTGCCGGACGACGATGCACCAATGCGGCTTTTGTGTTCGAGGATGCACTCGGTGAGTTCCACGAGCTGGCCGTCGAGGAAGTCCTTCCGCGCCTGAGCGGAAAGCGGCAACCTCTCGAAGCCGGAATGCGTGACAATGATCGCGTCCCAATTGTTGGTCGCGATGCGACTCATCAATTCGCGGCGCCGCAGGCTCGCAAAGTCATCGCGACCGGCGGCGAGGATGTTCGCCCCCGGATAGAGCGTCAGCAGTTCGGAGCTAAACTGACCGAGCATGTGATTCGGCACGACGAACATCGGCTTCCGCGCCAGCCCCAGCCGCTTCAACTCCATCGCTGCCGCCGCCATCGTATAGGTCTTCCCGGCGCCGACGACGTGGGCGAGGAGCGCATTCGGCGTCTGGAGAATCCGCCATACAGCGGCCTTTTGATGCGGACGGAGGGCGATGGTCGGACTCGCTCCCGGCAGCGTGAGGTGATCGCCGTTGAAGGTGCGCAGCCGGAGATGATTGAACTCCCGGTTGTAGAACTCCACCAGCCGGGCACGTCGTGCGTCGTCCTCCCAGATCCACTCGGCGAACCGATCTTTTATTTTCTGCTGTTTGTCGCGGGCCGCCTCGGTGGCCGTCACGTTGACGGTGGCTTTCCCCTCGTCGTCGTAGTCGAAAATCGTGGGGGTTCGCAGATTGAGGGCGTCTTCAATCAATGAGTGACCGGCCGCACGGGCGGTGCCCCATTCGCTGCGGTCAGCGACACCCGTCTTGATGGCGGAGTTGACCTCTACGGTCCACAGGCCGACCTGCGCCGCGTGATGCACCCGCACGTCTTCGGGGCGATTGCCGTGCAGAAGTTCAACGGCAAAAGCTGCGACATCCCGCGCGGGAATCCACGCCGAGCCCAGCCGGACGTCGATTTCCGAGGCGGTGAGATCGGTCGGTTGCACGCCGACCAACGCCTCGACGTTGTGACGGTAGCGCGGATCGGTTTTGGCCGCGTGTTCCGCCATCGCAAGTTTCCGCCGGACGTTGCCCGACAAGTAATCGTCGTCCGTTTCCCACCGCTGGTTCTCCGGGTTGAGGAAGAGCGCACCTTCCAATTCCGGCAAAAATTCGGCCTCGGACTTGCCGAGCAGTTGACCGATGTGGGCCAGATCGACGCGGCCCTTTTCGCTGAGCGTGATGACCAGGGCTTCCTTCGCACCGCCTGCCGCCAGCACCGGCTGGCGACGCTGAATGGTCCGTTCCCGGAAGATGGCGGTCTTGGTCGCGATATTGGTGTCGTCGTCGTAGTTCTCCAACGAGAGGAGCAACGGCAGGTCAGGGTCACCGGCAAACGCACGAACGTTGGCCGAGTGCGACACGGGGCCGAATTGCCCCGTGAAATAGTCGTAGTCCTGATTGAGGCGAAAGCGCGCCGCCTCGACCTCCTCATCCGGTCGATTCTCCACCTGCGTGCGCAGGCAGTCGCGCGCCGCGTCGCGCACGTAGATCAATCGCCGGATGCGACGCGCCAGCGCTGCCGGCAGATCGGTCAACAGTCGGAGTTCGTCCCCGTCGCGCACGGCGATGCCACCGCCGCCCTCGTTCGTCAGCACGTAGGCGTTGGGTTTAACGCCCGCCGGCGCGGGAATGGTCTGCCGCAGCACAGCCGCCTGGGCATCCGTCAGCGGTTTGAACACACCCGCGGGCAGACTGGCGACTGCCCGGGCAATTGCTTCGTCGAGATCGCGGCCGTCCGCGCTGAGTCTCACTTCCTCCCGGCCATACATGCCGTGCTCCACGCGCTCCAGCTTGCCGAGCATCATCTCGGGGTGCGCATGGAAGTATTCGTTGAGAAAGATCGGATTCGACTCCGCGCCGAGCGGCCGACTTTCCCGCCACGGCAGGCCACCGAGTTTCTCACCGGCCGCACGTTTGCGGAGAAACACGATGTCGGTCGTGACCTCGGTATTCGCGTTCTTCTTAAACGCGGTGTTCGGCAGCCGGATGGCGCCTACAAAGTCGCAGGATTTGGCCACCGCCTCGCGTAGGTGCGGATACTGTTTGTCGAGTGTCCCGCGCGAAGTGATGAACGCCACCAAGCCGCCGGGGCGCACGCGCTCGGCGGCGGCGACGAAGAAGTAATCGTGGATATGAAATTTCCGTGGATTGAGCTTCGGATCGAAGGGCGCGTAGTCGCCGAATGGGACATTCGACACGGCGAGGTCGAAGCCGTTGGTCGGCAGCGTCACATTCTCGAACGCTTGGGAGCGGATGTCCGCGTCCGGATAGAGTGCCTTCGCCAGCCGCGCGGTGAGCGGGTCGATTTCCACGCCGGTCAGGCGGGACCGCGCGGCCATCGCCTCCGGCATCAAACCGAAGAAATGCCCGAGGCCGCACGCGGGCTCGAGGATTCGACCGTGTTTGAATCCAAGCCGATCCAACGCTGCATACATCCCGCGGATCACGGTTGGCGAGGTATAGTGGGCGTTGAGCACGGTGGCCCTCGCCGAACTCATCTCGTCCGGCTCCAACAAGGCGGCCAATTCCTCCTGCTCCGCCCGCCACTGCGGCGCGTCTTCTGGGGTGGCAAACACCTGCGGCAATCCGCCCCAGCCGACATACTTGGCGATAGTGGATTTCTCCTCCGGCGTTGGCGGACGGGATTCGGCCTGCACGCGGCGAAGCGTGCGGATGGCCGCGACGTTCTGCCGATACTTCTGCTTCAGCCCACCTTCGCCAATGCGGTCGGCATCGGTGATGCGGTAGTTGGCTGCATTGAGCGGACCTACGTCGGCTGCTCCGGCGGCAACAGGAGATACTTCTCCCGCACCAGCTCCCACGCCTGATCGTGCGCCTGCTGAGGACTCAGCCCCTGGCGTTTGAACTGACGCATCAGCGCTTCCATCTCGTCCAGCGTCCGATCCTGGGCCTCCAACAGTGCCGGGACCAGCCGGCCTCGCGCCTCCAGATCCCGCACCATTCGCGGACAATGCTCCCGCCAATGGGTCTCCGCCATCCGGCCGTAGTTCAGGAGTTCGCTCATGGTTGGGGTGCGCGAAGAGGTCGAGTTGTCCGGGATCGTTGAGACGTTTTTGCGCCATGCCTCATGTCGTTTCAATCGTGATGCGCCGGACCTGCGGCCCCGGCCGGGCGCCGGTCGACCGCGGGAAGTTGACCCGCAGCTCGCACAACCGGCCGAGATCGAGCGCCGCCCGAACCTCAGCCAAGTCGCGGCCTTCGATGACGATTTCATCGCGGTCCGCCTTGATCGTCAGCAGCTCGGGTTCGCCCAACGTGTGCTCCCACCGTTTGAGCTGATCGGCAGGAAAGGAAACCCAGCTGCCGACCAGAGCGAAGCGCACCACGCGAGCCGGATCACCGTCGGGGGATATTTCGCCCCAGTTTGGGGGTGCCGGTCGGGTAAGCGGCTTGGTTCCGGGGAAGACTTCGATGCTCATGCGGCTTTGGGGCTAAGGGTGGGAACGACGCGGGGCGCCCAACGCGCGCGCCACGAGCGCCGCGGCGCCGGGTTTTCGACCTGCTCGGCACCGACCAACTCAAGTGCGAGTTTACGGTCGGCGGTGCGCATCATGGCTTCCCGGGCCGCGGCGCGGTCCGAGGTGTAGATCATCTGGCTCTCCCGGAAACGGGAGTTCGAGACATACGCCTGTTTGAGGTTACCCGCCGCGATGCCGGCGTCGGCCATCAGCAGGAGGCCTCGATCCACGGTCTTTCCCTGCGAGGCGTGCGAGGTGGTGGCATACCCGTGAGTGAAACCGCGGAACCAGGCCGGCAGCACCCGCCCGTCCTTGAGAGAGATTTCACCCGTTTGGTCGATGCCCGCGATTTCAACCAAGTCGCCGTTGCGCAAATCCGCCGGCTTCACGTTCGCGCGAATCAAAAGCCGGTCGCCAACCGCGAGGGAGATTTCGTTGGTGGAGCCGACTTCGAAGCCGCTGGCGTGGCGCGGGTCTATCCGCAGTTCACGTCCGTCGGTGGCGCGCAGCACCAATTGACGACCCTCCTGCCGGATTACGGCGACCGTGTCGAATTTCCTGAATTGGCCCCAGGTATGATGGAACGTGAGCACATCGCCCGGCCGGTAGTTATCCACCCGTCGCCGGTCCTCCTGCGTCCATTTGAGCGACTCTACGGTTGCGACCGAGTGGTCGTTGCCGGTGAGCACACCGGCGGCACGCAATTGAGCGCGCACGGCGGAGGTGAATTCGTGGATTTCTTCCCACACCGGCGAAATCGCCAGACACGACTTTCCATTTTGCACCGTCCGGACGTAGTCCGCCGCGGCCTCCTGCCACAGGGCACCGCCATCTGGCTCCTCGCGCACCGCGCCAAGGCGGGTGAATTCATTGAACGCGCCGAAGGCATCGCCCCGCGCCAGCCGGGCGACCGCCTTACGGAATGCCGGGTCTTTCTGGCGGCGAATCTCTGTCAGGTGAAATACCGGGACGCGGGCAAATTCCTGCAGGCACCGGATCGCGTCGCCGGCCTCGATCGAGGTGTGTTGCTTGATGTCGCCGACGAGGAGCAACCGGTTGTCGTTGCGCGCGGCCAGCCGGCAGAGGTCGCGCATTTGCCTAACCGACACGAGCCCGACTTCGTCCACGATCAGCACGCGCCCTTTCGTCGCCAGTTGCAGCGACTCGTTGGCGAGCAATTGCTGCAACGTATCGGCTTCCGCGGTGAGTTCCCGACGAAGGATGTCGGCGGCGCCGGACGATGGGGCGCAGCCGAACACGCGCCCTCCTGCATGTTCGATACCCGCGACTACACTCTTGAGGCACGTAGTTTTGCCGGTGCCTGCGTCACCCTGGAGAATAACCACGCCCGAAGTAGATCCAAGGACACCCTTCACGGCGGCGGCCTGATCGGCGCCGAGTTCCATCCGGGCGGGCGCGGGGCCGAAACGTTTGCGGGCTTTGAGTTGCCCGTTGGCCCACCCAGTGAATTCCCGCTCCGCGTCCAAGGCATCGCGCGAGGCAATCTCCTCGTCGACGCGCACTAGATCCCCGGTCCGTTCGCGACTGACCAGCGCACGTTTTAGCGCATCGAGGGTCACGCGACCGCGACCGGCCACGAGTGCCTCCCGCAGCAGCAGTCGGTCATCGACGACCGATTTGCGCTCGAAGACATGGGCTTCGGCGGATCGCAATGCCTCCGCTGGCGTCACCGACGACGGATTGACCTGCCTCCCCGCTGCACGCGCCACCACGGCCCGCAACGCGTCCAAATGCTCGCCTGCCTCGACCAGCCAGCCCGCGCGCAGCGAGGCGGCAGTCGCCTTGGTCTTGTCGGCCCGACTCCGGACCGCGATGGCCTGCAGCTCATCCTGGGAATGGCTACCAGTCTTTGCCGCCTCGCGGAGAATTTCCCGTCGACGCTTGCTGAAGACTTCGCGCAAGGCGGCGGGAACGCCTTTCACCGCGAACCCGATGCGCTGGCCTTGTTCCAGTTCATACCCCGCGGCGGTCATCATGGCCGCGAGTTTATTGTAGCAGACTTCCCGCAGGTAACCCTGATGCCGGTAGAATCCGGACGGCTGGACGCCCTTCCACCGCTCTTCGCTTCCGTCGAAAGTGAGGTTCATGATGCACACGTGGGTGTGCAACTGGGGGTCAAGCGCCCGGTTGGCGTCGTGGGTGACGACCGCCGCGACCATCTCTCCCGTGCGCCGGTCAGAGTTTTGGCCGCCTCGCCGCACGCGCGTCGCCGTCAGGGCCTCGGCTTCTTTAAGCGTCTCGGCCACGGCTTCCTGCCACCACTGTCCGATCCGTTCGTCACCGCCGACCAGATGTAGCACCGACACATCCTTGGGCGGAGAAATCTGGCCGAAGTAGCAGACTCGCCGGTTCTCACCCTTATTCCGCACCATGAGCTTTGCTCCGGAGACAGGATGAAGGCCCGCACAAAGATTGGTGAAGTGGGCCAACTCGCACACCCCTTCCAATCCAAGACGTTTGGCACCCTGACCCTGCCACCGCATTTCAACCTTACCCTCCTGCGTCAGGTAGTCACCCACGGCCATGTGCTCCCGGAAATACTCCACGGCACCGTTCGCAAGCACACAGGGTTTATCGAATCTCACCATGATTCGAACCATGCCTAAAAACCATACGATGGCGAGTCTAAACGCCATACGAGGCAACCAAGAAGGCGTGAGATCGAGCCATTGAGTGACCCAGCCGGCACTATTCCCTCACCGAGATATTGCACCTTGCTCAAGGCATCTAAGAGCGGCACCAGCCGCATGTTCTACCCATAAATCCGAGGACACGCCACCCCTAGCGTTCGCTAGGAAATTCTCGTTCCGCCACCACTACATCGCTACTTCGCCACTACTCGACCACTACTTCGCCGCTACTTTCTACCGGCCATACGAAAACTTTTTTCGATTTACTTAAAGCCATACGCCGATAGCGTTCCGGCGATGGCAGAAACCAACGAACTTCACGCCCGCCTCATGGCGGACGCTCGGAACTACGACCCCACCGCGCACCACCGGGGCCTGCTCGCGCCTTACCGCGACGTGCTCCTCGTCTGGCGGGCGAAGTTCATGAGCTACGAGCACATCGCGGCGACGCTCTCCGCCAACGGCATCAGAGTTTCGCCGGCCGGCGTCGGCGTCTACTGCCGCAGCCAATTCACCAAGGCCGAGATCGAGCGCGTCCGTCGCGAGCACCGAGCCACGGCCCGTGCGACCACCCCAGCACGTGCTTCCAACCCGGTTCCACCGTCGGTCACGCCGCCTCCGGCTGACCTGGGCGCCGGCCGTCGCGGCCCGAAGATCGCGCGGGACAACTACTGAATCCATCCTACCCATGCCCACCAAACGCATCATTCTCTTTCCCCAGGACAAAGGCGGTATCGGCAAAAGCTTTGTCGCCACCTTGCTCCACGACTACCTCATCGACGCCGGCGTTCGCGTGAAGGCGTTCGACCTCGACCACGCGAATTCGACGTTCAATCGGCTGGTGCCCGAGGCCGAGTTCATCGACACCGATGTCGACGCCGACAAACTCGGTGTGCTCGACCGGATCGTCCATGTTCTCCCGGACGCCGATGTCGTGTTGGTGGACAATCGCGCCACCGGCGGCAGCAAGGTGATCGCCTACCTCGACGAGACGCGCCTGCCGGAGTTGCAGGATGAATTCGGCTGCGTGCTGGTGTTCGCAGTGATCGCGACCGACGACAAGGACGCGAATTCCCAGATTGCGGAGCTGCTCGACTCGCACGGCAGCCGGGTCCGTTGGCTAGTCGCGCGCAATCTCCGCGACGGCGGGAACCTCGATCTCTTCGGCCAGAGCAACGCGCGCAAGCGCCTGCTTGACCTCGGAGCGGTTGAAATCGACGTGTTGTGTCTCGCGGAGGTGACGAAGAACCGACTCCAACAGGGCAATCTCACCGTGGGCCGAGGACGCCATTCCGACGCTCTCCACCTGTTGGATCGCTCCCGCTGCGCGCGGTTTCACGACCTCATGAAAGAGGAATTCGGGAAAGCCCGGGAATTGTTGCTGCCGTGAGCACGCCGGCGAAACCCGAAGACCTGCTCGATCCCGGGCACTTTCCCGACGACCTGAAATGGGTGCCGGCCCACTATAAGCTGCATCCGACCGATCCGGTTTACCTCCTCATCGCGTGGCACTGGCGCCGCGTGAAACAATCGGAGGACACGTTGAAGGCATCCATCGTTGAGATCAAAAAGGCCCTCGATGACCGCATCACCAACGTGACCAACGCCGCGGAGACTGTCGCCGGCGTCAGCGATGCGCTCGCGGAGGTGCAGGTGTCGCTGGACGAGAAGCCGGCAGAATTGGAGGCCCAACTTGACGCGAAGCTCTCCAAGCCGGTGGCCGACGCGGTGACGCGGCTCCAGGCAATGGAGAAGTCCCTCGCTCCGCTCGCCCGTAATTTCCAAACCGCCCTTCGCCGTCAGGTCCTCGCGACCTTTCTGGCAGGAGTCACTGTCGGTGTGTTGGCGTCGGTCATCATCTTGCTCGCGTGATGGGACGCACAGCCGGCCTCGTCGTCTTGTGTTTCGGTTTCGCCGTGCTGGTGCGGCATTCGGCCGCGTCGCCGGTCGGCTATTGGCTCCCGGTCGTCGCGTTGGGGGTTGGCGGATGGCTGACCTACGCGGCAATCACGGCCCACTTCGAGGGGAAGCTGGCGGTGGTGCTCCGCCTGTGGGGACTCGAATGGACCCGGGATGAGGCGTGTTGCCATTTCTTCATCACCGGTGCGACGGGCACCGGTAAAACCGCGCGCGCGGTGGTGCCGATCGTGCATGGGCTCCGCTCGACCCTGCCAGACACCGGCATCCTCGCCGTTGATTCCAAGGGTGCGCTGTGGAAACCGCTGTCGGCTATGGCGACGGCCTTGGGCCAGAAGGACACGCTGCGCCTGATCCGCGTGCGACCCACCCACATTGCGCCGGACCAGTGGGTGCCGCCGCTGCGGCTCAACATTCTGGGCGATGCCTCGGTTCCGTGGGGCACCTATGCCAAGATCATCGTCGATACGGCCACGGCCTCCGGTCAGCGCGGCGGCCAGGCGTTTTTCAAGGAGACGGCGCGGGACGCGATCACGCACGCGATGCACGCGCTGGAGGCGGCGGAACTACCGGTTACCTTAGCCAACGTCCACGACGCGATCTGCGTGTCTTCGGAGACCGCGTTGCTGCTCGCACGGCTCGCGGAGCATCCCGGTCCGGCGGCCGAGGTGGAGCGGCAATATTTTAGCGACTTCCACGCGCAGCCGCCGGAGCAAAAGAGCGGCACCGTCTACACGGTCGCAAACTACCTCCGACCCTATACGCCGCCGGACATCCGTCAGGTCGTGTGTTCGCTCGAGCCCAATTTCAGCTTGGCTGAGGTCGACGCTGGACGGCTCATCTGCCTTTCCGTGCCGCAAACTTATCAGGTCGAGCGCCGGTATTTGAATCTGCTCTTCAAGCAGCTCTTTTTCCTGCACGCCTTCCGGCGGTTCGATCTTGAGCCGGACGAGATGCGAAGGCGCAACCTGATCGCGCTGGTTCTTGATGAGGGGCAGAAAACCACACTCGTTTCCGAGGATGGCTTCTCGGATCATGCCACGGTGGACGAACTCCGTGAGGCAGGCGTCAGTCTGATTTCAGCGACCCAAACGCCGCTCTCGTTCTACGCTGCATTCGAGACCGAACGGAAGGCGGACGTATTCATGGCGAATCTGCGGACTCAGATTCATTTCCGCGCAGCCGACGAGAAAGGCGCGAAGATTCTCTCCGAGAAGATGGGAGGACGCGAAATCCGAAAATACAGCGGCGGGGTCAGCAGTGGGCGGACGTCTCGAAACTGGCAACCGGCGGACGAGCCGTGGTTCAAACCCACTTCATTTCTCTCTCTGGCGGACGGGAAGGCCGTCGTGAAGCATCCTCGGCGCAGCGGGAAACCACTCTTGCGGAGGTTGCCATTCACTTCCTTCACGAGAGCAAACGAGTCCCAGCCTCGCCCGAGCGCAGGTTGATCTCTGTCGGCGCGGGGCGCCACGCGGCGGCCACCGCACCTGGCCTAGTTTCGGGACGGATCGTCCGGCGCCGGTGGGTTCGGCGATTTCGCGCGCCCTGTCGGTCGCGCTCCACGGGAGTCGCTGCGGGTCGAGCGGTTCGATCTCGTCTGGGTTCTGAGCGTGACGACGCGGCCCGCCGAACTGGGCCATCGAATCGCATCCAGGTAGTCATCGGCGAGGCCCGTGGCGTCGCGATCCTGGAGGTTGAACACGATCAGTGCCGTTACGTCGGGGGCGTTACGCCCCATGATGCGGCGAAGCTGGCGCGTGGCGCTGACAAAGATGCGGTAGTCGGCCGCATCGAAGAGAATTGTGATTCGAACAGGATGGGAGCGTTGGGGCATGGAGCATTTGAGGAGGACGTTAACGCGGCGGGGTTAACCACGATTGGCGATTGGATGGGAACGCGGTGCGAATGGTCGCCCCGCGGCTAGATTGAAGCTTACCTATATTACCATGCCGAATCTCCCTAGAATCGGCTGCGCCGTGCAAAATATCGGCAAAAATCACCGCAGCCGCTGCGTTCGGACTTCGCTCGGCCGGCAGTTGAGGACGCGGCGAAACCACCGCGCCATCAAGGTGTCGTCGGAAAATCCGCAGAGGAGAGCGATCTCGACCTCCTTTTTTCCAGAGTGCTGCAGGAGTTCCTCCGCCTTCGCGACACGGCGGCGCATCACATAGTCGTGCGGAGTGAGGCCAACGCTCGTTTTGAACAACCGGCCAAAATGGCTCGGGCTGAATCCTGCGACGCGGCCGAGCAACGTGAGATCGAGGTGCTCGCCAATGTGTGCCTCGATGAATCCGGTCACCCGCTGGAGCGATTCCGTCGGCAGGCCGATACGCTGACCAGATGAAGCGCCACCATCGGTGAGGCCGCGCAGCAGATGGGTCCCGAAGACGGTGCCGATTGACTCGACGTAGAGCGCGTTGGGATCGCTGTCGCCACGGCAGAGCCGTCGAAATGCGGTGCTCAGTTGTCCGATTAGTGCGTCTCGACCGACGAGGTAAGCGAGAGTCTCCACCGTGACTTCGGGTTTCTCGCGCGCCGCGATCTCGGACGCAAAGGTGGGTTCAAGAAACAGGGTCACCATCTCCGCTTGATCCGGGCAAATCAAGGCGTGGGGAGTCCCCGCCGGGATCAGCCATGCAGTCGGTCCCTGAATCTTCAGTTCACGCCAGTCACCGTCCGGAGGCTTCCATTTTAGGATACCGACCGCTCCGTCCAATACCGCCGAGATTTGCTCCTCCTCGCGGCTGTGTTCGGCCCATTCATTGCGTGGGTGGTGGTCATAGTAGACGCTCACGGCCCGACCGTCGAAGAGGCGGCGGCGATAGCCATTGGTCGCGGGAAACAGGGTGAGCGGATTGGGCACGGGAGAGTCCGTGCCGGGTTAACAGGATGTCGATTAGTGATTTGGGCGACACCTGCGCGTTTCGACGCAGACAGTCGTGCCAGTGTAGCGCCGTCCTCGGCGGACGTATCGGCTGGAGTCGCTTTTCTATCGGCTATTCGCGCGGTCGGCGCCGCGACCTAAACGCGGCGGACGCCACCCGGCATGGAGTCCGAGCGGTCGGGTTACGGGTGCGGCTGCACCGGTGGCACATTATTCCGCCCCGCCTGATTTCCCATCGTGCCACGCCGGTCAAGGTAGTCCGCGCTCCGCGCGGCTCCACCTTTCCGGGCGGGCGCTTCCCCCCTCGTCGCTGCGCTCCTCGGCGCTTCCGCCCGTGACTCGGCGTGCAGGGGAAAGCCGGGCGCGGTTGCACCGCCGATCTCCCGGAAGGGTTCCGGGAAAGCGCACGGCAGCCGCCGCCCGACAAACATGAGGATCTACGAAGCCAGCATCGCCTACAACCTCGTCCAACTCGGCGACGTGCAGGTGCTCACTACGCCGGACAAAATAGCAGAGTATCTACGCGACGGTTACGCCAAGAATCCCTGTCAGGAAAGCCTGTGGGTGGTCTGTCTCGACCGGAAGAACAAGCCCATCAGCCGCACAATGGTCACGCTCGGGACGCTTACATGTGCGCTCGCGCATCCGCGGGAGGTGTTCAAAATCGCGATCCTAGCGTCGGCCGCCGCGATTGTGGTTTCACACAACCACCCCAGCGGGGACCCGGCACCCAGCGCCCAGGACATCCAAATGACACGCCAACTGAGGGAGGCCTCGAAGATCATCGGGATCGACCTCATCGACCATGTCATCGTCGGCACGTTAGAAGATGACCCGCTGCACGTTGGAAACTACTCGTTCCGCAACGCTGGTTTGCTCTAATCTCTCGATTCAAATCATGAAGCTGATCAAAAACACCGGCAACGACCGTGTCATCGACCACCTGAGATCGGCGCTGAAACCCGGCGGGGCACTGGATGCAGCTTCATCCGGCTTATCGCTTTTTGGGTTTGCTGAATTGCGGGACGCATTGCTTCGGCTCGAACGGTGCCGATTAGTTCTTCCCGCGGTGGTGCAAACTCTGCCTGCGGCATTGCTCGGCACTGACGCCGATCGACGACTTCGGAATCAACTTCAGAGTCGCTGGATCGCAGCGCAGTGCCTCCGGTGGCTTGAGCAAAACGTCGAAGTAAAAGAGGCCCCGGCCCTTCTCCCGCAGTCCCTGCTTGCGGCAACACCCGCGCCGGGCACGCGCACGCAAGTGATCGCGGGCAATTGCCCGCTCACCACGGAAGGCCTCGGGCTCTCGCCTGGGAACCAGCTCAGTCTGATCCAGGCCTCCGAATCTGAGGACGAATCAAAGCTTCTCCTGAATTGGTTCAACTCACTCTGGGATAGTCTACCCGCGTCCTCGGCCACGAAAGAAAGCCTGTCGGCTCAGCTTCGCCTGATAACCGAGCAAAAGAGCCCCTCCAGCATCTACTATCTGATCCTTTTCCACATATTTCGCGATCTCGGAGACGAGTTGGACGAGGAGCGGATCGTAAAGTCAGCCACGGGTATCCGAAATACACTCACATGGAAAAAACTTTTCAAGTTCCAGCGCGACGGTGCGGTAGGTGCAATTGACAAGCTGGAGCGTTTTGGTGGATGCATCATCGCCGATAGCGTAGGTCTCGGCAAAACTTTCGAAGCGCTTGCCGTAATCAAATACTACGAGCTGCGAAATGACCGCGTTCTCGTGCTGTGCCCCAAACGGCTCCGCGACAACTGGACCCTTTACAAGGCAAACGACCGCCGCAACAGCCTCGCTGCCGATCGCTTCAATTACGACGTTCTCAACCACACCGATTTGTCCCGCGACGGCGGCCACTCGGGGGACATCGACCTGTCCCACGTGAACTGGGGGAACTACGACCTGGTCGTCATCGACGAGTCACACAATTTCCGCAACAAGGCGTCCCACAAGGACCGCGACACGCGCTACGACCGTCTAATGAACCGGATCATCAAGTCCGGTGTGAAGACTCGGGTGCTCATGCTCTCCGCCACTCCCGTCAACAACCGACTCGCTGACCTCAAAAACCAGATCGCGTTTGTGACCGAGGGTGAAGACACCGCTTTGGCGTCCCACGGAATTCCAAGTGTCGAAGCGACGGTCCGCTCCGCCCAACTGCAATTCAACCGGTGGCTAGCGCTAGACGAGACGGAACGCGCGCCCTCTCGGCTTTTGGATATGTTGGGGTTCGACTACTTCAAGCTCCTCGACCTCCTCACCATCGCCCGTTCGCGTAAGCACATCGAAAAATATTACGGCACGGCCGAGACTGGGCGCTTCCCGGATCGACTCACTCCCGTAAACATTAAGGCTGACGTAGACCTCGCCGGTGAGTTCCGCCCTATCCGCGAGATCAACACAGAGATTCGTCGTCTCAATCTCAGCGCATATGCGCCGCTGCGTTACGTTCTCCCCGCCAAACAAGACGCATACGATCAGAAATACAGCGTGCAAATTCGTGGGGGCGAGAGCGTCTTTCGCCAAGCCGACCGCGAGGAAAGCCTCGTCCATCTTCTCCGTGTTAACGTCCTCAAACGCATGGAGAGTTCAGTCACCTCTTTTGCGCTCACTTTGCGGCGTCAATTGGAGGACGTTGATTCCCTTATCGAAAAACTCGATGCGCACGAAGAGTCGGTTAACGAAATCAATATCGAGGACGTTGTTCCCGACGATCCCGCGTTCGAGTCGCTACTTGTTGGCCGCAAAGTAAAAGTCCTTCTGCAGGACGTGGACCGCGTCCGTTGGCGACAGGACTTGGCGGAGGATCGTGGTCGCCTTGCAACCCTCCTATCTGCCGCTTCGGTGATTGGGGCCTCCAGGGATGACAAGCTTGCGAAGCTTCGGGCTGTCATTGACGCGAAAATCCGACAGCCGATCAATCCGGGCAACAAGAAGGTCATCGTCTTTACTGCTTTCGCCGATACCGCCGCCTATCTCTACAGCGAGCTGGCTCCATGGGTGCAGCAGACTCATGGGTTACACTCAGCCCTTGTTACCGGCACCGGACATAACAAAACCACACTTCCGGACATCCGCAGCGACCTTGGCAGCATCCTGACTTCCTTTGCGCCCCGCGCGAAAGAGAGATCACCTGACTTTGCCGCAGAAGGCGAAATCGACCTCCTCATTGCCACGGACTGCATTTCCGAGGGCCAAAATCTTCAGGACTGCGACTTTCTTATCAACTACGACATCCATTGGAATCCCGTTCGTATCATCCAGCGATTCGGCCGAATTGATCGGATCGGATCCCAAAACACCAAGATTCAGCTCGTCAATTTTTGGCCCAACATCGAGCTGGAGGAATACATCGGCCTCGAACAACGCGTGTCCGGACGCATGGTGCTTCTCGATATTTCCGCCACCGGCGAGGAGAACATAATCGAGAAGCAGTCCGGTAATCAGATGAACGATCTGGAGTATCGCCGCACCCAGCTCCTAAAGCTCCAACATACCGTCATCGATTTGGAGGACTTGTCCAGTGGGGTATCCATCGCCGACCTCACGCTAAACGATTTTCGCATCGACCTCGCGGGATACCTCCGCGACCACACCGCCGAGTTGGAAAGCCAGCCACTCGGCGTTCACACCGCGACTTTGGCCGCCAGCCAAGGCGAGAATGGCGTGCCTCCGGGGGTTATCTTCTGTCTCCGCGCCGCAGCGCCCGCCGCGGTCGCCGCGATTGAGCCAGGCTACCCACTAGCGCCCCACTACCTGGTTCATGTCGGCGATGACGCAGCCGTCGTGCTGCCGCACTCGCACACCAAACAACTCCTCGACCGCCTAAAGAAGCTCACCGTGGGGCGCGATTTGCCCGATCTCTCCGCGTGTAGCCGCTTCGACCGCACCACGCGTTCCGGCGGGGACATGCATCAGGCCCAAAGGCAGCTTTCTGCCGCAGTCGCTTCCATTGTCGGCAAACGCGAGGAGCGCGCCGTCGCCAGCCTCTTCTCACCGGGCGGCACCCATGCCCAGAAAGGCGAGTTCGCCGGCATCGATGACTTCGAGGTCGTGGCTTACTTGATTGTCTTGCCGGAAAACAACGAGCTTACCCCGGGCATGGAACGCACAGACTTTGCCGTCTTCACCTTTAAATTCAGCAAGCCGGATGACGCGCCGTTTTCGATTTCAGATAGGACTCAATGTATCACGGAAAGCCTCGGGGGCATTCGCGCGCTGATGGGAGAGTTGTCCGCGGGTCTGAACATCCGATGTGAAGTTAACCATATCGCCGACGGTGAAGGTTCATTTTGGGTCGACGTAGGCGTTTCAATAATTGCCAACTTCGCCGCGAATCCCGCAAACACTCTCCACATCTTGGGCTTGGCGTTGGATCGAAAGTCAACGAGCTGCGACCCACTCGTAATTGGACTTAAGATGACCGGCCAATGGCTCCAGGGCGTGGCCTGGCGTCTCACGCCCCAAGCCGCCACTGAACAACGTAGACCCGGTTGCTACGGACTGAAGAAATGGCTGGATCGTCGCACCGTTCGTTGCCGCGATTGCGGGTTCCTGTCGGATTGTGCACAGCAGATCGCCACCGGCTGATTTTGGCGATGCCTGCCGCCCCGATCATCGCCGCGCTCGCCCTCCCTCCGGGATGTCTGGTTGAGCAACGTATCCCAAAAAAGCTTCTCATTGAGCAGGGGACGCCCGCGGCCGGAGACAAAAAACAGGTGCAGGACGGCCTGGAAGAACTCATGTGGCACGCGGCGCTCAAGCCCAACAACATTGGCGTGCCGGCTTTTCGTGACAGCACCCGTGAGTATCTCGAAATCGCCGTCCTCGTCGCAACCCTTCGACCGCTTGCGAAGCGTATGCGCCTCGTGGAACTGATTCACCGCGCCATTCCTTACCCGGTCCTCCTCATCACCCAGCAGGGTCTGAGCGCAACTGTCTCGTTGGCCCACAAGCGCTGGTCGCAGGCGGAAGCGGGGAAGGTGGTGCTCGAAGACTCAGTTGTCTCCACCGATCCAATTTTGACTGCACGGCCTGAACCGGCCGTCGTGGCATTCAACGCAAGCCTAGCAGTCGCCAACCAATCCGGGGCGAACCTCCACGTGCTCTACCACGGCTGGCTCGCCCGCGTCACCGCCTTGCTCGCCTCCGGAATCACCGGCCGCGTGGACTCGGTTGCCGAACCCATCGGCGGCTACGAGGCTCGCCGCGCCGCCTTGGCCGAGCATGGCCGCCTCTCCGCCGAATTGGCCGGGCTCCGCGCCACCGCCGCCAAGGCGAAACAGCTTAACCGCCGAGTGGACCTTAACCTCGCAGTCCGCCGACTCGAATCCCAGCTTAAATCCCTTTCAAATTCCCTATGAAAGCCGAAGCGTTGCCGCTGCTTAAATTCCTCAAAAGCTCCCCGCAGCTCACCATCCCGATCTACCAGCGCACCTATTCGTGGACGATTGAGCACTGCGAACAGCTTTGGAACGACATCCTCCGCGTCGGAGCCAGCAACCGCGTCACCGCCCATTTCATTGGTTCGATTGTTTACGTGGAAAAAGACCTCCAGACCGTTGGCAATCCCTCGGCGCTCTTGGTGATCGATGGCCAGCAACGAGTGACCACGGCTACCATCCTGCTTGAATCCTTGGCTCGCGCCGTCGGCGATGAAGAGCCCGAGGACGGTTTTTCCGCCCGAAAAATCCGCAACTATTACCTGCTAGACCCGGAGGAGTCCGGGGAGCGTCGGCACAAGCTCATCCTCACCCAGACCGACAAAACCACGTTGCTCGCGCTCACTGCCCAGCAACCCGTGCATGACGCGCATTCCGTGCGGGTAATGGAGAACTTCCATCACTTCACCTACCGCATCTCCAATCTCCCCAAAGACAAGCTCCGCACCCTCTGCCGCGGTCTCGCTAAGCTCATGGTTGTCGAGGTCGCCCTCCAACGCGGGCAGGACAATCCCCAGCTCATTTTCGAGAGCATGAACTCCACCGGCCTCGCCCTCAGCCAGGCCGATCTCATTCGCAACTTCGTGCTCATGGGTCAGGAGCATGACGAGCAAACTCGTCTCTACCAGAGCTACTGGCGACCGATGGAGGAGCGTTTCGGCCAGGAAGCCTATAAGTGGGCGTTCGACGGGTTCATGCGCCACTACCTCACGCTCAAGACTCGCCGCATCCCCAAGATAGACGCGGTCTATCGCGAGTTTAAGGCCTATCTGGCCGAACAGGAGTCCGGCGTCGAGCCTGTGCTCGCGGACATCTACGCCCACGCCGGCTACTACGCCGCGATGGCCTTGGAGCAGGAGAAAGACGCCGGTCTTGCTGCCGCTTTCGCCGACCTACGCGAACTCACCGTCGATGTCGCCTATCCGCTCTTGTTGGAGCTTTACCATGACTACGCGACGGGGCGTCTGTCCAAGGCTGGATTTCTCGCCGCCGTCCGCCTCATCGAAGGCTACGTGCTCCGCCGTGCCGTCTGCGGCGTCCCGACCAATACTCTCAACACCACCTTCGCCGCTTTTGCCGAGCCGTTGGATAAGTCGAACTATGTCGAAAGCATCGAGGCGAGATTCGTTAACCACACCAATCGCCGTCGCTTCCCCGATGATGTTGAGTTTGGCCGCAGTCTGAAAACCAACCATCTTTACAAGACCCGTGCCCTCAAATTCATGCTGCGCCGCATGGAGAACCAAGGTCGCAAGGAGCCGGTATCCGTCGCCGAATACACCATTGAGCATATCCTCCCTCAAAATAAAGACCTCAAGCCGGAGTGGATCAACGATCTCGGGCCAAACTGGCAAATCGTTCAGGAGACATGGCTCCACACCCTCGGTAATCTCACCCTCACCGGATATAATTCGGAATATAAAGACCGCCCATTTCTTACCAAACGGGACATTGAGGGTGGATTTGCCCAGAGCCCCCTCCGTCTCAATCAGGGCTTGGGCCAGCTCAACGCCTGGAATGAAGACGCCATCAAGGATCGGGCCGAGCGCCTCGCATCGCAGGCAATGACCATTTGGCCCCTGCCCAAGCCGTCCGCATCCACCTTGGCCGCGCTGGGCGTGCCATCATTGTTGCCCGATACCGCCGACGACGAGGACGAAGACGAGGCCGACCCAGCCTAAGTCTCGCCTAGGCCTCCACCAATCGCTTTCGTCTCATCTCTTTCGATTTCTTCCCGCGCCATGCCCATTCAGAAAATCTCCGCCGACGCCCCCGAATCCAAGTCCGCCGACCTCCGGGCCGATAACCTCGCCAAACTCAAGGCCCTCTTCCCCGACCTTCTCACCGAGGGCCAAGATGGCGTCACGGTGGATGTGAACGTTCTCAAACAGCTCGTCGGCGACCGCTCTGTCGCCGAGACCGAGGAAAAATTCGGCCTCAACTGGCACGGCAAGCGGAAGGCCCGCCAGCTCGCGCTTACTCCTTCCACCGGCACTCTCCGCCCCTGCCCGAGGGAGAGCGAAGCTTGGGATACCACCAGCAATCTCATGATCGAGGGCGACAATCTCGAAGTCTTAAAACTCCTCCAGAAAAGCTACACCGGCAAGGTGAAGATGATCTTCATTGATCCACCGTATAACACCGGCGAGGACTTTGTTTATCCTGACGACTTCCAAGATAATATCAAAAACTACCTCGAACTCACGGGGCAGGTGAAGAGCGGAAAGAAGATGGTCGCAAACACCGAGGCGTCGGGGCGGTTCCATACAGATTGGCTGAATATGATGCTGCCGCGCCTGAAGCTGGCCCAAAATCTATTAAAGGACGACGGGGCTATATTTATCAGCATTGATGATGTTGAAGCCGCAAACCTGAGATTGGCATGCGACGATGTCTTTGGCGCGACTAATTTTATCGCTCAAATCGTCTGGGAGGGAGCGAACAAAAACGACGCGAGGCAGGTCGGTGTATGCCATGAATATGTTTTAGTTTACGCGAAACAACGCGAGCGCCTCCCGCGCGAGTGGGGAATTGAAAAAGAGGCTACGGAGCCTGTCTTGCAAGAAGTAGAAAGACTAAAGGCAAAGCATGGGAAAGATTACGAGAAGGCATCGGAAGAGCTGGCGGGATGGTTTCGCGCCGTTAAGGCAACCCCCTCATTTGCACATCGCAGATTCCGTAATATCGATGCCAGAGGAGTATTTAAAGAAGACGATCCGACAGCACCTGGTGGCCGGAAATTCGAGCTAAAAAATCCCAAGAATGGCCAGGTCATACCGCTTCGCGCAAAGCGCGGATGGGGTTTCGATCAAGAAGAGTTCAATCGCCTGGTTTCTGAGGATAGGATTTCGTTCATAAATGAATTTAGCGTAATGGTTAAACGCTATCTTCATGAAACCAATAAGATGACGCCGCAGAGCGTCTTCTATCAGCCCGCGAGATCTGCTTCGGAGCGCTTATACGATCTCATGGGAGCTGGCGTTTTCGACTTCCCCAAAGACGAGCTTGTTTTGCAGAAGTTCGTGGAGATGGCCACAGGCGAGAAAGATGGCGAGATAGTGTTGGATTTCTTTGCGGGGTCAGGAACCACCGCTCACAGTGTCGCGCTGCAAAATGCCATAGATGGTAAAGCGCGACGTTATATTATTGTCCAACTCCCCGAGCCGCTGAACCCGGAGAATGAAGAACAGCAGGAGGCGGTGAAATTTTGCGACAAGATCAAGAAGCCAAGAACCATTGCAGAGCTAACAAAAGAGCGACTCCGCCGAACGGCTAAAAAAGTTAAGGCAGATAATCCCCTCTTCGCTGGAGATCTCGGTTTCCGCGTCTATAAACTCGATTCGAGCAACATCCGCGAATGGGAACCCAAGCGGGACGACATAGCGGCCACCCTCGACGAGCACGCCGAGCACCTCAAAACCGACCGCTCCGAGACCGACATCCTCACCGAACTGCTTCTCAAGCTCGGTCTTGATCTCTGTGTGCCCGTCGAAAAGCGCACCCTCGCAGACACCACGGTTTACAGCATCGGCGCCGGCGCGCTGTTTGCTTGCCTGCCCGAATCCATCACCCGCGCCCAAGTCAAGCCGCTCGCCCAGGGCATCCTCGCGTGGCGCGAAGAACTGAAGGTCGCGGTGAAATCCGAATTCGTCTTCCGCGACAGCGCCTTCGCTGACGATGTCGCCAAGACCAACCTCGCCGCCTACATCGAGCAAAACCTCCCCGAGTCGCAACGCGGTCGCCTCCGCAGCCTGTAATCCGTGAAGCGCTCGCGCCAAAAGCCAAAACCAAAGGCCAAGGCCGCCCGCACCCGGCGCAAGCCCGCCAAGGCCCTCCCGGTAACTCGCAAGCGCACCACCAAATCCAAACCTAAGCTCAAGCGCCGTCCCGTCGTCGTCAAAAAGTCCGCTGCCAAGTCCAAACGTCCGGCCCCCAAGCGCGTCGCCAAGAAAAAGCCTCGTCCCACAAATAAGTCGGCCCGGTCGCGACCATCCAAAACAAAGCCCAAGCCCAAGTCGTTCCCACGCGCCCGGCCCAAATCGCCTAATTCTGTCCGCAAACCTGCGCTTGGCGCCGCCAAGCCGGGTCGCACTCAGCCCGCCACAAAGCGGCAGGCCCCGCCTTCCTCTTCACCATCCACTCCTTCCGCCGGATCTATGATTTTCAAATTCGAAGACCCCTTTCTTGACGACCGCCTCAGTTACCAAAGGGAGTCCATCCTCGCCGTCACCGATCTGTTCAAAGGCCAGGAATCATGCCGCACCGAGTTCACCGTCTCCCGTCCGCAGGCAGACACGACCCAAGACCAGCTCATCAAGGAAAACTACCTCGGCTACGGCAATCGCCTCACCCTGTTGGACGATGAAATCCTCGCCAACTTGCAGGCCGTGCAGCTTCGCCACGGGCTGAAGCCCGACACCGCGCTCAACACCGGTGACTTCACCGTCGAGATGGAGACCGGCACCGGCAAAACCTATTCTTACCTCCGCACCATCTTCGAGCTGAACCAGCGTTACGGTTTCACCAAGTTCATCATCGTCGTGCCGTCGGTCGCGATCAAAGAAGGTGTGTTCAAATCCCTCAAAATGACCGAGGCCCATTTCAAGAGCCTCTACGCCAATACGCCCTACCGTTATTTCCTCTACGATTCGTCGGTCTTAAGCGACGTGCGCACGTTTGCCCAGAGCGGCACCATCGAGATCATGGTCATGACGGTGCAGGCCATCAACAAATCCGGCGACGAGGCCGAAGCCGACGCGGAGGCCAAGGATGCCGTCAAGGCCAAGGAGAAATCAAAAAACGTCATCTACCGCGCCAGCGAAAAGACCTCCGGCGAAAAGCCCATCGACCTCATCCGCCAGACTCGCCCCGTGCTCATTGTGGACGAGCCCCAGAGCGTGGATGGCGGCCTCGAAGGTCGCGGCCGGCAGGCTCTCGCCCGGCTCAATCCGCTCTGCACCCTGCGCTATTCGGCCACTCACGCCGAAAAGCATCACATGGTTTATCGTCTCGATGCGGTCGATGCCTATAATCGCAACCTCGTCAAAACCATCGAAGTCGCGGCGGCTCACGTCGAGTCCGGCCACAACAAAGCTTACCTGCGTTTCATCGGGGCTAAGAACAAGCGCGGAACCGTCGTCGCCCGGATCGAGGTCGATATGCAGAAGGGCAAGCGGGTCGAACGAAAGGAAATCGAGGTCGAACACGGCGCGGCCATCGAGATAGAGACCGGACGCGATCTGTATGCCGACATCGTCGTCAACAACATCGGCTGTGAGCCCGGCGCGGAGTTTCTGGAGTTGTCCAATCTGGATCGGCGTCTGTCGCCCGGCGAAGCCATTGGCGCGCTCGATAATGATAGCTTCACTCGCCAACTCTTCGCCCGCACCATCGAGGAGCATCTCAAGAAGGAACTGCGCCTCCGACCGCAAGGCATCAAAGTTCTTAGCCTCTTCTTCATCGACAAGGTCGAGCACTACCGCACCTACGACGAGCAGGGCAACCGGGGTAAAGGTCGCTACCAGGTCATCTTCGAGGAAGAATACCGCAAGGCCGCCAAACGGCCGGAGTTCCACACGCTTTTTGAAGACGTCGATCTCGATACCGACGCCGCCGATGTCCACAACGGCTACTTCTCCAAAGACAAAAAGAAGGTCGGCGATAAGACCGTCGAAATCGACAAGGACACCAGCGGCACCACCAAGGCCGACGATGACGCCTATAAACTCATCATGCAGGAGAAGGAGCGCCTGCTAAGCTTCGACACCCCGCTTAAATTCATCTTCTCCCACTCCGCCCTTCGCGAGGGATGGGACAATCCCAACGTCTTCCAAATTTGCTCCCTGCGCGAGATGGGCACCGAGCGCGAGCGCCGGCAGACCATCGGTCGAGGCCTCCGCATCTGCGTGAACAAAGACGGCGACCGCGTGCGCCAGGCCGGCGTCAACACCCTAACGGTGATCGCCAGCGAGCCGTTCGAGGAGTTCGCCGACGCGCTTCAAAAGGAAATCGAGAAGGATACTGGCATCCGCTTCGGCATCGTCGAAGACCACCAGTTCGCCAACATCCCGGTCACCGCCGCCAACGGCGAGACCGCGCCCCTCGGCGTGGAAAAGTCCGAGGCCCTCTGGTCTGCGCTCAAGAGCAGCGATTACATCAACACGGCGGGTAAGGTGCAGGACAAGCTGCGCACGGCTCTCAAAACCAAGACCTTGGTGTTGCCCGAAGCATTCAAAGTCCATCAGGCCCAGATCGAGGAGATACTGCGGAAGCTCGCTGGCAAATTGGAGATTAAGAACGCCGACGATCGCGAGTTCATCAAGGCCCGCAAGCAGGTCCTCGACAGCCCGGAGTTTCAGGCCCTCTGGGATCGTATCAAATACCAGACGAGCTACGAAGTGGAGTTCGACCCAGAAAAACTCATCACCGAGGCGGCCAAGAGCTTGGCCGACGGCCCCACGATCAAAAAGACGCATCTCGAGTGGCGCACCGCCGACCTCGCCATCGGTCGCGGCGGCGTGACCGCCGCCGAACGCGGCACCGCTCGCACCATCGTCCTCAACGAGACTGACATCGTCCTACCCGACCTGCTCACTGATTTACAGGAGCGCACCCACCTCACGCGAAAAAGCCTCGTCCGCATCCTCAAAGCGAGCGACCGCGTCGACGATTTCACCCGCAATCCCCAGCAGTTCATCGAAATTGCCTCCGAGTGCATCAATCGCACGAAACGGCACTTCCTCGTGGACGGCATCAAATACCAGCGGCTCGGCGACGCCTATTTTTACGCGCAGTCGCTTTTCGAGAAGGAAGAACTGACGGGTTACCTCAAAAACATGCTCGCGGTCCAAAAATCCATCTACGAGCAGATCGTCTATCAGTCCGATACCGAGGCTAATTTCGCTGAGCAGATGGAGAGTAACGAAGCGGTGAAACTTTTCGCGAAGCTCCCGAACTGGTTCAAGGTGCCCACGCCACTTGGCACCTACAATCCGGATTGGGCTGTGCTCGTCGAGAAAGATGGCACCGAAAAACTCTACTTCGTCGTTGAGACCAAGAGCAGCCTCTACGCCGACGACATCCGCGACAAGGAGAGCAAGAAAATCGAATGTGGCGAAGCCCACTTCAAGGCCATTGCCCAGGGCGAAAACCCGGCGGTCTTCAAGAAGGCGACCAAACTCTCTGACATCCTTGCTGCAGTATAATTACCATGGCTGCGATCATTCTAAAAGAGCGCTACGTCCTCAAGCCGTCTCCTCATAAAGGGCGGCTGTCCGAGGTTTATCAGGCGCTAGATTTGACCACGGACCGCAAGGTGGCGGTGAAGCTTTTTCTGAAGGGCCTGCCAGATGACTTGGTGATAAAGGAAGCCTTCCACCGCGAGAGCCAGAGACTGGTCGACCTACGGCATCAGAGTATCGTATCGATGCTCGATTTCGGTGACGACGGGCCTGATGGACGCGCGTTTGTTGTGCTCGAATGGGGCGGCGATCCGATCGACAAGTGGCTTAATGGAGAGTGTCCCTATCGCGACTGGACTGACTTTTACGATCAGATCGGGCGGGCTTTGCTGGAAGGCATCGCCTATGCTCACTCGCGTGAAACCGTGCATCGTGAACTCAAGCCGTCCGACTTTCTAATTGATGAGGAGGGCAGATTTCGCCTCGCGGATTTCGGCGTTTCCAAGTTCCCGGAGTTCATTGATTCAGCATTGGACATTGATTCGTTCCTGAAAGCGAACGAACCGTTCTCACCGGCGACCGGTTACGACCCGGCATATTCGTATACCACCGATGTCTGGGGCTATGCGACAGTCTGTCTCCATATCCTAACGCGAGGAAAGTTGAAAACGTGGGCCGATATTGCGCCCGCTCTCAATTCTTTGTCAGCCCCCACCGCCGTCCGTGAGGTTTTGCACGACGCTCTCCGCCCAACTGCGTCGGAGCGTCCCGAAGATGCTCAGGTTTTGCTAGACCGCCTCAACGTCGTCACGCGCCAAGCGAAACCGACGGTCAAGAAAGAGACCTGCTTCCTCAATCTAACGGACAACGCGATTAACAAGCTCCGTCAGCAAATTCCCGGGCTAGAGAGCCGGCGCGAAGCAGAAAGCTTTATCGAGAACGACCTCTTAGGCGGTGGCTCATTGTGCAAACTTCGGACGTGGGACCCGACGACCCGGAAGGAAGGCATTGTGCCTGACCAACTCAGCCTTGTGGGTCAAACCCTCAAATTGGTCGTGGCAGTTGATCGCCAATCACGCGCCATGTTTACCGTCATTTCAACGGTGCGTCCCGTGTCCGACGGTATCCTCGAAAAGGAGCGCAACCAAGGATGGACGACTGAGCTGACCTACAAGGTTGGCCGCCCTTACTCGGTGCCGGACGCACAGCACCTTATCGAGTCGCTGATGCAGGGGGTGGAGTATCACGAAGAGCAGGCAGGTGCACGAAAACAGCACGATGAAGAAGAGCGGCTTTTCCGCAACTGGTCAGACCTGCTTCAGGTGCGGATGGACCACTGTCGCGAAGACAAAGGTTACAATTTTCGTGGAAGCGAGCCAGAGGGCAATCGCATCACTTTCAGCATCACGGACACACCCGATCCGAGCATCATCGAAGAGACTTGGATGGTGGAGGGCACCTACCTTTCCGGTGTCGTCGATGCGGTTTCGGACGACAGTATCACACTCTACATCGACGAAGCTGACGCGAAGACCCCACCTAAAGAGGGGCGCCTTGTGGTCGATAAGCGAGCCACTCAAAAGCAACTCAAGATTCAATTGGAGGCGCTGAATATCATGCGCCAGCCGCGCACCGAACGTCAGGAGATTTTGAAACGACGGATTCTCCATCCATCGGACGCCGAGAGCGACCAGCACGCCGCTCCGATAGTCAAATGGTTTTCAGGCCAGCTCGACGACAATAAGAAAACCGTCATCCAGGCGGCACTCGCATCGCGCGACATCTTTGTGGCCGAAGGCCCCCCGGGCACCGGTAAGACGACCTTTATCGCTGAACTGATTCTACAGTATCTCGCACGCTATCCACAGAAGCGCATTTTGCTGACCTCGCAGACACACATTGCGGTAGATAATGCGATAGAGCGCGTCGCTAAGCATCGTCCTGACCTTCGCATCACCCGCGTGGGCCGACGCGAAACGAAAGTGGCCGACTCGGTTCATCGCTATCTTCTCCAAAACCGGCTCGATGAGTGGCGCAAACGGGTGTATCAACAGGCCACCGATTTTCTCAAGCGCAGAGCCAAGCAAGAGGGGTTGGATGTGAAGGAAATCCAAATGGGGCTCGATGCCGGCTTGCTCGTTAAAGCTCAGAAGGATCTTCGTTTGGCCGAGGAGGGGGAATCGGAGCGGCTTGTTGAACTCACCGAGATCGGGCGTCAATTGGCGGAAAAGGACCAACAGCAGAACCCCACGGTCGATGCGACCAAAGCCATGTTCCTTACCCAGGAAAAGGAACGCTTGGAGGATGATATAGGGATGCTGCGGAAAACGATCAAGGAGCGGGCGGGTCTGCTTCGGCAACTCCGCGCAAGCTTCAAGAAAGTTTATCCAGACTACGCTGATCTGGCCGACAAGCCGGTGGAAGAAATCATCGAATGGCAGGACAGTTTGGTTGGCTCGTCTCCTGCCGCGAATCGTTTTCGCGCGCTCTTCGAACTGAATGCCGAATGGATTCAACGTTTCGCGCTGCGGGAAGACTGCGAGGAAGCAATCCTCATGGACTCTGATTTGATTGCGGGCACTTGTATCGGCATTGCTGGCAGTGACGCCGAGGGGGAAACTTATGGACTGTGTATTCTAGACGAAGCCTCGAAAGCTTCTTTCCCCGAAGCTCTGGTGCCGTTGATTCGCAGTGAGAAATGGGTTCTCGTAGGCGACCAGCGACAGCTACCGCCTTTCGTTGATGCGGTTTTGCGCAACAAAGAGATGGTTGAGTCACGAGAGATCGATGCGGCGGTCGTCCGGGAAACTTTGTTGACCCGGCTTTCCCAGCGGGGAATTCCCGATCACGCACGGGCCATGCTTTACCGGCAGCATCGGATGGTTGCCGCCATTGGCGATTTGGTCAGCACCGTTTTCTACGAAGGCCGACTCGAAAGCGTGGGTGAGCAAAAGGCGCCTCCACCCGTGACACAATGGCTGCCGAAGCCGGTTGTCTGGTATTCCACCTCCAAGGAATCCGATCGCGGCGAGCAAAAAGCTTCCAACGGCAGTTGGATGAATCCCCTAGAAGCTAAGTGGACCCGTCTCCTCCTGGATCGACTGGAGTTCTACGCGGCGGCGCACGCTCCCAAGCACGGAAGCGATCAGCCCATGGAACCACTGAAGGTAGTAGTGCTCACCGGCTACTCCGCGCAACGGACGCATCTCGAAAACGCTCTGCAATCTGAGCACCGGCCTCACCTCGAATTCGAGTTTCATACCGTCGATGCCTATCAAGGTCGCGAGGCGGATGTCGTCGTGTTTTCTATCACACGTTCAAATCGGCAGGGGAAAGCCGGTTTCCTAGCCGAAAGAGAGCGCATCAATGTAGCCCTGTCTCGAGCCCGCTATGGACTCTGCGTGATCGGCGACGCCGACTTTTGCCGAGCCCTCGGTGGCCAATCGGCCCTTTCCGAGGTGCGCGAATACATCGAAAATCATCCCGACACCTGTTTGCTGAAGGAGGGCGTCAAATGACACCTGAAGAAGTAGCAGCACGTTACAACAAGTTGCCCGGTTTTCGGTTGGTCGATTACCATTCGGTCGCATTACCTCTCTGGTTGATCACGTTTGACGCTCTTGTAATCGCTGAAAAAAAGCACCCCGTCGTTGACGAGTTCATTCTTCGGGCGATTGAACGCAAGGTGGACACAATCCCTGATCTTGCCGGTTTCCTTGGTCTAAGTGAAAAGTTGATCTTACGACGTCTCGGCACCTTGACGGGTAGCGATTTCGTAATGGCCCTCCCGGGCAGTGATCGAACCACGGCTACGCTAAAACTGACTCCCAAGGGGCTGGAGCTCGTTCGTGACACGGCCCGAACCCCACCTCGACGGGAAAAGCTCGTGTTGGCTTATGATGCCATTGCTCGGCAACCCATAGTGGGACGAATCGCCCGCGAGTCGCTCAGGAATCCGCAGCAAATAAAGCAGTATGGACTTTTCGAGCTTCCAGCGCTGCCGGGGCGTGCGCCAGATGACGACGAACTAAGTCGAATCAATTACAATACCGCGCTCCCGAAAGAGACGCGTAAGGACCAAAAGATTCATCAGGTTCTGTCCGCCCAAAAGATCGGGACGATGGCCCGTCGGTATCGCGAAGGCGTCATGCTCATCTACTGCGGTGCGTCGGACGCCGAACAGGTTGCCGTGCGATTCTTCTCCATAGACGGCCGGCCGATGCCAGAAGTTGATCGAGGTTTCCAAGCCAACCGGGGCCTACAGCGCCTGAGTATCCAGGAACAACTCAGGCAGCATCGTGCCACGTTGGAGAAAGAACTCATGCTCGACGGGGACTACAAAGCCGTCGTCGAGTTCGGAAAGCAGTCGGGACCGTCACCGGATGTAAGCGCCAGCATCGCAGAAAACGCGAAACGCTCCGCAGCAATCGAGGAGAAAGAACGGCAGATTTCGGCACCCTCAACGCCTGCGACTGAAGTTCACGCCCTCAAAGCTGAAATTGCAAAACTAGTGGAGGAGAAGGCCGCCGCGCATAAATTGATCGAGGCCAGTCAGGGTCGATTCCTTGAGCCGCAGGAGCACGTGCCTCTCTTCGAACGCGCATTGCGAGAAGCACGGAAACGACTTCTCGTGATTTCACCATGGATCAATGATCGCATCATGGAGCCGAAGGTCCGCCCTCTCGAAGAATTGCTTAGGAAGGGCGTCGAGGTTTACATCGGGTTTGGAATCACTGAGCGTGGACCGGAAGACAAAAAGTCCCGCCAAGGTGATCAGACACTAGCGTGGCTCCAACAGAAAGCGGCACAGTATCGCAACCTCCACGTCGTCCGACTAGGCGACACTCACGCAAAGGTCCTGCTGGTCGATGACCAATTTGTGGTCGTCGGAAGTTTCAACTGGATGTCTTTCGGAGGATTTGACCGCAACGAGAACGGGGTCCGGGTAGTCCGGGAGGAACTTAGTTCGGTTGTGACTGCACCAGGGATGATCGAACAAATGTTCAAGCGCTTCCGAGCGCGGTTCGAAAAATACACTGGCGGCTCGCCAATGCAAAAGACCCCCGAGCCAACGGCACTCGAGGAACTCGCATTTCCGAGCGCAACTCCAGTGGAACCGCCGGAGCCGGTAGTTCTACCTAGGGCCGAGCCTAAACCAGTCCCAGCGCCGCCTCGATCAATTGCGCCGACTCCGGTGCCCAAGCCGGGCATGACAATGGGGCTAACGCCAAAAATGATAGCCACCCATTTGCGCAAGAAACCATTTGTGGTGATCTCGACCGCAATCGAAAAGAAGCACTTTGCGACGATGGATTCCGTGTTACCAGACGACGTAATCAAGGTGATCTATTCAGAGTTTAGCGCACCACTTCCTTCACCATCGGAAATCACTTTGCTTCGAAATGGAGGTTCCAAGGCGCCTCCTCCGTAACGAGGAGGACCGTAAAATGAATGCGCTAGTGGACGGTCGTCGCCCAGCGCGATTGCTCGATCCGCTACTACCTTACGCGCAATGCATTGAGCCCCGCATCGACAACCACATGACCAGTGCAAGCGCCCGTGGAAAACAACCCCCGCACCACAGCGTCTTGTAGCTGTCGCTCAATCGTCTGCCGCAGCGGCCGCGCGCCGAGTTGCGGATGGAATCCCTCGCGGATCAGGAACTCCAATGCCTCGCGCGACACCTCCAGGTCGAACCCCACGGACCTCAGCCGCGCGACTTCGTTGGCGAGGTGTAGCTCGGCGATTTCGCGCTGCACGTCGGGAGCAAGTCGCCCGAACACGAGCTTGTCCGGGATGCGCGCCAGTAGCTCCGGCCGCAGGGATTCCGAGACCCGTCGCAGCACGGCTTGCTCGACGCTCGCCGGGCTCGAGCTTGCCATCCGCATCGACTCGGTCGCACCGAGGTTGGAGGTGAAAGCAACGTAGTCCGACCGCAGTGACACCGTCTCGCCGTTCGCGAGGGTGACGTGCCCCGGCTCCAGCATCTGGATGAACAGGTCCAAGACTTTGGGGTGGGCCTTCTCCAACTCGTCGAAGAGCCACACGCGCGGGGAATCACTGCTGGCCGCGCGCCCGATCGCACCCGAGTCCGAAGCATCGCCCCCGAGGAGCCGCTCCACGGCATCGGCCCGCTGAAACTCCGACAGATCGAATCGTCGCACCCGATCGGCGCCGAAAAGGTAGCGGGCCGCCAGGAGCACCAGTTCGGTCTTGCCCGTGCCGGTCGGCCCGACCGCGAGGAACGCACCTCTCGGCCCGTCGGTTCTCGCCAACCCCAATTCGCCGCGAGTGAAGACGGCGGCGGCACGGGCCAGCACGTGATCTTGTCCGCGCAAATGAGCGCGGAGGTAGGTTTCGAGGCCCTGCAGGTGGGCGATCTGCGTGGCGTCAGCCATGGGCTTTGGCCTTTTGCTCCAAGCGGAGCTTCGACAGCCCGCGCGGTTTGTTCGGGAAATCCGTAAGGAACTTCTCCACGGCCGGCGCCAACGTTTTCCCGTCCGGAGACGCCCGCAGGATAGCCCTCACGACGTAGGCGCGGGTGGCGACGATCTTGGCCTTGGCCAGATGAGCGACGACGCCGTCGAGCTTCTTCACATCGTCCTTCGGCAGATTGACGGTCGGATGACCGGCGATGACGTCGTCGTCCGAGGTGGCGACCCCCAGTGCGCTGTCACCGGCCAGCCGGACGGCGTGGGCGATCATCTCTGCGGGAGAGGTGAGGTGAATCAGGGCGCGCAGCACCGTCGCACTGCGGGCGTTGACGCCCGCTTTTTTGAGTCCCTCCACCCGTTCGTCCAGGGCGGTCATATCGGCCGCGTAGAAGGAGAAACTGTTCTTGATGGGGCGGGAGTCAGCCATGCCCAATCTAAAAGCCATACGATAGTGTTTGACAAGTTATGATTTTCGTATGGCGTTTAGAAACATGATGACTTTGTCGCTGCTTACCACCCTCCGCCAAACCGCGGATTTGCCCTTCCCGAGCCCGATCCTCGCGCAGTTGCAGCAGGTGCGAGACGGGTTCGGCTCGGCCCTCGTGCTCGTGTTCATGGTCGGGTTCTTCTGGGGCATCATCAAAATCTGGGGAGGCGCCAACGCGATCTCCAAGGGCGACAGCGAGGGCAAGGGCGGCATTTTGGCCGGTATCATCATCGCTGCCGCCGCCGCCATCATGGCGGCGCTATTCACCATCTTTGGGATGCAGGACGCGGTCCTGACTCCTCGGTTCTGAGGCTGCGAGGAAGACCATGAGCGACCTGCGCTTCACGGACACCAATGCGGCGGATGACTCCGCCGGACGAGTCTTCGGCCTGGAGGGCAACCTCTACCTCCCCGTGGTGGGCGGATTCGTTGCCGGAGTCCTGCTTTTTGCGGGACTCGGGTTCGTCGGCACGGGCTATCCACTGGCTGGGATGGTGGCCGGCATCCCGATTGCGGGCTCGCTCGTATGGGTTTTAGGATTCCGGCAGGGCAAGCCGTCCGGCTACGACCGGGACCGGCTGGATCAGGTGCTGGGCGGGGCGAACTTCGCTCGCAGCTCCGAGGCTAAAACCCATACGAAGTCCCATGCGGAAGCCCCCGAGGGTCGCTTGATTGAGGGGATGCTGGTCTTCGGCTCGCCGGAGCGTGGCGGCTTGGTCGCGAAAGGCTTCCGGCTGGAACCGCCCGATCTGCGCGGCGCGAGCTTCGAGCAACTGAACGCCTTTCAAGACCGGGTTCGGGCGCTGCTCGCGTTGGTCTCCCCTGGACGGCGGCTCCAAATTCAGTGGTGGCCCGACTCCGACTACCGGCAGGCCCTGCTCGCCTACCACTCGCGGACGCAGGAGGTGTCGGACCCCACGATCCGCGCCGTCCGGAACGAGCGGTTCACGCGCTACTGGCCTCGCACGCTGGACGGCAGCCTCCGGCGCGAGCACCTCGCGGTGTTTCTCTCCATCGAGGTCGACGCCTACGCTGGAAATCTGCGCGGCCACGACGGGCTCCAGCATCACTACGCCGGATTGCTGCGGGAGCTGGCGGCCCAGTTCGAGGACTTCGCGGGCACCTTGCGCACGGTTTTCGGACCGGAAACTCCCGTCCATCCGATGAACGACGCCGAGCATTGCGCCTGCGTGCGGCGCTTCCTGAACCCCAGCCATGCCCGGCGCACGCCGGAGTCTGCGGCCGAGTTGTTCGATCCCACCCTTACACTCCAGGAGAATTGCTGGCACGGCGAAGGCGTCGGCCAAAACGGCGGCGGGTTCTTCCTCGATGGACACTACCACGCGGTGCTCGCCCTCAGTCGCTGGCCCCAGCGGACCCGCCCAGGAATCGTGACCCACCTCACCGGCCTGCCGTTTCTGGATTATGCGATCACGGTCAACGTGACTCCGATCGCCGGACGGCAGGAAATCACCCGGGAGGAGAAGGCGACCGAGCGTCTCCGCGGCGAATACGCTGAAAAGCCCCGCGCGTCGCTGCTCGTGGCGCTGCGCAAGAAAGAGCGCAAGGTCGAGGCGTTGGCCGGCGGTTTCGCCCGGCCCTTCCAAGTGACCTATTTGTTGCGGGTCTGGGCGCCGACGCAGGAGGCATTGCGGGAGAAAGTCGCGGCGGTGCAGGCGGCCGTGAACGCGATGGACGGGGCGCAGTCCTTCGAGTGCGCGCTGCCGACGACGGCGAAGAAACTGTTCTTCTCCTCGTGGCCAGGGTGGACGCACTCGTCTTACCACCACCGCGAACTCTACGCCGAGGACAGTTACCTCGCCGATTTGCTGCCGTTCTCCGCGACGTTTGTGGGGGCGTTGGACCACGCCGAAGCTCTCTACGACGGAAGCCACGGAAATCTGGTCGGAGTCAGCGCAAACGTTGGCGGGTCCCCGCAGCACGCGGTCCTGATCGGCATGACCGGGGCCGGCAAGTCGGCCTTCATCGAGGATCTGCTGTTCCAGACGGCGGACCACTTCGGTCACTCGCTGCTGATCGAAGAGGGATTTTCTTACAAACGCTTCACCCTCGCGATGGGCGAAACCCCCATCGTCATTCATCCGGACGCGGCACTGACGCTCAACTACCTCGACACCCAACGGCTGCCCCTGACCCAACTGCATCTCGCGACCGCGGTCGCGCTGCTCGCCCGCATGGTCGGGCAGCCGGAACATGCCCAGGAACTCGCGCTGCGGCAGGCGCAGCTCACACAATACCTGCACCAGCTCTATCGGGACGCGTTCACCGATTGGTCGCGGCGTCACGCGGCGAAGGCGGATGAGGTGCGTAGGTGGGCGTGTGCCGTGCACGGCTGGCGGTCGAAACTCGGCGGCGCGACGCCACTGGAGGCATTCGTCGATCTGCGGGATCGTCACGCCAACCGCGAAGACGAGGCCCGCGCCTTCATTACCGGCCTCACGGAACAGGCCATCACGCGCTTTGCCCAAGACCCGGCGACCGAGCGGCTCGTCGCGCAGACGGCCTGCGCGTTCTACTCGCCGGAGGAATTCCCGACGCATAGCGCGCTCGTCGAACTCTTGGCCTACGCGCGGTTCCCCGAGCACAACCGCGATGAAATCGACCGGCTCGCGACGCTCTTGCGCGCTTGGACCGCCGACGGGCAATACGGCCGCCTGTTCGACGGTATCACGAATGTCTCGCTGCAACGGAAGATCGCCCACTTCGAATTGGGTTTCATCCCGGAACAGGCAGTCGAACTGAAGACGGCGGCAGGACTGCTCATCAGCGGACTCGGCCGCCAGCATATTCTCGCTCTGCCGCGGGCACAGCGGAAGCGCATCCTGTTCGAGGAGCTGGCCCGCTTCCTCGACACGCCCGGCGGTGAACAAATCGTCGCGGAGAGCTACGCGCAGTTGCGCAAACACAACTGCTGGGCGGTGTCCGTGATCCAGCAATACGCGCGGTTCAAGGGCTCACGCATCCGCGCCGCCGTCATCGGTAATGCCAAACAGTTCTTCCTGATGCGGCAGAACGACCGCGGCGATCTCGCCGATCTCGCCCACGATCTGCCCCTGCCGGAAACGGCGCTCGACGCCATCCAGCGCTATCCGCTGCCCGAGCAATTGGCCGCCGACCAGCGGCACTCATCCCTCTGTTTCTTCAACCCCGCCGCACAGCCGCCGCAATGCGGCACCCTGCGCCACTTCCAGAAGGAGCCATGAAGACCTTTCTCCTCATCTCGCTGATTTGTCTTGGGCTCACCGGGTGCGCGACGCCCGCACGCCAGACCGACCGCGAAGCCGCGGCCGAGGCTCGGGGCTACGAGCGCGGCTACCGGCAGGCGGTGAAGGAGCAGTATTGGCTGATCCAAAATCAACAACGCCGGCCTGCGCCGGCTGAACTCACTACACCATGAAATACCTCGTTCTCTTCCTCCTGCTGTTCGCGGCGGCCCGCGCGCAGTGGATCGTCAACGATCCGGTTAACACCGCGGTGAACTCCGCTGTGCAGGCCGGTCAGGCCGCAAATCACATCGAAATCCTTCGTCAGTGGGCCGCGCAACTGGAGCAGCTCAACCGTCAGCTCCGGGAACTCGAAGCACAGCTCGCCGTGCAGCAACGCATCCGCGATGTCATGGGCAGCCCGACGGCGGCCGGCGCCGGTATGGTGCTGCGCGACCTCGGAGCCACCGACCTCGCCCGCACCTATGGCGACACACTCGCGGCCACGCGCCGGCTTGCGAACGCCATCGAGTCGTTGCAGCGCACCTCCGACGGGATCTACCGCCGTCTCGACGACCGCACGGCGCTCGGCCGGGACTTCGTGCGACAAGAGCCGCTTTACCGGCGCTACGCCGCAGTCGAACGTCAGGCTGACAACCTCGCGGCTGTTCAGGCGGCAACGAACACGCGATCGGTCGCGTTGCAGGGAGAAATCGCCGCGACGGTGGAGCAGCTGCGCGGCGCGTCGACCCAGGCTGAGGTCGACAAGCACAACGCCAAACTCGCAGTGCTCGCCGGCCAGGTCGCCCACCTCGACGCGCAACGCCGCGATGAGGCGGACAAGCTTCAGACGCAGCAAATCCTGAACGAGAATCAGGCGGCAAAGGAGCGGCAGGATTTTTTGGAACGCCAGCTCGCCGAGGAGCGCCAGACCCTGGCCATCGTCGGGACCTGGCAGCAGTCCGTAAAGGTGACGCCAACCAGCTACGTGCGCCCATGAAGCGGATGCACCTCATCATTGTCGCAGTCGTGGTTGCGCTTGCCTTGGCCGGGCTGCTCGCGGTTCGCCATGCCGTGCGGACTGCCGTGACCGTGCCGCCGGTTTCCGATCTCCCCGCGCCGCCGAAGAAAAAGGCGTCCCAGCCGATGGACGTGTGGCAGGGGTCGATCAAGGCCGACACCCGGACCGACTACGCCCCGGACCCGGCGGCGAAGGCACGGCTCATGGAGAAGCTGCGGCAGGAAGAATTGCGCCAGCGTCCGCAGGAGGGCCGCAACTGATGGAAAACTTCGCTCCAGGACTGCGGGAGAGTATTCTCTCCCTGACCGACGCGCTGCGGTTGATCGTATTCTTTGTCTGCGTCGTCGGGCTGGTGCTGCAAATCCAGCAGGCCCGCGCCGACGTCGAAGGCCTCACCCGGCCTCTCGTTCGCGCCACGGTGATTGTCGGCCTCGTGGCCACCTTGCCGTTTTGGTTTGGTTTCACGGAACGGGTCTTCCTCACGGTCGCGAACACCGTCCATGAGGGTTACACCGAGCACCCGATGCGGACCGCGACGCGGCTGCGTGAAACGGTCAGCGGCAGTGGCACGGACTTCAGCCTGCGGCGGATCGGCGAGAGCGTTTACCAGGCGTTCCTCTACGGCGCCGCGAAGCTCGTCGTCCTGATTGGGAGTCTGCTGCAACTGCCGTTCCTCGTCCTGCAGTTCGTGCTTAAGCTCCTGTGCTACCTGTTTCTGCCGATCGCGCTCGGGCTCTTTATGATTCCGTCGCAGGCGCAGCTCGCGACCCGCTACGTGCAGCAGACGCTCGCCGTGTTGGCGTGGCCCGTCGGATTCGCGGTCACGGAATTGGTCGCCTACCATTTGCTCACCGCTTACGCGGACAATCTGGCGACGGCTTACGACCTCACGCCGGGCGAGATCGATGCGGCGTCGTTCGCGAGCCTGCTCGGCGGACTGCTAGCCGCGCTCTGGCTTGTCATCGGCACCATCGCGACGCCGTTTCTGATGCAGGGTCTCATCTGCTCAGGCTCGCCCATTTCGGGCGGTGGCGGGACCGCGCTGCAACACCTCTTCGCGCTCCAGCAGATCGCCGCGGTGATGAAGACGATCAAGACCGGCGGCGCCGCGGCACCGGCCCTGGCCGCGCAGGCTGCCGCCAAATCCGGCGGAGGAAATAGCGGCGGCGGTCCGGGGATTTCCCCGTCGTCGGTCACGCCACCGCCACCACCCGCAGCACCAGCTCCCGCTGATCCGAGCGGCGACGCGAGAGCCGCCGCGGCTCTCGGTCTGACGCAACTGCCCACGCCTCACACCTCGATCTGAATTTTTCATCCCAACCATGACCACACTTCGCGAAACGCCCGCACCGCATGTGCGACCCGATCCGGCCCAACGGTCGCGCCGGGCCTGGCGCCCGTTGGAACTCTTCGCCGATCACGCGATGGCCGCCCGCCTCTGGTGTGTTGTGGCCCTGATCGCGGTTACGCTCTGCGCCCTGCAACCGTTCCTCGTGATTCGCGCGTATCGCGAACGCGAACGCGTGATCGTGCTCGATCCGAGCGGAACGTTTCATGTCAGTCCGCTCCTCGGATTCGAGGAGGCATCGAAGCTGCACGAGCAGCATGCGCTGCTGGCGTGTCTCGCCTTGTTCCAGCGCAATCCGACCGGCTTCGACTTCCCGGAGTTGCTCGACAAACTTTTTTTGCCGGAGGCGGCACGCAAGGTTCGCGCTGCGGCGACCGGCAGCGCGGAGGAGTTCACGGCGAAGGCCCTGCACCAAAAGCCGGAGGTGTTAAAGCTCACCGTGCTCGAGACGCGGGAGAACGTCGTGATCGTGCAGGCTGAGGGCCAGTTGGTCCGCACCGGCCTCGTCGGCGGACAGGTTTTCGGCGAAGCCGCGCCCTTCACCGTGCGATTCCAGTTCGCCCGCAACCCCAACCTAACGGCCAACGGCCGCTACCCCCTTGCCGTATGGACCTACGACGTTTCCTCCTGACGTTTTTGGGCACCCTTGCGGTGGTGGGTGCGGCTCCGACCCAGAGCTATCCGCTCGATGACCGTTCGGTCTACACCGTCCGGCTGTCCCGCGAGGCGCCGACCACTTGTGTCTTTCCAGCAGGGGTCACGGCCATCATCGGCGCCAACGCCTCGACCAAGGTTGAGGACAATCCCGCGGTGTTGTTGTCACACGAAGCGGGCTCGGAGTATTTCTCGCTGCGGGCGCTGAAGGACGACGCCAAGGCCGCGCTCAACATCCTGTTTCGCGGCCGGGTCTACGCGCTCTCCCTTACGACCGACGGCGAAGCGGATCGCGCCGTGGTCTTTCTCGACGAACCACTGGCTGGCGGCGGCCCGCGCAAATTATCAGCCGATTCGTTGCGGGCGCTCATAGATCGCGCCCGCCAGCGGAATCGTGCGCCCTTCGCGCTGTCCGGCATGGACGTGGTGACGGACCGCACCGAGCCAGGGATCGTCACAGCCTACCGCAACTTTACCGCGACGATTGAAGCGGTCACCCGATTCGAGGCCGAGGACGCACTGGTTTTCCGGGTCAAACTCGAAAACGCGCTCAACGTCGCCGTGCCCTACGATCCGCAGGGGCTCGCGATCCGCCTCGACCGGGAATTCTTCCCGGCCGCATGGGCTGAAGCTTCGGGTGCCATCCCGGCACGCGGAGTCTCGCTGGCCTACTTTGTCATCTCCGGCGGCCCGCACGGACGGGCCAATCTCACGGTGCGGGAGAAGTTCTCCGTGATCGTGCCGCGCCCATGAAAATCGATCGCGACTTTCTGACCTCGGGCACCGGGCAGGTGCTGCTCGTGGGAGCCGTGTTGCTCCTGGGTGTGCTCGCGGTGCGCTGGCAGAACCAACGACGCCCCGCGCCGGCCTTGCCGGCGGCGAAGGCCGCACCGTCGCCGGTGCTACCGAAGACGCTGACCCGCGAGGGCGCGCGCTTCGTCAAACCGCCGGCCCCGCCGAGTCCGGTCACCGGTAGCGTGCCGACCACGACGACACCGGTGGCAAAGATCGAGACGCCACGGGCGACGCCTTTGTTGATTGTCGCCGCGCCGCGCGAAGTGCAACCGGTTCCGCCGGCTCCCTCTGCACCCTACGGCCGACTGATTCCCTGCGAGACGGTGGTGGCACTGGAGTCCAACCGGCTGGACACACCCGTCATTGGCCTGGTCACGGCGGATGTCTGGCATGATGGCCAGTTAGTCATCCCGGCCGGGGCGGAAGTCCACGGGCGCGCGGCGCTGGATAGGACCCGCGAGCGGCTCGCCGTCCAAGGCGAATGGAAGATCGTTTGGCGGACACCGACCGGCGACAACGGGACAGAGATCGCGGTGCAAGGTCTCGCGCTGGATCGCGAATTTGACGCCGGCACCGAGCGCTTTGGTGAACGCGACGGTTCTGCCGGACTGCGCGGCCAAATCGTCAAAACCGATGACGACCGTGAACTAAAGCTCTTCGCCGCGACGTTTCTCGCGAGCGCCACCGCGGCTCTGCAGGAGGTCCGGCCGACCGCCGGGTTGCTCGGCGATGCCTCGGTTCCCAAAGCGACCGCGCGCAACGCCGTGCTGGCCGGCACCGGTGCGGTGCTCCGCGAGCAAGCCCAAGCGATCCGTGAGGCCATTGCCCGCGACGGCTTCTACCTCCGCGTGCCCGCGGGGAAGTCCTTCTACCTCTACGTAACGCAAACCCTCGACCTGAGCCAGGCCCGGCGCAGCCCACCGCTCGCGCATCGTGCCGCTCTCTCCCGCCCATGAAACACCTCCTCCTTCTGCTCATCGTCGGACTAGCCGGGTGCCAGTCTTCTCCTGCACCCTCCGTCTTGCCGGCGCCTTCCGCGCAAACGGCGGCTCCTGTGCCGGCCCCGGTTCGACCCGCAGTCCCGGCGGCACCTGCCACCACTGGGCTCGAACTAAAGGTCCGTCAGCAGGCCCAATACATCGAGGCGCTGATCAGCCAGAACGACGCCCTGACGGCCAAGCTGGCGGCGACGAATGCCTCGCCACCGTCCGCCGTGTCCAGCGTCACGCTCCCTCCTGAGCCTGCGCCCGTGCCGCGGCCTCCGGTGACGACGTCGCCCATTTCAGCCGAGCCGACGCTGACCCCGAACGCCGACAACGTCATCGACCTTGTGGCGGCGATTGTAACGGAGAAGTCCGGCGAGCCGGTCAATCCCTTCACGGTGCGGACCGTGCCGCCCGAAGCCATGCGGGAAGTGAGCCTGCAAGTCGGCGGTATCGTGGCCGGGCCGATGGCGTGCGCGGTCGTCAACGACCGCTTGGTGCAAGTCGGCGAGATCGTCGAATCGCTCGCAGTGGAGCGGATCGAACCTGACGCCGTGCTGCTCCGGCACAGCGGAAAACTGCTGCGCCTGCCCGTCGCCGAAAAAGCCATCCGCGTGCGGCTGCCCCTCTGACATGCCTGCCTTCGCCATCAATGCCATCGACCGCGCGGGCACGCGCCGGTTCTTCCGCGAGGATGCGCCCAGCGAGGCGGAGCTGCGTCTCCAACTCCGTGCGAAATCGCTCTGGCCCGTGCGGATTCGCACGGTCGCCGAGAACCGGAAGCTCGCGCGCCTCGTGCTGCCGGCGCCGGAATTCATCGGGCTGCTCCACCAATTGGAGCTTCAACTTCGCGCTGGGGTAAACGCCGATACCGCGTTGGGCCAACTGGCCGCGGATGCACCGCCCGGAGCCATGCGGCTCATGTTGGAGAAGATCCACTGCGAGGTGGCGCAAGGCACACCCATTCACGTCGCCTGCCGATTCTTCGCGCGCCAGTTCCCGCCTCATCTCGCGGCGGTGGTGGCCGCAGGCGAGGCGTCGGCGCAATTGCCCGAGGCGATTCGGGCGTTGGCCGCCCACGTCAACGGCCACGCCGAACTGCGCCGCACGGCCCGGCGCGCGATGATCTATCCGGTCGTGGTGTTGGTCGCGACCTCGGCACTGGTGGCGTTTCTGCTCGGCGGAGTCGTTCCGCAGTTCGCGGAAATCTTCGCCTCGCTCCATCTCTCGCTGCCGGCTGTCACGGTCGCGCTCATCGCGGTCAGTCAGGCGGTCCGGCATGGCTGGCCGATTGGGTTGGTGGTCGCCCTCCTCGGAGTTGTCCTGGTCAGTGCCGCGACACGGTCGCCTCGGCTGCAGCGTCTCCGGGACCGGCTGCTGCTCCGTCTGCCCGTGCTCGGCGAGGTCATCCGGCATCTCGCCACGGCCCGGTTTGCGGCGCATTGCCGGCTGCTGCACGAAGCGGGCATTCCGCTCTTGGAGGCGCTGCGCACCGGCGCGGAACTCACCGGCAACTCCGTCATGGCTGCACAGCTCCTCGCGGCGCGGGAACGCGTGGCTGTGGGTCAGCCGCTCTACGCGGCGCTGCCGAAGAAGCACGCGTTTCCGGCCTTCATCGTGCCGGCGCTGAAGTCCGGAGAAACCACCGGCCAACTCGGCGCGGCTCTCCGGCACATCGAGGAATACGCGGCGACGCGTGCCCGCGAACGCCTCGCGACCGCACTGGCCCTCCTCGAGCCCGCGCTGCTCGCGACCCTCACCGGAATCGTCGGGCTGATCGCGCTCTCGTTCTTTCTCCCGCTGTTCTCGCTGCTCGGCGGCGTGAACGCCCGTTGACAATGTTCACCATTGCCCAACGTCCGCGTGGCCGACCGAGCTTCGGCCAGAACCGCCGCCACACCGGTGGATTCACGCTGCTGGAAGTCGTGCTCGTGCTCTTCGTGCTCGGCGCTCTCGCGGCTGTGCTGGCGCCTTCCGTGCGCGACATCATTGAGCGCAGTCGGCGCGAAACGGAGGGGCGAGCCCTCGAAGAATTGGCCGGCACGATCACCGCGTCGTTTGAGAATACCGACCTCGGCAATCTCAACGTCGCAGCCTTGCCCGGAACGATTGCGGCGGCTGATTCGCCGACTCTGTTCTCCGCGTCGACCAGCGGACTCTACACGACCACCGATAACTCGGCCTGGTTCGCCAAGGTCGCGCGCTTGCGTGGCCTGACCCCGCAGATCGGCACCGCGCCGGCCGCCCAGCCGGAACTGGCGCGCATCGCCTTCAACGCGCTGGGCAATTCCCGGCTGTTGTTCGCCGCGCCGGACGAAGCGGGTCGACAACGTTTCCTGCTCGTCAGCCTCGTCGCTCGCAGCGAACAGCTCGGGTTGCCGGCCTATGAAAATAGTGCCGCGTGGTTCGATGCCATCTGGAACCACGATTGGGAGAGTCGCACCGCGGCGCTCCCGGGTCTCTGGCAGAGCCGTCTCAGCGCCCCCCAGATCGCCGCGTGGCAGCAGGGCGGCGGCGGACTGACCCAGGTGCATCGCTTCGCGGTGCGCCGGATCGTGCTCCCGAAATACCGGGTCACGGTGAACAGCAACCACCCGACCGAACAGGCGTTCGTGTCGTTCAACAACTCGCCGAACGCGTTCACCGCGGCGGCAAATTCAGGAGCCACGAGCACGCCGGAGATCCTCGGCGGCCGGCTCATCACCATCAACCGCGGCACCGCGTGGCCCGGCGTGGAGGCGTTGCGCTTCCACCTGCGGGAGAACGCGACCGTCACCGTCCAATGAAGCATCTCCTTTCGTTCATCTCCTGTATGTTTGCGCTCGCTGCCCTCTCTACGTCTGCCCGCGCGCAGGCGGTCAGCTCCGCTGCGTTCGGTTCGACCGTCGCGGTGTATTCCGGACACACCACCGTGCGCGAACGGGTTGACGCCGGGGTCAACGAGCGCATCGAACTTTGGAACCGCACGTGGATCGTCAGCCCCTCGGGCCAAGTCTACAGCAACACTGACCACTGGGGGTTCAACGCCCCCGATGGCTATGCCGCGACGACGATCACCTTCAACGAAACCGGCCGTTGGTCCTATTGGGCCTCCGACGGCGGCTCCATCGACAATTTTGTCTATGGGGACAGCGCATCGGATTGGTATATCTGGCCGCACAATCCACCCAACGGTGTCGGTTACGGCGGTTGGGGCCGGCGACTGACCACCTATATCGACATTGGCACCGCGAACAACGCGCCGACGATCACATGGACCGCGACGCCGGGAACCGTAGGAAGCGGACAAAGCTATTCCGTCACGGCGCATGGCCACGACGCCGATGGCAATCTGACGCAGGTGAATATCTGGAAGAACGGCGTCGGCTTTGCCTTCGCGGGAGGCGGGAACGGCACCGACGGTGACTCGGGCAATACGACGTCCGACGGTGGCCCAGCGACGATCACGTTTACGGCCAATGCCGTGGACTCCAACGGCGCGACGTCCGCAACGATTTCTCAAACGGTAACGATCACCGCCGCGAACTCCGCGCCAACGATCGCATGGACCGCGACACCGGGTTCCGTGGCCAGCGGGCAGAGCTACACAGTGACTGCTCACGGGCACGACGCCGACGGCAACCTCACCCAAGTGAACATCTGGAAGAACGGGGTCGGCTTCGCGTTCGCCGGCGGCGGCAACGGCACCGATGGCGACTCCGGCAACTCCACGTCGGACAGCGGACCGGCCACCATCACCTTCACCGCCAACGCCGTCGATTCCAACGGTGTGAGCTCCGGCACGATCTCGCAGACGGTATCCGTCGGTGCGCCGCCGTCGGTGTCCGCCTCGATCAGTGTCAGTCCCACGAGTGCGACGGCCCCGGGCTCAGTGACCGTGACATGGTCGAGCGCCAACGCGACCGCCGTGTCAGTGGCCGGCACGGGAGTGGCGAGTTCCTCTGCGAGTGGCAGCCAGGTCGTCGGCGGACTGCCGGCCGGTTCCCACACGTTTACGATCACCGCGCAAGGCCCCGGTGGTCCCGTCACGCAGGCCGCCACCGTGACGGTCAATCCGCCGGCTAACACGGCGCCGACCATCACGTGGACTTCGACTCCCGGCACGGTCGCGAGCGGCCAGAGTTACACCATTTCCGCCCACGGACACGACTCTGACGGGAACCTCACCCAGGTGAATATCTGGAAGAACGGCGTCGGCTTTGCGTTCGCCGGAGGCGGCGACGGCACCGATGGCGATTCCGGCAACTCCACGTCTGACAGCGGACCGGCCACCATCACCTTCACCGCCAACGCCGTTGACTCAAACGGTGCGACCTCGGGCACAATTTCGCAGACGGTCACGATCACTGCACCGGCAACCGTGTCGGCTTCGATCTCGGCCAGTCCGTCTACCGGCACCGCGCCGGGCTCAACCACGATCACGTGGTCCGCCGCGAACGCGTCCGCCGTTTCGGTTTCGGGCAGCGGCCTCGCCAGCTCGGCTACGAGTGGCAGTCAGACCGTGAGTGGCCTGCCCGTCGGCACGCATACCTACACGGTGACCGCGCAGGGGGCCGGAGGTCCGGTTACGCAAACGGCGACGTTCACGGTTGGCCCGCCGGCCAACACCCCGCCGACCATTTCGTGGAATACGACTCCCGGCACGGTCGCGAGCGGCCAGAGTTACACCATCTCTGCCCATGGTCACGATCCGGACGGCAATCTCACGGAAGTGAATGTCTGGCGCAACGGTGTGGCCTACGCGTTTGCCGGTGGTGGCAACGGCACTGACGGCGACTCCGGCAACCCCAGCACAGACACCGGTCCGTTGACCGTCACCTACACCGCCGACGCCGTGGACTCCAATGGTGCGCGGTCCAGCACGATTTCCCAGACGGTGACAGTCAGCGCCCCAGCCACGGTGGCCGCTTCCATCAGCGCAAGCCCGACCACCGCGACCGCGCCGGGTTCTGCCACTCTCTCGTGGTCCAGCGTCAATGCCACGTCGGTATCGGTCAGCGGCAACGGACTCGCCAGTTCGGCCGCGAATGGCAGCCAAACGGTGTCCGGTCTTCCGGCCGGCGTTCATAGCTACACGATCACCGCCCAAGGTCCCGGCGGACCGGTGACGCAATCGGCCACGTTCACGGTGACCGCGGCGGCCGCTGTCAGCGCGTCGATCAACGCCACTCCCAGCAGTGCCGCGGCCCCCGCTGCGGCCACGATCACCTGGTCGAGTGCGAATGCCACGGCGGTCTCGGTGTCCGGGCCGGGCCTCAGCAGCGCAGCTACGACCGGGAGCCAGTCTGTCAGCGGACTCCCAGCGGGCGTTCACACTTACACCATCACTGCCCAAGGACCCAACGGTCCCGCGACCGAGACGGCCACGGTCTCTGTTTCCGCTGCACCTAACTCCGCCCCGACGATCGTGTGGAATTCGACACCAGGGACGGTAGCCAGCGGGCAGAGCTATACCATCTCGGCGCATGGTCACGACCCGGACGGCAATCTGACCAACGTGAATGTCTGGCGGAACGGCGCGCCGTATGCGTTCGCGGGCGGTGGCAACGGCACCGACAACGACTCCGGCAACCCCAGCACTGACTCGGGGCCTTTGACTGTCGTCTACACGGCCCAGGCAACGGATGCCGCCGGACTTAGTTCGGCGACGATTTCCCAAACGGTAACGGTGACGGCACCGCCGGCCGTTTCCGGTTCGATCAGCGCGAGTCCGAGCACCACGACGGCACCGGGATCGGCGACCGTCACGTGGAGCACGGCGAACGCGACCTCAGTGAGTGTTTCCGGAAATGGCCTGAGCAGCACAGCGAGCAGCGGTAGTCAGACCGTGAGCGGCCTCGCGACAGGTTCTTACACCTATACGCTCACCGCTCAGGGACCGGGCGGTCCCGTGACTCAGACAACGACCGTCACTGTAACCGGCGGAGCGAATGTCTCCGGTTCCATCAGTGTGTCGCCGGGGAGCATGGCCTGGGGTGGCACGGCGACGGTGACGTGGACCACGGCCAATGCGACGAATGTCCGCGTAGCGGGCTACGGTATCACCGGCACGCCGTATGAAAGCTCGGCCAACTTCACCGTTAATGTAGGCGGACTGAACCCAGGGCAGACCACCTGGACACTCATCGCCGAGGGACCGGGCGGCCCAGTCACGCGCACCGCCACGATCAACGTGACAACGAGCGACGGCCTCTACGGCTCCCTCACCGCTAGCCCGACGGTCATCTACTCCAATCAATCGGCGACCCTGAATTGGACCACGACGGGAACAGGCTTTCGGTGGGTGCATGGCTATCAGCCAGGGCTGAACGGCGTGAACGTGTATCCCGCGGCTGTTACCGGCTCATCCACGGTTTCCGGTCTCAGTCCAGGCAACTACAGATTCGTGATCGAATACGGCCCCGGTTCTTCGACCACGCGCATGTCCTTCGCGGACCTGACCGTGCTTGGGGTGAATCGCACGGTGGTGACGTCGACGTCGCCCGTAGCTGCGGGATCTGTCACCGGCGCGGGCATCTATATGGAGGGGACGTCCGCCACTTTGGTCGCCGTCCCGGACGCCACCCATGTTTTTGCCGGATGGACGGGCGATCTCACGAGCGCCGCCAATCCCGTCGTCTTCACGGTCGGTGCACAGAACTACAACGTGGTCGCAAATTTTGCGCCCCGGACCTTTGCCGTCACCGCCACGGCATCTCCGGTCGGTGCCGGGACGATCACCGGCGGCGGCAATTACCCCGTTGGGACGGTCGCCACGCTGACCGCGACACCAGACCCGACGAACACCTTCGCCGGTTGGAGCGGTGACCTTTCGAGTGCGGCCAATCCTCTGGCATTCACCGTTACCAGCGCGACGAACCTGATCGCGAACTTCACGCCAACCAGCTTTGCGCTGACGACGACGGCAGGAAGCGGCGGCACCGTTACACCCGGCGGCACCTATGCGGCTGGCACCGTCGTCACCGTGGCCGCCACGCCGGATGCCACTCACCGTTTCAGTGGCTGGGCGGGCGACGCGAGCGGTCTGGCGACTTCCGTCGCCGTTACGATGGACCGGGCCAAGTTTGTGCAGGCCAACTTTGCAGCAAAGGCGGCCCAAACGATCACGTTCAATTCTCCGGGGGATCACGGACTGGCGTCTCCGCCGTTCACGCTGGTGGCGAATGCAACCTCCGGTCTGCCGGTCAGCTTCTCCCTTCTAAGCGGTCCGGCCATTTTGACCGGCAATTCCGTGGAGGTAACCGGAGCGGGCCCCGTCACGATTCAGGCGAGCCAGCCAGGTGACGCCTTCTTCCTGCCCGCCGCGCCCGTTACCCGAAGCTTCAACGTGATTGCCGCGGCTACGCTCAAGTATCGCGGCCAGTCACGCACGCTCCTGCGGGACGCCACCACGCGCGAGGCTCCTCCCTTCGTCCTCGAAAAACCCTGACCGATTCCTCCTATGAAAATTACTCTTTGCTTCGTTCTCTTGTTCCCATTCGCCGTGGCCGGTGAACCGCCGGCCCTCGAACAGCCCGTCGGTCCGCTCCGCTTCGAGAAGACCCCGTTGCCGTCCGCGCTGCGTGCGCTGGCGCGCACGGGCAAAACGGCGATCCACGTTGAGCCGGGCATCGCCAGTGAAGTCACCGTCGATTTTTCCGGCGGCACGGTGCGCAGCGCACTGACCGCTCTCGTGGAGCCGGTCGGACTCTATTTCGAGGAGACGCCCGCGGGCATCTTGGTGCGTCAGCGGAAGACGGTGCTCTACCTGATCGACTATCCGCAGCTCACGCGCAGCGGTTCCGGCAGCGCCTCGATCACGCTCGGCGGTGCGCCGGGCGGCAGCGGTGGAAACTTGAACGGCTCCACGGCGCTCTCGCCGCAGCAATCTCTCGCCAGCGGCAACACGGCGTCCGATGCGACCCAGGTTTCCATCTCGCAGGAAAATCAGAACACGTTCTGGACCACATTGGAAGCCGAGCTGCGCAGCATGGTGAAGGACGGCGACAGTCTCGTCCTCAATCGCTTCAGCGGCGTGGCACAGATCACGGCCCCGGTGAAGCGGCACGAATCCATCCGGGCGTTTATCGAGCTGGTGAACCGTCGGATCACGCAGCAGGTCGAGATTGAAGCCCGACTCGTCGAGGTGACCTTGCGCGACGAGCAGAAGCTCGGCGTCGACTGGGATCAGGCGGCCACCTCACTCGAAGGCGTCCGCGTGGTGGCGCGCGCCCCGCTTGATGTCGCCGGAGTCGGAGGCACCGTCCTGGGCGCCAATACCTTCGCGGCGACGCTGGGGTTCGGACGAGCGTCCGCGGTCATCCAAGCGCTCAAGCAGCAAGGCGAGGTGAAGACCGTCGCCCAGCCGCGGTTGCGCGCCCTCAACAATCAGACCGCATTTATCAAGGTCGGCGAAGACCGTCCATTTTTCAGGCTGCAACAGACCACCACGCTCCAGCAGCCCGGAGCAACGACGGCTTTCAACCAGACGCAGGAGAATTTTTCGGTCTCGACGATCACCATCGGGACGATTCTCGCCGTCACTCCGCAGATCGACGGCGACAAAATGATCACGCTCGACGTGCTGCCGGCCATCACGCGGTTGCAGGCTATCGTGACGAGCCCCGACGGACGCCAGACCGCGCCGGTCACCGAGGTGAAGCAGGCTTCGACCATCGTGCGCCTGCGTGATGGCGAAACCGCGATCATCGGCGGGCTCATTTCGGAGGAAACGGGCGAAACCGAGCGGCGGGTTCCGGTGCTCGGGAAACTTCCGGTCGTCGGTGCGGCGTTCCGCAGCCGCGCGAACCTCCGCGCCCGGACCGAACTCGTGATCTTCCTCACGCCCCGCCTCGTCCGCTGACCATGCTCGACTTTCTCCAGAATCTGCGCGGTCGAAATCCGTCGGCATCTGCCGTGGTCGAACCCGGCGGCGACCCGACGCGTGCCTTCGACGCGATCCTCCGGGCGGCGGCGGGTGAAGGGGCGAGCGACATTCACTTCGAGCCCAAGGAGGACGGCCTTTTTGTGCGCTTCCGGATCGACGGTGAGATGCACAGCCATGCCCGGTTGCCGGTGGCGCAACGCGAGGCGCTGCTGGCGCGGGGCAAGATTTTCGGCGGCATGGACATTACGGAAAAGCGGCTGCCGCAGGATGGCCGGGCTGTGCTCAAGGAACGCGGACGGCGTTTCCATCTCCGGCTGAGCACGCTGCCGACGGTGTATGGCGAGAGCCTCGTCATCCGGCTCTTGGATCAGACGATGCCGGGACAGGACTTCGCGCAGTTGGGCCTCGCGGCGCCCCAGGCGGACGCGTTGCGCGCGGCGCTGGCCGGTCCGGCAGGCTTGATCTATCTCACCGGCCCGACGGGTTCGGGCAAGACCACGACGCTGCACGCGGCACTCCATGCCCTCGATCACGAGGGGCGCGTCATCCACACGCTGGAGGACCCGGTGGAGTATGAGTTCCCCGGCATTCGGCAGACGGAGATTCGGGAAAAGATCGGCCTCACGTTCGCGACCTCGCTGCGCGCTCTCCTGCGGCAGAATCCCGATATTCTGCTGGTCGGCGAAACGCGGGATGCGGAGACGGCCCAACTCGCGATTCGTGCGGCGCTCACGGGCCATCTCGTGCTCTCGACCTTGCACACGAACGACGCGCTCGCGGCGATTCCGCGACTGCGGGATCTCGGCGTGGAGAGTTTTTTGTTGGCCGCGTCGCTGCGCCTGGTCGCGGCCCAGCGGCTGGTTCGCCGGCTTTGCCCGGAGTGTAGGGAGCCGCATCCGGAGAATTCGCGCCTGCGGGAGGAGCACCGGATGCCCGATGCAGAGTTCTGCCGGGGAGTCGGATGTCCCGCCTGTCGCGGGCGTGGCTTCCAAGGACGGCTGGCGATTCACGAAGTCATATCAGCCGAAAAGTATCTGCCGCTGATCGCAGCCAACGCGCCCCTCGGCGATCTGGCCGCGGTGCGGGATCGCGAAGGCACCGCCACGCTCTGGCAGCACGGGCTCACGGCGGCAGCGCAGGGGCTCACCACCATCGAGCAGGTCGCCCGCGTCCTCTGATTTTTTTTAACCGGGCCATCCGGCCCATAACCCAAGCACACATGAAGAACACCAAGAACAAACGTCTGCACACGCAGGGCTACTCCCTGCTCGAACTCGTCCTCGTCCTCGCCGTGGTCAGCGTCCTCGTCGGGTTGTTGTTGCCGAAAGGCTTCGATGCCCTGCGCAACGCGCGGATTCAGCAGGTCGAGAAGACCGTCGATACGCTCAAGACGGCCCTGACCGACTATCTCGCGATGGCCGGCGGCAACGGCAGTCTGCCCCGCACCGAAGGCACCGGCATCCCGACCTCGGGCGCCGCGCTCACCGGCGCCACCGATGTCGCGAAAGGCAATGCTGCGCGGCTCGACACGGTTTTGCTCGCGACGGGCAAAATCGAGAAGCCGCTGGCCCTACGGATGGGCACGCAGGCCTTCGCCTCCACAGGCACGGGCAATGAGGTGTCGTGGAATCAGGCAGCGCTCGGCTTCGTGATGACGCCGGACGCGGCCCCGCAACGAAACTGGTCCAATGTCACCCGGGTGGAGGCCCGCACGGCCAATCCGGCCCTCGCGCCTTCCGCGGCGCTCGGCGCCAACTTTCGGCTCGATGGGACTACGAACCTCAGCGCGAACTACGTCGTCGCCTATCTCGTCATCCCGGCGTGTCCCGCGAAGGACGCCTACGAGCTGGCCGTCGCGATGAACGGGGCGCAGCTCGCGCCCGTCGAAGGCGCCGCCTCCGACAGCGGCGTCGTCGCTTATGCCGCTCCTGCCAACGGAATCACGGACGTCTATGTTTATCTCACGTCCATCTGAGCCGCGCACGGTTCTTCTTTGGGGCGACCGCTGGTGGTTCGCCGGCACCGGGGTTTCGGCGGAGTTCGCCGATCTCGGCGGAGCCGTCGAGGTCCTCGTGGCGCACTATGCGAACGAGCCGAAGCCCGTCCGCATCCGGCTGATCTTTCAGCCGGATGCGCTCGAGACCGAGCCCGTGGCGTGTCCGCAGGGCGACCGGGCGACGCTTGCTGCGGCGTTAGCCGGAGAGTTTCCGTCCCTGTGCAATCCGCAGTGCGCGTGGAGTCATGAACACGTGCTTCCGATGGGTGGCGACTTCGCGACGCTGCTCCATTTCGAAACCACTCCGGGACTCATTACGCTCGCCACCGAACTGGCGCGGCGTGGGCTCGCGGTCGAATCGGCGTGGCCGATGGCCACTTTCCTCCACGCCCTCCCCAAGGAATGGAGCGATTCGGGTGCGGTCACGGTCGTCGCGGTCCAGGCCCAGCGCGCCGTGGCTTATCGGCATCCGGCAGATGGCGTTCGTTCCGTGCCGGTGTGGCTCGGCGAGTCCGCCGTCGCCGAGGTCGGCGAATGGTTGGGTGAACTGCTCGCGCAGAGCCCGGAGGAACCGGTGCTGCTCGTCTGCGCGGATGCCGAGACGGCCACCGCACTGGGCTCATTCGTGAGTGCGGAGGGCTATCCCGGCGTCGAACAGATCACCCTCAACGAGGCCTTGGCCCGCCCCGGGCCATTTCCCCGCTATCACCCCGCCCAGTTGCTGCCGCGGACGCCGCTCTTCACCGCCCAGCGCTTTCTGGTCGCGGCCAGCATCGCATTCCTGCTCGCCGGGGCGTGGATGGGCACGGGGATCGTTCGCACCTCGCTGGCGGAGCGCGCGGCGACGCGGGATCAGCAGGCCAAGCTGAGTGCATTGCGGACAGAAGTCGCGCAGCTCCGTGAGAACGCCGCCGAAATCTCCGCGCTGCGTCGCTCCCTGGAGGGCGGCGCCGCGGGTCCGCCCTGCGGCGCCTTGCTGGAAGCGGTCGCCACGACGGTCCCGGCCTCGATCACGCTCACGTCGCTCCGCATCACCGGACGGACGGTGGCGATTGAGGGCTGGGCCGCTCCTGGCACGCCACCGACGGCGGTCGAGGACTGGCGTTCGCGTCTCGCGCCTGCCAACGCACCTTGGATCGTAACAGCGAAAGCTGGCGCGGTCGGCGCCTTCACCCTGACCGGAGGATTTCGGTTGTGAGCCGGACGAGCAGCATCTCCCGGCGAGTCTGGTGCGCCTTCGTGAGCAGCTTCGTCTTGTGCGCGGCCGCGGGGTGGTTCGCACTCCACCCGCGTCCGGCCGCGGCGGAACACGCGGCCGAGTTCACGGCCCTCGTCGGCGAGCAGGAGCGCCTACGCGGCAATGATGACGGCCTACGGGACCGGCTCCGCGAACAACAGCGGGGGCTCAGCCGTATCGCGTGGACGCCGGAGAAGCTGGCCGCCTTGGAACAGCGACATGGCTCGCGGTGGCGGTGGACGTGGGAGCCGGGCGAACCTCGCGCGCGGGCCACGGTGCAGCGTGTGGCACCACGGATCGAAGAGTGGGCTGTCTACCGCGCCCTGGTGGCAGAATTGGCCGAGCAGCCGGGCGTGGTGGTCGAGTCGGTCGAGATCCTCGCTGACGGCTATGCACGGGACCGGCGGCTGACGCGGGTCGCGATTGGACTCCGCTTTGTCGTTGCCGTCGCACCGTCCCGCGACGGACAGCGGGCCGTCCCAAGCCACGGCCCGCCGACCGTCGCCCCGGCGGCAGGTCCGGCCACGCCCCGGAAGGTCGGGGCCTTCACTTCGCACCGCCGCCCGTCCGCCTTCGCCGAGCCTCCGGCTCCCGGGACGAGCGGCGCTTCGTTCCGGTCCCGACCCTCCGGAGTTCAGGGCCGGTCAAGTCATCCACCCAAATCCAACCCAGAAAAAATATGATCACCCTGACCATCCACCTGCCCGAGACCGTCTACGCCGAATTCGCTTCGGCGGCCGACCAACTGAACGGCCGATTCACCGGCGCGAATCCCAAAATCGAACCGAACAGCCTCATGGCGTTCGCACTCGCGCGGCACGAAGCCGCCGACATCTGCGGGCAGTTCGACCTCGCGTTGCGCCTCGTGCAGGGGCCGACGGAGCCGCCGTTCAACCCCGTGCTTTCCGAACCCTTCGGGCGGGACTCCCGCCCGGTGCCGACACCGCCCGCACATCAAGAGGCGGCCTAAACCCAGACGCATATGGCCATCGACCAAAAAGAAAAAACCGAAACCAAACTGAAGCCGCTCGTCTTCCGGGATAATCCCGAGGTGAAGAAGAAGATCGAGGCGCACAAGAAGGCGAACCCCGACGACGTCACGTATTACACGCGGCTCGTGAAGGAAAACCCCGAGCGCGCGATCGAGAC